>NZ_ACLQ01000018.1 GCF_000174755.1 Capnocytophaga gingivalis ATCC 33624
CCTGCTCAGGAGGGATTGAGGTGAGGCTCATCCTAAATACCAATAACAATAAGATAATCAAAGTCATGATTATCGAAGTAAGAACAAAAGATTTTTGCTTATGAACTGTATCTAATACCATAATAATAATTATTTAGGACGTACTGCCAGTATCAGTTTATACTGATTTTGGTTGGCAATATCCATTACCAAGACAGCATTCTCAATAGGAACACTCTCTTCCACCCGAAGGATAATAGTAGGATTTTCGACTCCTGAGAGCGCACTTTTCAGTTCGTTCTCCATATCAGAGGTGGTTACATGCTTGTTATTGACAAAGTATTGCAAATCCTTATTGATACTCACAGCCACATTCTGAATGCCAGAAGTTTTTCCATGGGCTTTAGGCAACAACATATCCAAGACTTTAGGATTGTTGGACGCTGTAAGCATGAAGAAGATTAAGAGCAAGAAAACGATGTCCGTCATGGAGGACATACTGAATTCTGGCGTTACTTTATTGCTTGATTTGATACTCATTTTCTAAACAGGTTCGTTCAACATATCCAAGAAGTCTACTGTGGTAGCCTCAAGTTTTTGAGTGACATTATTAATTCTCATAACCAAGTGGTTATAAGCTAAGTAAGCGACAATGCCGACGATAAGTCCTGCGACAGTCGTTGTCATCGCGGTATAGATACCTCCAGCTAAGATACTCATATCCGCCTGTCCGCCACTGGTAGCCATAGCATGGAAAGACATGACCATCCCGACAACTGTTCCCAAGAAACCAATCATAGGACCTACCCCAGCCAGAGTAGCCAATAGAGATACATTCTTCTCTAACTTATATACCTCCAAAGATCCTGCATTCTCAATAGCTTTATGGATGTCGTCAATAGGCTTTCCTATACGAGAAATTCCCTTGGCTACCAAGCGAGCTACAGGATTATTATATTGATAACAGAGATTCTTAGCTGCTTCTATTCTGCCAGAAGAAATATTATCACGGATAACATTCATGAAATTGCTGTCAATCTTCTTGGCGGCACCAATGGCAAAACTTCTCTCGAAATAAATGTAAAGACTCATGGCTAACATCAGAAACAAGATACCTATAATAATGCTATTGGCCAGACCACCATTGAAAATAAGGTCCATTATAGACAAACTCTCCTCTTGCACCTCAGCAGAAGGTTGTCCAGCATCTGCTAATGTATTTGCTTGTAATAATAACATATCTTTTTTTATTAGTTTTCGGTAGCAAAATTACATCTTTTCCTATAAAGAAAAATATTTTTAAATATTTTTATCATTTTACCTTTCAAAACGCAATAGTATTAACAGATTTAAACAAAAAAACGAAGGGAATTATTTTTAACTTTTTTTATCATTGTTTTTTTTGTTGGTTCAAAAAACCTTTGTATCTTTGCACTCGAAATAAAGAGGTATTATATACTGCAATTTTTCATAAGTATTGAAATAATAAAGTGAGTTATCAAGGATATAGCTTACTTATAGAAGATAATCTTATAATTGTTTAGTTTTTTCACGAAAGTCCGAGCTACAAAAGTACTCGGATTTTTTGTTTACAAATCAGAGTACAAAGGTAAGAAAAAAATGTAGAAGGAAAAAACAAATTTTCTTATGTAGGGGGTGGAAAAATTCCTATTTTTTCGGTGGATTTAAGGTTGTTTCTCGGATAATAAAGCAATTATATTTGTAATATATTGATAATCAAAATATTATAAAGGTGTAAATTTTTTCAATATAATTTTGGATATACCAAAAAAAAGTGTAATTTTGCAACCTGAAAAAAATGATGGCGAGGTAGCTCAGTTGGTTAGAGCGTTGGATTCATAACCCAAAGGTCACGGGTTCAAATCCCGTCTTCGCTACAAAATGTAAATCTTTGAAAGAGAGTGATTTGTATTAAAAATCACTCTTTTTTTATTGCTGAAATTTTCTATATTTTACGAACCGAATACGCTATCGAATACATTATGAGTAACAGAGGTCAGTACTCAACGTCCAAAAGAGAATTAGGATAAGAGTATAATAATTGAGGGCTAAATATAGAGTAAGAGGTAGAGGAATCGGCAAAGTGTAATTTTTTTACTTTTTTCCTTGTGGAATAGATTTAAGTTTGTATCTTTGCCCCGAAGAAATCAAGTCCCATAGTTTTTAGCTATAGGGCTGATTTTTTAGTATTTACGTCATTCCAGACAGAGAGGGATTAGTCATTTGCTTAATTGGACTTTGCTGGAGTGTCATTTTTTTATTAATTTGTCAAACTAAAAAAGAAATAAATTATGAAAGTAGCTTATTATACAGAAGAAGGATTAAAAGCACTTAAGGCAGAGCTAGATCAGCTACGAGATGTAGAGCGCCCAAGAGCCTCACAAGCTATAGCAGAAGCCAGAGATAAGGGAGACCTTTCTGAAAATGCTGAGTATGATGCTGCTAAGGAAGCACAAGGGCTTCTGGAGATGAAAATAGCCAAGTTAGAAGAGCTTGTCGCTAGTGCCCGTGTGATAGATGAATCACAGTTGGATACCTCAAAAGTATTGATCCTCTCAACAGTAAAACTCAAGAACAAAGCCAACAATGCTGTAATGACCTATACTTTGGTTGCTGAAAGTGAGGCAGACCTAAAGACAGGGAAGATTTCGGTAAGTTCTCCTATAGGGCGTGGGCTTTTAGGTAAGTCTGTAGGCGATATAGCTGAGATAAAAGTACCTAATGGTATCCTTCAGATGGAAATTATAGAGATAACCCGCTAATAAAGAATAACCATGGCATCTATTTTTACTAAAATTATCAACGGGGAGATACCCTGTTATAAGATAGCAGAAGACGAACATTGTTTTGCCTTTTTGGATATCAACCCCAATGCAATAGGACATACCTTGTGCATTCCCAAGAAAGAAGTAGATAAGCTTTTTGACTTGGATGAGACACTATATCACCACCTATTAGAGTTTGCCCGCAAGATAGCAATAGCTCAAGAGAAAGCTATTCCTTGCGAACGAGTAGGGATGGCGGTAGTAGGACTGGAAGTACATCACGCACACATACACCTGATTCCTATCTCGAGGATGAAAGAAATGACCTTTGAGGAAAAGGTAAGCCTTACAAATGAAGAATTTCAAGAGGTAGCCGATAAGATAAAATCTTACCTATAATACAATAGGATTCAAGTATATTACAAGAGAACTTTGTCAAGGGTTTTATGCTTTGACAAAGTTTTTCATTTAAAAAATAAAACAATAAGGCTTATTTTTGATAAAAAATTCTTATATTTGCAATCTGAAAAAACAGTCTGTTTTTCTCATACAAAAAATCTATTTTAGAGAGACATTATCAAAAGATTTATGACAACATATGGGGTTAATCACAGCAAAAGAGTTAGCTAAAGCTATCAAGATAGATAAGTTAGGATTTGTAGGGACTTCTGTGGGCTGGGGGCTTTTACACCTACTACGCTTGGCACCATTGAATAGAATATATGATAGGAACAAGCATTTGCAAGGGGTGGAGTTTCTTTCAGCATTGCTTAAGGAGTTCAAGGTACATTATGAAGTTCCAGAGGAAGACCTCAGAAAGATCCCCAAGGAAGGACCTTTTATTACTATCTCTAACCACCCTTTAGGAGGATTGGATGGAATCATACTCCTAAAGATGCTCATAGAGCAGCGGCCAGACTATAAAATAATGGCCAATTTTTTGCTTTCCAAGATAGAACCTTTGGCTCCTTATATATTCCAAGTGAATCCGTTCGAGGATCATAAAGAGGCTTCCTCTAGCCTGCAAGGTTTTAAGCAAGCCATGGCACACTTAGCTGAGGGAAAACCCTTAGGAATGTTCCCCGCAGGAGAGGTTTCTACGCAGATTAGTGGGAATATTTATGTGGATAAGACTTGGGACAAATCGGCTATTAAGCTTATCAAAAAAGCGAATGTGCCTATTATCCCTATCTATTTCCATGCTAAGAATAGTCCTTTGTTCTACCAATTGGCTAAGCAGAGTGATATATTGCGTACAGCTAAGCTTCCTTCAGAGCTACTTACCCAGAAGAATAAGAGCATAAAAATCCGTATAGGGCGACCTATATTACCTAAGACACAGGATGAAATAGAGGATTTGTATGAGTTCTCCAATTTCCTTCGCAAGAAGACCTATCTGCTCTCGAATACTTATGAGCAGAAGAAGCATTTTAGACCCTTTGCCTCGATGATAAAGGTCAATACTAACAAGGATCCAGAGGAAGTAGCCCCTCCTATAGCTGAGGAACTATTGGAAAAGGAAATAGAAGCTCTACGTCAGCAGAAGGGTACACGCTTATTACAACACAAAGAATATGAGATATTTTTAGCTAAGGCTGAGTATATTCCTAATATTCTTCATGAAATAGGTCGATTAAGAGAAATTACTTTCCGTGAAGTAGGGGAGGGTACCAACCTCTCTATTGATTTGGACGAATATGATACTTACTATCGTCATCTTTTCCTTTGGGAGAGTGACACCAAGCGAATAGTAGGCGCCTATCGTATGGGCTTAGGGAGTGATTTCTTCGATATGTATGGGGTGAATGGTTTTTATACTCATAGCTTGTTCCGATTTGATTCTGAGCTACATACCATGCTTCGGCAGACTATAGAGATGGGTCGTGCCTTTGTAGTGAGTGAGTATCAACAAAAGCCGATGCCTCTATTCCTACTCTGGAAAGGGATTGCCTTGACAACACTACATTTCCCAGAACATAAGTACCTATTGGGAGGTGTGAGTATCTCCAACCAATTCTCGGACTTTTCCAAATCGCTGATGATAGAGTTCATGAAATCCAATTTCTATGACCCTTATATAGCTCAGTATGTGAAGCCTAAGAAGGAATATAAAGTAAAGCTCAAGGATGCTGATAAGGATTTTATCTTTGATGAGACCCAGTCAGACCTTAACAAATTCGACAAAATTATAGACGAATTGGAACCAGGCGACCTACGCTTACCTGTACTCATTAAGAAGTATATAAAGCAGAATGCCAAAGTGATCGCTTTCAATGTGGATCCACTCTTTAACAATGCAGTAGATGGGCTTATGTATATTCGCATAGATGATCTCCCAGAAAGTACCATCAAGCCAGCTATAGAGGAGTTCCAGTCCCAGTTGGAGAAAGGAGAATCCTGAGAAGAGTTTTAAGAGTAAGCTAAGATAATAGAAAAATGCGCAATAAAAGGCGTCTCTACAGGAAAGCCATCTTTAGATGGTGATTAAGTGTAGAGGCGCCATTTTATTGCGCTTGATTAGAGTGCTTGCGTTTTTATTTTAGAAAGTAAAGGTGATTCCAACCATGCTATTGAGCTCAGCAGCAGGAAAATATAAAGGTTTTCCAGAAGCATATCTTCCATGAGCTACATACTTCTTGTTAAGTAAATTGTTGGCTGTTACAGAAAAAAGCACAGACTTGAACAACTTTTGAGGAAGAAGTTCATAAGAAAGGTGAAGAGAATGTACTAAAAAATCTTCAAGCAGGGCATTCTCTTGGTTTTCATTGGTCAAGTATCTTTCTCCTATATATTTAGAAATCAGACTAATCTGGAAGTTATCAATAGGAGTGAAAGAGATTGTATTGCCCACAACCCAATCAGGAGAAAAAGAAATGTCAGTATTCCCTAAGTTAATTTTCTGAGTAGGTGTATTGGGATCCTGAATGGTATAGTCAATATTTTTATTTTTACTAAAAGACACATTAGGAGCCCACTCCCAGCGAGGGGCAAGTGCTACAGTAGCATCAATTTCTACCCCAGTACGATAGCTTTTTCCACTATTTTTGCGTAAAGAATAGCCCGTATTGCTGATATCACCAGTGAGCACCAACTGATCCTTATAGAGCATGTAGTATACATTGGCATTTAGTTTTACTTTTTCAGAGATATAGCGCCATCCCAGCTCGAAGTCATTAACCTTTTCCTGGCGAGGAAGTTCAGCTCCTTTCTTGATATTCTTAGCATATTCCTTGTAATCACTTCGGTTAGGCTCTTTGGTAGCATGAGCAAAAGAGAAATAGAGAGTACTGGCAGGGGAGAGAAAATAGCTAATACCTGCTTTAGGATTGATCATAGGAATAGACTCATTGACTTGAGTTTTCTTAAGAGTAGATCTGAAATTGACTCTTCTGTATTGAATATCCCCGAATAGGCTTAGCTTGGGAGCTATCTGCCAAGTGAGCTTAGTGAAGGCAGATACTTCCTGCTTGTTCCCGTATACCCAATCGGAGATGTCTCTGTAAGGGTTAGTAGCATTCTCAGTCCAAACGGTTTCGTTATAGTGATTTCCTTCGTATACATTGGCGGCTCCTCCTAAGATAAGCTCAATAGCCTGTTTGCGGTAGTTAGCAGAGAATACAGTACCATAGAAATCATTGTCCAGCTGATAGCGAATCACGAAGTTTCCCTTACTGTCCCCCCAATTGTCCATCTGTTCCCAGTATCCTTTTCCTTTGGTATAGTGGAGAGAAAGATTGGTATTCCAATGCTCATCCCACTTTTGAGTCCAATGAAGTTGGGCGTGATCTTGTTGGTAGTTATCAGTCTCGTTATCATAGAAAAATGTTTGTCCACCAACAGTATATTTTCCTGCGGGATTGTACCTTCTATCCTTTTGTAATTGTTCGGCAGATATTCCCTTGTAAGTAAGGTAAGTCTTTTCTGTACCTCCGAAGACCAATCCCTTAATCAGTGTGTTGCTATTGCTATAAGCTCCCTGAAGGAAATAAGACTTAAGGTCAGAAGAAGCCCGATCAATATACCCATCAGAATTGATTTTGGAGAAGCGTCCGGCCAGTTCGAAATGCTCCTTGAGTTTTCCTGTAGAGAACTTAATGGCATGCTTATGGGTCATATAAGATCCGAGGTAATTGGCAATTTGTGCATAAGGTTTTTCCGATGAGGCATCGGAAAGGATATTTAGGCTAGCCCCGAAGGCACCTGCCCCATTGGTAGAAGTACCTACTCCTCGCTGTAGCTGGATATTTTCGGCAGAGGAGGCGAAATCAGAGAGATTGTAGAAGAAAACCCCTTGAGATTCAGCATCATTGTAAGGAATCCCATTGATAGTCACATTGGTTCGATAAGTGTCATTTCCACGAATAAAGAGCGCAGTGGCACCATAGCCTGCCCCATCTTCAGAATAAGAAACCACATTAGGTAGGTTGCCCAGCAAGATCGGTAGCTGTTGCCCAGTGTTTTTTTGTTGGATTTCTTTTTTAGACACATTGGAGAAACTTATAGGAGTGTTTTCTCGGGCGCGGATACCTTGTACCACGACCTCATCCAATGAGATAGTTTTCTCTGAGAGAGAATCCTTGATAGCGGGCATCTCTTGAGCAAAAGAGGGAAGCGAAAGAACTAATGCCCCACAAAACAATGTTTTTTTCATTGTAAAAAAGCGTTTTTTACAAATAAAGGGGCATTATTTGTCATTAGATAATAAAAAAAGGCTTATCTTTGCTACCCAAGTGCAAAAATAAGCCAAGTGATATAGTAATTAGATAGACTTCATTTTTTCCTTTGACTGCATTACCAGCCTAAGTTCTATGGGTATAATCTCAGCTTTTTACAGCACCCCTTGAGATGACCACAAAATTACGAATTATTTTTGAATACGAATTATATTTTAAGAATTTATTTAGAATCGTAAATAAAAATTTTTGGTAAGTTCTTGATATTCTTGTGTATATTGATGGCGTTCTTTTTCGATAATAAGCTTTTCAGCAGTAGGCAAAGGGCTTTCCTGAGCACGTAATAAAAGTAGGCTTCGCTTTATAGGAGAGAGGGAATTCCCCTGAACATGAAGGATTTGAGTAGGGAAGAGGCCGTTTTCCATTGCTATTTGTAAAAAAGACTCCTCTTCTCTGTAGGGAATAATCACAGAGAAAAAGCCCTGAGGGGCTAATAATAAAGGAATACAAGAGAGTAAATCGGAGAAAGGGAGATACTCATTGGAACGTGCCATAGCTCGTACCCTGTCGGGTGAGAGCGTATTTTCGGAGAAAAAAGGCGGATTACTGATGATAAGATCATAGGCAGTAGCACTTGTCGAGGCGAAATCACGGATATCCATTTCGAAGACTTCAACAGCCTGATGCCAAGGGGAGAGAGATACGTTCAGCCTACATTCCTTGGCCGATAGAGGGTGAAGCTCTACCGCATGGATATGGGAGAGAGGGAAGCGCTGTGCCATCATCAGGGAAAGTACTCCCGTTCCGGTTCCTATATCTAATATATAATTAGGATTGATAGCAGGTGTCCATGCTCCCAGTAATACACTATCGGTGCCTACCTTCATAGGGCTATACTCCTGAGAGATAGAAAATTGTTTGAAGCGAAAAGGACTGCTCATAACTATTGGTAAGCCTTTTTGATACGATCCAGCTGACGCTTGTTGTCCCTTTCCTTGATCGTCTCACGTTTGTCATGAAGTTTTTTACCCCTTACCAGAGCAATTTCCATTTTAGCGAACCCCTTTTCACTGAGAAATACCCTTAGAGGTACGATAGTAAGCCCCGAGTTTTTGACTTCTTTGTGTAACTTTTTGAGTTCCTGTTTTTTCAGTAGTAGCTTTCTTTCACTTTTAGGCTTGTGATTGTAGTAAGTACCCCAAGCATATTCCTCAATAGTCATATTGATCACGAAGAGTTCTCCCTTCTCATTGAACTCGCAGAAACTTTCAGCGATGGAGGCCTTTCCCAAGCGGATAGATTTGATCTCGGTACCCCTAAGGACGATACCCGCAATATATTTATCTAAGAGTTCATATTCGAAACGTGCACGTTTGTTCTGTATATTGACGTTATTTTGCATAGTTAAAGTAAATAATAGAATAGAAAACAACCTTTAAAAATTCAGGCGCAAATATACGTTATTTTTATCTAAAAATACTTTTATATGAATTAAAAGTTGTACTTTTGCACCATATTCACAGAGATATTAATTTATGGCACGTGTACTTACTGGTATCCAAAGCACAGGAACTCCTCACTTAGGGAATTTGTTAGGCGCCATATTGCCCGCCTTAGAAATGGCAAAGGATACCCAAAATGACTCTTTCCTTTTTATAGCAGATTTGCACTCCCTTACCCAGATCAAAGATGGCGCATTACTTAGGAGAAACACCTATGAAGTGGCAGCTACTTGGTTGGCTTTTGGATTGGATTATGAGCGAGTTACCTTTTACCGCCAGAGTGATGTAGCGCAAACTGCGGAATTGGCATGGTATTTGGAATGCTTTTTTCCCTATCAGCGACTTACCTTAGCACATTCTTTCAAGGATAAGGCCGATCGTTTGGAGGATGTCAATACAGGTCTTTTTACCTATCCCATGCTCATGGCCGCCGATATATTACTCTATGATGCTGAGATAGTTCCTGTGGGTAAGGATCAATTGCAACATTTGGAGTTTGCTCGCGATGTAGCTGGTCGCTTTAACTACCAGATGGGAGAGACCTTTGTACTCCCTAAGGAAAGTATTCGAGAAGATATTATGATTATTCCAGGAACTGATGGGGAAAAGATGAGCAAATCTCGAAGGAACTATATCAATATCTTTTTGTCAGATAAAGAATTGAAAAAACAAATCATGTCTATACAAACGGATAGTACCCCCTTGGAAGCGCCTAAAGATCCAAACAATTGTAATGTTTTTGCCCTGTATAAGCTATTAGCCACAGAAGCACAGACCGCCCAGATGGCCGCCAATTACAGAGGAGGGAACTATGGATTTGGACATGCCAAAACTGCTCTATATGAGCTTATTTTAGAAAAATTTGCTCAACCCAGAGAGAAGTTTGCCTACTATATGGATCACCTTTCTCAAGTGGATGAGATACTCAGAGAAGGTGCTGAAAAAGCCTCCCAAGTGGCAAAGCAAACCCTACAACGTGTAAGAGAAAAATTAGGATATTTGTAAAAAACATAAAGAATGAGAAAAATACTATTATTTTTGTGTGTACTTACAGGATTTAGCCTATGGGCACAACCTAAACAACACAATAGCTATACAGTAAAAGAGGGAGATACCCTTGAGAGTATAGCCAAGGTATTCCGTGTATCCCCCAGTGATATAAAGTCCCTAAACCCTACTTTGGAAAAAGGCTTACAGAAAGGAATGCTGCTTATCATACCTGGAGATGAAATAAGCTACTTTAACAAAAAACAACCTACTGGTTTTGAGAAGTATACAGTAAAAGACAAAGAGACACTTTATGGACTGGCGCAGAGGTTCCATATTACACAAGATGACCTACGTCGCTACAATATGGTATTGTACAAGAAAGAGTTGCGCAAAGGACAGGAAATTACGATTCCTCTTTACCGAGATGCCCCTAAAGAAATATCCAAAGGCAAGGAAGGACTTACCAAATATATCGTAAAGCCAGGAGAAGGCTTATGGCGTATAGCTCAGAACTATGGAGTAACTCAAGAAACCCTAGAACGACTCAACCCCAACCTGCCCAATCCGCTAAAAGAAGGCATGGAAATATGGGTACCTGCAGGGAAATCAGGTGTTCCAGAAGTGACTACAGACAAGGCTTTGGTACTTTATCAAGTAGAGAAAGGGGAAGGGTTTATGAGCTTAGAACGCAAGTTTGGCCTTTCACAGAAAGAGCTGGAAAAGCTCAATCCGGAGCTCAAAGACGGAATCAAGTTAGAAGCCCAGATCTGGATACCTAAGAACAATTTCTTAGACTATGTAGCTACATTAGGAGGAGCCTCCCAAACAGATGTAGCCACAGGCAATGCCACTGATGCAAATCCTAAGATAAAATCCGGCATGAATCCCTCCAATATCAAGACAGTTTCCTTCGTATTGCCATTTAGAGTTAATGGAATACAGGCGGGGAATATAGCTGATATTAAGATCAAATTGCAGAAAGAAAAAATAACAGCCATAGCCTCAGATTTCTATTCAGGAGCTCTAATGGCCTTGGATTCTCTGCAGAAAATGGGATTCTCCCTTACGGTGAATGTGTATGATAGCAATGGGAATGCTCAAGGAGTGAAAGCCATATCCTCCAGTGAAGGTCTGAAGAACTCACAAGTGATTATAGGTCCCTTTTCTCCTTCAGCCTTCAATGCTCTATCGGAGACAATCACCTCCGACAATATTGCTATATTGGCACCTCTTTCCAACAGAAATATAGAACTCCGTCCCAATGTATTCCAGACAGTCCCTACAATAGAGGTACAACAGAATAGCATGATAAGCTTTATCAATCAGAAATATCCAGATGCCAATATTGTATTACTATCCGATGCCAAGAGTAAGGATATGAATGAAAAACTATTATCCTCTTTTTCTCAGGCTAAAAATGTAGATAATATACAAGGTATACAAAGAGCATTGAACAAAGAGGCGACAAATATAGTTTTTGTATCATCAGATGATGTGGTATTCCTCTCCGATGCGATACGTATACTATACAACATAGCTGGAATCAATGGGAAGAATAAGAACTATAATATTATTATGGCTACTTTGGATAAGGGAGATGCTTATGACCACAATAGTATATCCAATAGCCAGCTATCAGCACTGAAATTCACCTATCCAGCAGCCAATAGATATGCAGGTGAGAGCAATCCTTTTATAAAGAAATACCTCAAGACCTATAAAATATCGCCTAGCAAATATGCCTTTAGAGGATTTGATCTCACGATGGATGCAGTATTGCGAACTAGTTTGGTAGGGAATTTTATCAAAGAAGCCAATATAGGAGAAACCTCCTATCAGGAGAACAAATTCCAATATGTAAAGAATGCAACAAAGGGAGGAGGATATGAGAATAGAGCAGTTTACATATTGCGTTATGAGGATTTGCAAATAAGTGAAATTTATTAGAAAACAGCCAAAGAAATTATAAAATACCGAAAGAGGGGTAAAAAGTTAAAGAAAAGTTTTGTTGAAATGAAAAAAAGTTATACCTTTGCCCCTACGTTAATGAAATTTAATTAAGGATTAAAAATCACATTTATGAGAAAGCAAATTTTAGCTTTGACAGCACTTGTAGCCTTGGGAGCAAACGCTCAAGAATACAACAAATGGTCGATAGATGTAAATGGAGGGGTTAACAAACCTGTTCGCGAATTTACATCAGGATATGCGACAAAAACCCCAAACTTCTTTACAGTTAACGGAGGTGTTCGTTATATGTTCAATAACAAGTTTGGTTTGCGATTAGGAGGAGGATACGATAAGTTCGAAGAAGGTGATAATTCTCCTAAATTCAATTCCAACCTATGGAATGTAAACTTGCAAGCAGTGGCCAATGTAGGTCGTGTGCTTTCTTTCGAAGATTGGACTCGTGATCTTGGTCTATTGGTACACACAGGTGTAGGAATTGGCCAATTGAAAAGTGATAATTTTGACAAAGCAGACAACTTAGGGTTCGTTACCTTTGGTGTTACTCCACAAGTTCGTCTTAGCAATCGTGTAGCTTTATTGCTTGATGGGTCTGTATACTGGTATGCTAGACAAAACAAAACTTTCGATGGTCTTAGCAATACTACTCACGATGGTTTCAAAGGGTTAAACTTTACTGGAACTATTGGTCTTCAAGTAGCTTTGGGTCGTCACATGATCCACGCAGACTGGTATAGTGAAGGAAAAGAACTTGAAAGAAAACTACAAGCTGCTGAAGATCGTATAGCAAAAGCAGAAAGCGATGTAGCAAACTTGGCTAAAAAATTGGATGAAAAAGAAGATAGAATGGTGGATACTAACGGAAACCGTATTCCAGACGAATTGGAAAACTATCTTAATGAAAAATATGGTTCCAATGCTCAAAACAAATATGCTACAGGAGATGCTGCTCGTGAGCTTATCGAAAAAGGATACATCAATGTATACTTCGATTTCAACTCCTCAAAACCTCAAAAATCATCTTTGTGGGCAGTGGACTTTGTTGCTAACTACTTGAAACAAAACTCTGGTGCAAGTGTGAACGCAGTAGGTTATGCTGATGAAAAAGGAAGCGAAAACTACAACCAAAAACTATCTGCTAAACGTGCTGAAGTTATCAAACAATTGTTAGTAGACAGAGGTATCAATGCTTCACAGCTTTCTTTCGAAGGAAAAGGAGAAGATAAGACAGTTAATGCTAATTCTTCTAACGCTCGTCAGTTAGCACGTCGTGTAACATTCGAATTGAAATAATTGAAAATATTAGTATTTTGAAAACCGCCCTCACATGAGGGTGGTTTTTTTATAAAAAAACTTTTCATATTTGAAGAAAAGTAGTATATTTGCGCTCTCTATAGGAGATATATTATTTAGGTAAATAATAATCTAATTGCTTGATAATCAATGAAGAAACTTATTGAGCCTCCCTCAATTTCTTTTTCCATAAGAAAGACTCTGCAGCTGCTTAGGTGTAGAGCTTCTGTTCTTTTTCCTATTTTAATAACAAAGGAGCCACTACAGAGAATAGATAAGAGGACTTTTTCCCTAAGAATTTGAATTTTATTTTCTATTTATTCAGTACCCATTAATTTTCAACAATTAAAATAAATACGTAAATAAAATGAAAAATAAATATATAGATCTGATAGATCAAACCTACTATTTCCCCCAAGATGAATTTACTTTGGAGGGGGACGAACTTCGCTTTCATGATATAGACCTAATGGAACTTGTGCGTGAATATGGGGCACCACTGAAGTTCATGTATCTGCCTAAAATATCAGAGAATATCCAAAGAGCTAAAAAATGGTTTGAAAAAGCCATTAAGAAGCATAAGTATAAGGGTGCTTATAACTATTGTTATTGTACCAAGAGTTCTCATTTTAAGCATGTGATGGTTGAGGCTCTCAAGAATGATATCCAGATGGAGACCTCATCGGCGTTTGATATTAATATCATTAATAACCTCATTAGTGAAGGGCTTATCACCAAGGAAAATTATATCCTATGCAATGGCTTCAAGCGTGATGCTTATATAGATGGTATCGCTGATCTTATCAATCGAGGATATGATAAGTGTATGCCTATCATAGACAACTATGAAGAGATTAATCTCTTTGATGAAAAAATAAAGGAAAATTACAATATAGGAATCCGTATAGCCTCCGAAGAGGATCCTCGTTCGGAGTTCTATACCAGTAGGTTAGGGATAGGCTATAAGAATATTGTGCCTTTTTATAACAAAGAGATAAAAGATAATAAGAAGGTAACCCTCAAGATGTTACACTTCTTTATCAATACAGGGATTAAGGACAATGCTTACTACTGGAATGAGCTACTCAAGTGTTTGAAAGTGTATATACAGCTTAAGAAGGTAGCCCCAGAGTTGGATAGCTTGAATATAGGAGGAGGATTTCCGATAAAGACCTCTTTGGCTTTCGAATATGACTATGCCTATATGGTAGATGAGATCATTCGACAGATAAAGATAGCTTGTGACCAAGAGAAAGTGCCTGTACCAAATATCTTTACTGAGTTTGGTAGCTTTACAGTAGGAGAGGCAGGAGGTGCCATTTATGAAATCATGTACCAGAAACAACAGAATGACCGTGAGAAATGGAATATGATCAATTCCTCCTTTATTACCACCCTTCCCGATACTTGGGCGATTAACAAGCGCTTTGTGTTGCTCCCTATCAACCGATGGAATGATGAGTATGAGCGTGTGCTCTTAGGAGGACTCACTTGTGATGGCGATGATTACTATAATAGTGAGCAGAATATGAACGCTATTTACCTACCTAAGTATAACAAAAACAAGCCTTTGTATATAGGATTTTTCAATACAGGAGCTTACCAAGACTCTATAGGAGGGGTAGGAGGATTGCAGCACTGCTTGATCCCTCAGCCTAAAATAGTTCTTATAGATAGGAACAAGGATGGAGCGCTCACTACACGCCTATTTATGGAACAACAGAAGGCGGAAGAAATGCTCAAAATACTTGGATATTAGTGAAAAATAAGAAAAGGTAATTATATGAAAAAAGTGAGTTAGACTTTGTCTAACTCACTCTTTGTATCTGAGAAGTGCTAATTCTATTTAGAAAAAGCCTCTTTGAGTTGGTCAAGTGCTTTTTTGATTACCGAGCGTGGAGAAGCTAAGTTGATACGCATAAAGCCTGTACCTTCTTTGCCAAAGACACTACCATCGACCAAGGCTAAGTGAGCTTGATTGGTACAGAAGGCAACCAATTCTTTTTGGGAAAGGCCTAATGCTCTGAAATCCAAAAATACCAAGTAAGAAGCCTGAGGAACAAGGTATTTTACCTTAGGCAAGTGTTCATCAATATACTGGATTAGAAAATCAATATTCCCTTGCACATAAGTCAGTAGTTGGCTGAGCCATTCTTCTCCTTCTCGGTAGGCAGCGACCGTTGTCTGGAAAGCAAAGATATTTCCATCGGTGAGCATATAGCCTACGGTTTTGTCCAAGAATTTTTGCCTAATCTCTGGATTGGGGATAATGGCATAAGCACTGGCAAGCCCTGCCATGTTAAAGGTCTTGCTGGCAGAAGAAAAAGTAACACAGTTGGCTGCTACTTCCTGCGAGAGGCTTGCTAAGGAAACATGCTGATAGGAAGGAAGTGTCAAGTCAGCATGAATCTCGTCAGAGATCATCAGTACCTTGTACTTGAGACAGATAGCAGCCAAGCGTTCCAATTCGGCTTTTGTCCACACACGCCCCCCAGGGTTATGAGGATTGCAGAGGATAAAGAGCTTGCAAGTTTTAGCTTTTTCTTCAAAGTCTTCAAAATCGATATGATACTGTCCCTCTTGGAGTAGTAGAGGATTGGTGACTACTTTTCGTCCTGTATTGCGGATAGCTGCGGCAAAAGGATAATATACAGGTGGTTGTATAAGTACATTGTCGCCTACATGAGTGAAAGCCTCAATAGCCATGACCAAGGCAGGTACCACTCCTGGGATGAAACAAATCATCTCCTTATCGATGGAGAGTTGATGGCGTTTTTTTTGCCAATCAATTATAGATTGATACCAAGCTAAGGGTTTTTCAGTATAGCCAAAGATTTCGCATTCTATACGTTTTTTTACCGCTTCTACGATGAAGGGAGGTGTTTTGAAATCCATGTCGGCTACCCACATAGGGATCAAGTCTTCGCGTCCCCAGCGAGGGAGAAGAGCTTCCAATTTTAGAGAATCGGTACCTCTTCGGTCGATAATTTCGTCAAAATTATATATCATAGTTAAATAATTTAGTTACAATGATAAAAGAAAAACAGGAGTCTATGAGATGACAATCTCCTTTACCACTTCCTTTTTCAGGAAATCATTGATGAGTTGGACTAATTCACTTCTGCGGAGGTTTAAGTCCTCTCTCAGGGAGGCATTGTTTAGCGAAATGAACAATTTGTCTCCTTGCAGACGTACATTTTCGGTATATTTCACCACTCCCATACCTGCAATTTCTACCCAAGCCTCCTTTACACGTACCTTGTCAAGGCCATAGTTAAGGTTGTATTGGCTAAAGAGAGCAGGGATAATCTCCTTCAGGGAGCTTTCATTGTAAAAGTTGGCCATATCTTCATAAAAAACAGTACAAAGGTAGTGATATTTTTTTGAAAAAACATAAGAAAAAGAAGAAAATATATTAACCCATAACTAAGAGATTTTTTAGCAAAAAACCATATAAAAAGGGAGTGTAGAAAAAAATTGCGAAAATAATTTGGTTACTACTAAAAAAAATCTTATTTTTGCCGAGTTTTTTAACAACTATTACACCCATGATAAAAATTACACTGCCTGACGGTTCTGTCAAGGAATACAAGAAGGGAATCACCCCTGCTGAAGTAGCCCAAAGTATTAGTGAAGGCTTGGCTCGTAATGTGATATCAGCCAGCTACAATGGTAAGACTATAGAGACGGTTACGCCCCTTGAGACGGACGGAAGTTTAGTGTTATATACTTGGGATAGTCCTGAAGGGAAGAAAGCCTTTTGGCACTCTTCCGCGCACATATTAGCGCAAGCCTTGGAGGAACTATACCCTAATATCAAGCTTACTATAGGGCCAGCTATTGCCAATGGTTTTTATTATGATGTGGATTTCAATGGAAATACGATTACAGACAAGGATTTTCCAGCGATAGAAGCCAAGATGCTTGAGATAGCTCGTGGTAAGTATGAGTTCAAGATGCGCCCAGTGAGCAAGGCAGAAGCTCTTTCTTACTATAAGGGAAAAAATGAGTATAAGACAGAACTGATAGAAGCCTTAGAAGATGGTAGTATCACCTTCTGTGATCATAGCACTTTTACAGACCTCTGTAGAGGAGGGCACTTGCCTAACACAGGCTTTGTAAAAGCTGTAAAGATACTCAGTGTAGCGGGTGCTTATTGGCGAGGTAATGAGAACAATCCACAACTTACACGAGTGTATGGTATCTCATTCCCTAAGCAGAAAGATCTCACAGAGTATCTTACACTCTTGGAAGAGGCCAAGAAGCGTGATCACCGCAAGCTCGGTAAGGAGTTAGAGCTCTTTACCTTCTCCAACAAGGTAGGACAAGGGTTGCCCTTGTGGTTGCCTAAAGGAGCTGCGCTGAGAGAACGATTAGAAGCCTTCTTGCGCAAAGCACAGAAACAAGCGGGATACGAACAAGTGGTAACCCCACACATAGGACATAAGAACCTATATGTAACCTCAGGACACTGGGAAAAATACGGAAAGGATAGTTTCCAACCTATTGCAACCCCTAACGAAGGAGAGGAATATTTGCTCAAGCCAATGAACTGTCCTCACCACTGTGAGATATACAACTCTCACCCATGGAGCTACAAGGATCTGCCTAAGCGCTTTGCGGAGTTCGGTACTGTATATCGCTACGAACAGAGTGGGGAACTCCATGGACTTACTCGTGTACGCTGCTTTACTCAAGACGATGCCCACATCTTCTGTACGCCAGAGCAGCTCGATGCTGAGTTCAAGCATGTGATAGACTTGGTACTCTATGTGTTTGGTTCCTTAGGATTTGATAACTTTACCGCACAGGTATCCTTGCGAGATCCAGAGAACCTATCCAAATATATAGGAACTGATGAGAATTGGGCAAAGGCAGAGAATGCTATTATTAATGCCGCTAAAGAAAAGAATCTAACCTATGTGATAGAAACTGGAGAAGCAGCTTTCTATGGTCCTAAGCTTGACTTCATGGTCAAAGATGCATTAGGCAGAAGCTGGCAACTGGGAACTATCCAAGTAGACTATAACCTACCAGAACGTTTTGACCTATGGTACAAAGGAGCTGATAATGAACTGCATAGACCAGTGATGATCCACAGAGCACCTTTTGGTAGTATGGAACGCTTTGTTGCCATCCTACTGGAACATACCGCAGGAAACTTGCCACTTTGGTTGGTGCCAGAACAGGTGAATATTCTCTGTATCAGTGAGAAATATGAAGGCTATGCCCACAAAGTAGCCAATTTATTACAAGAAGCAGATTTGCGCCCTCATGTGGACAATCGCAACGAGACTATTGGGAAGAAGATTCGTGAAGCAGAAACACAGAAATTCCCTTACATGGTCATCGTAGGAGAAGAAGAGGAAAAGAATGCTACTCTTTCGGTACGTCGTCATGGAGGTGAAGACTTAGGTAGTATGAAGATAGCTGATTTTATCACCTTGATACAAGAAGAAATAAACAAAAATGTACGACCTTTCTCAATAGAAGTTTAACCTAAAAATTGAAAAGCCATTAATAACAAAGTACCCAATAGTAAGAGCGCTGGTGAAGAAAAGACTTCACATCGGATCAACAGAGACATACGTGTCCCCGAAGTGCGTTTGGTAGGAGACAATGTGGAAACAGGTGTCTATCCTACAAAGGAAGCCTTACGGCTTGCAGAAGAAATGGAATTGGACTTGGTAGAGATCTCTCCCAATGCCCAGCCTCCTGTGTGTAAAATCGTAGACTATAAGAAATTCCTCTACGAGCAGAAGAAACGTGCAAAGGAACTAAAAGCAAAAGCAACTAAGGTGGAAATCAAGGAGATTCGCTTTGGTCCTCAGACCGATGATCACGATTATGAATTCAAGAAAAAACATGGGGAGAAATTCCTCAAAGAAGGTGCTAAGGTAAAGGCTTATGTATTCTTCAAAGGCCGTTCCATCGTCTACAAGGATCAGGGGCAAGAGCTCCTCTTGCGCTTAGCGGTGGACTTGGAAGAGTATGGAAAGGTAGAACAAATGCCTAAGCTCGAAGGAAAGCGTATGACGATGTTCATCGCTCCTATCAAGAAGAAATAACAAAATAACAGATATTTTCCTCATTAATTTTTAAGTAACAAAATGCCAAAGATTAAAACTAAGTCCAGTGCTAAAAAACGTTTCAAACTAACGGGCTCTGGTAAAATCAAAAGAAAGCACGCTTTCAAAAGTCACATCTTGACTAAAAAAGCTAAAAAACGTAAGTTAGCTCTTACACACGCTACCTTAGTACATACTAATGACGAGGCTAGCGTAAAGAAACAATTAGGCTTAAAATAATTGTTTCCAGGTTAAAAATAATTGTCTCACCTTGGAGTATGGCTCAAAAAGAACGTAAAGTCGCCTACTACAAAAAAAATTAGAAATTTATGCCAAGATCAGTAAACGCAGTTGCGCGTAGAGCGCGTAGAAAAAAAATAATGAAGCAAGCCAAAGGGTACTTTGGCCGCAGAAAGAACGTTTGGACAGTTGCCAAGAACGCGGTTGAAAAAGCATTAGTATATGCTTACAGAGACCGTCGTAATAAGAAAAGAACTTTCCGCGCTTTGTGGATTGTTCGTATCAATGCAGGGGTTCGTCCTTATGGATTGTCTTATTCAAAGTTCATGGGAGCTCTTAAGGCTAATAAGATAGAGCTTAACCGTAAAGTTCTCGCTGACTTAGCCTTGAATCACCCAGAGGCTTTCAAAGCAATTGTAGAAAAAGTAAAATAAACGTTTCATCAAAGAAAATATCTGTTTGTAAAAAAGGCTATCTCACAAAGGGATAGCCTTTTAATATTTTATAAGTCAATCTCTACTTGGTTGCGCAGTAAGTCCTCAAGGGTTTCTGCCTTGCGTATGAGCTTGGCTTGCCCATCTATCCAGAGGACTTCGGCAGGGCGAGGACGTGAGTTGTAGTTGCTTGCCATAGTATAGCAGTAGGCACCTGCATTCCTAAAACAGAGGATATCCCCTTCGGAGATTTCTGCAATTTGTCGGTTAGAGGCAAAAGTATCTGTCTCACAGATGTAGCCCACCACCGAGTAAAAGCGTTTCTTTCCCTCTGGGTTAGAGATATTTTCTATAAAGTGAGTAGCCCCATAGAACATAGGGCGGATCAGGTGATTGAAACCCGAATCAATTCCGGCAAAAACGGTAGAGGTAGTTTGCTTGACTACATTGACCTTTACCAAGAAAAAGCCCGCTTCACTGACCAAGAATTTCCCAGGTTCAAAAGCCAAGGTCAGGTCTTTCCCATAGAGCTTGCAGAACTCCAAAAAGCGCTGGCTGAGCTTCTCCCCCAGTTCCTCTATATCTGTCTGAATATCACCTTCCTTATAGGGTACTTTAAAGCCACTACCAAAGTCAATAAACTTCAGTTCCCTAAAGTGCTTGGCGGCATCAAAGAGGATTTCAGCGGCGTAGAGGAAGACATCTATATCCAAGATATCGCTACCTGTGTGCATGTGAATCCCATTGATGTGCATTTTGGTATTCTCTACAATACGCAGAATATGAGGTACTTGGTGAATACTTATACCAAACTTACTATCTATATGCCCTACCGAAATCTTAGAGTTGCCTCCAGCCATAACATGTGGATTGATGCGGATACATACAGGTACCTGTGGGTGCTTGCTGCCGAATTGTTCCAAGATGGAAAGGTTGTCTATGTTGAGCTGTACCCCCAGAGAAGCAGCCTCCTCAATCTCCTCCATAGAGACCCCATTGGGAGTGAAGATAATCTGTTCGGGAGCAAAACCTGCATGCAGGCCTAACTTAACTTCCTGTATAGAGACTGTATCCAAGCCTGCTCCCAGCTTTCGCATAAGCTTGAGAATAGAACCATTGGACAGCGCTTTCATTGCATAGTTGATCCTAAGGCTGGGCACAGCGGCAAAAGCCTTGATAAGTCGCTCATACTGAGATCTGATTTTGTAAGCATCATACACATACACAGGACATCCATAAGTATGTGCTATAGAAAGTAAATCTTTGATTTCCATATGAATAAGGGTTAATGGGTTTGTCGGGACAAAGATACAATTTTAAAAAGAAAAGTAAAAGGTAATGGGTAAAAGATTAAAAAAAATTATTCATTAATCATTCATCATTGCTTATTATTTCGTATATTTGCGCAAAGTTAGTCATAATATGAAAGCCCCTACTAAGTATATATTGTTGTCTTTGCTTGTAGAGTATGTGCTTTTTTGTCTCTTTATGCATTTTGTAATAAACCAAAAATCAAATACTTACGTTACCACAATGGGTACCATACGCACCTATGCCGCTATTACAGCACTCTATATACCTACTTTGGTTTTGGCTTATTTTGTAGGGCAAAAGGTGAAATTTCATCTCTATAGCAGGCTAAAGAACTTTATCTTAGGGGTTTTGCTCATTTTTATTTTCTATATCACCACTTTTTGGTTTACAATGATGAGTTTTACTTATTTTCTCTGCCCTGAAGATGATAGACGTTATTGTATGGAGATAACACAATTTGTAGTGTTTGGATATACAATATATGGAATAGGGAAATGGTTGTTTGTCTTTGTGGCATTGCTCTTAGGAGGGCTTTTAATGATGATAAATAATGGCAAGCGAATGACTAATGGTAATCGTATATAAATATGGATGAAATTAGATATCCTATAGGTGCTTTTGAACTTCCTAAGGAAATTACTCAGAAGCATATAACCATTTATATAGAAGAACTCAGGCGATTTCCTTATTTGTTAGAGGAAGCAGTGAAGCAATGTCCGCCGAATATACTCAACCTTACCTATAGAGAAGGAGGCTGGACAATAGCTCAGATAGTACATCACTTAGCCGATGTGGATATGAATAGCTTTATTCGCTGTAAGCTCGCTCTGACAGAGGAAAACCCTATGGTAAAACCCTACGAAGAAACCTTGTGGGCAGAGATTCCTGAGGCAAAAGACTTTTATATATCTCCCTCCTTACGTATCATAGAAGGAGTACACTGGCGCTGGTGGAAGTTCTTGAGAGCCCTCACCCCAGAGGATTTTGAAAAGACTTACCGGCACCCACAGAGTGGACAAACGATATCTATAAAACAAGAAATAGCCAAGAGTGTATGGCATGGCAAGCACCACTTAGCTCATATTGAGTTGGCTAAAAAGCTCCAAATAAGTAATAATAAATTGTAAAATAAGAATATATGAAAAGAAGATTTGTATATCAAGATGCCAAATCGGATAAGTTTTGGGATATTGAGTTTGAAGGTACTACCCAAACTGTCGTTTATGGAAAAACAGGTACCGCAGGGCGTGAAGCTGTAAAGGAATTTGCTACAGCTGAGGAATGTATCAAGGAAAGCGAAAAGCTCATCGCACAAAAACTCAAGAAAGGCTATACCGAACTTGCCGAAGGCGAAGCAGCTCCTGAGAAAAGAGAATACTCTGAAGAGGAAAAGGCTGACTATTTCTTCTGGGAAGCTATAGAAAAGAGCTACAAATACAATAAAAAAGACTGGGAGGCCTATGATTTGGACGAACATATAGAAAAACTCACCACTTACCTTTCCAAATACAGCGAGGAAAAACTGATTCTTTTTGAAAAAACTTTGCAACAGAAGCTCATCTCTCTTTATACAGCTCCTATAGCAGAACTTTCTATTATTTTAGAGAATGAATATGAAAAAGAAGGTGACACTTACAACTTTGATGGTTATATTTCTGATGATGGTTTTATCTATTTCCGCTGTTGGCTACTACTCAAAGGAAAGGAATTTTATGACGATATTACTAAAGATATAGAATCTTTTGTTTCGGGTAAGTACCATTTTGATATAGGAGATACTTGGGGAGAAGGATTACTTTATGTAGCTAGTAGAGCTAATTCCGAAGCCCGTCCAGATAGTGATGAGGATATCATTCGCGATACAGTATATGAAAAATGGCCTGAAATCAATTATGACAGTGGTGACTTTGCTATGGACAGGGAACCCAAGAGTGGAAGAGAACTCCAGAAAATGTATCCTAAATTGGTGGCTGAAATCATGCCCATCCGTTAGTAAATAAATTCTTTAATAACGTAACGATATTCTTCAAAAAGTAGTACCTTTGCTGCCAGATATGGAAAAACAAGAAAGATACGACCGCGCCTATATGCGTATGGCTCAGGAGTGGGCAAAACTCTCCTATAGCCAGCGAAAGCAAGTAGGGGCTATCATTGTCAAAGACCGTATGATCATCTCTGACGGGTATAATGGTACGCCTACAGGTTTCGATAATTGTTGTGAGGACGCTCAGGGGGATACCCTATGGTATGTGCTCCATGCTGAAGCAAATGCCATTCTCAAGGTGGCGGCCTCCACCCAGTCTTGTGCTGGAGCGACGCTCTATATCACCATGTCACCCTGTAGGGAATGTAGCAAACTCATACACCAAGCTGGCATTGTCCGTGTAGTGTACAAGGATTCCTATAGAGATACCAGCGGGATAGAGTTCTTAGAAAAAGCTGGTGTAGAGATTCTACATTTGCCAGAGACCTCTTCAGAGGGAGATAGTCTGTAACCTTTTCCTTTTGTCATGGCCTTAGTATTAGAATGGGACTTTGAGTCTTACCAAGAGGAAGAGCTTCTGGTTGCCCTACATGCGAGATTTGCCCCTTGCAAGATGGCTTATTGGCTCAATACCTCCCTTCATATCGGCCTTAAGCGCGAAAGGAAAGACTTGTATGACAAGGAATTTGATACCTTTTTTCCGTTTTTCTCCTATGAAGGAGAGAAAAAGTGGTATCTGATAACCAACAAAGTACGCAAAGAAGTCTCTGTAGGGATGTTTTTGCAAGTAGAAGAAAATCAATTGCTTATAAAAGAATTGCCTAAAGTAGATTATTTCCTGAGAATCACCCCCTTGGAGGAGCCTCTTAGTGCGACAACACTGCTAAAGGAGCTTCGTTGGATAGACTTTTTCTACGAGATAGCCCTTTTTCCTGAGGGGAAAATCCCAGCCAAAGAGCAGCGAAAACTCAATGAAATCAAATCAAAATTAATTTTTTAAATATATAGTATGATAGGACGAAAAAAAACTAAAATAGTAGCTACCTTAGGACCTGCTACTGATAGCCCAGAAATTCTCAGACAGATGATTTTAGCAGGGGCTAATGTATTCCGTATCAACTTCTCTCATGCCAACTATGACGAGGTGAAGCAACGTATAGCCCAAGTACGTGCTATAGAAGAAGAACTCAAAACCCATGTAGCCCTATTGGGAGACCTGCAAGGACCTAAGCTCCGTGTAGGAGTGATGGAGGACGATGTGGTAGTAGAGAATGGAGATCAGATATCCTTCATCACAGGCGAACCTTTTGTAGGGAATAAAGAGCGTGCTTATATGAACTATGCCCAGTTCCCCCGCGATGTAAAAGTTGGGGAACGTGTACTTTTGGACGATGGTAAGCTCATTTTCGAGGTGATTTCCACCAATGAGAAAGATACAGTAGTAGCCAAAGTACTGCAAGGAGGTGTGCTCAAATCCAAAAAGGAGTAAACCTACCCAATACTAACATTTCCTTACCAGCTCTTACTGAAAAAGATATCAAAGATGCTATCTTTGCTATAGAACAAGAGGTGGATTGGATAGCACTTTCCTTTGTACGCCATGCCAAGGATATAGAAGACCTCAAGACACTGATCAAGCAGCATACTACTGAGAATGTTCCCATTATTGCCAAGATAGAAAAACCAGAGGCTTTAGTCAATATAGATGAGATTATCGCCAACTGTCAGGGACTGATGGTAGCTCGTGGTGACTTGGCTGTAGAGACTCCTGCTCAGGAAGTACCCCTTCGCCAAAAAGAATTGGTACGCAAAGCCAAGGAAGCACGTATTCCAGTAATCATTGCTACCCAGATGATGGAAACCATGATAGAGAGTCTGACCCCTACTCGTGCCGAGGTAAACGATGTGGCCAACTCCATCATAGACGGAGCCGATGCAGTGATGCTTTCCGCAGAAACTTCCACAGGGAAATATCCAGTACAGGTTATCGAGAGAATGTCCAGCATTATCAATAGTGTAGAGGATTGCGAGTTTATCAATGTTCCTCGTATCCCGCCAGTACGTGAGGGCAATGAACGTTTTGTTACTCAATCTGTATGTTTGAGTGCTGCCAAGCTTGCCGATGATATGGATGCTAAGGTTATTTCCACCCTTACAGGTAGTGGCTATACGGCATTTCAGGTATCTGCCTTGCGCCCCAGTGCTCATATCTTGGTCTTCTCCTCCAACCGACGCCTGCTCACCAAGCTCAGCCTATTATGGGGGGTAACGACCTACTACTATGATCGTTATGTATCCACCGATGAGACTATAGAGGACATCAACCGTATCGCTACTCGAGAGGGACACGTGCAAGTAGGGGATATTGTCATCAGCCTTAGCGCTATGCCTATCAGCTACCAAGGCCGTGTGAACACTGTACGTGCTACACAGATATTAGCCTAATTTAGAGAAAAGTGAATAGTAAAAAGGTTGCCATTTTGGCAACCTTTTTTACTGAAAAAGAGGATTAAAATTTGTAAGAGATAGAAATATTGACATTGCGGGGGGCTCCAGGGAAGGAACGTAGCTTGTCATAGCCGCCTACCCAGTGGGTTTTATTTAGGATGTTATTCAGGTTGGCTTGGAATTGTATTTGGTTAATCTTGTAGTAGAGTACTGCATTCACCAGACCATAACCTGGGTATACGGTGGTATTGGCACGGCGACCTACTTGTCCATAGCGTTCGGTAACAAAGTTGTACCCAGCCCCAAAGCCTAAGTGCTTGAGAGAACCTTCAGTGATGATATACTTTGTCCAGATATTCCCAGAGTGGCGAGGGGTTGAGGGACGCTGCATATCGAAGTCCTTTTCGCTATTGGAAGCGGTCTTGGTGATACGGGCATCTATATAAGCATAGCTGGCTAAAATGCTCCAGTTGGGGGTGATTTCTCCCGCGAGGTCAAACTCGAATCCGTTGGACTCCTCTTCTCCGATCTGCATTCTTAGGTCAGGCTTACCAGGTACAGCAGGGGAAGCAGGGTAGAGGGAATTCTGCTGGATAATCTTAAAGACAGAAGCGGTAGCACTCAGGCGCTTTTGGAACCAATCCGTCTTGACCCCTACCTCATAGAGCTCACTATAGACAGGGTCAAAGGGGCCTCCATAGCGGTCAGGGTCTGCCTGTATCGAAGCGGACTGAGGTTCAAAGCCTTTGAGCCAAGTAGAGTAAAAATTAATGTTGTCAGTAGCGGTCACTACCAAGCCTATACGGGGAATAAGAGCTTGTTGTTCTATCTTTTCCTCATTGTTTTCCTTATAGTTGGTATAGTCCACGAAGAACTCCTTACGAAGACCTAAGAGTACTTTTACCATGCTGATTTCCAATTGTTCTTGTAGGTAAACCCCGTGGGAAGTCTGTAGGGAAGGCTTGGTATTGCCAGAGGTAAAGATGTATTTGTTGGTCTCTTTCATTACATTACCAGCAGTAGGGTTGTTTAGGTCAAATACAGCCACATTGGTCAAAGGTTTGCCATTGGCATCCAGTACATAGGTATTGATTTTAGCAGGGTCAAAGGTAGTGGTGGTCTTTCCATTTTTAAGCAAATAGCCTCCTGCGGTAAGCTGTGATGCTCCAGGGAGTAGCTCTACCTGGAAGTAGTCATAGCCAACCAAGAGGGTGTGTTTCAGGGCACCTGTGGCAAAGGTATAGTTCAGGTAGTTATTAAAGCTATTGTTGCGGAAGGTACGCTCTCTGAGCAGTGCTTGCATAAGGATTTTGCTTTGATCCCCCGTGTTGATTTTGTTTCCTTGTTGCATATAGTAGCTATTGGCTTGGTTATGCTCTCTGAGGTCTTCGCTATAGGAGGAATTCAGGTAGGTACTATTGAAGGAAAGGTCTTCAGTGATCTTGTGAGTAAGCCCGAGTGTGATGTTCATTTGAGTTTCCCTAAGGAAGTCATTGGTGGCACTGAGAGATCGGGTAATAGGTACCGAGTAGAGGTCAGCATCACCGAAGATGGTCTGACCACGGTCTACCTTACCATCCAAGCGTTGATAGCTTATATCCACATTGAATCGGGTCTTTTCATTGGGGATAAAGGAAAAGGAAGGAGCAATGGTCAGGGTGTTGCGTCCTTGTAGATCACGATATCCGTCAGTGGTTTCATAGCCAAGATTCAGGCGGTAGAGCAGGCTCTTGCTTTCGTTCAAGGGGCCAGTGAAGTCGCCATAGGCCTTGAGCGTACCCCAGCTACCAGTATTTACTGAAATGGTATGTTGGCGCTCCAAGAGCGGTTTTTTAGTAACTCGGTTGATGATTCCCCCAGGCGCGGCATTGCCAAAAAGCGCTGCGGCGGGACCTTTGATGACTTCTACACGTTCCACATTGGCCAAGGACGAGGAAGACCAAAGGCTTGTTTGGGCACGCATCCCATTGAGGAGGTTACCCGAATTGCGGTTTCCTGTAGTTCGGAACCCACGGATACTAAAATCATTATAAGTGGTGTATTGGCTCACTCCACTGATGTTCTTTACCACATCATTCACAGTGGAGGCACCTTGGTCGAGGATTACTTCCTTGGTTACATAATTGATTGTCTGAGGAATATCACGAATAGCGGTAGCTGTTTTGGTGCCTGAGAAGGAAGAGGTATTCTTGTAGGAACTCTCTCTTCGTCCGATGATTTCCACCTCTTGCAGTTTTTGGGTTTCCTCCTGTAGGGCAATATCCAAGTGGGTATGGTTGCCTGAGGGATTGGGAGTGACCTCGAAGGCCTTTTTGACAGTCTCATACCCGATGGAGCTAAAGATAAAAGTCTGTGAGCCAAGAGGCACACGATGAATCTCGTAGAAGCCTTTTTCATTGGTGGAGGCCCCTTTGGTAGTTCCTTCCAATATAACACTAACCCCTAAAAGAGGGCTCCCTTGTGTATCGGTAACACGTCCGCGTACCGTAATTGTCTCTTGGGCACATAGCGAAGGGATACAGCACAATAGCAATCCCCAGAACAATAAATATTTGTACATAAATAATAATTTATTTAAACTAATTTTAAATAGTATTTTTCAGCGTGCAAAAATAATATATTCTCATGAATTATAAGTTATAGGAAAGTTAATTAATCACTAATCATTAATAATTGATAATTAAATTCGTAATTTTGCATGTTTGTAAAGTGCTATTCGATGATAAAAATAAAAACAAAAGAACAGATAGAGATTATGTATGAGAGTGCACAAGTGGTCTCTCGTACCTTAGGGATGTTGGCCCGTGAGATAAAACCAGGGGTAACTACTTTGTATTTAGACAAGTTGGCTGAAGAATATATACGTTCGCAAGATGCCAAGCCTGGATTTTTGGGCTTATATGGTTTTCCCAATACTCTTTGTGTAAGTCCTAATGCACAGGTAGTGCATGGGATTCCTAACAACAAGCCTTTGCAGGAAGGGGATATCATCTCGGTGGACTGTGGAGCGCTGAAGAATGGCTATTATGGAGATCATGCCTATACCTTTGCAGTAGGAGAGGTGAGTCCAGAGGTAGCACAACTGCTGAAAGTAACCAAGGAGTCACTTTATATAGGTATCCGTGAGTTTAGGCTCGGCAATAGGGTAGAGGATGTGGGCTATGCCATACAGACTTACTGTGAAAAACATGGCTATGGAGTAGTACGCGAGCTGGTAGGCCATGGGGTAGGTACCAAGATGCATGAAGACCCAGAGATGCCTAACTATGGAAGGCGAGGGCGCGGAAAGAAGTTTGTAGAGGGAATGGTAGTAGCCATAGAGCCTATGATCAATATGGGAACTAAGAACATCAACCAGCTGCGTGATGGATGGACGATTCTCACCCGTGATGGTAAGCCCTCAGCACACTTTGAGCATGATGTTGCCCTTGTAGATGGTAAGCCTAAATTGCTCTCCACCTTTAAGTATATTTATGAAGCCTTGGGGATAGAAAGCCACGAGGAGGACGAATTTTTGTATAAGTAATGCGCCTGGTTAAGACCCTTCTCAATACAATACCACGTCCGTGGCTGATCCGTGCCAGCTATTGGGTGAGGCCTCTTTTGGCATTTTACTATAAAGGGAGTCGCTATACGGATCCGATAGATGGGCGTAGCTTCCGTCGTTTCCTGCCCTATGGTTATGGAAAGGTGCGTGAGGGGGTGCTCTCGCCCTCTACCTTATCACTGGAGCGCCACCGGTTGCTATGGCTGTATCTCAAGCGGAAAACCTCTTTCTTTTCAGCTCCGCTCAAGGTATTGCACATAGCCCCAGAACAGGCTTTTTATAAGCGCTTTAAGCGGCAAGCCAACTTGGAGTATATCACTTCAGACCTTTATTCCCCTTTGGCTGATGTCAAAGCCGATATTTGCGCCTTGCCTTTTGAAGATGAATCCTTTGATGTGGTACTTTGCAACCATGTCTTAGAACATATACCAGACGATACCCAAGCGATGCGAGAACTCTATCGTGTACTCAAGAAGGGAGGTTGGGGAATCTTCCAAGTGCCCCAAGAGATAGAGCGAGCCGAGACCTTTGCTGATGATTCTATTACTGATCCCAAGGAGCGGGCGCGTATTTTTGGTCAATATGACCATGTGCGGATCTATGGTATGGATTATTTTGACAAGCTGCGCAGTATAGGCTTTTCGGTGCTGCCCTTGCCATGCACGGAGGTAGCCTCTGCTGAAGAAATAGAAAAATACCGATTGGTAAAAAATGAAATACTCCCTATTTGCTCTAAGTAATAGGGAGTATTTTTATAGGTAGAGACGCAATTTATTGCGTCTTTTTTATAGGGTTATTGTGTGTTATGCAAAGAAAACAATCAGCAACTGAGCGACCATGATACGCATGAAAGTTGTCAGAGGGTATACACTGGCATAGGTCAGAGCCGGTACATCGGAGCCGGTAGAATCATTCGCAAAAGCCAAAGCAGGAGGGTCTGTGGAGGCGCCTGCCAAAAGCCCACAAGTCTCTAAATAATTGAGTTTTCCTCTCCAGCGAGAAATCCAAGCTGTGACTACAAGGGGTACTAAGGTAATGATCGCTCCTAACCCCATCCATAATAGTCCGTCCCCCTCGGTAATGGTTTTGATAAAGTTCTGTCCAGCACCCAAGCCAACACTGGCCAAGAAGAGGACAATCCCAATCTCACGTATCATTAGGTTTGCACTCTGGGATACATAGTGTGTTACCGAAAGGCGTCCGCCATAGCGGCTGATAAGGATAGCAACGATAAGAGGACCACCTGCTAAACCTAATTTGACAGGTACAGGAATACCTGGAATATTGAAAGGAATACTTCCTAAGAGTACCCCTAAGGTGATTCCTAAGAAGAGTTCAGCTATATGAGGGGTGCTTAGGCGCTTCTTTGAGTTACCAAATTCCTTGGTAGCAGTCTTTATGCGTTCTTCATCCCCTACGATGGTAATCGTATCCCCAAACTGTAATTTGGTATCAGGGGAGGCTACAAACTCAATACCAGCTCTGTATACACGCGTAACAGTGACTCCAAAACGCTCATATATGTTCATTTCAGAGAGTTTTTTGGTATAAGCCTCTTTTTGAGTAACATTGATACGGCGGGAAATAAATTTCTTTTCTTTGGCAGCTTCAGTGAAATATTCTTCAGTCTTGACGACAGCCCCAATGAGGTTATTGAGTTTTTCAGTATATTGCTTATCTACTACAAAGAGAATAATATCTCCTTTTTCTAGAATTATATGGTCATTAGCTAGGATTACTTCCCCATTTTTCGAAATTCTTGAACAGATAAAGTTGAAATCTAATGTCTGGCGAATAGCATTTAGTTTTTTTCCGAAAAGTGCGGGATTTTCCAGTTGGAAAGCTATTCGCACTATGGTAGAATGCTCGCCTCTGTGCTTGAAACTATGTAGGCGTTTTTCAGTCTCTATATTGATTCTAAGAAAAGCTTTCATGCCGAGCATGACAAGGATAATTCCCAATACCCCAAAAGGATAAGCCACAGCATAGCCAGTGGAGAGTACTGAGTCAGAAGCCGTAGGGGAGAGGTCGCTTAGAGTGGCCTGAGCAGCTCCCAGTCCTGGGGTATTGGTTACCGCTCCGGACATAATCCCTACCATAGTAGGCATATCTATCCCTGTGAGGTAGTGGAGGGCAATGACAGTAAGCATACATAGCCCTACAACCAATACAGCCAAGGCGTTGAACTTAACTCCTTCTCGCTGGAAGGAAGCAAAGAAACCAGGTCCTACTTGTAACCCAATGGTGTAAACAAACAGAATAAGGCCAAATTCCTTTACAAAATGCTGTACTTCACCATTGACAGTGAAACCAAAATGAGAGGCTGCAATCCCAGCAAAGAGTACACAAGCAATACCGAAGGATACTCCTCCTATACGTACCTTCCCAAGAGCTACTCCTACAGCAATGACTATACTGTAAATTATGACAGTATAGGCGACACTTTCGTGGTTGGTCATTAGATTAAAAAACCAGTCCATAAATACAATTGTTAATTGTTAATGGTTAATTATTAATTATTAATAAGTTGATGAGTCAATATGCTAATAATCATTGGTAGTTCCTTGAGTTTTAGTTTAGGATTTAGGGAATAAGCAATTAACAATTAACAATTGACAATTATTGTTAGTCTCCTTTCTCCTTAGAGAGGAATCCTTTGTCTAAGCTATTAACATCCAGTGCATTGGCGATAAGTTCTTCATTCTCAGTACGTCTTCGGAAGATGTCGATGGCGGTATAGACAGCTTGTCGGAAGGAGCTTTCATCAGCTATACCCCTGTCAGCAATAGCGTAAGCTGTGCCATGATCAGGAGAGGTACGTATTTTGGAAAGTCCAGCAGTGAAGTTGACCCCCTTGCCAAAGGACATCATCTTGAAGGGGATCAGTCCTTGGTCATGATAAGGAGCTATAACCCCATCAAAGTGCTTGTAGTCAGATACAAAGAAGCTGTCAGCACTGTAAGTGCCAAATACTAAAATTCCTTCTTTGTAGAGCTTTTGAACCACAGGGTGAATGATTCTCTCCTCTTCATTGCCGATGACCCCTTGGTCGCCACAGTGAGGGTTGATACCCAATACTGCTATTTTGGGGCGAATAACTCCAAAATCCATACGTAAAGAGGCTTCCATCAGGCGGATTTTCTTCTCTACCAATTCCTGACTGAGGTTTTTTACGACATCCTTTAGAGGGAGATGATCGGTAAGTAAGCCTACACGAAGCTCATCGGAGACCATGAACATCAGGCTATCTCCTTCCAATTCCTGAGCCAAGTAGTCTGTATGGCCAGGGAAGTGAAAACTTTCGGATTGTATATTTTTCTTATTGATAGGAGCTGTAACCAGTACATCGACAAGCCCCTCCTTCAGGGCAGCTACTGCTGCAGAAAGAGATTCCAAGGCGCACTGACCACTCTCGGGAGTAGGAACCCCCAACTGAATGGGAGGTAGCTCCCGCCAGATATTCATGACATTGATTTTGTGATCGATAATAGAATTGAGGTGAACTATACCATTGTAAGTGAAATCAATCCCAAATTGTTTTTTTCCAAAGGCAATCACCTTGTTGGAAGCAAAGAGTACAGGTGTACAGAAGTCCAACATACGCTCATCGGCAAATGTCTTCATTACCACTTCCAAACCTACCCCATTGAGATCCCCTATGGAAACTCCTATACGAATATTTGTTTTTTCGCTCATTTTTTTGTTAATTTGCATCGTCTTTCAGCGCGTGCGTTTGAAGGTGCAAAAATACATAAAATTATTGAAAATGTTTACAGGAATTGTTGAAAAAATTGGTCGTGTGGCAAAAATTTCTCTTCAAGATAAAAATCGCCACTTTTTTATAGAGAGTGAGCTTGCTCCAGAGCTCAAGATAGACCAAAGTGTAGATCATAACGGCGTGTGCCTGACAGTAGTAGGAATCGAAGGAAAAGTGTATGAGGTAGTAGCCATTGATGAAACCCTACAGAAAACTTCTTTAGGTACTTGGCAGGTAGGTGACAGGGTCAATCTCGAACGTGCTATGAAGCTCGGTGAGCGCTTGGACGGACATATTGTACAAGGACATGTAGATCAGACAGGGCTTTGCCACTCCATAGAGGACGCTCAGGGGAGCCGGATCTTTACCTTTCATTATGACCCGTCAGTAGGCAATATGACCATAGAGAAAGGTTCTATTACCGTCAATGGAGTGAGCCTGACGGTGGTTGGTTCACAAAAAGGTGTTTTCTCAGTGGCAGTGATACCTTATACCTATGAGCATACTTCTTTCCATACTCTCAAGGTAGGGGACAAGGTCAATCTGGAATTTGATGTCATAGGCAAGTATGTCTTGGCCAAGGTTGGGGCTTTGGAACTTAAGATCTAACGATTATGAAAAGAATATCTATTAGTTTGTTTTTTCTGCTCTTCTCAGGGACTATGGTGGCACAAAATGGTTTTTTTATGGGCTTGGGAGTAGGAGCGGCGTTCCCTTTGGGAGACAATCAGCAGGCGGGGGTTATGCTAAACCCTATATCGGTGAGCCTACAGCTAGCAGATGAAGGGAGCTTTTTGGGACTTACCGCAGGCTTTTTAATGGCTACAAAAAGACAATATCCAGTCCACTATCAGCGAGACACAGGAGAGAAAAAATATGTCTATGACTATGCGAAAGGAACGTTTTCCTCCACTCCTATCTATGAACATTTTACCTCCGAGAAAAATAGCCTCTCAGGCGTATTTGTGCTTTTGGAATACTCTTATCCTTTCTTTGAAAATGACTACTATCACTTTGGTGCTTTGGCTTCTGTGGGAGGCTGTGGGGTAAGTTTCACTCCCAAGGATGAGGGACTAAAGGATAGAAAAGACTTGGATAAGAACGAGAAAACGCGTATGGTCTTCGCCTTAGGTGTACAGAATACCTTTGAGCTGGAACGGCATATCGTACAACTGAGCCTTCAGTATTTTTTGCAGAACCCAACCCTATCAGGAGTAACACCTTCACTTGAGGGTAATTATTTCCTGATGAGAGTAACCTTTTCAGGAGGATGGTGGCAGTAATTAAGGTAAAAAGTAAAAACGACTAATCACTAACAACTAACGACTAATCCCTAAAACCTAAAAGAAATGACAAATAAAATTCCTCAAGAATGGAACGTTTACCGAAGCTGGCTTGACGATGATCCAGCGGTGTTCCGATTGAACTTAGCCCTTAATGAAGTAGCTCCTTTGGAAGGTTTTTCCTATTGCGTAAGGATTACAATAGAGCTAAAAAATCCTGACAAAAATGGCTTCTCTTCCGATGAGGAACGTCCTACGATTTATGCGATAGAGGACAAAGTACTATGTCCCTTGCAGTCCGATAAAGATATACTAGTGGCTGTGCTTACCGTGCAGGGTGAGGTTACTTGGTATTTTTATTCACAAGCACCTGAGGAGTTGCAAGAACGCTTAAGTGCTACTTGGGATAGTGAGATAGGCTACACTTATCAGGTGGAATGCTCCGAGGATAAGCCCTGGAATTTCTTCCTGAAGGGTTTGTATCCTAATATTTATGAAAAGCAGACCATCTATAATCGGGAGATTCTTTCCGCTTGTGAGAAACACGGCGACCAAGTAGAGGTGCCACGCCCTATAGAGCACTGGCTTTATTTTGATACTGAGCAGGATATGCTTAGTGCTATAGAAAAAGCAGCGACTTTAGGCTTTACCGTGTATAGTAGTGAAAAAGTAGTACCAGAAGAGGGTGAGGAGTCGCAAGAAGATTTAGGCTATTGTCTGATCCTCTCCAAGGAAAATACACCTATGGATATAGATGGTGACACTTGGAATCTGATAGATATAGCCTTGGACACTCATGGTAATTATGATGGTTGGGAGACTATTTTGGTAACAGAAAAAACTAATTAAGCATGAAAAAAATCATTTATATTGTAGTTGCATTATGCATAGCAGGTTGTAACTTTTTTTCTAAACCGTCTTCTTCTGATTCGGATGAGCTAAAGGAACCGCCTATTGTGGCTGGTGATTATTCACAAGAAGATGATGGTTACCCACAGGTGGATACCATGCCTGATTATAGCCCCAATATTCCCGATGGGGTGAGTGATATTACCTTCAAAAGAGAGAAAGGGGAGGCTATCCTTATGGGGGATACTATTGCTACCTATGATAAAAAAGGGAAATTCTTGGAGTATCGCATGGATCTGGATCGGAAGTTTGTTACAATCAAGGCTATTTCGGAGCTAATGTATAATGATACTCAAGAATATTGTAATGAGTATCATTTTGTAAAGGCTGAATTGCCCAATGGAGAACCCCTTATTCTTGACGGAAGGCGTGCCTATAAGCTCTTAGAGAAGCCTTTTGAAAAAGTATTTGGCGCTTCACAGGCAATTCGGATTTATCGAACAGAATATTATGGACAACCTATCTTTACAGATGAGCTTACAGGCTGTGGCTCTCCTTTTGACCCTGTAGTATTGGTCTCCATAGATGGCTTCAAGGGCTTGGTTACTTTGGAGAAAAATGATATCGCTCATCAGGTATTTAATTATGATCATTCTTCAAGGGGAAAAGTAGATTTTTTAGAATTTTGTAATGACGAAGGTTGCGGAGAGAAAGTACTTAATGCAGCACTAACTTCTGATGGAATCGTGCTTAAAATGCATAGAAATTTCCAAGAAGGCTATACTAATTACAAGATACTTTTGACCAAAGAAGAACAAGGGTATAAGGCTACTTACTTGGACTACCCAGAGCCCTCCTATGAGGAATAAAATATAAGTATATCCTAATCAATGCATCAAGATACTAAACAAAAAAAGCTCCAGCAGCATAAGAACCTTGCCTTAGGACTTTTACTACTCATGTTAGCCCTCTATATAACAGCTGTTATCTGTCAGCGTAAAGCACCTCAGTGGAGTTGGGTGGGCTATCTGAAGGCTTTTTCAGAAGCGGCTATGGTGGGAGCCTTGGCGGACTGGTTTGCCGTGGTAGCACTCTTTCGCCGACCTATGGGGCTGAATATCCCACATACCAACCTTATAGAGGAGAGAAAGAACGATATAGGGGAGAACTTAGGAGCCTTTGTAGTAGAAAACTTTCTTTCCTCAGGCCAAGTACGCCCTTATATCATCAAAATAAAACCTTCCTCTTTCCTCTTGGAATGGCTCTCTAAGGAGCGTACCCTCACTCAGCTAACAACTTTTCTCGAAAGTTATCCCCTGCATACCAAAGTAAGTGCCCTCTTGGAGCAGTTTCTTGAGGAACATAAGCATGAGGGGATGCTCACCGAGGGGCTTAAGAAGGTGGCTATCTATCTTGATACCCATCGAAAGACTCTGGAGCGAGAGATAGATGATCAGTTTCCCCTCCTTGTTCCTGCCTTTATCCGAGAGGCTATCGCCCAGAAGGTTGCCGAGGGGCTCTATCAGTATATACTGAAGATGGCACAAGATACCACTCATCCTATCCGAGCAGAAATTACTCAGGAACTTTACCGTTTTGTCCAACAGCTTGATACTCCCCAATGGCAGGGACAACTCACCAGATTGCTGCACAAAGGAATCTCTCACCTCACCGAGGAGCTACGAGCCAATACCTCCTTACAATCTCAGATAGATACTTGGGTGCAGAAGGCAGCCTATCAGTTTGTACTAAGAAACAAACAAGAAGTAGGACATCTCATTTCAGCTACGGTAGCACAATGGGAGGGCAAAGAGTTGAGTGAAAAATTGGAATTGGAGGTAGGCAAAGACCTGCAGTTCATCCGTGTTAATGGTACTTTAGTAGGCGGAGCAGTAGGGCTTATTATTTACTTTATTACACAACTTTTCTAAAAGCTAAATTTTGACTATCTTTGCACCCTGAAAATAAGGTACTATATGAATTTTGAATTACAGACTACAGATACCACCACCAAGGCACGTGCAGGACGTATTACCACAGATCATGGTGTGATAGAAACTCCTATCTTTATGCCAGTAGGGACAGTGGCTTCTGTCAAGGGAGTACAACAGCGTGAACTTACCGAGGATATCAATGCAGATATTATTTTAGGAAATACCTACCATCTCTATTTGCGTCCTACTACTTCTATACTGGAGCAGGCAGGAGGTTTGCATAAGTTTATGCATTGGGATAGAAATATCCTTACCGATAGTGGAGGGTATCAAGTATATTCTTTTTCCAGTACTCGAAAGATAAAAGAAGAAGGAGTGCGTTTCAAAAGCCATATCGATGGTTCCTATCATTTCTTTTCTCCGGAAAAATCCATGGAGATCCAGCGCAGTATAGGAGCTGATATTATTATGGCCTTTGACGAGTGTACTCCTTACCCTTGCGAATATGGCTATGCCAAGCGCTCTATGCATATGACCCATCGCTGGTTAGACCGTTGTATTGCCTATTTGGGAGAGAATGCTCCTAAGTACGGATATAATCAATCTTTGTTTCCTATTGTTCAGGGTTCTGTATATCCAGATTTGCGCAAAATCTCCGCTGAGTATATAGCTTCTAAGGGGGCTGATGGCAATGCTATCGGGGGACTTTCGGTAGGAGAGCCTGCTGAGAAGATGTATGAGATTACCGAGATTGTCTGTGATATACTCCCCAAGGATAAGCCTCGCTACCTCATGGGAGTAGGAACCCCTATTAATATATTGGAGAATATTGCCTTGGGAGTGGATATGATGGACTGTGTGATGCCTACTCGCAATGCGCGTAACGGGATGCTCTTCACCGCTCATGGAACCATTAATATCAAGAATAAAAAATGGGAAAATGACTTTTCCCCCATCGATGAGAATGGCTATACCTTTGTAGATACTTACTATACCAAAGCTTACTTGCGCCATCTCTTCGCTGCTGAGGAATCTTTGGGCAAGCAAATAGCCTCCATTCACAACTTGGGCTTCTACCTCTGGCTGGTGCGTGAGGCCAGACGACATATCATGGAAGGGGATTTCTCCCAGTGGAAAGACCAAATGGTCAGACAAATGAACAACCGCTTATAAAATAGCGAAATTTGATAAGGAATGAAAATAATTGACCGATACATACTCAAGCGCTATTTCTTAACCTATTCGGCGCTCTTTCTGATGTTTATCCCCATTGGTATTTTGGTGGATTATGCGGAGAAGAACCAGAAGATGACGGACAACCATGCTCCCACCGAGGCGATTATCAAGTATTACGCCAACTTTGTGGTGCATTTTGCCAATATCCTTTTTCCTATTTTTCTCTTTCTTTCGGTGATATGGTTCACCTCCAAGCTGGCCGAAAAAACGGAGATTGTAGCCATGCTCAGTTCGGGAATTTCCTACAACCGATTCCTCAGACCTTACTTCTATGGAGCGACAATACTCTCGGTCTTTGTACTGTTGATGGGGATGTTCGTGGTACCTTATTCCAGTGGAGTGTACAATGAGTTCTATGGCACTTATCTTTCTAAGGATCTTTATAGCAAAGGGAGTCGATTATACAATCAGGTGAATAAGAATGAGTATATCTATGTCAGTAGTTTCGATGCCAATACAAACCAAGGGGCGAACTTTGTCTTGGAGCGTTTCGATGGACTGAGGATGACCGATAAGATTACAGCCAATTCCATAGAATGGGTGCAGAATGATAGTGTAAAGACCTATCGCCTCTATAACTATACCCATCGCAAGGTAGGAGACTGGAATGATATCTATGAGAAGGTGTATCAGAAGGATACTCTCTTGAACTTCAAGACCACAGACTTACTCCCGATAGAGTATGCCGCCGAGACTAAAAATTTCTTTGAACTGAACAAGTTTATTGCTGAGGAGCGTCAAAAGGGGTCTCCTAATATCCGCATTTATGAGCTGGTATATTATCGTCGCTGGGCAGCTATCTTTAACGTATTTATATTAACCATTATAGGAGTAGCGGTTTCATCGGTCAAGAAAAGAGGAGGTATGGGAGTCAATTTAGCCTTTGGAGTACTTATCGGATTTTCCTATGTCTTTTTCGAACGTATCTTTGGAATCATGGCCGAAAAGTCAGGGATTACCCCCCTTATGGCGGTGATTATACCGAATGCCATGTTCGCCCTATTGGCAGTGTATATGATACGAAAATCAAGGAGGTAACCTATGAAAAACTATGTGCTATTTCTTGTAAGTATCTTATGTACTTCGTGTTTGGTTTCGCGGATGGCAAGACCTATTATCACAGGTCGGGTGCTGGATTACCAAGGAAATCCTATAGGAAAGTGTCAAGTAGGAGAGGTTTTTACCGATAAGAAAGGATATTTTAGACTTCCAGAGAAAAGGTATCACGAATTTACCTTTATAGGGTTTGAAGCACCGCCAGTCTATGTAAGTGAAGAGGTTAAAAAGGAAGGTTACGAGCCTGATGTGATTGTTATGATGAGTCGTTATGGAGGTGGAAATCGCAGGGGAACCCTTTGGCCTGCAAACGATATTTATCTAAAGCGTATAGGAGAAAAAATAACCTTAAAAGAAGTATTAGACAATACAGAGAGAGAAGTCATCTATACAAAAGAGGGGCAGCTTATGGGCTTTCTTTGTACAGATACAGGAGATATTCCGGCTACACTCAGGGTAAATGATAGGTGGAAAATGTTTGATAGTATAAAAAAAGCAGTATATTATCAGCAGCGAAGGGCATACTATGTGGCAACTAAGATGCTTTTTGATAAAGGAGAATTGTGTTTTTCAGAATATTTGGATGATGAAATGATTCGAGACACTACTTATTACGGGAGGTATGAATTTCTTTCCGATAGTATTGTGCAGATAGAAATGAATCATCCTAAGATAAAAAGAAAATATCGCGCGGAGGATTTTGATAGATATTTTTTCAGTCTCCAACCGATAGAATAAAGAATATAACGTATAAATATATAAAAAATGAATTTATTACAAGGAAAGACCGCGATTGTTACCGGAGGTAGCCGTGGTATAGGGGCTGGGATCGTAAAAGCCTTTATAGAACAAGGAGCCAATGTAGCTTTTACTTTTTATGGTACTGCACCCGAAGAAGCTGAAGCTGAGATACAAGAACTAAAAGACAAAGGAGCTAAAATAAAGTCTTATCAGAGCAATGCTGCTGATTTTGAGGCTTGTGAAGCCTTAGTGAACCAAGTGTTGGAGGATTTTGGAGGAATCGATATATTGGTCAATAATGCTGGAATTACCAAAGACAACCTACTGATGCGTATGAGTGAGGCTGATTTTGATAAAGTTATAGCCGTGAACCTCAAGTCTATTTTTAATATGACCAAGGCGGTACAGAAGGTATTCCTCAAGCAGCGCAGTGGTAATATTATCAATATGAGCAGTGTAGTAGGCGTACAAGGAAATGCTGGTCAGGCCAACTATGCTGCTTCTAAGGCAGGGATCTTAGGCTTTACCAAATCAATAGCTTTGGAATTGGGTTCTCGCAATATTCGTTGTAATGCCATAGCTCCTGGTTTTATAGAAACGGAAATGACAGCTAAGCTTGCTCCAGAGGTAGTACAAGGCTGGCGTGATTCTATCCCTCTTAAGAGAGGCGGAACCGCCCAGGATATAGCCAATGCTTGTGTGTTTTTAGCCTCAGATATGAGTTCCTATATCACAGGACAAGTACTGAGAATAGATGGAGGAATGATTACAGCATAAGGGAAAATAAGATTACTGGTATGAGTTACAAGCTCATACCAGTTTGCGGTTTTTTAACAGCCGTGTTAATAACTTTGTTTTGTCAATCGCAAAAATAGCCGTACTTTTACCCTCTGAAAAAAGAACAAGATATTATGGGCAAAATCATAGCTATAGCCAACCAAAAAGGAGGGGTGGGTAAGACTACTTCCTCTATCAATTTAGCGGCTGCCTTAGGTGTTTTGGAAAAGAAAGTACTCCTGATAGATGCCGATCCACAGGCCAATGCTACCTCTGGATTAGGGATAGAGGTAGAAGGAGTAAAGAGAGGAACCTACGATGTATTGGAGCATTCTGCTACAGCAGAAAGTGCCATACTTCCTACCTCTTCGCCCAATTTAGATCTGATAGCCGCACATATTGACTTGGTAGCTATCGAGATAGAACTGGTCGATAAGTCCCGCCGTGAGTATAAGCTCAAGGAGGCTCTCGCACCTATCAAAGACAGATATGATTATATTATTATAGACTGTGCTCCTTCCTTAGGACTGCTAACCCTCAATGCTCTTACCGCTGCGGATTCGGTGATTATCCCTATCCAATGTGAATATTTTGCCTTGGAGGGCTTAGGAAAGCTTCTCAATACAATCAAGAGTGTACAGAAGCTCCATAATCCAGCATTGGATATAGAAGGTCTCTTGCTCACGATGTATGATTCACGCTTGCGCCTATCGAACCAAGTGGTCGAAGAGGTACAAAAGCACTTTAGTGAAATGGTCTTTGAGACTGTTATCCAGAGGAACATACGCTTGAGTGAGGCTCCCAGCTTCGGGGAAACAATCATTAGCTACGATGCAGCAAGCAAAGGAGCTGCGAACTATATCAGCTTAGCTGAAGAAATTATTAAAAAGAATACCAAGGCATAGCATGGCAAAATCCAATAAAACACAACGATTGGGAAGAGGATTAGGAGCATTGCTCCCTTCCGAAGATATACAATCAGCTACCGATGCACATGCAGAGAAGCTCATTGGCAATATCTTGGAGCTTCCCTTAGATCAGATTACAGAAAACCCCTACCAGCCCCGAACAGTTTTCAGTGAGGAAGCCCTTGAGGAATTGGCTTCTTCTATCAGGGAATTGGGGGTTATTCAGCCTATTACCGTACGAAAGATAGCCACAGATAAGTATGAGCTTATCTCTGGAGAAAGACGCTGGCGAGCCTCCAAAATAGCCGGACTTACTGCCATCCCTGCCTTTATCCGTATAGCCAATGATGAGGAATCTCTCATGATGGCATTGGTGGAGAATATACAGCGACAGGACTTAGACCCTATAGAGGTGGCTCTGAGCTATAATCGTATGATAGAGGAGCTTAGCCTTACTCAAGAGCAGATGAGCGAAAGGGTAGGGAAGAAGCGCTCTACGATCACCAACTATTTGCGCTTGCTCAAGCTTGACCCAATTATACAAACAGGGATACGCGATGGCTTTATCTCCATGGGGCATGGACGTGCCTTGATCAATATAGAAGATAAAGAAGAACAACTCGAACTATACAACCGTATCATAGCCCAAGACCTTTCAGTACGCGATACTGAACAGGCAGTACAACAGCTTAAAAATCCTCAAAAGGTAGCTGTCATTACTCCAAAACAATCCAAAGAGACTACAGCCTCCCTTCCTCCCTTGGTGGCAGCGAAGGTCGATGGATTGCGCCAACGCTTTGGCAAGCACTTATCGGTGAAAATGGATAAAACAGGTAAAGGAAAAATAGAAATTCCTTTCCAAACAGAAGAAGAATTCGAACGCATACAAAAAATATTACACGGTGAGGCTTAGTTTTTGGATAGTAATAGCATTTCTTTTGACGGCAAAGTCTTGGTCACAGTCCGATACTCTTTCTGTAAAGATGAAGGATACCATAGTGGCCGCCAAGGCTATTGTTCCTAAGACATGGAATACCGATCCCCTCTCCCCAGCCAAAGCTGCTTTCTACTCAGCTATATTACCAGGCTTAGGTCAGGCTTATAACAAAAGCTATTGGAAAATTCCTATTGTGTATTTGGCCATAGGGATTCCTACCTATTTGTATTTTAAGAATGATAATGAGTTGCAGCGATATCGTACAGCTTACAAACAGCGCTTAGATGGACGTACCGATGATGAGTTCTATCAAGGGCGTACCGACGGAAATCCACGCCTAAGTACCGATGCCCTGCGCCGTGCTCAAGACCTATATCAGAGAAACAAAGAGATGTCCATGCTCTTTGCTATAGGCTTTTATGCACTGAATATCATAGAAGCTAATGTAGATGCCCACCTCAAGCAATTCAATGTAGATGAAAATCTGGCCATAGAGCCCTTTATGCAGCAGGATATTTACCGTGTTTCCTATGTGGGACTTTCTCTTACTTATAATTTCTAAGAACACTATATAACAAACTTTAAATAAAAATCGAAGAAATGAAAAAGGTAGTATTTGCTTTTGTTCTTTTATTTTCTTTTTCCCTACAAGCACAAGTAAGAAAGGTGCAATTACAGATGAAACCTGCCTTTATAGCCCCCAAGGAATTGGATTTCCCTAAAGAGGACTTGGACTATGCTTTTGAAAAAATCCGCCTTCAGAGACAAAGATGGTATAGCTTCAATTCTTTTGGCCTGAATATGAGTGAGGCAGCATACTCCAACTGGAATGCCGGTGGGGTCAATTCTGTATCTTTCCTTGCCGATGTAAAGCTCCGTCGCCGCTATGTTGTAGAAAAATACTTCTGGGATAATGAACTCACTGCCAATTATGGAGTGAATATCCAAACAGGAGAGCAATTGAGAAAGACCGATGACCAGATTTCTCTTTCTTCGGCCTATGGTTATCGTACTGGATTCAGAGATTGGTACTATTCGGGCAAAATCACTTTCAATACCCAGTTCAGCGATGGGTATGACTATCCCAAAAAGCCCGATGCGGATCCTATCTCTCGTTTTATGGCACCAGGATACTTGTACTTAGGGGGCGGTTTCGAATATGCTCCAGAGAAGACAAAGCTAACACTCTTTATCTCTCCTCTTACTATGAAGGCTACCTTTGTAATGGATCAGAAATTGGCCGATAAGGGTTCTTTCGGTTTGGATCCTGCCGAGTATGATCCTGCCGGTAACTTGCTAAAACATGCCAAACAGCAGGTGGTGGAAGTAGGTTTCCTATTCTCAGGAAAGCATACGGTCGATCTATACGAAAATGTACAGATGACCAACCAATTCTCTTTCTATACACAATATGATAAAAGTTTTGGCAACATAGATGTAGACTGGCAACTTGCTGTAGATATGAAGATCAACAACTATCTACAAGCACGTGTGGGTACTCACTTGAAGTATGATGATATCAAGTTCAAAGAAGAGGTACTCCCCAATGGTACAAAACACCTCTATGGAGCACGCGTTCAGTTCAAACAGATATTGGGGGTAGGACTCAAGTATACCTTCTAAAGCATAAACAGATCACTGGCAATACCATCGGAGAGAAACAATCCTTTCTCAGAGGTGATGATATGCCCATTGTGATATACTAATAAGCCTTTCTCTATATAGGGAAGGGCTTCTTTTTTTAAATAATTTAGAAAGAACTCCCCAAAGTCCCTTTCGATAGCCTCTGTAGAGATGCCCTTTTGTATCCTAAGCCCCGTCATGATACGCTCATTATAACGATCTTTCAGAGAAAGTGTTTCCCTTTCCTGAGGCAATATCCCTTGAGAAATTTGTTCTATATACTTGATATTGTGAGAGATATTCCACATACGCTCTTCTCCTGTATAGCTATGAGCAGAAGGGCCTATGCCTATATAAGGTTTTTGTTCCCAATAGGCGGTATTATTGCGACTGAAATAGCCTTCTTTGCCAAAATTGGAGAGTTCATAATGGATAAACCCCTTGGCTTCTAAGAGGTCTTTTAGTAAGTAAAAATGCTCTTTGGCTTGCCCATCATTGGTAGGGGGGATTTTTCCTTTTTTGATAAACTGATAGAGGGCTGTTCGGGGCTCTACGGTAAGGGCATAAGCCGAGAGGTGAGGAATCCCAAAGGAAAGTGCTTGGAGGATATTCTCCTTCCAGCGAGCAAGTGTCATACCAGGAATCCCATAGATAAGGTCAAGTGTTATATTGTCAAAATATTGTATAGCCTGAGCAATAAAATCCTTAGCTTGCTCAGCCGTATGTGCTCTATTCATCAAAAGAAGATCCTCCTCAAAGAAAGATTGTACTCCGATACTTAACCGATTGATACCTAATTCTTTTAATAACTCTAAGGAGAGTTCACTCTTAGGGGTAGAGAAATCGTCCGGATTGACTTCCATAGTAATTTCTGCCCCCGAAGCTATGCGGTAATGCTTGTGAATGGTAGAAAAAATCTCCTGAAGTTCTACAGAGGTAAGTACTGAGGGGGTTCCTCCACCAAAATAGATGGTCTGCAAGGGCGTAGAGGCTTCAACTCTCCTTAGCTCCAATTCCTTACACAATGCCTTGACCATCTGAGGTTTTCGCTTGAGGGTTGTGGAGAAGTGAAAATCGCAATAATGGCAAGCCTGTCGGCAAAAAGGGATATGTATATAGAGACTATACATTCGGCTTAAGAAATTCTGTTCTCATTGTGCTTTACAAAAGCCTCCCAAGAGGAGTAGCTCTTATTCTTCTCAGTCTTTCCCCCATTGAAAAAATGGCAGACAGCTACAGCTAAACCATCGGTGGCATCCAAGTGTTCAGGAAGTTCTCTAAAGTGAAGTAGTTGTTGTAACATTTTGGCTACCTGTTCTTTAGAAGCATTTCCATTGCCAGTGATAGCCATTTTTACCTTTTTAGGTTCATATTCAGTAATAGGTACTTGGCGCGCCAGGCCTGCTGCCATAGCTACCCCTTGGGCACGCCCCAGTTTGAGCATGGATTGTACATTTTTCCCGAAGAAGGGGGCTTCTATCGCGAGCTCGTCAGGCTTATAGGTGTCGATAAGTTCGGTAGTACGCTCGAAGATGAGCTTTAGCTTTAGGTAGTGATCATCATATTTGCTTAGGATGAGTTCGTTCATTTGGACAAACTTCATTTGATTCTTCATCACCTGAATAATGCCAAAGCCCATCACCGTAGTACCAGGGTCTACCCCTAAGATAATTTTTTCCATCACAAGGGTAGTTTTAACAATGAACCTGCAATACCTCTACCTCTCCCTTGAGCGTAATAGCAGTACAAGTGGCAGGTACAAGTATGGTACTTCCTTTTTCCAAAATCAGCTCAGTATCTCCATAGTGCAGGCTTCCTTTTCCTTCTACTCCCATATATATATGGAAAGAATCTCCAGAGAGTTCCAAGGGAGTCTCTTGAGTGATTTTTAGGTAATCTGTAGTAAAATAAGGAGAGGACACGGCAGGATTGACAGTGTTTTCCTTTTTGGAGTAGGACTTGCGGAAATCATCTTTTCGCTCAAAATCAATAGCCTCCAAAGCAAGTTCTGTATGGAGTTCTCGATAGTTGCCATTTTTGTCCTTGCGGTCAAAGTCATATACACGATAAGTGATATCACTGGTTTGCTGTATCTCAGCCAGCAGTACCCCAGCTCCTATGGCATGGATTTTCCCTGCAGGAATAAAGAACATATCTCCATGACCTACCTTCTCATAGTGAAGCAGTTGGCTAAGAGTCTTATCTGCCAAGTGGGTTTGGTACTCTTCACGACTTACATTTTTATTAAAGCCAATGATAATGGAAGCCTCAGGGTCAGCCTCCATGATATACCACATCTCCGTTTTTCCAAAGGAGTTATGGCGTTTTTTAGCCAAAGCATCATCGGGGTGTACCTGTATCGAAAGATCTTGAGCTGCATCGATGAACTTGATGAGCAGCGGGAAGTCTGTTCCAAATCGCTTATATACCGCACGACCTAAGAGAGCCTCAGGTGCTTGCTCTATGAGTGTCTGTAAGGAAGTACCCTTTAGAGCACCATTGCTAATGATAGAAATATCGCCTTTCACCGTAGAGACCTCCCAACTCTCCCCTATAAGAGGCTGATGGATAGGCTTATGGAGTTCCTTCTCGAGTTTCTCTCCACCCCAAATACGTTCCTTAAAGATAGGGGTGAAAGTAAGTGGATATAAGTTCATTTGTATCAATATTTGAAGGTACAAAAGTACAATTTTTTTTAGAATTACAAGCAGACTTAGGAGTGTTCTATATATTGGCTATTTTTGTTATTTATTTGTTAATCATAAATGGTTTGATTGTAAATAAAAGGATAAATTTTATCTTTGTACCTTATAAGGAGTAAGCATTTATAATAGAGATGAACTTATTTTTGCAGGGAAAGCAACCCCTTTTCTGCAAAGAAAAATAGCAAAAGCCCTTGGGTACAACCCTAAAAAGATAGAAAGATTAAATAAATAACCTGAGTTTTACAAACTATTTTTTAAACTCACTATAGAATAATTGTATAAAATGAAAAGAAAATTACTCATTTTGTTTATAGCCCTTTTAGCTATAGCTTGTAATGGACAACAATCCTCAAAAGAAAATGTAAAACCTCTTACCGAGCAGGAAGCACTTGAGGCTTTCAAAAAACAAAAACATCGTTTTGAGATTAAAGGGTATAAGGTGTATTATAATGACCAACTGATGAAGTTGGATACTATTGCTAACTTCTTCGATACTTTTGGAAAGCCTTCATATAAAGAAGGATATGAATTTGTTTATGACAATATACCTCTTTGGTCAAGAATTTCTTTAGGAGAAGTTAAAGATAAAAAAGGTAGATTTATAGGGAATGTAGATCGTTTTTTTATCTATTTTCGACCTTATGCAGAAGGGAGAGAGGAACTATCAGATCTTTACCCTTTTTATTATGCAGTAAAGAGAATGCCTGAGATAGATGGATATATGCTGGTAGAGGGACATCCTATTCATAAAGATACTACTCCTAAGGAGCTTTCAGAAATACTGAAACCTATCTATGGAGAGCACTTTGTAAACCTGATGGGGACTCCTACAATCGTTTTTGAGCTTAAGGAAGACGAAATCAAGGAAATTATTCCCCATTGGGGGGCTGATAAGTCCTATAAGAATATTTTTATAAGTTTTGATTATTTGATTGATGAACAAACTAAAAAAGTTATTGGATTAAAAAGTGTAGATTATTCTTATTTTTTGTTATAGGTTTTCATAAGACATATTGTATAAAATGAAAAAAGGAATATGGATACTTTTATTTTTGTATGTCTGTCTCCCTATAAGGGCACAGAACTCTAAAGAGTTGATAGAGATATTACTTGATTTCTGTCAGCAGGTAACCCAAGAAGAGCCTTCAGAGGAAAAGATATATGCTATTTTTCAAAGTATATCCCCTGAAAAAAGGTATCTTCTTCTTGAGGAAAAGAAAAGCAGCTTTACAGGATTCACCCAAGAAAAAGTAGCTTATATAGATTTGGATGAGGAAAAATATGATAATAATGCCAAGCTAATATCTTATAAAAGAGCAGCAGCGCGCACATACACCTTAGACCTATCCCTCCATAGTCCCTATAGTATCAAAGCAGGAAAAGTGAGTTATGAAAGGGCTACATATCCTATTTCTTTTCCTCTGCTGACAGAGAAGTTGGGGCGTGTTTTCTATGATACTATTTTCCAAGCCAAGGATACCAAAGTGAGTAACTATATTTATCAGAATCCCCAGACACACAAGAAAGTAGTATTTTCTATACTATCCTATAATCCACCTGAGGCGCCCTATAATATCATATATCGCATTGAGATAGAGGATATTCGTTTCTTTGATGAAGCTTCCTTGAGCAAAGGTAAGTTTTATATGAAAGAAAAGAACTAAAATCACTTGAGGGTGGAATTGGCAACAAAAACTTCCACATTGTAGGTGGAATTGGCGGGCGAGTAAAAAATAAAAAAATAAATTTGCAGATTTGATAAATTGTTGTACCTTTGCACGCTGTTAGAAATCCCAAAAAATGAGAGGGCTAACACAATAGGAATGTTTAATTAAAATAATTTAAGTGTGGACACATTAAGTTACAAAACACGCTCAGTGAACAAGCAATCCGCTGAAAAACAATGGGTTGTAGTGGATGCTGAGGGGCAGAAATTAGGGCGTCTTGCCTCTAAAGTAGCAAAGCTTCTTAGAGGGAAGTACAAGCCAAGTTATACACCGCACGCAGACTGTGGTGATAACGTGATTATTATCAACGCTGAGAAAATAGAACTTAGCGGACTAAAGACAGAAACTAAGGAGTATCTTCGCTATACAGGATACCCTGGTGGACAACGTATTCAATCTTTCAAACAGGTGCTCTCTAAGTTCCCTGAGAGAATTATTGAAAAAGCTGTAAAAGGAATGTTGCCAAAGAACAAATTGGGTGCGGCTCTATTCCGTAATCTTAAAGTATATGCAGGTAGTGAGCACAATCACGATGCGCAAAAGCCTGTTTCTATTAACCTAAATGACCTTAAATAATGGAAGTAATTCACAAAATTGGACGAAGAAAGACCGCTGTGGCTCGTATCTACATGAAAGAAGGAAGCGGAAAAATCACCATTAACAAAAGAGATTTGGCTAATTATTTTACCACTCCTACCCTTCAGTACGAGGTAAAACAACCATTTGCTCTATTAGGATTGGAAGATGCTTACGATCTTAATATCAATGTGTACGGAGGAGGAATCACTGGACAAGCAGAAGCTATCCGCCTTGCGATCTCCCGCGCTTTGTGCGAAGTGGATATCGAAAACAGAGCGATGCTTAAGCCAGAAGGATTGCTCACTCGTGACCCTCGTATGGTAGAGCGTAAAAAATTCGGTCAGAAGAAAGCTCGTAAAAGATTCCAATTCTCAAAACGTTAATATTATATTCAACATTTATTTATTGCCGTATTTCCTTGTCGCATAAGGAAGTTAGTTTAGCATCCAAATACAATGGGCATAAGATATTCAACCACCATTTATTGCTAAATCATACGGAACGTAAACTATTAAAAAAAATGGCAAATTCAATAGAAGTAAAAGACCTATTAGAAGCTGGAGTGCACTTCGGGCACCTTACCAGAAAGTGGAACCCTAATATGGCACCATATATCTATATGGAAAGAAATGGTATCCACGTGATTAACCTCTACAAAACAGCTGCTAAGATAGAGGAAGCTAATGAAGCTCTTAAGAAAATTGCTGCCTCTGGCAAAAAGATTCTCTTTGTAGCTACTAAAAAACAAGCTAAGGATATCGTAGCTGAAAAAGCTACTTCCGTAGGAATGCCCTACATCACCGAAAGATGGCCAGGTGGTATGCTAACCAACTTTGTTACCATCCGTAAGGCAGTTAAGAAGATGTCCTCTATCGACAAAATGAAAAAAGATGGTACTTATGATACCCTCTCTAAAAAAGAAAAATTACATATCACTCGTCTTAGAGAAAAGCTCGAAAAGAACTTAGGCTCTATCGCGGATATGACACGCCTTCCAGCAGCTCTTTTCGTAGTAGATACTTTAAGAGAACACATCGCTGTCAAAGAAGCCCAAAAATTAAACATTCCTATTTTTGCTATGGTGGATACTAACTCCGACCCTCGTGAGGTGGATTATGTAATCCCTGCCAATGACGATGCTTCTCGCTCTATCGAAAAAATCCTCTCCTATGTAGTCGAAGCTATCAAAGAAGGACTTGAAGATAAAAAAGTAGAAAAAGCAGACGAAAAACCTGCTGAAAATTAAATTGTTAAATTCATAAAGTGATTATTTAAAACGCCTATTTTAAATAATCACTTTTTAAAAAAATATAGAAAAATGTCAAAAATTACTGCCGCAGACGTAAACAAACTCAGACAAGCTACTGGTGCTGGTATGATGGACTGCAAGAATGCCTTAGTAGAAGCAGAAGGAGATTTCAATAAAGCTATTGAAGTACTTCGTAAAAAAGGACAAAAAGTAGCTGAAAAACGCGCAGATAGAGAGTCTGCTGAAGGTGCTGCTATTGCAAAAGTTAATGCAAACCATACCAAAGGTGCTATTATCTCTCTTAACTGTGAAACAGACTTCGTAGCTAAGAATGAATCTTTCGTAGCCTTGGCTAACCAATTAGCTGAATTGGCTCTTAACTATAATGACAAAGAATCTTTCCTCGCTGCTCCTTTCCAAGGAATCACTGTAGCAGACAAGCTCACAGAACAAACAGGAGTGATCGGTGAAAAAATAGAAATAGGTCAGTTTGAGATATTGGAAGGAAACTATGTAGATTTCTATATCCATGCAGGTAACAAAATTGCTGCTTTAGTTTCTCTTTCTGCTGCGACTGACAAAGCTCACGAAGTGGCCCGCAATGTATGTATGCAGGTAGCTTCTATGGGGGCTATTGTACTTTCAAGCAAGGATTTCGATCCTGCTTATGTAGCTAGCGAAACAGAAGCACGTATCGCCGCTATTATTAAAGACAACGAAGAGCTTCGCCGTCTTGGAAAGACAGAAAAGCATGTGCCTAAATATATCTCTGCCCTTCAGCTTACTCCTGAAGTACTTAAAGAAGCAGAAGAAGCTGCTAAGGCTGAACTTAAGGCCGAAGGAAAACCAGAACAAATATGGGATAGAATCCTTCCAGGAAAAGTACAACGCTTTATCGATGACAACACTACTCTTGACCTTGAAAAAGCATTGCTTGACCAATACTATATCAAGGATGAAAGCAAAAAGGTAGCAGACTACGTAAAAGCATACAATGTAGAAATTACAGGATTTAAAAGAGTTTCCCTCGTATAATTTTCCTATAATACTAGTTAAAAGGTGTTTCCTTAATCACTTAAGGAAACCCTTTTTTAGTTTTTAGATAATAAGTAAAGCCAGCAAGAGCTCACCGCTGGGGAGGTAAGTAAAGCCACATGAGCGAATATATGTAACAGATAATAATCTCTAAAACCTAGCTTAAAACTCAAAACTCATAACTCAAAACTCTGTATAATTATGAATTCTAAGATTATCATATTCTCAGCTCCTTCAGGGAGTGGGAAATCTACGATTATTCGGCATCTTCTGCAAGAGGCAGACCTGAACTTAGCCTTTTCCATCTCTACAACTTCACGTGCTCCCCGAGGAACGGAAAAGGATGGGGTAGAATATTATTTTATTACCGCAGAGGATTTCAAGAGAAAAATAGCCGAGAATGCCTTTGTGGAATGGCAGGAAGTGTATGCTGGAAACTATTATGGTACTTATCAGAGTGAGATAGATAGGCTCTCCAGCCAGGGAAAGAATATTATCTTTGATCTGGATGTTTTCGGAGGGATCAACCTTAAAAAACATTTTGGAGCACAAGCACTTTCTATCTTTATACAGCCTCCTACCCTTCAGGAATTACGAAGAAGGTTAGAGCATCGCAATACCGAGACCGTGGAGAAGATAGAAATGCGTATTGCTAAAGCACAATATGAGATGGAACAAGCAATCCATTTCGATAAGGTTATTATCAATGATGATCTCTCGCAGAGTGTAGCAGAAGCCCTCCAAATGGTTCGCAATTTCCTCAATCAATAATATAAATTAACTTATCACTCTTCCCATTATGAAACGAAAAATAGGACTTTACTTTGGTTCCTTTAATCCTGTACATATAGGACACCTTATTTTGGCCAATCACTTAGTAGAACACAGTGATCTGGATGAAATATGGTTTGTTGTGACTCCGCAGAATCCTTTTAAAGAAAAGAAAACACTCTTGGATAATGCCAATCGGTTAGAGATGGTTTCACTTTGCTTAGAAGAGTACGAAAAATTGCGTCCTTGTGATATAGAATTTCATCTGTCACAACCCAATTATACCATTGATACACTCATCTATATGGAAGAGAAGTATCCTCAGTATACTTTTGCACTGATTATGGGAGAGGATAATCTGAAATCCTTTACTAAGTGGAAGAATTATGAAACTATTCTAAAAAGTTATTTTATTTATGTATATCCACGTATTAGCGAAGGAGAAGTTTCTGAATTATTGAAGGGAAATGAACATATCATATATGTGAAGACACCTATTATAGAAATATCGGCAACGGATATACGAGAAGATATTGCTTTAGATAAAAATGTAAAACCTCTCTTACCTACAGAAGTATGGAATTATATAGATAAATGGGGTTTTTATAAATAAAAATACCTTTTTACTTATGTGAAAAATAAAAATTAAGGAATGAATTACAATTCATTCCTTAATTTTTATAGTAGTATATAGCTATTTTGTAGATTTTATAATGTTTTTTACTGTATAATTATATCAAATCATCTACTTCTAAAGAATTTCCGATTTCTAACAAATGCAATCTCTTATGTGCATCACTGAATTTTCTTTTTGAAGCCTCTTTATCAATCTTTATAACATCAAAAGTATCGTAATGTACCCCTAATACATTATTTGTTTCTACAAATTTGGCAGCAGTAAGTGCATCGCGTACGCCCATAGTATAATTATTACCAATAGGAAGAATTGCTAAATCCACTTTATACTGATGAGGAATGATTTTCATATCCATGGTAAGGGCTGTATCTCCTGAGATATAGATTGTTTGATCCTTGTAGTTGATAAGAAATCCTGCGGGATTTCCTCCATAGCTTCCATCAGGGAAAGAAGAAGAGTGATCGGCTTTGACCATTTTTATCTTTACCTTCCCGTCCAAGAAACGGTGAGAGCCTCCTATATTCATATCGTACCCATCAAGCCCTAACTTGCGGTAGTGGCCAAGAATTTCAGGGTTGGTGATAAGAGGGGCACCTGTACGCTTAGCGATGGCCTCAGCATCCAAAATATGATCCGCATGTGCATGTGTCAGAAGGATGTAGGTAGCCTCAATACTATTGATATCAATGTGTCCAGCAAGCGGATTGGCACTGATGAAAGGATCTACGAGGAAGTGAGCCCCTTCGATTTGGATATTGACACAAGCGTGTCCTAAGTAAGTTACTTTCATAATGTTCTATTTTTGAGTGTTTTTATATGAAATATTCTATACATTCTCCCTCCCGACAGGAAGTATCATAGCATAGGATAACAAAGCGAAAATCAAACGGGTTGAGGTGCTTGATAAGCATTTCTATCAGCTGGCCTTGGGTCTGGATCATATATTCGCTAAAGTTGTCCACCCGTTCTTGTAAGGATTCCTTCGGAAACAAACTGATACGTAGCGAGAGAATTCGCTCCAACTGCTCTTTGTACTTCTTCTTCTGAGCCTTTAGCAGGCGCTTTTCTAACTGTTCCAATCCCTTGAGTTGCTTCTTCTCCTGAGCTTTTACGGCACCTAAGAAAGACTTATCTGTATGTAGAGCTATTTCCAATAGGTCAGCAAATTGTTTTTCTAACATCTGTTTTTGAGAGGAGAAGTCAATGGGAAATTCTGAGAGCTTTTGGGTGATTTTATTCTCTAATATATTGTTTTTGAGAAAAATATTATGATAAGAAAGCCCTAATTTCTCTATATTTTTTCGCTGTTTGTCACTTACAAGAAGTACCGAATTGCGTAGTATAAGCATAGGAAAAGGCACCCCATAGACGGCAAACATAGTTTTGAGCTCCAACCAATAGGCAATCTCTCCCCCTCCACCTATATAAGCTAAGTTAGGTAGTATAATCTCCTGATACAGTGGGCGTAGAATCACATTGGGAGAGAAGCGTTCAGGGAACTGAGTTAGTTCCTCTTCGAGTGCTTCAGGGGTGAATTCTATATGGGTATTGAGTACTTTATAGACCCCATTCTCCTTGACAATACGTTCTCGAATCCCCTTGCTTAGATAGAAAATATTAATCTCACGAGGGTGCACCTGCTCAGGGTAACTCTTGTCTGTTTGTTTGATATAAGAAAGTGTTTTTTTCACTTCTTTTTGGGAGAGCTGTTCGAAGAGTTCTCGCTTGAGATAAGGAGCTAAGCATCCCTTGAGCTTAGGATTATCGCCATCAATGATGACCAATCCGTAGGGAGCAAATAGTTCATTGACCAAGTAGCGAGTAGCTTCCGCGAGAGTAGCATGTTCTATATAAGCCTTCTCAAAAAGTCGCTTGAGAGATTCTCCTTGATGACTTTTACCTAATAAAATATTGAGAACGCTGGCCACTTTATCCAATCCTTCTGTAGAGAAAGTACCTACTGCACCCCCTTCTTTAGAATGCCAAGAGAGCTTTTGCCCTTGAAAAGTAAAATGGTTAATTTCCTCAAAATCATGATCCTCAGTAGCCATCCAGTAGATGGGAACAAAGGTGTAGTTAGGATATAGTTGTTTGAGTTGCTGACAACTAACAATGGTCGAGACGATTTTGTAAATAAAATACAAAGGTCCTGTGAAGAGACTTAGTTGGTGTCCGGTAGTTATGGTAAAGGTATGCTCCTGTTGTAGTGCCTCTATATGGTTATGGGTCTTCTCAGATATGGATAGATTTTGATATTGCTCCTTGAGTACTTGAAAAAGAAGAGTTCTGTGCTCCTTTGGGAAATGTGCTTGTTTATCCTTTATCTGTTCTAAGAAATTTGTTGTCAAAGGGAAGCGGTGATACAAACATTTGAGAGGTTCCTTTTGAGCGAGGTAGTCCGTGATGAACTTAGAGAAATATCCTGTATCCTCAAAGGGTATATATTGTGTCATAATATTCTTATTAGTCAAGGGTTTAGTCATAGAAAAAGTCAAAACAGAAAGGCAAAAGATTCTTCACAGAAGGAATCTCCAGCACCTTTCCTTTGGAGCTTACACAGAGTACAGTGATAGGGCTTCCCTGTGTGCATTCGTATTCTAATAATGCCTGACGGCAGTTGCCACAAGGGGTGGTAATCTCCCCCTTGGGGTGCTCCATATGATCACCACTGATGGCTATTTTGATGATTTTCGCCTCAGGGTAATTGGCCTTGGCATAGAACAAAGCTGTACGTTCGGCACATAAGCCAGAAGGGTAGGCTGCATTTTCTTGGTTATTCCCCAAAACAATCTGTCCATTGTCAAGTAATATAGCGGCGCCTACGCCAAAGTGGGAGTAGGGAACATAGGCATTGGTTCTACACTGAAAAGCACTCTCTATAAGGGCTTTATCCTTTTCGTTAGCCTCGCTTAATAAATATGTTTTATAGCTAAATTGATAATCTTTCTCACTCATAAAATATTGAAATAGAATAATTTACAATTATTTTTTCTCCTTACATGTTCTAAGGGGAGAATAAGAGCAAAGGTAATGAAAAAATAAATAAAATCCAACAAAAAAGAATTTTCTTTTTTATAGTCCAATAAAAAGTGAGAAAATTTTGTAAAGTATGATTTTTTTTGTACATTTGTTGCCGATTAAAAAATAAAATTATGGAAATATTTTCAATGATGGATACCTACTTACAAGGATTTTGGTTTATAGCCATTCCTGTATCTATTATCTTTATCATTCAGACAATTATGGCTTTCGTTGGGGCTAATGCCTCAGATGGTTTGACGGCCGATTTTGACGGAGATTTCTCTGGAGCAGATGCACCTTTTCAGCTCTTTTCACTAAGAAATCTCATTAACTTTCTATTAGGTTTCAGCTGGACAGGTATTTCTTTCTATGAGGTCATAGATAACAAAATAACGCTTACTATCTTTGCCGTATTGGTGGGATGCCTCTTTGTCTATATTTTCTTTCTCACAGTACAGGCTCTTATGAGGCTTGCTGAAGACAATTCTTTTAAGATAGAAGAAACCCTTGGCAAGGTGGCACAGGTATATGTACCTATCCCAGAATATCTGTCAGGAACAGGGAAGATTACTCTAAGTATTCGCGGCTCTATTCGTGAGCTTGATGCCATGACCGAAGGGGAACGCATTCCCTCCAGTGCTATGGTACAAATAGTCAAGATAAAGGACGCTATTGTTTTTGTACAGAAGATCGCAGGGTAGTCAAGAAAGAAGAATGAATAGAGGATAGGGCTAAGTAGTTAATAATTAACAATTAAATAAAATGGATTTTTCATCACCAATTAGTTTGATTGCGATATTTGCAGTCGTATTATTTGTAACGATTGTGTCGCTTACTGCGCGTTACAAGCGTTGTCCTTCGGACAAGATATTAGTTATTTATGGGCGTACGGGAGGCTCTTCTGCACGCTGTATACATGGAGGAGGGGCTTTTGTATGGCCTGTAATTCAGGATTTTGCCTATTTGGACTTGCGCCCACTCTCTATCGAGGCCAATCTATACAATGCACTGAGCCGTCAGAATATCCGTGTGGATGTGCCCTGTCGCTTTACCATAGCTATCTCCACCGAGCCAGAGAATATGAATGCTGCTGCAGAGCGCTTGTTAGGGCTTTCTCCTGAACAAATTCAAGAATTGGCCAAGGATATTCTCTTCGGGCAACTTCGTTTGGTGATTGCTACTATGACTATTGAGGAGATCAACTCCGACCGAGATAAGTTCCTTGACAACATTTCTAAAAATGTGGATAGTGAGCTCAAAAAAATAGGTCTGAAACTCATCAATGTCAATGTAACCGATATTAAAGATGAGTCAGGTTATATAGAAGCCCTTGGTAAGGAAGCCGCAGCTAAGGCTATCAACGAAGCTAAGATTAGTGTAGCTGAACAAGAAAAGATAGGGGAGACTGGTAAAGCTCTTGCTGATAGAGAGCGTGATACACAAATAGCAGAAACACAAAGAGATAGGGATGTAAAAATCGCTATTACTCAAAAAAATAAGGAAATTAGTATCGCTCAGGCCAAAAAGGATGAAACGGTGGGTATCGCTGAAGCTAAGAAAGATGAATCCATAGGGAAGGCAGAAGCGGATCGTGATAGCCGTATCAAAATCTCTGAAGCTAATGCCTCCGCCATCAAAGGGGAGAACGAGGCTAAGATAGAGATTGCCAATTCTGATGCCCTTCGTAGAGAAAAAGAAGCAGAATCCTTGCGTATCGCTATCTCAGCAGAGAAAGTACAGCAGGCTAAGGCCTTGGAAGAAGCCTATTCTGCTGAAGAGAAAGCCGAATCGGCTCGTGCAGAAAGAGAGCGTGCTACCCAACAGGCCAATATCATTGTCCCTGCTGAAATCGCTAAGCAACGCGTCATTATAGAAGCTCAAGCGGAAGCAGACCGCTTACGTGAGAATGCCAAAGGGGAAGCCGATGCCATCTATGCGAAAATGGAAGCTGAAGCGAAAGGTCTCTTTGAAATCCTCACCAAGCAGGCACAAGGATATAAGGATGTGGTAAGTGCTGCAGGAGGTGATCCTACCAAAGCCTTCCAATTGTTGCTCATAGAAAAGCTTCCTGAACTGGTAAAAACCCAAGTGGAAGCAGTTAAGAATATCAAGATTGATAAGATTACTGTTTGGGATTCAGGTCAGGGGGAAAATGGTAATACTTCTACTGCCAACTTTGTCTCTGGTATGATGAAGACCGTACCACCACTTAACGATCTCTTCAATATGGCAGGACTTAATTTGCCAAATTATTTAGCCAAGGCAAACGAAACTCCTCAAGAGATACCCTCCGAAGAGGTACCCACAGAGGATAAGTAAGAGGTAATACAAAAGATAAAAAGGTATAGCTAAAATCAAACTTAGCTATACCTTTTTCATTTTACGCACTTTGTTTTTACTTAGTAATGATAATAATCTTGGAATCTCCTCTTTCTTTTGGATGCTTGTCTAATGCATTAAAACTAAATTGTAATGTATGTTCATCTATCTGCTGGAGGTAAGGATGATTTCCTTGAATAGATTTTATCTTTCGATCAAATTTACAAAAGAGATTGATTTTCATCTGAAAAGGGCTTTCTATTTTTTGTATAGTTTCAGAGGAGGCAGCTGCTTCGGATGTTTCATCAGAAGTAGCTTTAATCTCTTCTTTTGAGGTCTCACTACTTTCTTCTTCGGGACAGTTTAATTTTTCTTTTTTACCGATCTTAGTAAGCTCTTGGGGATCGAATATAAGAGTTTTTCCATCCCACTTGAAAACAGAAGCAAATAAATCTCCATACTTAGTATTTTCACTCTTGGAAATTTTTTCCATTCCACTCCATTGTTTTTGACTTATGCGATCGGCTTTGAGGGCAAATCCATAAGGTACCTCTCCTTTGTAAAGTCCTTTGAGGAACATTCTTTTGGCCAATTCTATGGAATCTTTATTGGTTATAGGCTCTCCTTTTTCTTTACTTATTTGGTAAAGACTTTTCCAGTTCTTCGAAAGTTCCTTATTAGTAAAAGACTTCATTATGCTATCTCCTGTAAACTTGAGGATACCTTCCATATCTACTTCTGCTAAGAGAGAGGTTGTTTGGTTCTTATGGAAAGTAAAAGTAGCATTAGTTGTACAGGAACTAAATCCCCATAAGACTACTAAGATGATCAATAAATGTCTCATACATTTGTCTTTTAGAACTCAAAACTTCCTACTTCTATGACTTCTCTTTGGTTAGAGAGACGTACGGTAGTTTCCTGTTTTTTCTCTTGAGGAGTACCATAGTGCGTAAAGAAAGTAATACGAAGGCTTACAGGGAAAAGCTGCTTTTGGGAGCGATTTCCATAGTAATTTACCGCTATTTTATAGGTGCCCTTAGGAGCTTTTTTGAGCATAAACTCTTCAGGCCCATAGCCCCCTGTTACGTCTTGGCTTATGATACCCCCTAAGTAAGTTTGTCTATGTCCATAGTAGCATTTTTCATCTTCAGGGTCGGTAACCCACAAGTCCATATCGGAGTTGTCCGTATCCCAAGTGAGTACCACGCGAATATCTACGGGTTCCTTCTTGAGCAAGCGCTTGTCTATAAAAGAAGTGCGGATACCCTTTTGTGTATTTACAAGATCATTAATTTCGTTCATAACGATTAGTTGTATATCCCTAAAGCGATCATCCCAAGGACGTTCCACAACCTTGTAGAGGGTCTCTACAGCCTGTTGATATTCTCCCCCTTGGGAGAGAGCCTGTCCTAAGTCACGATAGGACTGAGGTTCTTCCTCACGGATAGAGAGCACCTTACGGAATATTTCTATAGCTTCCTTATGAGCCTTGTAGGAAGAGAGTTTGTAGCCCAATACACGGAGTAGTTGGGCATCCTCCAAGCCCAATTCGGCCAAGTTGGACACCACTAAAACAGCCTGCTCGGTATCCCCTTTTTTGAAGAAGTAATCCGCCACATCCACATAGAAAGAAGGTGTTTGCCCATATTCCTTCTTGAGCTTATAGTAAGTCTCTATCGCTTTGGCAGGATCGGCATACTCCATCACCTTTAGGTAGGGGGTGTCAGGATTATATTGGTTTAATGTTATTTTGGAAGGGTTCATTGTCGGCTCACCACTACGATCTTCATAGTCCTCACTTTGCTCTTCATAATTAAGAACCTGTGCAGTTTCTTTAGCAGCGTTTTTGTTCTGTCGTCTTTTTTTTCTGGAGGAGCGACTATAGCCTACCATTACTTCAGCCAACTCAGCCTGGCTACTCTCTGAAATAGAACCTATACCACGTATAACGAGCGTGGAGGCACTAGCACGGGCATTTATACCAGCGGTACTCTCGTTGGAAGATTGATCTGCTGTATTCTTGACAGGTTTGGTACCTGCGATAGGGAAGGAGGTATTCCACCATTTGCTTTGAGCCTCAGAGAGTTTTACAATATGGTCAAGGTGTGCTTTCTTTGTTTTTTCTTTATTTTGTTTTTCGGTATTAACAAGACGATTGTACTCTCTTTGGAACTCCTCGGGAGGAGTGATCTGGTAACGTACATAATCCGCTACCGTTTCCAATACGATCAGAGAATTTCCTTCGGTTACGATACCATATTGGCGCCCTACAGCATCAATATCCTTGGCCTGTGCTCCCTCTCTTTGGAGTTGGGTAATCTTCTTTTCTGCCCATATACGGCGTAAAAGAGCAAATTCTCCAGCAGAGGCAGAGTTGTTTTTAGAAAAAGTAACCTCTTTTTCTACGACAACCTTTCCTGAATACCCTAAAGACACCACCAAAGTAGCCTCATCCGAGTTTAGTTCTCCAGAGAAAGTAAAGTTTTCCCCTACCAATGCTCCTTTTTGAGGATATAAGTCAGTTACATTCCCACTTTTTACCTTATATCCTAAGAGTTGGAAGGACTGATAGCGTAATGCCTTGACCGCATCGAGTAGTTCTTGAGAGGAGAGGTTGATAAAACTACCTCCTGTAGCCCCTGCTAAGTACTGTAGTTTGTCCATATTGGCCACCAGCTCAGAGGTGATGACACACACAGGAGCATGAAGTCTTTTAACGAGATTGTTGATTTGGAATGCCTCCTTGCCAAAATTAAAAATACCATTGGAGAAGAGGAAGTATTCGTCTGCTCCAGCAGGGAATGTCATGGCATTGCCATCGGTAGCCCCATCATAGGTAAGTTTGTCCAAATGATCCTTGAGAGCTTGCCAGTTACCTTCTTTGATTTCGAAAGAAATAGGTTTAGAAGCGTAGATGTGGAAGGTAGTGAGAACTACCTTTACGTTTTTTACTTCTTTGAAATAGCTGTCCAAGAGCATATATTCTTTGGCAAAGTCCCTTTTTTCGCTTGAAGAAGAAACATCCCAAAGGATTCCTAAGGTTTTCGGAGCTTCTTTAGCCCTTAGTTCTTGTTTTTCCAAAGCAATATTTCCATAGAGGTAACTTTTATCCCCTTGGGAAGCGGTAAGTAGTTGTGGTTTGTCTATCTTAGGAAAGAGTAGTGCTATATTTTTGTTCAAAGTAAAGTTAGTTTTCTCCACCTCACTGAGATAGCTGTTGCGGCTTTGGATAAAGTCCAGTTGTAGGGAGTTTTGGATATCGGCCTTGACAAAGCGAGAGACCACCTCGGTACGAATCTTGAACTTCTTGAGTTTCGCCGCATTGGCAATAGGAAGGAAGTAGAAATCCTGTCCGTTCTTTTGGGAGAGTTCCTGCTCAAAAGCAATCAAGATACGGCGAGAGCCCTTGCGCGGCATAGGATATACACGAGCGCGGAAGTTGTTTCCTTCCGTTTTCTCTAAAAGACCAGGGTCTACCCCACGGCGGACGATATCCTCGAACGCCTTGCGTCCTAAGGATTTGTCCACGACTACACCCTCACGGAGCTTGCCGTCAATATCCAAGGCAAAGCGAGAGACTTGCTGCCCTTCGGCGAGGGGAAACTCAAACTCGCCTTCCATCACACGGTTGTTAGGATTGTAGAAAGTCATTTCCATCGTAGTTACGGCCGTTTGCCCTACTACGAGAATATCCACCGAGAGGTCTTGTAGCTGCATAGGATGAACATTGTCCTCGCTGACTACTTTTACTTCTGGGATTATTGTTTTTTGCGCCATCGCTACAGATAATCCCCCAAATAAAACGAGAAAAGATAGGAGTTTTTTCATAAATTTTCTTTTAAAAAATTAGGATAGAAATATTTACACAAAAAACATGCCAAAATTTTGATTATAGTCTTAAAAAAATCATTATCTTTGCGCCCAAAAAAATAATAACATGTTAAAGCATTTGTGTTTTCTTTTCTTTTCATTACTTCTTATAGGATGTAAGGAAAAAAACAGCAAAGCTGTAGTAGACGAATTTGCCGATAGGGAGATTAACGAATCCTATCAGTCTGTATCCCTGCAAGATACCGCAATGGCTACCCTCAAGAAGGTAACCATCAAGGATCCCTTGTACAAGCCCGCCATAGAGCGAGAGGTAGTTGATTTTTACAAAAAATATAATTACCAAACCCGTTGGCTCTATCAGAATAAGCCTTCACCTCTTTTTACCTCTTATATACAGGTACTTACAGCACTTTCGGATTATGGATTTTTTCCAGAGAACTACCGCCAAAAGGAGCTTTCTCAGAAAGTAGATTCCCTATATAAGGGGAGACTATCCTTGACAGACTTGGAGGAGACCGATAGGGAGATTACTGCTTCTTTTCTGCTATTTACCCGTCACCTTACCCGAGGAAGAGTTCCTAAGGTAGGGGATGAGAAGCGTGTATGGAAGCGTACCCGTCCGCTATTGGACAATGTGGAGCTGCTCCTCAAGCTCAAGGACAATGACAACCTCTCTCAGATCATAGAAGCCCTACAGCCCCAACAACCTTTCTATAAGGCGATGGCTCAGCGCTATAGAGAGTTAGAGAAGGATACCGCCGAAGTACTAACCCCTTTTGCTATCACAGATCTCAAGAGCTATACTATAGGCTATGCTGATAGTACCATCTTAGCCCTACGTGCTTGTCTGAAGCATAAGGGATATGAATCCCCTGTACAGGAAAATCCTGAACAGGTGGATTCACTATTGGTGGAAGCAGTGAAAGATTTTCAACGAAGTATTGGAATTCCTGCAGATGGGGTGCCAGGAGCCCAAACAATGGGTTATTTGTTAATGACAGCCAAGGAAAAAAGAGACTTACTGCTCTTGAATATGGAGCGTTTGCGCTGGCATAATAAGGACTTAGGAGAGGATTATATTTTGGTGAACATACCCGAATATCGCTTGCGCCTCTTCCATAAGGATTCTTTGGTCTTCCAAACCCGTGTAGTGGTAGGCAATCCAGAGACTCCCACTCCTATTTTTTCTGATAGCCTAAGGTATGTAGAGTTCCGTCCTACTTGGTCTGTGCCTCAAAGCATTGTACGTAAGGAGATGATACCTAATATCATAAGCAGTAGAGACTCCCTCAAATATGCTAAGCGTGGTTATAAGCTCTATGAGAATAATAAGGAAATAGACCCTGCAAAGGTCAATTGGCATGACGAACGCATTAGCAAGCGGGCATTTTACTTTGTAGAAGCTCCCTCTGAGAACAATTCGTTGGGCTTGGTCAAGTTTGTCCTCTACAATGATATGAGTATATACCTACATGACACTCCCTCCAAGCGCCTTTTTGGCAATACCCAACGCACCTATAGCCATGGATGTATCCGTGTGGAATATCCAGAAAGATTGGCTACGAAACTGCTCAGAGGCTCTGAAGAATGGGATGCTGAGAAGGTGAAAGAAGCCATGACCACAGGGCGTGACCAGCGTAGGGTACGCCCTAAGCAGCACTTTGTCATTGATGTCTCCTACCTTACCGCTTGGGTAGACGAAGAAGGTAAGCTCATTATTCGAAATGACCCTTATCAGTTTGACAAAGAGCAACTTAAGATACTCAATCGCTATAAGAGTATGTAGTACTTAGGCCAATGTAGCCGAAAATACCTCTAAGAAATGCTGGGTGATACGCTCTCGCACCTCCTGTAGTGACACCTGGTGTCCCAGCTCGCCCTCAAGCGAAGCTACAGCCTTATCGGCAATACCACAAGGGACAATATAATTGAAATAGCTTAGGTCGGTATTGACATTCAGGGCAAAGCCATGCATGGTCACCCAGCGAGAAGCTCTTACCCCCATGGCACATATCTTGCGAGCACGCGGGGTACCTACTTCTATCCAGACACCTGTTTCTCCCTTGCTACGTTCCCCCTTGATACCATAGTCAGCAAGAGTGAGGATAATCACCTCCTCTAAGGAGCGTAAGTATTGGTGAATGTCTGGCGAAAAATTGTCCAAGTCCAAGATAGGATACCCCACCACTTGCCCTAAGCCATGGTAAGTGATATCCCCTCCGCGGTTCACCTTATAGAAAGAAATATGTTTTTCCTTAAGAAACTCCTCACTCATGAGCAAGTGCTCCATGACTCCACTTTTGCCAAGAGTCAGTACATGAGGGTGTTCTACAAAAATCAAATAGTTAGGAGTCTCGATAGGTAAGGGGAGGTTTTTGTTGGCCACTTTCAGGTCGATAGTGGACTGGAAGAGCTTCTCTTGTTCTTCCCAAGCTTCCTTATAGTCCTTTAATCCCCAATCAATTAGGGTAATTTTTTTGTTCATAAGATCTGTCAAGATAAGAGAATGCAAAGTTACGAAAAAAAAGAATTTTTTCCTATAGAAAAGAGTGGAACTTTGAGAGGAAAATTGTATCTTTGTTGCTTTAAAAAACAATCATGAGCAGATTATCTGAGTTTAAAGAGTTTTACCTGAGAGTAGTGCTACCTAATACTTCTTTACGAAGAAGGAAAAGTGATAGAAGATATTCGTCAGGTGAGTGCTTATGCACGCTTAGAAAAGGTTTATAAAAAACTCGGCTTAGAAAACAGTAACCAACTCATAGACTGTCTTATCATTTATCCTTCGTTGGAAGAAAACAAAGATTTGAATTTTAATAAATTAGAGACTATTGAAGGCTATGCTAAAATCTATAAACAAAGTCTCTCCATCCCATTAATCATTGAACATTAATCATTGAGCATTAATCATTGAGCATTAATCATTAATCATTATTTATTATGTCTCAGTTCTATAACTGTATTGCGGAAAAATACGATTTTATCTTTCCACTATCTCCAGCTCACCAAACATTTTTTGCGGATGAGCTTCGAGGGCATACTGTCCTTGATGTAGGTGCCGCTACGGGCAATCTTACCGCTTACCTAAGCTCACAAGGATACGAAGTTACCGCTATCGACCTCAGTGAGCGATTGATTGCCAAAGCTGCTGAAAAGGGCGTTAGCGTACAACAACGTGATATGCTTACTATTGATGAGCTTTCCACCTTTGACAACATTGTTTGTATCGGTAATACACTCCCACATTTGGATAGTAAGGTCTCTGTACAGCTCTTTTTACAAAAAGCTTATGGACAACTCACTCAAGGGGGTAAACTTGTCCTGCAATTGGTCAATTTTGAAAAATATTTTGCCCAGCAACAAGGCGATTATCTCGGTAATCTCCCCTTGATAACCAATGATAAGGTGAAGTTTGAGCGATTTTACTATCTCAATGAGGAAGGGAAAATTCGTTTCAAGACTATTTTGGACGATACCATAGAAAATGAGGAACTGTTACAGCCTATTTTCGCTGACGAACTTACCCAATGGCTTACTCAAATAGGATTTCAAGCCATCAACCTATATGGTAATTTCAAAAAAGACCCTTTTGATAAGGGAAAATCAATGGCACTGATAATCACTGCAGAGAAGTAATTTCCATATCTTACAAATATTCCGTACTTTTGCATTTTCTAAACTTTAGAATAAACAATATGGCACGATTAGGCGTTTTTTATGCACTTAGTGATGAGCAAGTAGATGCTATTGCAGAACAAGATGATGACAAGATGTATGCTTATATGCTCAACACTATTGAAGAAAATCTCTTGGGTACACCCAAAAGTTATCAGATAGATAAAGCGTGGGAAGGCATTCATTATTGTCTTTGTGAGGGTGATTGGTACAAAGAAGAAGGAATAGCTCCTAATATTGTTTTTGGAGGTTATTTATTATTGGATCATAATGATTGTGTAATATTTGTGAATGACCTCGATAATATTCAAAAAATTGTAGACTATCTTGAAGAGAATAATCTACAAGAGATTATCAAAAAGAATTTTGAAAAAATTCCCTCAGACTATTCATATACTAAAAACAAGGAAGAACTTAACTATTTGTTGAGTTGGAGCAAAGGGGTATTAGATTTTTATAAATATGCTTTGAAGAACCAACTAAATACTATTTTTACCGTAGATCTTTAATTAATCATTAAACATTAATCATTAACAATGTTATCAGTATCCAATTTATCCGTACAATTCGGAAAACGCGTCCTCTTCGATGAGGTAAACGTAACTTTTACACAAGGCAACTGCTACGGCATCATCGGTGCCAATGGAGCAGGCAAATCTACTTTCCTAAAAATTCTTTCAGGCAAGCAAGAACCTACTTCGGGGCGTGTGATCCTCGAACCAGGCAAGCGTATGTCGGTGCTTGAGCAAGACCACTATGCCTATGACGACTACACCGTTTTAGACACTGTGATTATGGGCAACAAAGTCCTCTCCAAAGTCAAAAAAGAGATGGACGACCTCTATGCGGACTATTCCGATGAGCACGCCGAACGCATCGGTGAGCTACAAATACAGTTTGATGAGATGAATGGCTGGAACGCCGAGAGTGATGCGGCAGCCCTGCTCTCCAATTTGGGCATCTCTGAGGATATGCACTATACCCTAATGTCCGAAATGGACGGCAAACTCAAAGTGCGAGTACTTCTCGCGCAAGCACTCTTCGGTAACCCCGATGTACTCATAATGGACGAGCCTACCAACGACCTCGACTTCGAGACTATAGGCTGGCTGGAGAACTTTTTGGCAAACTATGACAATACAGTGATTGTAGTTTCCCACGACCGTCACTTCCTTGATGCCGTTTGTACCCATATCTCCGATATAGATTTTGGGAAAATCAACCATTTTTCGGGTAACTATACTTTCTGGTACGAAAGTAGCCAGTTGGCAGCCCGTCAGCGTGCGCAACAGAATAAAAAAGCGGAAGAGAAAGCCAAAGAGTTACAGGAATTTATTGCGCGCTTTAGTGCCAACGTGGCAAAATCAAAACAGGCAACCTCTCGTAAGAAGATGTTGGAGAAACTCAATATCGAGGAAATCAAACCGTCCTCTCGTCGTTACCCTGCGATCATTTTCGACCGCGACCGTGAGGCTGGCGACCAAATCCTACACGTGGAAAACCTCGCTGCGTCTATCGATGGCCAGGTATTGTTTAAAAATGTGGATATTAACCTTGCCAAAGACGACAAAGTAGCCGTGATTTCTAAGGATTCACGCGCCACCACTGCTTTTTATGAGATTCTCAACGGCAACCTCAAGCCCGATACGGGTACTTTTGCGTGGGGAATTACCACTTCGCAGTCTTACCTGCCCGTGGATAACTCCGATTTCTTCACCCAAGACCTTTCCTTGGTGGATTGGTTGCGCCAATGGGCAAAAACAGAGGAAGAGCGCGAGGAAGTATACGTGCGCGGCTTCTTGGGCAAGATGCTTTTCAGTGGCGAGGAAGCCCTTAAAAACTGCAAAGTGCTCTCAGGAGGCGAGAAAGTGCGCTGTATGCTCAGCCGTATGATGATGTTGCGCGCTAATGTGCTAATGCTGAACGAACCTACCAACCATTTGGATTTGGAGAGTATCACCGCCTTCAACAACTCGCTGAAAAACTTCAAAGGCACCGTGCTTTTCACCACTCACGACCACGAATTTTCGCAAACCGTTGCCAATCGTATCATCGAGCTTACCCCTAGTGGTATTATCGACCGCTATATGACCTTTGATGAGTATATGGACGACAAAAATATTCAAGAATTGAGAGAAAAGATGTACAAACAATGATTAATTATTAATGATTAATGGTTAATCACAGCACTTTGGCAAAGGTCATTGCACAAAAAGGTGATTAAAATGAGCTTTGCCAGAGTCTTTTTATAATGAAAAGCCCAAAACAGAATTATATGGAACTTAATCAATTCATCTGGAACAATTATAAAGAGAGTAAAGAAGGGCAAGAAGTTATTAAACTTTTTGAGGAAGGATATTTGGAAGATATTATTTCTAAATTTGTAAAAGATGGTTCTAATAAAGACTTAGAACAATATTTATTTATTATTGATGATATCGTAAATTCATCTCCTCTTCCAGAAAATATTAAGTATAAAGACTTTTATCCATATATTTTGGAAAATGGTTTAAAGATATTGGATGAGTCTGAAAAAGAATATGATATTTTTAAACCAGAAGAATATGATATGATAATAGCCTTTATAGAGCCTTTTTCTTTATGCCTGTTTTCTTCAAACGAAGAACGAGAGGAAGACTTCTATATTCCTTATTTTTTCCAAATGAACTTTGGTAACTTACAAAAAATAGCAGATACTTTTAATATTGAATTACCAAAAGTTCCTTTAAGAAAAGACAAAAGAGAAAGAGCTTTATACTACTTAGAATTTTGTAAGCTTTGGAATGAATTTAGGAAGCAAAATAATCTTACCATATTTGAGTTATGTGCTTTCCTTTATGATTTTGCTCCTAAATTTATAGGAAAAGAAAAGGAACAGACTTTACCTGAGCCTACTAATATTTGGATAACAGGGGGAGGAATAAAAAATGGGGACTACAAATTTCTGAGTGAAGCAAAATCTGATAGTACTTGTTTTTGGTCAGGAAATGAAGATGCTGTAAAAGGTGATATAATTCTTATGTATTGTCTTTCTCCCAAAAGTAGTATAGAATTTGTTTGTAGAGCAGTTACCGATGGTATTCGTGACCCTTTTTTCTGGTATTATGGAGAAACACATATAGGACATATCCAACATATTAAACCTATTACTCTTGCTGAAATAAAAGCAGATGAGCATTTAAAGGGACTTCCGATTGTTCGCAAGAACTTTCAAGGAGTGAATGGCATAAGACTTCAAAATGAAGATTATGCTTGGATTTTAGAAATACTACAACAAAAAGGAGAGGATATTTCTCAGTTACCTAAACTCTCGTCTGCCAACTTTACTCTTAATCAGGATTGTAAAAACGAACGAGAAGTAGAGGTTAAAATAGTAGAACCTTTTCTGAAAGGCCTCAATTATTCTGAAAATGATTGGGTTCGACAGCTTCCTGTAAGAATGGGACGAGGAGAACGCAATTTTCCTGATTATGTGTTCTTTGCTGAAACCAAAAAAGGTTATGAAAGAGGTAAAATGATATTAGAAACAAAGTTTTATATCAAGTCTAATGCAGAGTTGGAAGAAACTTTTCAGCAAGCACAATCGTATGCTCTTAGATTAAATGCCAATAGGATAGTTATATGCGATAAAGATTTCATTTGGATTTATATGAGGGAAAACAATAACTTTGACCGAACTAAGTATTTAAAATACAATTGGCAAGAAATGAATAATCCTGAAATTTTTAATACCGTTAAAAAAGAAATAGGAAAGGATTTTATAAAATAAATTGAAATTTATTGCGAATATAAAATAGCTGATAAAACTTAATAGAGACTCAAAATGGTACAGGAGCAGGGGGCTATGATGTTTGTTGGCAGATCGTAAAGGGCGTTTATAAAACAAGAGAGGTAGGGCATTTTAATTAAAAGGAAGAAAACCCCAACTTTTAGAGCGTATCAGCAAGTTTGTAAGAAGTTAAAGAGAATTTATTAAAAACTATTTAAATAAAAAGAAAATGACAAAGAATATTACTATTTGGATCTTTAGCGTATTGTTTTTACTGATTACTTGCGTAGGTATCAATGATTTTTGTCATACAATGACCTACAATGAAGCGTATATCGGCAGCCATTTTGGAGCAGGAGGACTGATTTATTTCAAAAATTATCCTTTGGCATTAGCTATTTTATTCGGTATTACCGTATTCTTGCCTCCTATAAGTGTTATTACGGTGTTGTTGTTTCGCAAAAAGGTCGCCACTTCTATAATGATGTGTGCACTTGTAGCAATGTTGCTTTTAGACGTTTATACCTTTTGCTTTCGTCAGCGTTGGCAATTATTAGGGGAGCAAACCTCTATATATGATGTAGTCATATTAGGGATTTTTCTTTTATACTACCTATATCTTTTGTTGTTAAAGAGGAAAAATATCATTAAGTAAAGTAAGTTAAGGAGTTAGAGAAAAATTTAACTATTAATAAAGTAACTAAAAATATCCAAAGAAGATGAATACTAACATTATCAGTCAATTAGAAAACTTTTTATCTAAGGCAGGTGAGGCTGTACAACGTGTGTTATTTGTTGCAGACGTCAAAAATCCTATCTATGAAGATAGTCAAGAAGTTTTACAGTTAGCTCAAAAGCAAATAGTAGCACCTTTAGGAGCTATGCCCAACGAAGAAGTGTATGCTTTCATTGGCGTACATTCCAAAACTGTACTTTCAGGAAAAAGAGATAGTGTAGGCTTTGTCATAACCAATTTTAGAGTCCTCACTCAAACAGATGTTTCTGTAATAAGTACCCCTAAAAAAGCTAATAGTCATCTCTTTACCAACAAGGATAACCCTGATGACCTTGCTAGTGAGTTATGGCAAAATTTCATTACGAAAGTAGATGAAACGATCCCAAAAGAGTATGCCACTATGTTGGAAGTTCCTTTGAAAACGGTACTTACCATTGTTCTACTTCAATTGAAAACAGAAGGGCAATTGCCTGATGAGATTAAAAATGCTACAGACCTTAAAGGGAGAATCAAACAGTTAGGGATAGAAGATCAATTGAAATTCTATGCTGAAAATGAAAAGAAATATAAGAAGTTTGCTAACAAACATAAGATAGAAGGCATTCTATTAGGAAGTTTAGCAGCTCCTCTCTTGTTTGGAGGGCTTTATGGCTTTGTACTTACCAAGGAGGGCTTAATAAGTAGGGACTTGATGGAAGAAGCTGTAAGAAGTAGTTGGCAAGAGATCAAAGAACACCCTGCACAAAAGAGCCAAGAAGGTGATGCCTTCACCATAGGTGATAAAAAGCACTTTATCCCTGCACATCAAAAGGAATATATAGAACCTTTTTTAACGCTTATCAATGAAATAGCACAAGAAGAAGTCTCTTTAAACTCATAGATTAATCATATAGAAAATGGAAATCATCGGAATTAGTGTACGCACTACCAATCAGAACGGACAAGCGATGCAAGATATCGGGAACCTTTGGCAACGCTTTTTTAGTGAGCAAATTTTGGCAAAAATACCCAATAAGGTAAGCGATGCCATTTATAGCATCTACACCGATTACCAAAAGGACTATACCGAGCCTTATACTTGTATAATAGGAGTAGAAGTTACCACACTCAGCACGATTCCCGACGGCTTAGAGGGCAGGGAATTCCCTGAACAAACCTTTCAAAAGTTTGTAGCCAAGGGCGCAATGCCTCAAGCAGTAGGGGCAATGTGGCAACATATCTGGGACAACGACGCCACGCTCAATCGCACTTATATATATGACTATGAGCGCTACACCGAGAAGTCTCAGCAAGGCGATGCCTCCGAAGTAGATATTTTTATAGGTGTAAGAGAGAACAAATAACCCTAACAAACAAATGAAAAATTTATATAACGAAGCAGATAAGAACGAAATACTCAATCGGTTAGAAAATCTGAAAGTAGATGCCGTACGTCAGTGGGGAAAGATGAACATTGTACAGATGTTAGCCCACTTGAACGTTTCTTTAGAAACTCCTTTAGGTAAAAACTTCCCCAAGCGGGCATTTATCGGTAGGCTTATAGGAAAATTGGTAAAGAAAAAGTTTATCAACGACCAGCCTATGCCCAAAAATTCCCCTACTGATAAGATGTATGTTATCACAGACATCTCTATGGAGGATTTTGAGAAAGAAAAGCAACGAGCTAAAGAGCTGATAACCCTTTTTTATAACAATGGAAGGGAAAAATGCAGTCAGCACCCGCATTCTTTCTTTGGCAAACTCACTCCCGACGAGTGGGGAATCCTGCAATGGAAACATTTTGACCATCATCTGCGACAATTTGGAGCATAATGAGGATTTTCAAAGTGCAAAAGAGCAAATTCCAAAGTGCAAAATTTGTACTTTGAATTGCACTTTGAAGAGAACAAACAAGTAATTCCTAATGAAATGAATTTAGAAGCTGAAATTGACAAAATTATTCAAACAGATTTCTTTACTAAAATGGGCGTAAAGGAATTTTTGGGCAGTAATGTCATTCTTCTCAAAGATGTGGAGCAGGCTTTTGTAAATCCTACGGAAGAAGCCTTTGCAGGAATGTATAAAGAAGTGCAATGGTTACCCTCAGCTCTTACAGATGCAGACCCTTTTTATAAAAACATACAAATTCCAGAAAATCTGTTACCTTATAGAAAGGAAATTGTGCAGTTCTTCTTGAAAGAGCATAGAAATTTGAACAAAAAATTGTTTTCATTCGGACCGTATGACTTTACAGAAGTCGCAAAGAAAGCAATTGCTTTTGCTTTTAGGCAATATTTGGTAGAAAAACAACTAACTTTGGGTCTTTACTGGGAGAATATAGTGAATGTCTACTACTCAGGGCATTGGCCAATAGGATATTATAAAGAAAAAATATTTGCAATTTAAAAAGTAACTTTTATTATGATAACAACTTTCAATTTTGAGCTTTTTAAAAAGCGTTTAGATCTATTCTTAGAAAAGATAGAAGACTTTGGTGGTGAGACTGACCCTCTTACGATAGAAAAACCCGCTACAGAGGACGAAATCAAAGCAGTAGAGGCACAATTAGGCTATACATTACCTCCACATTTCCGAGAAGTACTCTTGGAAAACACCGCTCATTTGGAATTTTATTGGAGTATCTATACAGATGAAGACGAGGACTATGAGGACGAAGAAAATGGGGTTTTTCTCCCTGATGAATTAGCAGAGATCTCCTCTGGAGAGTTGCTTTTTGGATTAGATTTGCTTTTAGGCTATGAAGAAAGTCGCAAGGGCTGGGAAGAGGATGTATATCCCGATTACAATAACGAATATGACCGTGTTTGGCATAACAAAATGGCTTTTCACCAAGTAGGTAACGGCGATTATATCGCTATTGAGTTAGAGCCAGAGAACTATGGTAAGGTTGTGTATGTGAGCCATGATGGTAGTGAAAACCACGGGCTTTATATAGCTGATAACTTTAAGGAATTCCTAATGAACTATGCTGCTGTGGGTTGTACTGGGAGCGATGATTGGCAATGGGAGCCTTTTTATACCAAAGGCAAAGGGATAGACCCTACCTCAAAGAACGCCAAAACTTGGTATAAGGTATTGGGGATAAATCCAAAGGAGTTGGAAGGGTAAAAAGTATTAGTTACACTGGAAAAATAGAAATATGTTAGGTAATCTATTCAAAAAGAAGCCTACTTTTACTCCTGCAATGCAAGAGTTATTTGTAAAAATAAGTCTTGCACTGCCTCAGCGTTTTCATTTCCTGCAAAAACAACTTACAGAAGGAACCATCAAAGGAATAAAGAAGCCCGAAGGACAGCGCTATCAACTGCGTTTGGATATTCCTTTGCTCAACAAGTATGAAGATAAAAAAGGACGGAATTTCTTAATTGAAAATATCGTAATACAGTCGGTTGAGACAGGCAAAAGTAGTGTGGTGAGTTGGAATGTAGCTTATGGATTGTTATTGATGTATATTACAGCTAATAACGACTTTCTAAAATGGCAAGCTGAGGCGGTAGGGATAGATACTTCCCACATTCGCATAAAGTATTTAGATGATAGCCCTATTGAAAAACTTCTTTCCAAAGAAGAACGGCAATATATAACTCCTAATGACTTATACGAAGTGTCTTTAAACGACAAAACCTACTATCACGTACAGGATATAACCGATGGAGATGGCGATTTTATCGGGATAGATGCCGATAAGAATGTTTATGAGTTTAGGCACGACCCTTTTGAAATCACTTTGCTAACAGAACCCTTAGAAACCATCTTAAAAAATAATAAATAACCTCAAAAAATGAATATACCATTTAATTTTGAGCTTTTTAAAAAGCGCCTGAACTTATTTCTTAGTAAAATAGAAGCTCTTGGTGGGGCTACAGAACCTCTTGCGATAGAAAAACCTGCTACAGAGGAGGAAGTCAAAGCTGTAGAGACACAATTGGGCTATACATTGCCTCCTCATTTCCGCGAAGTGCTTTTGGAAAACACCGCTCATTTGGAGTTTTATTGGGATGTGAATGATGTAACTATTGAAGATGAATCTATAATACCCGATGCCTTGGCGCACATCTATTGCGGGGAATTACTCTTTGGGTTGGATTTGCTTTTGGATTATGAGGAACATCGCAAGGAATGGGCAGCTGATGTTTTCCCTAATTACGAAGACCCAGAAGACCGCATTTGGTATAACAAATTGTGTTTTCATATCAATGTTAACGGTGATTATATCGCTATTGAGTTAGAGCCAGAGAACTATGGTAAGGTTGTGTACCTCAGCCACGATGGTGCAAGCAATCTCGGTACTTATTTAGCTGATAATTTTAAGGAATTCCTGATGAACTATGCTGCTGTGGGCTGTACTGGAGGCGAGGATTGGCAATGGGAGCCTTTTTATACCGCAGGCAAAGGCATAGACCCCACCTCAAAGAACGCCCAAGCGTGGTATAAGGTATTGGGGATAGATTCTAAGGAGTTGGAGGGATAAAACAAAAGCAAAAATAAACAATGATAACCAAGGAACATTTACAGAAAATACTTTCAGATACCGAAAGCTATCACATAGAAAAAACAGTCGCTACGGACAATATGGATAAGTTCTCTCAGGCGATATGTGCTTTTTCTAATGATGTGGCAGATAGTAAAAAGAAAGGATATCTACTTATAGGGGTCAGGGACAATGGGGAGTTAGCAGGGCTACAAGTAGATGACAAGTTGCTACTGCAAATCTCCAATATCCGTACCGATGGTAATATACTGCCTCAACCAGTGATGACAGTAGAGAAGTTTTCTTTTGCTCAGGGAGATATTTTGGTCGTGGAGGTAACTCCTTCTCAAGTGCCTCCTGTGCGTTATCGTGGGCGTATTTGGGTAAGGGTAGGTCCAAGAAAGAGCATTGCTACAGAAGCAGAAGAAAAGCTCTTGACAGAGCGTCGGCTTTCTAATATTCGCACCTTTGATGCTATGCCTTGCTTGGGAACCACTCTTGAGGATTTAGATATTACATTATTCAAAAAAGAGTACCTCTTTAAAGCAGTTGCTGAGGATATTCTACAAGAGGACAAACGTACTATTGAGGAACAAATGGCCTCTTTGGGTCTCTATGACCTGCGCTATCAGTGTCCTACCAATGCCGCTATTGTCTTATTTGGTAATAATCCAGAACGTTTTTTGCATGGAGCTTATATTCAGTATGTCCGCTTTAAGGGATTGGATAGGGCAGGGGATATCATTAACGAACATAAGTTCTCAGGAAATCTCTGCAAGGTACTCCCAAGGATAGACGTCTTTGTAGAGACAAGCATAGCACAAAAGCGTCCTATTCCTATCAGTGTATTGAGGGAAAAGACAGTATCCAAATATCCTTATTGGGCAACTCGTGAGCTCTTGATGAATGCTATAATGCATCGTGATTATGAGAGTAATGCACCAGTGGCTTTCTATGAGTATGATGACCATATTGAGATACAGAATGCAGGAGGGCTTTATGGTAAGGTAAGTGCTAATAATTTCCCCAATGTAAGTGATTATCGCAATCCTTTTATAGCTGAGGCTATGAAGGTATTGGGTTATGTGAACCGCTTTAGTCGTGGTGTATATAGGGTACAGAAAGAATTGGAAGAGAATGGCAATGGAAAGGCTTCTTTTGATTTTTCACTTATTACCGCTTTTAGGGTTGTAGAACCTATTTCTACAACCTACTTTGAAGAAGGTTTTGGAGAAGAAGAATCTGACAATAAATTAGGAGAATCTACCAATAAAACACCCATTAAATCGGAAGAACTACCCAATAAACTACCTAATAAATCAGGAGAACTACCCAATAAAATAGAGAAAACACCCAATAAATCTACCGATAAAAAGGAGGGATCTACCAATAAATCTACCAATAAATCAGGGGAAATACCCAATAAATTTGAGCAACTACCTAATAAATCAGAGGGACTACCCAATAAATCGAGGGGGACTACCCAAGAAAGAATTTTAGTAGCTATTCAAGCAAAGCCAGAAGTTACTCAAAAGGAGTTAGCTCAAACTATAGGTATTACTCTTGATGGCATTAAATACCATATTAAGAATATGACCAAATTGGGGATCATTAAGCATGAAGGTTCTACAAAGTCAGGTAAGTGGATTATAAACAATAATTAAAACATTACAAATATGTCCATAGAGCAAAAAGACAAAGAACAAATGGAGCAACTTATTGCCTCTGAAAAGTATCAGCAGATATTAGATAAGCTTTGTGATATTATAGATATGGTATTCGAGGAAGAAATGCCGAGCTTTACTGTGCTGAATTACACACATAAAGCACTAAAAGATGCAGGTGTTACCTTGGAAGAAATCGCCCCAGTGGCGTTGGCGGACGACCACTTCTTGAACTTTACCATTCTCAAGATGGATTATATCAAGAGTGGGAAAACGATGCACTTTAGCAAGGACTTCCTCATTCGCAATATGATAGAATTTTATTTTCTAAAAACAAATCCCAAAGCACTACCTGATTATTTGAAGAAAGCAGGATTAAAAAACTATATGGTTCCTCTAAAAAAATGGTTCACAGAGGCTACTGATACAGAGCTTGTCACAGCTGTTTCCACTTCTCTCAAAGAACTCAAGGAGAAAAGAAAAGGCGCAGAGCAGACAAGCTCACAAACAGCTACCTTTGAAGATTGGGAGCGACTCTCGGCGGTATATCCCAAACTTACCAAGCAGGTACTGAAGGATTTTGACGAATATAATGTGGTTACCGCAGGCATTCTCTTAGCCGAGATTACCCAAAAGAGCCAAGACTTGGGCGTTACTTTCTCTGAGGAACTTACTTTGTTCTTCCAGCATATAGGGGAGCTTAGGTTGGAAGGGGTAGAAATCCGCTTTGCTGACTTATATACCGATGTGTTCAATGGCAAAGACTATTTGGTGCTTGGGGAGTTTTGGAAATACGGCGATGGCGACAAACTGCTCTATGCTCCCGACACTCAAGAAATATTTTGCTTTGCCCACGAATACGCCAAACCCAAGGTCATCAAACAAGCTGATACTATGACCGAATTTGTAGAAAAGAAATTAGTAGCTTATTTAAAAAATTATTAGACCGTTATGAATATAGAAATATTAGCACCTTATTGCAAAACTACAAAACAGCAAAAACTCCTTGAAAAGCTCCGCAAAAAGTTTTCACTCAAAAGTAGTAAAGACCTACAAACTGTTACTGAACTCGTGGAGCGTCTGTTTGTAAGCAAACAATACGAAGGCTTATTAGCTTTCTTGCCTGAAGTACTTGCAGTACCTTTTGCCGCAAATTTTAACCTATGGTATCCCATAGAACACTCTTTGGCTCTCATTGCTGAAGTGCCTACCATCACCCCAGAACAACGCAAAGCGTGTTTCCTACACTTTAAAACCGTTACCGAATATAAAGGCTTGCCTGATTTTCAAGAGATATATGATTACTATTTCCAAGATTATTTAGCGCTCTGTTTTGTTAATGATGCTTTGGAATATATTCAGAAGAGTATAGCAGATAAAGAAACTTCTTATGAATTTTCATATCGTATATACTTAATCACAGCTGCTTCACTTGTAAAACTTATCAATGAAGAAGTAGATTACAAAACACTTGAATTTCCCAAGGAGGATCGCCAACCTACTTATAACAGCAGGGAAGAGCTCCAATACTATATGAATACCCTTATAACAGAACAACTCACTGCCTTGCAGGATAAGAAATTTGTAAAGTATTATTAATAATGAATATAGAAATTTTAGCACCTTATTGCACTACTGTAAAACAGCAAAAACTCCTTGAAAAGATCCGCAAAAAGTTTTCACTCAAAAGTAGTAAAGACCTACAAACTGTTTATGAACTTGTAGGATGTCTATTTGTAAGCAAACAATACGAAGGCTTACTAACTTTCTTACCAGAAGTACTTGCGGTACCTTTTGCCGAAAATTTTGATCTATGGTATCCTATAGAAAATTCTTTTTGTTTGATTGCAGTTATACCTACCATATCTCCAGAAGAGCGTAAAGCGTGTTTCTCTCATTTTAAAACCGTAAGCGATTTTAAAAGCACCAAAGGAGCTCAGGAGGCTTTTGATTACTATTTTCATCGATATTTATCACTCTATTTTGTTAATGAAAATTTAGACGATTTAGAAGAAATAGATGAATATCCCGCCTCTTCTCAACTTTGGATTCATATAGCAATTATTGCCAGTGCTTCTGCTGTAAAACTCATCAATGAGGAAGTAGATTATAAAACCCTCGACTTTCCCAATTGGCTCTCAAAACCTACTTATAACAGCAGGGAAGAGCTTCAAAACTATATGAATACCCTTATAGCAGAACAACTCACTGCCTTACAGGATAAGAAATTTGTAAAGTATTATTAAAAGAAAAATATTATGGGCATCGTACTCCGACAATCGCTTAAGAATGTAGTGGCTACCTATCTTGGGTTTGCCATAGGGGCACTGAATACCCTTTTCTTATTTACTTACTTTCTTTCCAAAGCACAATATGGTTTGGTAAGCTACGTTACTTCCACTGCTACGATTCTCTCTCCATTGATAGCCTTTGGGGTGTCCAACACTTGGGTGCGTTATTACTCCGCTTACACCGATAGACAGGAACAAGGCAGACTCAACCTAATGCTTTGCCTTTTGCCATTACTGGTGATTCTCCCTGCTACTCTTTTGGGAAGTATGGCATATGAGCAAATTGTTCAGTGGCTTTCGGCAAAGAATACAGAAGTACGTCCGTATGTGTGGCTTATCTTCCTTACGGCGGTGGCTATGGCCTATTTTGAGATAGCTTACGCGTGGATGCGAGTACAACTCAAAACAGTCTTTGGCAATTTCCTCAAGGAGGTATTCCATAGGGTAGGGGTGATGCTTCTATTAGTAGCCATTTACTTTGATGTTATTGATTTTCATCAACTAATGTGGGGGGTGTTTTGGGTGTATGCCCTGCGTATGTTCTTGATGTTTGTTTCCGCTTTTTATGTACGCCGACCTACCTTTGCTTGGGGACTACCACAGGGGAAAAAGGAAGTCTTTTTATACAGTTTGTTTGTGATTTTATCAGGTTCGGTAGCTTCCGTATTGATGGACATAGATAAGTTTATGCTCAACCAATACCTGCCTATTAGTGAGATTGCGGTGTATAATGTGGCTATCTTTACCGCCACAGTGATTGCCATTCCTTACCGCAGTATGTATCAAATAGTGAGTCCGCTAACGGCACAGTTTATGAACCAACAGAAGCCTCAAGAACTTGCAGACCTCTATAAGCGCAGTACGGTAAATACCTACTTTGTGAGTATGGTCATTTGTGTGCTTATTGTGGTGAATGCCCAGCAGTGTTATGCCCTCTTGCCTGATAAGGATTACAGCACAGGGCTTTGGGTGCTTATCATCATATCCGTAGTAAAGCTCTCCGATGCCTTAGTAGGTTTTAGCAATGCCGTATTGCTGAATTCTCCCTACTATCGCACCGTGCTATTTTTGGGCGTTTTTTTAGTGATAGGTGCCGTTCTGATGAATAGGTGGCTGATTCCCCTTTATGGGATCAATGGGGCAGGCGTAGCAACTCTGATTGCCTTTACTTCGTATAACCTACTCAAGTCGGTTTTTGTGTATCGCAAGTATGGCTTACAACCCTTTTATAAGGAAACATTGCAGACTACTCTCTTTGGTTTGGTGGCGATAGGAGGCTTTTTCTTTTGGGACTTTCTATTTCACCCGTTGGTGAATATTGGTTTGAAATCCTTGCTTGTAGGGGGGATGAGTGTATTGTTTCTTCTTAAATATAAGGTTTCAGAAGAGTTGGTGAGGCTGATTAGTAAATTTAGAAATAGACAAATGTAATAAAATGACTTCAGAAGAAATAAAAGCCATTGTCTATTATATACAAGGCTTACAAGCTCTTTGGAAAGAAGGTTATAATGCGGAAAAAGTCGCCCTTTACAATTATCAATTTAGCTTAAGGGCAGAAATGGATATGCCTGATGGCTTACTTGATGTTATTGAAATGTTGGAGATGTGGGACGATAATTGGATATATGGAGCAGCTCCTCTTACTGAAAAAGAAGCCGCTGCAATTATTCAAGAGGAATTAAATATTGATATATACCACCCAGAGAAAGATATTATGGCATTGGTTACCAATGAGTTTATTCGTCAACTGAAAGAGGAGTGTTCCTCAAATATGATTATTGTTAAAGCATTTGAAAATGCTCAAAAACTCATTGTCTATGATGAATATTTTTTAGCGCTTCAAAATATATTAGGCGAATTACTTACTTATCATATCCGTATTCCAGCTGATACTTTAGCTATTATTGATGTAGTGGAAGACCCTCATATTCAGAGATTACAGGCTTCGTTATGGGGAATATAAAACAAGATTGATTATGATAGATATCACCACCTTAGACCTTCTTAAATATATGGGACAGCGACCCCCAATGTATATTGGGGAATATGATATTTTTTCCTTAAAAGCCTTTCTTGACGGCTTGGCATTTCAGCGTAAAAGCGAAGACGAGGGTTTGGTATTCCTACAACAGGTTTTCTATCCTTGGCTAAAGGAAAAATATGCCTTAGAAGAAGAACAATTATGGGCACAACAGCTTTCTTTGCTATGTGATACTCAAGAAGAAGCGGTACATTTTTTCTTTACCTTGTTTGATGAATGCTACAAAGAGTATACCTCAGGTCATATAAAACCCCGCTCTCAATCACCATCTTCTAAAGTATCTTATAAGGAAATGACCACTATAGAACTGATGGAACTTATCAGGGAAAATCCCTCTGCCTATTTATCCAAATATAGTCTTCGGTGCTTTAATGCATTTCTTGGAGGGTGGGATATTCACCAAGAGAGTGATGAAACTGATGAGGAATTACGAGATTTTGAACACTGGATACAAAAGCGATATAGTATATTTGATTCCAGAGGAACGATAGGAATTCTTGAATTGGTAACAGAAACAGAAGGCGAGGCTTTGGACAAATTCTTTGAGTTGTGGGATATATTCCGAGGTAAAATAATGGATGCTCCCATAGAGCTAACTCCCAAGCAACTGGAAGTCAAACGGCGTTTTATACAAGAACTCCAAGAGGTATTCCGCAAGGGCTATGATCCGAAGGAAATAGGCCACTATACCCGATTGTTTTCCTATGACAATTGGAGGGAAGCAGTAGCATTGCGCGATATTGTTGCGGCACTGTATTGGTTTTCTGAAGAAAAGGAAGAAACCTTTGTACAGCTTGTACAAAAATACCTTGGAATAGATATATACCAATCAATTACTTCAGAAAAGAAATAAAGTTGTATATTTGCACAACTTTTAAAACAATGAAGAACATTATCATCACAGGTACCAGCCGAGGAATAGGCTTTGAACTGGTACAACAGTTGGCATCGCAAGGGCATAACATCTTAGCTCTTTCTCGGCATACCGCTCCCATAGAAGCACTGAAGTTACCCAAAGTACGTTGTTTCTCTTTTGACATTACCTTAGCTACGGATAGAGAAGCCGTAGCGCAGTTTGTAAAAGAGCAATGGCAAAAGGTAGATATCTTGATTCACAACGCAGGCAAACTTATCAACAAATCTTTTGAATCCCTTACAGAAACCGACTTTTTAGAAGTATATAAAGTGAATGTATTTGGGGTAGCACACCTCACACAACAACTACTGCCTTTTATGGAGAAAGGTTCACACGTGGTGAGTATTAGTAGTATGGGAGGGATACAAGGGAGCTTGAAGTTCGGTGGTTTGGCAGCATATAGCTCCTCCAAAGGTGCCTTGATTACCCTATCGGAGCTTTTAGCCGAAGAGTACAAAGAGCGTGGTATCGTTTTCAATACCTTAGCCTTAGGAGCCGTACAGACTGAGATGCTCACTGAAGCCTTTCCTGATTATAAAGCTAATACCTCCCCACAGCAAATGGCAAGCTACATCTCCAATTTTGCTTTGAATGGGGGTGAAGTATTCAACGGAAAAGTATTACAAGTAGCCAATACAACGCCTTAGGGAGTGAAGAATGAAGCCAGCGAGTGTCCACAGCTGGGTATGTGGTGAAAAGTGAAGAATGTAGCCAGCGAGTGCCCACAGCTGCGTATGTGGTGAAGAATGAAGAACTAACGACTAAGAACTAAAGATTATGTATGTCATTATTTTAACGTATCAAAAAGACCTTTCAGAGGTTGAAAAACACTTAGAAGCCCATCGTGCTTATTTAGATAGGTATTATACTTCAGGGCATTTTATTGCTTCAGGAGCACAAGTGCCTCGCAAGGGTGGGGTAATTTTGTGTAAAGCTGGCAGTAAGGAAGAAATACTGGACATCATTGCTCAAGATCCTTTTCACGAGCATCGAATAGCTGCCTATCAAATTATTCAATTTACCCCTACCAAATTCTCTGAAGCATTTGGGAAGGTACTTTCTTAAGACTATAACAAATGGACTTACAACAGCTAATTAAAAATTTCCCGTGGCGAAGATTTGGTACTCCTTACGAAACCAATGCCAATATAGTAAAGCAAAGTATAGTAAAAATACTTGATGGAGTAGCCACTGAAAAAGACTATCAAAACCTTATCTATAGTTTTGAATCACAAGCGTGGCTGATAAAGCTCTCTCCTTGGGGAATGAGATTTTATCTCGCTTTGTTAGAAGAGGATAAAGCGGACAAAGCAATACTATTACGTGATATGCTCACACTTTTTGAGGCTGCAAATTATAGCTCTCAGTCTCCACAAGCTAAAGATTTTAAAGCTACTAAAGGAAAAGTTGCCAAATATGAAGCCTACAAAGAAAAACTATTCAATGATGCTTATGATGGCACTATGGATGAAGAGTTTTTAAAACTTATCAAATCCTTAGACCGACACTATTACCACGTGGCTATTATGGAATTATTAGAAGCAAATATCCCTTTGCTTCAGCGTTTCACTACTTCCGAAGATAAGACAATAGCCCAGAGAGCCACCTCTCTGATAGAAGCAATTAAGCATCCTAAAATATATCCTATTAATCAGTGAACAGTGAACAGTGAGCAGTGAACAGTAAGCTGCAAACAGTTATTACAATTCAAAATTAAAAACTCAAAATTAAAAACTCAAATGATGGACTGGCAACATCTACTTTCCTTGCGTAAACAAGGAGATACTAAAACCCGCTCACGAGAGCAAGAAGATCCTACACGACTAAGCTATGATGTGGATTACGACCGCATTGTCTTCTCTGGAGCTTTCCGTAGTCTACAGGACAAGACTCAGGTGATTCCCCTCTCTGGTTCTGGATTTGTACATACACGCTTGACCCATAGTATGGAAGTCTCCGTTGTGGGGCGCTCTTTAGGGCGTGCCATAGGAGCAAAGGTACTCCAGAAGTATCCTCACTTACAAGAGTTGGGCTATCAAATGAATGATTTTGGTACCATTGTTGCCTCGGCAGCTTTAGCGCACGATATAGGGAATCCTCCCTTTGGACATAGTGGCGAAAAAGCTATAGGAGATTTCTTTCGCTATCATGAGGGGAGTGTACTTAAGGGACAGATTTCCGATCGTGAATATGCTGACCTATGTAGTTTCGAGGGCAATGCCAATGGTTTTAAGATACTTACTGAAAGCAGAGCTGGGGTACAGGGGGGCTTGCGCCTTACTTATGCTACTTTGGGGACTTTTATCAAATATCCTAAGGAATCCTTACCTATAAAACCCTCAGGAGCCGTTTATGACAAGAAGTATAATATCTTCCAATCGGATAAGGCTTTTTTCCACGAAGTTGCCCAAGAACTTTCCCTCAGGGCAATAGGGGACGGAGATCAAGCACGCTATGTACGTCATCCTTTGGCCTTCTTGGTCGAGGCAGCCGATGATATCTGTTATACTCTTATCGATTTCGAGGATGGTATCAATTTAGGTTGGATTCCCGAGGAACATGCCTTGGAGTATCTCATTCAGCTGATACGTGGCAGCAAGATTAAGCCAGAAAATATTACCGAAAAATACTATCAGCTCTCTCATAAGCAGGATAGAATCGCTTATCTCAGGGCGCTCTCTATAGGAACCCTTATAGGAGAAACGGTGGCACTCTTTGAGGAAAATGAGGAAAGCCTCCTTAGGGGTGATTTTACTACTTCTCTTTTGGAAAAGAGTAAGTATAAGCACCAGATTAAGGATATCATTGACCTGAGTGTAAGCAATATCTATCAGTCCCCTCAAGTCGTAGAGAAAGAGCTGGCAGGGTATGCGATTCTTCAACATTTGCTAAGGGTCTACTTTACAGCGGTCTATCACAAGTGGCATGGAACGACCTCTTCTTATGACCATATTATTCTTAAGACGGTTCCTACTCGCTATCTCTTAGAAGAAGAGAAACTCTATGAGCAGATATTGGCCATTACTTGCTATGTAGCCAGTCTTACAGATACACAAACAACCAAGCTACATTCTAAGCTTAATGGAATCCTTTAATGATGAATACCAATAATCATTAACACTAACAACTAATTTCAGATGAAAGATTTACGTATTATATTTATGGGGACTCCTGATTTTGCAACAGGGGTACTCCAAAGAATGGTAGAGGAAGGGTTACAAGTAGTAGCCGTAGTAACAGTAGCCGATAAGCCCGCGGGGCGTGGGCAGAAGTTGCAAGAATCCTCTGTCAAGAAGTATGCACTCTCTCAGCAGATTCCGGTTTTGCAGCCTATTTCCCTCAGGGATGAGGCTTTTTTGGCAACACTTAAGGAGTTTCAGGCCGATGTACAAGTGGTAGTGGCTTTTCGTATGCTTCCTAAGGTTGTCTGGCAGATGCCTTCCAAAGGTACTTTTAACCTACATGCTTCTTTGCTTCCAGACTATCGAGGGGCAGCTCCTATTAATTGGGCAATTATCAATGGAGAAACCACTACAGGAGTGACTACTTTTCTCATTGATGACCAGATAGATACTGGGGCTATCCTCCTGAAGAAGGAAGTGACTATTGCTCCTCGTGAGACCGCAGGAACACTCCATGATAAGCTCATGACAGTAGGTGCCGATCTGGTGGTGCAGACCTTGGCTCTCATCGCCTCAGGGCAGGCCGTAGCCAAGCCTCAACCTAAGGAGGTGATGCCTAAGGAAGCCCCCAAGATACACAAAGAAACCTCTCGTATTCCTTGGGAAAAATCCCTCTGCGAGATAGATCGTTTTGTACGTGGCATGGCTCCCTATCCTACAGCATGGGCATGGCTCCATCATCAGGGAGAGGAATATGCGATAAAGATCTATGAAGCTACTCCTGTAGACGAGCCCCATACTCTTAAGATAGGAAGTATTCGCTTGCAGCATAAAAAAATAGAAGTAGCTGTCCGAGGAGGGTTTTTACAGATTGAAATATTGCAGTTCCCGTCCAAAAAAAGAATGACTGCTCAGGAGTTTTTGAACGGATTTCACTTCACAGAGGGGGATTTTTTTGCTTAGATATGTATGCTTTTAATTCATAAAAACATATAATAAAAACAAATAAAAAGATAAAGTTGCTCATTTTCAAATATTTTTCTTGTTGAAGTGATTGTTTTCTCAATAAAAATATTACTTTTGTACTGTATTTAACGATTTAAGTATTTAATTTTATGAACAAGACAGAACTCATCGACGCTATTGCACAAGAGGCTGGACTTTCAAAAGCCGATGCAAAAAAGGCCTTAGAAGCTTTTTTAGCAACCGTAGAAAAAACCTTAAAAAAGGGAGATAAAATCTCTTTGGTAGGATTTGGTTCTTGGTCAGTAACTGAAAAAGCTGCCCGTGAAGGAAGAAATCCTCAGACAGGTAAAACTATCAAAATACCTGCTAAAAAAGTAGTGAAGTTCAAAGCTGGAACTGAACTATCTAATGCAGTAAACTAATTTTAAATAGTTTGAAGAACAAAAGCTATCCTACAAGGGTAGCTTTTTTTAGGGGGTATAGTAAGGAAAAAAAATGATTTTTTTCTTGAAAACTTCCAAAAAAAATAGTAACTTTGAACCTTGAAAACACAGATGTTTTCCATAAAATAGAAATGAAAGATATAACCTTTGTGAATCCTGAATTTTTTTGGCTTTTTCTACTTTTTCCTCTTCTTGTGGGGTGGCTGTGGATTGGGCGAAAAAAAGAAATTCCTTCTGTACTTTTCTCCTCTTTGCAGGGAGTAAGGTCTGTTTCTACATGGCGTACACGGCTAAGACCTATATTGTATATCCTTCGAGGGTTGTCCTTGGTTTGCTTGATAATTGCCTTGGCACGCCCTCGCTCTTCTTCAGAAATTACCAAGACAAAAACCACTGAGGGGATTGATATAATCCTCTCAATAGATATGTCCTCCAGTATGCTTGCCAAAGACCTCAAACCCAACAGAATAGAAGCGCTTAAGAGAGTCGCTGCTCAGTTTATCCAGCAGCGTGCTTCTGATCGTATAGGGATTGTTGTCTATTCGGGAGAAAGCTATACAAAAGTACCTGCTACGACTGATAAATCTATTGTACTACAAGCTCTTAAGGAGATTAGGCAAGGAGAAATAGAGGATGGTACAGCCATAGGAATGGGCTTGGGTACGGCCATCAATAGGCTTAAGGATAGCAAGACCAAAAGTAAGGTGATTATCCTAATGACCGATGGGGTTAATAATACGGGGGTGATAGACCCGCTTAGTGCTGCTGAATTGGCCAAAGAATATGGAATCCGTGTCTATACTATAGGAATAGGGACCAATGGAAAAGCACTCTCTCCTGTAGCTTATAATCCTGATGGCTCCTTTCAGTATGATATGGTACCAGTGGAGATAGATGAAAAATTATTAGCTGAAATATCAAAAATTACCGGAGGAAAGTACTTCAGGGCTACCGATAATAACAAGTTAGCACAGATCTACACCGAGATTGATAAGTTAGAAAAATCTAAAATAGAAGAACTAAAATACTACCAACATCAAGAAAACTTTCGCCTATGGGCTATCTTAGCCTTGGTTTTTCTTGTAGGCGAATTTGGATTAAGACATACTATTTTTAGAAGTTTTGTATGATACACATAGAAGAAAAGATATATTTTTACTTATTATTACTACTTCCCTTGATTGTGTTACTCTATTTTGGAGTACAGTTTTGGAAAGCAAAAGCCAGTAAGCACTTTGCTCAGAAAGCTACTTTCTCCCGCTTGGTGCCTCAGCGCTCTTTTTTTAAGCCATGGGTGAAGTTGGTTTTCTTTGCTTTGGTTTTTGTCTTCATTGTCATAGCCCTTGCCAATCCCAAGGTAGGGACTAAGTTGGAGACAGTCAAAAGGGAAGGGGTCGATATTGTCTTTGCTATTGATGTTTCCAAGAGTATGCTTGCCGAAGATGTCAAGCCCAATCGTATCGAAAAGGCAAAGCATATCATCTCCCAGCTTATAGAGGTACTCCATGGCGATAGAGTGGCTTTCATTCCTTATGCAGCACAGGCTTATCCACAGTTGCCACTGACCTCAGATTATTCCTCAGCCAAGATATTTCTGGAGGGTATCAATACCAATATGCTTTCCTCCCAAGGAACAGCTATAGGAGAGGCTATCCAGATGGCTATCAATTACTTTGAAGAGAGTTCTCAGACCTCCAAGATACTTATCATTCTCTCCGATGGAGAGGATCACCAGCAGGGGGTGGATACGGTTATACAGGAGGCTAAGGATAAGGGAATACGCCTTTTTACTATAGGATTGGGAACAGCTCAAGGAGCTACAATTCCTGTGAGTGAGAATGGGCAGATAGTGGCTAAAAGAGATAACAATGGACAGGTGGTTATCACCAAGCTGAACCAAGCTCTCTTGGAGGAAATAGCACAAGAAGGAGGAGGAAAATATTTCAATGGAGCCAATACCAAGGAGGTTTTGGATGCCTTACAAAAAGCATTGGATACCATAGAGAAAAATGAATACGAATCTCAGGTGTTTTCCGATTATAAGGATCAGTTCCAGTGGTTTTTAGCTATTGCCTTTGCTCTTTTGGCGATAGATATATTTATCTCATATAAGAAAACTTCTTGGGTACGCCGATTGAACCTTTTTGGGGAGCGAGAAAAGGTAGAAGTGAGAAGAAGTGAAAAATGATAAGTTTCCTCTTTAGGGGAAGGGGAGAAGGGGACAAATATAATTCTTACTTCAATCCTTAAAAACATAAAACTCAAAATTCAAAACTCAAAACTTATAAAAAATCTTTTTATGAAACGAAAAAAAATTCTTTTTATCTTAGCCCTATTGGTATTGGGGATATTGGCTTATTTCTGGTTTAGCCAGTCTGCCCCTAAGGAAACTACTTCTACCACAAGTATTGAAAATAGGGATATCAAAGAGGAGATATACATCCCAGGCAATGTATATCCCGTGAAAGAAATCGAGCTAAAATCCCAACTCTCAGGGGTATTGGATAAAATCTTTGTCAAGATAGGAGATGTGGTACAAGAGGGATCTCCTGTGGCTTCTATCAGTCTGGTACCAAGTACCTTGGAACTTGAGCGTTTGGAGAACAATGTCAAGATGGCACAGATCAATTATGATGCTGCCAAGCTCTCTTACGAGCGTTCACAGAAACTTTTTCAGGCACAGACAATCTCTCAAGCAGCTATGGAAAGTGCTCAGAGGGAATATGGTACCGCTAGGGAACAGCTTTTATCCGCTCAGAATCAGTTGGCTATCCAAAAAACGGGCAAGGTAGTGGGCAAGAAGGAGACTTCGAACATCGTCAAGTCCAGTATCTCAGGTACAGTGATAGATCTTCCTTTGGAAGAAGGGGCTTCTGTCATAGAACGAAATACACTGAACTCTGGTATTACAGTGGCTATCTTGGCCAAAATGGGGCAATTTATCTTCCGTACCCAATTGGCCGAACAATATTTGGAGAATATACACTTAGGAGATAGCATATCTTTAGCCTTCAATGCTTATAAGGATCTTAATACCAAGGCAAAAATTACTAAAATATCTTCTAAGGGTACTTTAGAAAATGGAATTATGAAGTATACCCTTGAGGCTGAATTTCCTGTAAACTCACAGATGCCAGTGATTCGCTCTGGATACTCAGCTACTGCGGAAATTGTGCTCAGTAGTAAGAAAAATGTACCTAGCATTGAGGAAAAATACATTACTTATAGAAATGATTCTACTTATGTGTGGGTAAAAAAGGGTGAAAAGATAGAGAAAAAGTATATCGAATTGGGTATCTCTGATGGTAAATATACAGAAATAACTCAAGGGCTTACCAAGGATGATAAAATTGTACAAAATGATTCAGCTAACTGATATAAAGAAGGCTTATCGTACTGAGTATGATACCCTTCAGGTGCTAAAAGGAATCAATTTGGAAATAGAAAAAGGAGAAATGGTTTCTATCATGGGTGCATCAGGTTCAGGGAAATCTACCTTGATGAATATTATTGGTTTGCTGGATACTTATGATAGTGGTACCTATCTGTTTGATAATAAGGATATGAAGAACTTGGACAGTATAGAGCGTTCCGCTTATCGTAGTCGGAATATAGGTTTTGTCTTCCAAGCGGCTAATCTTATTTCTTATAAGAATGTAGTAGAGAATGTAGCTCTTCCTTTGTTCTATCAAAATGTTTCCAAGAAGGAGCGTGAACAAAAAGCCATGGAGAAGCTCGAGCCCTTGGGGATTGCCAATTGGGCAAAGCACTTTCCTAATGAACTCTCCGGAGGACAGCGCCAGCGTGTGGCTATAGCACGGGCTCTTATTGCCGATGCTCCCTTGCTTCTTGCCGACGAACCTACAGGTCAGCTGGATTCCAAAACTACTAATGAGGTGATGCAAATCTTTAAAGAAATTAACCAAAGGGGAACTACTATTGTGATTGTAACCCATGAAGAGGATATTGCTGCACAGACCCAGCGAATCATACGTATTGTAGACGGACTCATACAATAAATTATTATTGATTCATGTAGGTTATTTCAAGGAAAAAACGTATCTTTGCATAAAAATATAATTTAGAGATAAAGAGTTAAGTAAATGAATGATATAGAAATAGAAGACTTTGTAAGAAATGTATATGATTTCCCTAAAAAGGGTGTAGTATTCAAGGACATAACACCTCTGCTGAGAAATCCTCAGATTACTCAGAAAGTGCTACAACAACTCATAGAGCCTCTCAAAGGGTTGAAAATAGACAAGGTTGCTGGGATCGAAAGCCGAGGTTTTCTCTTTGGGATGCTCTTAGCACAAGCCCTGCAAGTGGGCTTTATTCCTGTAAGAAAACCAGGGAAACTGCCAGCAGAAACCATCAGTGAGAGTTATGATTTGGAGTACGGACACAGTAGCTTAGAAATACATACCGATGCCATACTCCAAGGGGAAAAGGTCTTGGTACATGATGATGTCTTAGCCACTGGAGGAACGGCCTTAGCCGCTGCTAAGCTGGTAGAAAGACTTGGAGGAGAGGTCGTACGGTGCTCTTTTTTGATGGAAATAGCTTTCTTAAAAGGACGAGAAAAATTACACAAATATCAAATAAATAGTATTCTAAATTATTAATTATGAGAGAGAAAATACTTTCAGTACTCGCTTTAATGAGTATCAGTCAGGCTTTTGCTCAGGATAATCTTATCAACGCATTGGCCAACAATCAAGGAAAAGATGTACAAAAGTACTATCAGATCAAACCTGTTTTCGCAGTAGGGGTTACCGATGTGAAGGATCAGGGACACAGTGGAACTTGCTGGAGCTATGCAGGGTCTTCTTTCTTGGAATCAGAAATGATCAAAAAGAAAAAGCAACCTGTAGACTTGGCTGAAATCTATACCGCTCGTAAGGTGTATTTGGAAAAAGCCATCAACTACCTCCGTATGCATGGAGCTCTTACTTGGGCTGATGGGGGAGAAATGCATGATGTGATCAATATGTATCGCAAATATGGAGCTGTACCTCAGTCTGCTTATACAGGACTTATCAATGGCGCTACTAAGAACAATTTCAAGGAAATGCAGAAAGATCTAGAAGCATATCTTAAAGAAATTGTAGCTTCAGAAAAAGTACCTGCTAACTGGAAAGAAGTCTTCGAACAAAAAATGGACTCTTATTTGGGAGCAGTACCTAAGACCTTTATGTATAATGGAAAAATGTATACTCCAGAGACTTTTGGTAAGGAAGTAGTAGGCCTACAGGATGAAAAATACATGAGCCTTATCTCCATCGAAAGCCGTCCTAAGTATTGCAATACCCTCATGGCTGTTCCTGATAACTGGTGCTACGAATATGCTTTCAATGTCACTATGGAAGATCTTATCCGTACTATTGACTATGCACTAAGCAAAGGGTATACAGTAGGTTGGGGAGCCGATGTTTCTGAAAAATCTTTTAGCTGGAGAAATGGTTTAGCACTTGTTCCTGAGAAAGATTACAAAGACCTCAGCGAAGCAGAACAAAAAGACTATTTCCATGTATATTGGAATGAAAAACAAATCACTCCTCAGATGCGTCAAGAAGCTTTCGATAACTATGAAACTACCGATGATCATGCTATGCAAATCGTTGGACTTGCCAAAGACCAAAAAGGAAGAGAATATTACATAGTAAAGAACTCTTGGGGAACTAGCAATGATAACAAAGGATACCTATATGTAAGCAAAAACTATGTTCGTTACAAAACTATGAACATTATAGTGAATCAGAAAGGTACTCCTAAGGATTTGGTTAGAAAGTTCAAAAAAGCTCCTTATATAAGCTAGTAAAATCTTTTCTTGACACTGTTTGAGATATCAAAACCTAAATTGCTATATGATGATACAAAGATTTTTTTCTGTTCTTGTACTCCTTGGTGCAGGACAAGCCTTTGCTCAGGAGAACTTGATCAACGCATTGGCCAATAACAAAGGAACAGATATACAAAAGTATTACCAAATCAAACCGATATTAGCCTTGGATGCTACTGAGGTGAAGAATCAGGGTTGGAGTGGTACTTGCTGGAGCTATGCTGGGTCTTCTTTCTTGGAATCAGAAGCCTTGAAGAAGAAAAAACAACCTGTGGATTTGGCCGAAATCTATACCGCACGTAAGATCTATTTGGATAAGGCGATTAATTATGTACGTATGCATGGCGCGCTCAACTGGGGCGATGGGGGAGAACCTCATGATGTGATTAATAGCTATCGTAAGTATGGGGTGATTCCTCAGTCGGCCTACACAGGGCTTATCAATGGAGCAACCTATAATAATTTCGATGAGATGCAAAAAGACTTAAAACCATACTTGGAACAGCTTGTCAAGATGAAAAAGCTCCCAAGCGATTGGAAGGAAGTCTTTGAGAAAAAAATGGATACTTACTTAGGTGCCGTGCCCAAGACCTTTATGTATAATGGTAAGATGTATGACGCTCACTCTTTTGCCAAAGAATATGTAGGCTTGGAGGATGAAAAATACATCGAAATGATTTCCGTAGAGGACAGACCTAAGTACCAGAATGTACTAATGGCTGTACCTGACAACTGGAGCTATGACTATGCTTTCAATGTGAATATGGAGGATTTCATCACTACCATTGACTATGCTTTGAGCAAAGGCTATACAGTAGGTTGGGAAGCCGATGTATCTGAAAAATTCTTCAGCTGGAAGAATGGTCTGGCAATCGTTCCTGAAAAAGATTTTGATAACCTCAACCCAGCAGAACAGGAAAATTATTATCATACTTATTGGAAGGAAAAAACGATTACTCCTCAAATGCGCCAACAGGCTTTTGATAATTACCAGACCCTCGATGACCACTCTATGCATATCGTAGGACTTGCCAAAGATCAGAATGGTAGGGAATACTATATTGTAAAGAACTCTTGGGGAACTGAAAATGATAACAAAGGTTATCTTTACGCAAGTAAGGACTATGTTCGCTATAAGACCATAGCTATTTTGGTAAACCAAAAAGGAGCTCCTAAGGATTTGGTTAAAAAATTCAAAAAAGCTTCTTATCTAAGTTTATAGTTTTTCCATATTTATATGGAGGCCACCCTTTTGGGTGGCTTTTTTTGATTCAGTGTAAAAAAAATCCTATCCTACTCACCTAAGTAGGATAGGACAACACACAAAGTTACTCAGTATTATCGCAGGCGGTCTGCCGATTTTACCAATTCTTCGTCCCTGTGAATGGCACGATTGGCCAAATACAAAAATACGATAGAAATGAATGGAACTACGAGCTGAACACCTTTCTCAGAAAAAGAATTTTCTCCAGATGATTGTAGCACCCTCCACGAGAATACACCTAGTAAAATAAGGTTACACAAAATGTTGATTCTATTTAAAACAAATTGGTTTTGGCGGTTCTTAAAAAGAAAAATACTTGTTATTGCCAGCAGGCAACTGACTCCTAAGAGCCCCAAAGTAGTCCAATCTCCTATACTATAGAAAGAAAAAACTCCACTTATGATGCTGACAATCAATAGATAAATGGTTTGTATACGCTGTATCATCTTATTGATTTATGAGTGGCAAAGATAGTGAAAAAAATTTTTATAAAAAATTTTTTTCAAAAAAAAATATGTACCTTTGCAATCTCAAAATTAAGTATTTCAGGGATAGGTAATTCCTCTGTATAGTTCCAAAGTGACACCATCCTTGAAGAAATATTCTATCTTATTTGATGGCTTATCTAAGAGCAGTGTACAATACGGCTGCAATATTCATATAAGCAAACTTTCTATCAACAACAACTCATATCAACTTACCAATATATGTTTGAAATTTCCGATTTAAAGGAGAAGAAACTTCCTGATTTGCAAGAAATTGCACAATCTTTAGGGATGAAAAAAACAAAAACCCTTAAAAAAGAAGAGCTTATCTATCGTATTATAGATTTCCAAGCAGAAAACCCTTCTCTGATTACCCCAGCCAAAGAATCCTTGCCTAAGGAAAAAGAGAAAAAAACAAAAACTCCAAAAAATAATAAAGAACAAGAAGCTCCTACTCCACAGGTGACTACTCCACAGGGAACGCCTAAAACAAAAGAAGTACATCCCAAAAAGGAAAAATCTAAAAATAATACCCCTCTGCCTAAGGAAAATACTCCAAAACCACAAGATACTCCAGCCAAGGATACGGGTGCTCCTGCTCCAAAGAAAAAAAATGATGCTCAAGGAAAGGGTGAAGGCAAAGGGAAATATACACCCAATAAAGATAAAAAAGGAAATAATAATTTCCCAAAGCAGGAACGTAAAGAGGTAACTGCCAATGCTCCTATAGAGAATTCTACTGTAAGTAACAATAATACCAATCAAAACAATACTCCTTATAATACCTCTCCTAAGGTAAATAATGGGGAGAATTATGATAAGGAAAAGAAGAATCGCTACCGTTCTCCTGATTTCGAATTTGAAGGGATTGTAGAGTTGTGAAGGGGTTTTCGAACTTGTTGCTGACGGCTATGGTTTCCTTCGCTCTTCGGACTTTAATTACTTGGCTTCTCCCGATGATATCTATGTATCTCCTTCTCAGATACGCCTCTTTGGTCTCCGTACTGGAGATACAGTATTGGGGACTGTACGCCCTCCTAAGGAAGGAGAGAAATACTATCCCTTGATTAAAGTGCTTAAAATCAATGGATGTGATCCTCAATCGGTACGCGATAGGGTGTCTTTTGACAATCTTACTCCAATATTCCCTAATGAAAAATTCAATCTATCGGGCAGAAGAAGTTCTACTTCTACTCGTATTATAGACCTTTTTGCACCTATCGGAAAAGGACAACGAGGAATGATTGTGGCTCAGCCTAAAACAGGGAAAACAACACTGCTTAAGGATATTGCCAATGCAATATCAGACAATCATCCAGAGGTATACTTGATGGTATTACTCATCGATGAACGTCCAGAAGAGGTAACTGATATGCAAAGAAGTGTAAGAGGGGAGATCATCTCCTCTACCTTTGACAAAGAAGCTACCGAACATGTCAAGATCGCTAATATTGTATTGGAAAAAGCAAAACGCTTGGTAGAGTGTGGGCATGATGTGGTTATTCTCTTGGATTCTATTACCCGCTTGGCTCGTGCTTATAATACAGTACAGCCTTCTTCAGGGAAAGTACTTACAGGGGGGCTCGATGCCAATGCGCTACACCGTCCAAAACGCTTTTTTGGAGCTGCGCGAAATATAGAAAAAGGTGGCTCTCTCTCTATTATTGCTACAGCACTTACCGATACTGGTTCCAAAATGGACGATGTGATTTTTGAAGAGTTCAAGGGTACAGGTAATATGGAATTGCAATTGGACAGACGTATAGCCAACAAGCGTATATTCCCTGCGATTGATCTGATAGACTCCTCTACGCGTCGTGATGACCTATTGCAGGATGAAAAGACACTTCAGCGTATGTGGATTGTTCGTAAGTATCTTTCAGAAATGAATGTAGTAGAAGCTATGGAATTTATCCATGATAGAGTGAAAAAAACAACAGATAACAATGAGTTTCTCATGACTATGAATGAATAAAAAATCGGGATTTTTTTCCCGATTTTTTTTATTAATCATCTACTCTAAGAAATTTTCCTTTGGAGTTGAACTCTAAGTCAATATCTCCTGTGAGTTCCACTTCATAGCCATAGCGTTTTTTCTTAATATCCTTAATAGTAGAAGAGGCATAATTCTTCTTTACATAATCTCTAATACCTGAAGGAATGATGGAAGCAGGAATTTCAGAACCTCTTGATTTTATTTCTTTCCATTCTCCATTAGGAAGGAATTCTACTTCGGTTCCATTGCTTAGAGCTACTGTATAATCTTCTACACGAAGCATCTCTGTATCTTTCCATACTGAAGCGACTTCTTCTTTAGGGAAATGGGTTTTTACAAAATTCTGAGCCTTGGCAGGAAGTTTGTCAAAAGTGATTTGTACATCATCCTGTGCCATAGCAGCCTGCAAGGCAAAAAGAGCAGTAACTACGGTTACCATTTTTCTAAATCTGTTCATAAAAATAATTTTATATAGTTTTATGCAGCAAAGATAAAACATATAATTGAAAAAAAATCAGAATAGAAAGCTATTTTTTTGTAAATTTGCAGTTCTAAATAACAACGATGAAAATACACTTTATTATAGAGAGGATGAAAATACACTCCAGCGTATGAGGATTGTTCGTAAGTACCTATCCGATATGAATATAATGGAAGTTGTCGGGCTTATCCAAGATAGAATGAAGAAAACAAAGGACTATGAAGAGTTCCTTATGAGTATGAATGAATAAAAAATCGGGATGTACTCCCGATTTTTTTATTTTTGATTAGTCGCCTATACGTAGGAATTTTCCGTTTCGGCTAAATTCTAAATAAGTTCCTCCAATGAGTTCTACTTCGTATCCATTGCGTTCTTTACTGATTTTCTTAATAGGATGACCACTGTAATTCTGGCTTACATATTGGGCAATCCCATTAGGAATAATCTTTGCAGGAATTTCAGAACCTCTTGATTTTTTTATTTCTTTCCATTCTCCATTAGGAAGGAATTCTACTTTGGTTCCATTGCTTAGAGCTACTGTATAATCCTCTACACGAAGCATTTCTATTTCTATGTCTTTCCATACTGAAGCGACTTCTTCTTTAGGGAAATGGGTTTTTACAAAACTCTGAGCCTTGGCAGGAAGTTCGTCAAAAGTGATTTGTACATCATCTTTAGGGGAATAGGCTTTTACAATACCCTCATCCTTGGCAGGAAGTTTGTCAAAAGTGATTTGTACATCATCCTGTGCCATAGTAGCCTGCAAGGCAAAAAGAGCAGTAACTACGGTTACCATTTTTCTAAATCTGTTCATAAAAATAATTTTATATAGTTTTACGCAGCAAAGATAAAACATATAATTGAGAAAAAATCAGAATAGAAAGCTATTTTTTTGTAAATTTGCAGTTCTAAATAACAACGATGAAAATACACTTTATTACTCAGGGAGAACCTTTTTTACAAGCCCTTATAGAGGGACTCTCTCCACTACATGAGGTGTCGGAGAGCGTCTCTGGGGCAATGCCTACCTCTGATACAGAAGTGGTGGTTATAGCTCAAGATATCTCCACTTCCGATCCGCAATGGCAAAAAGCCCAAGAACTCCAGTTGCCTATTTATTCTTATGGAGCTTTCCTATACCAACTTCATAAGCTAAAAACCCGAGTGGTTGTCACTGGCACCCAGGGTAGGGAAGAAATAGCGGCTATGGTACTACATACAATGGAATATTTCTCCAAAGAAATAGACTATTTTTTAGAAACGCCCATAGGGGATAAGCCTTCTTGTAGATTTTCTACAGGAGCGGAATTTGTTTTGATAGAAGGCAATGAATCCTATAGTGAAGTGGATAAGGCTCCAATATTCCATACCTATGCACCTACCTTGGCTTTGGTTAGCCATATTGAGGAGACTTCAAAGGAGGTATATGCTGATTTTATCAATACTATCACCAAAGGTGGAATCTTGGTGTATAATCAAGAAGATTCCCCGCTCTCTTCTATAGCAGAAGCTACAGAGAATCAACTACGACTCATGCCCTATGTCACTGCTGATTATATAGAAAATGGACAAACTACCTATCTTGTTACTCCTGAAGGGGAAATGCCTCTTATGATCTCAGGAAAGGAGAGGATGAACTACCTATCAGGCGCTAAGTGGCTTTGCCAAAATCTTGGTATCGATGAGCAGGATTTCTATGAGGCAATGGCAACCTTTGAAAGTGAAGAGTGAAAAATGAAAAAGTGAAGAACTACCTTATAGTAATTCTTCACTTTTTACTTTTTATTCTTTGTTCTTTACTTTTAAATACGATTATAAGGTATTTACATTATTGAGGTCTTCGAAGGCTTTCTTCACACGAGCTATGAAAGTCTTTTCTCCTTCTCTGAGCCATACACGAGGGTCATAGTACTTTTTATTAGGTACATCCGCTCCTTCAGGATTTCCTATCTGGCTTTGTAGGTAAGCGGCTTTGTTCTTCATATAGTCACGTACCCCTTCGGTGAAGGCATATTGTAGGTCGGTGTCTATATTCATCTTAACTACCCCATAGCTAATTGCCTCACGGATTTCCTCGAGAGTAGAGCCTGAACCTCCGTGGAATACAAAGTCAATAGTGTTGTGTGCTACATTGTATTTCTTAGAGATATACTCTTGTGAGTTTCTTAGGATCTTAGGGGTAAGTTTCACATTCCCTGGCTTGTATACACCGTGTACATTACCGAAAGCTGCTGCAATGGTAAATTGTGGACTTACCTTGAGGAGCTCTTCGTAAGCATAAGCCACATCTTCAGGCTGGGTGTATAGGCGAGACTCATCCGCATCGGAGTTATCTACTCCATCTTCTTCTCCTCCAGTGATACCAAGTTCTATCTCAAGCGTCATCCCCATTTTGCTCATACGCTCAAGGTATTTCTTACAGATTTCGATATTCTCTTTCAGTGGTTCCTCTGAAAGGTCAATCATGTGAGAACTGAAAAGAGGCTTGCCAGTAGCCTTGAAATGTTCCTCAGAGGCATCCAATAGCCCATCTATCCAAGGAAGCAATTTCTTAGCACAGTGGTCAGTATGTAGGATAACTGTAGCTCCATAAGCTTCAGCTAACTGGTGTACTTGCTTGGCCCCTACGATAGCCCCTAATATAGCGGCTTTTTGACCTTCGTTGGAAAGACCCTTGCCTGCCATAAATTGAGCTCCTCCGTTGGAGAATTGGATAATTACGGGTGCTTTCATAGCCACAGCAGCTTCCAATACACCATTGATACTGTTAGAACTGATAACATTTGCTGCGGGGAGGGCAAATCCTTTTTGCTTTGCATATTGGAAAATCTCTTGCACTTCTTTTCCTACTGCAACTCCTGGTTTAATGTTGTGATTCATGGTATTACTTTTAAAATTGCCACAAATGTAATACATTTTCTTTAAAGAGAAAAATATATTTAGGAAATTACCCTAAAAATAATTTACTGACATTACCTTGCCCTGCCCATTGCATATCATAGACTTCATCGGCAAGGGAAGGGTCATCTACTTGTTGTAGACCTTGTGCCTCAGCCTTGATCGCCAGTAGGTTACCGATAGTGAGCTTGCTATTGAGTTTCTCTAAGAGGGTTTTTACCCCAATTATAGAAAGTGCTTGCACTACTTGTCCTTGGAAAGGGAGCTCCATCCAGATAATCTCTTTAGCCTCTACATCCAACACTCCAAAAAGGAGTCCCTTCTGTAAGGGCTGAGTAATACGCACCTGATGAATCACCGCAGAAGGGTCATAAGCAACCCCTGTACGTTCGGATACTTTCATCTTATGCTTACTATCCATCCAACCTACGACTAAGTTAGGCGACAAAGCACCATTGGAATACGCATTGCAGGTAAAAAGTACATATTTAGCCTTGTGCTGGCGTAGGGTATTGACATCAATATTGATATACTCGGCCGTACCTACCTTATCAGGAATACTGCGGATATCCCCACTATGCTGGCAACCTAAGGTGGTAAGATTGTGGAAATAGCAGATGTCTGTTCTGTCTTTATAGACAATACGGCAGGACAAGTCCATATCCAAGTGTTGAGCTGGCAGGTCTTTCCCCCATTGCATAAAAAGGCGTATTTCGTTGCCCTCCAATGGGAAGTGGGTACCCATAAGGGTGGCATTAAAGTCATGTACATTATTACTTCTATCCCCTATAGGTAATGGAATATGATAGAGTTGTGGGTCTATATAGATAGATTGGTTCTTGTTTTCTTCCTTAGCAAACTGACGTTGGATGCTCCATAAGCAAAGGTCTTCTATCTTAGCTTTCATCTCAGCCAATTGCTCCTCATTATAGCTTCCGACAACCAAAGGGTGCTTAGGGATTTCTACTCGAGTTCCTAAAATAGTCTGTACGCTGCGTTTACCTTCTTTGCTAAAGTACAAATCGGCATACATATTCAGGGTAAAGAGTAGGCGAGTAGGCACTTGGTCTATGATTTCCTTGAAAGCCTCAAGTGTCTCGTCAGCTCCCAGCCAAAGCATACAAGCAAAGAGAGAACGAGCAAAGACCCCAGGACGCTGTTTAAGCAAGGAAAAAGCCTTTTCACTATCCATGTTTAGGTAGGCGGTATTAAGCTCAGCTTGCCATACACTATAACGCTCATTATAGAATACGTCCAAAAGGGTAGCAAGCTTTTCAAAGCCCTTCTTTTTGCTGTATTCTGCCAAACGTAAGGCACGGATAAAGCGCACCCACATCTCACGCTTAGGATGCATAATCTCACAAGCCTTTTCTGCTGAAAGCGGTAAGGCATTGAGCCAACGAGCTACGCGAGCACATTCTTGGCGGGAGTACTTGAGCTTGAGTTCTTTTTGTGCTCTTTCTTTGGCAGAGAGGTGCTTGTCTAAAGATTTGGTAATATGGCTGTGATTTAGCGCTTCTTTCTTGATGATAGTCTTAGGCTCTACGATTTGTAAAAAACTGGTTTTTTTATACCACAAATAGCGCAATATATCGGTAGGAGAGCTAAAACAAGCACCCGCTTCCGCTTCCTTACCTTGAGCAATATAGTTATCTACTACCAAGACAAGGGTTTCCTTCATACCAATATGAGTCTGGGGATCCACCGAGAAATAAGGTAATAGCAATTTAAGCGAATCTGCCTGAGTGGCATCCAAGGCTGTTTTTGAGCTTAGTAGGTTTTGGAAAAAGGTATTCGCTTCTGCTTCACGCCATAGATCAAGGATTTTGAGTTTGCTGCCTTGCTCGGTATGTTCTATCTTACCTATCTCAAAAGGGGTTCCACAGAAAGGACAGCCATTGTAGCGCCACAAAGGGAAGGTGCCATAAGGGATATAGTGCCCACAGGCTAAAAAACGCTCATGCTTATGGGTGAAATATTCTCTATTGTAGTCCTTAATATCGTTTGCTTCGTAGTAATCATCATAATCATACCAATAGCTGACATAGTTGTCAGACTTTATCAAATCAGGATATTGATTATAGAAAGCGGTGATAAGGTGATCAATGAAGCTTTCCCCTGTAGGCACTTCCCAATTCTTGATAAGGGGTGCCCAGTTGAGTTTTACATTCAGTACCTCTTTTATCACCTTGACAACTGACTGACGATACTCATTGGTAGTACCATTGATAGCGTGCAAAAGCTCTTCAGTAACCCCAAAACCATGTTGGCGTAGGGCAGCTACTAGTTCCAAGGTACCTGGCTGTATGGCTCTTTGTGAGACCATACTATCAGGAATATAAAGGGTGTTTTGCCTAAGGGCAACTTTTTGTATGTTGATTGTTTTTCCCATAGTGTGATACAATAAAAAAAGAAAGGTAATCACAGAAGTAAATCTTAACCTAAAAGAGAGAAGTAACTTCTGTTTGACCTTTCTTAGTTGTTTTTGTAGGACAGGTGGGACTCGAACCCACAACCCGGGAGTTAGAAGCTCAGAAGTAAATGGTAATTGACCTCGCATGGAAATAATCTTACCATTACCTGCTCTACCCAATTGAGCTACTGTCCTAATATGTTATAAATTTGTTTTGTTATAGAGGTTCTTTTTCTCTTTCTGGGTGCAAAGTTACAACCCTATTACGCAATGTTTTTGCGTAGTTGTAAGAAAAAGATGTAATTAACAAAAATATAACAATTATATTAGTTTACACCGCCACATTAAAATCCCTAAGAGCCTCATTGAGAGAGGTTTTTAGGTCGGTAGAGGCTTTGCGTTGGCCAATGATAAGGGCGCAGGGAACCTGATAAGCGCCAGCAGGGAATTGCTTGGTATAGCTACCAGGGATTACCACGGAGCGGGCAGGGACATAGCCCTTGTATGCTACAGGTTTTTCGCCTGTTACATCTATAATCTTGGTGGAGGCAGTCAGTACTACATTGGCACCTAAGACAGCTTCTTTCTCTACACGTACACCTTCTACAATGATGGAGCGAGATCCTAAGAAAGCTCCATCTTCTATGATTACAGGGGCTGCTTGCAAGGGCTCCAACACTCCTCCGATACCTACCCCTCCACTGATGTGCACATTCTTTCCTACTTGGGCACAACTACCCACTGTAGCCCATGTATCTACCATGGTACCACTATCCACATAAGCTCCGATATTTACATAGGAAGGCATCAGTACAACTCCTGAAGCTAAAAAAGCCCCACGACGTGCGGTAGCAGGAGGTACTACACGTACACCCTTGTCTTCGTAATTATGCTTGAGGGGAATCTTGTCATAGTATTCGAAGATACCTACCTCTTTGGTTTCCATTTTGCGGAAAGGAAAGTATAGAATAACTGCTTTCTTTATCCATTCGTGTACTTGCCATCCCTTATCAGAGGGAGTGGCTACTCGGAGTTCTCCACGATCAAGCAAGTCTATGGTTGCATCAATGGCATTCATGGTGACCTCGTCGGAGAGGAGACGGCGGTTTTCCCATGCATTCTCTATTTTCTCTTGTAAAGTTTTTATATTCATAAGTAATCAGTTATTGTTTATGCAAAGATAATAAATCCAATGATTGATGGAGTAATGTTTAATGATTAATTAACGCTCTATGATTGGTATATCAGGTGCTTGTAGGGAGCTCCTGCTAACATTTTCATATCCGCATAGGCAAATCCCATTCGCTGGTATAGTTTTTCCGCTTGGGGGTTCTCCATGGATACTAATAGTCCTATAGTTTCTCCCTTGAGCTGTTCCTTGAGGTGAAGCAGTAGGGAGGAGCCTATTCCTTTGCCTTGTACTTTTGGCGACACACTTAGGGTATCTATATAATATTCCCCTGCCTGAGTCTCAGGCTCCAAGCGGATATGATGTCCGTAGGAGGAATGAACAAAGTCAAATACTGTTTGAGAGAGCGTGGCTATATGTGCTCCATTGTAATAGACCAATGAACCAAGAATCTGATTGTCCTTTTCGTAGACCAATGTATTCTCATAAGAATACTGGTTGTTTTTTTGGATAAAAAGTCTTTCCAAGAATCGGGTGGCCTCCTTGGGGTCATTTCGATTTATAAGCTTGAAAACAATGTCAGACATGGCCTGAAACATAAGGGGAGCTACAGAGGGAGCATCCTGGGGAAAAGCAGTTCGTATCATTGAAATAAATAGGTAATGGTTCCGATTTGTTTGATCTTGCTATCCTTGTTAAAGCGAGCTTTTCGCGCGTAATAGATAGCATTGTCTATCAAGCATCCATTGGCTGTAGAAGAAGCACTTTTGTTGTAGGAGGCTTCTATGACATGTCCTTGTCCATCTACAGTGATATTGATAACTACCTTACCCGAAGCATCGCACGTATATACAGGATTAGGTAGTTCAGAGACAGCATCTCTTCCTACCAAGGAGTAGGAAATAAGAGTACGCTTATTGGCTTTCTTATCTTTAGGCTGGGCTTTGTATTTCTCTAATTCCTTGAAAGACATTCCATCATTGACCTTGTGAGGTTCTACCTTAGGCGGTTCAGTACCTTCGCCTTCTTCAGGGCTATTTTCGCCTTCTCCAGAGGCGTTTTCAGCCTCTTGTTTGGCCAAGAGATCATCCAAGGTCTCGAGATCCTCGGCTTGTTTTATACGTGAATCGGCTTCGTTGTAGGCGCGGGTAGTTACTTGGGAGTTGTCAGCGGGTTTGTCTTCCTCTGTTTGGGGATCTTCGAGTTTTTCTTGTTCTTCCAATAGCTTAGTGATTTCTTCTGTGGAAGGTACTTCAAGCCATATCTCTTCGGGCTTGTTGTTCACTCTTACAATAATGAAAGAAACCAATATACAGAGCATGATTGAGAGGGTGATGACAAAGGCTGTTTCTTGCCGTGACATCCCTAAGGATTGGAATTCGCGTTTGAGGAATTGTGTTAGTTTCATATGTTGGTATTTAAAAGTTCTACAAAAGCATCGGGGGATAGGGCATCTGCAACGGAATGATTTCCTATCTGAGTGCGTCTGAGTGAGGTTAAGTGGGCACCACTTCCTAGGGCTTTTCCTATGTCATGAGCTAAGGAGCGTATATAAGTACCTTTGCTACAGTGCACTTCAAAGGAAAGGGTATTCTCTCCTGAAGGAGTGAGAGCTAAAGAATGAATGGTAATTTCTCTTTCTGGTATTTCGGTAACTTCTCCTTTGCGAGCCAGTTCATACAGGCGTTTCCCGTCTTTCTTAATAGCTGAAAATAGGGGTGGGGCTTGTAGGAGCACCCCAGTGAATTGCATTCTTACTTGCTCTATTAGTTCTTCTGTGATATGAGAGGTTGCAAAGCGAGCGTCTATCTCAGTTTCCAAATCATACGAGGGAGTAGTCGCTCCCAAGGCGATAGTACCAGTATAGGTCTTGGGGGCATCCTGTAGGGACGAAATCAGCTTGGTATGCTTCCCTGTACATAGGATAAGCAAACCAGTAGCCAAAGGGTCGAGAGTGCCTGCATGGCCTATTTTGAACTTTTTTAAGTGGTATTTTTTGATGATAGCCCATTTGAGCTTATTGACCGCTTGAAAAGAACTCCAGTGCAAAGGCTTGTCTATCAGTATAGTTGTCCCTTCTATAAGCGTATTCATCCTTGAAAATATTTGTATGATATTAAAAACTGTGGCAAAAATACATTTATTTTTTTAATTCTTGATATTTTTCTTGAAATAATTTGTTAGATGGACGAGTGAACAGCCGTTGGTCGCAGGTACTTAATGGTTGCTTCTTGTCCTTTAGGAAAACAAAAAAGTAATCTTTGAAAAATCGGACATATAAGTGTTAAAATATCTTTATTTAGAATAAGAATAAAATACTGAAAAAAGCTATTTTCATTTTGTAGAATGAAAGAAAACACCTATTTTTGCAGCAGAAAAGATATAAAAACAAAAATCAAAATGGCAACGTCTTCTAATGAAAGCAATCTTAAAAAAAATAAAATTTTTAAGTATCTGATTCCTTCTTTAGTAGGGATTGTGATAGGCTTGTGTGGGTATATATTCTACCTTTCCAAGGCGCATTCCTATCTTTCTGATGATCCTAAAGCATGTGTGAACTGCCATATTATGGAGCCAGAATATGCCACTTGGTTGCATTCTTCACATGGACGTAATACAGTGTGTAATGATTGTCATGTGCCTCATGATAATGTATTTCGTAAGTATTACTTCAAGGCTAATGATGGACTTAGGCATGCTACTATGTTCACCTTCCGTATGGAACCTCAAGTGATTAAGATGCATGCTCCAGGGCAGAAGGTAGTACAAGAGAACTGTATTCGCTGTCATAGTACGCTTGTCAGTGAAGTGAGGTTAGGTAAGGTAACGGCTCCTATGGCGCACGCTGACAATGGAAAACTCTGCTGGGATTGTCACCGAGAAGTGCCTCATAGTCGTGTAAGAGGGCTCAATGCAGCGCCATCGTCTCCAGTTCCTATCATTGATGATATGGGTGAGAATACTCCTCAATGGATACAAGACTTAGTAAAAGATAAAAAATAATTGATATAAAAACAAAACTAATTGATACAACGATGAAAAAGAGAAATTGGTTATTAGTAGGAATATTAGCTATCGTAACATTTTTGTTAGGATTGTTGGCTAATTCTATAATGAATAGGTCTCATGAGGCCGAGTTCATCGCTAAGGGAGGAAACAATTTGGAAGACCAAGAGTGTCGCAATGAGCTCTATGCTCAGTTCTACCCACGTCAGTATGATTCTTGGGAAGCGACTGCTGACACAACTTTCCAATCCAAGTACATGAGTAGTCAGGATGATGATCTCTTGGCACTACGTCCTGAAATGGTAATTCTGTGGGCTGGCTATGCTTTCTCTAAGGAGTATAATGCACCACGTGGGCATATGCATGCCATAGAGGATGTTACCAAGATCCTCCGTACAGGAGCACCTACCGACTCTACCCACTCTCCTCAGCCAGGTACTTGTTGGACTTGTAAAAGCCCTGATGTACCTCGCTTGATGAAGAAAGTAGGTTTGGAAGAATACTATAGCGCTCCTTGGGACAAGTGGGGTAGCGAAATAGTAAACCCTATTGGTTGTGCTACTTGCCACAATACTAAGACTATGAAGCTTGAAGTACATCAGCCTGCTCTTGCAGAAGCTTTTGCTCGCCAAGGAAAAGATATCAATAAGGCTACTCATCAGGAAATGCGTTCATTGGTTTGTGCTCAATGCCACGTAGAATACTACTTCAAAGGGGATAAGAAATATCTTACTTTCCCATGGGATGAAGGTATGACTGTGGAAAAAATGGAAGAATACTACGACAAAGAAGGCTGGACTGACTATGTTCATAAAGTGAGTCGTGCTCCTATTATCAAGGCACAACACCCCGATTATGAGCTTTCTCAGCTCGGTATCCACGGACAACGGGGAGTATCTTGTGCTGATTGCCACATGCCCTACAAGACCGATGGAGCAGTGAAGTTCTCTGACCACCAAATCTCCAGTCCTTTGCGTAATATTTCTGCCAGCTGCCAAACTTGTCACCGCCAAAGTGAAGAAGAGCTTAGAAAGAATGTATATGACCGCCAAGATGCTGTATATGGTATGCGTATAAAACTTGAAAAGGAATTGGCTAAAGTACACTTCAAAGCCAAATTCTTGTGGGACAATGGGGCAACTGAAGAACAAATGAAACCCACCTTAGCCCTTATCCGTAAGTCTCAATGGCGTTGGGATATGGTACACTCCTCACATGGAGCGGCTTTCCATGCTCCTATAGAGTCAGAGCGTCTCCTTAGTGATGGGCTTATTTATGCTCTTGAAGCAGAAAAGAACTTGGATGTGCTTAAAGAAAAATTGCATATCGCAGCTGAGTTCGTTATGCCTGATATCAGTACTAAAGCTAAAGCTCAAAAAGAAATTGGCTTAGATATACCTAAAGAAGAAGCAGCTAAGAAACAATTCCTTAAAACTATCGTTCCTAAGTGGATCGAGGAAGCTAAGAAGGAAGGTCGCTTAGTTACACAAAAATAGTGCGATCCGCAAAAAAACGTAGGGGCGAATGGCAATTCGCCCTTACTTTTTATATTTTGATTAATCATTGATTATTAACTATTAATCATTATTAATGAAGTCTTATCCTTTTGCTATTCTTTTTTCTCTTACCGCAGTGGTGGTAGGGCTTGTGTTACAAATCTCCTTAGGGAGTATCAGCAAGAATTGGTTTAGCTTTCCCTATAATGTGGTAGGGGGAGCTATCTTTGTGCTGCTCACTACCTTGAGCTATTTTCTTTTTCGCAAGACAAACTTTATTCTTCGTTGTTCCTCAGCTCCTTTTGCTATCGTTACAGTGGTGACTCTTGGGGTGCTTACCATTGGATTGGGGAGTATCAATGTAAAACCTCATCAGCTTAGTGGCTTTTTAGGAAAGATGGGTTTGGATGACCTTACCAAGACTTGGTATTTTGGTCTCGTATTTGTCTTGTCTTTGACCAATCTTTGGTTCTCTATTCTCAAGCGTTCTATGGTCTATCAGTGTAAAAATATCGCTTTTTTGCTCAATCATTTTGGACTTTGGTTAGTGATGTTTGCTGGAGTCTTAGGGCAAGGGGATATTGTACGCCTTACGATGGATTTAAAAAAAGATACTCCTCAGTGGCAAGCAAAAACTTCTGATGATAAGGTAGTAAGCCTCCCCATAGCCATAGAGCTTAAGAATTTTTCTATTGATATATATCCTAACAAGCTTTTTGTCATAGATACCACAGGGACTTCTCTACCTAAGGAGAAGCCCATAGGGTTCATGCTCGAAAGAGAGGGTGCACAAGCCACTTTGCTCAACTGGAAGGTGACACTACATAAGTATCTTGAAAAAGCAATACCTGATACCGATTCTACTTATATCAACCATACTATGTGGGGAGCTACCAATGCTGCCTTAGTCACAGTAGAGGATTTGCGTACGCACCAAGTGAAGAAGGAATGGATCTCCGCAGGGAATTTTCAACTTCCTCCACGTGCTATAGACTTAGATAAAGGGCATACCCTTGTTATGGCACCTCCGGAAGCACGTAAGTTTGAATCAGAAGTGCTTATTTATCAGAAGGGGAGCAACACTATTCTTCAGGAGAAAATAGAGGTAAATCATCCTATAAGCGTAGGAGGGTGGCGTATCTATCAGCTTAGTTATGATGAGCGTATGGGGCGCTGGTCAGACCTCAGCGTAGTGGAGCTTGTCTCCGACCCTTGGCTACCAGTGGTCTATACGGGTATTTTTCTACTTATCGTTGGTGGTATAGCGCTACTCTTTGAAGTAAAAAAAAGTTAGCGGTCAGTGATCAGTGATCAGTGATCAGTGGTCAGATTCAAATGACTAACGACTAACAACTAACAACTATTATTATGTGGACTTATTTCAATATTATTACCTACCTCACTATAGCCTTATGGCTTTTAGCAGGAGGACTTATTTACAGCAAGAGCAAAGCCCTCTGGAGCTTGGCTGTCATTAGTCATTTGGTGGCTACGATGGTTGTAGGAGGCTTTATTATTCTCTTGTGGAAGAATTTGGAACGCCCTCCCTTGCGTACCTTGGCGGAGACACGTATATGGTATGCCTTTTTTATGGGGCTCATAGGCTATGCAATCTTCCTGCTCTATAGGCAGAAATGGATGCTTAGCTATTCGTCTGTAATGGGAACCGTTTTTGTTGGGCTCACTTACACACACCCTGATACGATGAATAAAGCGCTGATGCCTGCGCTGCAGAGTGTCTGGTTTATCCCGCATGTGATCGTTTATATCTTTGCTTATGCCATGCTGGGTATGGCCTCCCTGACAGCTTTTTATGGCATCTATCGGTATAAGAAAGGACAGGAAATACATTCAGTTTTTGCCATTACTGATCAGCTTATCAAGATAGGTTATGTATTTCTTACTTTTGGGTTGCTCTTTGGAGCTCTTTGGGCTAAGGAGGCATGGGGACACTATTGGACTTGGGATCCTAAGGAGACATGGGCTTTTATCACTTGGTTGGGATATTTGATGTATCTGCATCACAAATATAATCACAAGGAAAAGAAACCCTTACAAAGCTTTATTATTGTAGGAATTGCCTTTGTCTTGCTTCTTATCTGTTGGTTTGGCGTTAATTACCTTCCTACCGCCCAGATGAGTGTACATACTTATTCGGGATAGAGGTCAGTGGTTAGAGATTAATCATTGTACATTAATCATTAATCATTATTTTTTTGTACTTTTGCCGATTGAAAAATTAGATGTCTATGAACTTTCATGTCCCTACTATGGCGGAGCTTAGCGCACAAGGGATTAAGCCCGATGTCCTTTTCTGGATAGGTTGTGCAGGTAGCTTTGATGAGCGGGCACGCCGAGTAACCAAGGCCTTTGCTAAGATTCTTCACAAGGCAGGGGTTTCTTTTGCTGTGCTTGGTGCAGAGGAGGGCTGTACAGGTGATCCTGCCAAGCGTGCTGGAAATGAGTTTCTCTTCCAGATGCAAGCCTTGACCAATATAGAAACGCTTAATAACTATGGTATTACAAAAATAGTAACTGCCTGTCCTCATTGTTTCAATACATTGCGTAACGAATATCCATCCTTGGGAGGACACTATGAGGTATTGCACCATACACAGCTTATTCAGCAGCTCTTGGAAGAAGGAAGACTCAAGGTCGAAGGTGGCATGTTCAAGGGGAAACGTATTACTTTTCACGATCCTTGTTACTTAGGACGTGGTAATGGGGAATATGAGGCACCACGAGCGATTTTAGAAAAACTCGAAGCAGAGATTCTGGAGATGAAGAAAAGTAAAGCACGTTCCTTCTGCTGTGGAGCAGGGGGCGCGCAGATGTTCAAAGAGGCCGAAAAGGGTACTGGTGAGATAAATAATGCCCGTGCCGCTCAGGCCTTGGAGGTACGTCCTGAAATCATCGTGACAGCTTGCCCCTTTTGCAATACTATGCTCACTGATGGGGTGAAGAACCAACAAAGAGAAGTAGTCCCCGTAACTGATATTGCCTTGCTTATAGAACAAGCAGAAGAACTATAATATATTAACGCCAATAATGATTAATGTTCAATTTCTTACATTCATTAATCATTGAATATTAATTTTCATGGGAAGTAAAAACAAACTAAAACGTTTTAAAGAAAACGAAACATTTGCCAATGTGATACAGCCCAGTAGGGAAGAGGTGCTCGGAGGAACTTTTCCTCTCAAGGGAGCATGGGCAAAAGAAGCCTTCAAGAATACCCATCCTATTGTGTTAGAGTTGGGTTGTGGTAAAGGAGAGTATACGGTCAATTTGGCCAAGCAATATCCTGATAAGAATTTCATAGGAATAGATATCAAGGGAGCTCGCTTTTGGAGAGGAGCAAAAACAGCTTTGGAAGAGCAGATTGATAATGCAATGTTCCTAAGAACTCAAATAGAACTCATTGATTATCTTTTTGCAGCAGAGGAAGTATCTGAAATATGGATTACTTTTCCTGATCCTCAGATAAAGTACAAGCGTACCAAGCATAGGCTTACCAATGAGGATTTCCTAAGCAAGTATAAAAAGATTTTATCCAAAGAGGGTATTATTCACCTAAAAACAGATAGTGAGTTCCTACATGGATATACTTTAGGACTACTTCACGGAATGGGGCAAGAAGTGCTTTATGCCAATCATAATATCTATCGAAATGAGGGAGCACCTTCTGAAGTGCTAAGCATACAGACCACTTATGAAAAGCAATATTTAGCACAAGGAAAACCGATTACTTATATCCGTTTTCGCCTACGATAACCAAGAAAAAGAGGCTATCCGAGAAGAATAGCCTCTTTTTTATTATTTTTTAGCATCAGCTAAGAACTTTTCTAAGCCAATATCGGTAAGAGGATGCTTGAGTAGCCCTAAGATTGCCGAAAGGGGAGCAGTGATCACATCGGCTCCGATCTTAGCACATTCTATGATATGCATAGTATGTCTTACAGAAGCAGCCAGTACTTGAGTCTCGTAGCCATAGTTATCATAGATTAGGCGAATATCGGCAATAAGCCCTAAACCATCAGTGGAGACATCGTCCAATCGACCAATGAAAGGGGATACATAGGTAGCTCCAGCTTTTGCTGCCAGTAGTGCTTGTCCTGCTGAAAATACCAAGGTACAGTTGGTACGGATTCCTTTTTGAGAAAAATAGCGAATGGCGCGTATGCCATCTTTGATCATAGGTACTTTTACGACAATTTGTGGGTGCAGTGCAGCCAAGGCTTCTCCTTCTTTGATGATTCCTTCGTAGTCAGTGGCAATAACTTCTGCAGAGACATCCCCTTGGACTATTTCACAAATATCTTTATAGTGTTTGAGAATGTTAGCTTCTCCTTTGATGCCTTCTTTGGCCATCAAGGAAGGGTTGGTAGTTACACCGTCCAAAACACCTAAGTGTTCAGCCTCTTGTATCTGGGATAGGTTGGCTGTATCAATAAAAAACTTCATTGTTATAATTTTTCTACAAAGGTACTATTTTCTTTTGAATTAGCGCCTTAAAAACCAAAAAAAATATTTTTTCTTTTTCTGGAAATATTCGTATCTTTGGCATTTATTTTAATACTCAAAAAGAGTCATATATGGGAACTTATATAGAAGGGGATCGCGATTTCGAAGAAATTCCCTCACTCAGTGCTAAGGCATTGCGTATCAATTTAAACAAACGTATCTATGGCACCTTCTCGGAGATAGGTGCTGGACAGGAAACAGTGCGTTATTTCTTCCGTGCAGGAGGAGCATCAGGCACTATAGCCAAGGCGGTGAGTGCCTATGACAAGAATTTTAGTGATGCTCTCTATGGTGCTGAGAAGGACGGACGCTATGTGACCGAAGGCCGCCTAAAGAAAATGCTCAGCCATGAGATCAAGCTCTTGGAAGAACGTTTGCCAAGAGAAAAATATCCTGATAAGCTCTTCTTTACCTATGCCAATACGGTTACTACGATTGATTTTGCTAAGCGTTACAAAGGTCATGGCTGGGTAGGAATACGCTTCCAAACAGAACCAGAAGGGGGGTACAATGATATTATTCTACATATTCGCTTTCACCAGATAGAAACTCGTGCTCAGCAAGAAACACTTGGAAAGTTGGGTGTCAATCTTATTCATAGTGCTTTTTATAAGGCTGATAAGCCTCATAGTATCATCAGGTATCTGTATGACCATATCGATAAGGATCTTATCGAGATTGATATGATTAACTTCTCAGGTCCTAAGTTCGCCACTATAGACAATCGCTTGATGAGTCTACAGCTTATCAAAAATGGAATGACCGAAGCTGTAATGTTCGATGCTCAGGGGAACAACCTACTTCCCGCCGAAGAGTTGTACAAGAAAAATATACTGACCATTAGGGGTAGTTTTCGCCCTGTAGCCAATGTGAATATCGATATGTTGGAACGTTCCTTGGAGCTATTCCTCAAGGAAAAAGGAGTAGAAAAGGACAATACAGAAGTGATTTTTGAGATTACTCTCTCCAATCTCTTAGCTTCAGGGGAGCTGGACGAACAAGATTTCATGGACAGGGCGCGTATTCTTTCCTCTTTGGGCTACAAGGTACTTATCTCCAACTTCAAGGAATATTATCGCTTAGCTGAGTATTTCTCCAATTATACCAAAGCACAGATGGGAATGGTCATGGGGGCGGACAATCTTATTGCAATTTTCAAGGAGGAGTATTATACTCATCTGAGTGGCGGAATTTTGGAGGCCTTCGGTAAGCTCTTCTATAGGGATATCAAAATCTATCTCTATCCGATGCGGGATAAGGATACAGGACAGATTATTACCAGCAATAATATTCAGGTACCTCCTCGTATGAAGGAGTTGTATAAATTCTTCAAGTTCAATGAAAAAGTGGTGGATATACATAACTATGATGCTAAGAACTTGGAGATTCGTTCGCGTGATATTGTTCAGAAGATAAAGAATGGAGAGGATGGTTGGCAATCTTCTTTACCACAGGGAGTCGCCGAGATGATTGAGACATATGGCTACTTTGGCTGGAAGAAAAAATAAAAGAAATAGGCTGAAATTCTTGCGAATCTCAGCCTATTTTCTTTCTGGAAAATAAAAGAATTGAATTATTTTTTGTATTCTTCTCTAAGTTTCTTAGCGGTAGCTACCATAGCTTCCAAGGCCAACTTAGTTTCTTCCCAATGGCGTGTCTTAAGTCCACAGTCTGGGTTTACCCATAGGTTGCGGAAAGGTACCACGGCAATGGCTTTTTTCATCAGGTGATACATTTCTTCTTCAGAAGGCACACGTGGGGAGTGAATATCATATACTCCAGGACCTATCTCATTAGGATACTTGAAGTCGGCAAATACATCTAAGAGTTCCATTTGTGAACGAGAACATTCGATGGTGATAACATCGGCATCCATATCAGCAATGGCTTCTATCATATCGTTGAACTCGGAATAGCACATGTGGGTGTGTATCTGTGTCTGGTCTTCTACTCCTGAAGCAGAGATACGGAAGGCCTTGATAGCCCAGTCAAAGTAAGTTTGCCAATCAGCCTTGCGTAGGGGCAATCCCTCACGAATAGCAGGTTCATCTATCTGGATAACTTTGATACCAGCTTTTTCCAAGTCAACTACCTCATCACGAATAGCAAGGGCTATCTGAGTGGCAGTCTCTGAACGGGGTTGGTCATCACGTACGAAAGACCATTGTAGAATAGTTACAGGACCTGTGAGCATTCCTTTTACAGGGAGCTTCGTAAGAGACTGAGCATATCGACTCCAGCGTACAGTCATAGGCTCAGGACGGGATACATCTCCGTAGATGATTGGAGGTTTTACACAGCGTGATCCATAGCTCTGTACCCAGCCAAATTTGGAGAAGGTGTACCCACTGAGAAGCTCTCCGAAGTATTCCACCATGTCATTGCGCTCAAATTCTCCATGTACCAATACATCAATACCGGTTTGCTCTTGCCAACGGATAGATTCTTCAATTTCTTTCTCTAACTTCTTGTCATAGTCAGCTTTAGAAAGAGTCCCTTTGTTGAAGGAAGCTCTCCAAGAGCGTACCTCTGGGGTCTGTGGGAAAGAACCAATAGTAGTGGTAGGGAATAGAGGCAAGTGTAGGGCTTCTTCTTGTACTTTTTGGCGAGTACCAAAAGCACTCTTACGCTTGCTGTCAGCATCGGTAATTGCTTTTACACGTGCTTTTACAGCTGGGTTGTGGATAAGAGCAGAGGTTCTACGGTTTTCTGCCGCTTTTTTGTTTTCCTCGAAAATAGCTTTTACCTCTGGGCTAAGGTCATGACCTATGGCAATAGCTTTAAGAGTAGCAAGTTCTTTTACTTTTTGTTTGGCAAAAGCCAACCATTGTTTGATCTCTGGAGTAAGTACCTTTTCATTGTTCTCAAGCTCTAAGTTACAAGGAGAGTGCAACAAGGAGCAAGAAGTACCTATATAGATATGATCATCACTGATCACTTCTCTTACCTTTTCTATAAGAGCTAATGAATGTTCGAAGTTGTTCTTCCAAATATTACGTCCATCTACTATACCAATAGAGAGTTTTTTGCTCTGAGGAAGAGCTTTTAGGACACTGTCAAGCTGTGCAGTAGCTCTTACCAAATCGATATGAAGTACATCCAAAGGCAAGGATACTGCCAGTTCAGTATTATTCTCTAATGCTCCAAAATAGGTAGTAAGGATGAACTCTGTATTGGCGAATTTTTGTTTGATTTCGGTATATACTTTTCGGTAAGTCTCTTCAGCGCCTTCAGGGAGGTCAAGCACAAGGTAAGGCTCATCTATCTGGATAGTTTTGGCTCCTGCATCTACCAAGCTTTGAATAATTTGGATATATACAGGGAGTAGGCGATCGGCTAAGTCCAAGCGGTGGAATCCGGCTTCTTTTTCCTTCCCTACCAAGAGGTAAGTAACCAAGCCTAAAAGTACAGGTTTGGTCTCAAAGCCATGCTTTTTAGCTAAGTTATACTCGTTCAAGGGTTTGTTTACCTTTATAGAGAAACTTTGGTCTTTGGTGAATTCTGGAACGATATAGTGGTAGTTGGTATCAAACCATTTGGTCATCTCAGAGGCAGTAACATCGATACCGTCTTTCTGATAGCCACGCGCTATGGCAAAGTATTGTTTGAGTTCCGAAAGACTCTTGGTAGGGGCAAAACGCTCTGGGATAACATTGAGAGTAAAAGACAAATCCAAAACCTGATCATATAAGGAAAAATCATTGGATGGAATCAGATCTATACCAGCTTCTTTTTGCAAAGTCCAGTTGTGTACTCGGATATTTTCCGCTACGGCAAGGAGCTCTTCCTCTGTAAGATTCCCTTCCCAAAATGCTTCATTGGCCTTTTTTAATTCACGTTTTTCTCCAATACGTGGATAGCCTAACACATTAGTTTTCATATTTCGCTTTAATTTATTTACTTACTTATTAATTTATTATTCTTCATAGTAAAAACAATCTCTTTTTACTTTCAGGGTGCAAAGATATAATATAATATTCTAATAACAAAATTTTTTTCAAAAAAAAATTCTAAAAATAAAAATACTTACATGATAAGTGAGAGTAATATGATTAACTTTTTCTATTTATCTACAACAAAAGCAAAAAAATATATAGTATTTATTGTTTTATCAGTATAAATAAAAAGTTTGCAGTATACTGAGCTAAAAGGGAAGTTGTAAACAATGTCTAAAAGTTTTCAACACTATATGTTAGTAAAATGGCTTGAATATTAACATATTGTTATAGATGGATTAAGAGAGAAATTGCGATATTTGCACACAAATAACAATAGATACTAATTTATTTAAAAAGATGAACACATGTAAGCATTGGCTGTGTTTGTTTGCTTTTTTGATGGTAGCAACACTCTCAGCGCAAACTATTACAGGAACTGTAATTGATGGGGAACTAAAGGAGCCACTCTTAGGGGCTAATGTTCTCATCAAAGGGACTTCCCATGGAACTTCTACGGACGAAAATGGTAAGTTTACCCTAAAGACTACACAAAAAAAAGGGACATTGGAGGTCTCTTTTATTGGGTTTAAAACTCAGGATGTCCCTTTCACCATTGTCAAAGGAAAGGCTTCTATTCAGATTACACTTCTTCCTGATGCTCAAGAACTCACAGGAACTACAGTGATAGGCAATACACTTATGGATATTGCTAAGGAACGCAAAACCCCAGTGGCTGTCTCCACCATACGTGCAGCTGATATAGTGAACAAAATAGGAAACCAAGAATTTCCTGAGCTACTGAACAAAACTCCTTCGGTGCATGCCACTAAGTCTGGAGGGGGATATGGCGATTCTAAAATCAATATCCGCGGCTTTGGTAATGAAAATATTGCTGTAATGATCAACGGAATGCCTATCAATGACATGGAAAATGGTAAGGTGTACTGGAGCAACTGGGCGGGTATTTCCGATGTGACTTCCTCTATGCAAGTACAGAGAGGCTTAGGGGCTTCTAAGATTGCCATAGCTTCAGTAGGAGGAACCATTAATATTGTAACCCGTGCTTCTGATATGCAAGAAGGCGGAACTGTATCAGCTTCTTTAGGAAATAATGGTTTCTACAAAGTAATGGGAGCTTATAATACAGGAAAAAGCAAGAAAGGATGGTCTTCTTCAGTATTGCTCAGCCGTACTGCGGGAGCTACCTATGTCAATAGTACCGATTTCGAAAGCTATAACTATTTCTTTGCTTTGGGCTATACTCCCAATGAAAAACACTCTTTCCAATTCATGTTCACTGGAGCTCCTCAGTGGCATCACCAAAGAAGTACTCATATTACTATTGCGGATTACCTAAAGTATGGAGAAGATGGTAAGCCTAATCTTCGCTACAATTCAGACTGGGGTAACTACAAAGGAAGCGAATTTAACTTCCGTAGAAATGTATATCACAAGCCGGTGATGATGCTCAACTGGGATTGGAATATCGATGAGCAATCTTCTATCAGTACAGTAGCTTATGCTTCTTTTGGTCGTGGTGCTGGTACACGCGATGCTGGATCTGCTTGGACAGGCTCTTTCCAACAGGATGGCAGACCTACTACTTTGACCGCTTCAAACTTTAGAACAGAAGATGGGCAAATTGATATGGAAAGAATTATTAACTACAATCGTGGAGAGGATGTCTCTACTCCTAACCAGACAGTAGCAGTACATGGAACTCCTTATGTAGCTAATGCTTATAGAAAAGTAACTATGCCAAATGGTAGAACTACTGGAGTAACAGAAGGTTTTGCAAGAAAAGCAGCGGTGAACTCTCACAACTGGTTTGGTTTCTTAACCAGCTTCAATCACAAACTCTCTGAAAAATTCTCTTTCAGTGTAGGTCTTGATGGGCGTTACTACAAGGGATATCACTATGAAGTACCTAGCAATCTTTTAGGAGCTGAGTATTTTCAGGACAATTCTAATAAGAACCTAACCTCCCCTCGTAATATTAGTTATACACTTTCTGACAAACCTTCTTTCAATCCTTTCGGGGGTAGTATAGAGAGTTTAGACAATCAGATTACTTTTAGTAACGATGGTAATGTACGTTGGTTAGGCGCCTTTGGTCAGGTGGAGTATACCACCCAAAAACTCTCTGCTTTTGCACAATGGTCTAGCTCTATACAGGCTTTCCAGAGAATTGATCACTTCCTTAAGCCAGGTACTCTAGCTCTAAAAAACAGACCTGAAACAGCTCAGCCTGAAACAACTACTTACAAAAGTATCCCTGGCTATAATATGAAAGCAGGAGCTAACTATAATATAGATGAACACCACAATGTGTTTGTCAATGTAGGATACTACTCTCGTCAGCCTTTCTTTAACTCTGTATATCCAAATTATAAGAACTTTGTCAATCCTAATCTTACCAATGAAAAAATATTAGGTTTGGAACTTGGATACGGATTCAGATGGCAGAGTATCTCTGCTAATCTCAACGTATATCGCACTTCTTGGAAAGATCGTTATGTACGTCGTGACAACTGGGATGGTAATACTCGATACTTTGCCGAGATGCTTGGGGTGACTGAAATTCACCAAGGGGTAGAGCTCGATGCAGCTTACCGTATCAATGATTATGTAAAGGTAAATGGTATGTTCTCCTTAGGAGATTGGTTCTACCAAGGGGGGGCAAGAGTGAATACTTTCCTTACAGAGGATAATTCAGAATATATACTTTCAGGTAAGTCTTCTTCTCAGTTCGATGTTGATTTGGATAAGCTCAAAGTGGGTGAATCTGCTCAGATGACAGCCAACCTTGGAGTAGTGGTAACTCCTTACGAAAACTTTAATATTGACCTAAGTTGGCACTATGTCAATAACTTATACGCACGCTTGGATATTACTTCTTTGGTGAGAAGTTCTCAAATATCCAGCTTGAAGTTGCCTCAGTACAACCTTTTTGAGGGAGGAGCCTCTTATAAGTTTGTCTTTGGTAAAAAACAAAAACAAGCCGTAACAGTATTGGCCAATGTAAATAACATCCTTGATACTACTTATATCTCTGAATCGGATACCAACCAAGTGGTAGATAATAGCACAAGAGATACTTACAAAGGTATTGATGTGAGAAACAGAGTATTCTTTGGTTTCGGTCGTACATGGAATGTAGGCTTGAAATATCAGTTTTAGTCTGTCATAAGAATAAATAGAGAGGGGCGCCGCTTGCGGCGCCCCTCTTTTTTACCTTAATTTCTGTCTGATTTATCTGAACCAAGATTTTATCTTTCCAAAGAATCCTTTTGGAAGGATATCGATGCCTAAACCAAAGTTACTATCTCCTATACTGTGATAAGCTTCTTGGATACTTTGGATTTTATCCAAAGTAATCTCTATATTTGTTAGAGGATTATAGAGTATTTCTACCTTTCCTGAAGTCTTATCAATTGTCTTTTTGCTCGAATAAGAGAAAAATTCATTGGAGAGCTCCAACTCTTGGATGGTGTATTTCTCCTTGGTATTGATAGGCTTATCAGCATAGAGCTCTATCAGATAATGCTCACTGTCATAGTTGTGCCAATAGCTGCTGTCCTTGTGGCGGAAGTCTATAAGATCTTTCTTCAGTACACTATGGTCAAAGTACATAAGGAACTCTTCGCCTTCTTTGTTCGTAAAGTAAGGCTTTAGGATGGTAGCCTCATAAGCGATAACCAATTCGTTTTCCTCCTTGTCATCCTTTTCTATCTTGATACTTACATCCTTGAATATCTCCCTGATATCCTGTTCACTACGATCATTTACGTAATTGAGATTATAGAAAAGAAATCGATTCCAACCATCTATAAGTTCCTTCTTATTGGTCTGTTTGAAGTAGCCTCTCATATTGTTGGCACGGTTGTAGCGGTAGGTAGTTCTAAGGGTTATTTTTCCTTTTCCTTCCTGAACGACTACTTTGACATGCTCATCTATACAAGGCAGTGCAAAATAGGCCGGTTTTCGGATACTTAGGGTAGCATTTTCCTTAATTTCCATATAGTGGCAGAAGCTAAGCACTGTCCTTTTTTCCAATCGACCAAACTCATTGCGAGAGGTAGCATCTACAAAATAATCTTCTCCCTTGTAGTGTATCTTGACAATTACATGATTGAAGGAGAGTAGGGAAGGAAGGTAGTATTTTAGGTAAAAATCTGCGTTATAATTTACCAGTACCACACTCGCTTCTACACCTAAGTAATCAAGAATGGTTTTTAGTAATACACACTTAGCTTTACAATCTCCTTGCTTATTGTGATAAGTAATAGCAGGCTCTTGCGGCTTGTGCCCGTTCATCTCATCTGCATTGTAGGTATAGTAGATGTTATTCTGTACATACTCAATAGCAAATTGGATCTTCTCATCCAAATTCGCAAGTTTGTCCAATTTTTCTATCAAGTCAGGAGCAAAGCTTTTCAGATCCGATTGTTCCAAGACATCCTTATACAAGGGGTAGATATAGTTCGATAGGTCTTTCCAAGTGCTCTCAGTAGCAAAGTCGATGAAGGGGAAGATCTCTCTATTGGGATCTACAGGATTGATATAGTCGGTGTGTTTGATCTCCAATACTTCTCCTTTTTCTAAGTACTTAGTAGGTTGGTCTAAGGCATTTCCCTTAGCATCACGAAAGAAAAATTCCTTGTAGGCTACTTTTTTCTCACGATTGTTGATGAATTTGTAATGGTAGTGCCCATAAGCCCAATACGTATCAGGTGTGACAAATATATGTTTGACAAAATCACGACGGACAAACTCCTTTTCTGAAAATACTTTAGTACGGGAATCCTCCAAAATAAGAATATCATAGAGCCTAAGGTCACGGATGGAGACATTTATTTTCTTAGATTTACTGATGACACCTCCATTGCTATTATTCTCATTGTCAAGTACTTTTATATTGGTATCAGGGAGCTTATCTATATATTCTCCTTCACGGATAACCGCTATACGATTGATTTCGTAGTACTCATTCTCCTCCAAAATCATATCGTTCACCGAAGCTCGTTCTAAGTTCTCCGGTTGGGTAAGGGTGTAAGCCATTAGGGCATAATCGGTATTCTTCTGGTCATCTACATAATAGTATTTATTAAGTAGATAGCAGAAATCTCTCCCTTCTTCTATTTGCTCTGTAGCAAAATCAGAATCTTTGCAGATTTCTATGATTTGCGCATCGGTTAAGGTATTTGCCCACTCTGGAGCAGATGTTATCTTATACCCTTGTTCTACTTCCATATTTATTTTTTTCGTTTTTTAAAAAATTAATGATTAATCAAAAGCAAAGATACGTAAAAAATCATTATATATCCATAAAAAGTTTTAGAATGTTGAGATAATTAACATATAAACCTCTCTTTTCAATACTTATTTTACTTTTATTAGTAATTGGGTAGGCTTCAACCAAATAGTTTTTATACAGATCTTTTGAGTGCTTCTATTGTCTTTTTAGGGTCAGGAGCATTGAATACAAAACTTCCTGCCACTAATACATCTGCTCCAGCTGCCACAAGCTTAGGTGTATTGGTTGCATTGACACCACCATCTACCTCTATCAAGGCTTTAGAGCCTGTCTTAGTAATGAGTTCTTTGGCTTGACTTACCTTTTTATAGGTATTTTCTATAAAGGATTGCCCTCCGAAGCCTGGGTTTACACTCATAATAAGGAGCAAATCTACATCAGTAATGATATCTTCCATGACTGTTATAGGAGTATGAGGGTTTAGGGCAACTCCTGCTTTCATCCCTTCCTGTCGGATAGCTTGCACCGTACGGTGTAGGTGAGTACAAGCTTCGTAATGTACCGAAAGAAAGCTGCTTCCCAGCTGGGCAAAAGTATGAATATAACGATCAGGGTCTACGATCATAAGGTGCACATCCAATGGTTTTTTGGCATGTTCTTTGATGGCTTTTACCACAGGCATCCCATAAGAGATATTCGGGACAAAGAGCCCATCCATAATATCAAGATGAAACCAGTCTGCCTGACTTTCATTGACCATTTCTATATCTCTTTGTAGGTTGGCAAAGTCAGCCGCTAAAAGTGAAGGAGCTATCAACATGAGGTGGAATTTATAAATTTCAATTAGGATACAAAGATACGTTTTTTTTTAAGCTTTCAAAATAAAATAAGAAAAAATGTCATATTTATCTTTGTCACTCTTCTTTAGCTACTTGTCAGAGAACCTGACAAATAGGCTTTGTAAAAATATAAAATATGTTATTAAAAATGCATTGTAGCTAAATATAGTTATATTATCTTCTTTATATGTTAAAAACAATTAATTAAATATAATTTGGAATGATTTTTGTTAATACATTTTTTCCTATAGAGGTGAATGACAATTCATCTTCATTCATAACAATAGACAATTAATTATTAATTTATAGATGAGACAACTTAAAATTACCAAACAGGTTACCAATAGGGAAACAGCTTCTTTGGATAAGTATCTCCAAGAGATAGGAAAGGTGGATCTGATCTCCGCTGATGAGGAAGTGGAGCTTGCCCAACGTATCAAAGCAGGTGACAAAATAGCCTTAGAACGACTCACTAAGGCAAATCTTCGCTTTGTGGTTTCGGTAGCTAAACAGTATCAAAATCAAGGGCTTACTCTCCCTGACCTTATCAATGAAGGGAATATGGGACTGATCAAGGCTGCCCAACGTTTTGATGAAACTCGCGGATTTAAGTTTATTTCCTACGCTGTTTGGTGGATTCGTCAGTCCATTCTACAGGCGCTGGCCGAGCAATCTCGTATCGTTCGCTTGCCGCTGAATAAGATAGGCTCTATCAACAAAATCAATAAGATGTATGCCTACTTAGAACAGACTCACGAGCGTGTCCCTTCTGCTGAGGAAATTGCTAAAGAATTGGATATGTCCGTGAATGATGTAAAGGAGTCCATGAAAAATTCCGGACGACACATCTCCATGGATGCGCCTTTGGTAGAAGGGGAGGATTCCAACCTATATGATGTCTTGCGCAGTGGGGAATCTCCCAATCCCGATAAGGAACTGATGCATGAGTCGCTCAAGACTGAGATAGAACGCGCCTTGGAAACCCTTACACCTCGCGAAGCGGACGTGATTCGCTTATACTTTGGCTTAGGGGAAAACTATCCTATGACCTTGGAGGAAATAGGTGAAACCTTCGAACTTACTCGCGAACGTGTACGCCAAATCAAGGAAAAAGCGATCCGTAGGCTCAAGCATACTTCTAGAAGTAAAATCCTAAAGACGTACTTAGGATAGAACTGTTTTGAAAAACTGTTTTTGTGTTTTTTCATGTTAATTAATTTAATTTGATTAAGGTGTTGGAGAATTCTTACTCCAACACCTTAATTTTGTTTCATATCTTATAAAATATTTAATTTTGCTTGTTATTTGAAAAAAAATGACTAACTTGCGCCTTGTTATTATTTCATTAGATGAAGTTGCACAAATTCTTTACTTGTATTCTATTGACAGCTCTCTTTATAGGCTGTACCACTAAATCGGATACCTATTATAATCGTCAGTTTCGTATGATTCCGACGATGTATAATGTCTTGTACAATGGTAATTTAGCTCTTGAGGAAGGAAAAAAAGAACTTTCTGAAAAGCTTGTTGAAAATTATTTTGAAATTCTCCCTGTAGAACTCGAAGCGCTTTCAGAAGACTATCAGCTCAAAGGGGAAGGCAATGCTCATTTTGATAGAGCTGAGGAAAAGGCTATCAAGGCTATTCAGCGCCACTCTATGGTTTTCGATGGCAAACAAAAAAACAGAAAGATTGACGATGCCTATATGCTCTTGGGAAAAGCTCGTTATTACAATGGCCGCTACTTGCCTGCCTTAGAGGCTTTTAATCATTTGCTTACCAACTATGGGGAAACTAACCAACGGTACAATGCCGCTGTGTGGAGGGAGAAAACACATATACAATTGGGAAGGGAACAGTTGGCAATTTCTTCTATTGAAAAACTCCTTGAAGAAGAAAAACCTAAGCGTAAGGAACGGGCTAACCTACATGCCATTCTCGCTCAGGCATATATCAATCTCAAACAATATCCTCAAGCCATTCAGGCACTGAAACTTGCCAGTGTGGAGACTCGTAACAAAGCACAAAGAGGACGCTATCTCTTCATCACAGGACAGCTCTTCGAGGCCACTGCTCAGCGGGATTCCGCTCAGGTATATTATCAAAAAACAATCGATCTTAATTGGAATATCCCTCGCCGACTATGGGTGGAGGCTCAGATAGGTAAGGCTCGTACTCAGAGACTCTCTCCTGAAGAAAAAATCGCTTATGTAGAGAAGTTGCGCAAAATGGAAAAACTCTATGAGCATAAGAACTTGCTGGACTTGGTATATTTCCAACATGCTCTCTATGCCGAGGGGGAAAACAAAGATAAGGAAGCCATTGATTACTTTTTGCGGTCTTTGGCTAAAAACAAAGAAAATGAAGGTCTAAAGAAGCGTACTCACGAGCATTTGGGCGAACTCTACTTCAAGTCTAAAAAATATCCTTTGGCTTACAATCATTATGATAGTACTTTGGTGTATATCCCTAAGAATACACTCGAATACCTCTATATGCGTAGGAAAAGGGATAACCTCTCTCAGATAACTGTTTTTGAAAATACAATCGCTAAGGCCGATAGTCTCTCCCATATCATGAAAATGCCTCAACAGGAGAGAATAGCTTATTTCCAAAAACATATAGATTCTTTACAACAACCTGAAAACAAACATACTGTAGCAATCACAGACTTTGGAAAGGTAGTGCGTCATCAGGCACAGCCTTCTCAGGATGGTTTTTACTTCTACTCACCTCAGACCGTTGCTTATGGAAAACAAGGGTTCAAAGAGCAGTTTGGGGATCGCCCTCTTGTGGATAATTGGCGTTGGTCTCATCAGTTAGTCGTAGAAAATATAGCTGAAAATCAAAAAGATAGTCTTTCTTCCAAAACAATTACTCCTGAAGAATACCTCAGCAACCTTCCTTCCGAGCAGCAAATGAAGCAATTGGAAAGGGATAAGGAAATGGCTCTCTATGGTGTAGGGGAACTCTACTGGGAAAAGTTTAAGGATGAGAAGCTCGCCAAGGATAGGCTTACCCGACTTCTTGCAATAACACACGATGATAAGCTAAGGGAAAAGGCTCTTTACCAATTATATAAAATACATCAACAAAACCACCCCGCTCAAGCAGAAGCTTACAAAAACCAGCTACTGGCTGCTTATCCTACTTCTGAATATACTAAGGTGGTTACAGGTCAGGTGAGTACCAATGAAAAACAATTGCAAGAACAATTCTCCCAGTTGCAACAACAGTTTGATAATCAGCAATATCAAGAGGTGATCGCAGCTATTGATGCTCAAAAAGCAGCTTTCAAGACTTCTCCTCAAGCCCCTGACTGGGAACTCCTTCGAGCCAAGGCCTTAGGTAGGTTGGAGGGGAAAGAAACTTATGTAAGAGAGTTAGAGGCTATAGCTAAGGAATACCCTAATACCAAACAGGCTGATTATGTGAATGAATCTCTTGAGGTACTTAAAAAAGAAGAAAATAAGCCTGATTTCGATACAGATCAGAAGGCTTCTTCTTGGAAGATTGTCTTAGAGCATTTTGATAATGAGGCTCAAAAAGAGCAACTTAAGAATTATTTGGAAGAAAATGGCTTTGCTTATATCTCTATGAGTAATGATGTCTACGATGCTAATGAGCAATGGACTGTCCTTCACGGCTTTATGTCACGAGAGATGGCCGAGAGATTTGTTGAAAAGATCAACGCTTTCTTCCAAGAAAAGCAACAAGAAAAACTGCCGAAGGGGAAAAAGAACAAACAGGAAGAAAAAAATGAAGAAAAAGATAGGTTTTTCAAAGAATTTTTCGTAATTTCGTCAGAAAATTATGCGATACTTCAGATGTACAAAAATAAAGAAGAATATTTAAAAAAATAACTTACAATGTTTAATAAAGAAAATAAAAAAAATATGGCAGTAGACAATTCAGTAGCGGGAAGTAACCGCATCGTAGCAGGTACCAAAATCAAAGGTGAAGTAAATTCAGGTGCTGATTTCCGTATAGATGGGGAAATAGAGGGAACGATACAAACCTCTGGCAGACTTGTAGTAGGAAAAACGGGTGTTATCAAAGGAAATATAATCTGTACCAATGCCGATGTAGAGGGCTCGATCAATGGAACTCTGGTGGTAAAAAGTACTCTTAGCCTTAAGACTACTGCAGTTATAGAAGGAGAAGTACAGACTGATAAGCTGGCTATAGAACCAGGGGCAGTCTTCAATGTGACTTGTAAAATGGGAGTGAAAGGAGGAGCTACTTTTAGCAATGAACCAACAAAGAAAGAACTTAAATAATTGGGTCAAATTTTCCCAAATAGGTATTCAAATGGCGGTAATTATAGTTCTTTGTACCTATTTGGGAACTTATTTAGACGAAAAATTCCTTAGTATATCCCCTTGGGGTACTGTATTAGGGGCACTCTTTGGTGTGTTTGCTTCTCTGTATACCGTCATAAAGCAAGTAAATCAAATGAAAGATTAATTTTAAGATTAAAGAATATGAGAAAATACTTTCTCTGGTGCTTTTTTTGTACATTACTTGCACATGCTCAAGATCCTTCACAGGCACAACTCTTGGATGATGAGCAGATACAAAAGCAATTCCCTACTAAGATACAGAGAAAATTAGGAATAACCTATCCTATTGTGAAGGTTTATACCTATCAAGATAGGGAGGGTAAACATTTTTGGGTGTTTACAGAGAACAAGCTCTATGATTCCTCCTCAAAAAAAGAAAAGAATTATAGAAGAAATAGTGAAGGTGAGGTTATTAATGACAAGATTAAGGCCTTTCATCTTATAGAAGATAAAGATGCTTTTCGTCAGGTAAAGCTACTTTATGACTATCGCCCTGAGTGGGAAGGATGGGAATTCTCTATTTGGTTTTGGACAAAGTTTGTTTCTTTTACCGACTTGGACAAGGATGGTTATGTGGATCCTGTCATTGTCTATGGGGCTACTCCTACCGATGGAGATCCCGACCGTGCAAAGGTTAAAATTTTAGCTTACCACAAGGGGGAGAAAACGGCTATTCGCCATCAGGATTCTCCAGATGATATAGGAAGGGAAACTCAAATAGATGCTTCCTATTACTCTTTGCCCAAGCCTATTCGTCAAAGGATCTTTGATACCATCAATCGTTTGCAAGAGAATCAACTTACATTGTTTAATCCTGAGGATTTTAAAAAGTTGAAAAAATAAGAAATTGAATCAGTGGAAAATAATAATAAATTATGAACTTATTAGAGAAAAGTAAAACAAATGCGCAATCATGGCTTACTCCAGCCTTTGATGCTGCCACACAAGAGACTGTGCGTCAGCTCCTTGAAGGAAATCCAGAGGAGTTGATAGAGTGTTTTCACAAGAATTTGGAGTTTGGTACAGGAGGGATGCGTGGTATCATGGGAATAGGTACCAATCGCATGAATCGCTATACCTTAGGCAAAAATACACAAGGACTTAGCAATTACCTAAAAAAGGTATATCCCAATGAGCAAGTAAGGGTGGCTATTGCTTATGACTGCCGTCATAATTCACAAGAATTTGCCAAGATAGTAGCAGATGTCTTCTCAGCCAATGGGATTAAGGTATTTCTCTTCTCAGAACTACGACCTACTCCTGAACTTTCTTTCGCCATTCGCTTCTTAAAATGCCACAGTGGAGTGGTGCTTACCGCTTCTCACAATCCTCCGGAATATAACGGATATAAGGTATATTGGACAGATGGTGGACAATTGGTACCCCCTCAGGACAAGGAGATTATGGAAGCAATTGATAAGATTCAGTTCTCGGATATTCAGTTTGTTGCAGACGAATCTCTTATCGAAAAGGTGGATAAAGAGGTGGATGAGGCTTTCATAAATGCTTCTCTTGACAAGGCTAATTTCCCTATCCAAGGAAAAGCAGATTTGAAGATTGTGTATACCCCTCTACATGGTACTTCTGTAACGATTATTCCTAAACTCTTTGAGCGTGCGGGCTATACCTCACTATACATAGTAGAAGAGCAAGCTACTCCTGATGGAAGTTTTCCTACAGTGAAATCGCCTAATCCAGAAGAACCTGAGGCGCTTACCTTGGCGCTCAAGAAAGCAGAAGAAGTCGGCGCAGACATTGTATTTGGTACGGATCCAGATAGTGACCGTATAGGAATCGCTGTACGAGACCTTCATGGCAAGATGGTATTACTCAATGGAAACCAAACTATGCTCATGATGACTAAGTATCTCTTGGACAAGTGGAAAGAAAAAGGAGAAAAAACCGGGCATGAGTTCATCGCTTCTACTATCGTTTCTACACCACTGATGCGAGGATTAGCTCAGGGATATGGAGTAGAATATAAGGAAGGGCTTACTGGCTTCAAGTGGATTGCCAAGATGATTAAGGATTTCCCTAACCAGCAGTTTATCGGTGGGGGAGAGGAAAGTTTTGGTTTTATGGTAGGAGACTTTGTGCGTGACAAAGATGCAGAAACATCCTCCCTATTGGCGATGAATATTGCCGCTGAAGCTAAGGCTAAAGGAAGTTCTTTCTTCAAGGAAATGCTCAAAATGTATCAAGAATTTGGATTATACCAAGAGCATTTGATCTCAGTAGTGAAGAAGGGGGTAAGTGGAGCTGAAGAAATTGCTCAAATGATGAAGAATCTCCGTGAAAACCCTGTGAAAACTCTTGTAGGAGAGCAGGTGGTCCGTATAGAGGATTATCAGACTTCCGTAAGTAGAAATCTTCTTACAGGAGAGGAGACGAAAATTGATATTCCAAAATCCAATGTATTGATTTATTATACTGATAAGGGAACTAAGGTCGCAGCACGCCCTAGTGGTACAGAGCCTAAAATCAAGTTCTATTTCAGTGTCAATGCACCCCTTCCTTCTGTTGAAGCTTTTGAGCAAACACAGAAAGAACTTCTAGACAAGATTCAGAAAATTGTCAAAGAATGGAACTTATAATAACCAAATGATTTAGGTAAAAGATTGATTTTCTTATATATTATTGAATGAACGTAGCCAATATCAAACGACTCTATCCTTATGTATTGCCTTATAAGAGGTATATATTTTTGAATATTTTCTTTAATGTTCTCTATGCACTTTTTAGCTCTTTGTCTTTTGTAGCCCTGATACCTATGTTGGAGGTGCTATTTGATAACAATGCAAGGATCTATCAAAAACCAGTGTATAAGGGGATATCGGAAGCTAATACCTATTTTAAGGAATATCTGAACTATCAGGTAACACAGCATACAGGAGGAGATCCCGTACAAGCACTTTCCTATATTATTGCCTTGGTATTATTTTTATTCTTTTTGAAGAATATTTTTAATTACTTAGCCATTATTTTTATTAATCTTTTACGTAATGGAGTGCTGAAGGACTTACGTGATATGATGTATAAGAAAATCATTTCTTTGCCTATATCCTATTTTTCAGAAAAACGAAAAGGTGATGTAATCGCACGTATCACAGGCGATATCAATGAATTTCAGGTTTCTTATCTTAGCATATTAGAACTAATTGTAAGAGAGCCTCTTACAATTATCTTCACTATTATCATTATGTGTGGAATAAGTATGAAATTGACTCTTTTTGTCTTCATTTTTATTCCTTTGGCGGGATTAGCTATTTCACGAGTAGGAAAGTCGCTTAAAAAACATTCTGGACGTATACAAGCCGAACAAGGGTATTTTCTTTCTATTATAGAAGAATCTATCACAGGGCTGCGTATTATCAAGTCTTTTAATGCTCAGAAGGTCTTTATAAAGCGCTTTACTGACTCTACTAAGCGTTTTCTATCTCATGCGAACAATCTTTCTTATCGCCAGAATTTGGCCTCTCCTATTAGTGAATTCTTAGGGATTTTAGCTATAGGAATTCTCTTATGGTTTGGAGGTACTATGGTGTTGGTTGATAAGACTTTAGGAGGTTCAGAGTTCATTGCCTATATGGGATTAGCTTATAATATTCTTACCCCTGCTAAGGCAATTAGTAGAGCTTCTTATCAGCTTAGACAAGGAGATGCTGCTGCTCTTCGTGTATTGGAGGTGATTCATGCTACTAATCCTATTTTTGATAAGGAAAATGCTCTTGAGAAGAAAGATTTTCAGTCAGCTA
>NZ_ACLQ01000017.1 GCF_000174755.1 Capnocytophaga gingivalis ATCC 33624
AGGATTCTATTTGAAAAATATTAAGCAGACCTTGATAACCTCTATAACGATTCTCAAGGAGTTTATCTAGTCCTCCTTCAAGATATAAGGAACGATAACGATAAATAGTAGAAATATCTATACCCAAGCAATCAGCAACAAAAATAGGAGTATTGCCCATAGAAAGCATCAAAATGCAGGTAACTCGGGCATAATCCGAGCGACCTTGCAAGTTGCGTTGGAGCTTTCTAAGTTCCTCTATTTCTGTTGGTGACAGTGTTAGTTCCATAGACAGTGCAAAGATAATATATCTTTTATTTATTCGCAATCTAAAATTGTTTGAAATATTTTGCCAATCAAAAAAATATCCTTACCTTTGCGTCATTAATTTTTAAATGATAAAGTTATGTTGCATTTTTTCAAATCCATCAGAAGATCAGTAAAACACTGGTACATTCACCTTATTTTAGGGATTTTGTTCATTCTTTGTGGTATAGGAGTAATTATATCACCACAAGCTTCTTATCTTACCCTTTCAGTACTCTTTAGTCTCTCATTCTTAATATCAGGGATAACTGAGTCCTTCTTTGCCTTACAGAATACTAAAAATCTCAATGGTTGGGGGTGGTATTTGGTAAGCGGACTCATTTCATTGATAATGGGTATCTTTTTACTTATGTATCCTGCCCTATCAATGTTTATATTACCATTGGTAGTAGGTTTTACGTTGCTATTCCGTTCGTTTCAGCTACTTGGTTTTGCCTTCGAAGAAAAAGAAGCAGGCGTACTGAATTGGGGGAACTTAGCCATAGTGAGCGTATTGAGTATTATCCTCTCGTTCATTTTGATTGCTAATCCTATCTTTACAGGTATCTCATTAGTAGTATTCACAGGTTTAGCATTTATCTTCACAGGTATTTCATCTGTAATACTTTCGTTCAATCTGAAAAAGTTAAAAGGTTCTGCTCAAAAGTTATCAGATGATTTAAAGAACCGCATAGAAGACCTCGAAAAAGAAGTGAAAGAAGCTACGAAATAACAGCAAATTAGTAAAATACCACTGGCACAAGTCTATAGTTATACCTATGATTACAGAGCTATAGTGCTTTTTTGCAGAAAATACCTCCAAAGAATTAAATACTCTTTGGAGGTATTATGATTTTATAATTGACGCGCCTACGTCCAATATCCAGCACTCTTTTTAAGAGTTATCTTTATCTTATCTTTTATCTTCAGTAATTGGCATTATTGGCTTTGTGGTATTAAAAGAATACTCCATTGGTAAACCCATACCACCGCAATACCGTTTCGCCCCACAAGAGTATCATCAACCAACTGATAAACATCATCGTAATACCAAACTTGAAGGTGTCGCCCCCACTGCTGGCGCGAGCTTGTAGCTCGTGCCTACTACCCGCTGGCGCAAGCTTGCAGCTTGTGACCAATTCAAAATTCAGAATTCATAATTCCCCTTGATGGGCTAAACGTTCAACAACATATCTGATATATTATTCAAAACTTGAATAAGTGATTTTATACAAATATGAAAAAATATCATAATTAAAATGGAATAATAGGTCTCCAACCTCTAATATTATGACTTTATCATTGATAGATTTCTTAAAGTTCCACTCAATTTTATAACGTTCTAATTCCTTAATAAAAGTATCTATTCCATTGTTTTTTATTTTATTACCACCCGTTGTGCATTTTGATTTAAAAAAATAAAAAAAGTTGTTCATTTGATTAAAAAATCGTATGTTTGATTGAATTCCAAACAATTAAATATAATGAACAACTTGGAGCAAAGTTACAAAAAAATTCTTGAAGTATTATCAATATTCTCTCGAAAGAAACTAAATTAAAAGAGGATTAAAAGTAAACGTTATTTAGCTTTAACATCCTTACTGACAATCAAAAGGTTAAAAAATAGCGCCCTAAAAAAACTTCCTATTGAGAACTGTTTTGAGATAAATTCCTCAAAAAAGTTTAAAGACGTTTTTAAAAAAAATTGTTATTTCAAATAAAATGCTTATTTTTGCACACTAATAATTTAAATACAATAGTATATGTATAATTTATTAAAAGGAAAAAAAGGTATCATCTTTGGTGCCTTGGACGAAAACTCAATAGCTTGGAAAACAGCCGAACGCGTACATGAGGAGGGAGGACAATTTGTCCTTACCAATGCTCCTGTGGCTATGCGTATGGGAAAAATAAACGATTTAGCAGAAAAAACGGGAGCTCAAATAATCCCCGCTGATGCCACCAATATGGAAGACCTACAGAACTTAGTGGTCAAAGCCATGGAAATATTGGGTGGAAAATTGGACTTCGTGCTACACTCTATAGGGATGTCTGTGAATGTTCGTAAGAATATTCCTTACACTGAGTCCAACTATGAGTATTATGCCAAAGGATGGGATGTATCTGCTCTTTCCTTCCACAAAGTATGCCAGACCCTTCACAAGAATGACGCTATGAATCAGTGGGGTAGTATTGTCGCTCTTACTTATATTGCAGCTCAGCGTACTTTCCCTGACTACAATGACATGGCCGACAACAAGGCTTACTTGGAGTCCATAGCTCGTAGCTTTGGATATTTCTACGGAAAGGACAAAAAGGTTCGTATCAATACTATCTCTCAATCGCCTACCGCCACTACTGCTGGTCAAGGGGTGAAAGGTTTTGATGGCTTCATCACCTATGCCAATCTGATGTCTCCTCTGGGCAATGCCACTGCCGAGGATTGTGCTAACTATACAGTAAGTCTCTTCAGCGACCTTACCCGTATGGTTACTATGCAGAACCTATACCACGACGGAGGTTTCTCCAATGTAGGAGTAACTCCTGAGGTTATCGCTTCTATGAACAAATAATCCCTAAAGGATATACTACTAAAAACTATCATTACAAGCAATGATAGTTTTTAGTTTTTAGTCGTTGTACCCTGACAACTAAAAATTAAAAACTGAAAACTAAAAACTACCATGGAGCCTTTCAGCAAAGAAGTTTTTGATCTATTCCAACAAAAGTTAAAGGTAGGCAACCGGCGTGGTGTCCACCTCAATGCCATTGCCAATAACTCCCGCTATAAGTTCGACCTATCGCGACTTTCGGCTATTTTCAAGAGCCTTCCTGAGCGCTTTGTCTTGGATCTGCTCACCCTGAGAAATCTCAAGTTTTCTTTCTCCCTCTACGATACTCCTTCCACCGATATAGATCATCGTTCCTATAATACAGAATCTCAGGGGAAAAAACTCTTAGAGAGAGAGGACGACAAGGAGCAAAAAGGCAGTCCCAATGAAGGGAAAGATAGAGAAAGTCTCTTAGAAAAGCTCTCTACAAGTATGGACAACCTTATTTTTCAGAGTGAGGCTATCTTACAGGAGAGAGGGATCAATGCCTTGGGATTTGGTTTTCCTATCTTGGTCAGAAGAGACCTCACCGATGGTCAGATCACCGTGGCACCTGTTCTTATCTGGTCGGTCAGAATACGTCCCTCTTCTCAGATGAGTACTTGGGAGATCAGCCGAACCGAAGAGGATCCTATCTATATCAATGAGGTTCTGATCAATCACCTGCAGAATGACTCCCATATCACCATCCCTCCTATCCCTGAGGAGATGCTCGAAGATGGCAAAATTGATAAAAACGAACTTCACAAACTCTTAACTGAGCTCTTAGCACAGCTCAAAGTCAATCAAAATCTTGATTTCTTGGAGAATAACTATGCCGAAATCTCTCCTATCCGTTCCAAAGCCTATTACGAAGACCTACTCCCTGAAAGAGGACAAGCCCTTATAGAAAAAGCTGGACTATTCTCTCTTTTCGAAGTACAGAAACAAAATATTATCAATGATTACCAGACCCTGAAGGAGAGTTTTGAACCTAAGGAAATAACCCTAAAGGAAGATTTCCAATCTTTTTCCTCTGTAGCTACAGACCCCTCTCAACAGGAAATTTTAGAGGGACTCCGTACACAATCACGTATCCTTATACAAGGGCCTCCAGGAACTGGAAAAAGCCAAACCCTCACGGCGCTGCTGGTTAATGCTCTGGAAAACCAACAAAAAACACTGGTCGTTTGTGAGAAACAAACCGCTTTGGAGGTACTCTATAATACACTGAAAGAAAAAGGATTAGAAAAATATACTATCCTGATCAAAGACAGCATCACCGATCGAAAATTGGTGGTTGATGCCCTGAGAAACACCTTGGATAGCAATACCTTCAAGAATCCTGTAGAACCTTATCCGCTGTCCCTTCAAAAGGAACAAGTGGCAGAAATAAGCACCCTAAAGAATCAGATCAACCTACACCATTCCTTACTCTTCTCCCCTATCCTTTCCCAAGAGAATTGGACAGACCTCGCTGGAAAAATCCTTGAGTATGAAGGAATAAAAACCCCTATAGACCTCTCTTCTCTTCCATTAACCTATCAGGGAGAAGAATATGAGGGTATAAAAAAGATGCTTGAAAAAGCTCAAGAACGCTATATGCCCTTTGCCCCTTATAAGGAAAGCTATCTGTATAATGCCAAGACGCTCATTGAGAAATCTATTTCCCAAAGCCAACATTATATAGAAGAGGCCTTTGCCTCCTATAGGAGTCAATGGGAGCAGATTCTCTCTATATATCAGGACTATGAAAAAGAATATAAGAGATTGCGCCAAGAAGAGTTCTCTACTCAGATAGAAACGCTAAATGAATATATCAATGAGATAGAGACTCTCACTGCCATGCTCTCCCCCGATGCTGATCAGTACCATAGAGAAAGAACCAATAGCTTCTTCTACAGAATAGGTGCTTTATTTTCTTCCTCAAAAAAACAAGTCCTTAAGGAGCAGAAAAGGCTTTTATGGCTCTTTCAGGAAATCAAGAAAATAAGTGTCCACCCTAACTTTTCTTTTCTTTTCCTCTCTGATAATTTGTATTCGAACAAAGAAAATATACTTTCCTACCGAGGAGAAATAGAAAAAGCAAAGCAAAACTTTGAAGCAAATGTCTCCCAAGCTTTCGAAGCATTGGATGTATTGAACTTTTTTGAGAAAAAATACACCAACCCTACCTTTGAAAGGCTTCTTAGTGCGATTCATGCACTAAAGGAACAGATAAAAAAAGAGCATTATACCTCCTTTACCGATGTAGGAACGACCTTTTTCGAATTTCGAGATAGGATCATAGCGCTCCTTACCCAGCATGCTCAGTACCAAGAAGACAAGAACAATCCTTTCATGATAGGTTATGAGTGGTTTTCTTTCTATGAGCCTCTAAGTGACTTACACAAAAAATGTATAGGGCTGCTTGAGAGCGCCAAGGCCAACCATTGGGAGGCTTCTTTCCTACATGCTTACTACAAGGCTTTTTTACTCAAGAAATCAGGAGAAAACCCCGTTTTTCACCCAAGCACTTACGACGAATTAAGGAAGAAATTGAGAGGTTTCGCGCTTTCTCAGACGGAGATAATCCAAAGATATTGGGACAGTGCCCAGCGGCTTGCGGTCAAGAATTTTGAGACCTTGCACAAAGATCTCAGCGTAGCCAATCTATACAACAAGCGCAAGAGTGAAAAGCACAACCGGCTTCCTCTTAGGCAAATAGCCCAAAAAGATATAGACCTACTCACCTGTTTTTTCCCTATTATCCTCACCACTCCCGATACCTGTTGCAACCTTTTCCAAGGAACCTATTTTTACTTTGATTATGTTGTCTTTGATGAAGCCAGTCAGCTAAAATTGGAGGACAACCTACCGGCTATCCTCAAGGGAAAGACTGTAATCATAGCAGGCGATGAACATCAGATGCCTCCAAGCAATTATTTCAGTAAAATCTTCGAGGGCAACTACGAAGATGAGGACGATATGGAAGACGATGATGACCTCTTGGTCAAGAACTCCCTACTCTCGGTGGAGTCTTTGCTCGATTTTGCCCAAGAATATAAGTATGATAAGCATTATCTAAACTTTCACTATCGTTCCCGACACCCCTTCCTCATTGATTTCTCCAATGTAGCTTTCTACAGAGGGAAATTGCGCCCCATGCCCTCCTTAGCCCAATACACACCTATTGAGTTCTACCAAGTAGGCGGTACTTTCCACGAACATATCAATGAGCAGGAAGCTGAAAAAATCATTGATATTCTGCGAAATATCCCTGAAAAACCCGATGGTACCTATCCTTCTGTAGGAGTTGCCACCTTCAATATCACCCAGCGCAACTTTATCAGAAAGCGACTCCTTTCCTTGCGCAATGACCCTCGCGAAGAAGCCTTTGCTCAAAAGCTAAGCCTCTTGGAAGAAGCTGGACTCTTTATCAAAAACTTAGAGAATATACAGGGGGATGAGCGTGATATTATCCTTCTCTCGGTAACCTATGGTAAGAAGAAAGATGGCAAGTTCATACAGAGTTTCGGCCCTCTGAACCATCAAAAAGGGTACAAACTCCTCAATGTAATCATCACACGTGCAAAGGAGAAAATATATGTGTGCAACTCCATCCCTCAAGAGTTTTTCATGAACTATGCCGAAGCCTTAGCCCAAGAACAGTCCAATAACCGCCGTGCTGTCCTATATGCTTACTTGGCGTACTGCAAAGCCGTTAGTGAGAACAATGAGTCCGAGCGACAGAAAATATTATACTCCCTATCCCTATATGGGAATATAGAAAAAGAGAAGACCTCCTTGGGGCAACTCCTATTCAAAGAGGAAGTATTCTTGTATTTACAAGAAAAATTCCCTTCCCTCTCCCTAAGCAAGGACAAACCTTTTGGAGGATATACCATAGATGTTTTTATAGAAAGAGACAAGGGGCAACCCATTGCTATAGAGTGTCTTAGCAAGGAAATCTATCAGAATGAAATGGGATACTTAGAGGATATACACAAGGAACAGATCCTCAGCAAGGTAGGTGTCCTCTATATGCGTATCCATGCTAATATGCCTATAAAAAATTACCTAACAGCCCTTGAAAAACTCTTAGCAAACACATGAACCGAAAAGTCATACTCACCCAAGATGGTTCCTCTACCTTGGAGATAGAAGGATGGGACGAACACTATCATTCCACTCATGGAGCCATCACCGAAGCCTATCATGTATTCATCCACAATGGCTTAGCTCTATTTGAGGGAAAGGAAATACACCTTTTAGAAATAGGATTAGGAACTGGGCTCAATGCTTTTATCACTTTCTTAGAGCATGAGCGCTTAGGACAAACTCTCTTTTATGAAGGAGTCGAAGCCTACCCTCTCTTGGAGGAAGAGGTACAAAAACTCAACTATGTAGAGAGGCTACAAGTACCCGACAAAATGGATATTTTTTATAAGATACACCAATCTCCTTGGGGAACATTCCAAAAGCTCAGTGATTCCTTTTCTCTGAAGAAACGACAACAATTCTTTCAGGACATCGATGACAAGGAGCAGTTTGACCTTATTTATTTCGATGCTTTTGGAGCTCGTGTACAGCCCGAACTATGGACAATGCCTCTCTTTGAGAAAATGTATCAAGCCCTCAGAGAAGGAGGAATCTTGGTCACCTATGCCTCCAAGGGAAGTGCCCGAAGAGCCATGCAAGAGGTGGGATTCCAAGTAGAAAAACTCCCTGGTGCCATGGGAAAAAGAGAGATGGTCAGGGCTTACAAAAAATAAATTGAGGTATCAAAATAATTTAATATATTTGCACTCTGAAAATTAATGTATTATGGAATTATTTAAGGGACAAAGCCTCTTACGAGTTTACTGAACGTTAACAAATTAATGAAAAGAATTGTAGAGCGTTC
>NZ_ACLQ01000016.1 GCF_000174755.1 Capnocytophaga gingivalis ATCC 33624
TTGGCGTGATGAAATTACACAAGATGAGGAGGATATGTTTACCTATTATGAGAGTGCTATAAAAAATGATACACTCTGCGAATTGGCTAAACGTAAAAGTATTTATGACTCTGCAAAGAAAACATTCTTACTAATTAATCAGTATGCTTTTAGATGCTCTGATGGAAGTGTCTCTATTAGTTGTAATAGTCTTACCTTTGATATAGAAGTACGAGATGCAAATTTTAAACAAGTACTTGATTGGTTCTCAGAAAATAGAAAACCTCAAAGAGTTTTTAACTTAAATCCAAAGCACGGTGAATATGGAAAAGGTGCACACTCATCTAATAAAGGTAATAAGGTCTCGTTGTTATTATGTGGGAGAGACGAAGCTGAAAAATTATTGTTAAGAGCAATTAATACTGATGATAGAGAAAACAAGACACTTTATTTTTATGATACTAATAAAAAAAGATACATAGAATTTAAAAAAGAATCTAAGAATGTTTATCACGGATTTCATTTAGACATTAAAGATGAGAAAAGAATATCACAGGAACTAAAAGAGAGAATTGATAGACTAAAGTAAGTATATTTTATTTTTTTTTTGTTGATAATTAAGGTAAATGAGAGTTTCTCTCAAAAACCATTTTGATTATCTTTTTAAACGTGTTTAAACTTTTTTGAGGAACTTGGAGATAAACCCTAATAAGAGCATTCCAATCCAAGTTACATCAAGATACTCATATCTCATTATCAAACCTTTATATCCGTCAAGCCAACCATTTGCTTGTTCAATCTTAAACCTATTTTGTACAATTCTTCATCAAAATAAACATCTGGTTGCGCTCCATTATTGAAGCTAAATTTTCCTATCCTTAAAAAGAGAATAATCCAATGATTTATTGTATCTTTGCACAAAGTTCCTGAATTTTGGTGTTCTTTTTCCTCAAACACAAATTTACTAATTTTCAGGAACTTTTACTTTATTAAACAGCTTCTTCATAAAAAATTAAGTATATGATTTACAAAATATCTATTTTCATCATTTTATCACTTGCTTTAAAATGTGCAATGGGAAAAGGCGATAATAACCCAAAGAATAGTATGAGTGAGGCAACTCTTATTGAAGGGGTAAATACTTCAGAATCATTCATAAAGAACATTGAATTAAAACAATACAAATACAAAGGCTCCTATATTGAAGATTTAAAATTAGATGATTTTCAAAAAAAGGATTTTCGCTTGGAGTTTTTCAAATTTTTAAAAGAACAAGAATTTGAAAAAGAAGAATATGCTCAAGTTTTTTTCATAAAACTATTGTTAGTTCGCATTGAACAGAAAGATGAAGCTATTTTATATGATATTTTGAATCATATTTTTAAAGATGATTCATTAGGATATTATTTAGAAGATTACAATGTATATTTATACCAACTTTTCTTATATAAACCTCATTTTTTCATTAAAAACGCCTATAAATATGCTGATGCTTCAATAATTGATTACATCAATCATTCTTTGCCAAACGCTTTGCTCACAGACGAAAAAACAATCAAAAACGATATGGGTGAAATCATAAAAGATAATGACAACCAGCTTTTGATAAGCGAACAACAAGTCGACCTTTTTTCATTAGCAGCATTAAGGGATAAAATCAAGAAACAGAGTGTTATAGAAGTTTTTTATGCCCCTTCACTTAAAAGGGGATGGAAAGAGAAAACTGCTGCTTATTACAATATTTACAATTATATTAACGAAGAAATTTCAACGTCCTTAACCGTAGAAGAAAGAAAATTTTTTGAAGAAAATTTTTACCCAATGTTTCAAGATTATATTAAACGTGTTTAATTTTTTTTGAGGAACTTGGAGATAAACCCTAATAAAAGCATTCCAATCCAAGTTACATCAAGATACTCGTATCTCATTATCAAACCTTTATATCCGTCAAGCCAACCATTTGCTTGTTCAATTTTAAACCTATTTTTGTACAATTCTTTATCAAAATAAACATCTGGTTGTTCTCCATTATTGAAGCCAAATCAAAATTACTTTTAAATCCTCTTTTCCCTAGACTTAAAAAGAGAATAATCCAATAAATTATTGGATCTTTGCACAAAGTTCCTGAATTTTGGTGTTCTTTTTTCTCAAACACAAAATTACTAATTTTTGGGAACTTTTACTTCTCTAAAAAGTTTAAACAGCTTCTATCTTAAAAATTATTGGAAATGCCAATCAAGAGTAAGACGCAATTCATTGCGTCTTACTACGGAAACAGAGAGCAACGATTAATCATTAATCATTGAACATTAATCATTGAACATTAAAAATTAATCATTAACCATTGATAATTATTTTGTATCTTTGCCCTCTAAAAACATCAACAGAATGAAAGCAGGTATTGTAGGGCTCCCCAATGTAGGGAAATCCACTTTATTCAATTGTTTGTCAAACGCTAAGGCACAGAGTGCAAACTTTCCTTTTTGTACTATCGAGCCGAACTTGGGGGTGGTGAATGTCCCTGATGCACGCTTAGAGAAGCTCGAGGAGCTGGTGCATCCCGAACGTGTACAACCCGCTACGGTCGAAATCGTGGATATCGCAGGACTTGTCAAAGGCGCAAGCAAGGGGGAAGGCTTAGGCAACCAATTCTTAGGAAATATACGCGAATGCCACGCCATCATACATGTATTACGCTGTTTTGATAATGACAATATCGTACACGTAGAAGGCTCGGTAGATCCTATTCGCGACAAAGAAACTATAGATATAGAACTACAGCTCAAGGACTTAGAGACGGTAGAGAAGCGCTTGGAGAAGGTAACCCGCGCCGCCAAGGCCGGAGACAAGGTAGCACAAAAGGAGCTTGCCCTCTTGGGGCGTTATCGCGAGGCCTTGCTCAAGGGGATTTCTGCACGTGCGGTCGAGCTAAGTGAGGAAGAGCAAGAGCTCAGCCAAAGCTATCAGCTACTGACGGCCAAACCTATCCTATATGTATGTAATGTAGACGAGGCTTCCGCTGCCACAGGCAACAAATATGTAGAGGCAGTACGTGAGGCGGTTAAGAATGAAAATGCACAAGTAATTGTACTGGCGGTAGCTACCGAAGCCGATATAGCTGAATTGGAGACCTATGAAGAGCGCCAGCTATTCCTACAGGATATGGGACTGGGAGAACCAGGGGCTTCTGTGCTCATTCGTGCCGCTTATAGACTACTCAACCTACAAACTTACTTTACCGCAGGGGTGAAGGAGGTACGTGCTTGGACTATTCCGGTAGGAGCGACCGCTCCGCAGGCAGCAGGGGTGATACACTCCGACTTCGAACGCGGATTCATCCGTGCAGAAGTGATTGCCTACGAGGATTTTATCTCCTATGGTAGCGAAAGCAAAGTGAAAGAAGCCGGCAAGATGCGTGTAGAAGGAAAAGAGTATGTAGTGAAGGATGGCGATATCATGCACTTTAGATTCAATGTGTAGATTTCAATGATCAATGATTAATGATCAATGATTAATGATCAATGATCAATGATTAATAATTAACAATTGAAAATTAACAATTAATCATTAAAAATTGTATCTTTGCCCCCAAATAATTTAATATATCGCCGTGAAAATATCGAAAGAAGCTAAAACCGCAATTATCATACTCTTAGGAGTAGGGAGTTTTATTTTTGGATATAACTTCCTGAAGTCCACGCCTTTGTTCAGCTCGGACAAGAACTATCATGCTGTATTCACCCACTCTGGGGGCTTGCAGACAGGGACGAATGTCACTGTAAATGGGGTTACCGTAGGGGCTGTGAAGAAGATTCAGATAGACCCTGCTACCGCCAAGATCATCGTAAGCTTTTCCTGTAAGAAGGACTTTACCTTCTCCAAGAACAGCCAAGCGGAGATCTACAGCAGTCTGCTTGGCAACACGGGGCTACAGATACTCCCTGCTCTCGATGGCGCTCCACAGGCACAGCCTGGGGATACCCTACCCTCGCATATCCAAGCGAGCTTGATGGATGCTATCGGAGCTAACTTAGAGCCTACCGCCAAAAACCTCAACAAGGTACTCTCCTCCACCGACTCGCTCATGACCACCTTCTCCCGTACCCTCGATGCCAAAGCACAACAGGATATCAAGGAGAGCTTGGCCAACCTGAACGTGACCCTACAACAGATGAGCCGTGCTTCAGTGAGCCTCAATAACCTATTGGCGTCCGCTCAAGCGCCTCTGCACAAGTCCTTGCACAATGTAGAGACCCTCTCAGGCAACTTCGTACAACTGAGTGACTCGCTCTCCAAGCTCCAAGTAGGCAAGCTCATGGCACATGTGGAAAGTACCCTTACTCAGGTAGATGGCCTACTCAAGGAAGTACAAAAAGGCGGTGGTACTGTAAGCAAACTACTGACCGACCCTAAGCTATACAACAACCTACAGACAGCTACCTCCGAACTGGGACTCCTAATGGAGGATATCCGCCTGAACCCCAAGCGCTATGTACACATCTCTATCTTTGGAAAGAAAAACAAAGAGTATGAGACCCCCACTAAGGTAGAAACGCCTATCTCGGAGAGAATCAGTGAGCAGTCGTCAGAGAATCAGTGAGCAGTGATCAGTAATCAGTGAACAGTAATCAGAGACTAGAACCTTTACATCCTAAATTCCTAAAGAACTCATAGTGGCTATACTATTGTTTATACTTATATTAGCAGCGGGCATAGGCTTTTTTGTAAGGAATATGCTGAGACTTCGCAGGGCAATACACTTGGGGGTAGCTCAGGATACTACTGACCACCCTAAGGTAAGGCTCTTACGTATGCTCCGCTTGGCTTTAGGACAAGGAAAAATGGGGGTACGCCCTGTGGCGGGAATCCTCCACCTATTCGTATATATAGGCTTTATCATTATCAATATAGAAGTACTGGAAATCCTTATTGATGGACTCTTTGGTACTCATAGGGTGCTACACTTCTTAGGAGGGTTTTACAACCTGCTTATCGGCAGTTTCGAGGTCTTGGCACTGCTGGTTCTCATAGGGGTAACCGTTTTCTATGTACGCCGCAACATACTGAAAATCACACGTTTTCAGAAGAAAGAACTTCAGGGGCGACCTCGTCGTGATGCCAATATCATCCTCTATGCCGAGGCGGTGATGATGACCCTTTTCTTGGTGATGAACGCCTGTGACCTACTCTTGCAGGAGCGAGGTGTCACCCCCTATGTGCAGGCGGGTGCCTTCCCGATAAGCCAGTGGCTTTCTCCGCTTTTTGCTTCTCTCTCCTCCCCTACCCTGATTCTCATAGAACGCGGGGCATGGTGGGGACACATTCTCGGGATTTTAGCTTTTTTGAACTATCTATACTATTCCAAGCACCTACATATCCTCTTGGCGTTCCCTTATACCTACTTTGCGCCTATAAAACCCAAAGGCGCTATGGACAACCTCGCTACGGTCACACGGGAGGTACAACTGATGCTCGGTACGATAGAGGATACGGGCGATACCGAGGAGACTACGCCTACCTTTGGTGCTTCAGACATCATGCACCTAAGTCGTGTGCAGCTCCTTGCTGCCTATGCTTGTACCGAATGCGGACGCTGCACCGATGAGTGTCCTGCCAACCAAACGGGCAAGCTCCTTTCCCCTCGTAAAATTATGATGGACACCCGCCGCAGAGCACAAGAGGTAAGCGCTAATATACTACAGAACAAGGGTACTTTTGTCCCTGACCAGAAAGCGCTCTTGGGCGACTACATCACCCCAGAAGAGCTCTGGGCATGCACCACTTGTGCCGCTTGTGTAGAGGCTTGTCCTATGGAGATCAGTCCCCTGTCGATCATTGTGGAGATGCGCCGCTATATCGTCATGGAACAATCTGCCGCCCCCGCCTCACTGAACAAAATGATGACCCAAATGGAAAATACCTCTTCCCCATGGGGCTATAACCCCGCCGAAAGAGAAACAGTACTCAATGAGTAATGGTCTTTCGAGAGTAACTCATGAAAGAAATCACACAACACACATATAATAAAAAAGAAGCTTTTGTAAAGCTTCTTTCTTTTTTATCCCCAATAGAAAGCCTCCTCTCCAACAGAGCCTCTATAATTATACAAAACAATATATCAATTATTTAACCACCTTCTCCACAACCATTCTTTCCTCCGAAAAAATTTTGGAAACTTTTTTTGTTTATTTAGTTTTTTGTATTACCTTTGCACCCGAAAAAGTGAAGAGTGTTTTGAGTGAAGAGTGTTTTGAGTGAAGAACGAAGAGTGAAAAGTGAAGAGTGTAGCCAAGCGAATAAACTTGGGTATGTGGTGAAGAGTGAGTAACTGATCACTGACAACTGACAACTGACCACTGACAACTGTTCACTGACCACTGACAACTGTTCACTGACCACTGACAACCGACGACTAACGACTGAGATAATGGATATAGTACCTCGTGCTTTAGGATATTTTTTACAGTATGGGTTTAAGACCTTTACAATGGATGATTTAGCGCATAACTTAGGAATTTCTAAGAAAACCCTTTACGAGCAATTTGCCTCGAAACAGATTTTAGTAGATGCTTGTTTGGATTATGCTTTGGAGATGTCTTGCTGTAGAACAGAAACATTTTTTTTCTAAGGAAGACAAAAGTGTTATAGAAAATGTCTTTTTAGGACAAAAGGAAGTGGAACATCTCTTCAATATGAAGAGTGCTCGCCCCTTATGGGAACTTAAGCGCTATTTTCCAGATACTTACAAGCGCATGGATAAGGAATTTGCTCAGGCGGATGCTCTCTTTATAGACATGCTCTTCGAAAGAGGTTGGAAGGAGGGGCTTTTTCGCAAGGATATCAATATCAAGTTCTATAAGCAGTTCTACACCCAAGTACAGCGATTGCGCTCCTTCGAAGAGGCTTTCGACGAAAGAGATTTCCCCTTCTGGGAGACTATCTATACCATGATGGAGTATTTCTTTAGAATCATTGTCAATGAAAAAGGAATGAAAGAACTGGAAAGAGTCTTGTCAATGATTAATGATCAATGATTAATGATTAATGATTAATGATTAACGATTAATGATTCTAAAACCCTTTATTATCTAAAAAATAAATTAGTAGAAGTGAAACATATTTTTATTACCATACTAAGTATCTGCGTGGGGACAAGTTCCCTATGGGCGCAGGAGGTAGGCAGAGAACTCACCCTCTCCCAAGCTATTGGCTATGCTCTCCAGCACAAGGCCAATGCTCAAAAGGCTCAAATAGAAGTCCGCAAGAGTGAATACAAGATCAAAGAGGCTCGTGCCAATGCCTTGCCTACTATCGCGGGCTCTGCGGGGCTCGTCTATAACCCTAAGCTACAGGCTACTTATATAGATGGGAGCGCCTTTGCTATCCCTGGAATGCCTGTATCCAATGAGCCCAAGAAGCTCGAAATGGGGCAGGAATGGGCGTCCTCGGCAGAGGTGAAGCTCACTCAGGTGATCTTCAACCAAGCGGTATTTATCGGCCTGAAAGCGGCTCGTACCACCCGTGAATTCTATCAGCTCAATGAGCAGCTCACCCAAAACGATATTATCGAAAAAGTAGCTCAAGCCTATTGGCAAGTATACCAAGGAGAACAAGCCCTTGAAAATGTGCGTGTAAACCTCGAACTTACCGAGAAAACGGCTAAGATAGTCGAAGGTTCCTACAAAGCGGGGTTGGCCAAAAAAATAGACCTTGACCGCGTAACTGTAGCCCTGAACAACCTACGCTCCGCTGAGCAACAAGCCAAGAGTGGCTTACAAGTGGCTACCCTCGCCCTGAAATACATGATAGGTATGCCTATGGATGAGCCTATCTCCTTGCCTAAAGAAGCCTTCAAAGCTGATTATTCCTTGGTTTTCGAAAAAGGAAATGCCTCAGAGCGTACCGAGATAAAAGTCCTCGAGAAGCAAAAAGAGCTCCTTAGCCTCAGTACTAAGGCACAACGTGGAGGACTCTACCCGTCTCTCGCCCTACAAGCTACCTATGGCTACTTAGGGATGGGACCTAAGACCCCTATCTTCTACGGGAAGGCTGATAAAGTGTATTGGTCTGACTACTCAGCCATTTCCTTAGGACTAAAAATACCTATCTTCTCTGGCTTCGGTACCCGTGCCAAGATAGAACAAGCTAAGATGGAAGAGGAAGCCCTCGAAGCGACCCTGAAGGATACGCGCCTTGCCCTAGACTTAGCACAGGAGAGTGCCCAGACAAAGCTGGCTAACAACCTACTGACCATACAGACACAGGAAGAAAATGTGAAATTGGCCAACGAGGTACTCCAAAATACCCAAAATAACTATCACGAAGGCCTCGCCTCCCTTAACGACCTTTTGGAAAGCGAAAGAGCCCTATCCGATGCTAAAAATAGCTATACCAACGCTCTACTTTCCTATAAGCTCGCCGAAATAGAGCTGCTGAAAGCACAAGGAAAACTCGGAACAATGATTAATGAATAATGATCAATGTTCAATGAATAATGTTCAATGTTCAATGTTCAATGAATAAGGAAGAGTGAAGAATTGCAATAAAGGTAATTCTTCACTTTTTTTAAATATCTTTTGTTATTTGGTAATTATTTTGTATTTTTGCCCCAGAGAAACAAATTAAATCATATTATAATGAAAAAAATTCTATCCTTAGCCTTAATAGTGGCTGCTTTTATTGGTTGTAGCAAAAGTAGCGATGACCCAAAAGAAAACGGAATTCCTGCAAGTTATTACAAACTTAGTGAGGATGGACTTACACTTCTGAAATGGGAAGATACTAACACTACTTCTCTTGATATGCAAGCAGATAGCAAACTTCAAAAAGTAAATACAATAGCTGCAAATGCTTTTAGAGATAGTAAGGTAGAAAACATTACACTCCCTAATAACCTGAAAGAGATAGGAGATTATGCCTTTATCAATTCAAGACTTCATACGATTACTTTTAATACTTCGTCCTCTGTTACTTTTGGACAAGCTGTGTTTGAAGATACTCAATTAGTTTCCGTAAAGTTGCCTAACACCAAAGAAATACCTGCTTCCTCTTTTTCTGGCTGTGTGAATCTAAAAGAAGTACAATTCGGTAAGACTGAAAAAATAGGAGAAAGAGCCTTTCGAGGTTGTGTAGCTCTTACTCAGATCAACTTAGACAACACCACCCTTACCGAAATAGGAGAAAGAGCCTTTGCTGGTTGTGAGAATGTAGAAAAAGTAATCTTACCATCCACTATCAAGAAAATAGATAAAGTGGCTTTTTTTGCTTGTTTTCGCTTGTCTACTCTTATTGTAAAAGCAATTGAAGTACCTACTTTAGTAGATCCAAATGCTCTCAATAATGGTTCATCAATAAGAAGAAACATCCTTGTACCCTCCTCAAGTGTACAAAAGTACAAAGGAGCTCCAAATTGGAATTTCTACAGTGATGAAATCTCTGCCATTCTTGAGATTTAGAAATCAAAAAACTATACAACTCTGAGTGAAGAATTACTATGGGTAGTTCTTCACTCTTTGTTTTTTAATATCTTTTCGGTGGTTTGGAGAGTGAATTGTCCATATACAGGAGAGGGCGAATTGCAATTCGCCCCTACACGTGTGTTATCAGGACATTGGCAAATATACATATAAATCATGTAAATACACAAAAAAAGACGTTATGGGCATGGTATGAGGGCGTTTGCGTGTGTCGTAGGGGCAAAGTCCGCGAGCTGGCGCAGCGGAGTATGTGATGAAATTCATCCACATTACAATTCACCCACACCGCAATTTGTCTCCTTCGCTCCCTTAAAATTGCAGGGTCAGGGCGGCGCCAAAGGTGTTATGTGTAGGTTCCCAGATGGGGAGCACCGAGAGGGAGGACGAGGTCTCTGGTATGGCCTTTTCTATGGGGAGGGGTTGTTTTCTTTTTCCTAAAATACGGGATGTATACGGGAAAAGCAGGTAAGAGAGCTTAGCCGAGAGAATGCCTATCCCCGCTCCTGCTACGACATCGGAAGCCCAATGGCGGTTGTTATGGATACGCAAGAGCCCCACTCCTGCCGCCACTGCGTAGCCGCCTATGCCTATCCATGGGTCGTAGTGCTTGTACTCCTGATAGAGTATCTCCACTCCGGTGAAGACAGTGGCGGTATGCCCTGAAGGAAAGGAGTTGTGAGTACTTGTATCAGGACGATGATGGCGTACGGTATACTTGGTTGCATTGACAAATATGGCGGTAAGGGCATAGGCAGTAGCCCCTATGACCAAGCGTTCCTTGAGAGAGTGGGCTGGAGGCAAGCCCAAATTGGGGAATGCAAAAACACTGGCTATGGGTAGGTATTGTACATAATCATCGGCACGTACCTTGCCCTTTACATTCTCCACGACATAGCGCTGCAATTTGTGGTCAAAATGGGAATCGATAGAAAAGGCACCACGAGCGATGAGCACCGCAGGAATAGCCAATGACCACGGGTTTACATACGGCTTTGCCACTACTGGATCAGTAGGCGCTATTGCAGCTATGGTATCGCGCTGCAAGCTATCCAAAGGATATACACTCTCCTGTAGCGGAGAGGAATCAGTGAGCAGCAAAGGACTGCAAGCTCGCGCCAGCGAAGGAGGGAGCAAGGAAAATATACAAACTGCTGAAAATAAAAACCTTTTCATAATGAATTAATGATATTAGTCTTCAATCAAAGAGGTAAATCAAGGATAAAAAACTTTCGTGTAATTTAATTTATTAAGAATCAATAAATTAAGACGCAATAAATTGCGTCTCTACTATTCCTTATTTTTTATTAAGAAAAAAGAGTGAAGAATTACTCTCAATGGTAACTCTTCACTCTTCACTTTTATATTGATCATTGATCATTGACCATTGATCATTCTTTAGTCTTCTAAGCGGATATCCAAGCCCAATCCTTTGAGTTCGTGCATGAGTACGTTGAAGGACTCAGGCAATCCTGGTTCAGGCATGGTATCGCCATGTACGATAGCCTCGTAGGTACGAGCACGGCCGATAACGTCGTCGGACTTAACGGTAAGGATCTCGCGAAGGGTGCTGGAAGCGCCATAAGCCTCGAGAGCCCATACCTCCATTTCCCCGAAACGCTGACCTCCGAACTGTGCCTTACCACCAAGAGGTTGCTGGGTGATAAGAGAGTAAGGACCGATAGAACGGGCGTGCATCTTATCGTCGATCATGTGACCGAGCTTGATCATGTAGATCACCCCTACGGTAGCCTTCTGGTCGAAGCGCTCTCCGGTACCTCCGTCATAGAGGTAAGTATGTCCGAAAGCAGGTACCCCTGCCTCATTGGTATATTCGGTAATCTGCTCGAGGGAAGCTCCGTCGAAGATAGGGGTAGCAAACTTCTTGCCGAGTTTCTGTCCTGCCCATCCGAGTACGGTTTCGTATATCTGACCGATATTCATACGAGAAGGTACCCCAAGCGGGTTGAGTACGATATCCACAGGAGTTCCGTCCTCAAGGAAAGGCATATCCTCATCACGTACGATACGGGCTACGATACCCTTGTTACCGTGGCGACCGGCCATCTTGTCCCCTACTTTGAGCTTACGCTTCTTAGCGATGTATATCTTGGCGAGCTTCATGATACCAGCAGGTAGCTCATCCCCCACGGTAAGGGTGAACTTGTCGCGGCGGAGCATACCCTGAAGGTCGTTCAGCTTGATTTTGTAATTGTGAATCAAGTCGTTGATTAGCTCGTTGGTATGCTCATCGGTAGTCCAACCACCAGAGAGCAAGTGTGTATAGTCTTCTATTTCTTTGAGACCTCTTTGGGTATGTTTTCTACCCTTAGGAATCATTTCTTCTCCTAAATCATTGAATACCCCTTGAGAGGTTTTTCCATTGACCAAAGAGAAGAGTTTTTCGAGGAGGACATCCTTAAGCGCCTCTGCTTTAGCGTTGAACGCTGCATCGAGGGCTGCCATTTCGTCTTTTTCTTTGGCACGTTTTTGTTTGGTTTTCACCGCACGGGAGAAGAGCTTTTTACCGATAACCACTCCTTCGAGGGATGGAGAAGCCTTCAGAGAGGCATCCTTCACGTCGCCAGCTTTGTCACCGAAGATCGCTCTAAGGAGTTTTTCCTCAGGAGTAGGATCACTTTCTCCCTTAGGAGTCACCTTACCGATAAGGATATCCCCAGGTTTGATATTAGCTCCGATGCGTACGATACCGTTTTCATCGAGGTCTTTGGTAGCATCCTCGGATACGTTAGGGATATCGTTGGTGAGTTCCTCTACCCCGAGCTTAGTATCACGTACATCGAGGGTATACTCGTCGATATGGATAGAGGTGAAGATATCCTCACGGATTACACGTTCGGAGATCACAATCGCATCCTCGAAGTTGTATCCTTTCCAAGGCATGAAGGCGACCTTCATATTGCGACCTAAGGCGAGTTCACCCTGTTCGGTAGCATATCCTTGGCAGAGTACTTGCCCCTTGTGCACGCGGTCACCCTTGCGCACGATAGGTTTTAGGTTGATACAAGTACCTTGGTTGGTACGGCGGAACTTAATAAGGTCATAGGTAGTCAGTTCACTATCGAAGGAAACAAGGATTTCGTCTTCGGTGCGGTCGTACTTGATAACAATTTTGTCGGCATCCACATAGGTTACGGTACCTTCTCTTTCGGCATTGATAAGTACGCGGGAGTCGGTAACTACACGTTTTTCGAGACCTGTACCCACGATAGGGGCTTCAGGGCGCAAGAGTGGTACCGCCTGGCGCATCATGTTGGATCCCATGAGCGCACGGTTCGCGTCGTCGTGCTCCAAGAAAGGAATAAGGGAAGCGGAGATGGAGGCGATCTGGTTAGGCGCCACATCTATGTAGTCCACTTCTTCGCGAGAGATGACAGGGAAGTCCCCATCTTCTTTCACTACCAAGCGTTCGTCGAGGATATTTCCTTGGTCGTCCACTTGGATATTGGCTTGAGGAATCTTAAGACCTTCTTCCTCCTCAGCACTCATATAGATGAGTTCGTCGAGTTTTATTTTTCCATTTTCTACCTTGCGGTAAGGAGTCTCTATGAATCCCATGTTGTTCACCTTGGCATATACGGCCAAAGAGGAGATAAGACCGATGTTTGGCCCTTCAGGGGTTTCGATAGGACAAAGGCGTCCGTAGTGAGTATAGTGTACGTCACGCACCTCAAAGCCTGCACGTTCGCGGGAGAGACCTCCAGGACCGAGGGCAGAGAGACGGCGCTTGTGGGTGATTTCGGCTAGCGGGTTGGTCTGATCCATGAACTGGGAGAGCTGGCTGGTACCGAAGAAAGAGTTGATCACCGAAGAAAGGGTCTTGGCATTGATCAAGTCCAGTGGTGTAAAGACCTCATTGTCACGTACATTCATACGCTCACGAATGGTACGTGCCATACGGGCAAGCCCTACGCCGAACTGAGCGGCGAGCTGTTCGCCTACGGTGCGCACACGACGGTTGGAAAGGTGGTCGATATCATCAACCTCCGCTTTGGAGTTGATAAGCTCGATGAGATACTTAACAATGGTGATGATATCTTCCTTGGTAAGTACCTGTTTTTCCATAGGGATATCGAGCCCTAATTTTTTATTCATACGATAGCGCCCTACATCGCCCAAGTTGTAGCGTTGGTCAGAGAAGAAGAGCTTATCGATGATGTCGCGAGCAGTTTCCTCATCGGGTGGTTCTGCGTTGCGCAACTGACGATAGATGTGCTCTACAGCCTCCTTCTCGGAGTTAGTAGGGTCTTTCTGGAGGGTGTTATGAATGATGTTGTAGTCCACACTGCGCTCATCTTCCTTATGAAGGAGGATGGTCTTGGCATTGGATTCTACAATCTGGTCGATATGTTCTTTTTCGAGGATGGTATCACGGTCAAGGATGATCTCATTACGCTCGATAGATACCACTTCGCCTGTATCTTCGTCCACGAAGTCCTCATGCCAAGTGTTGAGCACACGGGCAGCAAGGCGGCGACCGAGGTATTTCTTAAGACCTGTCTTAGAGACTTTTACCTCTTCTGCCAGGTCGAATATTTCGAGGATATCCTTGTCACGCTCGAAGCCTATGGCACGGAAGAGGGTCGTTACGGGTAACTTTTTCTTACGGTCGATGTAGGCATACATGACATTGTTGATATCCGTGGTAAATTCTATCCAAGATCCTTTGAAAGGAATGATACGAGCCGAATAGAGCTTGGTACCATTGGCATGGTAAGACTGCCCGAAGAACACCCCTGGCGAACGGTGTAGCTGAGAGACAACCACACGCTCAGCCCCATTGATGATAAAGGTACCACTACCTGTCATATATGGGATGGTACCCAAATATACATCCTGTACAATGGTTTCAAAATCCTCATGTTCTGGGTCAGTACAAAAGAGCTTAAGACGAGCCTTGAGGGGAACACTATAAGTAAGTCCACGCTCTATACACTCCTCCACAGAGTAGCGAGGAGGGTCTATGAAATAGTCCAAGAACTCCAGTACAAACTGGTTGCGGGTGTCGGTGATAGGAAAATTCTCCTTGAAGGTGCTATATAGCCCCTCGCCACTTCTGGCATCCGACTTGGTCTCCATCTGGAAGAAATCTTGGAATGATTTCACCTGAATATCCAAGAAATCCGGATAGTCAGGCACATGCTTGGTTGAAGCAAAATTAATTCTGGAAGATTGGTTCGTAAGCATCTTTTTGTTAATGATTAATGATTAATGATTAATGATCAATGGCTTTCTGACTCCTAATTCAATGATTAGATTTTATACAATATTCATCATTGTAGGTATTGCCACCAATCATTAGCTATAAAATATACACGAAAAGACACAGCCTTCAGGACAGAACTATCCCAAGGACTGAGTGCAATCAGCTGTGTGTATTACAAGACATATACTTCTTTCAAGGGGGCAAAGATACAAATTTATTTTTATAATAAAAAACTTTTTTTCGAGTTTTTTATCCCAAGGGAGATTTGGAATGGGGGCAATTGAAAACATGGGGGAATTTGAAATGGGGGCGAATTGCAATATGGGCGAATTGCAATTCGCCCCTACGACGCACGCAAACGTACTCACACCATGCCCGTGATGCTTTTTTTTGTATTTACACGTATGTTTGCGAACGTCCTGATAACACACGTGTAGGGGCGAATTGCAATTCGCCCTTCCACATGGGGGCAATTGAAAACATGGGCGATTTGCAATGGGGGTGAATTTGAAATAGGGGCGATTTGAGGAAAAAACACATACAACAGCATAGGGTAATTTGCAATATGGGCGAATTTGGAATGGGGGCAAATTGTAACATGGAGGCGATTGGGAATGAGGGTGAATTGTAACATGGCGAATTTGAAATGGGGGCAAATTTGGAATGGGGACGAATTTGAAATGTGGGTAATTTGCAATATGGGCGAATTGCAATTCGCCCCTACAATGTGCGCAAACATACTCACGCCAATATCAATGTTCAATGATTAATGACTTCTGCTCACTCTTCACTTTTCACTTTTCACTCTTCACTCTTAACTCTTCACTCTTCACTATCTTCCTAAAGGCTGGATTATAGAGGGCTTCTTGGTCGTATTGCTTACGTAGGCGGTAGATGGTCGATGGAGCGCGCCCCAGCAGCAGGCAGAGCTGGGAGACGGTGGCACCCTCTTGGCAGGCTAAGTGCACCAAGAACAGGCGCGCATACAGGTGCTTAGGCACTCGACTGGTCGAACATATCTCCTGTGCCAAACAGCCCGTCAGCCGGCAGACCTTCGTGAGGATTTGCCCAAGACGCTCATGGCTCAGCCCTGCGGGACAACTCGCTGACTCACACGAAGAAGACCCGTTACTTTCCCTCTCTTGCAAAGGATTCTTGGCCTTCTCAAAACTATAGCGGATGCTACCCCCCAAGGCCTGAACGGTGGTATACAAATGTACAAAAACTTCTCGATAGGATTCCTCTATCGATTCTTCTGGAATGGTAATATAAAGCATTTTTTTTAATGATTAATTTTTAATGATCAATGGTTAATGATCAATGTTCAATGGTTAATGATTAATTTTTAATGATTAATGATCACCTGTCAATATGGGCGATTTGCAAATCGCCCCTACAATAGAACGCAAAACCCTCATGCCAATATCAATGATTAATGATCAATGTTCAATGATTAATGACTTCTGCTCACTGTTCACCACATACCCAAGCTCATTCGCTTGGCTACACTTTTCACTCTTCACTTTTCACTCTTCACTCTCCCCTGCCCTCTGTTCAAAAAAGTATTTCAAGGCGATTTCTTTTTTCAGGGCGATTTCCTCATAGAGGGAGGCGGAGGGGTTGTATCTGGGTCTGTTCTCTTTACAGAGTTCGAGTCGTTCCTTCTGGTAGCGAGCCTGTAGGAGTTTTTTTCCTCTGGGGAGAAATCAGGGAGCATGCCCACCTGCCGCATGGCATCAAAGAGCCAAGAGCAGAACAGGGGCATTTGTCCGGTTTGCAAGTACTGCTGCTGCATCTGCTGGACGAGTGCTTCTATGCGTTCTCGGGAGGGAGGTGCAGGGGGAGTCTCCTCTCGGGGAGTCCTCTCGAGGGAGAGGTGAGGATGGTTTTGGCGTGTTTTCCTCAGCCAAGAGACATACTTGGTGAGTACCTGAGCTATATAGGGTGCATTGATCAGGTTGTAGTGCGCAGTAGCCTCCCCCAGTTCCCCATAGCGCTCGAGCTGGAATGCCTTGTGGAGCTCCTCCAAAGCCAAGTGAGCAAAGCGGCTACAGACAAGGTTGGAGATATCCTCCTTGTTCATGGCATCAATAGTGCCCTTGATACCTATCAAAGCCGCATGCTGAGTGACAATCAGCCCAATAGCCATACGGGCTACCGGCTCGGGCTGTTCTCGCAAAGGAGCAAAGTCCCTGAGCTTCTCGACAAAGCCCACGGGAGAAAGCCCATTACCAACCTTGGAGATTTGCGCTAAGAGAAGCTGCGGTTTGTCTTCCTGCCACATAAGTGTTGGCTTGTGTGGTATTGTTGTTAGTCTCTGCGGACAAGATGTTTCCATTTTCATCGATAACTAAGGGTTGAGATTGTTTGTTTTTGGGGAAAGATTGCTGTTTGTTCTCATGAGCGCGCCGTGTTTCCCAGTGTCGTATAGCAGCGCGCCAGTCCTTCATAGGCTGATTCCCCACGCGCCAGCCCTTGGAGGCATAGAAGCTACAGAAGCTCTCAGGGGAGATATCATTGCCGCGCTCCCTACAATAGGCTGCCACTTCTGCAGGAGAGGGAGGGGTGAATGCCTTGGCCGAGGATTTTTCTTTTTCTTTTTGCGCGGAATTTTTTTCTTTTTCTTCCTTAAGCGTCTCTACCGAAAGCTCTTGAAAATCAATTTCTTCGATGCCACTTTTTTTTACACTCGCGCTTTTTTGTTTCTTTTTTTCTAAAAAAGAAAGATCATTATCATTATCATTATCATTGACATTATCATTATCATTAAGCGATAAATTTTTCGGGGGGCGATTTTTCTTATCGGGGGGCGATTTTTTCATCGCTTGGGCGATATCCTCAGCATCTTCTAAAGAAAGAGCTCCTTTGAGCACTTTCTGATAAAGATCTTTATGCCATCTCTTAAGATTTCCCATGCGCCCACTCACTTTACTTGATACGACTGTTTTATGATACTTATCTTCATCTCTATCAAGGGTTTGTTGTATAAACCCGAAGGCGATTTTTGCCATAGGCGAGAGCGTAGGCGTTTTGCCATTGAGGGCATACTGGGCTACTGCTTGGTACAGTTCGAGCTGAATCTCAGCGGGTAATTGCTCCATTACGTTGAGCCAATCACGATAAAATACAAATGAATCCTTCATAATAATCAATGTTCAATGACTAACGATTAATGATCAATGAGTAATGAGTAATAGACTACTAATCGACATTAAAAACGTTGCAAAATTACAACATTTTGAAGCCGAAAACAAGAGATTTAACATATAAGAGAGCAGCGGAGAGTGAAGAGTGAAGAGTGAAGAGTGAAGAGCGAAGAGTGAAAAGTGAAGAGTGAGCAGAGGTCATTAATCATTGACATGTTAGCGCGAGGGTTTTGTATCCTGCTGTAGGGGCGATTTGCAAATCGCCCATGCCCTGCATTGACAGTGAGCAGTAAGCAGAGGTCATTGATCATTAATCATTGATCATTAATCATTGACATATTAGCACGAGGATTTTGTATCCTGCTGTAGGGGCGATTTGCAAATCGCCCATGCCCTGCATTGACAGTGAGCGGTGAGCGGTAAGCAGAGGAAGTTAAATAGAAAAAATCAATAGTGGTATAGAAAAAAATAATAAAAATCTATTGGTCAAAGAAGAAAACCACACTACCTTTGCACCGTCAAAGAAACAAAAAGATAAATTGTTTTTCATATATTAGATTTTGTGGTTAGAATTGGTAAAAGAGAGCTTGCGCTCTCTTTTATTTTTTACCGCTCACTCAGCCTAAAGTCTTGCACGTTCGGGGTCGTTGGTATTGGCGGGGAAGGTGACAGGCTCGGAGCTCTTGTAACCTGAAGCACTCGCCTGTAGGGTATAGTTATGATCCACTTGTAGCACTACTGTATACCCCCTTGAGTATCGCTTGGAAGGGAAGTGACGCCGCCACTACCCCCCTACTATTGCAGTAAGCAACCCTGCAAAAAACAACTTTTTCATATTTATTACATTTATTTTTTCTGATTTACAGGGAAAATATAAAAATTTTTTCACTGTTTATTGACTTTATTTTGTTAACTGTATTTATTTTAACGATTTTTAGAGTCTGAAAACAAAGCCCTCTGTATGGGCGATTTGCAAATCGCCCCTACGACACACGTAAACATACTCACACCATGCCCATGATGTTTTTTGTGTATTTACATGCATATTTACACGTATTTACACATATTTACATGATATTTGCCAACGTTCGGATAACACACGCGTAGGGGCGAATTGAAATGTGGGCGAATTGCAATTCGCCCCTACAACACACACAAACATATTCATACCATGCCCGTAATATTTTTTGTGTATTTACATGCATATTTGCGAACGTCCAGAAAACACACGCGTAGGGGCGAATTGTAATTCGCCCTTCCACATGGGGGCAATTGAAAACATGGGCGAATTTGAAATGTGGGCGAATTTCAATTCGCCCCTACAACGTGCGCAAACATACTCACACCATGCCCGTAATGCCTTTTTTTGTGTACTTACATGCATATTTACACATATTTACATGTATATTCGCCAACGTTCGGATAACACACGCGTAGGGGCGAATTGTAATTCGCCCTTCCACATGGGGGGGCAATTGAAAACATGGGTGAATTTGCAATGCGGGCGAATTTGAGGAAAAAACGCACGCAACAGCATAGGGCGATTTGCAAATCGCCCCTACAACGCACGCAAAAAACCTCATGCCAATATCAATGTTCAATGATTAATGTTCACTGACCCCTGCTCACTGACCTCTGCTCACTTTTCACTCTTCACTTTTCACTGATCTCTCCCCTCCTACTTCTATTCTCATTTCTCACAACGATTCTTCTTGATTTGTACATCAAAAATGTTGTACTTTTGCATCGAATTTAAAACAGGTCTTAGGCGTTAGTCTACGAAACCCTAATACCCCATAATCCTAAAACCATGAACAAAGAAGAATTTTTATCGCTCTTGACAGAGAAATTTTCAGCAATGGATGCCGCTCACTTGGAAACCTTAGCTGCTTCCTTGGCTGCCCAACAGCCTGATGCTCACCAAGGACAAGCCTTGGTCAATAAGCTCACCGCAGAGCAAGTGGCGGACTATCTTGCGGCAACACCCCCCACCCCGACAGGCATAACTCCCTCTGTAGCAGGGGATACCCCAAGTGCTGCGGACTCCTTGGACAAGCGCATCGAGGAGAGTGTACGCAAGGCTGTACTGGCTTTCGAACAGCGCCTAAGCCTATTCGAGACACAACAAAAACAACAGCTACAACACAACCGTCTTCAGGAGGTACTCGCTCAGTGCCAAGATAGCAATTTCCGCATGCAGAGTCTCCGCGACTTCCCCCTAATGCACTTTGCTACCCCTACCGATTTCGAACAATATCTACAACAAAAGAAAAATGACGTACAACAAGCAAATCAAACCCTCGCCAACAGAAGCTTGGCATTACAACACCCACCTTTTTACACCAAGGAGACACCGCGCCAGAATGTCTCTCCTGCGGTGGTCTCTTTTATCCAACTCCAAGCCAACGCGCAGCAACAATTCAAAGGAAAACAAGTATAACTCTTTTACCAACAACGACCTATGAAATTACACATTACCGAATCCTACCCCTCCCCAGGTCTTTTTATGCACACCCTGGCCGACCTCTCCGGTGGGGTAACCATTACAACAGAGGTCTTAGGGGGTGCTAAACTGATCGCAGGAACGCCTATCGGCAAGGACTCCCTCGGGCGCTATGCTGCCGTGAAAACAGCCCGAACCTCCACTACCCTGACAAGCGCCTCTGCTACTGAGATAAAGATTGCCAAGGGACATCACTTCCTCCCTGGGGACTATATCGCTGCGGATACCACTAAGGGGCAGAAAATCAAAACAGTCAATAAGCAAAACCCTGAGTATGACCTCCTGACTCTCGAGACGGCTTTAGGAGTGGAACTCCCTAAGGAAACACCCCTATTCCAGTCCAAGGGCAATGACCTCCTCCCCAAGGTGACCCCCGTGGCTTTGGCCTCCTACACCTACTTGGTGCCTATGCGCGACAACCTTTTCTGTGCCGCTTGGGTGAGTTGCGTAGTGAGTGAAGCCCTCATGCCCCCTATGCCTAAAACCATCAAAGACGCCCTCAAAGGAGTTATCTTTTTATAATGATCAATTTTCAATGATCAATGATTAATTTTCAATGATCAATGGTCAATGATTAATTTTCAATGGTCAATTTTCAATGATCAATGATTAATTTTCAATGGTCAATGTCCAATCATTATTCATTGTTCATTATTCATTGTTCATTATTCATTAATCATTAATCATTGTTCATTAATCATTAATCATTATTCATTATTCATTATTCATTATTCATTATTCATTAATCATTAATCATTAATCATTAATCATTAATCATTGTTCTCTAATTATTAAAAAAAATGAATGCATCACTTATGACAGGTCTTAACCAGACCGATTTGCAAGCGGTTGTAGGCTCCTACAATCTCGAACAATATTATTATCCTACTCTTTTTCCTTTGCGAGAGGCTTCTACCCTCTCGTGGCGTATGCTTCAGGGGCAAGCAGGGCTGAAAGTAGCCGGAGATATCATCGCTCGTGGCGCTTCTATTCCTAAAAAAAACCGCAAAGGACTCTCTAAGCTCTCTGGGGATATCCCTAAGCTCTCCATCGCTCGCGAGAAGAATGAGGACGAACTCACTGAGTACGACCTAATGGTAGCTGCCTGTGGCGCCAATCCCGATATGCTCTCCCTTATCGAGTTCTGGGCTGATGACACCAAGGCCTGCTGGCATGGTATCGCTGCTCGTGCCGAATGGATGGCACTCCAACAGATTTCCTTAGGACGCTTCTCGCTGACTACCGAGAACAACGCTTCTGTAGTAAGTCAGTACGACTTGGATTACCAAATCCCTGCCGCTCAGAAAATAGGAGTAGAGGCCTCTTACAACAATAATACCACCGGAAAACCCCTCTCCAAGGACTTCATCAAGGCCTTGCGCTTAGGGCAACAGCTCCACGGGGTTTCTTACAAATATGCCTTTATGAACGTGGATACCTTCCTCAAGTTTGCCTCACAAGAGGAAATAGGCAAGCGCTGTGCTCCCTATGCGAATGCTCCCCTTGCCGATGCTCCTGACCTGAGTACCGTCAATGCCTACCTTGCCAAGCATGCCGAGACTTATCGCGGTTTGCAGATCATCGTCATCGACCAGGAGATCTCCTTGCAATCCATCAGTGGGGAGACAAGAACGGGCAACCCCTTCGAGGACGACGTGATTCTCTTCTCCGAAAGCAAGGTCTTGGGCAACACTTACTGGAAAGCCCCTATCGACATGAAGATGACTTCCTCCCACGCCCTAAAGGTGCTCCACGGGCATACCCTCATCAAGAAGTATTCCGAAGAATCCCCTGTGCGCGAGGTCACCGAGGGTATCGCCAACCTCTTCCCTGCCTGGAACCTCGCCGCTCGCTCCATCCTTATGCAAACCAACAGCACCTCATGGAACAAGAACTAATGACCAATGCTCTATACCTGAGCCGTACCCTCTCGCCCTTAGGGATAGAGAAGGAAACCCTCGAGCTGCTTCTGCTCAAAGCGCAGCTATCTCCACAAGCCCCCGTGGAGATAGCCCGCTGCGACAGAGCCATCTACCAATTCTTCTCCTTGATACTGGCACCCGCCTCCCTGAAAAAAAGCGAAGGTGCCTACTCCCAAAGCTGGAACTTAGAAGCCCTCAAGGAGTACTACACCGCCCTATGCTATGAGCTGGGCGAGCGCAACATCCTCTTCCCCTCCCACGCCCCTAAACTCAACGACCAATCACAGATATGGTGATGAAGAGTGAAGAACGGAGGGAGTGAAGAACGAAGAACGAAGAACGAAGAACGAAGAACGAAGAATGTAGCCAGCGAGTGCCCACAGCTAACTTCACTCTTCTCTCTTCACTTTTCACTCTTCACCACATACCCAAGCTCATTCGCTTGGCTACACTTTTCACTCTTCACTCTTCACTCTTCACTCTTCACTTTTCACTCTTCACTCAAAATGCTTTACCCTCATTATCTTTTTCTTCTTACTCCTTCCCTCTCGCAGCAGCGGGCGGATGGCACATGGACGGCGAGTACCCTCTCGCGCTCCTTTGCCTGTCGCTGCTTGCAGGAGGCCAATAGCAAGGGGCAGGAAGTACCTCTGGCCAATAGCCTCTACCATCATGTACAGACCGCCAATGCCTCCTTCCGCCGCTTCGCCTATGTGGTGTACCTCCCCCGCGATGCCCCACACATCCCCGAGGGCTCCCTTATCCTTATTGCCAACGACCCCGAAGGCAACGACCCCCGTAGCTGCTCCATCGTACAGAAATACGACCAAGGACAACTGCATAATAGAATCTTTTTATAATGTTCAATGTTCAATGATCAATTTTTAATGTTCAATTGTTACTCATTAATCATTATTCATTGTTCATTAATCATTATTCATTGTTCATTAATCATTAATCATTGTTCTCGTGACTTTCGAAATAGAAACCCACCTTTACCAGCTTCTTTCCACCCCTGAGGTGAGGAAGCGTCTTGGACTCAGCGGGGGCATTTACTTAGGCAATGACCGTCCTAATGACTCACAGAAGGAGGATATAGTCATCCAGTGTCTTGCCTACCGCTACCTTCGCCCCAAGGGACAACCCCCGAGTGAGAAGCTACCCCCTCCCAGTGGGCAGGCACAGATTCTCCTCTATGTCCCTGACCATTACGTATATATGGGGAGGATAGGCGCCCAATACGTATCCCCACGCTACCGCCTGAAAGAACTCTGCCAAGAGGTTATCAGTGCCCTACGTGCCTCATGGATACAGGGAAACATACACTATATTATTGACAAACAAACTCTTACTTCTTTTCCTAAAATACACCAACATGCAGCCACTATCACCCTACGTTTTTAAGAAACAATATATCCCCTACGCCCTTGATAGCGAACGACTTACGGGTATTTCCGCCCTATTTAGTCTTGCCCAAGCGGCGCTGGAGACAGGCTGGGGCGCCCATACCCCCGGCAATATGTTTTTCGGTATCAAGGCCACCGCACTCACCCCTGACCACCTCAAGCAGCTGTTGCGCACCCAAGAGATACTCCCTAAGCCCGCTCGTAAGGGCGACTTCCCCGAGATTCTCAGCATCACCCCGCTGCCCAATGGCAAATACCTACACGTGGTCAAGGACTGGTTTCGCCGCTACGACTCCCCCGCTGAGAGCTTCCTGCACCACGCCCGACTGCTCACCCGCAACCCTCGCTACCGCCAAGCACTCCTCCACCGTGAAGACCCTCTCGCCTTTGCTCACTTCATCGCACAAGCAGGCTATGCCACCGACCCCGACTACGAAGGCAAACTGAGGAGAATTATACGAAAGATCAATGAGCAATGAGCAATGAACAATGATTAATGAGCAATGAGCAATGAACAATGATTAAAAATTAATCATTGATCATTAAAAATTAAAAATTAAACATTATTATGAAATTTTTCTTTTTCTCTCTTTTACTCCTTGTCAGCTGTAGGAGTGTCAAGAAAAGCCAAGAGCATACACAACTTTTCCAGCAACGTGATTCTGTGGAAGCCTATCACGAGTATAGGGGCGAGAGTCTCTTGCGGGAGTGGCATTCGCAAGAAATCGCCTTGGAGGTTGTCCCCGCCGATAGTCTCGCCCCTGCTGCCTCGTCTTCGCCCCTGCCAGCACCTCCCCTGCTCCTCTCGCCCGAGCGAGTGCCCTCCTTGTCCCTTTCGCCTAAGCGAGGGTATCCCTTGCAAGGGGTGGTTATCTCCCAGCAGAAGACGGCACAAGGGCAGACCCTTTCCATACAAGGGGCGAAGGTGCTAAAACTGCACTTTAGGGAGAAAGCACTGGAGGAGCAGCTCAAGCAGCATGAACAGCGAACCACAGAGAAGCAAACCCACCAGAGACATATTCGGGACACCCGCAGAGAAACCTTTGACCTGAGGAGACACCCCTACTTCTCCCTTTTCCTTTGGGGCGTGGCGATGCTGCTTCTTTTTCTATTACACCCGAGAAAACAAAAGTAAATGTTTCAGCTTTATTTTGTACCTTTGCAGCCATTATGAAAGATATTCGTGCCTTAAAAAAAGAAGAACTACAAGCCTTTTTCCTCTCTCATGGGGAAAAGGCTTTTCGTGCTAACCAAGTATATGAGTGGCTTTGGACGAAGGGGGCTCACTCCTTCGAGCAGATGACCAACCTCTCCAAGGAGACCCGCCAGTTGCTTTCGGAGCATTTTGTCATCAACCATATCAAGGTGGATACCATGCAGCGCAGTGAGGACGGTACGATCAAGAATGCCGTACGCCTACACGACGGGCTGTATGTGGAGTCCGTGCTCATCCCCACCGATACGCGTATCACCGCTTGTGTCTCCAGTCAGGTAGGGTGCTCGCTGAACTGCTCTTTTTGTGCTACGGCACGCCTTAAGCGTATGCGCAACCTCTCTCCCGACGAGATCTTCGACCAAGTGCTCACCATAGACCAGCAGAGCCGCCTCTACTATGGGCGTCCGCTGCGCAATATCGTCTTTATGGGCATGGGCGAGCCCCTGATGAACTACCCCAATGTGATGAAGGCCATCGAGCGTATCACCTCCGAGAAAGAGGGGCTGGGCTTCTCTCCCAAGCGCATCACCGTATCCACTTCGGGGGTCTCCAAGCTCATCCGCAAGATGGCTGATGACAAGGTCAAGTTTCGCCTTGCCGTATCCCTACACTCGGCTATCGAGGAGACACGCAACAAGATCATGCCCTGGACGGTGGACTTCCCCCTTACCGAGCTGAGAACCGCCCTCCAATACTGGTATCAGCAGACCAAAAGCCGCATTACCTACGAATATGTAGTCTGGAAAGGGATCAATGACTCCCCCAAGGATGTAGAGGCGCTGGTGGCTTTCTGCCGTTTTGCTCCCTGCAAGGTAAACCTTATCGAATACAACCCTATCGACGAGGGTCTCTTCGAACAGGCCGACGAAAAAGCACTACAACTGTATAAGAGAAAACTCGAAGAAGCAGGCATCACCACAACCATCCGCTACTCCCGTGGCAAGGACATCGATGCCGCCTGCGGACAACTGGCCAATAAGAATGAAAAGTGAAGAATGAAGAGTGAAGAATGAAAAATAACTACCCCAATCAGGGTGTCACTCTTCATTCTTCACTTTCCCGACCAGCTGGCAGAACTCCCCATCGAATACGGCATAAGTATAGTAGTGTATCCAGTCTCCTGTATTGATATAGGTAGCGCCGCCGCCGAGGTCTATGGTCATAGGCAGGTGGCGGTGGCCAAAGAGAAAGTAGTCATAGTGCTTACTCTGGAGCTTGCGGCGGCAGTATTGCACAAGCCATTCCTTGTCTTCGCCAAGGAAATGCACATCCTCGTCTCCGGAGATAAGTTTGTTCTTCACCGAGAGATATTGCGCCAAGCGTACCCCAATATCGGGGTGTAGCCAGCGGAAGAGCCACTTACAAAAGGGGTTGGTGAAGACTTTTTTCATGCGCTTGTACCCCTTGTCCCCAGGGCCTAAGCCGTCGCCATGGCCTATGAGAAAGTGCTTGCCACGGCAGGTAAATTCTTGCGGACTGCGGTATACAGGGATATCCAATTCCTGCGGGAAGTAGTCATCCATCCACAGGTCGTGATTGCCTACAAAGAAGAAGATAGGCAGTCCACTATCGCGAAGCTCAGCGAGCTTGCCCAATACACGTACAAAACCGCGGGGTACCACCGTCTTGTACTCGAACCAAAAGTCAAAGAGGTCTCCTAAAAGAAACAGCGCCCCCGCATCGGTCTTGATAGTATCCAGCCAATGCACAAAGCGCGTCTCGCGCTCCCGACTCTCCTTATAGGTCGGTGCGCCTAAGTGATTATCCGAAGCAAAATACAGCTTCTTGCCTTCTGGTAAATTTATTTCCATGTTTTCAGTGAGCGGTGAACAGTAAACAGTAGTCATTGATTTACAGTTAGTTTTTTCTGAAGTGAATAAAGCATTTTCCCCACTTGATCTATCAAGTACATCACATTTTGTATGTCTGATTCTTTCAAGTAATCTATTTTTACACAAAGTAATAATATATGAAATTATTTCGACACCTCAATAAATAAATTCCTATTATTTACTTTGTAAAACTTCTACTCTATAAATTAACTTTCCCAGTCAATAGCAAGGATTTCCCCATTCAAGTCATACTTCACAGCAAGGATTTCATCAGTTTCCTCTGGGCGTATCATATAGTTGACAATTACCTCGCCTATTGATCTTTCACAAATGGTATACCACAGTTCAATAGTTCCTACCTTCATTTCTCATCGAAACCACACCTCTCACCGTGATTTGAGCCTTTACAGAAAGCCCTATCACTAAACTGAATAATACAAATACTTTTTTTATTACTCATTCTTTTTCTGAAAAAAACCTATATACTAATAATTGGAGAATAAAAATCCTCCGTTGGGAAGAACTCCTTCTTTGTTTTCAAATCTTGGAGCTTAATGATATTTTTCTTGTCCTTATCTAAAAAAATCTTAAAAATTTCCTTTTCTTTCGTTTCATCATTTGTTAGTTCTACATTATCGCCAACAATTTTAACGGATTCAAAAATCGATGGATAATCCACAAAATCAGTATAATCCATACGAGGGGTAAGGTTTTTATCCAATTTAGCTCCTTTTTCTACAGAGTAAATTATTTTCTGAGCAGAAATAGGTTGCTTTTTATAAGATCTTAATTCTTTAACCGACAGAAATTCAAGATTGATTTTATAAATCATCCTGTCTTCATTAGCGATAATAGAATCCTTTACTTCCATTCTCCATTGAAAAGCAAGCATCATATTATCTTCAAAAATCCTTCGGTAAGGAGATTTTTGCACTTTTTGTTTGGTAATTTTTTCAGGTGGTGGAGGAATAGATTTTTTCTTCTTTTGTCCAAAAGCCACAAAGTGAGCTGCCACCATGACAATTAAAAGTAATTTTTTCATAAGTTAATCTAATTTAAATTCATACGAAAATCCTTCGTGGATTAAATATTTATTGAGGTGTCTATTTAGCTACATACTAATTGACTTTGGGAAACGGGAGAACGTTCTACAATTCTTTTTATTAATTTGTTAAAGATAGTATCTTTATTTTGTGAGCGATTGATTCTAAAACTGTATTCCGCTAAATATCGGTCTATGTTAAATTCTGATACCCAAGAATATATACCTCGTAATTTGCGACAGCAATATCCATCTTCCCATTTTAAAGAAGCTAGCTATTCTTCGCAATCTAAGTCTGTTTTAAAGCGTTCAGTAACTCTAAGATATTTTTCCCCTTAAATAATTCCATAACACATTCATTTTCAGAGTGCAAATATATGAAATTATTTTAACACCTCAATAAAATTAATATCATAGATTTCAGTAACACCATTGTTGATTATTTTTGCAATCCCATTCCATTTCCTCTCTATTAAATCTTTCCATCATTGTCTTACGGCTTCCGAGGCAAAACTTCGTGTGCAGCGGTTTGCTCATCAGCATTAGAAGCGCCAACTCAAAAATTATATCACGGCTCTGTAAAGATATAATCAAATCCTTCATCCTCTTCACCAAACGCTGCTCTATATCTTTTTGCGTACTCTTGTTTTGAAATCTGTTTTCCAGAAATTGCATCTATAAAATAATATAGATCACAATTTCTTTCTGAACAAACTATCAGATGATCCTTTTCTCTTTTTTGTTTTTCTTTTTTTGCTAATTCTATATATTTCTCTAAACATTTATCTTTTGGGTAACCATCTTTTATGATAGCCTCCCACATATTCATTTCTTCTACATAAAATATTTCAAATCCAAAATAATTTGTTCCTCTAATATTAACAATTCTACCTTCTCCAGTTTTAAGGTTGATATGTCCTTTCTTTTCCAAGAATTGTAAAATATAAGGATATTTAATTTTCTTGAATTTCTTATCTTCATCTACAATTCTTTTAACGCCTTTTTTATTGTAATAAACAGATTTTCCGATAAGTACATTTTCTCCTATAAAATGCTTGATGCTTTTAATTTTTCCATTCGGATAATAATCTTTACGGCGTGTTATAAAAGAAGGGGAGGGCAAACTTTCCTCTATATATCCCCCTTCTTCTTTGTCAAAATATATATCATAAACTCTGCACCCTTCTTTCATATATATATCTCTCAATAATACCCCTCTTTTATATTTAAGCTCTTTAGCGAGCTTAAAATCAAACGTTTCATTTTTAGGTTGTGCTATTACATAGGAAGCATACAAATATAGTAATACTAAAAATACTCTCATAATTGCTCATTAATTATTCTATTTAATATTTCTTTTATTGCGGGGTTTATTAATTTCCATTGCCATTGATAGAGAGCAACTCCTTTGTTTAGATAATCCATCACATTATCTGTTTGTTGCCCTTCATAAATAAAGTCATCACTATTCTTTTCAAAAGTATGATCTAACCCAATACTGTGCAAAACTTCGTGTGCAGCAGTTTGCTCACGAGCGTTTAACAAGCAAAAAGAGTACTTATTCCTATCCCTGCGCCAAAGCCTTCATCAAATTTGCATTCTCCCCAAGCTGTGGTAGCCAGTAGGAAGAGTTGCTGGTCAATGGAGGTCTCTAAGGTGGTCTTGGCAAGGTCGCGCTTCTCTATCAACGCCTTGAAGTCTATGGGGGTTTTGTAGTAAGTGCCTTTCATTTATCTTATAACTTCTAATTCTTTTTTACCTTTTGGGCGATATAAATATATAGGGAAAATTCTTACTTTTTTTCTATTTTCCTCTTCATATCTTCCTACTAGTACAGGCTCTCCTTTACAACGAGGACATTTCATTGCTGTAAATAATAATGTGACTACTCTATCTTCACAATAATAAACCAACTCTTCATTATCAATTGAAGTCATATTAAAATTCTGTAGAGTTCCATCAAATGCAGCTGTATAAAATTTTGCAATATCCTTACTTTCTTTTTCATTAATAAATAAAGCTTGAGCTACTTCTTTTTCTTTATATAAAATACTCTCTTCAAATTTATTTTCTTCTTTATTGATAATCATATTTCTAAGTTCATTAAACTTGTTTAGAACTTCTTTTTTTAGATTTAAGCTATCAGATAAATCAAATTTTTCTCCATCTTGCCATCCTTTTAATTGATATGGGACATTAGCCTGAAATGTTCCACAATATTCTACATAAGGTTTTCCCATATCTACAAATATATTTTTTCCTGTTTCTTTTTCTTTTTTTAGTGGAACTTCGAAATCTATCACAGGTGTAGAAATCTTTTCAATATCTCCATTATCTTTAAAACGAATAGCTTGTATTTTTAATTGGACTCTTGCCCCTCCTTCTATCATTTTTTGTGGAATTCCATTGATGTGTATAGGAAAAATTCTAATTTTCCAAGATTGTAAACCACTCTTTAAAATTGCTGTATTTATGGGGACACTTGCGCTTAAGGCACCATTTCCCAATCCATAATATCTCTCAATAGGGAAGCCATTAATTAGTATTTCAAAATTACAACCTCCTATAAAATACTCTGCTTGATAACTAATAGCTTGCTCATGATATTTAACTTCTTTATATAAATTTGCTATTTTTTCCATTTTTATTCTTTCTTTACAACTTAAAAATGTTAAAATAATTATAGCTAATAAATATACTTTTTTCATAAATTAGATACTTTACCTACGTATAATTACAAATTCATCACTACCTTGGGGTAAATATAATAAAATAGGGTAGGGAGCTGCTCCATAAGTTGTTCCTTTACTTATTAAAGGACTCCAACCTTTTATATCTAATGGAGAGTAATTATTAAATTCTTTAGTATGTGTTTTTCTCTCCAAAGTTACTAACTTCCCTTCTGCATAAAGTTTTAACTCATAATCCTCCAAGGGTATCATTGTTCCTTTACTATATTCTTCTACATCTTCCTTTATTTCCTCTAAATCTTTTTCTATTCGTTTTTCTGAAAGATAATCAAAAATACAAACCTCATCAAATCTTTTTTGAATCAGTTTCATCCACTCTTCTGAATTCCCGTCATTAAGTATCTTTCTGATCTTTTGATGAAATGCTACCACCTTTTTCTCTAATTTATCCTTATCCCATTTACGAAGGTCTTGCCCCTTACTCCAACCTTCTAATTCATAAGGCAATTCTGTAAGCTCTACATCCCATTCTTGCTCAAAGTAAGGTACATCCTCCTTAGGGGCTACAATAGGCAAAGGAATACTATTGTAGTTTAATATCTCATTGGTCTCTTTATTGCGTATATAACTATCAAATGATATATTCGAATTTTTAATATCCTTAGATACTATTAGTTTTTCTCCAGCTTTAAAGGCTGGAAATATCCTCAATTTTACCTTATATTTCCCATTTTTTAATATATATGGGTTCATATCTACTCCACTATTTGCACCTACATAATCACAATCTGCTTTTATATCATTGATATAAAGTTCGTAAGGTACGCGCATTGACAAAGAAATGCCATAAGTTATTTGTTTTTCCAAGGGTATTTGTTGTATTTTCATTTCCCCTGTATTTTGTGCATTATGACAATTAAACAGTAAGATAGCCAATGTCAAGATTATATTTTTCATAAACTAATCTAATTTAAATTCATACGAAAATCCTTCGTGGATTAAATATTTATTAAGATGTCTATTTAGCTACATACTAATTGACTTTGGGAAACGGGAGAACGTTCTACAATTCTTTTCATTAATTTGTTAAAGATAGTATCTTTGCTCTGTCAACGATTAATTCTAAAACTGTATTCCGCTAAATATCGGTCTATGTTAAATTCTGATACCCAAGAATATATACCTCGTAATTTGCGACAGCAATATCCATCTTCCCACTTTAAAGAAGCTAAGTATTATTCGCAATCTAAGTCTGTTTTAAAGCCTTCAGTAACTCTAAGATATTTTTCCCCTTGAATAATTCCATAATACATTCATTTTCAGAGTGTAAATATATGAAATTACTTTGCCTGCTCAATTTAGTTATTATATTCGTTCATCTATATCTGACCTCTGCTCACTGACCTCTGACCCCTGCTCACTGTTCACTGACCCCTGCTCACTGACCTCTGACCCCTGCTCACTCTTCACTTTTCTCTCATCACTCTTCACTCCATGGGAGCTTACCGAGAGCACGATTCCCAGCGCCATACAGGTCATCCAGATGGAGGTACCCCCTGTGGTGAAAAACGGCAAGTTCTGCCCTGTTACTGGCAAAAGACCTACGGAAACGCCCATATTGACAAACCCTTGGAAGACAATCGGGATTCCCACCCCTAAGACCAACAATTTACCGAAAATAGTGGTGGCTTTCATCGAGATGACCACAAAGCGCACCAGCATAATGATAAAAAGCAGTATCAGGGCAGAGCCCCCCAATAGTCCATATTCCTCGACCACTATAGCAAAGATAAAATCCGACGAACCCTGAGGCAAGAGGTTCTTCATCACGCTCTTTCCTGCTCCTTGCCCCCAGAATCCACCCGAGACAATCGCCATCTTGGCACGCTCCGACTGGTAGTTCTCTTCCTTGTCCTTGCTCATAAAGGTCTCTATTCGGTTCTTCCACGTGTCCACACGATGCGGAAAAGCATCCGGAAAGGCTTTTACAACCAACATGAACAAGGCAAAGAGCAACACTGCCAGTATACTACTGCCCAGTATGTACTTAATCGGGTAGCGCCCTATATAGAGCACCATCAGCACCATGGCGTACATCATCGCCCCTGTGGAGAGGTTTGGCAGGGTAACCATCGCCAGGGTAATCCCTACAGGCAGCCATAAGGGCAATATACTTTCGACGAAGCTATACTTGGTCTCATACACCTCGGCCAAGTACGAGGCTACATACATCAGTAGGATAATCATAGCAAAAGCCGATGGCTGAAAGGAAATCCCCATGATGTAGATCCAGCGGCTGGCATTAGCCCCCTCTATGGTGCTTCCCTTGAGCAAGGCAAAGAAAAGCAATATCCACGAAAGCAGTAGCCCCAGTCGCGCCAATGGGCGAAAATAACGATACGGAAACCTATGGATTAGGTAGATGATCAGAAGCCCCGCCGCGATCAACCCCACATGCCTTATCAGGTATCCACGTGTGGAGATACCTGTCCTTTCCAAATACACCAAGTTGCTGCTCGAGCTATACACTGGCAGAAAGGAAAGCAGGGCAAAGAAGAGGATGACTCCCCAAAGGGAAATATCCCCCTTGAGATAGCGTCTGAAGCGTTCCATAGGATTGTTTTTTATAGCATATTTACATAATGCTTGAACTGGTTGCCTCTGTCCTCATAGCTTTGGAAAAGGTCAAAGCTGGCACAGGCGGGAGAAAGCAATACAGTGTCACCTTCTTGAGAGAGTCCACGACCTACCTGTACGGCATCCTCCATGGAGTGAGTCTCTATGATGGTAGGAACGATGCTTTGGAAAGTCTGAATAATCTTCTGGTTATCAAGACCTAAGCACACAATCGCTTTTACTTTCTTGCTTACATACGGAATCAGTGGTGTATAGTCATTTCCTTTGTCCTGACCCCCAACAATCCACACAAGTCCTTCCTCCATGGAGTCCAAGGCATAGTATACGGAATTGACATTGGTAGCCTTGGAGTCATTGATATATCTGACCCCCTCTACCTCACGGACAAATTCCAAGCGGTGGGGTACTCCCTGAAAGGTCATCAGGCTGTTGCGAATGTTCTCGTTGCGTACATTCAATAATTTGGCAACCATGGTAGCTCCCATGGCATTCTTTAGATTGTGTTTTCCTTTAATTGTCAAATCTTTAGTGGACATCTCGAATATATTTTGGTTAACATTTACATACATATTTTTCTCATCAAGGCTCCAAGCGCCTCTCTCGAAAGTTTTTTCCAAGGAGAAGGGCAAAAGTTGTGCTTTTACTTGGCCTTTACCAATCTCCTGGGCGGTGACGGGATCATCTGCATCATAGATGAGAAAATCAGCCGCTTGCTGGAACTCGGTGATGCGCATCTTGGCATCTATATAGTTCTGAAATTCATAGTTATACCTGTCCAAATGGTCAGGGGTGATATTGAGCAATAGGGCTATATGTGGGTGGAAAGAGGTAATATCGTCCAGCTGAAAACTACTGATTTCCAATACATAATATTCCTTAGGCTCTTGAGCTACCAAGCGGGCAAAGCTGTAGCCTATATTCCCTCCTACTGCCACCGAGAGGCCTGCCTCTTTGAGCAGGTGGTATACCAAGGTGGTCGTGGTGGTCTTACCATTGCTACCTGTGATAGCGATAATCTTCGCATCGGTATAGCGAGAGGCAAATTCTATCTCGGAGATAATCTCAATACCTTTTGCCTTGGCTTGCTGTACGATAGGCACTTTATGAGGAATCCCAGGGCTTTTGATAATGCAATCGGCAGAGAGGATTTCGCTTTCGGTATGTTGGCCTTCCTCCCAGCGAATGCCCTTGGCATCCAGCTCCTTCTTGTATACCTCCTTCAGGGGTGATTTGTCTGAGAGAAACACCTCCCAGCCTTTTTGTTTTCCGAGAACGGCAGCCCCTGTGCCACTCTCTCCGCCTCCAAGTATAACTAATTTCATGCTAAGGGTTTAGATATTTAGGGTTATAGGGTTATAGAATTTAAGGGTTTTACTCTTTACTCATTAATCATTGATCATTGATCATTGTCTATCGGATTTTCAGGGTAATAAACGATATCAGTGCCAAGATAATTCCCACGATCAGAAAGCGCATTACTATTTTACTCTCATGATAGCCCTTCTTCTGATAGTGGTGGTGTAGGGGCGACATGAGGAAAATCCTACGTCCTTCGCCATATTTCTTTTTCGTATATTTGAAATACGCCACTTGCAACATCACCGAGAGGTTCTCGATAAGGAAGATACCACAGAGTACGGGGATAAGCAGCTCCTTGCGCACCATGATGGCCAGCACCGCGATAATCCCTCCTATGGTTAGGCTACCGGTATCCCCCATGAATACCTGTGCGGGATAGGTGTTGTACCACAAGAAACCGATGAGCGCTCCCACCATCGCCGCTATGAAGATGGTCACCTCTCCCACATGCGGTATATACATGATATTGAGGTACTCTGAGAAAATCGTATTCCCTGATATCCATGCAAATATCCCCAAGGTGAATACGATAATCGCCGAACTCCCCGCTGCCAGCCCATCGATACCATCGGTTAGGTTGGCTCCATTGGATACGGCAGTGATGATAAATATCACTATGGGGATAAATATCAACCACACCCAGTGCTTATAGTTCTCTCCTGTCCACTTGATCAGCGAGGCATAGTCCAATTCGTTGTTTTTCATAAAGGGAATGGTCGTCTTGGTCGATTTTACCTCGGCCATCTCCGAGAGCGGACGACGCTGCGCTTGCGTCTGTACCATGCGGGAAGCCTGTGCATTCTCGTTCTTGACGGTAACATCCGGATGAAAGTAGAGAGTTGCCCCTACGATAATCCCCAGAGATACCTGCCCTAAGACCTTGAAACGCCCCTTGAGCCCATCCTTGTTCTTGCGAAATACCTTGATATAGTCATCGATAAAACCAATCAGCCCCATCCACAAGGTAGTGATTATCAGCAGGATGATATATATATTATCCAAGCGCGTCAGTAAAAGCACCGGAATGAGCAAAGCCAAAATAATGATAATCCCCCCCATGGTAGGTGTACCGGATTTCTCCTTCTGTCCCTCCAGTCCTAAGTCTCGCACGGTCTCGCCCACTTGCAAGCGGTACAAAAGACCTATGATACGCTTCCCACTAAGGGTAGCGATGAGCAGCGCTAAAATAGCGGCTATCCCCGCCCTGAAGGAAATGTATTGGAACATTCCCGCCCCTGGCAGGTTATACGCTCTATGTAAATAATCAAATAAGTAATATAACATAACCACAATTAAGTGAAAAACGAAGAGTGAAAAGTGAAGAATGCACATCCTGCATCCATTCTCTTTCTATCTGTCTTCTATTCACTTTATCTTTTATCTATCAATCTTTATTTAATTCCCTTATTAAGTGAAAAACGAAGTGTGAAAAGTGAAGAATGCACATCCTGCATCCATTCTTTTTCTATCTGTCTTCTATTCACTTTATCTTTTATCTATTAATCTTTATTTAATTCCCTTATTAAGTGAAAAACGAAGAGTGAAAAGTCAGGGTAAAACGCAATGAATTCTGTCTCTACAGAAAACTACGCCAATTAGGATTCCCAGCTATGAACACTCGCTCTCTTCACTCTTCACACAAAACCACTCTTTACTCCCTTCTGATTAATCCTTTTTTTTCCTGTTTTTATAGAAGTCACAAGAATAGAAATAATCTCATCACAATCTTTTTGAAAACTATTTTTTATTTTCTCATCAAAATGTTCTGTATCATATAGCAAAGAAATCCAGTAAAGTGTTTCATTTGCCTCTTTCAAAGCTATGGAAAGTTTAGAAACAAAATCAGAAATACTTTGAGCATATTCAGCCTCTCTTATAAGAGCACCTATAGCAGTACCACTTCTAAGTAACTGTTTGCTCAGTACATATTCATTACTTTCTCTTAGAAATTTTGAAAGTTTTACAATCCTGATAGCAAAGTTATATGTTTTCTTAGACAATATTCCTTTTTTATCTTCCTGCAACTCTTTCTCTTCCATTTTCTTTGTATTTTTAATAATTCAAGTTTCCCAAGCTACTTTTAGGTTATAATTTTATTTATAACAATATGATAATCAACAACATGTAACCCCCTATCATATCCTCACGCGTCTTCACTCTTCACTCAAAACACTCTTCACTCTTCACTCAAAACACTCTTCGTTCTTCACTCAAAACACTCTTCGTTCTTCGTTCTTCGTTCTTCACTCTTCACTCCCCTCGCTTCTTCCAGGTCGTCAAAGTGTGTCCTTACGCCCTTGACTTCCTGATAGGTCTCATGGCCTTTGCCGGCTATAAGGACAATATCCCCTTTTTGGGCGAGGTGGCAGGCTACTTTTATCGCCTGTCGCCTATCGGTCACTGTCATACTCTTGTGCTGGTTCTCTGGGGTGATTCCCGCTTCCATCTCTCGGAGGATTTCCTCGGGGTCTTCCTCACGAGGGTTGTCGGAGGTGAGTATCACCTTTTCACTCAGCGAGGTAGCTATATGTGCCATGATGGGTCGCTTGCCTTTGTCACGATTCCCACCACAGCCTACCACGGTGATAAGCCGCTGTGAGGGGTCTTTTATGTCAAGGATCGTTTCTATCACATTCTGTAGGGCATCAGGGGTGTGGGCATAGTCCACGATTACTGTCACCCCACTAGGGGAGACAAAGTACTGAAAGCGCCCAGCTACACTCCTAAGGGTGCTGATCTGGGTGAGTACCTCCAGAGGTTCCTCGCCCAAGAGTACCGCTGTGGCATAGATGGCCAAGAGGTTATAGGCATTGAACCTGCCTATGAGCGAAGTCCATACCTCGTGATTGCCCACTCGTAGGGTCATCCCAGCAAAGGTGCTCTCCAAGAGCTGTCCCTTGAAGTCGGCGGCACGCCCAAGGGCATAGGTGCTCTTGTGTGCCGAGGTGTTCTGAAGCATATACGCCCCATTCTTATCCTCTATATTGGTCAGCGCAAAGGCTGTTTTTGGCAAATGGTCAAAGAACTTTTTCTTCGTATCGCGATACTGAGCAAAGGTCTCATGGAAATCCAAGTGATCTTGCGTAAGGTTGGTGAACACCCCGCCGGCAAAAACCAGCCCTTCTATACGGTGCAGGGCGATGCCGTGCGAACTCACTTCCATGAAGCAGTGCGTTACCCCTTGACCCACCATGCGGCGCAATACCTTGTTCAAGGTAAGCACATCCGGAGTGGTGTTGTGTGTCTCCTCCCGCTCTTGGTCTATATATATGGCTATGGTGGAGATCAGTCCCACCTTGTAGCCCAATTGTCGAAATAGCTGATAGGATAGGCTGGCTATGGTCGTCTTGCCATTGGTACCTGTAACCCCTACCAGGCGCAACTGCTCACTGGGGTGCCCATAGAAGTGGGCGGCTATCTGTCCCATGGCGCGGCTCGTATCGGTCACTTGTACATAGGTTACCCCCTCGGCAAGTGCTTCGGGGAGGTCTTCCACGACCAACACCTTTCCTTGTTGGGCAATTACCTCTGGGATGAAACGATGCCCATCGGTATGTGCGCCTTTTATAGCAAAAAATAGCGTATTAGGGGTAATATCTCGAGAACTCTGGGTGATATTTCCCACTTCTTGTGAGGTATCTCCTATGGTTTGGAGTACTTCTACGCCTTGTAATAGCTCTTTGAGTAACATAATTCCCTATAAAAATTTCAATCGTATGGTTTTGCGGCCGCCTATATACTCCCCTCCTGCGATGGACTGCGCGGTAACACGCCTGCCTGTGCCCTCTATGGTGACACTCAGTCCCAAATTCTCCATGATGGCTATCGCATCCATAGCTTCCATACCCAATACATTGGGCACTATGGTCTTATACTTGCTCAGGATATCATTATACTGTCCGTAACTCTTGGCCACTTGTGGGGAGGTTGTCTCTATATCGTCAATGGTGTCAATGAGCAAGGAGTTGGTGTATATCTTCTGGGCTATACTCTTGAATACAGGCCCTGATACATCGGCTCCATAATACCCTATCTGCTTGTCAGGGTTGTGTATGACCACTATACAAGAGTATTTCGGGTTTTGAGCAGGAAAAAAACCTGCAAAAGAGGATATATACCCCAGCTTGGACTTATCCTTATAGTCTTTCTGTGCTGTCCCTGTCTTCCCTGCCATGGAGAAGTTGGGCGAGTAGAGGCTCTTTCCTGTCCCGTACTTGACGGTATTCTCCAGTACCTTCTTTACCACCTCGGCGGTCTCTGGCGTACAGATGGAGCTGTTGAGCACCTCTACGTCAAATTTTTGTATCGACTTATTCCATTGCTTCACCTCGCGTATCATGCGTGGCTTGAGCATCATTCCATTGTTGGCAATAGCATTGTAGAAGGTGAGCACCTGTAGGGGGGTCATCTCCAGCCCGTAGCCGAAGGCCATCCACTCCAGAGCAATCCCACTCCAGCCACGCTGATTGGGCTGCGGTACGAAGGGCGTCCCTTCTCCCAGAATAGGCATGCCCAGCTTCCTGTTTAGGTGCATTTTATTTATCCTTCCGACAAACTTCTTAGGGTCTTTCCCGAAGAGGTCATGTACCATCTGCACGATGGCCGTATTGGAGGATACTTGCATGGCTTTGGAGAGGTTGATCGTGCCATATCCGCGGCGGTTGGAGTCCCACACCTCTCTCCCATAGAAGGAGATCACCCCCTTCTTGGTATCCACCGTATAGGTGGTATCTATCTTGGCTTCTTCTAAGGCGACTACCAGGGAAACGGTCTTGAACACCGAACCGGGTTCGTAGGTCTCTCCCAAGGCATAGTTGAAGCGCTCCCCATAGCTACCATCCTTGTTGCGCCCCAAGTTGGAAATAGCCTTGATTTCTCCTGTGGCCACTTCCATGACCACCGCACAGCCATGATCCGCTTGATAGGTCTCCAGCTGCTTGAGTAGGGCGTGGTGCGCTATATCTTGTATATTTATATTAATGGTCGAAACCACATCATAACCGTCCTTGGGCTCTATCTCATTGCTGTCCTCTATGGGCTTCCATTGTCCTTGGGCTATCTTCTGTTTCAGATGCCTGCCCTCTACTCCGGAGAGGTATTTGCTGAAGGCACCCTCCAAACCTACCTTGAAGGTATTCCCTTGCCCATCGGTGCGCTCATATCCTACGATACGCTGGGCTATCGCTCCCAAGGGATATTCCCGTGAACTGCGCCCCTCCACGATGAGCCCCCCTTTGTAGGCTCCCTTGGAGAAAAGAGGAAACTGGCGAATGCGCGCACACTCATCATATCCGAGCCCGCGCGCGATAAGGAAATACTTATTCTTGTTCTTGCGTGCGCCCCTAAGCGCCTCTTGGTAATAGGACGAAGGTCGAGAGAAAAAACGCCCCAAAGAGTCGCTCAGCGCCTTCAGATGCGTATCAAAATTCTTCTTCGAAGGGGTCATCGCATCAAAATGAATATCATAACGCGTGATCGAGGTTGCCAAAAGGCTCCCATCATCCGAATACAGATTCCCTCGATTGGGCTCTATGACAAATTCCTTGATGGTATTCTCGGCGATCAAGTCGCGATACTTCTGCCCATTGAAATACAGCCCGATAAGCTTGGAGACAATCGCTATAGCAAAGATAAACAGCCCTATGCCCACCAAGATGGTGCGCAAATTCACTATCCTATCTCTTTGTATTTCCTTACTCATCTTTGACTAATACCTTTATTTTATTCGGTGGTGTCGGTGACTGCTTCAGCCCGGTGTCCTTCAGTGAGGAGAGTATCGTAGACTCAAGCTTTACTTTCTGCAAGCGCGATCTTACGTCCACAAACTCGCTGCGGAGCTCCTTTACCTCCCCTTCCAGCTTGGCTATGGCATATATCTTTTGGTCTATCAAGTGACCACTATATATCATGATGATACCTATGAGCAAAACAAAAAGAATCACTGCCCAATTCCTCATAGCATGTGCCCCTATGAGAAAATCTGCCTTGAACAGTTTTACAAATTCTTCTTTTATTCTTTGCATTGTATTCGGTTGTCAGTCGTTAGTTTTTAGTTGTTAGTTTTCAGTTTTTAGTTGTTAGTCGTTAGTTACTCATTCTTCACTCTTCACTTTTCACTCTTCACTCTTCACTCTTCACTCAAAACTCGTTCTGCTACTCTGAGCTTGGCGCTACGAGCGCGGTTGTTGCGGGCTATCTCCTCGGCAGTGGGCAGGATGGGCTTGCCTACCTTGCGGAAAGGCACTTGTATATTCCCATAAAAATCCTTCTCAGGCTCTCCTGAGAACTGCCCATCGCGGATAAAGCGCTTGATGAGCCTATCCTCCAAAGAGTGGTAGCTGATCAAGGCTATACGCCCCATAGGCTTCACTATATCAGGCAGTTGCAAAAGCAATTCCTCCAAGGCACTCAGCTCCTGATTCACCTCGATGCGAATGGCTTGATACAGCTGCGCTAAATGTTTGTTTTCCTGGTTCTTAGGAAAATATTTCTGTACGACCTCCTTGAGATCGGCAGTGGTGGCGATCGGTGCGGTCTCTCTGCGCTGCACGATGGCCTGTGCCAATTTCCTACTTTGGGAAAGCTCCCCATAGCGAAAGAAGATCTCACTAAGCTCCTCCTGCGAGTAACCATTGACCACTTCCTTTGCGGAAAGTGGTTGCTCAGGGTTCATACGCATATCCAGTTCCCCCTCCATACGAATGGAGAAACCACGTTCGGCAGTGTCAAACTGGTGGGAGGAGACCCCAAAATCCCCCAATACCCCCGATACTTCCTTCACCCCATAGAAGCGTAAAAAACGCTTGATATGCCTGAAGTTCTGCCCTATAAGGGTAAAGCGGTCATCGGCAATCGCATTGGCTTGTGCCTGTGGGTCTTGGTCAAAGGCAAACAACCTTCCCTGGGGGGAAAGCCGCTCCAAAATGGCACGCGAATGCCCCCCTCCTCCGAAGGTTACATCCACGTAAGTACCTGCAGGATCTATCGATAGCCCCTCGATACACTCCTGAAGGAGTACCGGTATGTGATAACTATTCTCCTGCATCTGCTCCCATAATTTTTTCCGTCAGCGCCATGAACGCCTCCTCATCGATACTGGCTATTTCCGCCTCATAACACTCTCTGTCCCACACTTCTATGAAGTTCAGGGCAGGAGCCAAAACGACTTCCTTATCGATCTTGGCAAATTCCAACAAAGGCTTAGGAATGAGAAAACGCCCGGAGCCGTCCACCTCTACTTCCTTGACCCCCGCCGTGTACTTGCGCAAATAATCCAAGTGTTGCTTGGAAAAAAGATTCAATTTCGAGCGCATCTTCTCCATAATCTCCTGCCATTCGCCCTGCGGATACAGCTCTATACACCCCTTAAAAATCGAAGGCTTTAGAATAAATCCCTTGTGTAACTCACTCTCTAACACGGCTTTAAGCCCCACAGGGATCGTCACACGCCCCTTGGAGTCCGCCTTGCATTCGTATGTTACAAAAGTCTGTATCACTTTGAGTCATTTTATCGGGTCAAAGGTACAAACTTTTTCCCACTTTCTCCCACTTTCTCCCACTTTTTTTATCAACAAAGATTTTTTTGACTTTTGCACATAAAAAAACTTTGCCAATCCCTGTAGGTATTGGCAAAGTCGATGAATTAAAAAATAGTTAATGATGAATATTCGCAATGCGAAAAATTAAGAATTGAGTATCTTAGTAGAATTTAGCTCTATTATCCTTAATATCGGCAGTAGCTTCCAAGGCTGAGAAAAGATCCTGAGAAGCACGGTTGAGCTTCTGGTTTCTCAAAGGCGCCATGTAACTACTATAGTTAGGCAATGCAGGAGCGATGTCCTTCTGTGTCACTTGAATAACGTATACCCCGTTGTCCCCTGCGATTGGTTGGCTTACTTTTCCTTGAGGCAAGGCAAAAGCAGCGCCCAACACACTTGGTTCACTTCCTTGTCCGGGAAGGGCTGGATATTCTTGGGTTACATTCTCTGCTGTTTGTATATTTCCAGCCTGTCCAGAGGCTTGCGCTACTTGCTCCAAGGTACTTCCCTTGAGCTTCTCTGAAAGCTGTTTGGCTTTCTTCTCTTTGATAAGGATAGGCGCTACTATAGGACGCGCATCGGAGGCTGAGGCTACTCCCTCGCTGATCTTCTTAGTAAGCTGTGCGATTATATAACCATCCTTAACATCTTCACGGTGTATATCACCTACTTTGGTATCATCTGCAAAAGCCCATCTGACCAAGGCGCGGTTGTTACCCAGACCTGGGATATCTTCTGCCATAGCATCCAAGTTATTAGCAGGCAATACATTGTATCCCGCTTTAGCTGCCAAGGAAGCAAAGTCCTTAGGATGCTGTAGCGCTTGTTCGTTGAAGGCGGTAAGCTTGGTATAGATTTCGTTCTGTGTCGCTTTAGAAGGCTCAATATTGCGTACAATGGTAGCCAATTGTACCCCTTCTCTCTGGTCAGTAATCTTGATGATATGGAATCCGAAATTCGTTTCCACAAGCCCTATATCACCTACTTTTCCATGGAATACATAGTCGTTGAAGGTAGGTACCATCATCCCTGGTGAGAAGAAGTCGAGGTCTCCCCCATTAGGAGCGTTGGACGAGTCATCGGAATTAACCATTGCCAAGGCAGCATAGTCCTCTCCTGCTTTTACTTTTGCCAAGATATCTTCCGCTTTTGCTTTGGCTTCTTCCTTGCTACGAGTGATGGTCTCATTACCTGGGAGAGAACCCTTATAAGCGATAAGAATATGGCTTGCTCTCATTTGGGCATTAGGCTTTTTGGAGAGCATACGGGTATAGCGATAAGTATTGGCTTCTTTGTAAGGGCCATAGAGGTCTCCTACAGGGAGGTTGTAGAGTGCCTCAGCATGATCGGCAGGAAGCCTGTCCTTACTTACATAGAGGCTATCGAAAGGCACATCAGAATTTTCATTTACGAACTGTGGCACATCCTTAGCTGCCAAGGCGCCGAAGCCAGGAAGGGTATCGTTGGCTTGTCTTTGGCTATTATATACCACTCTGGGAGCGTTAAGGGCTTGTAGGCTCTGCTCTACCTGCTTGATATCCGCTTCTGAGGCAGTCTCAGTAACCCATACGAACTGAATATTGCGCATTTCTTTCTGCTCGAACTGTTTTTTGTGAGCTTTTACATACGCATCTATCTCAGCATCGCTTACCTTGACCTCACTATCAGGAATACTTGTGTAAGGCAAGGTTACATAGTTGAAGGTTACTTTGTCCGCTTGACGGTGGTAGGCATCCTCTCCGTCCTTGAGAGTCACACCCAATCCAGCACGAATTAGGCTAAGGTATAGCTCACGCTTGGCAGCATCCACATAGGATTTCTCTTCTGCTTGCCATTGTTGGTACTGGGCGGGGTTGACCTTCTTGATCTGAGCGATCACTTGGGCAAACTTAGCTATGGAGAATTGCCCTTTTTCATCCTGAAACTGAGGGTCTTGTGCATACTGAGGTACACGCTTGATCATGGCAAAGATCTGCTCTTTGCCCACTGAGATTCCCAGCTTTTCGAACTGTTGGTCTATGATTTTCCCTTGTACCGCCTGTTGCCATAGAGCATTGACGATATAGCCTTGTCCTATGCTTCCCCCCATGTTGCGGGTGGTGTTCTCCACTTGAGTAGAGAACTCTCGATAGGAGATATCATCCCCATTTACACTCCCTATCACCAATTGGTCAGGGGTGGTGTTACGGCTGAAAATACCGGAGATAACAAAGGCAAAAAGCGCTAATCCAATTACCAGGATTAGGAATACAGTACGTTTTCTGATTTTTTCTAAAACGGCCATTTTTTTAGTTTTGAATTTTGAGTTTTGAATTTTGAGTTCTCATCCTCTCACCGACAACTGTTCACTGACAACTGTTCACTGACAAACTGACAACCCAAAAAATCGGGTGCGAAATTACAAAATTTTTACCAATTTTGAAAGTTTTATTTCCTTTATTTATTCACACCTTGTTCTAACAGAGAGAGATATACATAAGTATTTGATTTTATGAAATATACAACTATAGCAAGACAACCGAGCCTCTAAAAGCCTTCTTTGAGGAAACTATCTTAGAGAAATATCTCTTACTCCAATTTCAGAACATCATATTCTGATACTTCATAGCCTGTTATATTGTTTTCTATAAAAGCATTCAATAATTTTTCGGATATAATATTTCTTCCCTCAAAATGAAATATATCATATTGGGGAAAAGAATTTAATAAGTAAACTTCTTTAATTATGAGTTCTGTTTCAAAATCTTCAAAAGTTTTTTTCTTTTTTGATTTAAAGAAATCTTTTGAAGTAAAACAGAATTCTTGGATAATATCTCTCCATTCTAGTATGAATTTGGATTTTTTCATATCTATATATTGGAAAATATCATCGTAAAAACGGAATAAATAATAATCTTTTATAATTATTCTATTTTCCAATAAGATAAAAGAGTAAAATTTAGAAGTGGGGATATTAAAGTTTACAATAATCCTTTTTATTTTCTTATTAATCAAAATTCCCCAGTGTGAATTATAAGAGCTCAATAGATCTGTTTTTTTTAGCCTTTTTATTAAACTCTAATTCTAAATAAGGTATTTTATTAGGAATCTCTCCAAAAGAAAGTCTTTCATTGGAGAATGGAGAGCCCAATACACAATTTTCTGTTGGGGACACTTGTGGATATTCTCCAATCATATCTAAGTCAATAGATTCATCTATAGTAAAGTATTTCATTTATTAATTTTTTTAAAATATTCGTTTAGATTTATTCCTGAGTCTTTTGCATCTATGATTTTTCTTTTTTAAATCAGGAATCAATTCTTCTTGTAAGAATTTATTTGCTTGTTCTGGTGTTATATTCGGATTTTTTCTAAAAACTTATCTAATTTAGAATTTACATACTTATTATAAACTGGATGATTTCCGTGTATACCATTTCCAATGAGTTCAGTATATTTTTCCAGTCCTATACCATTCTGTAACATATTTGGATGAAAACCATCTAAGGCTGCCAATTTCATTATTTTTACATATATTCCAAGGAATAACATGATGTGTTTCTATATTTTCTGTAGTCCCCAATATCTTAGCAAGGATATTTCTATCTCCAAAATCTATCTTGTCTCCTATCCTCTTCCAAACCAATTTAATCTTCTTCTCACCCCATTCTATTGTTTGTTCTACTAATTTTTTCCCTTTGGCAAACTCTCCTGCAACATCAAATCTTCTTAATGAATTTATCAGTTCTCTAAATCTTTAGCTATAGCACTTTCAAGTCTTTTAATGATATCTTCTTTTGTAATACCTCTACCTCCTTGTTGGATAATATACAGCTGGTCAAAATTATCTATTGCTCTTAAATAGGCTTTATATTGTCCTAAGTCTTTAAACAAAGTAAATATTCTATTCCTCTCTTTCAAAAATGTACAAATTATCTTTTACATCTTTGATATATAGTTTATTACCACTCATATATAAGGGTTGGGTAGCCGCTAAGTGATTGCGAGTATTTTTTCTTTCTTCTTCAGGAATGAGTTCGTGTTCCCATACTAATTTTCTTGCTTTGTAATCAAAAATACCTATCCAACCGATACCCCAATGTTCCTTAGGTTTAGAACCTACAAATGTAAAATAATCTCCTTGTAGTAAAGGGTCAAATATAGATTTATATTGTCCCATATTAGGGTCTTCTTCTGAAAAGAAGTAACTCTCTTTCACTGTAAGTGTTTGAGTATCTATAACTGTCCAACCATTTGAAGCGATAGAAAAAATATTTTTAGTAACTTCATCTAACTGAACGCCAAAGCAATCGGTATGGTATTGTACACATCCCGTTTCGATATCTAAGACAATTAAGCGGTATTGTTGCGTATAAACCCATAGATTCCCGTGTACAATACCTATCATTTTGTATATTTTATCCTCTTCATCAGGATAAGGAGAATCCCCTAAGGAAGCAATGGTAAATTGCCAAAGTGTTTCTATATCGGTATTGATACGCTTTATCTCTCCCTCAAAAATATCATACGCTATAATGATATTTTTTTCTACATATAGCTTATATGGGATATACTCTTTGAAAATTAGCTGGTTGATCTCTAAATCAAGAATATTGAAGTAATTTTTGTAATCTTTTTTATCAAGATAATACTTCCAAACCCATTTATCATTAGAAGGAGATAATAAATCTGCTTTTTCAATAGTTTTTAAAAGTATCCCATCTTGCCATATTTTTAAACATCTTGCTCCATCTACTGTGAAGATTTTTTGATCTATTGCTATTATGTCTAATGGTACATTTTCTAAAGGTATAAAAACCTCATTAAAAAATATTCCTTTAGTAGGTTCATATACTGAATACACCTCTGTTTTTGGGTCAAAAGCTTTTACTTTTTGGATTTCTTTTATTTTTTTAAACTTCATAAATTAAAATGTTACTTTAATACTTTCTTGAAATGAACTATATTTAGTAGAAGTTGATAATTTTTTAGTTTTTGCGAAATCTCTTAAGTCTTCGGCTGATTCAATACCCATATTTAACCAAATAGATTCATTAGCTTTATAGACTCCTTCAGCATCTTTAGCTATAGCACTTTCAAGTTTTTTTATGATACCTTCTTTTGTAATACCTCTACCTCCTTGTTGGATAATATACAGCTGATCAAAGTTATTCCTCTCTTTCAAAAATATGCAACGTATGATTACTATCTAAGATATAGACTATCCTTTGTGCATTTTGATTTCAAAAAATAAAAAAGGAAAACATGTGATTGCCTTTCAAACCTTCAAACACGACTACCAACTTGGAACAAAGGTATAAAAAATTCTTGAAGTAGTATCCTCTTCCCCTAAAAAATAAGATTTGGTGTGCAAAAAATCTTTGCACACCAAATCCTACATAAAGCCTCCGCTTACCGCTCCCTCTTTCCACTCCCTTAAGTCATTGATCATTAATCATTAATAAAGACTCTCACGGTAATAATCCTATTGTCAGAGACTTCTTCTACCAAGAAGCGGAAGCGATCTATCTCTATCTCTTCGTTACGCTCAGGGATCGACTCATGTACGTCCGTCACCAAGCCTCCTAAGGTGTCGTAGTTCTCGCTCTCGGGGAGGGCTAACTTGTATTTCTCATTGAGGTACTCCACTTCCAAGCGTGCTGAGAACACATACTCCTTGTCCGAGATGGGGAGCTCCTTGGTATGTATCTGGTCGTGCTCGTCCTCTATCTCCCCGAAGAGTTCCTCCACGATGTCCTCAAGGGTCACCAAGCCCGAAGTACCCCCGTATTCGTCAAAGACAATCGCCATACTCTGGTGCTTCTTGGTCAGCGTATCCAAGAGCTTGGAGATGTATATCGTCTCGGGAACAAAGGTAATCGGACGCAAAAACTCTCGTATGGTCTTAGGCTTCTTGAAGAGGTCAAAGGCATGTACATAACCGATGATATCATCTATATTCTCCTGATACACAAGGATTTTTGAATAATTCGAACGTACAAAAAGGTCTCTGAGACAGGCCACACTCTCCTGTATACTGATGGCGATGATCTCCGTGCGGGGCTTCATGATATCCCGTGCCTTTACTTGGGAAAAGCCTAAGGCATTTTGGAATATCTGCACCTCACTATCCATCGTCTTATCCTCGGACATGTTCTCTATCTGCTCAGAAATGTAATTCTCCAATTCTTCCTTGGAAAAGGTCAAACGAGTCACATCGCCTTGGGTATTGAAAAATACGTGCAGGATATTGTCCGACAACCAAATAACAAAAGCTGTGATCGGGGAAAATATCAAATAAAGCACATAGGTCACCGGCGAGAGGGCTCTAAGTAGTGTATTGGAATATATCTGAAAGAAAACCTTCGGCAGGAACTCTCCTGTGATGACAATCACTAAGGTCGAAATAATCGTCTGCCAGAGTATCCCATGAAAATATTCTGGTAGGTAGCTTAGAATCAACTTGCCCATCTCTATTCCATAGATCACCAAGGTGACATTGTTTCCTACCAACATGGTTGCGATAAACTTGGACGGCTTGCGGGTGAGTTTCTCTAAAATACTTCCGATAACCCCTCCTTGTTTCTTCTCTATCTCCAGTTGTACCTTGTTCGAGGAAACATACGCTATCTCCATCCCTGAGAAATACGCAGAGAAGAAAAGCAATACAAGTATGATAATAATCGATGTTAACAACTTATTTAATGATTAATTTTTAATGTTCAATTTTTAAGGATTAATACTCTGACCTCTGCTCACTGACCTCTGTCACATGCACCAGCATAGGGCGATTTGCAAATCGCCCCTACAACAGAGCGCAAAAACCCTCATGCTAATATGGGGCAACCTCTGTTCACTGCTCACTGACCTCTGTTCACTGCTCACTACTCCTTCACGGGTATAATTCCTGTGATTTTATGGGCTTTTAGGTGGGTGAATCGCTTATCGAAATCCATGCCTATCCCCTTGGTAATGGAGCCCTGTAGGCTGTCTATATACTCAAAAGGTTGCTCGGTGAATACCCAGTCGGTATTGGCTTGCCAGAAGAGCTCTGAGGTCTTAAGCACCTTGCCATCATAGGTGATAATCTCCACACTATCACGCAGTTGCACCATCTGAGTAGGCAGGTAATAGATGCCATACCGCGCCTTGATGATATTCTCATGTGCCTGCTCATCATAGAGCTTGAGCACCAAGCCCTTAGGAAACTCCGTATAGGGAAACTTCTGAGTGGAAAAATCCTTGTTCAGTGCACTCTCCAGTACCGTCCTTACCTTGGTCGAATCGGTGTAGATAAGGCGGAAATTATACGTCTCCCCATTGGGTATTTTCTCCTGTGAATCTGCGCTTTTCTTAGCCGCCTCTTCACACGAGAAAAACATTGTAAGGACAAGAAGCCCTACAATGTTCTTAAGAAAATATACCTTTATATATGTGTGTATCATAACTGTGGTACCTTAACCGATTGGCCTATCCAACACTTGAAGGTGATGGTCTTCCCTGCCAAGCCTGAACTGAATATATCGGCACGTGAGGGAGCGAGCTTATCATAGTGTGCTGCCAATTTCTCCAAGCCTCCTTTTCTTGCGGTAGAGGCTGCCAGCCAGTATACAGCGCGCTTTTCGAAAGCAGTAGTACCACAATCATTCGCCGCAGAGGCATACGCCTGTGCCATTACCTGATAAGCAGAAGCATTGGACGGATTGAAGGACAAGGCTTTCTGTGCATAGCTCACCGCAGTGCTACCAGAGTATTTGGTAGCTATTTTTACTAAATAGCTTGACTTCTTCAAGGGGTCTTTCTCCAAATCCACCGCTTGGTTGAAGTACTTCACTGCCTCAGTCGTATTCTTTTGTTTTTCCTTTAGGATACCCAAGTATAGCGCAGAAGAGGCCGATGGGGCTAACTGGTTCAAGCGCTCTACGATTTTGACAAATAGCGGATCGGTGGTACACTCCTTGTCGGAGAGCTTGGCTGCTGCACGGCGCAACCACTCGGTGTTGTCCTTGTTAGCATCATATACCTTTTGGTAAAGAGGTACAAGGTTCTTACAATCCGCCAATTGTCCCAAGGAATTATCCACACTCTCGGTGATGTTCTTGAGGTTCTCCACACGAGTACGGGCTACTTGTAGCTGACCCTTTTCCTTCTCAGTCAGTGTATTAGCTTCTTCCTTAGGCAAAAGCTCATTCATGCGCACTGAGAGCTTGTTGTTCTCATTTTCTATGATTTCAGATACATTGTCATACACATCGAACACCTCTTGTAGGGGTTTCTTATTAGCCTTGTATAGGTCTAAGGCTGTAGCAAAGTACTGATAGATAGCGGTATCATCGGCAAAAGCATCCTTATCCTGCTTATATACCCCGTCCAAAAGAGCAAAAAGCTCCTCTTTGGTACCCTTATTGTGCTCTATGAGTATATATGCCTGATGGATTTGGTTGTTAGCGGCAGAGAACTTTTGTGGAAAATATTGATTATATTTATTATAAAGCTCTTGTAAGTCTTTGATATATTTATCCTTATCCACTCCCTTACTAATCTTATCCCTGAGGATACGCTCCCCATATTGGAAAGTAGACTGGTAGAGTTCAGGGCAATTGTCATAGACAAATTTCCAAGAAGGATACGCCTCATCATAGTTTTTTAGCTTGGCTGCCTCCACATATACGGAGGCCTTCATAGGGCAATCTTGCTTCTGCGCGAAAGCCGTCACTGTCCCCATCAAGAGGAACCCATACAATAATTTCTTTTTCATCTTCTTATTTTTTAAGGGGTTATATCAATTGTCAATTGTCAATTATCAATTATTAATCATTAATCATTGAGCATTATTCATTAATCATTGATTAGTGGTATTTTGTTCTCTGGAACCACTTATCGCTAAGGGTAAGGGCTAAGTGTAGGGTAAAATAGTTTTCCTTAAGGAGAGAAGTATCTCCCTTGCGCCCCCAAGTAGCCCCAAAGGAAACATTGGAAAGTCCTTTCATAGGTAGGGTAGCTCCAAAAGTCATGCCATAATCGTTGATGGACTTGTCTCGAAGCACGATTCCTGTACGTTCATAGTAGAACCCAGCACGATAAGTAACTCTTTTCCAGTATTTTGTATACGCTGTATTGTGTGGCAAATAAAATCCTCCTACTGAGAATTTGTACGCATTTTCATAACTTACAAAGGAGGAAGTTACAAAAGGATTGGAAAAATCTTGCATTTGTACAAAATTGGCAGTAGCTCCGACAAACCACTCATTAGGGTTGCCCACTCCTGCCGAGATTGCCCATTCGGAGGGCAAAGTCAGGTGAGTACGCCTCAGAGAAGCATCGGTCACCTCTCGACTATCTTTGATGATAAAATTGCCATTATTAGGCAAAAGCGAATAGAGGGTCAGGTTGTTATCCGATCTAAGGGTGGTCTGTGGCTTATAGGAAAGTCCTGTGTTGAGGCTGAGCTTTTCGGTAAGAGCGCGCTCATACTGCACTCCCATGGTAAAGCTGCCGCCACGGTATAGGGACTGACTGTCCTCACGGGTGATGTACGCCAATACAGGTGAGCTATAGAGATTGCTTAGGTTGCTACGACCGAAGTTGAACCCGCCGGCCACTCCTATGCGAAGCCCATTTATAACCTGGTAGCCCAAAGCCATATAGGCTTGGTTCACCCCGCCACTTCCCTCATAGGAATAGTACTGTTCGCGCCCCTGTACTGTCTCTTTCGACAACAGTCTATACCCTACGGAGGTATACGGACGCAAGCCTACTGAAAAACCTAAGTTCTTATAGATAGGAAACGAAAGGTTCACATAGTCCAATAGGAAAGTACGCTCCGAATAGCTATCACTCTGGGAATGCATACGGCGAATATCGTAGGACGAAGCCAAAGAAAATACGGTACGCTTGAGCTTGGCCAAAGACGCCGGATTGCGCACATCCACACTGGTAGAATCCACATAGGCATTCATCCCGCCCATCAGTGCATTCTCAATATTTCCCTCATAACGCCTATCTCCCAATCCATAATAGGAAAAAGGAGAGTTCGTGCCCTTCTGCCCATAGGCAAAAGAAACCATGAGCAAAGCTAAAATAAGTCTTATCTTCATAAAGATTGATCGTTAATGATGACCGCCTACACCCCTGTTTTGGGCAGACAAGCCGTCATTATTGTTACGAATTGCAAATATCCAACTTTTTTAGCATTTACACAAGAAAAAAGAAAGGTTTCCTTGTTAAACTTTTGTTTATTAAAAAACATGAATTTTAAACCACTGAAAAACAATAAAATAGAAATTAATGAAAAATTTTTTCGAATTTTTCTTGAAAAACACTTGCAGGAAAGAAAAAAAGTCGTACCTTTGCACCCGAATTAACCAACCATGGTGCCTTAGCTCAGTTGGTAGAGCAAAGGACTGAAAATCCTTGTGTCCCTGGTTCGATTCCTGGAGGCACCACCATTTAAAAACTAAGAGACTACTTTTCCTCAAGAAAAGTAGTTTTTTGTTTATCCCCATCATTGATCATTAATCATTAATCATTGAACATCAAAATGCGTATCATTCTCTCCGGCGGGGGTACAGGCGGTCACATCTTCCCTGCCATCGCTATAGCCAATGAGCTAAAAAAAAGATTCCCTACGGCCGAGTTCCTCTTTGTGGGTGCTGAGGGGAAAATGGAAATGCAGCGGGTACCCCAAGCGGGCTATCCTATCGTGGGGCTACCCATACGTGGGCTACAGCGCAAGGCGAGCCTCTCGACCTTAGCCTTCCCCTTCAAGCTCCTCTCAAGCCTGTGGAAGGCCTACCGCATCCTCAAGAAGTTCCGTCCCGATATGGTCATCGGTACCGGTGGCTATGCCTCCGCCCCTACCCTGAAAATAGCACAATGGCTCGGTATCCCCTCCTTTATACAAGAACAAAACTCCTACGCAGGAGTTACCAATAAGTGGGTAGCCCGTGGCGCCAAGGGAGTTTTTGTCGCCTATGACCACATGCAGCGCTATTTCCCTCATTCCCCTATCTTCCTCACTGGCAACCCTATCCGTGAAGAGGTAATCGATATCAAGGACAAAAATCCTGAGGCTTTTACTTGCTTTTCTCTTGATCCTGATGCCTTCACCCTTGTGGTGATTGGTGGGAGCTTAGGGGCTCGAAAAATCAACGAATTGGTAAAAACACATTTGGATTTTTTCCAAGAGAAAAAGGTACAAATCCTCTGGCAATGTGGCTCTTACTACTTCGAGGAATACCGCCAATACGACAGCCCCCAAGTGCGTGTCCTCCCCTTCGTGGAAGACATGAAAGCTGCCTTTGCCATTGCCGATGTGATTCTCTCCCGCGCAGGAGCCAGTACTGTGAGCGAACTGGCCGTCGTAGGCAAGCCCGTTATCTTCGTACCCTCTCCCAATGTCGCCGAAGATCACCAAACCAAGAACGCCCAAGCAATAGCCGACCAAAACGCTGCCCTACTGCTTCGGGAAGCAGATATTGACTCGCACTTCGCCCCTATGTTCTCTACACTCTGGAGCGACCCTGCCAAAAGAAAAGAGCTCTCCGATAACTTCAGAAAGCTCGCTCGACCCCACGCTACACAGGAAATCGTAAATATAATGATTAATGAACAATGATTAATGGTCACTTCCATACATTCAGTGTCCTAAATACAATAGACGATAATTCACTAATAAATTATTATGAAAACAATATTTTTCTACCTTTTCTTAATGAGTTTTACTGCCTCTTTTGGACAAAAACAAAGAACGGATCTTCAAGAAGAAAATCTAAAAGGAAAAGTAAAAACAACAATTACTACCTACTATAATGCTGTTCTCAGAGATGGAAAGATAGTACGTGATGGCTACCCAAAATATAGATATTATTCCAAAGAGGTTGTTTATAATAAAGATGGTAACATGCTAAATGTCAAAGAAATAGGAAAAGACGCCTTTGTACAACAATATTATTTCTATGACAAAAAAGGTAGAAAAATAAAGAAACAAGAATCTAAGCATCATGGAGAACCAGAACTTGCTTCCAAGTATAGCTATGTCCAAGGAAAATGCATTGAAAAACTCTATATAATAGGAGAGCTTTATTGCATTGATACTTTCAAGTACAACGCACAAGGTGATCCTATCGAAAAAAGATCTATAGGAGTAGGGCAATATAGGCAAGACTATGACTATAGGGTTAGCCTGAAGTATGATTCTTCCAGAAGATTGATTGTCACCAATTTATCAGAAGAACAACGGATTACCAAATATACTTACAACAAAGAAGGGCATTTAGAAAAAGAAATACTCTCTGAAGATGGTGATTGGATAGAAACTACACTATATAAGTACATTTCTTTTGACTCACAAAAAAACTGGACAGAACGTATTATGTATTTAACAGATGATGCGGGGGTAAGCAAACCTTTTTTTATAGAAACACGCAAACTGACTTACTATGAAAAATAAACAAGCCCTCTCCCTCTAAAAGAGAGAACAATGATCAGTAATTAGCCTATTACTTCGTTCACTGACCCCTGCTCACTGACCTCTGTTCACTATTCACTGCTCACTGATTTCTGTCACACGCACCAGCATAGGGCGATTTGCAAATCGCCCCTACAACAGAGCGCAAAACCCTCATGCTAATATGGGGTAACCTCTGCTCTCTGACCCCTGTTCACTGCTCTCTGACCCCTGTTCACTGACCCCTGCTGAGTCTCTCTATTTCTCTTTTGACTACCGCCAAGTCCTCCTGATAGGTCATACCGAACCATACAGCATCGGTAGGCACTACCTCCACTACATAGCCCTGTGCCATGGCATGGCTCACCAAGGTAGGTATGTAGAACTCCGCCTTGGGATCGTCCTCGTACTGAGCGATAAAGTCCTGAAAGAGAGGTACTCCCATTTCGAATATATCAGGGGTAAAGCCCCAGAAGTTCATCGATACGAAGCTCGAGAGGGCAAAGCGCTCTCCTGTACGTTCGTCGGTAGCTTCATCATCACTTGTTTTAAGGAGCTTGGTGCGCTCTTCTATGCTAAGGAGTTGGTTGTCAGCACTTACCGTACAGATACCACGGGATACCGTACCATTCTCACTTAGGGTATTGCCCAAGCGATAGCCTGCCGAGTAGAACGTCTTTTCCTTGCCTGTACGCAAGGCTTCTGCCATCATCTGGAAAGAATGACGCCCGTAGAAGTCGTCCGCATTGATGATAAGAAAAGGAGTATCTACAAGCTCCTTAAGGCATAGCAAGGCATGTCCTGTCCCCCATGGCTTCTTACGTTCCACAGGGTTATGCTTGTCCTGACATACAAAGGCAAGCTTCTCGGAAGGAAACTTCTTCTCAAGGTGTGTTCTTAGTGCCTCCTCTATCTCACTACGTACAATCAGTACTACTTGGTCAAAACCTGCCGCAAAGGCATCTTGTATAGAGTAATCCAAGAGAATGGAGTCTCCATGTATGGGCACGATTTGTTTATCTGCCCCAAAACGCGACCCCAAACCGGCCGCAAGTATCGCTAAGGTTATCTTCATCAATAATAATGGTTAATGGTTAATGAACAATGAGTAATGAGCAATGATTAATGGTTAATGATTAATGAGCAATGAGTAGTTAAGGAATTAATCATTATTGGCATTGATCATTAATCATTAAATAAAAAACTTTCTAAAGCTAATCTGTAACTCTCCATACCAAAGCCTACAATTACCCCTTTGGCTACCGCAGCTATATAAGAGTGGTGGCGGAAGGCTTCACGGGCAAAGGTATTGGAGATATGTACCTCCACCACAGGGGTGGTGATGGCACGTATGGCATCGTGTAGCGCCACGGAGGTGTGGGTATAGGCTCCTGCATTCAGGATAATGCCGTCATAGCTAAAGCCCACCTCATGGAGCTTGTCCAAAAGAGCCCCCTCGTGGTTGGACTGGAAATAGCTTAGCTCCAACTGGGGGTAAGCCTGCTGAAGGGTGGCAAAGTATGCCTCAAAGCTATCTGCTCCATATACACTGGGCTCACGCTGCCCCAAGAGGTTCAGGTTAGGCCCGTTGATAATAATCACTCGCATAGGCTATTCGTTCATATGTGGGAGCACTTCTTTGCCAATTTCGTCCAAGACTTCTGCCATAGGACGCGAACAAAACTTGGCAATGAAGATTGTATGGTTTACTCCCATAAATTTAAGGGTTTGTAACAAGTCAATCAGATAGTTACGACCTAATCTGAAGCCCAATTCTATATTGATAGGCTCCGCTGATGGATCCTCCAGAAGGTCTATATATAGGGGTTGTATATAGGGCTTATCCACCTGGTTGTGCTTCTTGAGGGCTTCTTTCCAGTTCTGTATGATATTCTTGGTATAGGCGAACTCACGAGGATAGTATATCCAGCCATCGCCATTTTGGGCGATCCAGTTGAGGTTGATCCCTCCAGCATGTCCGGTGATATACATCGGGATACGCTTGTTCACAGGCTTAGGAATCACATCTGTCTCGCCCTGCATCTTCCCGAAAGAGGTATTATAGTGAGGAAAGTCATCCTTCCAAAAAGTGCGTATGGTCTCTATCTGTCGCATGAAGTCTATACTACGGTTATCATACGGCTTATTGAAAGCTGGGTACTCTATAGCTCGGTCTCCTGAGGCTACCCCCAGGTGCAAGCGCCCAGGAAAAAGCCTATCTATACTGGCTGCTGCTTTGGCAAAGTGGATCGGGTGGCGTAGGGGCAGTACCATACTGGCGGTACCAAGCTTGATACTCTGGGTCAAGGTCGCAATATGTGCCATATAGATCCACGGATCGTAGATCTGCCCTACATCACGGAAATTAGGATCAAAAAGAGGTACATCCCTCACCCATAGAGTATCAAACCCTAAGGACTCCGCCTGCTGAGCCAGCCTAATCTGTTCTTCTTTATTCATCTGAGGTATTGGCCCCTCAAAAGCCTCTATAGGGAACAACACCCCCATAGTAAGTTTGTCCATTGCTATCATAATTGAGTTTGAGTTTAAAGGTTATAGAATTTTAGGGTTTTTGGATTCAAGGGCTTGAGCCACTATCGCCTGACAACTGACTACTGCCCACTGAACGTGGCAAAGTTACAATATTTTCTTTAAAAATAGCTACTTTTATCAATAAAATATACGTTGGGCTTCTCTAAAAGTATTCGTATGTGCCTCGAGGATAATCGAGAGCTTAGGCGAATACCCGCCTCCCATGCTGCATTGCACAGGAATCCCTCTTTTTTGGCATTCCTCGAATACGATTCTATCCCGCTGAGCACAGCCCTCTATACTGAGATTCAATAGTCCAAAGCGATCACTCCCCAAGACATCTACTCCCGATTGGTAAAAGACAAAATCCGGTCTATGTTGCTCAAAGAGTACAGGTAGGGTCGCTTCCAAAAGAGACAAATACTCCTTATCCGTGGTTTGTTTGGGGAGTTCTATATCCTTGTCCGACTGCTCTTTGACAAAGGGATAGTTATCCCGAGCATGCATGGAGAAGGTAAAGACTTCCTCCCGATGGGCAAAGATCTCCGCAGTGCCATTGCCCTGGTGTACATCCAAGTCGACAATCAGGATACGCTTAGCACGGCCTGTCTTAAGCAGATAAGCAGCTGCCACGGCTTGGTCGTTGAGCATACAAAAGCCCTCTCCCCTATCCGAGTAGGCGTGGTGGGTGCCTCCGGCTATATTGAAGGCTATACCTTCCTCCAAGGCGTAGTGTGCCCCATCTATAGTACCTTGCACCAGGGTTAGCTCCCGTGCTACCAGCTGTGGACTCTGCACAAAACCGATGCGGATACGAGTACGTTCGGGCAAGTGTAGCCCTACAAATGCCTCCACATACCCCCGATCGTGTGCCAAGGAAGCATCTGCTATACTGACCTTAGCTGGGGCAAAAAAATCCTCCTCCTCAGCAACCCCTTCCCACAGCAACTGCTCATGCAAAAGTGCGTACTTTTCCATAGGAAAACGATGGTTCTCAGGCACAGGATGCGTGTATATAGGATCAAATGCTATTTTCAGAATTATAGAATTTAAGGGTTATAGGGTTATAGAATTTTTAGAATTATAAGACACAATAAATAACATCTCTACGCGAGTATTGACTGCTCACCGCTCACTCTTCATTCTTCACTCTTCATTCTTCACTCTTCATTCTTCACTCTTCATTCTTCACTCTTCACTCTTCACTCTCAAAGCTGCCATATAGAATCCATCATACCCTTGGGTAGCGGATATCTTGTGTTGTTCCACCAGTGTAAAGCGCTTACCTGCCTCACTGGCGAGGAAGTGCTGCACTTGTTGTTCGTTCTCAGAGGGGAGTATGGAGCAGGTGGCATAGACCAAGCTACCTCCTTCCTTGACAAGCAGACTGTATTGAGCAAGCAGCTGTGCCTGCGTCTGTCGTATCTCCTCCAAGAACTCAGGGGTGAGCTTCCACTTGGTATCTGGGTTGCGGCGCAGTACACCCAAGCCCGAACAAGGAGCATCGATAAGCACCCTATCGAAGGTGCCTCGCTGGCGCTTAAGGTACTTAGTCTCTATCAGGCGTGTTTCTATATTGTAGGCGCCATTGCGCTTTGCCCTGCGAGAGAGTTCGTCGAGCTTCTGTGGGTATATGTCCATAGCCACGATCTTACCCTTGCCCCCCATCAGCGCCGCCAAGTGAAGGGTTTTTCCCCCTGCCCCTGCACAGCAATCGGCTACTTTCAAGCTGCCTTGTGAGGGATTCCACGCACCTAAGAGCAAAGGAGCCACTCGCTGTGACGAGGCATCTTGTAGCTCAAAAAGCCCCTGCTTGAAAGCCTCCGAGAGGAATACATTGGCACGCTTTTTCAGCTGAAGTGCATCGGGGTAGCCCTCCAAGGGTTCTGTCTCATAGCCTTCTTTAGCCAGCTGTGCACGTAGGGCTTCCCTATCTATCTTGAGGGTATTGACTCTAAGTACCACGGCCGCCTGTTGGTTCAGGGCGTGAAGCTCCTCACCCCATGCCTCCTCTCCAAGCTCTGCCACCCCAAGAGCGTCTAACCAATCAGGAACAGACTCCCGAAGGGCACGCACGCGGGAGAGCTCATCAAAGCGCCCCTTGATACGGCGCTCTGGCGTACCCTCAAAATACCACTCAGGCAAGGTAATGCCACGAAGCACTGCCCATACGGCAAAAACCCGACGGCTGCTCTGCACTGTAAAAGGCGCTTTCTCCTGTGCTATCTCTGTATAAAGTCGCTTATAGCGCACCAGCTCATAGAGCGTCTCGGCGATAAAAGCCCTATCCTTGCTCCCCCAGCGCTTATCACGCTTGAGCAACCGCTCAATGACCTTGTCGGCATACAAGCCGTCATTATTAATTTGCATAAAGCCGTCCACTACGGCATCTACTAAGTTTCGGTGTAGTCGCATGTTTCTTTTTCTTCTGTGGCAAAAGTACGTTTTTTTTTCTATTAACAATTAACAATTAACAATTGACAATTGATAATTAATATCGTATCTTTGCCCCCTATTTCAGTCAGTTGTGACTGAACTGTCACCTAATTTAAATAAAATGTTTCAACAAATCCTTTCTTTTTGCCTTCCTGCGGTAATTGTTGCCGTCTTGGCTTATTTTTTCTTTCAATTGTACTTCAAGAACGAAGACAAAAAGCGCAATTACCAACTCCTCAAGGACTTACAGCGAGAAGCACTTCCATTGCGCTTGCAGGCGTATGAGCGCTTAGTGCTCCTTTTAGACCGCACCAGCCCTCAGAAGCTCGCCCTAAGAGTAGCCCCTGCTACTGCGGACAAGCAAGCGTATGAGTTGCTCCTTATAGAGCATATCAATGCTGAGTTCGAACACAACATTACCCAGCAGATTTTCGTCAGCGAGAACCTCTGGAATGTCATCCTCATTAGCAAAAATGCTACCTTGCAGATTATCCACCGCATCGCCACCGATACCAATATCCCAGATGCACAAAAACTCCGCGAGGCGATCATCACGGAGTTCACTAACAAACCTGCTCCTTCAACCAATGCTATCTCCCACTTAGTCAACGAGATAAACACTTTCATAGGAAAATAACACTATACATTGTCCACCGCTTCTACGGTGAGCTTGTCATCCTTGAGCTGCTCCCTCAGTAGGCCTTCTATCCCCTGCTTGAGGGTAATGCGCGAGGAAGGACAACCATTGCATGCCCCTTGGAGAACGACCTTCACTTTGTGGGTCTCTTTGTCATAGCTAACAAACTCTATATTTCCTCCATCGCTGGAGACAGCAGGACGGATATATTGGTCTAAGAGGGCTACTATTTTCTTACTATAAATATCTCCTAAGCGAGGCAATCCCTTCGGGCGATCTTCCTCACTGACAGCCACTTTCACCACTGTTTTACCTTCCATAAGGTACTGACGGAGGAACTCTCGTGTCTCCATCATCACCTCCTCCCAAGGAGTGCTGCGGGGTAGGCGCGTGATGGATACATAGTTGGCATCAAAGAATACAGATTTGACAAAGTCAAAGCCAAACAAAGCCTGCGCCAAGGGAGAATTCTCCGCCTCTTCTATCGTTTTGAACTCATACGGACGACTTACCAGCTTCTTATTGGCGACAAACTTCATCGCCATAGGGTTCGGCGTACTCTCCACATAGATAGTCACCGGAATACGCTTAGGCGCCGTTTCCTGGGTTTCCTCTCCAGGGAGATACACCAAGGCTTCCCCTTGGCTAAGGGCTGTCTCTATCTGTCCTACAAGCTCTGGAGCGACTTCCTCCCAGCGGATATTACCGGTGGATTGCAGCGCAATAAAGTTGGCCGAAAAGTATACTGTCTTGATAAAGGGCAAGCGCAATAGCTCGCCTGCCAAGGGAGAATCCTGCGTATTATCCCCCTTGCTATATTGGTAGTTCCCTTTGACCAACACCACTGGTGCTTCTAACTGAACAATGGTAGGGTCTGCTGTGTATTTTATTTGTAATTTCATAAGTGTCTGTTGATTGTATATTATACTTCGTTAGGTTCTACTATGACTACGGCTTTTTGCAAAAGGACGTTGTTAGGTAGGGAAATGTGCTCGCCAGAGGCGGTTATCAGCAGTGTATAGAAGGAGTTGATATCCTTGATCTCGGCTTCGATAGGGCATTCCTTGTCCAAGATACGTATTTTGTCACCTATCTTGAAGGGGAAGGAGAAAAAGATGATAATCCCCGCGGTGACATTGCTCAGTATAGACCATTGGGCGAAGAAAGCTACCCCTATCACCGTAAGAATGGAGGAGATAAAGAGGAATATCTGGTCAGGCTTCACCCCCCAGATGGAGACTATCACCACTGAGACTAAGGTCGCTAAAAGGAAATCAATGTACTTCTTCACTAACTGCACACGTGCCTTGGGGAAATGCGCCCTTTGCCCAAAACGATTTACCAAGGAATCAGCAAAGCGCTTAAGGATAAAAAATAGGATCAAAGTAACTACCGTAGCAATGATCTGCGGGTATCTCTCTAATACAAAATCAAATATCATAAGCTATATAAAAGAGTTCAGGCTGCAAAGATACAACTTTTTTAATGATTAATGTTCAATGATTAATTCTCTGTTCACAGCTCACTGATCTATGACCTATGCTCACTGACTATCAATGTATTAAAAAATATTTTCTTTCGATTGAAAAAAATATTTTGATTATTTAAAAAAAAGAAGTAATTTTGTCAGACATACTACGCAAAAAAAGAACTGTTATTTTACAATACTTTTTAGATTATGAAGACCGAATTTATTTCCGCTAAGAGAGTTATTATCCTACTCTTAGCTACACTTTTCTCTGGCTCTATGCTCTTGTGGCTTCCCTATGAAGCTCAGACAAATAGAGGGATAGCTCTCCTGATATTAGTGGCTATTCTTTGGCTTACCGAGGTGATTCCTATCACCATCACGGCGCTGGCAGTGCCTATCCTTTCTATTTTCTTAGGACTGGTAGAAACCAAGCCTGCTTTGCAACACTTTGCCAACCCGACCATCTTTCTCTTCTTTGGAGGATTTGCCTTGGCGACCTCACTGAGTGTCAATGGATTGGATAGGTATATAGCTCACAAAGTGTTATCCTTAGCACGGGGCAACCTTTTAGTAGCCATATTGCTACTTTTCCTTGTTACAGCCTTGCTCTCTATGGGGATTAGCAATACAGCCACTGCCGCGATGATGATTCCCTTGGGTGTGGGCTTGCTTAAGGGATTGCCTTATGAGGAAAACAAAAAAGCGTACTGGTTTGTTATTCTGGGGATTACCTATTCTTCCAGTATAGGGGGGATGGGTACCTTGGTAGGTAGTCCACCGAATGCCATCGTCTCCTCAAACCTTCATATCACTTTCCAAGAGTGGCTATGGTATGGAATGCCTGTTGTAGCGGGACTTCTGCCACTGACTATTATCTTTCTTTACTTCTTCTTCCGCCCCAACCTCAAGGATGCTATCATCTCTCCCAAAGGAGAACAGACACATCAGGTAGCAACAACCTTAGGAAAAAAACAGTGGGCAGCGATTGTTATATTCGTCCTTACAGCACTCTTCTGGGTGTTCTCCACTCAGATCAACCCAGTTCTCTCAGGCTTGTTTGGCTTGGAGAAAATAGCCGACTTCGATAGTGTAATCGCCATGACTGCAGCTATCTTGGTCTGCGTGTTCAACGTGGTAAGCTGGAAACAAATCCAAGAGAATACCGACTGGGGGGTACTGATGCTCTTCGGGGGCGGACTTACCCTAAGCGCGGTGCTCACCTCCTCCGGAGCCAGCAAGGCGATGGTGGATTCCATCGTGGAGGTGATACGTTCGCAAAACTATTTCATAATAGGATTGTTAGTATCAACTTTCATCGTATTTCTCACCGAGTTCACCTCCAACACTGCCTCTGCAGCGCTTCTGGTACCTATCTTTATTTCCATCGCCGAGCAGTTAGGGGTAAATCCTACGGGCTTGGCCATGATCATCGGGATAGGGGCTTCCTGTGCCTTTATGCTCCCTGTGGCTACTCCACCTAATGCCATTGCCTTTGGTACGGGATTGCTCCCACAGCGCGTCATGCTCAAGACTGGTTTCTGGCTTAATATTATTAGCATCCTCTTTATCTCCATAGTAGGATACTATTTTTGGAATAAGTAAGCGGAGATCAGAAGGGGAATATCTGCAGGTAAAACCCTGAAATCCTTAAAGGGCTATACCCTCGTTATATTCTGATAAAAAATTAATCACTAATCATTGAAAATTGACAATTATTTTTGTATCTTTGCGCACGCAAAAAATGAATTAAAAGAAAGCTATGGCTAACCTTAAAGAGATCCGAAACAGAATATCTTCGATCAACTCCACTATGCAGATTACCAGCGCCATGAAGATGGTATCTGCTGCTAAGAGCAAGAAAGCACAAGAGGTCATCACCGCGATGAAGCCCTATGCCAATACTTTGGGCACCTTGCTTCAATCACTCAAAGATGCTTTGGGCAATGAGAATCCATTCCTCGAAAGAGCCGAAGAAAAGCGTATTCTTATAGTGGCTATTACCTCTGACAGAGGTCTCTGTGGAGCGTTCAACTCTGCTGTGGTTAAGCATACTCTTTCTCTCCTACAAAAATACCCAGGAAAAGAAGTAGAAGTGCTCACTATCGGAAAAAAAGGAAACGACATCCTCAAGAAAACAGATAAGGTAAGCCGCTATTGCGAAGGATTCTATGACCACATGGATTTCCAAAAAACAGCCTCTTTGGCTCAGGAACTTATTGATGCCTACCTATCAGGTAAGTATGATCGTATCCTATTGGTATATAATAGCTTCAAGAATGTAGCTACCCAGATCCTTACCGAGGAAGTGTTCCTTCCTTTGCAAATCTCAGAACAAGAAGAGGCGGCTCAAAGTGAATATCTCTATGAGCCTTCTGCCCAAGAGATTGTCCAAGGGCTGATTCCTAAGAGTCTCAAGTTGCAGATTTACAAAGTATTGCGTGATTCCTTAGCCGCTGAGCATGGTGCTCGTATGACGGCTATGCACAAGGCTACGGACAACGCTACCACACTACGCGATGAGCTCACCCTCACTTACAACAAAGCCCGACAAACAGCCATCACCAACGAAATCCTCGAAATCGTTTCTGGTGCCAACGCACTTAACGGGTAAGCAGAGGTCAGTGAACAGTGAACAGAAGTCAGTAACCAGAAGAATAATCTTTAATCATTGATCATTATTCATTAATCATTGAACATTAATCATTATTAAAAATTGTACACTTGTAAAATATACCAAGGAGCCATTATTGTGAATGGTTCCTTTGCTTTTGAGATGTTGGGAGGTGATTTTGCCACCTTTGCCAAGGGCGCCTATAAGCACTTAGGGATTGACTATCCCAAGTTCTTCAAGATGGACGCCCTAAGCAAGCTCGCTTTCTTGGGAATGGAGTACCTCCTCCCTACCCTACCCTCTCAGGATAAAGAGGATATGGCGCTGCTCTTTGCCAACCACTCCGCCAGCTTGGACACCGATCTGAGACACCAAGCCTCTATAGAAGACCCTAAAAACTACTATCCCTCTCCTGCAATATTTGTATATACCCTACCCAATATCTGCTTGGGAGAAGTCGCTATTCGCCACAACCTAAAGACGGAAAACTCTTTCTTCGTATTTGACCAATATCCCGAAGATTTTTTTGATTCCTATAGTCAGTACCTCCTCCAAGAGGGCATCGCAAAAAAAGTCCTCTGCGCATGGGTGGAACTCATGGCAGAGGACTATAAGTTATTAATTAACGTATTAGGATAAAAGTATTCTTTTAGTAGGTATAAGTGGTAACCTCAGAAGTATTTCCTTCCTTTGTTGTTCTCTTAGTAGGATACCCTTTGTCATTTTTCTCGTAGGTATATGTAGCAGATATTCTTTTAGGAAGTTCATGCTGACCATCAGTTCCTGATTTAGTGATTTCAGTAACTACATTTTTGCTTCTTTCTGGAGAATAGCGATCTTCCTCAAGAAAATAATTAAGGTCTACTAATTTGAACTCTAAAGAGGCATCAGGATTTTTTATAGTAGTGTCATATTTGTATTCCTCTATGGCACTACCTACGACATTCCCTTGGTAGAATCTTTCTAGAACCTTTTTAGTAAGATTTCCATTTTCAAAAGTATAGGTCAAGGATTCATTCGTATTTGTACTATTTTTTTCCACTACAGTGTTTGCCGTAGGATATTCGTAAGTAATCGTATAAGGCTGTTCATTTGTAGCAGAGAAAGTCATTTTAGAGAGTCTTCCCTGAGCGTCGTACTCATGTACATATCTTGCTGTTGTATTATTATGAGTAGCTTTGATCTCTTCGATCTGATTTTTCGCATTGTAGATGTACTCTATTGTACGAGTAAGGCCATCTTCCGTTTGTTCCAATTTGGTGGGAAGCCCTTTGTCATTGTAGGTAACATTGGTAGTAATGGTCTTTTTATTTACCTTTTGACCATTTTGGTAATGATCTATAACCACACTCTTTACTTTGTTGTTTTCTAGGGTATAAGTAGTGATGTCGTATTCTTGGTCAGTTCCTTCTTTCTGAGTTGGGAATACTGCAGGTTCTTCTGTAATGAAAGGGTCTCCACTTATGGTGCTGCTGCTTATTGCTTTATTTCCTCCTCCGTTATTTCCTCCTCCATTGTAGACAGCCACGTTGTCATCATTTTTACTACAAGCCACTCCTATAAGAGCTAAACTGGCTAGGACAAACATTTTTTTCATGGTATTTATTTTTATTATTTATGGCGGCAAAGGTAGTTATTTATTTGGTAACTATACTTTCCATGCAAGAGAATTTGCATGAAATGTATAAAATTGTACATGAACGGTAAAAAACACTCCTTTCTTAACAAAAAAGAGGCTACCCTTTTCGGATAGCCTCCATATCAGTAATAAAACCAAATAAATTTCTATATACTAATAGTGAAAATGTTCACTCTCATGCATAAGAGGGTGATTTTTCTCCACTAAAGGAGCCTTGGTAAGGGTGCGGAAGGTAACAAAGGTAAAGAGTCCAAAAAAGAACAATACACTACCTATTTCACCTGCGCCTATGCACCACTGATCCCCTACTGTAGCAGGCATGATCATATTGAAGAAATCCAAATAGTGTCCTACTAGGATAACCACTGCCATGGTACCTACTACCCAAGGTTTGCGCTTGATATCGGAATCCACCAAGATAAGCAGTGGCAAAAGGAAGTTGATAGCAAGCATACTCAGTACGATAGGTTCATAGTGCTCTAAGCGAGTTACAAAGTAGGTTACTTCCTCTGGGATATTGGAGTACCAATACAAGAGGTATTGGGAGAACCAAAGATAAGTCCAGAAGATAGAGAACCCGAAGAGGTATTTGGCCAAATCGTGCAAGTGACTGTCATTGACATGCTCTAAGTAGCCTTGGCTTTTGAGAGTTACAGTAACTAAGATAATAGCTGCAATAGCTGAAGCAATCAAGCTACCAAATACATACCAACCGAATAGGGTACTGAACCAGTGAGGATCCACGCTCATCACCCAGTCCCAAGACATCATGGACTCACTCACGAGGAAGAATACCAAGAAGCCTGCTGACCATTTGAAAGCCTTGACGAATGGACGATTGTCATGTGCCTGATCCTGTGCTTTGGAGAGCTTGCGAGTAATCTGGCGATAAGCAATCCAGCCAAGCATATATACGGCAGCACGCACCAAGAAGAAAGGCACATTCAGGTAGCCTGTCTTTCCCTGAATTACCTTATCATGCGCCACTACCGCAGGATCCATCCAGATAAAAAGGTGATTGAAGTGTAGGCCTGAGAATACCAATAGGAGGAAGAAAATAAGTGCCCCTATAGGCAAATAGCCTGTGATACCCTCCATCACTCTAAAGAGAATTGGAGCCCAACCTGCCTGAGCAGCTCGGTTAATGGCGTAAAATGCCAATACCCCTAAGGAGATAAGCATAAAGAACAGGGCCGCTACATAGAGGGCTGCCCAAGGCTTATTCTGTAATAAGTGTAGCACATGCTCAGCGTGAGCGGGATCATGGCTGGCATGAGCGCCCAAAGCCTCCACTGTACTGGGGGTAGCGATAAAGCTATACCCTATGCCTAAAAGCCCCACTACCATACTGATGATGGCTACTAATTTGATTTTTCCTGAAAACGAATACATAATTCTTCTTATCTTAAGTGGGTTATTTGTTTAAGAGTTTGTTACGGAGTTGCTCCACATAGAGGGCTACCTGCCAGCGCTCTTTCTCAGTAATCTGAGAAGCGTATGAGCCCATGGCATTGCGTCCGTGATAGATAACGTAATAGATACTTCCTTGGGTAATCTCCCTATCCTTATAGTTAGGCACCCCTAAGTATTTGTCACGCTGTACCAAGATTCCCTGTCCGTCCCCTTCAGCACCATGACACACCATACAATAGATGTTGTAAAGAGCAGCCCCTTCCTTGAGGTGATCCTTTAGGGCTAAGCTATCGGCGAGCAAAGGGTTTTTTAGGTTGGCCTTAGCCTGCTCATACCCTTCGTTTGTATTAGGGTATAGGAAAGGCATCCACCCACGCTTAATAGTGTGCTCAGGTGGGAGCTGTGCCTCCATGCCATTCTTGAGGGCTTGATTCCCTTGGGGAGCTTCCTGATAGGTCTCGTAGCCCACAGGGAAATACATGTCCGTATCGGCCATGTACTGATAGTTAGGCTTGTCCTTATGGAAGCAAGAGGTAAGGGCACAACTTGCTATCAATAAAGAGAGTATATATCTTTTTTTCATATCTGAATTGCTTTTTTGTCTGCTAATTTTACCTCTACTGCTCCGGTGGATTCTAAGAATTTCACCACTTCTTCCTCGTTGCCATCACTGGCTACTTCCATAAGAAAATGGTCATCGGTGGTACGAGGATCTGGATTCTCAGCCTTCTTATAGGGATATAGCTTACTACGCATGTAGAAAGAGATTACCATAAGGTGGGCAGCGAAGAATACTGTCATTTCGAACATGATAGGCACGAAAGCAGGTAAGTTCGTGATATACGTAAAGTTAGGTTTTCCCCCAATGTTACGTGGCCAGTCATCGATCATGATATATTTCATCATCAGGGTAGCCACAGTGAGCCCTATACACCCATAGATGAAAGAAGCGATGGCAAGGCGTGTGTGCTTGAGTCCCAAAACCTTGTCAAGCCCATGTACAGGGAAAGGCGTATATACCTCCTCGATCTTGAGGTTGGCTGCGCGCACTTTCTTGACGGCGTCCATCAGCACGTCGTCGTCGTTATAGATTGCATGTACTACTTTCTTACTCATAACTAATGGGAATTATTAGGGTTAGCGTCTCTTAATTTTTTGTATTTCTCTCCGGAGGATTTGAGGATGGATTTCACTTCAGCTTGTGCTATCACAGGGAAAGTACGTGCGTACAAGAGGAAGAGCACAAAGAAGAATCCGATAGTTCCTGTATAGATCCCTATATCGATAAGGGTAGGAGAAAACATCGTCCAAGAGGAAGGTAGGTAATCGCGGTGCAAAGAGGTTACGATGATCACAAAGCGCTCGAACCACATCCCTATATTTACTACAATAGAGATACAGAAGGAGAAGAGGATACTACGGCGTAGCTTCTTAATCCACATGAACTGAGGTGAGAATACGTTGCAGGTCATCATCATCCAGTAAGCCCACCAGTAAGGTCCTGTAGCACGGTTAAGGAAGGCATATTGTTCATACTCTACTCCAGAGTACCAAGCCACGAAGAGCTCAGTGATATAGGCACAACCTACGATGGATCCGGTGATCATTACCACAAGGTTCATCAGCTCGATGTGTTGTAGGGTGATATAGCTCTCAAGATTGCAGACCTTACGCATGATGATAAGCAAGGTATTTACCATGGAGAATCCCGAGAAGATCGCCCCTGCCACGAAGTAAGGTGGGAAGATGGTGGTATGCCAACCAGGGATTACAGAGGTAGCAAAGTCAAAAGATACGATGGTGTGTACAGAAAGTACCAAAGGGGTAGCTAATCCTGCCAATACCAAGGATACTTCCTCAAAGCGTTGCCAGTCCTTAGCACGACCACTCCATCCGAAGCTCACCAAGCTGTATATTTTCTTTTGGAACGGTTTTACGGCTCTATCGCGTAGCATGGCGAAGTCAGGCAAAAGCCCTGTCCACCAGAACACTAAGGATACAGAGAGGTAAGTGGAAATCGCGAACACATCCCATAGTAGAGGGGAGTTAAAGTTCACCCACAAGGAACCAAATTGGTTAGGTATAGGAACTGTCCAATAGGCCAACCAAGGACGCCCCATGTGAATAATAGGAAAGAGACCCGCCTGTACTACCGAGAAGATAGTCATCGCTTCGGCAGAGCGGTTGATGGCCATTCTCCATTTCTGACGGAAGAGTAACAATACGGCGGAAATTAGGGTACCAGCGTGACCGATACCTACCCACCATACAAAGTTGGTGATGTCCCAAGCCCAACCTACGGTCTTATTCAATCCCCATACGCCTATCCCCGTAGATACGGTATAGACGATACAGCCCAATCCCCACAAGAAGGCAGTAAGGGCTATTGAGAATACTATCCACCAAAGGCGATTGGCTTTCCCTTCGACAGGGCGCGCTACATCCACAGTAACATCGTGGTAGGTCTTGTCTCCTACTATTAGTGGATTGCGTATAGGTGCTTCGTAATGCGATGCCATATTTTTTAGTTTTGAGTTTCGGGTTTTGAGTTTTGAGCTACTAACTAAGCACTCAAAACTCAAAATTATTAACTATATTAATCGTTGTTTCTTACTTTTACTTGATAGAATACGTTAGGACGTGTACCGATATGTTCGAGTAGGTGATACATACGCTCGTCCTTGCTTAGGGTTACGATAGGATCCTCTGGGTTGTTCATATCTCCGAAGGTCATCGCTCCAGTACCACAGGCTGATGCACAAGCACAAGCGTCGTTGAACTCTCCTACCTTCACCTGGCGGTTTTCACGCTTAGCACGTAGGATTACCGCTTGGGTCTCTTGGATACAGAAAGAACATTTTTCCATCACCCCACGAGAGCGTACCACTACATCTGGGTTGAGTACCATCTTACCATAATCATCGTTCATATGGTAGTCGAACTCATTGTTATTGCTGTATAAGAACCAGTTGAATCGACGTACCTTGTAAGGACAGTTATTAGCACAATAGCGAGTACCTACGCAACGGTTGTAAGCCATGTGGTTTTGCCCTTGCAATCCGTGAGAGGTAGCTCCTACTGGACAAACAGTCTCACAAGGAGCATTGTTACACTGCTGGCACATTACTGGCTGGAAGACCACTTGTGGATTATCAGAAGGGGTTTCCATTTCTCCGAAGGTAGAGAGTGAAGCACTTAGCCCTTCTATACCTTCTACTTTCTGCATATCACCCTCGAAGGACTCTTCTGAGGAGTAGTAGCGGTCGATACGCAACCAGTGCATATCGCGTGAACGCCTTACCTCACTCTTACCTACTACAGGTACGTTGTTTTCGGCATGACAAGCGATCACACAAGCCCCACAACCGGTACAAGCATTTAGGTCGATAGAAAGGTTGAAGAAATGCCCTGTAGAGTTGTCAAACTCTTTCCATAGGGTCACAGAAGTAGCTTTTACCTCCTTGTGATCAAGGGATACTTCTGGTTTTTTGTTCCACTGGTGGGCATCCTTGGTAAGGAATTCTTCTAAAGTGGTTTCCTTGACGATGTCTCCACGTCCCATAAGAGTATTGTGGAGCTGTACGCAAGCATATTCGTGAGTACCCTCTGTTTTTTTAATAGAGGCTACGGGTTGTACTGGGTTAAGGTTGTTGTAGAGTGCATATGCATTGACCCCTACTTGCATTTCTTTCTTCATGCCGGCCTTTCTTCCGTAACCGAAAGCAAGTCCTACCGAACCTTTTGCCTGTCCTGGTTGGATAAGTACTGGTACTTTGAGCTTCACATCGCCTACTTGGATTTCGGCATAGTCTCCATCGAGACCGCCATTGGCTACGTGCCAGTTCTTGATACCGAGCTCTTTAGCATCGGCTGCGGACATGGTTAGGTAATTATCCCAGCTCACACGGGTGATTGGGTCAGGGAGTTCTTGTAGCCAAGGGTTGTTGGCTTGTTGTCCATCCCCGAGACCGGTTTTGGTATATAGGGTAAGCTCGAATCCTTGGGCTGGAGCAGCTGTAAGTGCAGTGAGCATAGGGGCTACATCTTGCACAAAGGATTTTTCTGCTAATACACGCTCTTTGGGAGAGTAATAGAATCCATCATGTTGTGCTTTTTCCCAAGCATATCCCTCGGCGAGGATATTGGCTTTCCAGAAAGCTTTGATATATTCGTAGTAATTGGCATCCTTACCAGCCCATTTGAGAAGCGCCTCTTGCAATTGGCGGGTATCGAAGAGTGGACGGATCGTAGGTTGCATAAGGGAGTAATAGTCTGCACGCATGCGTACATCTCCCCAAGACTCCAAATAGTGAGGAGCCGCAGCGAGGTAAGTAGTTTTCAGCGCTGTCTCATCTGCACGGAGTGTGAAAGCCACAGAAGTACCTACCTTGGATAGGCCAGACTCGAAAGCCATGGCATCGGCAGCAGGAAGGGTGTAGAGAGGATTCACATTCGAAGTGATCAGTACCCCTACCTTTCCGGCATTCATATCGGTCAAGAGCTGCTTTAGGGCAGTGGTATTTCCTTGGCGGATATATACAGGGTTATCATAGTTAAGCGCTTGGCTATGAAGTACTTCCTCATTGATTTCCAGTGCAAGGCTTTGTGCATTGACATCCTGAATACCTGTAACTACTATCGCTTGTCCGCCTGCTTTCATAGCTTGCTCAGCGGCTTTCTTGAGGGCTGCTTCTGCACGCTCAGGAAGGCTTCCTCCTACGCTTTTACCACAGAGGTATCCGTAGAATTTGGCCAAGGCAATCTTAAGTTCAGAAGGTTTTAGCGCTACACGTACATCGGCATTGGCACCAGAGAGAGACATGTTGCTTTCGAATTGGTAATGCTTGGACATCTTACCAGTTTTGGTAGGGATACGTCCTTTGGCATATTCCTCTTCGTAGCCTCCTTGCCAGTCAGCGATGAAGTCTGCTCCGAAGGAAACAATTACTTTCGCTTTGGAGAAATCATAGTCTGGTAAGGCACGCTCGCCATATTTCTTTTCGAAAGCAAGTACGGCAGCTTCTTCTGAAACAGCATCGTAGATTACGTGCTTAGTATTAGGGTATTTTTCAGTAAATTCTTTGATAAGGTTCTCTGTAGAAGGGCTGGCGAGAGTACCTGTAAGGATAACAATCTGTTTTCCTTGTGCTTGCGCGTCATTGAGCGCCTTCACCATGGCTGTATCGAGTGTATCCCAAGTAATATTTTCAGACCCTTTTTGAGGATTTTTGGCACGTAGGCTATCGTACATAGAGAGTACAGAAGCCTGTACACGGGCATTACCACAGCCACGGTAAGCGGCTTCGCGATTGTTCTCCACACGGATAGGGCGTCCTTCACGAGTTTTGACAAGGACAGAAGCAAAGTCAAACCCATCGGCCATAGTAGTGGCATAGTAGTCAGGGATACCTGGGCGTATCTGCTCGGGGAGTACTACGTAAGGGATCGCCTTGTGTACAGGTCCTTCGCACGCCGCTAAGGCAGCCGCAGCAGTAGTGAAACCTACATACTTAAGGAAGTCACGGCGTGTGGTGGAGCTCTCCTCCATCGCTTCTTGGTTTCCCAAGAATTCATGTTCGCCTGAATATAAGGTAGGGAGCTTATCGACAAACTCATTTTGATGAATCTGCTCTATCACGGGGTTGTTTGTATCCAACTCCTCTACACTTCTCCAATATTTTTTTTCTGATGACATGTTCTTAATTGTTAATTGTTAATTGTTAATTGTCAATGACTTTATGACTCTTTCTTTATCACTGGTTACTTTTCATTAATCATTAATCATTGAACATTAATCATTATTAGTAGTGGCACTTACCACACTCTAAACCACCGAGCTCGGCGATAGTAAGTTTTCCTTTACCTTTTTTCGCAGCCAATTGTTCATGTATTTTTTCATAATACGGATTGGCATCATTCACTTCGGTAGTACGGTGGCAGTTGATACACCATCCCATGGTAAGGGGCGCATGTTGCTCAACCACTTCCATAGTTTGTACGTCGCCATGGCACTGTTGGCAAGCCACTCCTGCTACAGTAACGTGCTGAGAGTGATTGAAGTACACATGGTCAGGAAGGTTGTGGATACGTGTCCATTTCACAGGTTTTTGTACTCCTGTATAGGCCATATTTTCAGGATCCCAGCCTACTGCTTGGTATAGCTTTTGGATTTCCCCATCGTAGAACTCTTTGGTATACTGAGCGGTTACAGGTCCGGTATACTCATCGATAGTCTTATGACAGTTCATACATACGTTCAGGGAAGGAATACCTGCAGTCTTGGAAGTACGCGCTGCTGAGTGACAGAACTTACAGTCTATCTGGTTGTCCCCAGCATGGATTTTGTGAGAGTAGTGAATCTCCTGTATAGGCTGATATCCTTGGTCTACACCCACTTGCATAAGATAGCCATAGGCAAAGTAAGTAGAGGTAAAGAACAAGAGAAGTCCTACCACAACGGTAATAATTTTATTCTTTACAAAGACATTCCACAAAGGATAGTATTTACTTTGTTTGAGGTATTCTTCTTGGTTGTTTTCTTTGGCTAACTTCTTGATTTCGCGATTGGTCTTGAAGACAATAGCCAAGAAGATAAGTAGAAGTGCTGCAGAGGCGATTCCCAATACCAAAGCAAGAGATCCTTTGCCTTTGGGCGCTGTAGGAGCTGCAGCAGGAGTGTCAGCAGATGCAGTAGCTGTATCTGGAGTAGCAGTAGCTGGAGTATCTGTAGCAGCAGGGGTAGCAGCTTCTGCTTTAGAAGGATCAGCGATATAGGCCAATACATTGTCAATATCCCCATCGGAGAGGATACCGTCATAGGCAAGCATAGGTACTTTGTTGTACTCTTCGAAGATAGCTATAGCGTCCTTATCACCTGCATCGATAAGGGCTTTGCTATTTTTGATCCACTTGTGTAGCCACTCTGCGGACTTCTTTTCAGTAATACCTCCCAGTGGAGGCCCTACGAGCTTGCCATCTAACTTATGACAAGCCGCACAGTTGGCTTTGAACAAGTCCTTCCCCTTAGCTGCATCCCCCGAGGCGTCTTGTCCAAATAAGTAAATAGGGAGAAATGCTGCTAAAAGCCAGAGCTTCTGCAACTTACTTCCCTTATGGTTCTTACTCTTTTTCATATAAAAAAGCTATTAAAAAAACAAAAACTATCGATTTTTTATGTATGATAACTAAGGGAAATCCCCCTATATATATCACGGTGCAAAAATATAAATTCTTAATGAAATTTAAAAGAGGGTAATGCCTTTTTCTTGTAATTTGTAAAAAGTCTAAATAAGATGAAAGTGAAGAGGTAAAAAGTGGCTATTCATTTTCACTTTTTCAGTTCTTCTGAGGTGAAGTGGAAGTATTTGTTTTCCTTTTGAGTAGCTTCCTCCTGAGCAGCATTGTCCTTGACTACATAGAAATAAGTGCCTGTCTCCAAATCCTTAACTAAGGCTACATCTCCTGTATATCTTCCTACAGAAAACTTCAAAGAGACTCTATAATGCGGCAACTTGAGTACTTGTGCTACGTAAGTGGCTACTTCTTCTTTAAAAGAAGGATTATAAGAGATATTTTCTCCATTACGCTTGAAAACATACTTTGCAATAGAATTAATATCGTTAATCTGCTCTGCATCCTGAGCTAATTGCTTATCGTAATCGAGATCTCCTGTACTTTTGATTAGGTAAAGTACCCCTTTGGATGGAAAATGAATATAGAACTTACCCAAATCGGCATCTATTTTTTCATCTTCTCCCCCACATCCTATTCCATAAACAGAGAAAAAATCTACATGAAAAGATACATAATGTCTATTTATTTTTTCATAGACCCCATGAGTAGAAGGAGAACAATCGTCCTTAGATGAGGTAAAAGAAGAAGCAATAAAAATCTTATTCTTAATAAAGTTTACTTTGTACCCTCTTTTTTCTTTAGTTTGCCTTTCTAAACGATACATATCCATAGAGGTTTTTTTTCCAAAGAGTTCATAGAGATACCACTCACCTTTTATCTTATTTTGAGTGAATGCTAAAGTATAACTTCCTAAAAGAAGTGTGAGAATAATTAGTCTCATATTGTTTGATTTTATACAGAGTACAAAGTTAGTGAACTTTTTTCTAATAGCCACCAGAACGAAATTCTTTTTTTGGGGTTAGGAGTATTAAGTATGAGTGGTTTGGCATTGTTTTTGTACTTCATCTCCTGAAAAGAAAATCATGAAAAAAATCTTAGTAACATTTGCGTTATTTTATACGATCTTAAGCTCTGGACAAGAACTTATAGGAAAAGTATGGAATAGCAATCATATATTTGGGAAAAATCCGAAAGAAAATAATTTGTATATCTTGACTAAACCCTACGATCCTGAAGGGGATTGGGGGGATCATATAGAACTTTCCCCTGATGGGAGGTTTCATTCATGGTATTCTGCTAAGTGTGGGAATGATTGTTTTAGAGACTCTTATGGTACTTATGAAAAAATCAATGCGTTTTATATTCGCTTTCATCTTAGCAAAATAACCAATAGTTGTGATGTAAGAACTCAAAAAAAGAAGGAAACTAGCCTTTATTATATACATAAAGTATCTGAGAGAAAAATATACCTTATCAAAAGTACAGGCGACCTGATAAAAGACCAACAAAAAGCAATGAACAGTGAGCAGTGAACAGGGCTAAGTCAGCGAATTGTTCTTATACTCCGCTCACAAGAGCGTCTTAGGCACTCTTTTCTATTCCTTTATCTATCATAGTTTAGTTCTATGTACCAATTGTCACCTAATTCTTTAACTAAGTAACAGTTTTTCATTGAATCATAGCGCTTTTCGGACATATCTACCTCTGGCGGACAGATTTCTACATCACTCATTTGGCTGAAATTCTTTTTTGTATAAAGAAAATTTTTATCAACACCCCAACCTATTCCTCCATAGGAATAATAATTGAAACTGATCTCATTATCAGAAAGGACTGTTATTCCACTACATTGTATATTTTGTAGCAAGGAATCCAATTTTCTCTTTTTGCTTATACTCAATTGATTGAAATAAATAGAATCCTTTACATTTTTATATTTTCCTTCCACTAAAATAGGGGGATAATCAAATGCAGAAATTGTATCCTCTGCGATGACTTGCCGAATCATTTCAAAATCAGTTTTATGCTTGTTAAAATGATGCATCATTTCCTCATCAGTAGGGTCTTTCACAGCTGGTTTGCAGCTTTTTATAGCAAAAAGTATTAACAATAGGATTTGTATTCGCATGGTTCTATACTTAAAAGGCTTTTTTATTTCTACATTCCCCTATAATGGTATCAGGTTCATAGAAATTACCATATTTTTCGTAATATCTTATGATACCAACTTGTTCTGAGGTATCTTCCTTACATTTCCCTATATAAAAAACACCTATACCGTTTTGCTCTTGATAATGATGTATATATTCTCTAAGATATCCACCTACTCTTTTGCTTTCTATAAAAACTTTGGTACTTGAGGAATATTCATAGAACTCCATAAAATCTTTTCCTTTTTGATTTTTGATGTATTCTATAATTGCCTTTTTTACCTTATCCGGAGATTGGGACAGATTTTTTACTAAAACTACCCCCTTTATGGCCTTAGATTCTACAAATTGCACTTTTCCTCCCTCACAAGAGAGAAAAACTACCAAAAATAGTAATAATATCCTCATAGCAAACCTTGTTGTGTATTTATTCTGGCTTTATAAGCCAACAAAACGCACTTCTCTCCGTTACGAACTTTTTAATAGTTAATGTAAGTTCAATATAACGAAAACTCCCACAAATTCAGCAAGTAGCCTCAATTGGCATGAGGGGAAACCTAATTGGCATAGTAGAGACGCCATAAATTGCGTCTTACCCTATTAGCCCCTCACTGGCAGGGAATTACCCTACCCTATTCAAGGGCAAATGGCTCGAGCTATTCAAGGGCGAATTGCAATTCGCCCCTACTACGGCTCACTCTTCACTTCATCGTAGATCACCTCTTGGTCTTGGCAAAGAGGTTTGAGTTCTCTTTCTATAAAAGGAATAATGTCCGCCTTGTACGCTTTGGGGTAGAGTAGGTGTATATTAGCCCCAGCATCGAGGGTAAAGCAAAGAGGCTTTTGAGTGCTCGCGCGTAGATACCAAATCTTCTCGATGGCAGCAATGGTATTAGGACGCATAAGCAGGTAGTAAGGGTCTGAGGTCATCATCATAGCGTGTAGGGCGAGGGCTTCGCTCTCTACTAAGTCCATAAAGCCCTCGAGGTCTCCCTTTTTGAGAATACTCTTAAGGGCTGCGATATGTTCACGAGCCTGTAGAAAACGTGCCTCAGCATACGGGTGTCCTATCATGAGCTGATGCCCCTTGGTGCTACTTACAGGCTTTTGCCCCTTGTCAATAAGTAGAATGGTATCCTGATAGGTATTGAAAACTTCATGTACATCCTCCATAGGGATTCCGTAGAGATCGGAGCTACCCATCACAGCCGAATGTTCCCCCCAGAGCACTACCCCTGAGTAGGTACTACGGCAGGCACTACCGGAGCCCAAACGGGCTAAGAAAGAGGCTTTTTCATGAAAAAATTGCTCTGTCATCTCAGGGTCAAAGAGGTTTTCTATTTTCATCAAGCATACCGCCAAAGCAGCCATAGCACTGGCAGAAGAGGCTATACCGGCACTGTGAGGGAAAGAATTGCTCGAACGGATCACAAAATAATAATCCCTGAGAAAAGGTATATAGTTGCGGATACGGGTGAAGAAGGTTTCTATCTTGGGCAAGAAATTATCCTTAGGCTCCTCATCGAAGAAGAAATCAATCTGGAAGCTACTGGTAAAGTCCGTTCTGGGCGCCATCTCTATGACAGTCTCTGTATAAGAATGAGACAGCGTGAAGCTAATAGAGGGGTTCATAGGGATTTGTTCGTCTCTTTTTCCCCAATATTTCACTAAAGCAATATTGCTATAGGCACGATGACGCACCTTCGCGGCCTCTACCCTCTCACTATAGGCCTTAGGGATGAATTTTTCTACAAGCATTTATTTAATATGATTGAATGATCAATAATTATATAGTTATTTGCGTGTGCAAAGATACAAAAAAGAACCATGTCAAGATAAAATGAAAAACGAAGTGTGAAAGAGGTTGTCCGAAAAGTCTTATTCATGAAAGGTGATTTGCAAATCGCCCCTACAAGAGGATTTAAAACAAGTGATTTTCAATAGAATAAAATTCGAAAATATTCGATTAAACTTTGAAAAATAATGTTTTGGACAACCTCGCTCACTGTTCACTGCTCACTGTTTTACCATATTTTGATTCTTTCCTCAGGTTTTCTATAGAGTTTGTCACCTTCTTTTACTTGGAAAGTCTGGTACCAAGCCTCCACGTTGGTCAGTGGGGCGAAGGCACGGAGGTAGTCAGGAGCGTGTGGGTCTGTCTTGATCTGGTTGGCAAGGTTCTGATCAGTAGTCAGGGAGCGCCATACGGTAGCCCACGCGATGAAGAAGCGTTCGTTTTGGGTGAATCCACTTATTTTTCCTACATCACCATGGTCTTTTAGGTACATTTGTAAAGCATCGAAGGCGATATTGGCACCGCCAAGGTCTGCAATATTCTCTCCATTGGTGAAGATTCCATTGACAAAGATTCCCTTGACAGGTTCATATTGGTCATATTGCTTGGCGAGGGCTTGTGTTGCTTTTTCGAAATTTGCCTTATCGGCGGGACTCCACCAGTTTTGTAGATTCCCATCAGCATCGAACTCGGCACCACTATCGTCAAATCCATGGGTTATCTCATGCCCGATGATCCCCCCGATAGCCCCAAAGTTCACGGCAGGATCTGCCTCGAAGTTGAACATAGGCGCTTGTAGGATGGCCGCAGGGAAGACAATCTCGTTGTAGAGCGGATTGTAGTAGGCATTGACTGTTTGTGGGGTCATGCTCCATTTGGACTTATCCACGGGCTTGCCAACCTCGTCAAGGCTCTTTTGGTAATACCACTGGGAGATGTGTTGTAGGTTTTCGGCAAGGGAAGCCTTAGGATCTATGATGAGCTTGGAATAATCCTCCCACTTGTCAGGATATCCCACCTTCACTCCCAGTTTGTCGAGCTTGACAAGGGCTTTTTTCTTAGTTTCCTCACTCATCCAAGAGAGGTTTTTGATATGCTCCACAAAGCTCTTTCTTAGGTAGCTAATCAGGGTAAGCATCTGTTCTTTGGATTCTTTAGGGAAATATTTCTCTACATAGAGTTTGCCAAAAGCTTCTCCCAAAGATCCATCGATGACACCAAAGGCGCGCTTGGTGATGGAGCGTTGCTCTTGTTGGCCACGGAGGTACTTGTTATAAAACTCAAAGGAGAGGTTGTCGAGCTGTTCATTGAGGTTGGTGATATTGCTCAGTACCAACATATACTTGAGATAGTCCTTAAGCAAGGGCAAGTTGGCAGCATTGATGAGCTTGTCATAGTCTTTGTACAAGCGCATTTGGGAAAGGATCACCTTGTCCTCTGTCATTCCTACGTTTTTGAGCAAAGCAGGCAGGTCGAGGTTCTTGACCAAGGCTTTGAGCTCGGTCATGGTCTGAGGGTTATAGCTTAGGTTAGGATCACGGCTTTCCTCATTGGTGAGCATGAGCTTGGCGATACTTTTCTCAAAGGCCACCTGTTTGCTTGCTTTTTCCTTAGGGTTCTTTTCACCAATGGCTTCGAATACCTGAGCTACAAAGCCTTCATACTTTTGCAAAGCCTCGGTATTGCTGGGGCTTTCCTTTTGGTAGTAGTCGCTGCCCATCCCTATGGAGAACTCACTCAGATAGGCAACATTGGTATTGGAGTCCTTCATATCGGCATAAGCACCCCAGCTACAGATAGGGTTATTGCCTGTGAGCGTTGCCTCCTCTAAGTATTTCTGTAGATCGGCGAGGGAGGTGATAGCGTCAATCTTCTTGAGCTGTCCCTCGATAGGGGCAAGACCTTGTGCATTGCGCGTAGACCAATCGGTGTATTGGCGGAAGAGGGTTTGTATCTTTTGACCTTCAGAGCCTTCAGGATATTCTTTTTTGTTCAGGTCATCAAGAATCGAAAGACAGTTGTTTTCAGTGATTTCATCCAGCATGTAGTAGGTACCCCATGAGGTCTTATCGGCTGGAATTTTTGCTGTTTTCATCCACCCTCCATTTACATAGTTATAGAAGTCGTCTTGTGGGCGGACAAGGGTATCCATCGCCGATAGGTCAAGTCCTTTTTCTTCGACCTTGTTCTGTGCTTCCTTAGCTGGGTTGCCACAGGCAGCCACTAAGGAAAGAGAGAGAAGTAAAGAAATTTTATTCATTGTGTTTCTAATTTAGATTATAGACTTTGTTAGATAATTAGGTAATTGGGCTTCCATTTTCAATCTTCCTTAAGTTCTCCACGCTACCGCAAGCATTTCGCTCATGCCTATCACAAGGGAGCTATTAGCCCCCTTAAGAGAGTTCACTCTGGGTGCTGGCATTCACCGCTCACTGCTCACTCTAATTAGAGTATCCAAATCGGCGGAGCTGTCCTAAGTCGGAGCGCCAGTTTTTATTGACCTTCACATAGAGTTCCAGGTGGATCTGCTTGCCAAAGAATTTCTCCAAGTCATAGCGGGCTTGCGTGCCTACTCTCTTGAGGGCTTCACCGCGATGACCTATGATAATACCCTTCTGACTGTCGCGCTCTACCATGATGATACTACGGATACGAATAATCTCGTCCGTCTCGCTAAAAGTCTCTGTCTCCACCTCCACTGCATAGGGGACTTCCTTCTTGTAGTTCAGAAGGATCTTCTCACGTATAGTCTCATTGACAAAAAAGCGTTCGGGCTTATCGGTAAGCTGGTCTTTGGGATAGAAGGCAGGGGATACAGGCAGTAGCTCCAAGATACGATGAAAGAGTGGCGCTACGTTGAAGTTCTCCAAAGCTGAGATGGCATAGATCTCCCCCTTAGGAACTTGCTGTTGCCAATAGGCAACGGCTTGCTTGACAGTCTCCTCATCGGAGCGGTCTATCTTATTGATTAGCACCAAGACAGGCACTTTTGCTTGGTTGATCTTACGGAAGAAGTCGGCATCCTTGAGTTCCTTCTCCCCTATCTCGACCATGTAGATCAGGATATCGGCATCCTCGAAGGCATCCTTGACAAAGTCCATCATAGAGTTTTGCAACTGGTATGCTGGCTTGATGATCCCAGGAGTATCGGAGAAGACCACTTGAAAGTCGTCCCCACTGACAATCCCAAAGATACGGTGCCGCGTGGTCTGTGCCTTGGAGGTGATGATCGAAAGTCGCTCGCCTACAAGAGCATTGAGCAAGGTAGATTTCCCCACATTGGGATTCCCTATAATATTGACAAATCCTGCTTTATGTTCCATTTTCTTTTAGGAGTTAGGAGGGTTAGAATAGGTAATAGTATCATTTATCATTAATCATTGAACATTGTTCATTGATTATCGTTTTCTATTGACAATCTTAACAACGGCCATGATGAGGGCACCCATCGCGACAAAGCTCAGGAGGGTAGCCCACCAGTAACTAAGGAATAAGCCCCTGAGTACCACAGCAAAGACAATAGCAAAGAGCAGCAAGGTAGCCACCTCATTGGCCATGCGTAGCTTCACTGAGCTATAGCGGGTGTGCCCCTGTTGTAGTTCCCTGAGGGTACGCCAACTCCAATAGTGGTATACTAACAAGAACACCACTCCTAAGAGCTTGATATGCATCCACCCCTGAAGGAGATATGCCCACTGTGTCGCCCACAGCATATAAGCTCCAGTGAGCACCACAATCACCAATGCTGGCACCGTGATGATATTCCACAAGCGCTCTTCCATAAAGCTATACTGCCTATGGAGGATACCTCGTTCTGGCTCACTCTTGCCCTGTAGCGCTTCTGTATGATAAATCAACAAGCGCACTATATAGAATATCCCTGCAAAATAACTAACAACAAAGATAATATGTAATGACTTGATTATTAAATACACTTTTTAAAATGTTCGATGATTTCTTACTTTCACTTTGCAAAGTTACGAAATTATTTTAGAATATAAGCCATTAATCATCATTGATTGTTCACTAATCGTGATTCTCAGTTCTCCTCTCACTTCTCTACGTTTCTTTGCTTGACTTCACCCTGTGTGATATCGTACTTTTGCAACATAAGCAGTGTTAGCCAAATTATTATTTATCATGTTTGATTCTCAATTTTCTTCTCTTCCTCCTTTGCAGGCGATACAGTTTCTTCAATCAGGGAGAGACACCACAGCACCAGATCCCGCTGCGGCACGTCAGGCTCTTGATCCACGACAACACCCTGTGAATAATCCCCTCTTGCGTCGTGATAAGCGTGTCTCTACCTCCGAGGGGCTCTATACGGAGCCTGTTGCCCGTATTGCCCTGCCTTTGCAACAACTCATCATCAAGCGCTCAGTGGCTTTCCTCTTTGGCAAGCCAGTACGTTATGAGTACACCAAGGATACCCAGGAGCACGAGCAGGCTTTTGCTATACTGGAGAATATACTCGCCCAAGCCAAGGAGAACAGTCTGAACCGCCGCTTGGCACGTGCCGTGTTTTCCTATGGAGAATGTGCAGAGCTATGGCATGCCCTACCACTGGCTACCCCCTCTCTCGCCTATGGTATCCCCTGTGCTTTCAAGCTCCGCTGTTCGCTCCTCTCCCCTGCCTTTGGCGATAGTCTATACCCCTTCTTCGATGCCGTGGGAGATATGGTCGCCTTCTCCCGCGCCTATACGGCCGACGATCCCTCTTCTTCCCTACATGGCAAGGCCGCTTACTTCGAGACCTACACTGCCGATTTTCACTATCTGTGGAAGAATACCTTAGGCGACTGGACTCTCGAAGAGGGATACCCCGTGGCCAATCCTATCGGGAAAATCCCCGTGGTATATGCCCACCAGCCTCAGCGCGAGACACAGATAGTGGATCCTCTTATCGAACGATTGGAACACCTCTTGTCCAACTTCGCCGAAACCAACGACTACCATGCCTCGCCCAAGATTTTCGTCACCGGACACATTCAGGGATGGAGCAAAAAGGGCGAAGCAGGTTCCATCATAGAAGGCGACAAGGATGCTTCTATGCAGTACATCTCGTGGAACAGCGCTCCCGAGTCTGTCAAGCTCGAGATGGATACCCTGCTAAGAATGATCTACACCCTCACCCAGACCCCAGACATCTCTTTCCAAAACCTCCACTCCATGGGTACCCCTTCAGGTGCTGCCCTTAAGCTCCTTTTCTTGGACGCCTCGCTCAAGGTTCAGGACAAGCGCGAAATCTTTGATGCCTATCTGGCACGCCGCCTGAGTATCCTCAAGGAATACCTCGCCCTGCTCCACATCCCACTGAGAGAGGCCGCCGCCTCCTTACAAGTAAAAGCAATGATACAACCCTTAATTAATGATTAATGATCAATGAATAATTAATCATTGAACATTAACCATTGAACATTAATCATTGAACATTAATCATTGAACATTAATCATTAAAAATGAAACGTATCGCTATTTTTCTTACTCCTTTAGTACTTTTGTATGCCTATGATAAGCAGATAGCCCTACGGGATAGGCTGTACTATCTATGGCATACCCTTTCGACTTGCGCCCCCATAGTGGTGCTCACTAACTATTTTTATGCATGGCAACAGACCCATCAGGCTTTTATCATCGCCTTAGTGGTAGCCCTCTCGGTCAATCTCGTCATTGGGGCACTCTACCATATACGTAACCACTCTTTCTCTTGGAGAGCACTCTTGATCAAAAACGCTCAGATGCTTGGAGTTGTCGCCGCTGTATATCTCCTCTTAGACCTCTTGAAAGTCCCCTTGAGAGAAACCTCCACCGGCGAAGTCTTCGAAAGCACCCTACAGATGATGACCTTGCTATACCCAGTGAGCAAGGCCATCAAGAACATCTTTGTACTCACTCATGGCAAGTATCCTCCCTCTTGGGTGATCAAAGCATTGTATAACTACGAAAAAGAAGGAAAACTCAAGGAGTTCTTTGTCAATGAATAGTGTCAATGATTTATATCCTCTACAGAAAAAAATAGGAATAAAAACTCAAAAAAATTTTCTTATCTTAGAAAAAAAGTTATACCTTTGTGAGGAAAAACAACTCTTAAAATAAAATGCTATGATAAAAAAGCTACTACTCCTTAGTCTCTTTTGCCCTACCCTGATGTGGGGACAGGAATATCTGCGTAAGAACCTCAACGAGGAAGGCTCCACCTATATCAAGGCCAGTCTCTCGGCCACCTTCTGGGCAAGATACTACGAAGCAAACCCTCACACACAGATCAATGGTACTGAGGTGAGCCGTGTCACTGACTTCTCGGTACGCCGCTTACGTATCAATGTACAAGGACAACTCACCCCTAAGCTCTATGTATATGGGCTCTTCGGGGGGAACAACTACAACTTCACCAGCAAGAATGAGGATCGTATAGGTATCCTTGACCTCTATGCGGACTATCAGCTGCTCCCTGAGCTAACTCTTGGATTGGGAAAATTCGGATGGAATGGTAGCCGCAACGCTATGAAAGCCAGTGGTAGTATGATGGGATTGGATGCTCCTAGCTTCCCGCTCTTCACCGTGAACAAAAACGATGATGCCGTCCGTAGCCTCGGTGCTTTCGCTAAGGGACAGATACAACAACTCAGCTATGTCTTTACCATCAAAAGCCCATACACCGTAACTACTGAACCTAAGGAAGGGGTAGTGGATTATGCCAAAAATGCTCCTCATAAACAATATTCTGCCCACCTAAAGTATGATTTTTGGGAATTGGAAAGCAACAAAACTCCTTATACAGCAGGTACTTATGTAGGAAAGAAAAAGGTACTAAACCTCGCCCTAGGGGGTGTATACCAAAAGGATATGATGAGTGAACTCCAAAATAGTGTAGTTAAGTACTACGATTATAAGAATTTCTCCGCCGAACTCTTCCTCGATACCCCTCTTTCCGAATGCAACGATGCTATTACCATCAATGCAGGCTACTATTATACTGATTTCGGCCGTGACCATATCCGATACATAGGCAATAACAACGGAAGCCCCTCGATCATGAAAGTCTCTTCCAACGAATACCTCAATGGTGCAGGAGCCGCCTATCCTATGATGGGATCAGGTAGCACCTATACCCTCTTAGCAGGCTACCTTTTTGGCAAAAGTGAAAAATTCGATGCCCGTATACAGCCCAATATCAGTGTACAATACTCCAAATTCCATGGGCTTAACGACGCTATGGTAGCCTATGACCTCGGTGCCAATATCTTCTTCAAAGGTCATAGCAACAAGCTCAGCTTCTGCTACCAAAACCGCCCTATCTATAACCAACAGAAAGAAGTGGCCATGCGCAAGGGAGCCTTTATTGTTCAATATCATATTGTCTTGAACTAATACAGCTAAAAGACAACTAAAGTAGAGAAAATAGGCTATCCGAAACGGATAGCCTATTTGTTATTAAGGATGCATTTTTAAGAAAGACTTTTTTACAAATCAATTATAAAATACCTACTGCCAAGTACAAAAGTAGCTTTGCCATCATTCACCATAAGTTCTTGTACTTCATACACCTCTCCACATTCGTTTTCTTGAGAAGCGCCTTTTATTAGTATTGTATAGGTTTTTGTCCTATTTTTCAACAGAAGGGTTTCACCGCTATTATCTTTAAAAAAATCCCTTGGAAGAGTACCACCATCCAACATAATGTCGTTTGCATTATAACCTTCTATCCAAGACAACCCTTTTTTTATGGAAGATATATGCTGCTCTCTTTTGTCCCTTATCTTTAGGAAAATAGCATTGTCATCTATCTCCCCTTGTTTGAAAAAAGAGGAATATTCTGGAGAATTCTCCTTGACCCTGATATATAGTTTATAAGGCCCCATGTCACATGGATCTGAATCCTTTTTGTAACTACAATTACAAAAGGAAATCACTAAAAGAAATAATATAAAAAACTTTTTCATAACTAATAGATATTATTGATTATTCTAAGTATATAGGTATTTTCTCTCTTTGTATGTCCTTACTGAAAAGTACATTCTTCCCATAGATATAGAATTAGGGAAGAACCCTAATTAGAAAAGTATATACTCCTTTTTGTAGTTCTGTAGCTGTTAGTAGAGTTTCCTTTTTCTTAAAGAAAATCAATCTTCACTATTTGGCTACAAAGGTAGTCCTTTTTTAGAAATATTCAAAATAATTTATGTTAAAAATATTATCTTCCTGAGCGAAAAAATGATTCTTTTCTTTTTGGTAGAAAAAAAGGAATTTTGTACCTTTGCCTTTAATTATGCCCTAAATAACATAGGGGCGAAAAATTCTCTGAGAGTTCGCTCTTTTGGACTTTGCCCCCAAAAAAAGATTGTATGAAAGCCGTATTTTTAGACAGAAACACCCTATCCTCCCATATGGAACTCTCCGTACCTCAGGGAGTTACCCAGTGGTTAGTGTATGAGAGTACCTCCCCAGAACAGCTGCTCACCCACTTAGCAGGAGCGGATATCGCCATTACTAACAAGGTGAAGATCCGAAGAGAGCACCTCGAGCAGCTCCCCCAGCTCAAGTTCATACAACTCACTGCCACGGGAATGGACAATATAGATACTGAGGCCGCCAAGGAATTGGGCGTAACAGTCAGGAATGTTGTAGGCTACTCCACTGAGAGTGTCGCCGAACATTTCTTTATGCTCATGCTCGCTTCGCTCCGAGGGCTCAAGCCCTACCATACCGCTGTGGAGACAGGAGTATGGCAAGCCGATGGGCGTTTCTGCCTTACCGAGCCTACCCTCTTGGACTTGCATACCCGCACCCTGGGCATCATAGGAGTGGGAAATATAGGCAAGGCTATCACCGAGCGCGCCAAAGCCTTTGGCATGCGCGTACTTTGGGCAGAACGCGAAGGAAAAGCCCCTCGTAATAGCGACTATACCCTCTTCGACGAGGTACTTGCCCAGAGCGATATCCTCTCCCTGAACTGCCCCCTCACCCCCGAAACCCACCACCTGATCTGTGAGCGCACCTTAGCGAAGATGCAGCAAAAACCCTTACTTATCAATGTGGCTCGTGGTGCTGTAGTAGATCCACAAGCAGTATACGATGCCCTACAACAAGACAAGATCTTAGGCTTTGCCACCGATGTATTCGAACAAGAACCCCCACGAAAGGATGACCCGCTCATGCAACTGGCTCAGCACCCCAGAGTACTGCTCACACCTCACGTAGCTTGGGCTAGCCAGTATGCTCTTGACAAACTCTGGAAAAAAGTAAAAGAACAGATAGAACAGTTTATCCAATGAAAAACAAAGAACAAAATTTAACTTTTCGCTCTTCTCTCTTTTTTCTGTGTTTACTCCTCTGTGCATGCAAGCAGTCTAAAGAAAATACCCCTGAGGATAGTACTCCTGCCCCTACTCCTACTGAGGAGGGAAAGATCACCTTCCTTAGTGAAAACCCATCGCCTGTAGTGGCGTATGACTCTATCCCCAAGCCCATCTATACGGATGATATTGACTTGTATGAGCCTAATCGGAGCTTTGACTTCAAGAGTATATACTTCTCCCTCTCCACTATATATAACAACGATTCCTTAGATATTCCTCCCCAATATATCAAGGAGCAGAAGAAGATGAGCCGAGAGGCATTGAGCTACTTTCCCTTGGAGGGCAAGTACCGCCAGAATATTTTCGAGCGAATGAAACTGACGCCTAAGGATACTATTTTTCTCTACAGTTATCAGGAAAATCAACTTAGAAAATACCCTCTAGCGGATACTCGCTCAGTAGCGGCGGTGAATGTATATGCCGATATAGAGAATATCAGCGCTTGGGATTATGAGGTAGGCTTTGAACTAAAGCGCGCCAAGGATTCTATTGTGTCCCCCTTGTCGGATGTATTTTTCAATTCCTTTGTCTATATAGGAAAGGAAAGCCCTTTTTCGTTGGAATCAGGAATAAGACAGATGCAATGGAAAAAAGTCAGTCCTAAGGAGTTTCCAGCTTCTTATAAGCTCTTGGATGACAATTACTTAGTAGGTAATACCTACAAGTATGTATCGGCTGAGGTGATTTGTTATGTACAAGATTTTGATTTTGATAGTAGTAAGAGTGAGGACACCTACTATGGTAGCAAGCGCTATTTTGTGGCGGTAGATGCCAAAAGTAAGAAGATACTCAAGCGGGCTTTCTTTGAAGAAGGCGAATCCACCTCTTTTGCTCCCTTAGACAACGGTCAGATGTCCCCCTTTATCGGACGATTTCTCAAGGGTAAACCCTTAGCTATCTACGGATTGGTGTATGAGAGCTTTGGTTGTAATCCGATTATCTTCTTGGACGATGCCTATGAGAATATCTACCCAAGATGTGATAACAGACACTGATATAATGATAATGTCCATCTTTTTTCGTACCTTTGCCGCTAATCCCCTAACACCTAAAACCTAACACCTGAGAATGAAGAATCGAGTAGTGATCACCGGAATGGGTATCTATTCCTGTATAGGCACCTCCTTGCAGGAGGTACAAGCGTCCTTGTACGAGGGGCGTTCAGGCATCATCTATGATGCCGAACGTAAGAAATATGGCTATCGCTCCGCCCTTACAGGGGCTGTGCCTGCTCCACAGCTCAAGGAGCTCTTGGGGCGTAGGGAGCGTATCTCCATGGGGGAAGAAAGCGAATACGCCTATATGGCTACTCTTGAGGCAATGGCTACCGCTCGGATAGATGCCGACTACCTCAAAACACACGAAGTGGGAATCCTCTATGGCAACGACAGTGTCGCCGAATCGGTGATTCTGACCAACGACCGCATCCGTGAGAAACAAGATACAACCCTAGTAGGTTCAGGCGCGGTATTCCGTACGATGAATTCGACCGTAACGATGAATCTCTCCACACTCTTTGCCCTCCGAGGGGTCAATATGACCATCAGTGCCGCCTGCGCCAGTGGCTCCCATGCCGTGGGCTTGGGTTACCTACTCTTACAAAGCGGCATGCAGGAGATGATACTCTGCGGTGGAGCTCAAGAGACAAACAAATACAGCATGGGTAGCTTCGATGGCTTAGGTGTATTCTCCATGCGCGAGGATACCCCTGAGCAGGCCTCTCGCCCCTTCGATGCTTCTCGCGATGGCTTGGTGCCCAGTGGGGGAGCGGCAACACTGGTACTGGAAACCTACGAGAGCGCGCAGCGCCGTGGAGCACCCATCCTTGCCGAAGTGGTAGGTTATGGCTTCTCCTCCAATGGCGGACACATATCCACCCCCAATGTGGAAGGCCCTGCTCAAGCGATGGCACGCGCACTGGCCAATGCCTCCATGCAAGCCTCCCAGATAGACTATATCAATGCACATGCCACCTCCACCCCCATAGGGGATGCCAATGAGGCTAAAGCCATTCATCAGATATTTGGCAGCCAAACTCCTGTAAGCTCCACTAAGTCCATGACCGGACATGAGTGCTGGATGGCGGGCGCTAGTGAGATTATCTACTCCATACTGATGATGCAACACGACTTTATCGCCCCTAATATCAATATAGAACGCTTGGACGAGGATTCCCAAAAACTCAATATCATCACCCATACCCAAGAGCGCCCTATCAAGGCCTTTCTCTCCAATTCATTTGGATTTGGAGGCACCAACTCGGCTTTGGTAGTGAAGAGTGAAAAATGAAGAGTGTTTTGTTAGAAAAATGAAAAGTGAAGAATGTAGCCAGCGAGAACCCACAGCTGAGTATGTGGTGAAGAGTGAGTAACTGATCACTGATCACTGACTACTGACTACTGATCACTGACCACTAACGACTAAAAGAATGAGTATCCGACAATTATTCAAACATACCGCCATTTATGGCTTGGCTACGGTAATGCCTCGTTTGCTGAACTTGGTACTGACCCCCTTGCACACCAGTGCTCGTACGCTTTCGCAGGCGCAATATGGGCTCTATCAGGGACTTTTTGCCTATATGATATTGGGCAATGTACTGCTAACCTATGGTATGGAAACTGCCTTCTTCCGCTTTATGAACCGTGAGGAAGACCCCAAGCGTGTCGCAGCTACCTGCCTGACGTCCTTAGTCGTTACCACCCTTGTCTTTTTAGGGGTAGGCTTACTCCTATCTCAGTCTATAGCTGTATGGTTAAGCTACCCTGCTATCTATATCCGTTATGCTATATGGATACTCGCTTTGGATACCTTGGTAGCGATTCCCTTTGCTTGGTACCGGTATTCAGGACAATCACTACATTATGCTTTTATCAAAATCGGCAATGTAACGGTGAACTTAGGGCTGAACCTTCTTTTCCTCCTCTATTTTCCTTTTCTGGAGAGCAAAGGCTACCGACTCCCCTTGATGGAGCTTGTCAGTGACAAAACTCAATACATTTTCTTGGCAAATCTCATTGCCAGCCTACTAACCTTTATCTACATGTTACCCCTATATAAGCGTATCGGATTCTTGTGGGATGTAGCTCTATGGAAGCGACTTTTCCAATATGCTTTCCCTGTACTGATAGCAGGAATAGCCTTTTCTATCAATGAGGCTTTTGACCGTGTCTTTATACGTATGCTCTACCCTGCCTCCCAAGCCGATGCCGTGGTGGGGCTCTATGCAGGTTGTTACAAGATGGGCGTATTTATGACCCTTTTCATCACTGCGTATAAGCTAGGAGTGGAACCCTTCTTCTTCTCCAATGCTGCTGATAAGAATGCTCCGCAGACCTATGCCAAGGTAACCGAATACTTTAGTATCTTTGCCGGTGGAATACTCCTCTTTGTCTGCGTATATATAGACCTCTTCAAGTGGTTGCTCATCCCTAACCGTGCCTATTGGGAAGGACTGAAGATTGTTCCCTTTGTCCTTATGGCCAATCTGTGCTTAGGACTCTATCATAGCCTATCGGTATGGTACAAAGTCACCGACCGTACCCATTGGGGAGCGATTATCTCCCTTATCGGAGGGGGGATTACCATCGTGGCCAACCTTAGCCTAATCCCGCTATGGGGCTATATGGGAGCTGCAGTAGCTACTTTCTTAGCTTATGGTGGGATGATGCTCTTATCCCTATGGATAGGGCAAAGAAAATACCCTATCCCCTACCCTTGGCAGCGTATAGGAGGCTTTCTCCTACTCTCAGCAGGACTCTCCTTAGCCTATTTCTACATAGGAGAGCGCAATCTTTTTGTAGGAAGTACCGCCGTAATAGGGTATGCTTTCTTAGCCTACAAAAGCGTAAAGAGAGTGAAAAGTGAAAAATGAAGAATGTAACCAGGCTCATGAACTTAGGTGCGACCATCTATAGAACCCTATATAATCCTAAAACCCTATAACCCTTAATTTCTATAACCCTAAAAATCATGGAAGTAAAAATCATCAATCATTCTGGGCATGACCTCCCTGCCTACCAAACCGCCCAATCTGCAGGTGTGGACTTACGTGCTTGCCTAAAGGAGTCCGTGGTACTCCACCCTATGGAGCGCAGACTTATCCCCACAGGACTCTTTATAGAACTGCCCGACGGGTACGAGGCACAGGTAAGACCTCGTAGTGGCTTAGCTCTCAAGCATGGAATTACGGTACTCAACAGCCCTGGCACTATCGATGCAGACTACCGTGGAGAAATCTCTGTACTGCTGATCAACCTCTCCCAAGAGAATTTCGAAATTGCCAATGGAGAACGCATTGCCCAGATGGTCTTTGCCCCATATACTGCCGCAACCTTTGTCCCTACGGAGAAACTCTCCCAAACAGAAAGAGGCACAGGAGGGTATGGAAGCACAGGAAAGCAGTAAGCAGTAAAAAATTTCCTCCCTAAGGGGTAAAAAGAAAAAAGACTTGCTGGTGGGCAGGTCTTTTTTCTTCTTTCTGTATGAAAAAATGCACTTATTTTAGGAATCAGTTTTTGAAAAATAGTAGGAAAATTGCCTTTTATCCTTCCTTATAAAGAATCAGAGTGATATAAATAATAATTGTTTAGTTTAGTTAGAATCTTTATCTCTTTCTTGTTAGTTGCTTGTTTCACGAAAGCCTTTGCTAGGCGGACAACACACTATTCTTTGTAAGGTGACAAAAGGCAATACATATACCTACCTTTTCATTCTACTACTTATAATTGGTTATATAAAAGGAATTGCCAAGCAATATCCGATATTCTTTTTGAAGAAATTTGTGACATTAGAGCCGAGAAAGACAAGCCTCCTTTTGGGTGAGGGAGACTTATCTCCTTTACTCTAATCTAAAATAAAAACACAAAAAATCTAATTACTATATAAAGAGATGAAAACTTTTTTTCTTAGTCTATCTTTTTTTAATACAGCAAAGAACCAAGCACCCGTAATATTTTGGTGATTTAGTTTTTTATAATTTCAGGTGCTTTATCCCTTACTGTCTAAAATAAAAAACGCAAAAAAATCTAATCAACTTTAGCGAGAAAAATAGCAAATTTTCTTATAAAGAAATTAACACTGTAGCAATAGTGTCTATAACTATCTTTCTTTTTTCTACTGCAAAGGTAATAGTTTTTTTATAGATGTCAATAGGTAAGGGTAAAATTTGTCATGAACTGTATGTATTCGTGCACGAACGGTAAAAAAAATGTTTATTTTAAGATTTCCCATCCTTATTTTCAGCCTCCAAGGCTGCCCATTGCTCTCGAGACACTTGTACACGCAAGCCTCCTTCAAGCCATAAAAAAGGTTTATTGGTACGGATAATATAGTCTCGATTGACAATCGCCTTACGCGCATTGGCCAAGAAGATAGGTAGCTGATATTCAGCACAGAAGCGATGGATCTCTTCCCAAGTAAGTTTGAGATGAATTGCTTGTCCGGAGAGCGTATGGAGCACCTTCAGGCGAGGATTCTGTTCGTCCTGCAAAAAACAAAGGATTTGCTTGGGGAATACCCTGACACTCTGTTTGAGATAATTCTCTATAAAGACAGGTGTTTCCTTTTCTCCCTCGGCGAGCGCCTCCGCCTCGGAGACATACTGAGAGAGGTTTTCTGTCAGTTGTAGAAAAATAGGTTTAACCAAATACTTTTTTACCAACGGAAACTCATTGAAGACCACCTGAGGAATTTCCGGATTCTCCCCTTGGTAGCCTGTAAAGAAGATAATATAAGGGGTATATCCTACCATATTGCGGTGGATATGAGAGAGAATGGGGTAGGAGTTGCCCCCTCGGATACTCCAATCGGTAAAGATAAGTTCCGGACGGTGTGTTTGGATCAGTTGTATAGCCTCTTCCAGATTGTCCGTAGGCGATACAGGGTGCCACTGAAGATAACGCTCCATACGAGCGGTAATATTTTTCCAGATGTTTTTATCATCCTCTATAATAATGTACTTAAAGACTGATTTTTTCATAATTGATAGATTTTTTGAGGTGTATAATAGTCGTAGTTCCAGGATACTTTAGGTCATCTTTGTCCCTTTCGGTCATGGTGATCGTAATAGCATCATCGAAATGCTTGTCAAGAATCTTGAGGATACGTTCTATATTCTTCAGTCCTGTTCCATGGCGCTGCACGCCCGCCATTTTCTTGGAAGCCGCCACGCCAATCCCATTGTCCGAGATACTGATCCCATACATATTGGGGCGCTCCCAGAAGGCGATACGCAGCTGGTAAGGCGGTTCGGTACGATGTCGCAAGCCATGGAGAAGTGAGTTCTCCACAATCACCTGAACAATCCCCATCGGAAGGCGATAATCGGGAGGGATCGCCCCAAAATTCTCTACCTGTACCTCAAGGTCTGGAAGGAAGATCTCCTTCTGAATGGCGATGGTATTCTCGGTGAGTTTCCACTCCTGTTCGAAGGGGATAAAAGGGGTCTTATCCTGCGAATAGCGGTGCATAATCGAAATATTCTCCCCTATATGCGAGAGGATTCGCTCAGCATGTGGGTTGTCATAGAGCTCCGCCCCAAGGCTATTGAGAGCATTGAGCATAAAATGAGGACGGAACTGCTTGCCCAAATTCCCTATAGTGAGCAAGGCTATCTCCTTGTCCTGCCTATCCATACGCCTCATGTTATGAAGCAAATAACCTCCTGTAAGAATAGGAATCAAGATAATCAAAATCCAAAAGAAGGTATCTTGCCAAAAATATTTTTTAATAATAATAGGGTATTCATAGCGTGTGAAACTCCCATCTGTCTGGCATACTACCAGGGAAAAGACATAGTTTCCAGTGGAGAGATTCTGGTATCGGTATTCGGTATCGATAGAGATAGCCCCTTGGTCGATGACATCATCACTATTCTCCTTGCGCAGAGAAGCATTCACATAGCGGGGGAGGTTATCCTTGCTTTGGTAATGCAATTGTATATCAAAAGAACTCTCGTTAGCCCCTAAAATAATAGGGGCATCGGCACGGGAGTCATAAGTATTTTTCCCTGTATTGATCGTCAGGGTAGGCTCCACGGGATAATCAGGTAGGGAGAGCCACTGGGCGATATTCCACTGAAAGAGCATATTGGAGGAAGCAAACCAGATATGATCATCAGAATCTCGGCTGGCCACACAGGTATGTTCTATAGGTGATTGCAAGTTCATGGCATAGGGATTCAGGTAGCGCACCCTAATCTTCCCCTTGTAGAAATCCGAGAGCGAGAGCACAAGGATACGGTTGGAGACCCCCACGATGAGGAAATCCCGCCACTGATGAAGAAAGACAATGGGGCGGATATTCCCTGTCAGCAGTGGATGATTGACTATTTGGAAATTAGTCGGATCCAGCTGTTTAGTCCCCTTGGGCACCCACCGATAGAGCTCTCCCTTTTCGGTACCGAACCAAAGCGTACCAAAAGAATCCTTCAGAATCGCATAGCCTCGAATAGGCGTTTGTTTTTTATCAAAAAAGAGTGTTTGTGCCTTATCTTTTTTGGGGATATAGCGAGCGATACCCTGCATGGAGATCACCCAAATATTCCCCTGGAAATCCTCCGCAATGCCCTGACAGTGATTCAGAGCAAGCCCCTCCTTGCCGGTGACACGTCGCCAAGGAGTGCGTATCTCCAGATGTTCCAGTGCCTTGTAAGCCAAGCCATTGCCCTGTACCGCTGTATAGAGCACACGACCCGAGGTCAGGAAGTTGCAAGTAGAAACAATAGTATCACTGACCTTTTGGTAAGCCGTAGGAGAACGAAAGAGATACATTCCCTTTTGTTGGGTATTGAATAAGACTTTTTCCCCAATAGCCAAGGCGCCATTGGCACACTGTAAGTTGCGCAAAGGGCTCTCCTCTATCTTGAGCGAATCTATCACGGAAAAACCACCGTTATAACTTCCTGCCCAGAGCTTCCCCGAAGGGGTGAGCGCAATGGCGAGCAGCCCGTCGGTATTGGTATGATTATAGAGCCTTGGATAGCTCTTCAGGTAGGTAAAAATACGATAGAACTGGTTCCCCCCAGCGATATAGAGACTATGTGAATCCTCAGAATAGGCCTTGTAGGCGGCCGATTTCATAGCGGTAGTGATGACCACTGGCGAGAGCTGTTTCTCCAAATCATAGAGTGTCAGTCCATTGCTATCATTGTAGAGATAATAGCGCCCACCATTCTTATTCTCGCTCTTATTGGCAGGGAGTACTTGAGTTATGACCGTATGATTATACTGGAAAAGCCCTTCTTTATCCGATCGGATAAAGTAGAAATCGCTCAAGGAGCGCATATATATAGGCAAAAAAGGTTCTGGGAAGGTCGTTTCTGGTTCTTTGCTCGTAAGGGATCTTAGTGAGGTTGTCGCCTCCGAGAGGATACAGCGATAAGGGACACTATTGACCGATATAGCGAAGATAGGATCTGGGTTTCGCTCCACCTCCTGAAAGAACTTGCCATCATAGCTCATGAGCTTGTAGAGACTCTCTGTGGCGGAGTAGATGGTGAAATAGATTATTTTATCGATAAGAACAAAGTGGCTATACTCCCCATCAGGAAAGCCTATTTCTTGTTGTTCAAGGTTTTTATAAGAAATTCCCGTATAGATAGCCTTGGAAAAACCATAGAAATAGTTGTCCAAGAGCTTGTATTTTTTATGGAATACACCTATATTTTCTCCTTTGAAGAGCAGTTCTACCTCTGTATTGTGCAAGGCATATAGCTCATTTTCTTCTGAAGAGAAGAGCAGCTCTCCCTCTGAGCCTACCTGTAGGGGCTGGTTCATACTGAAGAAGTCCTTATTGATATTATAGCGTGTGTACTGCAACGCCCTATGTTCCCACTGCGGAAGTGACTGAGAGAGGGACACATGAACAGAGAGCAATAAGCAGAGAGTAGTAAGCAGTGAAACATTCCTTCTCAGGGGGAGAGTAAAAAATGCTTTGAGTGAAGTGTGATTAGGGCATAGTAGGGCGACCTTTGGGACACAAAGGCTTAGCAAGCCATTTTTGAAGGCTTGGAGGAAGGTATGAGCTAATCTCTTCATCTTTTAGGAGTTAGGGGCTATAAACTGTAGACAAGGGCTACTCTGGCGCAAAGATAATTTTTTTTGAAAAAAAATCCAAGTAAATCTATAAAATTTATATTTTATTCCTAATAAAAGTTAATTATAAATCAAAGTGCGTTAATAATAGTTAGAAATTAGTTGTCGTAAATTTGTTTTTAGGGTGGCAAAGGTACAACATAATTAATGATTAATGAACAATGATTAATTGATTATTTGAAAAATAATTCTTATCTTTGCACTCAACAATTTAATATTAAAATTTATGGGTATTATTGCAACACTTATTATTGGTGCCATCGCTGGATGGTTAGGTGGAACTATCTACAAAGGTAGTGGATTAGGCCTTATTGGGAATATCATTGTGGGTATTCTTGGAAGTGGCGTTGGGTATTGGCTTTTAGGAAGTGTGCTTCATATCTCTCTTGGAGAAGGATGGATTGGTGCCATCTTGACAGGAGCTATCGGAGCTATTGTTATATTATTCTTGATAAATCTGATATCTAAAAAGAAGTAATAAAACAAAGAAAGAGCTAGTATTTAAAAATGGAAAAATGCAGTCATTGGAACTTAGTTACAAAAATCCATTTTACAAAAGAAAATCCCCGAAAATTATTTCGGGGATTTTTCTTAGATGTTTCTTTTAGAACTATCTTTTTGCATTAGCTGTCCAGGTCTTTCCATCTGTAGTATAGAGCATGGTCAATGAAGAGGCATCAATTTTAATGTATTTTACACCATCTTCGAAATCGATGTTCACCAACCTGTTATCTCCTTCTTTTTTGAAACTAACACCTTTTAGGTCTTCAATACCATCTGAAAAACGGAAATAATAATCATTCCCTGTTTTTACAACTGTTACTGAACCATTGTCAAAAGATTTTTTCTCTTCTCCTTTTAAGAAAGAAATTTTACCTTTGTAGGTTCCTACAAAAAGATCATTGTCTGCTGGGTCATCATTCTTGCTACAAGAAATAGACGAAAATGCTACTAGTGATATACAAATCAAAGTAACTAAAGTGAATAACTTTTTCATGTCTGATAAAATTTAAAAATGTTTGTATTAATGTTTACTCAATTATTTTTTAGCCTCTTTTTTCATAGAAGCTATTTTTTTCTCTAATAGACTAATGATATCTTCCGATTTATCCTTCGATTCGGCTAAAAGATTATCTACCTTTTCTTCTAAAGATTCTTTTAGATCGGATGTTTTCTTACGCAAATTTTTAGTAAGACTTTCTACTTGTTCTTTCAATTCATCCACTTTATCAGTTATAGAATCTTTAATTTTTTTACGTGTGTTTTTTCCTTTGTCTGGGGCAAAAAGAATGCCCAAACCTACTCCTACAGCTGTTCCAGCTGCTAAGCCTAATAATGTGTTTGCTATTTTTGACATAACTTAAAAATTTAAAAAAATTAATTTTATATTTGCTCTGAACGAGCATTTAAACTCTCATTTTTTGCAAAGGTACAAATTAAAAATGATAAAAACAATTTTTCGCATGATTTTTTTTAAAAAAAAGAAGAAAAAGAAAAAAATATATTATATAAATTGCTGTTTTTCCGATAAATAGTCGTTGAAAAGCATTTACACCTAAAATATTATACAAAAAATAATTGAATCCTATTCAAAATATATAAAAATACTTTTACATAACCCAATTTTTAGTCTATAAAATAGTGTTTCAGAGCTATAAAGTACGAGCAAAACGCTCCCAATAGAAGAGACTCAAGCTACAAGCTCACTTCTATGGAGTTTTATTCACTGCTCTCTGTTCTCTGTTCACTGCTCACTGCTCACTGTCCACTTTTTTTTGTACCTTTGTGCGCTGATAACGATAAAAAAATATATTATGGCAGAAATCTACACCTATGAAAGCTATAAAGAGCTGATGGACAATCTATTAAAAGAAGGAAAAACCTCAGGAGAAGATCAATCCGAGTTCATGGTATCCCTCACTAAGCTTAACCGTCAGCGTATCAAGCGCTTGGACAACACCTTGGAGCTCACGGCTGAGCAGACCGCTTTTTTTGCCAACCTTATAGGAGAGCAGTCTTGGGTGGTTATCTCCGAATGTTGGTGTGCGGATGCAGCACAGATCCTACCCGTAATTGCCAAGGTAGCCGAGGCAAATCCGCATATTCACCTTTCGATAGTGCTCCGCGATGAGAATCCCGAGCTGATGAACCAATACCTTACCAATGGAGGCAAGGCTATTCCTATCCTTATCATCTCGGACAAGGCTACCGGAAAAGTATTACATGTATGGGGACCTCGCCCCAAAACCGCTACCGCCATGGTAGAAGCCTACAAAAAAGAGCATGGCAAGCTCTCCCCTGAGTTCAAGGAAGACCTCCAGAAGTGGTACAACCAAGACAAGGGACAAAGTATTATCCAAGACCTTATCACTCTTTTTTCCTAATGAAGATTCTACTATCCCCTGCCAAACGAATGGCTGCCTCTTCCACCTCTTACCCCATGGTAGGCGTTCCCACACAAGCGCTTTTCCAGAAGGAGATAGCGCAGGTTCTGGCACCCCTAAGAGCCCTATCGCCACGAGAGCTGGCTCCCCTGATGGACATTTCCCCTCGTATAGCCGAGCAGAGCTGGCAACACCACCAAGAGATCTCCCTACCCCTGAATGAAAAGAACGCCAAAGAGGCTCTCTTTGCCTATAGGGGCGATGTATATGACGGATTGGATGCTGATACTCTCTCGAGCGAAGAGGTACTGTGGCTACAAGATCGATTGCGCATTCTCTCTGGACTCTATGGGATCGTAAGACCCTTAGACCTGATTGCGCCATACCGCCTCGAGATGGGCACCAAGCTCTCAGTAGCAGGAAAGGCTACCCTGTACGAGTTCTGGGAAGAGAAGCTCACCCAAGCCCTCAAGAACGAACTTGAAAAGGACGAACCTGTGGTGAACCTCGCCAGCGACCAGTACACCAAGGTGATCAACCGCAAGAAACTACCTGTGCCTGTGGTAGATATTGTCTTTAAGAACTGGAAGGGCGATACACTCAAAACTATTGTCCTATACACCAAGCGCGCCCGTGGGCTGATGGTACGCTATATAGCCCAAGAGCGAGTGACTACTCTCGAGCAGCTCAAGGGCTTCCAAAAAGGAGGCTATCACTTCTCAGAGGAACTTTCTCATGAGAACGAATTGGTGTTCGTAGGAGGATAAAGGGCAAATAAAACATAGATCTCACCTTGATTTATAGAAAAAATGTTGTTATACGAAAAATTTCAAGAAAGTAAGGGCGTCACTACCGATACCCGCAAGGAACTGAAGGACACTCTTTTTTTCTGCCTTCAGGGGGAAAACTTTGACGGCAATACCTTTGTTCCCTTAGCCCTCGAGAAAGGCGCTAAGTGGGTTGTTACCAGCGATCCCCAATGGAACTCAGAGCCTAAGGCTATCGTGGTGAAGGATACCCTATGGGCGCTCCAAGAGTTGGCGACCTATCACCGCCAAAAATTGGGCACTCCCATCATTGCCCTGACAGGAAGCAATGGAAAAACTACTACCAAAGAGCTCATCTACAGTGTGCTCAACCAATCTTTTAACGCTCTCAAGACAGAAGGGAACCTGAACAACCACTTAGGTGTACCCCTTACCCTACTGCGCCTAACATTCGAAACAGACATTGCCATCGTGGAGATGGGCGCCAATCACCCTGGGGAAATAGCCCGACTCTGCCAGATAGCCGATCCAGATTTTGGTTATATCACCAACTTCGGTCGTGCTCACTTGGAGGGATTCGGTTCCTTCGAGGGGGTGATTCGTGCCAAAAGTGAGCTATACCAATACCTGAAGAAAGACAATAAGTGTATTTTCTTTTCCGAGGACAACTCTTTGCAGCGAGAACTACTGGAGGGCTACGAGCCCACCTATTCGTTTTCACTCGAGGGCAGAGAGGGTGCCAACCTCCAGCTAAGCCTCCTAAAGAGTATCCCCACCGTCACCCTTGAGTGGGCAGGGCAGGAGTTCTCCAGCGCTCTGATAGGCAATTACAATGCCACCAATATAGCCGCGGCTATGTGTATAGGGCGCTACTTCAAGCTCAGTGCTGAGGCGATTCGCCGAGGCGTGGAGGGGTATATACCCACCAACAACCGCTCCCAGTTTGTCGAAAAGACTCGGGGCAATAGGGTACTGATGGATGCCTACAACGCCAACCCCAGCAGCATGCACGCTGCTATAGAGGCTTTCCAAGCCCTCCCCTCTGCACATAAAGTGCTCATTCTGGGGGATATGAAGGAATTGGGGGCTTATAGTGAGAGAGAGCACCAACAGTTAGTTACCGATATAGCCACCTACCCATGGACGGCCGTACTACTCATAGGAGAGAATTTCGGGCGGACACAGACCGACTTCCTTAAGTTTGCCTCCCCAGCAGAGGCCAATAGCTACTTAGCGGCACATCCTTTTTCCGACACCCTTTTCCTTGTCAAAGGCTCTCGCTCTATGACACTGGAGAAGATAGAAATATAACCCCATGAAGATACTACTCTTGTCCGATACTCATAGCTATATGGATCAGGCCATCCTCCAGCATGCCCTATGGGCAGATGAGGTATGGCATGCCGGAGATTTTGGATCTCTTGCGGTAGCCGAGCAGCTACAGGCGGTAAAACCCCTCAGGGGTGTCTATGGCAATATAGATGGAACCGAGATACGCGCTCTTTTTCCTGAGCGACAGCTTTTCGAATGTGAGGGGGTACGGGTGGCCATGACTCATATAGGGGGCTACCCCACCCACTATGCCAAGGGCATTCCTCAATGGCTCGTGCAGGAAAAACCAAAGATATTTATCGCAGGCCATTCGCATATCCTAAAGGTCATCTATGACAAGAAATACGAGCTGCTACACCTGAACCCTGGAGCTATTGGCAAATATGGCGCCCAAAAGAGCCGTACTATGCTGCGCTTTGAGATTACCGAGGGGAATATCTCCCATATGGAAGTAGTCGAATATGACAAGTGATCAGCCTCTATTCTGGCACTGGCAAGTCCTTTTGGAAAGGAGAGGAAAAAGTAAAATTTTTTATAGCTAAAATTTCCATAGTCTTAAAAAAAGATGTACCTTTGCACTTTGAAGCGTGAAGAATAGCTACTCATTTGCTTTTTAACTATTGATTTGCATCATTAATCATTAATAATTATTACCTTTGCCAAAAATAAAAATTATGAGTGCCATCAGATTACAAGCAATAGTTCAAGAGGCTGATATTCCTTACATAGAGAGATTCTTAAAAGGAATAGCAACTGATATTAATTTTGAGGAAGAGGAAGATTATTTCAGCATCCTTACCCCCGAAGATATTGAAAATATAGCTATATCAAAGGAGCAAGGAAAGTTGGGTATGGTAACAAAGAATGAAGATGTTTTCAATCAAATTAGAGAACTAAGGGAAAGAAAATGGAAATAGTTTGGACAGACAAAGCTCTGGAAAATTTGAAAGAAAATCTTGAATTTTGGGACACCCATAATGAAACTCCCTCCTATTCTGAAAAAATATTATTTGAGATTGAAAAACTGACCTATGAGCTTTCCAACAATCCTTTGTACTTAGGTAGATACAATGAAAAACTTAATCTCTATGTAAGACCCATTCTCAAAGGAAGATTTCTGATATTTTTTGAAGTTAGAAACAAAAATGGGGAAGATTTTATAGAAATTCAGTATTTCAGAAGCTCAAAACAGCAACCACTAAATTAAAAGCTATATCTAAAGAATAGCTACTTATTTGTTTTGTTTAATTATTCTTGCATTATTACCTAAATTGAAAGTTATGAGTTTAGAATCAAAGATAATGGAAGCCCTTAAGGAGGCGATGAAGGCAAAGGATACTATTGCTTTGGAATCCTTACGTGCTGTAAAATCAGCTATCCTTTTAGCCAAAACAGAGGCTTCTGCAGGAGATACTCTCTCAGCAGAAGAGGAAATAAAACTCTTACAACGCTTGGTAAAGCAGCGCAAGGAGAGTGCTGAGCTCTACCAAAAACAAGGCAGAGAGGACTTGGCTACTCCAGAGCTGGCACAAGCGGAAATCATCGCTAAGTTTCTTCCTGAGCAGCTCTCCGAAGAAGCTGTGGAGACCGCCATACGTGCCATTGTAGCTCGCTTGGGAGCTTCGTCCATGAAAGACATGGGCAAGGTCATGGGTGAGGCGAACAAGGAACTCGCCGGCAAGGCCGATGGCAAGCTCATCGCTACTGTAGTGAAGCGTGTACTATCATAAAATATAAATATTTCACTAAAAAGGCCGCATAGTTCAACTGGATAGAATATCAGATTTCGGCTCTGAGGGTTAGGGGTTCGAATCCTCTTGCGGTCACTATAAGGTAATACACTTCCACTCAACATATTACCTTTGTTTTTAAGGTAAAAATCTCGTTTGTAATTCTACTAAATCGGCAAGATAAACGACAAGGTAAAAATTACAAACAAAATGATAACAAATACTATTCAAGGGTGTAGCTATACCGAACTTTGGGTATCCTCCTGCCAACTGGCAAAAAGCTACTAAAAAAGATTTGGACAAAGATTGGTATATACAATGCATATTCTTTGACCCTCGCTATGAAAAGAAATATCCTAAAGGTTTCCCCTATCGCAAAAAGGCTAATAAGCCGCAAACAATAGAGGAACGAAAGGCTTTAATATCTTTTCTTCTTAAAAATATCCCTCAACAATTCAATAATGGATACAATCCTATTACTAAGAAATACATGAACCTAAGAGATGAGGGGGCTGTATCCTGACCTGCTTTTTATTGAAGCATTCAAGCGCGCATTGGAAATGAAGAGAAATGCAAATAATAAAAGACATCTGTACGATATACAATGCGCTATTAATAGACTTGAAAAAGCCAGTGAAGCCCTTAGTATGCAGTATATCAAGGTAAAAAATTTGCGCCGTGTAGACCTTAAGATCATGCTTGATTACCTACAACTCCCCGATAAGTATTATAACAAGTTTGTCATTTACTTCTCAAGTCTATATCGAGTATTGATAGAATATGAGTGCTGCGAGAGTAATATTACAAGGGATATATACCCTAAAAAGACTTTCAAAGAACCTCGCCTTGTGCTTGAGAAAAATGAATTGGAAAAAGTTAAGGAGCATCTAAAGGATACATACCCTGACTTCTATAGATATATGATGATCTTCCTCTACTCAGGAGCACGTAATACCGAGCTTTTCAGACTGCAACGCAAAGATGTAGATTTGGATAAGCAGGAGTTCGTTATACTTCTTGAAAAAGGCGGACAGTATAAACGATGTATTAAGGTGATACTTTCCCCTGCATTGGAATATTGGCGTGAAGTATGTGAGGAGTGTCAAAGCCCTGACGATTATCTCTTCGCCTTGAACTTTGTACCCAGTAAAAAAATGGGAAACAAGGAAATTGTTACTCGATTTTGGAAACGAAATGTAAAAGACAAACTCGGTATTGAAGCTGATTTTTATTCCCTCAAACATTATATGCTTGATAACTTGGATAGTGATACCGCTATGCTTTTGGCTTCCCATACTAATAAAAACACTACAGCTATCTATCAGGTCAATAAAGCCAAAAAAGATAGGGAAATGCTTAAACAGCTGAAAATAGAGATATAGAAAAAGCCCCAATCAAGGGGCTTTCTTTATTCTGTAACTACTTTAAGTTTAGGTTTTATAACCGCAAAAGGTTGTTGCAAAAGATACTTTTGTATAATATCAAGAGGAAGCGAGAATGCTCCCGCAAGCTCATTCTCAGTATAACCAAGCTCCTTTAGGTGCAACCCTACAGATGTGCTAAATACTTGAGGATAATCAATGGAAACACTGTCTTTTTCTTTTTTCTTCTCTCCACTCCTGCTCAACTCAACATTAAGAAATTGGTATCTATCTTTATTTATTGCTCCTAATGAGTATGCTCGTCTGACAATAGCAGCCTTTGAGGTCAGCCAATAGTTTTTCAAAGCACTAAGAGCGGACACCTTGAGGTTTCCCAAAGACTTTATTATAGCACTTTTTGGCATTAGAAATTCCGAAGCAAAATCATTAGCTTCTTGCTCCTTGTTTCTGCCAATAGGTATAGGAAAATCAGGGGAGCAGTGCATAACCAAGTGACCTAACTCGTGAGCTAATGTAAATCGTTTCCTATCATTAGTAAAACGTTTATTTATAACTATAACCGCAAACCCTTTAGGAGTAAAAAACGAGATTCCATCAAACTTTTCATCGGTATTGAGTTCATATATAATAATTCCCTTGTTCTCTATCACTTTGAAAATATCGTGTATAGGCTCATCGGGTGCTATTCTAAAGTTTTTCCTTGTAAATATAGCTGCTTTTTCAGGGGTATATCCCTCTTCTAAGTCTAATGTTACCAAAGAAAAATCGGGATATTCCACAGAGTCCGCCATTTCATCTATTAGACAGCCTATAAACTTGCACGAAGTCTCAAAGTCCTGTAAAAGTGTTTTTGATATAGACGATTTTTTGCGATAATTCGCTATCTCTAAGTCAATATTTATCTTTTTGGCAAAGAACTCTTTAGGAAAATTGAGAGTATCAAATATTTTTCCTAAAAGTTCATCAGAAAGTCCTCCAAGTCCTTTTTCAAACTTGGATAAGTTAGATTGTGAAAGCCCTTGCACTGCTTTTGACAATTCCGTTTGTGTGAGCCCCCTATACTCTCTGGCAAGGGTAAGCTGGGAGTGATTAACTTTCATTTTCGTTAGGTTTTTGATGAGGTGTAAAGGTGTAAAATGATAAGGAAGGTTGCGCTATTGAATTACTAATTTACCCTTTTCTTCTTAGATTGCTCTTTTACCTTTGGTAGCAATCTATCGTTAGAATTAGGTACTGAAATAGTAGGAATAGTAACAGAGGTAAGTTCTTCTTCGTAAAAACGCCACTGTATTTTTTCCTCGTCTATATAAACAAAGTGTGGAGCCATTAGCTCGCCAAACTTACTCTTTTGCCACCCAAAGAAAATAATAGGATTTTCGTACGCAGTGGGGTCAAAAATAAGTGTTTGCACTTGGTTTAAGATAGATTTGTTTGCCTGAGTCCGGATATTCATTGGCATTTCTTTCTTGTCCAATTTCTTGATAAGAAAAGAATACCCTTTCATACTTAAAGCAAACCGCTTGTATTTCCAAAATTTCCAATCACTCGGAAAGGCTTTTTGGAGTTCTCCAATAATGCAAGTCTGAAAAGTACTTGCTTCAAAACCTCTGCTTCTCGAATCGGGCGGGTACTTACTCATTGCTTTCTTGAATAAACCCTTAGCCTTGTGAAAAGCAGTAAAGAATTGGCTTATAACCAATTCAGAGCAATCAGCCAAAAAAGTTTCCTTTTTTGCTATTTTTCGTTTGCAAAATTGTACGGAAGTTCGTACATTTGCAGGGTCTTTATCATTTTGCTTCATTTTAAATTTTTATTTAATTTAAAGCAACCTTCCTCATCAATATCTCTGCTGCAACAGAGATATTTTTTTACGGTGCAAATATATAATTTTTATTTGAAATTGTATATAATTTTCTTGATAAGTTATCAACATATATTTGTTAATTACTTAACTTGTTGATTCATATAGTATAAACTAAATATGTTAAATTCTTTTCGTATTCCTTTGTAATTTCTTAATTTTGAACTCTATTAATAAGGTACTCCTTGACAGCTTGGACGATATTTACACCCATAAGGAACGCCTATTACATACTATTGAGATTTACTAACTTAATTACATAACACATGAGAAAAATTCTATTGCTCATTATGAGTTGTGTCCCTTTTTTAGGGTATAGCCAATTTATATTAACAAAAGATGGAATGGTTGATGAGAAAGACCCAAGCAAAAACTATCTTGTATATAATTTTGAAGGAAAAACAGCTAATGAATTATATATTAGTGTTCTTACTGCTCTTACAAATTATTATGTGTCTGCCAAAGACGTATTAAGTAAGGTTGAGGGAAAAATAATTTCTATTAATGGAATTGAACAAAATGGCATTTGTTATGGTAATTTTATGGGAGGTTGTAATCATAAATTTGATTTAGAGTACACTATGTCCATAGATTTTAAAGATAATAAAATTAGAATAAATACACCTATTATAGCAAAAACAAAAGGGGATAATTTTAATAAAAACCACACCTATTCTTTAGTTGGAGGTGGAGGAATGTTTGGAACTTATAGCACTTTTAATAAAGAAGGTAAATTAAAAGATGAAAATTCAAAGAAAAGTATTGAAACATTCTTTAATGTATTAGTGCAAAATATAGTAAAGAGTGTAAAAAGCCAAGATAAAGACGATTGGTAAGAATAAGAAAAGCCCCTTAATTGGGGCTTTTTTTATGACCTTATCTTAATTCCTTTAGTGGTTATCTCATTAATACCAGCTTTCATGTTAGCTATATTTTTTTTCATATCATGAAGCTGAAAAGTATTAGTCTCAATTCCTGTAAGGTGTCTTAGTTGCTGTGTCGCGTTATTTTGCATAGATTTGTTTGCACTAATTTCCCCTCAATCATTTCCCTCTTTTTATTATATAAATCACTGACTGACAAGTATATAAATCAAAAATCCCCTTACACTAAGTTTGTCTAAAAAATACTTTGGGAATATGATAATTAATTAGTACTTTTGCACTTTGTGTTGGAGTTTTTTTAATTTTCTAATTATCAATAGATTACAATTTCTAATAACCTAAGATAGAACGATATCTTCACAAGCCCAAAGACATGTTACGTAACTGTTCGCCTTATACCTTTATCATACTCTCCTTCCTCGCCCTAATCATGGTGGGCACCCTGCTGTTGTCCTTACCATTTGCTCATGTGAGTGGAGGTGGTTTTACCTACTTCGAGGCTCTCTTTACAGCGACTTCAGCGGTGACCGTCACAGGGCTTACTGTCTGTGATGTACACAGCACTTTTTCTATATACGGGGAAGTAATAGTACTCTTGCTCATACAGTTAGGCGGATTAGGAATCCTCACCCTATCCTCGGTGATTATACTGCTCATCACCAAGAAAATCAGCTTTTATACCAAGCGCTTGGTCTCGGAGGGGCTCAACCACGAGGCCAAGATAGACCTATATTCGCATATCAAGAAGGTTGTCTTCGTTGTGCTACTTATCGAGGCCATTGGAGCGGCACTGCTCTTTTTTGTCTTTGTAGGAAAATATCCGTGGTACAAAGCTCTTTATTATGGCATATTTCACTCAGTATCTGCATTTTGCAATGCTGGTATCTCTCTGTTTCGTTATAGCCTAGAGGGGTATACTACGCATTGGTACATGAATATCATCATCTCCCTATTGGTTATCTTCGGGGGCTTAGGTTTTACAGCCATTATTGAGCTCTACGAATACCTCATAGGCAAGAGACGGAAGATCAGTGTTAATTCCAAGTTTTCCACCCTAATCACCTTACTTCTCTTGGGAGTGGGTACTTTCTTATTTTTCATTTTAGAATACCGCTATACAGGGGAGCTAACAGATGGGAGTGTTCAGCAGCGTCTTTTGGTAAGTTTCTTCCATTCGGCGTCCCTACGCACGGCAGGGTTCAGCACGGTATCTATAGCAGGTATCTCAGGGACTACAGCATTGTTGTGCATGTTACTGATGTTCATAGGTGCTTCGCCCAACTCCACCGGGAGTGGTATCAAGACAACAACCTTTGGGATTCTCTATCTGGGGGTACGCACCTCCCTACTGAACAAGCGGTATATAGAATACTCTAAAAGGCGTATCTCCTGGCAGTTGTTCAATAAGGCATCAACCTTGGTATTTATCGCCTCCTCCTATATTATGATAATGGCAATCCTGATGATGTATTTTGATAGGGATAAGGAACCTATCAAGGTACTCTTCGAGCTGATGTCGGCCTTCTCAACCTGTGGCCTTTCGATGGGGATTACCTCGTGGCTGAGTACTCCCTCACAGGTGATACTGCTCATTACCATGTTCTTAGGCAGGGTGGGGCCTCTGACCATTGTCTTGGCTTTCTCCCGAGAGCGCAATGTAGGCAAATACAAATATCCTAAGGAAAACATATTAATCGGATAAACGTATGAAGAAGAATTTTTTAGTGATTGGATTGGGAGAGTTTGGCAAGTCCGTTGCCAAAACCCTATATAAGAACAAGGCTACCGTGATGGCGATAGACTCGAACGAGGAACTTATCAAGCAGGCGCTTAACGAAGGTATCCTGGACGAAGCGGTGATTCTGGACGCTACGGACGAGATTGCTCTGAAGAATGTAGTCAAGGACGATTTCGACATGGCTTTTGTCAGTGTTGGGGACAATATACAAGCAAGTATTCTTATCACCCTACACCTGAAGGAGTTAGGAATCGATCATATTATCTGCAAGGCGGTAAACCACACCCAGGGGAAGGTCTTGGAGAAGATAGGGGCGACACAGGTGGTCTTCCCCGAGGAACTGATGGGTGAGAAAATCGCTTATTCGATGCTGCACCCTTCGATTATAGAGTACTTTAAGTTCTCGGAGGATTATTTTATCTCGGAGGTAAAGATCCCCAAGAGCTATGTAGGCAAGTCACTGATGGAGCTGAACCTGCGACACAAGTATGAGATCAACATCCTTGCGGTAAAGCATTCGGATGGCAAGATGAACGTCACCCCCGACCCTAATGTACGCCTAAGTCAGGACGACCTGCTGATCGTCTTAGCCCGAGAGAATACTATTGGGAAAATCATGTAAGAGCGTAGGAGGCACGATTTATTGTGTCTTAACGAAATAGATTCTACAAAAAAATCAACTCTTGATTTGTTTTATTACCTGTCTCCTCTTCCCTATTTTTAAGGATCTACATTGTAGGAAAGCATTACAGGGCGGAAAAGTGCGGTGGAGTAGAAACTCTGTTCCAAGCGAAGGATATAGTCCTTAACCACGGATAAAGGTACTTTAGGGGCTATCTTGAGCAAGATATGCTTGATATACTCATTGCGAATACGCGAGATAGGGGGAAACTCTGCCCCAAGTACTTCCACGGGATAGCCAGTGAGCCCTGTACGCAAGCCATCGGCAAACCACTGTCCAGCCTGATTGATACGCTCAAGTTCCCTATGACGGAAAATGATGCGCACCAAGCGATAGTAGGGAGGATAGTGAAAATCGGAGCGTTCTGTGAGCTGTGCTGTCATCATAGCCGTATACTCCCCTTGCTGAATCCTTTGTAGGGTCTCTTGGAAAGGGTTATAGGTCTGTATGAGCACGCGTCCTTGCTCTTTGCGCCCGGCACGGCCTGCTATATGGCTTAGCAGCTGGAAGGCACGTTCGCTGGCGCGAAAGTCCGGCTGATGGAGGAACAAATCGGCATTCATCACCCCAACCAATCCTACCTTGGGAAAGTCCAGTCCCTTACTTACCATTTGTGTACCGACAAGGATATCCGTTTCTCCCCGCTCGAAGTGGTGGATAATCTTCTCGAACCCATATTTCCCCTTGGTGGTATCCATATCCATACGCTCTATACGTGCCTTAGGGAAAAACTGTAACAACTCTTCCTCTACCTTCTCAGTACCGAGTCCTTTTGTCTTGAGGGAACTATGCTCGCCACAAGCAGGGCAGCTCATAGGAGTAGGAATGGTATACCCACAGTAGTGGCAGCGCAATTGGTTCTGCAATTGGTGATAGGTGAGGGAGACATCACAGTTGGGACACTGGGGAATCGTATCACATTTGTCGCATTGTAGATAGGGCGCATAGCCACGGCGATTTTGTAGGAGAATCACTTGTCTATGCTGGGCGAGTGTCTGCTCGATAGCCGCCAGAAGGGTATCGGAGAAGTGTCCTTGGGTTTCCTTTTTCTTGGTTTTCTCCTTGAGGTCTACCAACTCGATCGTGGGGGCTTGTATCCCTGTATAGCGCTCAAGGAGCTGTACAAAACCGTACTTTCCCACTTGAGCATTGTAGTAACTCTCTGCAGAAGGTGTAGCCGAGCCTAAGAGTGTCTTTGCCCCGTGTAAGTGTGCCAACATCAGTGCGGTATCCCTTACCTGAAATCGTGGGGGGGTCTGTTCCTGCTTATAGGAAAGATCGTGTTCCTCATCGACAATGACCAGTCCCAAGTCGTGGAAAGGTAAGCAGACAGCGGCTCTTACCCCGAGCACAAACTGTGCCTTGGGCTTATTGGCCAAGACATTGTTCCACACCTCGACCCGCTCATGGGAAGAGTATTTGCCATGATAGACACTCATTTTGTCCCCGAAGAAATGTTCCAAACGGTTCATCAGCTGTACGCTGAGGCCTACTTCAGGAACTAAGTAGAGAACGCTTTTCCCCTGAGCGAGTGTTTGCTCTATGAGCTGACTATAAAGGAGCGTTTTCCCCGAAGCAGCCACCCCTTGTAGTAGAACTGTATTCTTCTGAGAGAATTGCTCCTGTACCTCTTCTAACGCCTTTTCCTGAGCAGGAGTGAGCTCCCATGTATCGCTATCGGAGGCAAAAGAGACCCTATCCACCGCCTCGGTATACACCTCCAAGATTCCTTTTTCCACTATTTTTTTCAGTACAGAAGCACTTACCTCAGCCTTTTCCAAGAGCTGCTGCGGGGTGATGCTGGTCTGTTTCTGAGAGCGCAGCGCCACAAAAGCCCAGAGGAGCTTTTCCTGCGCCTTGGAGGTGAGGGTATCGCCCTCCAAAAGGGTATTGAGCGCATTCCTATCCTCATAGGTAGAGGATAAGCGTAGGTATTTCTCTACCTTGGGTTGGTATTTCTCAAAAATCTTTTCACTTAGGCGAATGGCATCTTTCTCAAGTAATGATTTAAGCACCCCAATGGGATTTTTCCTCTGGAGCACCTTCCCTACTTCCTTGGTTGTCAGCGAAGAAGCCTGCCCCAGCGCCTCGTAGACCAAGAACTCCTCATCGGAGAGAGTAGCGACAGTGATTGGCGTAGAGGTCTTCTCCACTATGGTTTCGCTCTCTAAGAGCAAGGAAGAAGGCATGCCCATCTTGAGCACTTCGCCAAAGGTGGAGAGGTAGTAGGCACTTATCCATGAGAAGAGTTGTAGCTGTCTGGAAGAGAGCATGGGCTGCTCATCGAGAATAAATTCAATGGGCTTGGTAGGATAGGATGGTTTGTGCTGATGTACACGGATGACCACCCCTGTATATATTTTGGCTTTGCCAAAAGGCACCACCACACGCATTCCTGCCCTGAGGAAATCCGCTTGTTCGGGATTGACCTCATAGGTAAAGGCTTGGCGTAGGGGTAGCGGAAGGGCTACATCGGTATAGTACATAGGCGGCAAGGGTTAGGCTTTTTGCTCGTTCCAGTAATAACTATCCGGATAGATACGCTGACCAAAAATTGCGGTTCCCACCCTTACGATGGTAGCTCCTTCGGCAATGGCAACTTCCAAGTCGCCGCTCATACCCATGGAGAGTTCGTGGGGTTGTACATCGGGAAGGTTCAGGGCAAAGATCTGTTGTTGGATGCTCTTGAGCAGCTGGAAGCACTTGCGCACCTTGTCCTCTTCCGCACTGAAAAGACCAATAGTCATCAGCCCACGGATATGGAGAGTAGGCAGCTGTGCCACCTGCTGAGTAAGTGCTAAGGCCTCCTCAGGAGCCACGCCGAACTTGCTCTCTTCGCCAGAGGTATTCACCTGAATAAAGACATCCATCTCTCTTCCTGCCTGAGAGAGCTTTTGGTGGAGCTTCTCGGCTAAGTCGTAGCGGTCCAGAGACTCGACACAGCTAACGTCATACTTGAGGATATCCTTGATCTTATTGGTCTGTAGGTGTCCTATGAAGTGGTTGGTATGTGGGGTTGCCTTGAGCGCCTCATATTTTTCTTTGAGTTCCTGCACCTTATTTTCCGCAATAAGAGTATAGCCGGCAGCAAGCGCCTGCTGGATGCGCTCAGGAGTAACGGTCTTGGTAGCCAGTAGGAGCTTGACCTCCTTAGGGTCGCGGCCAACAGCCTGACAGGCCTTATCGATACGTGCTTGTACGTGCTGAAGGTTGTGTATGATAGTGTCCATTTTTTAAGGGGTTTTAGGGATTTTTAGGGATGCAGGAGGTAAGGGGTTTAGTCCATAAGTTCTGAAAGCTAATAAGTAACTATAGGCTATGGAGAGCCCTCTATCCAGAAACCCAAAAAGCAAGGGCAAATATACAATTTTTAATTGTTAATTGTCAATGGCTAATTGTTAATTATTAAGGAGTATTAATCACTGAACATTAAAAAATATTTTCGTATATTTGCGGTCTAAAATAATGTCATTATGGAGACAAATTACAATTCTGGCTACAACAAAGGTAGCTACAATTCTCATTATCAAAAGGATAATGAATTAGTCGTTTACTCTACAGAAAGCGAAAGAGCGGTGTTCTACCGCAAGACCTATACCCATGTAGCTTTGGCTATTTTGGCGTTTATCCTCGTGGAAACGGCTTTGTTGCACTTGGTTCCTGTGGAGCTTATCGAGGCAATGTTTGGCCGAAGATCTATTTGGCTTTTGATCATAGGTGGGTTCTGGTTAGGGTCTGTCATGGCTGCCAAATGGTCTCATTCGCTCAATAAGAATACCCAGTACTTAGGCTTGGGATTCTATGTGCTTTTGGAGTCGATCATCTTCCTTCCACTGATCTATATGGCGTTGGCTTACGTAGGTACAGAGGTGCTTTGGCAAGCAGCAATTATCACCCTATCGCTTTTTGCGGGGCTTACTGCGGTAGTTTTCATGACACGTTTGGACTTTTCTTTCCTTAGAAGTGTGCTTATCATAGGCGGTTTTCTTTCCTTGGGACTTATCGTAGCCGGCGCCCTCTTTGGGTTTGAGTTAGGCCTTTGGTTTTCTATAGGAATGGTGGTATTGGCTGCCGGAGGTATTCTCTATGAGACTTATGGTATCAAAAATGAATACACTACCGACCAATATGTAGGTGCCGCCCTACAACTATTCGCCTCTGTCATGCTTCTATTCTGGTATGTATTGAGGATTCTCCTTTCAAGAAAGAACTAAAAATCAGTTGTCAGTTGTCAGTGAGCAGTGAGCAGTGAGCATTAATCATTGATCGTTAATCATTGATCATTGACGACTGCCAATACTCTTTGGTATCTATATCCATAAGGGTCACACGCCCCGTGAAGCCTGCCCCTGTATCAAGGTTCCAGATATGATGGCGGCACATAGGTTGGTCTGTACCATAGTTGAGCGTAGGGGTATGCCCTATATAGATTTCCTTATACAAGGTCAGGCGCTTGGGATAATAGGGATCGGCAGGAGGCAGGTCTTCAGGGGTAGCAAGGGCTAACTCCCAAAGTGTTCTGTCCCAATAGAAATTTTCTGTAAAAAACTCATGTGCCACGCCCCCTCGGTCGGTAAAGCCTGCATGTAGGAAAAGACGATTTTGCCCATCCAAAAGGTAGTTCCTCAGTGACTGAAGGAAGTCGATATGTGGCTGCTTGTCGTCCTTGGTATAGTCCTTATATGCCTCTTCTGTAGCCTTACCCCCATGGGAGCGCCAGAGCTCAGACATGGGTTTGCCCAAGAGGAAATCACAGCACAGGGCATCGTGGTTTCCTCTAAGGCAAATCACCTGATGAGTTTGCTGTAGGGCAATGAGATAGTCAAGCACTTGGGGGGTATGCTTGCCCCTATCGGCATAGTCCCCTAAGAAAATCAGTAGGTCATCGGGAGTAACTCGTGCCCGCTCCAAGACCTCAAGCAGTGCTGCATGAGCGCCATGTATGTCACCTATAACGAGTGTTCTCATAAGGTTAGTGATTAGTGGTTAGTGGTTAGTAAATTAATTAACTCATCAGCTCATCGGCTCATCAGCAAATGATATTCCTTTGCTCTTACATAAGTTTCTTACCTCCTCGGACATAAAAATAGCGGCACCATCAATGACCTTTAGGTTAGGAAACTGAAGGATATCCTCCTCGGTAAGGGATTCAATATCAAACACATCATCCTCTCCATCCCAGAAGGGGATCAGCTGGGCATAAATCTCATTGCCTCCATCAAAGTACAATTCTGTCACCAAAGGAGCCAAAGAAGCAGGAATCGGTAAGTCTTGGAACCATTTCTTTACCTCCGGAATGATTTCAAAGTAATACTCCTCGGGGTCTATGTCTCGCTTGGTATAGTTTTCACAGAAATCATATACATCAAACTTAGGTTTTAGCACCTCTTGAACATACATCAGCTCCTGTACAACGGCCAATTTGAAATTAAAGCTCTTAAACTGTAAGCATTTTTCCTCTGGCTGCGGAACCTTCCATTTGTTGGGATCTTTTTTCTTATCCCCGTTCCCTTTCTTAGGGGTGTAGCTCAGCTCATAATCACGGAAAGGCATTGCTTCCTGTGCTACCCGCCCCGCTATCGCTTTCTTAGAAAGGTCTTCAAGCGCCTCACTTAGCTTTTCGGTATAGACACAGCTCACATTCCAACTATCTAAGGCTACATCAAGTCCAAAAGGATCTGCACATCGCTCCTTGGAGATATAGGACAAAGGAGATTTCCCTGCTATGGTAAAGTCCCCCGTAAAAAGTCCCTTAGGGCGCAAAGCGAAGTAATCAAAGGTGACCCTACGTTGCCAATCCTTATCTTCCGCTACCCTACAGGCAAGCGTGGCTAAGGTTCCGTCCTTTTTCTCAAAGGCATAGATACCTAAGCTGTCCCATAAGTACATAGCGCTGTAAGGAGAATCCTCATCCGTTATGGGAGTTATCCGAGGTTTGCCTAAGGCTTCTGTAAGGCGAGACACAGAAAACTCTAATAGGAGTTCGTTATTGATGAGCAGCCCTGAATCACTGAGATCTATATTGACCTGCTTTTTTATTATTGAGTTAAAAAGATTCTTTATGTTCATAGTTATTCCAATGACCAGTGAGATTGAGCCCTCACTTATTTGAGTATGGGGCAAAGATAATGAAAATTCCCCTAACTTCGTAGAGGAGTTAGGGGAATTTTTAGGAAAAAGAGTGTGTAGTACTAAAACTATTATTTTTATTGTTTTGAAAGATGGTTTTCAAAAAATGATAGTAATGTGTCTATTACTTCCTCTTCACGTTTTTCAATGTCTTCTTTTACCCAATCAGGTTTAGGATATTTAGAAAGTATCTGAACTGTAGCTATCATAGACTCGGCATACTTGATTTTTTTCTGAGCAAAATATTGATTTCCTGCTTGTATATTAAGCCTTTTCTCAAAAACGGTTTTGTTTCCTAATTTATCTAAATATAGTTCAGCATCTTCTCTTTCCCAACCATTATAATTAGTGTTTTGCCACTTTTTAGGAAAAATGTGTTCTATATCAAAAGAGTCTATTAGACTTGTTTGACCTTTATCTAAGTAAGCATAAAGCAATAGAAGAGCTCTTGTCATTCTTGTTGAAGAACCTATATTTGCTAAACGTTCTTTCAAAAAGTCTTTATTAAAATCAACATTATATTTTAATTTATTTTCAGCATTTAATGCTATACAAGAGTCAAAAATATCATCACGAATAGCATTTACAGTTGGAGCATATATAAATTTAACAAACAAAAATGCTACAAGTTCTTTTAATATACTATTGAATTTTGCATCAAAATTAAGTGCACTTCTATTTTTTATAAAGAATACACTTACAGGGAATTTCCAAAACTCATTAGGATAGTAGTTTAGACATTGTATATATTTTCGAGTATCTTCTGAAATACTATAAGGGTATGGATCAATTGCTTTATTTGTACCCATATATTTCGCATTTAGATATTTCCAAAAGACAGCAAGATCTATAATATCTTCTAACAGATTAGGTCTTCTAAGTTTTTTATACTTATCCTCAGCATAGAATTTTCTCAATCCTATTTCTCTTGATTTATCATTTTTCTCAGCTCTAAGAACATGTGTATAATATTTAAAAATATCATCTATTGTAAAGTTCCCTTCCTCACATATTTTAGTTAATTCTTTCCATTTATCAGTAAAATCTTTTTTAGCCTCTCCTTCATAAGTTCTGTATAATTGTGCTTTAAATATATCAGAATCTGCAAGAGGCATTCCCCTATCATTTAAAGTAGAAAATATAGTAAGAGCGGTGTCTTGTGTATCACATTCTATAGGAAGGACTACACATTGCTCAAGAATAGTAATGCAAAAATCATTCCAATGTAGAGGGTTGTTCTCAGCATACTTATTACACTGCTCAAGGAAGAATGTATAATTGACAGAATAATTATCCCTATCACTCTTATTAACTTCTCCTAATTTCAAAATTTCATGAAAGGTTTCATTATCTTCTTCAGTAGCTACCTCAGAATGAATATGAATTTTTGTTTTGTCTTCCACTTGTTGTGATATTCTACTCACTTCCCAAAGGCAGGGTGCTATTTGATTTTTAAGTCCTAACACATTAGAATCTTCATTCATCATCTCAAGCTTCTTGTAGAAAGCTCTCAATAATAACATAAAAGAGGTTATGCGCTGTTGCCCATCAATTATTTCAGGATTCTTATCATTATTTGTATAGGAAACAATAGTCCCTAAAAAATAGTCTGAGTGATCTTTTGCTTCTGTTAGGAAAAAGTGCTCAAGATCTTCCCATAATGTTCTACACTTATCAATATCCCACTTGTAGGGACGTTGATAATCAGGGATAATAAATTTTCTATTTTTCAATTCTGAAAAAAGCTCCTTTATACTTTTTTTACTTACAATAAGGTCTGCCATTTTTTTATTTTATTAATTTGCCGACAAAGATACGAAATTATTTTTATATTAACATCCTTTTACCTTATTTTTTTTAATTCTCTTCTATTTTCTCTCTGTAGAATATGATATGTAATTCTTTTTGTAGTTTTTTCGCTTTAGTAATGCTATCTTTGGTACCTTTTGATTGTCCGTCCCAAAAGGCAAATACCACATCGGCGTTTTCAATGATTTGAGTGTTACGCACAAGGGTAGCCCCACGTCCGTATTTTTGGTAATCAGGCTTGAAAACCAAGAGCGGAATGTCCATCTCAGCAGCAAATTGTGCCGCAAGGGTATCGGCACCTTTAGCACCCCCCGATACAATGTTTTCAGGTACTCCATATATAGAAATGTACCTTAAAAGTGTTTCTTTAAATAGGGTATAATCGCTGAAATCGCGTCCCCCAACAATGGCTATATTCATATCATTTATTTTTTATGGCGCAAAGGTCTTTACTTATCGCGCCAAAACTTGTCGCTCTGAAAAAAAAGTTTTATCTTTGCAAAAAAATTAAATGAGCTTAGTCAATAACTTTCTCAGGCACCGTTTTCTTATAGAACGCCTACGCACTGCCCCTCATTCGCTTGAGGATTTTGAAGATGATTTAGCCTATAGTGGAGAATATACAGAAGTAAAGCCTTTTAGCAAACGTACTCTACAGCGGGATATAAAAGATATTAGAGATATCTATCATATTGATATTCAATACAACAAATCCATTAAGAAATATGAAATTGTGGAGGATAATGACCTCTATGCTCAGAATCTTTTTGAAGCATTCGATGTATTCAGAGCCCTGCAGAACCATGGGAATCTGTCCAAGATCATTGCTTTTGACCATCGTCGCCCCAAGGATACCACCTACCCAGCAGGCACCCAACATCTCTCTACTTTATTGCAGGCTATCAAGCAAAAAAAGCAGCTACAATTGCACTATTACAAGTTTTGGGGAAGCAAAGAGGTACAAGTACGCACTATAGAACCTTATTTGCTAAAGGAATCCGAACACAGATGGTATGTACTAGCGATGGATGTGGAGAAAAAAGCGCTTAGAGTGTTTGGTCTTGACCGTATTAGCTCTATTGAGGACAAGGATATTAAGCGTATGTATGCCCCACCTCGGGGGATTGAACGTTTTTTTGATGATAGTTTTGGGGTATGGGTGGATAACGACCGCACCAAAGCCGAAAAGGTCGTCCTCTCCTTTAGGAGAAACGAAAAAGATTCGTTTTTTACGCCGAATCCTGCTGAATACCTAAGAGCCATGCCTTTGCACCGCTCTCAAGTCTTTCTCAAAGATAGCCCTGAGGAGATTATTCTCTCCCTACAGATCAAGATCACCCCTGACTTTGTAAAGGAAATCCTTTCCTATGGCTCACATGTGAAAGTTATCTCCCCTGAGCATCTTGCCGAGCGTATTCTACAGGAGATAAAAAATACCCTTTTATTGTATGCCAATTGAATAAAAATTCGTAACTTTGCGTGCCTCTTCTTTTTAAGAGAGGAGGTAAAAATTGTTAAGTATTAACTATCAATCTATTTTATAATGAGTACAAGCATTAGAGAATTAGAACCCAAAGAGGTATGGAATCGCTTTGCGGACATCAACGGGGTGCCACGTCCCTCCAAAAAAGAACAAAAAATCACTGCCTTCATGGTGGATTTCGGTAAGAAATTAGGTCTAGAGACTACTTCCGATGCTATAGGAAATGTGATTATCCGAAAACCTGCTACCGCTGGTTTGGAAAACAAAAAAACAATCATTCTGCAGTCACACTTGGATATGGTATGTCAGAAGAACAATGACACTGTATTCGACTTCGATACCCAAGGAATAGAAACGTATATAGATGGCGACTGGGTACGTGCCAAAGGTACTACCCTCGGGGCAGACAATGGTCTGGGAGTAGCTGCCATCATGGCCATCCTTGAGAGCAAGACCATCGCACACCCTGCCATAGAAGCGCTCTTCACTACCGACGAAGAAACAGGTATGACAGGAGCTAAAGAGCTCAGCCCTAAAGCTCTTACAGGAGAGATCCTCCTAAACCTAGATACAGAAGAAGATGACGAGATAATCATAGGCTGTGCTGGTGCAGTGGACGTTTCCGCTTACCACGACTATACAGAGGAAGCGACCCCTAGTGGGGTAGTAGCTTACCAGCTTAGCGTAACCGGCCTAATGGGAGGTCACAGTGGACAGAATATCCATATGGGGCGCGGTAACGCTAACAAAGTTATGAACCGCCTATTACTCGGTCAATATGAAAAATACGGCTTACGCATCAGCCAATTGCATGGTGGAGGTTTGCGAAATGCTATTCCTCGTGAGAGTGAAGCTCTTGTAGTGGTTCCTGTTGAGCACAAAGCTGCTTTTGAGAAAGAATTTGCAAAAAATGCAGCTCTTATCAAGAAAGAATTGCACCCAGTAGAAGTGGATCTTTCTATCACCTTCAAGGAAACAACTGCTCCTAGCAAAGTAATGGATGTGAAGTCTCAACTAGCCTTTGTTAGAGCGGTAGCTACGGCTCACTCTGGTGTATATGCTATGAGCCGCAGCGTAGAGGGCTTGGTAGAGGCCAGCAACAACATCGCTAATGTAAAAGTAGAAAATGGCAAAATAGCTATCTTGTGTATGACTCGTTCTTCTGTGGACAGTAGCAAGCATGATTTGGCTACTAGCTTGCAAGCGGCATTCGAATTGGCTGGATACCGAGTAGAATTCTCCGGATCATACCCTGCTTGGGAGCCTAATGCAGATTCTCCTATCTTGCATGTGCTCACAGATATATATGAACGTATGTTCCAAGAGAAACCAAAAGTAGCTGCTATCCACGCTGGATTGGAATGTGGTCTTCTAGGGGAGCACTTCTCACATATCGATATGATCAGTTTCGGACCTACCATCCTCGGAGCACACTCTCCTATCGAAAGAGTATGTATCTCCTCTGTACAGAAATTCTGGAAATATCTGTTGGAAATCCTAAAAAATACTCCTAACAAATAATCAATAATCAATGATTAATGGTTAATGATTAACGATTAATGGTTAATGGATTCAGACGTAATAAGTTGCGTCTCTACTCTGACGCTGGCTAAGACAACCCCTTGATTAGCGTAGTTTTCTGTAGAGACGCAATTTATTGCGTTTTATTATTGCACCCTATTAATTAGGAAAATATTGATCATTAATCATTGAAAATTGATCATTAACAATTGCCGATTAACAATTAACAATTAATCATTGACAATTACAAAAAAATGCGTATCTTTGCCCAATGAATATGAAAGGAAAAGTACTTACTTTTATAGTGGTTCTTTCGTTTGCTTTTTCGAGCTGTGGCGAATACCAAAAGGCTTTAAAATCAGACGATTATGAACTAAAATACAAAGTTGCCAAAGCGCTCTACGATAAGGGAGACTACAATCGTAGTATGCGACTTTGGGAGAAGGTGGTGGGCTACTATATCGGTCGTCCCCAAGGAGAAGACGCTTTGTACATGTATGCCGATAGTTTCTATAAGCGAAAGAAATATCTATTGGCAGGGTATCAGTATGAGCGATTTCTAAAGAATTATCCCCGTAGTGAAAAGGCTGAAGAAGTCTTGTTCCTGCAGGGGAAGTGTAATTTTTTGGAGTCTCCTAAGTACAGCTTAGATCAGGATGCTACCTACAAAGCTCTCGACCAGCTACAAGAGTATATTGATAGATACCCCAATGGTGCCTATCTCAGAGAAGCGAACAACATGGTCTTGGAACTACTGAACAAGCTTCAGCACAAGAGTTTTGAGATTGCCAAAGGATATGACAAGATTCGCGACTATCAGGCCGCAATCAAGTCCTTTGACAACTTCTTGGTAGAGAACCCTGGTTCTACTTTCCGCGAAGAAGCGATGTACTACCGCCTACACTCCGCCTATGAACTGGCCAAAAACAGTATCAAGAGTAAGGAAAAACAACGCTTTGAGGAAGCCAAAAGCTATTACGAACTATTCTCACGTACCTACCCTGAGTCCAACTTTATGACAAAGGCAAACAGAATGTATCAAGATATTTTAAAGAAAATAAGTGAATTATGATAAATTTGAAACGCATAGATGCACCACAAAGCACTATTACCTATGACAAAAACAAGATAGATGCTCAGACAGGGAACATCTATGAAGCTATTTCCATCATAGCCAAGCGTGCTTCACAGATCAATGCAGAAATTAAGCACGAATTGGAAGAAAAATTGGAGGAATTCGCCATTAATAATGATAGTTTAGAAGAAGTTTTTGAAAACAAGGAACAGATAGAAGTCTCCAAGTTCTACGAAAAACTTCCTAAGCCACAGGCTATTGCTGTAAAGGAATGGCTCGATGGGGAGATATATTATCGTTATACAGATGAGAAAAACAATCATGAATATTCTTCCCTCGCTTAAGGGGAAAAAAATACTTATAGGAGTCTGTGGCGGTATTGCTGCCTACAAGCTCCCGCACCTCATACGCTTGCTTGTCAAAGAACAGGCAAGCGTTAAGGTTATTATGACTCAAGCTGCCCATGATTTTGTGACACCGTTGACACTTTCGGTAGTCTCAAAAGAGAAGGTATACACCGATTTCAAGACAAGTGACGCACAGTGGAACAACCATGTGGAGCTTGCCCAGTGGGCAGATGTAATCCTCATCGCTCCAGCCACTGCCAATACCTTAGCCAAGATGGCTACAGGAGGCTGTGACAACTTGCTTTTGGCCACCTACCTCTCGGCCAAGTGTCCTGTCTTCTTCGCTCCTGCGATGGACTTGGATATGTATGAGCACCCCACCACCCTGCACAATATCGACCTCTTGACCTCTTATGGCAATCATCTGATACCCAGTGAACATGGAGAGTTAGCCAGCGGTCTGGTGGGCAAGGGGCGCATGGCGGAGCCCGAGACGATAGCAAGAGCCCTATCTGAGTTTTTCTGGAAAGAAAAGCACCTTTTCCAAGGAAAAAAAATCCTTATTACCGCCGGACCTACCTACGAAATGATAGACCCCGTGCGCTTTATAGGCAATTTTTCTTCAGGCAAGATGGGAGTAGCTTTGGCGAATGTCGCCACCAGTATGGGTGCCGAAGTTACCTTGGTCTTAGGCCCTACCCCTCCCCATGAGATAGATCCTCGTGTAAGGGTGGTCTCAGTAGTGAGTGCTGCTCAGATGTATGAGGCTACCACTACTGCCTTTACCCATACCGATATCGCCATATTGGCGGCGGCTGTGGCTGACTATAAGCCTCAAGAGCAGGCCCCCGAGAAGATCAAGAAAAAAACCGATACACTGACCCTAACTCTCGTCAAAACACAAGATATCTTAGCGTCCTTAGGCAAGAGTAAGCAGCAACAGCTCTTGGTGGGATTCGCCCTGGAGACAGAGAATGAGCTGGAGAATGCCCGAGGTAAGCTCGTTCGTAAGAACTTAGATGCTATCGTGCTTAATTCGCTTAGAGATAAGGGTGCTGGATTCTCTGGTGATACTAACCAGGTGACCTTTATCACCGCACAAGGCAGAGAAATCCCCTTCCCTCTACAGTCCAAGACCTCTATCGCTGAGGAAATCCTCAAGGCTATCCATGAGCAGCTCTTGAGAGAGACCAAGAAATAATTTTTAAATTTTATCCTTATGAGAAAACTTATCTTACTCTGCTTACTTATATTCACAATGACGGCAAATGCGCAAGAGCTTTCCTGCCGTGTGACTGTCAATACCCAGCGTATCAACCAAACCAACCAGCGGGCTTTTGTAACACTACAGCGTGCCCTACAGGAATTTGTCAATAAAACCCAATGGACGGATATCAAAGCCAGAGAGAATGAGCGTATCAACTGCTCTTTTGTGCTGACTCTTTCCTCCTATGAGAATAATAACTTCAAGGCCGACCTACAGGTACAGGCTTCCCGCCCTGTATATGGCAGCACCTACCCCACCCCGCTGCTGAACTACCAAGAGAAAGATATCACTTTTTCCTATTTGGAAAACGAACCGATCTACTTCAACCCTAATACTTTCACTTCCAATCTCTCCTCTATCATCGCCTATTATGCCCTGATTATCATAGGCTTGGATGCTGATACCTTTGCCCCCAACGGAGGAAACCCCTACTTTGAACAAGCGCTTGCAGTGGTGCTCAATGCCCAAAGCAGTTCCGATAGTGCTTGGCAACAAAATGGTTCCAACAATCGCTGGCAAATGGTCACTGACCTCTTGGCTGAGGACTTTGCCGGTTTCCACAAGGCTTTGTACACCTATCACCGTCAGGGATTAGACCTCATGGCTCAGGATATACAAAAGGGAAAAAACCAAATCGGTGCTGCCCTCTTGGAGCTGAACCAGATCAACAATAGCCGTATCAACCGCTTTGTCTCTCAACTCTTCTTCGATGCCAAGGCCGATGAAATCTCACAACTACTCTCAGGCGGGAAACCTTTGGACAAGAAGGAAGAAGTACGTGCGGTATTGCTCAAGCTCGCCCCTACACGTGCCCAAGAATGGAACCAGATAAAGTAAATGGTCAAGCATGAAAAACATTTTATTTATCTTATCTATATTCCTCTGTGTGGAGGGGTTCTCTCAAGAAGCCTTTGCTTTTTTTACTCAAAATGGCAAGCGAACCTCCTATAGGAAGCTACTGAGAAAAAGTAAGAAAGCGGACATTGTGCTCTTTGGGGAATATCACAACAATCCTATTGCCCATTGGTTAGAGGTAAAACTCACCAAAGACCTCTTAGGCAAGCGTTCGCTGATATTAGGAGCGGAAATGTTCGAGAGAGACAACCAAGATGCCCTCGATGGCTACCTTCAGGGAACTATTGACCAAAAAGGATTGGACACCCTGGCTCGCCTATGGAAGAACTATAAGACCGATTACAAGCCTTGGGTGGATTTGGCAAAAAGAGAAAAACTCCCTATTGTAGCGACAAATATCCCTCGGAAATATGCCAATCTCGTGTATAAGAAAGGATTACAAGCTCTTGACACGCTTCCTTCGGCGGAGCGAAAATGGATAGTATCACTCCCCTTTCCCTATGATGGCAACCTCTCCCAGTACGAGAAGATGAAGAAGATGGCACGCCACAACTCCGAGAATCTTCCTATGGCACAGGCTATTAAGGACGCTACTATGGCCGAATCCATAGAGACACACTACAAGAAAGGGAGTCTGTTCCTACACCTGAATGGGAGCTATCATTCGGACTTCTTTCAGGGTATCTATTGGTATCTGCGTAGGCGAAACCCCAATCTCAAGATACTTACTATCAGCACTCTATCACAATCTAATCTAAAAAAACTACCCTCAGAGGCTTACGGACAAGCCGACTTTATTTTAGTGGTAGATGAGGATATGACAGGCAGTTATTAATCATTACATTATCCATACTTTACATATTTTTACAACGAATCAAGAATGTTCTCATGAAAAGACTTTTACTCATGTCATTACTTTCTTTGGCTGCTATAGCCTGCCAGGAGAAGAAAGCCCCCACTACAGCAGCGGCAGAAACGCCACAAGAAACTCAAGAAAAAGCCGCACCAACGCTGACCTACTCTAACTTAGTAGATACACCTACTCAAGAAAAAGTGCAGCAAGCCCTTATCGCCGCAGGGATATCCCAGGCTCACGCAGCTGCTTTCTTAGAGAGTGTTGCCCTCTTCAACCAGACAGCCGGAGCAAAGGCAAACCTTGTCCCAGAAGGTTTTGTCACTATTGACAGCCTACTGCCTAAGTATGACGAGGTCGCTATACAAAGTGACTGGATGAGCAAATACCCAGCCTTTCAGGGGTATAACTGTCGCTTGACCTCCTTTACCCTTTTGCGTGACTTGATCTCCTTCCCTACTGGAAAAAAATTCGACAGCAAAGCAGAAGACGAAGTACTCTTTATAGATCGTGAGTCCTTGCGCAACGCCCCTAAAAAGCTCTTTACCCCAGCCGAGGAAAATGACTTCTTCGCGCTCTTCACTGAAGTACCTACCACTAATACCAAGGATATAAACCTCCATTTGCAAGCGATGCAAAAGGCATGGAAAGCGCGTGGTATTGCCTTCCGCTATGCCAATGATCCTACAAAAGCCTCCCTTATCTCTGTTGTTTTCCACTCTCAGCTCACCCCTGAGGAGAATATGATCTTTGTAGGCCATGTGGGAGTACTCCTCCCCTTCGAAGGGAAACTTCTTTTTATCGAAAAGCTCGCCTTCCAAGAGCCTTACCAAGCTATCCTCTTTGCCAATCGCACCGAGCTAAGCGATTACCTGATGAACCGCTACGATGTAGAATGGGAACAACCCAATGCAATTCCTTTTATCATGGAGAATGACCAACTGATGGACGGCTATCGTCCCAACCCCTATAAAGTAGGGGCGAATAGCAATTCGCCCTCTCTTTAAGAGGCAATTCGCCCTCTCTTTAAGAGGCAACTCTCCCTTACGTAGAACCCTTATGAAAAGATTATCTCTTATCCTCTTAGCCTTGTGGCTTTTTGCCTGCAAGCAAACTCCCCCTATCACTGAGCAGCCTATGAGCCCAGAGATAGAGGCAAAGCTCTATGAACTACTCAAGAGGGTCTCCTATACCTCGCATGAGCTCCCCGATTATGAATTTTTCTATAGCAATGTCGCAGATATACCCTCTCATTTAGATCCTGTCTTTGGGAAAGTAGATATTTCTCTACTGCCCAAAACAGCAGCGTTCAATCCCTACATTTTGGAAAATTTTTCCGATGATCTGCTACTAAGTGAGAACCTTACCCAAGCCATACATAAGCTCTCCCCCAAGGAGATCGCTCGCTATTTTGACGTGTATATCTCGGCTATCGACAACCAATATTTTTCAGGAGAAAAAGAGAATGAGACAAGTGATGAGCAAGGGGCTATCTATGTTCCTTTCAAACAAGTAACCTATCTGCTCAAGGATGGCGTATGGAGCAAAGGAGCTTCTTTCTCCGCCTCTACCAGAGAAGAAATCAGTACTCTGGAGGATAACCAAATAAGCTATTGGAAGGGGATCATCGCCCCTTACAAGGAGATATGCCAAGTGGAGAAACCCACTGACCTATCTGAAAGCATTGTCCGTATGGGGAAATATGGCTTAGAGCAACAGCTCTCAAGCTGTGACCTTAATGAGGATGGACAGGGGGATTACCTCTTTGTCTTCTCCGAACAGAGAAACGACCCTAATGCACACCAAAGAGTAGTAATCCTGCTCAGCGGAGAGGGAATACATAAGTATAGACTCTTGATAGCACCCGATTTTTGCGACAAAGAGTGGCCGCTCCACCAAATAGTGTGCAAAGGCGATTACTTTACCATAGAGTTCAAGGATAACAAATTTGTCGCAGAGCTATATATCACCTTCAAGTACGATAAGCATGCCAATAATTTCCTACTCCATCGCTACGGATATATAGACCTCAGTGGAGGTACACAAGAACCAAAAAGGGAAGTACAACTTACCACCAAGGACTTTGGAAAAATCTTATTTGAGGACTTTTATGCAGAACAGCTCGATTACCTCATTGATGACAGATTTTCAAAGATGGAAGAGTGATGATTATTAAAAAGGTGAACAGTCACACACAATCAGCTGTGCCCGTTCGCTGACCTTATCCCTACACAGACCCTTATGAAAAGATTATCCCTTATCCTCTTAGCCTTGTGGTTTTTTGCCTGCAAGCAAGCCCCTCCTCCTATCACGGAGCAGCCTATGAGCCCAGAGATAGAGGCAAAACTTTATGAACTCCTCAAGAGAGTGCCCTATACCTCCAACGAATATCCCGGTTTAGAGTTTTTCTATAGTAATGTAGCAGATATACCCACACATTTGGACCCTGTCTTCGGGAAGGTAGATATTTCTCTCGTATGGTTTATCCACTTCACCAGATAGTCTGCAAAGGAGGGTACTTTACCTTTGAGTTCAAAAAAGACAAATTTGTTGTTGAGGAATATATTACTTTCAAGTACAACAAATATGCCAATAATTTCCTACTCCACCGGCTTGGTTGCATTAACCTCGGTATGGATAAGGAAAATCCCTATAGGGAAGTACAGCTTACCTCCAAGGACTTTGGAGAGGTTTTCTTTGAGTATTTTGGTGAAGAAGCATTTGATGAAATAATTGATCGTCGATGGTCAGGAGAAGAGGAATAAGAAACATTTCAACGATTGGATAAAAAGATTAAAAAAATAATTGTATTTTAACTTCTTTATTTAATTATTTCTTCGTACCTTTGCTTTTTGAATTTCAAAACTAGCAACTCAAAACTTAATAGCATATGAACAAAATGCACTTGTATTCTTGCCTCGCCCTAATGGTGGCTTGTGGCAATCCTGCTAAAAAAGACAACATGAAAGAAGAAACAACTGACAAAGGTCTTGACCTCTCGGCTATGGATACTTCCGTACGTCCGCAAGATGATTTCTACAACTATGTCAATGGAGGGTGGATGAAAACTGCCAAAATCCCTGCGGACAAACCTTCTTGGGGTACCTTCTATATGCTCCGCGAGGAAACTGACCAGCAGTGCCTTTCCCTCTTGGACAACCTACTGAAAACCTCCTACCCCGACGGCTCTGATGGGCAAAAAATCCAAGCTATTTACAAAACCTATATGGACATGGATACCCGTAACAAGGCAGGTTTGGAGCCTCTCCAACCTTATCTAAAGAAGATAGAGGCCATCAAAACCCTTGCTGACTTGCAGGCTTACCTCGAAGAGGCTACCCCGCTGGGAGAGAACCCTGTATGTGGCTGGGGAGTCTATGCCGACATGAAGGATTCCAACCAGAATGCGGTATATCTAAGCAACTTTGGCTTAGGTCTTGGTCGTGACTACTACCAAAAACAAAGCCAAAGCAATACGGAAGCCATAAACAAATATCAGATCTTTGTTGCCGATATCTTCAAGCTCCTTGGCGATGCTGCCGCTGATGAAAAGGCTCAAAAACAAGTAGCTTTCGAGAAAGACTTGGCCAAACTTATGCTTACCAATGAGGAAGACCGCGACCCGAACCTTAGCTACAATCCTCAAACCATGGAGGAACTCTCCAAGCTGGTAAAGAACCTCAATATCCCTGCCTTACTCAAGAAAGTAGGGGTAAATACCGATAAGGTAATCGTAGGAGAAATACGCTTGTACAAGGAGTATGACAAGTTCATCAACGAAAAGAACTTGCCCCTACTTAAGGATTACCTCCGTTATAACTTAGTAGCAAGCAATGCGGGATATCTGAATGGGGCTTTGGACGAACTTTCATTCAACTTCTATAGCAAATACCTCAATGGACAGCAGGAACAACGCCCTATGAATAAGCGTGCGCTTTCTCTTATCAATGGGGTAGTAGGAGAGGCTTTCGGAAAACTCTATGTAGAGAAATATTTCCCTGCTAAAGCCAAAGAAGAAATGGTTACTTTGGTGGATTACCTTAAGAAAAGTTTCGCAGAGCATATCAAGAATGTTACTTGGATGAGTGATGCTACCAAAGAAAAAGCACTCCATAAGCTCAGTACTTTCAAGGTAAAAGTAGGTTATCCAGACAAGTGGAAGGACTATTCTAAGATGTCTCTCTCTGCCGATGCCTCTCTCTTTGATAACTTGCTCAAAGTTGCCCAGTGGGCTTACCAAGAAGAGTTGGATAAGGTAGGTAAGCCTGTAGATAAAACCGAATGGGGGATGACTCCACAGACTGTGAACGCTTATTACAACCCATTGTATAACGAAATCGTATTCCCTGCGGCTATTTTGCAAGCACCTTTCTTTAGCTTTGAAGCGGATCCTGCTGTGAACTTCGGAGGAATAGGTGCTGTCATTGGTCACGAAATCACTCACGGATTCGATGATAGCGGTGCCCAATTCGATGCCGATGGTAACCTACAAAACTGGTGGACTCCTGCCGATAAGGAGAACTTCGATAAGGTAACCAAAGCACTCGCTGCTCAGTTTGACAAATATGAACCTGTAAAAGGTGTCTTCGTGAATGGTACCTTTACCAATGGAGAAAATATCGCTGACCTTGGTGGGGTAAATATCGCCTTCGATGCGCTCCAAATGTATCTCAAAGACCATGGAGCAGTTGCCGATATCAGTGGATTCAACCAAGACCAACGCTTCTTCCTCTCTTGGGCAACTGTATGGCGTACCCTCTCCACCGACCAGTATATGACCAACCAGGTGAAGACTGACCCCCATACCCCAGGATACTTCCGCGCCTTTGCTCCTCTGACCAACGTAGATAGCTGGTACAAAGCTTTCGATGTAAAAGAAGGTGATAAGCTCTACCGCAAACCAGAAGATCGTGTGAAAATATGGTAGTCTCTTTTTGAGAGAAAAGATAAAAAGTAAAAGGTAAAACATTATTACCTTTTACTTTTTTGTTTATAAATAATATAATACCTTTCAAATAATTTAAAAAAATGAAATCCTATCTGATCTCAACGGTAACTGATTTTATTGATGCGCCTATTGCATTGGTATATGAGATTGTTACAGATAATAGTAATTTTCAGTGGCGAAAGGAAGTTAAGGATATTGAGTTATTGGAAGATGATTTTATTGAATATTACAAAGCAGGAGGACATACACGCTTCAGTAATATTCAAAAGATAGAAAATGAGTATTATACCTTTACTATGCGGCATAAGCTATTTATTGGAGAATGGGAAGGGAAGTTTGAATCCTATAGAGGAGGTACTAAAATTTACTTTCAAGAGAAGATACATATCAAAAATTTCTTTTTAAGGCTTATAGCTCCTCTTTTCTGGAAATTGAAACGGATACAACAGAACTACATTATTGCACTAAAACAGGAAGTATATGCAAACAAATAAGTATTTATCATTATGGCTTCCGATAATGGGACTTCATGCCTTGCACCAAGTAGAAGAGAGTATATCCTTTTGGCAATGGTATATTGATTTTGGGGATAAAATACCCACTTGGTTACAATTGCCAAGAATCTCAGACAATGCTCATTTGGCACATGACCACCCCCAATATTTTGTAGGAGCTTCTATAGGGCAACTTGTCTTAGTCGCTTTAGTGGCTTTCCTATGCCGAAGGAGCGAAAAAGCTACCAGAATAGCTCTCGGGGGATACCTTGCAGGTCTTAGTTTTTTCTTAGTATGGCATATCTTGATAAGCTACTTTACCCATTCCTATTCACCTGTAATGGTCACCTGCCTTATGGGAGTATACCTTATTCCCAAATGGATTTACAAAGTAGTGAAAAAATAACAATACTTTGTCTTGCATAGTACTGTTATAATTCGTACCTTTGCGGGGTAATTCAATTTCATTTTTCTATCATGAAAAAAATAAACTTCAAAATGGGTTGGTTCGTATGCCTTTCCTTGGTGGTGGCTTGTGGTAATTCCAACAAAGAAGAAGCCCCTAAAGTATTTACTGAAAAAGGACTTGAACTCTCCGCTATGGATACTTCCCTACGCCCAGGAGACGACTTCTATAACTATGTTAGTGGCAGCTGGATGAAAACTGCTAAAATTCCTGCCGACAAACCTGCTTGGGGTTCCTTCTATATGCTTATGGAGAAAACCGATAAGCAGTGTCTTTCTATCCTTGACGACCTTCTCCAAAAGGAATATCCCAAAGGAAGTGAAGGGGAAAAAATACAAACCCTCTACAAAGAATATATCTCTTGGGATAAGCGTAATGCTGACGGATTGAAGCCTTTAGAATTGTATTTTCAAAAGATTGATGCAATACACTCCTTAAATGATTTGCAAAACTATTTGCAAGAGATGACCTCTAAAAGGGCAAATCATATCTGCCCTATAGGTGTATATGCCGATATGAAGAACTCCAAAATGAATGCTGTATATTTAGGAAATTTTGCTTTGGGGTTGGGTAAGGATTACTATCAAAAGGAGAATCCAAGCAATACCGAAGCCTTAGCTAAGTACCAAGACTATGTGGCTGATATCTTCAAAGTCCTAAAGGATCCCCTTCCTCAGGAAAAAGCAAAGCAAATCGTAGCCTTTGAAAAGAATATTGCCAAATACATGCTTACAAGTGAAGAAGAGAACAATCCAAATCTCAGCTATAACCCTTTGACAACAAAGGAATTAAGCACCTTAGTGAAGAATCTTAACTTACCTGAGTTGCTTGAAAAAGTGGGAGTTCATACCGATGGGGTTATCCTCACGGAAATAGGCCTCTATAAGCATTACGATACTTTTATTAATGAGAAAAATCTACCTCTGATTAAGGATTATCTCAAGTACAAATTGGTTACTCTCAACAGTAACTTCCTCACCCAAGAGCTCAATGATCTTACTTTCAATTTCTATAACAAATACCTGATGGGACAGCAGGAGCAACGCCCTATGAACAAGCGCGCTCTGGAACTGATCAACGGAATTCTTGGGGAGGCTTTCGGTAAGCTCTATGTGGAAAAATACTTCCCTGAAAAAGCTAAGGATCAGATGCTTACCCTGATAGATTATCTAAAGAAAAGTTTTGCCCAGCATATCAAGAATGTAACTTGGATGGGGGATACTACTAAGGAAAAAGCGATGGAGAAGCTCCACAAATTCTCTGTAAAGGTAGGCTATCCTGACAAGTGGGAGGATTATTCTAAACTCACTATGAACCCTGAAGTATCTCTATTTGAGAATATCACACAGGTAGGAGAATGGGCTTTTCAAAAAGCCTTGGACAAAGTAGGAAAAGAAGTAGATAAAACCAAGTGGGTGCTTCCTCCTCAGACTGTCAATGCTTATTATGACCCTACGAGCAATGAGATTGTTTTCCCTGCTGGAATTCTTCAACCTCCTTTCTTCAGCTTTGAGGCAGATCCTGCTGTGAATTTTGGAGGAATTGGTGGGGTAATCGGTCATGAGATGACCCATGGCTTTGATGTCAGTGGAGCTGAGTTCGATGCCAATGGTAACTTACAAAACTGGTGGGAACCTGCCGATAAGGAAAACTTCCAAAAAGCAACCGAAGCTCTCGCTAAGCAATATGACCAATACGAACCTGTAAAGGGAATCTTTGTCAATGGTACCATGACCAATGTAGAGAATATCGCTGATCTGGGTGGGGTAAATATTGCCTTTGATGCACTACAGATGTATCTAAAAGACCATGGATCTGTAGGCAAAATTAGTGGCTTTACTCAGGAACAACGCTTCTTCCTCGCTTGGGCTTCTGTATGGCGCACCCTCTCCACCGACCAATATATAACCAACCAAATAAAGGTAGATCCTCACTCCCCTGATTACCTTCGTGCCTTCGCTCCTCTGACCAACGTAGATAGCTGGTACAAAGCTTTTGATGTAAAAGAAGGCGATAAGCTCTACCGTAAGCCAGAAGACCGTGTAAAAATATGGTAGTCTCTTTTTGAGAGAAAATCACATAGGATCATTGCTTTTCCATTTATGAGGCTGCCCTTTTCGGACAGCCTCATTTTTATCTCCCTTGATTACCTCTCCTATTATCCTCATAAGAAGCACAGATAAGCCTACTTTAGAAAATCACTCGTTTTTACGATAGTTCACATAACCTTATTTTAACCTTCTATCTTCATTATATGCTATAAAAAACACTCCAAAAAGATTTTTTTGCCAAAAACATTTTTATATATAGATTTTTTGTGTTATTTTTTCAAAATATTGTTTTTTATCTTTTTTATTATACCTTTGAGGCAGAAAATAACCAAGATAAATTTTAATCATTAATACTATAAGTTGATTTTTACTCTTTGTGTTGACTTTAGGGCTTCTTACCTGCCAACTTGAAGAAGAGTTTAATTAATTCTATTTGATCATGAAAAAATATTTATACTTTCTACTGGCTATAGCAACTCTCTTAAGTTGCCATAAGGATAATAAAGAGAAAGAAATCAATGAATGTTGTGGTGCACCCTTCAAATATTTCTATCTCAAAGTAAATAGAAATCTTGTAAATGAGGATTTTACACCAAAGTTCTCTCTCACAAAAATAACTAATGTTGGAAATGAAAAAGTAGAACTTAGGGACTTTAAGAGGTTTGATAGCGCAGTCATTTTCGAGTTCGCTGTAATTTACGATCTTGAGAGGTCATTGATAGAAAGAAGTGAAATCTATGACCTTAAAACTACAGACCTCAAAACTGCAAAGATTACCATTACAGGACAATTCAAAAGCATACCTAACTGCTGCAATACTCCACAAATTAATAAAGTGCTTCTCAATGGCAAGGAATGGGTTCCTGAGAAAGACGCTGAACATGGGTATAATATTTATACCTTAGAGGAAAACCAGCTCAGTGAATCTCCTGCTAACCCTAAAAGTAGGATGATTCCTCATTTCTTTAATGCTAAAGAATCTCCTAAAACAAAATAGATCATAAGGAGGAAATATCAAAGAGGCTGTCCAAAAAAGTCTAAAATATTGTTTTTCAAGGTTTAAAATGAATATTTTAAAATTTTATTCTATTGAAAATCAGTTGTTTTAGATCCTGTTGTAGGGGCGATTTGCAAATCGCCCTTCATGAATAAGACTTTTCGGACAGCTTCTTTTTATTTCCTTGTAATGGTCACCTGCCTTATAGGAGTATACCTCATCTCCAAATGGATAAGAACAGTAGTCTATAACAAATGCCAATAATAATTCATATTTGTATGAATCATTATTGGCATTAATCATTGATCATTACTCATTACTCACTGAATCATTTTTTCAAACTCTTCTTCCGATAAGATAGGGATGCCCAATTGGGTCGCTTTCTCGAGCTTACTCGGCCCCATATTCTCTCCAGCTACTACATAGTTTGTCTTGGAAGAGATGGAAGAGCCGACCTTGCCTCCGTGGCTTTCGATCAGCGCCTTGATTTCATCACGCGAATGGCGTGCAAAGACTCCTGAGACTACGAGTGTTTTCCCCTTCAGCGCCTCGGAAAGAGACGTTTGTGCTGTTTCCTTAAGGGCGAACTGTAGGCCATAGCCCTGTAAGCGTTCGAGGATTTCCTTATTTCTGTCATCGGCAAAGAACTCAATGACACTCTGTGCGATACGATCTCCGATTTCATCTACCTGGATAAGCTGCTCATAAGGAGCTGTGCGGAAGGCATCGAGGGTCTTATAGATACGGGCAAACTTCTTGGCGACGCTCTCCCCTACCATACGGATCCCCAAGGCAAAGAGCACTCTCTCGAAGGGTACTTCCTTGGATTTTTCTATTCCTGTAATTATATTCTGTGCACTGCGGGTGCCCATACGCTCGAGGTTTTGTATTTGCTCGGCTTTGAGCTCATAGAGGTCGGCATAGTTGTGTATGAGCCCTGCACGGAACATCAGCTCTACCGTCTCGGAGCCTAAGCCCTCTATATTCATCGCCTTGCGGGAGATGAAGTGCTGGATACGCCCTGTGATCTGTGGGGGGCAACCATAGGCATTGGGGCAATAGTGTTGTGCCTCGCCCTCATTGCGTACCAGCTCACTGCCACACTCAGGACAATGGGTGATAAAGGTCACAGGAGTAGCTTGCTCGTGGCGTGCTTCGAGCCTTACTCCCGTAATCTTAGGGATAATCTCTCCTCCCTTTTCGACAAATACTTGATCGCCGATATGGAGTCCGAGCTTGGCTATCTGGTCTGCATTGTGCAGAGAAGCGCGCTTTACAATAGTCCCCGCCAAGAGCACCGGAGAGAGATTGGCTACGGGGGTAATAGCGCCTGTACGCCCTACCTGATAGGAGATACTCTCCAGGGAGGTAGTTACCTCCTCGGCCTTGAACTTATAGGCAATTGCCCAGCGAGGTGACTTGGAAGTGTAGCCGAGTTCCTGTTGTGCTTGATAGTCATTGACCTTGATCACCACCCCATCGGTTTCATAGGGGAGGTCATGGCGGCGGGTATCCCAATAGTTGATGAACTCCATTACCTCGTCGGTGGAGTGGCATAGCTTGGACTGAGAAGGTACCTTGAACCCCCAGTCACGTGCTTTCTGGAGACTGTCGAACTGGTTGTCCACAGGGAGATTGTCGCCCACTACATAGTAGAGCAAGCAGTCAAGCGGTCGCTTGGCGACCTCGGCGGTATCCTGTAGTTTCAAGCTTCCGCTGGCGGTATTACGCGGGTTCATATAGGGGTCTTCGCCCTCAGCGATACGTTGCTCATTCATCTTCTTGAACCCTTCCTTGAGGATGATAATCTCCCCGCGGATATGGAAATGGTCAGGGTAGTCCCCCTTGAGTGTCAAGGGCACACTGCGGATGGTACGTACATTAGCGGTAATCTCATCACCCTGCACCCCATCTCCACGAGTGGTAGCCTGTACCAGCTGCCCATGGTCATAGGTGAGATCTATCGAAGCCCCGTCGTACTTGAGCTCACAGACGAATGAGACCTTGTCCGTGCCTAAGCCCTTAAGAACACGCTTCTCCCACTCCTCTACCTCTTCTTTGGAATAGGAGTTGTCCAAGGAGTACATGCGGAACTCGTGGGTTACGGTAGGGAAATTCTTGGTAATCTCCCCCCCTACTCTCACAGTAGGCGAATTGGGGTCTTTGTACTGGGGATATTGTGCTTCCAAATCCTGTAAAGCCTTGAGCTTTTGGTCGAACTCATAGTCGGAAATAGAAGGGGTGTCGAGCACATAATAGTTGTAGTTATGCTCATTGAGCTCCTTGCGGAGCGCTTCGATTTGTTGTAAAATAGAATCCATTTCTTTTAGGGGTTAGGGATTAGTGACTGACCACTGATTTCTGATAAAGTGCAAAAATACAAAAAATATCTTGTTCCCCTAAAGATAAATACGTAAATTTGCAGCTAGAGAATTATCTATAAAATCCTTTGTACTATGGGACATTCATTATCCAATGCAACTGCAAAGAAACAAACTGTAACACAAGCGGTTATCTTTGGCGTAGGACTATTTGCTTTGCTCTTTTTAGTCCTTAAGTTTGTCAATGGCTACTCAGCTATGGGCGCTCTCTTTATCTTTGGAGTAACAGCCATATTGGCGGCTATCACTTGGGGAATAGTAAGCCACTATCTGAAGAAATAGTGGTTAGTGGTTTCAAGAGTAGAACTACAAATTCAACTCTTGATTGGCATTAGTAACTCAAAATAAAAACTCAGAACTTGAAAAGTATTGCATTCATATTAGGTCTTTATCTTCTGGCATTGTTGGTATTGCCATGTAGTGATATGCCTATATATGAGGGCAATGATACGGCTGAGATGAGTGCATCTCACTCTCATTCTTCTGGTGATATAGACCTATGCAACCCGCTATGTATCTGCAATTGCTGCCAAATGGTACTTTCTCTTCCTGTCTCTGAAGAGACGCCCTTGGAAACACTTTCTCCTATTATAGAAACCAAACACTTGATTTCCTACCCCTATATTATTATAGATTCCTCCTACTTGCGAAATATCTGGGTTCCTCCTAAAATAGCTTAATTCTTCAACATAAGGGTGAATTGCCATTCGCCCCTACTTTACTTTGACTGGTGCGTTTTTGTAATTCGTGCCAACATTATCTATTTATTACATACAAAATTCCATGAAAAATATCATTATACTGCTCTTTGTTCTCTTTGGCGGTAGTATCCTCTATGGGCAGGAGCAAAAAATAAGCGGACATATTACCTCCGCAACGGATAAAACACCTCTTTTGGGCGTTTCCATACGCATCAAAGACACTCCAAGAGGCACTACTACCAATGAACAAGGAGATTTCTCTATCAAAGCAGCCTCTGGAGAGGTACTAGTATTCTCCTTTATTGGATTTAGAAGCCTTGAATACACTATTACCCAGACTAATATTCCCCTTATCCTTGAATTAGAGGAAGAAGAGACCGAGCTGGAGGGGCTGACTATCACCTCCACACGTAGTAGCCGTACCATAGAGAAAGTGCCTACTCGTATTGAGCTTATTACAGCTGAAGAGCTAGATGAAAAAGGCAACATGCGCCCCAGTGATTTGCGGATGCTACTGAGTGAAAGCACTGGTATACAAGTACAGACAACCTCTCCAATCAGTGCCAATGCAGGTATTCGTATCCAAGGATTGGATGGGCGCTATACCCAGATACTCAAGGACGGATTCCCTGCTTACTCTGGAGCTGCCAGTGGCTTGGGTTTGCTGCAAACGCCCCCCTTGGACCTCAAGCAGGTGGAAGTCATCAAGGGTACCAGCTCCACCCTCTATGGAGGAGGTGCCATAGCAGGATTGGTCAATCTGATCTCTAAGACCCCTACCCCAGCGAGAGAGCTACTTTTTCATATAGACGTCACATCGGCTAAGGGATTAAACTTGAATGCATTCTATGGACAAAAATTCAATCATGTAGGTACCACTCTTTTTGCTTCTCATAGCAGAAACCAAGCCTATGCACCAAGTGACACTCCCTTTTCTGCCATTCCTCGCTTTGAACGCTGGGTAGTGAATCCCAAGCTATTCCTCTATTTTGACGAAGACACCTCGCTGAACATAGGGATAAATGCCATGGTGGAGCAGCGGTTAGGAGGACATATAGAGTACTTAAGGGGCAATACCGACCCTGCCTATCACTATTTTGAGGAAAACAATACCCATCGCTATGGTGGCCAGCTAACATTTGACCACCATATAAGTGAGGATTCCCGATTCCAGCTAAAGAGTAGTATTAACTACTTCCAAAGAGAAATTGTCCTGCCTGATTATCGTTTTTCAGGAACACAGCTAAGCAGCTTTACAGAAGGGTTCTATGGTTTGGAAAGAGAAAAAACAGACTGGATTATAGGAGTAACCCTTTTAGATCATCGTTTTAAGGAACAGCCTCTTACTACCTTCCCTTTGAGAGATGAGCAGGAGATGATTGTAGGAGGATTTGCCCAAAATACTTGGAAAACCGCCCCATGGTTGGAGATAGAAAGTGGTTTGCGCACCGATTTTGTCAAAGACTATGGATGGGTAGTACTTCCTAGGCTAGCCAGCCTCTTTCACCTATCAGAGAAACTCACTTCCCGCATATCAGGCGGATTGGGGTATAAAACACCTACCTTATTCACAGAGGAAAGCGAACGATTTCATTATCAAAACATCTTGCCTGTGAGTAGCCAAAAGAATCGGTTGGAGAAGAGTTATGGCGCCAACTTTGATATTAATTACCAGACCCTTTTAGGAGAGGAATGGACTCTGAGTATCAATCAACTCTTTTTCTATACCTACTTAGACCATCCGCTATTGCTGGAAAACCTATCACCTAAGAAGTATCACCTAACCAATATAGAAGGGCATATCCACACCAAAGGATTGGAAACCAATGTAAAAATAGGTTACAAAGACTTCAAACTTTTCTTGGGTTACACCCTAACCAACACTCAATTACATGAGGGAGATGTCTTTACGGACAATCTGCTTACTGCTAAGCACCGTACCAACTCTATTTTGTTTTACGAAGTGGAAGATAAGTGGAAAATCGGGTTAGAAGCCTATTATTTCAGTTCACAGCTGCTGAGTGATGGAGAGCGTGGGCATCCTTACTGGATGACAGGTTTTATAGTAGAGAAATTATGGAAACATTGTTCTGTTTATATCAATTTTGAAAACTTCTTGGATGTACGTCAGACCCGTTTTGGAAGTATCTATACAGGTAGTGAACGTGCTCCCGTATTCAAAGATATCTATGCTCCCTTGGACGGTTTTGTGTTCAACGGAGGTATTAAGCTCAAGCTATAAGAAAAAGGCTGTCCTGCTTTCGCGGGACAGCCTCTCTTTTTTGAAGACAACTATATTCAATTATTAAATCACTCCTTGGTCGAGCATCGCATGGGCTACTTTCATGAATCCAGCGATATTAGCTCCTTTTACATAGTTGATATATCCTTCTTCTTGTCCGTACTTGAGGCAAGCGTTGTGGATAGACTCCATGATCTGGTGAAGCTTAGCATCTACCTCTTCGGAAGTCCAAGAAAGGTGAGTGGCGTTCTGAGTCATTTCCAGACCAGAAGTAGCTACCCCACCGGCATTGACAGCCTTACCTGGGGCGAAAGGCAACTTAGCATCTTGTGCATAAGGTAAATAAAAAGGTACTTTCCTTTGATAGCCCGCTATTTTTCATTATCTTTGCTCTTTTGAGGCGGCAAGGAACAATCGTCAGTGTATAGAGGTTACAATCTCCCCCCAAAAACCTAAACAAAAATGATGATAGAAGAAAAATATCACGAACTTGTAAAGCAATGTGAAGAATTAGACTATTCCGATATAAATACCATATTTGAATACGCTAACCATAAACTTTCCAAACATTCTTGGGAGTTAGCTTTGGTTATCATGGTGAATATTTGTATAAAACATCCAGACCTTCCTGCAGATGAATTGTCAGATCATATTTTTTTAGTAATGGAATATGAAGGTACTGAAACAACTTATAAGTATATGAGACAAAAGTATCAGAAAACTGAGGATATAGCTGTAAAGGAGATCTTAAGTTTGTTAATGGAAGTGTTAGAAGCTAAATATGCTAAAATGGGAATATTCTTAAAGAGATAGTAGGAGATCTATTACCTTCGCTGGCACATTTCTTGTAGCTCATTCCTATCATCCCAAGAGCTTGTAGCTTTGTTACCAACTTAGATAGTATCACTTATAGGTTTAGAAACGATGCCTTTGGCAGGTGTTCAGAGAAACGCTATATGAGCTCTACCTTCCGCTTTGTACCAACAGCTAAACTCGTAAGATGATATGATTCCCTCTAAATCTATATCTATAGATATACCTAATGCTATATCAGCAATAGATTATCAAAAATCATCAATAGGAAAGAATTTAGGAACATATGATGTAAAATTGATCCCATCTCTGAAGTATTAAGAGAAGAAGGGGTAAATATTCCTAAATCCCCTTTAGGGCAAATGAAATATTTAAAAGAATTAGGTATGGCATACTTTTTATATAGAAAAGATTTAGCTTTTTTTGTATCTCCTAAAATTGCAGAATGTATCATTAATAATGTAGAAATAGAAGATTCGGAGATTATGGCTATAACTTTTACTTTTCTAGGTGATCGATATAAAACGATTATAGATAGAGAATTTGCAAGCAAATACTATATTGTGAATGAAGATGTTTTTGATTTAGAAACAAATCATAAAGAAGAATTATTTTTTGAGTTACAACCTGTCCCTTATTCATTATTTAAGAATTTTATCTCTAAGAATAATATACATTGGTAGTAGGCAATGTATCAGCTGTGTTGCTAAAATTACAACAACTTAACAATCAATACAATACAAAAGAACTGCCCTACTATTTCCTTTTACCCACCATAGAGATAAGCGTTTTTAAGCCTATAATGGCACAAAATCAATTATAAGTCGGTATAGTATTTTTGTCGACGTGTTTCTCTAGATTTGTTATCCTTGCTATAAATCTCTTCATAATCAGGAGTATAGAGCGCATCAGGGACTACATTGTAGTCAAATATTACCTCTGCTTCTCCATCGGGGATATTGCCATAGATCTTAATAAAGTGCTTGACATAGCCTATATTTTTCTTGCTATCATTAACAATCCTAATTGTCCCTATCTCCCCTGCTCGGATAAGGCCTATAGCATTTTTATCTACTGCCATACAGCCACAGGAAGTTTGTACATCGGTGATTTTGAGAAAATGTTTTCCTGTATTCTTGATATTGATATTAATCTCAAACTTCTCGCCTTGTACTACAGGGTAATAATGGCGCACAGGGTCCATAATCTCTATGGAGGTAGGTGGATATAGCTCTGAAGCATCACGACAGCTCGCTAAGAAAAGACTTGCAAAAGATAGATATATCAGTAAAAATCTCATTGTTTTAGGATTAAAGGGTTTTAGAAATTAAGGAATTAGGCGAATCTCAGAAGTGGCTAACAAGTTACGTTCGTTAGTCCTATTCCTATAGATCCGTACTTGGGTTACATCACTATCGCTCAGGTCTATATCTGTCGTAAGAGTACGAGCGAGTACCCCTGCTTGCGGGGGTGGGAGCATTGTCTTATAGAGCTTACTATTTTTGTAAATCTCTATTTTTGTCGGCATATAGAAGCGGCTCTTTTCATCCTGCAGGAAAGTAAGGGCTATTTTTTTTGCTTTTTTAGCTTCGGGGGGAAGCTGTACCTTCAGGTCATCTACGGAATTAATCACCCAACCGATATGATAATCCAAAGGAAAGCCCTCTACCCCATCGGTAAGGGGGGAGAGGTCTTGGTAGTCTTCGTCCAAGGTACACTGTACTTGCAAGGGCTTTCCTAAGAGCAAGTTTTGGAAATCAGCCCGTGCAAGCAAGCTATTCCATTGCTCTATATAGCCCTTGACGGAGCCTTTCTCTTCTTCCTGATAGCGTGCCATTTCCTTGTATTTTTCGCTAGTGGCTAAGGCAGCGAGCCACTGTTGCACCTCAGGGCGTGGCTGTAGGGTATTTGCTTGGCGCTGGGCAAAGCCATAGCTACTATATCCCTGCCTATAGGCGAGCTGTAGGCGGGTAAAGCTAAGTGCTGCATAGAGCTTCTCTAAGGCTTTGCTTTCCTCCCCTTGTGCCTCGAAGCGTAGCGTAGATAGCTTATCATAGAAGTTCACAAACTGTGCCGGATCGAGATAAGTCTCCTGAGCATGGGCGAAATTCCCATAGGACTGTAGGGGTTTGCTTTGCTGCTGTTGGGCATTCTCCAAGGAAAGATAATAGGCGGTTAGTTCTGCCCCTGATACAGGATAGTATTGTCGGAAGAATCGAGTAACCAGCTCGTCCACCGAGAGGGTCTCATCTATGAGCAAAGAGGTGATGACAAAGGTCTGCACATCGGCGAAGGTGCTATAATCATAACCACTTCCATTGACAAATACTCCTTTGACGCCTTTCTCCTTGAATACCTTCAACTGCTTTTGGAACCCCTTTAGGATAGGATAAGGAGTGAAGTAATCGTCGAAATCACAAGCATAGTCCCATAGGTATAGGTCATTCGTCTTAGCCTTCCATTGTGAAAGGGTATGATAGAAGGTTTCTGTAACTTTGCCACTGGGCAGGGCTATCCCTTTGGGTAAATCGATAGTGCTTATAATCACTCCCGTATTATCAGCCAATCTCTCCGTGGGAGGAGTGCGGGTGGTGCGATAGCCGGAGGTATAGAAAGTATGCTTAGGAAAGCGCTTGGCAAGCTTATTGACCAGATAACTCACCGAGGGGGTGGCATTGGTGGGGGTACTCCCCAGTGATTTATTCTTAGGGGTATCACTCACTATAGGGTTATCATTGGGCATGATGACAAACTTCATAGGGGGTTCCGCACCAAAGTTGTCTATGATGTAGTGCTCTACTTCTTGGTAAAGGGCATCGGAGGCAAAGTCCAGCTGGGATTCATTGAGCTTGCCCTCTACCGTAGCATAGAGAGCCTTGTTGTTCTTGTCTATCACTTTAGAGAGGTTGTGCCCCCATAGTCCCCAATCTATTTCTACATTGTGGGTGTTATAGATTTGGTTATATTCTTGGTTTAGGTTAGGGAGGAAATGTGGTTCACGGTAAGCAAAGGCAAAAGAAGCACATCCTTTACCGAGGTTGATGATAGATGGGTTCAGGTCGGGCGCCTCTACCGAAGGATCGTCTTCGCTGATGCGCTTTATCATTTGGTATATCAGCCACTGGAGGCCTCGCTCCGTCCGGGCGGTAAGCAGCCACTGTTGCCCATCATTCTTCAGACAATAGTCCGTGGAGAGGGCAGTGTTCACCTTTACTTTCAGGGTGAGATAATCCTTCTGTGAACTTGCCAAGAGCACCCGCTGGCGATCGGTTACTCTGTTTCTGAGATGATCATAGAAGTACTGTGCCCATTTTTCATCTATGTCGGAGGCATGGAGTTGCGTGGAGATGGCATAGCCCTTCGCCCTGAGAGAGATAGGTACCTCAGCAGCTGCGGCCGTACTCTCGGCATTGCTCTGACAGGTGCCCAACAGGAGAAAATAAAGGGTTACTATACTAAAACGAAACATTTATTCCAAAGATTAGGTTATACAAATCGCTATAATCTACCCCATTGTAGTAGTTGTACCATACCCCAGAGAGGGACAGTGCTACCTTGTCCACAAGCATATACTGCGCCATTCCTCCGAAGTTGGCATTGGTGGTGGAGAACTGCCCATAGAGTTGGTAGTTGAGAATCTCATCGACTGGAGCCGAACCTACCCCTCCGAAGATTGCCAAGAAACTACGCTTGTCCAAGAGGTCATACTGTATTCTCCCAAAAGTGTTGTAATACAGACTGTTGTTAAAAGACACTCCTGTGAGCTTGACCAAGAAAGAGAAGTCTTCCAGCGACTTAGTCGCACCTAAGTGTGCTTGGATAAGCTGTGGTGTATCCTCACTTCGGAGCTTCTTATACCCTACCCCCACTTGGGCTTCCCACTCATTGCGCAAGGCTCTGTATATAGTAACATTCCCCATATACTCCGGAAAATAATGATTGGAGAGTGCTGCATCTATATCGAAATACGACTTGTAGCTTAGTATATGTGTCCATCCTACTTGTCCTTGAAAGGCTCGCTTGTCTGCCCTCCCCGATGAGGAAAGTCCCAAAGTATAGGTATTCTTAGGCTGATACCTATGGTACAGAGCGGTAAATATCCCTGGCAACTTGGTATCCTTCAGCTGGTTCTGCTGGTAGGAGAATTGTATCTCATTCTTATAAGTCTTGTACTTGAGGTAGTTCAGATGCCTTTTGAACTCAGCAAGCTCCACCAAGGACGGATTGAACTGTCGCTGGTAATAGTAGGCGCTATCATACTGCTTTTGCCCCTCGAATATACGTCCTCGCTCATACTGCAAGTTCTTGTTCAGGGGGTCATACTGTAGTGCCTTGAGCAAGGTGTGCTGTGCTTGGTCATAATCCCTTTGCTTATACTCCTTTTGCGCCTGTTTTTCAGCCGCTTCAGCGTAGGCCTTGGAAAGGTCTTTGTTATAAGCATATTTCTCAAGGTAAGGCTCTAAAGCATTTATCCCTTCCTGAGGTCTATCGGTGCGGGTGTAGGCATAGGCCTCTTGTTCTACAAAGTAAAAATCATCTGGATAGAGAGCCTTTCCCTTCTGGGCATAGCTCAGTACTTCATCTTCCTTTTTCAGCAGGGAAGAAGTCGCCACAATATACCTAAGTCCTTGATTGCTATTTTCCTTGAGTGTCATCAGTTTTTTCTGTTGCTCATAGGCAGTGGTAGCATCTCCCTTTTCATTGAGGTACTTGATATAAGCCAAAGCCGTTTCCTCATATCCACTGATATAGAAGTCGTTATCCTTGGCATCACTTTCCCCTATGAGTTTTTCATAGATCTCCAAGGCCTGCGGATACTGCCTCAGGGCGGATAGTGCTGCTGCTTTTCTTAGGTAGCCTCCCTTGCTCTGAGGATATTGCTGGATAAGGAGCTCTGCCTGTTCTAAAGCCTTGCCATACTGATGATTATTGAGATAGGCTCCATATAGGGCAGCGATGGCATCCTCTCGCCACTCGAAGGACGGCTGTGCTGCCACCCATTGCAAATCGGGGATGGCCTCGGTATACCTTCCTTGTTGTGCCAACTGCTGCCCTCGGTTATAGCGGTATTGTAGGTAGTTATTTCGTATATCCGCATCGTTGGGATACTTCGAGAAAAGCTCCTCCAAGACCTTATATGCCTCCTTATCCTGCCCAGAGAGCATAAGGTAGGTGTATTTCTTAGACAACAGATCCTTGGTGCGTCCACGGCTTTTGATACCCTTTTCTATATATACAGCAGCATCGGTATAGTAGCCCTTGGTCAGGGAATTATTGATAAGGTAGTCCAGTGCCTCCGCATTGGAGGGGTTGTTCTCATAGAGCTTGCCATAGAGCACATAGGGGTCGGACTGGTTTTGGTAGAGAGCCGCCTGAGCAAGCAAGTCATTGTAATTCTTGAGCATCTGAGGGGACTTATTGCCCTTTTTCATTTCTTGTTGGATAAACTCTACCGCCTCCACCGGACGATTCATCTCGGAGAGAATACCTATTTTTCGATTGATAAGCTCTTGGTTATTAGGCAAGTTCTGCAAGCCTCGATTCACATACGTCAGTGCCTTATCCTTGTCCCCCGAGAGGAGGTATGTATTGGTCAGGGTGAGATATGCCTCTTCATCCTTAGGATTCAGGCGGAGGGTCTCTTGCTCCATCTTGATGGCTTCCTCTATATTTCCTTTCTTTTTCTCTTGGGAAGACTGCACCTGAAGGGAGTAGAGGTAATCCTTTTTGAACTGCTCATCCTGAGGGTAGATCACTCGGATGCGCTTGAGCAAGCGATTTGCCTCTATATCATTGCCTTGTAAGCGATAAAGAGCAATCTTCTTGCGCCAGAGTTCAGCGTCGTAGGGGCGGGTCTCCAGCAGCTCATTCACGTAGCATATCGCACTGGAATAATGCTTCTGTGTGGTCTCGATACTGGCCAAGATCTCCTTGGCTGCCACATGGTTAGGAAGCTCATCCAGCGCCCTTAGCAAGTGGTAGCGTGCCTTGTCATTGTCTTGCTTTTGGTAGTAGTACGTCCCCATGTAGAACTGAATATCCCCATTCTTAGGATACTGGGTTATATTCTTGTCCAACAGCTTCTTAGCCTCTTCGTACTGTCCTTCTTTGAAGTAACTATCAATCAGCTTGAGCTCCTTCTTATCCTGTGCTACAACCGAGATACATGGAAGCAGGAGCAGCAGTACACTATATATTTTTGTCATTTTCATCTTTTGCATTTTTTAGTTTTGAACCGCTACGGGTTGCTGCTTCTTCTTATCAATCCCTTTGCGGGTCATTTCTCCCCATTCGAAGTTTTTTTTGATAAAAAACTGATATACCCTCTGATACTGAAATAGACAATCAGCAGGTGATAGGTAAAGGGTTCTATCAGGGTGATGGCAAACAGTCGAAAATACTCCCTGAGCCTCTTGTAATGTTGCTTGGTGACATAGTCAAAGACAATAGCTGAGGAGGAGACCATCAGCCCAAAGAGGTAAATAGTTCCGAAGATCAGAAGAGCATTCGTATAGTTCATTCTCCCTATGACAAGCAGGTAGATAAGTATTCCCCAGCCGACTATTTCAATAAGTGGGGCTAAGAATTCGAAGAGGAACATATAGGGCATGGTCACCAGTCCCAAGCGCCCATACTTGTAGTTCCACAAGTACTTGCGGTAGATCATAAAGAATTGGAACAGCCCACGCGCCCAGCGGGTGCGCTGCTTATACATAACCGAATAGTTCGGTGGCCCCTCGGTCCAGCAACATGTATCAGGAATCTCCACGATGCGATAATCGTAATTGAAATCCCTCATATAGACAATCATACGAGTGACCATATCCATATCCTCGGCAAAGGATGCCGGATCATAGCCCCCTGCATTGATAAGTATTTCCTTGTCAAAGAGACCTAAGCCCCCAGATATATTGGGCACCCCATTGATCACCGACCAGCCCATTTTTCCTACCAAGTAGGAACGCAAGTACTCGATTTCTTGGAAAGCGGGAAAGAAAGACTTAGGAGGGCTTACACGTACGAGCTTCCCGTCCTCCATCTCGCAACCATTGCTCATACGCAGGGTAGCTCCTACCCCTATCACTCGTACCGATGATTTGAGGAAAGGCATAATCATCCGCAACAAGGCATCCTTGGCCAATACACAATCTACATCCGTATTGAGCATATATGGATACCTACAGGCATTCACCCCCGCATTGGAAGCATCGGCCTTGGTCCCTCCATTGACCTTATCCACTACGGTAAGCTTGGCATATTTGGGGTTTTTGGACTTGAAAATACGCTTTACGGGTGATGCCTTGATACGCTCTATATACATAAAGGGCGTTTCTTCCAGCTCATATTCTTCTATCAGTAGCTCCAGTGTCCTGTCCTTGCTCCCGTCATTGACGATAACCACCTCATACTTAGGATAGTCCAGGGAGAGCAATGAGTTCACATTGGAGATAATGGTCGTCTGTTCGTTATAGGCTGGTGCCACGATAGAAATCCCCGGTGCCAAGGGTGAGTTCCTTAACGTAATGAGGTCTAAATCCGTATATTTCCACTTGTTATTTCGCAAGTTCTGGCGTGCCATGAGCACCTGTGCACCGATGCACAGAAGAATCATGATCGAATAGATCAATACCGATATCTGAAAAATATCATAGAGTAGTTCCATTTTCTATAGCGTTCTTTGGTTTAGAGGGTTTTCCACATGTTCGAAAGCCAAAAGTTCCTGCGGCTTGGCCTGTGCTTTTAGTCGCTCGAAGATAGCCTTTCCAGACTTCCCGAAGCACAATAGAGTATAGAGCCCTTGCATTTTTGTCTCTACATTGTGCGTGGTCACTACGGCATTCTCCACAAAAGGTAGGGAGTCCTCTTGGGCAAACTCTCCTAAGGTCTTGAGGATTTCCTCCTGAATAAAAGAGGGTTGTACTGGGTATATCCCCATAAGGAAAGTAGCCGCTTCCTTGTACTGCAAGACCCCTAAGGTTCTGATAATCTGTTGGCGGAGCTTCATACCACTGCTTTCGATCATCTTGAGCAAGTAAGGCGAAGCCTCCTTCTGACCATAACACCCCATCTCGTAGACCAAGAACGACTTGAGTGCCTCGCCTGCTGAGTGGTTCTGTACCCAATGGATAAAATTAGGAATCGTTTCCTCAGGCTTTTTGCTTAGTATCTCATGAATTTCGATATTATCCCATTCAGAGAATTGGTCGTCGAAATCATTATCGAAGAACTTGAAAGGATTATTCTTACTAATATATATATACAAGCTGCGGGCTTTCCTTCTCAGTATAGAGTTCTTGATGGTAGTCATAGGAATAATCACCGACTCGGCTATGACCAGGTTCAGTCCCTTTATCTTGCGCAAAGCCCTTTCCTTACGTTTTTTAGAGCCTTTGAGGAGTTCCGCTTCCCAGAATTTTTTGAGCTTGAGCTCCTCCATGAGCAGTTCATAGTTCTTTTTGTTCGCCTTGGGATATGTGTCGATAATCTCCAGTATAAGGTTGGTCAGCTCTCGCTTGAATCCATTGTCATAAGAGCTAACTCCCAGATAGTTATGAAACTCACTACTGCTGAAGACCTGCTCGGTAAGGAGAATTTCTTTGATTCTCTCAAAATACTCTCGGCGGAGATAGGCTACTCTCCGCTGGGTCTTGCGTCGCTTGAAGTGCTTTTTGATAAGAAAAAGAATATTATACGCACATAGGCACGAGAGGATAAAAACCAAGGTGTATAATATTTTTAGGAATAAACTATTGATTTGAAACAATTCATAGTAATATTCCACATTCATTAGGAATTTTTCCATCAATTTATTTTACTTTAACGATTAAATCTCAGTGTTTTATGAAAAAAATTTGGGGCAAAAGTACAATTATTTTCCAAGAAAGAAAGCTCAAAGCTGTTAAACGTATTGTAAACTTATCTAAAGGATTTGGAAACAAAAAAGAGGCTGCCTCATAGTCAAGACAGCCTCTGCTTATTTAACAAAAACAATTATATGACCCCTTGGTCGAGCATCGCATGGGCTACTTTCATGAATCCAGCGATATTAGCTCCTTTTACATAGTTGATATATCCTTCTTCTTGTCCGTACTTGAGGCAAGCGTTGTGGATAGACTCCATGATCTGGTGAAGCTTAGCATCTACCTCTTCGGAAGTCCAAGAAAGGTGAGCGGCATTCTGAGTCATTTCCAAACCAGAAGTAGCTACCCCACCAGCATTGACAGCCTTACCTGGAGCAAAAGGCAACTTAGCATCTTGGAAGGCTTTGATAGCCTCTGGAGTACAACCCATGTTGGACACCTCTGCTACGAGTTTCACTCCATTAGCGATGAGTGTCTTGGCATCGTCTCCGTCCAATTCGTTTTGGAAAGCACAAGGCAATGCTATATCACAAGGGATCACCCATGCTTTTTTACCTGCGGTGAACTTACTTTCTTTCGCAAATTTTTCAGCGAAAGGTGCTACGATATTGCGGTTAGAAGCGCGGAGCTCAAGTAGGTAGTCAATCATCTCTTGAGTCATACCTCCAGGTACTTCTACACAACCGTCAGGTCCAGAGAGACCGATTACTTTAGCACCAAGTTGGGTTGCTTTTTCTGATGCTCCCCAAGCCACATTTCCGAAACCAGAAACTACCACACGCTGTCCCTTGATATCGCGACCGAGCTTTTTGAGCATATGATCTACAAAATAAAGAGCTCCATACCCTGTCGCTTCTGGACGGATAAGGGAGCCTCCCCAGTTGATACCCTTACCGGTGAGTACCCCTGTATTGTATTCGTGTGCCAATTTTTTGTACATACCGTACATATAGCCTATCTCACGGCCTCCTACCCCTACGTCGCCTGCAGGCACGTCGGTATCAGGACCTATGTATTTCCACAATTCGAGCATGAAGGCCTGGCAGAAGCGCATGATTTCCGCATCAGACTTGCCAGTAGGATCGAAGTCTGATCCTCCCTTAGCTCCTCCCATAGGTAGGGTAGTAAGCGCATTCTTGAAGGTTTGTTCGAACCCTAAGAACTTAAGCATAGAAGGATTCACTGCCTTGTGGAAGCGGATACCTCCTTTGTAAGGACCTATGGCAGCATTGAACTGCACACGGTAGCCAAGGTTAGATTGTACCTCTCCTTTGTCATCTACCCAATCCACACGGAAGGTATGGATACGATCAGGCTCTACAATACGTTCGATGATTTTTGCCTTAGCAAATTCTGGGTGCTGGTTGTACACATCGTGTACTGATTCCAACACTTCATGTACTGCTTGTAAGTACTCTTTTTCTCCTGGGTGCTTTGCCTCCAATGAGGCCATAATCTTTTGTACGTCCATTATTATTTTTTTATTTAGGTAACTTTTTTAGGTAAACTCGCATGAGCGAGTATGTTAAGTGTCAACTGCCAACTGACAAGCAAAGGTACGTATTTTTATGAGAATAAACAAGCAAAAAGACAACAATTTTCACTTTCCCTTTATTCCTGCAAGGTTGCGACATAGAAAGAGTGAGAGACCTGTTGCTTTCCTTGTCCTTCTCAAAGGGGACTCTTAGAAATAAGAGAGTATCAAAATAGTAACAAATGCAAAAGGAGAGGCATAGATAAGGCTGTCAAGCCTATCGAGCAACCCTCCATGACCAGGGAGGATGGTGCCACTGTCCTTCTTGCCGGCTACACGCTTGAACTTGGATTCGACCAAGTCGCCCAAAGTGCCCGCCACGACCAGTACCGCCGCAATAACCAACCACTTCCACAGCTCTTTGTTGCTATAAAGGGAAAGCCATGCTGCCACCAATAGCGCCCCTACAAAGCCTCCTATGAAGCCCTCTACGGTCTTCTTAGGCGAGACAGAAGGAAAGAGCTTGGTGCGCCCCAAAAACCTCCCTGATACATAGGCAAAGCTATCACTCGCCCAGATAATCGCCAAAAGGGCTATCATAGTGTGTTGCGCCTCTGAAAAAGCCTCAGAGAACTGCCATTGGGAAAACTCCCAAAAAGCAAAAGACGCGGCTGTAATCTCTTGTTCGTTCTTATATATCTCCACCTTATAGAGCAGTGAGATAAAAAGACATCCTCCCCCTACATAGAGCAGGGCTAAGAGGAATTTCTGCCATTGGGTATAGCTCACTGCCTCATGCCTGTAGAGGTAGAAGCCTAAGTATACATCGGTGGAAATCACTGCCAAAAGTAGTAGGTATACGACAAAATTATTACTGAAACCCTCCATTGGGATCAGATAATTGAAGCACCACCACAAGCACAGAAAAGCCAAGTAGACGGCACTACTGGAGAGGCGTACCAACCTCTTGAATTCGTAAAGACAAATAAGTCCAAAGACAAGGAAGAGAAAGCCAAAAGCCTCAGCATTGGAGAGCATAATGGCAGTAAGAAGAAGGAATACATACAGGATTCCCGTGATACTACGCTTTAATAGTTCGTTCATTCGTTGGTATTTAGATCTTCTAAGAGAAGTAAGTAAGTGGTTCGATAACAATTCTCATAGAGAATGGAATCTTTTTCCTTAGGAGGCAAAAAAGCCCTAAGAGTACGGATATTATTGGGGCGGTTCTGCTGTGTCTGCCTATTGAGTCCTCCCATAGCATCGAAGAGCGTGGCGACAATCTGGCTTATTTTGGCCACTACCACAAGGTTCTGAGGGAGTTCGTCCAAGTGCTTCTGCCCCAGCTGTCGGGAAGAAAATAACAGAGACCCTTCCTCGGCCACTAAGTACTCACAATCGGTGAGAAAGTGGGTAGCTTCTTGGTCATCATCAGTAAAAAAAGTATGAGGCACAGCCGAAAACAAGGCTTCTACCTGCTCATTGTGCGAGAAGACAAGGCTGTCAGCGCCCTTGTCCAAGAGTATCGTTTGTAATATATTAGGGAGCTCTATTGGATTCTCTATGTAGATAAAGATACCTCCTTTATTCTTGAAGTTGTTTACAAACGCTTCGTCAATAGGGAGATCGCTATTCTTTCCTTCGTATACTTCAGAAGGGGCTTCAGAAAAAGCTCCTTTGAATAATTTTTCAAGCCATTTCATCTACTTTAATGATTAATGATCAATGATTAATAATTAATGATTTATTGTTGAATGGTCATTTACCTATAGTTGGTGCATTTTTTATAGCTTGTGCTTATTATTTAGGTAAAGTTGTGTGAGCAATAACATTTTTCACTTTTCATCCCTCACTCAAATGAGGGGGTAAAGGTAAGGAAAATAATAGAAAGAAAGAAATGTTTTATGCTTTTATTTTATTTTTCATCCTTTATGACTCCTTCCGCTCTGAATCTTTTTTAATCTCTCCTTATATGCCCTCAGGTCAAGGGATATTGCCTTACGATCTACACTAACTATGTTCTGAATAGCAACTCAAAACACTCCTCTTATGCAGGAAAACGCTCTCGCACGTTAAAAAAGTTAATTTATAGCCAAAAACTGTTTTTTTAACACCCTTTTTTTAGAATGTTTTTGTAATTTTGCGCCCTCTAAGATATAACATGGATATTCGTCTAAAGAAAAAACGCTTAAAAAACAACAACCAACTTACCCTGAATATAGGAGGCTCAAAGAGTGAGAGCAACCGACTACTACTACTCAAGCAACTCTTTCCTTCCTTAGAAATAGAAAATATCTCTCCCTCGAAGGATACAGAGATGATGTCACGAGGATTGCACCTTCTGGGAGAGGAAATCAATGTAGGAGACGCCGGTACGGCTATGCGCTTCCTTACGGCTTACTATGCCTGCTGCACTGACCGCAAGGTGGTACTGACGGGCTCGGAGCGTATGCAACAGCGTCCTATAGGTATTCTGGTGGAGGCACTACGTCAGTTAGGGGCTTCTATCGACTACCTTTCTACAGAGGGCTTCCCTCCCCTATCCATAACAGGAAAACATATAGAAGGTGGAGAGCTGACCATCAAAGCCAATGTCAGCAGCCAATACCTCTCCGCCCTGCTCTTAGTAGGAAGCACCTTCCCCAAGGGACTCACCCTACACTTGGAGGGAGAGATCACTTCCCTACCCTACCTGAGGATGACCCTCGCCCTCTTGAACCAATTGGGGATAGAAGCAGTACTGGAGGATAATATTATCACCGTATACCACACCCCTGAGGTAGAGGCACAAACTATCGTAGTGGAGCCCGACTGGAGCTCTGCTTCATACTTCTATAGCATGATAGCTCTCAGTGAGGTAGGCTCTTCCCTATTCCTGAATCATTATAAGAAGGAAAGCCTACAGGGAGACCGTATCTTGGCAGACATCTACCAGAGCTTTGGGGTAAAGACCATCTTCTGGAGGGATAAGATACAGCTAATCAAGGAACGAGATGACTTCTCTACTATTTTCTCCTATAACCTGATGGATTGTCCGGATATAGCCCAGACCATAGCTGTCACTTGCTTTGGCTTGGGGGTAGAGTGTTTTCTTAGTGGCTTGCACACTCTCAATATCAAGGAAACCAACCGATTAGAAGCTCTCCGAGACGAGATTACGAAACTTGGCGGAGAGGTACACATCTCCCAAGGAGAAATATGGATAGGAGTTCCTCGCAAGATAGCCCGCAATGTCTCCATAGCTACCTACGGAGACCATCGTATGGCTATGGCCTTTGCCCCCCTCTGCCTGAAGGTACCTCTTACGATCGAAAAGGGAGAAGTGGTGGAAAAATCCTACCCCAACTTCTGGACTGATTTTGAGAATATCAGCGAGTAGTACTCAGTCATAATATGACCAAATAGCTTTCGTTTGTAGCCATAATACCCCTTATGAGAAGTTACCTGAAGGGTGGGCGTGGTGTAGGCTGGGGGATATCACGAAGACCATAGCTACAAAACCATATCAGATTTTGCAGTCTGAAATAGAAAAAAATGGGGATTTTCCTGTAATAAGTCAAAGTGCTAATTATATAGAAGGTTTTTCTTCTGATGAAACAAAGGTTCTAAAGGTAGAAGATTTTATCATTGTTTTTGGAGACCATACGAGAGTAGTAAAATATATAGATTTTGATTTTATTGTTGGTGCAGATGGGGTTAAAGTTATTCTACCTAACAATAATCTATCAAAATATCTCTATTATCTCATTCTCAATGCTTCTTACAAAATTGAAAACAGAGGATATAGTAGGCATTTTCAGTTCCTACAGAAAGAATTTTTCCCTCTTCCTCCTCTTGCGGAGCAGTACCGTATCGTCCAAAAAATAGAGACTTATTTTTCTTTTTTAAATACCATAGAAAGTAATTTGTAAAAACTTCGTTTATTATCATTTCTAAATTTTAAAGAAATGATAAAACAATTCAAGTCTTTTCTCCTGAAAAGCAACTTAGCACCCAATACGATAGACTCGTATGTGTGGACAGTGAGGTATTTCTTAGAAAAATACCCAGTTATCAACAAGCCCAACCTGATGGCTTACAAGAATTTCCTGCTGGACAAGTACAAAGCACAAACCGTTAATCTGCGTTTGCAGGCGATTAACAAGTACTTAGACTTCGTCAAGAGAGGTTCCCTGAAGATGTCCTTTGTAAAGGTACAGCAAAAGAACTTTTTAGAGCATGTGATTAGTCATGCGGATTACCTTTTCCTAAAGGCACAGCTCAAAAAAGATGGGTATCAAGATTGGTATTTTCTCGTATGGTTTCTCACCGCTACAGGGGCGCGTGTGAGTGAACTTATCCAAATAAAAGCAGAACACCTCACTCAAGGCTATTTGGATATTTACAGCAAAGGAGGTAAGGTACGCCGCCTATACATTCCCAAGCTCCTGCGTGAGGAAAGTAGCTTGTGGCTTAAGGAAAAGGGGATCACTTCGGGCTATATCTTTCTCAATCGTTTTGGTAAGCGTATTACCCCACGAGGTATTGCCCAGCAGCTCAAGGTCTTTGCCTATAAGTACCAGCTTAATCCTAAAGTGGTATACCCTCATTCTTTCAGACATCGGTTTGCTAAGAACTTCTTAGAGCGTTTTAATGATCTTACACTCCTTGCCGACCTTATGGGGCATGAAAGTATTGAGACCACTCGTATCTATCTCAGGCGTACTGCCAGTGAGCAGCAAGCCATTGTAGATACTATTGTCAATTGGTAAGTCGTAGGGGCAAAGTTGTGCAAGCAAGTATGTGAGGCAATTTGCCCCTTATTGTATTTATGCTCTATGCTAATTCTTTTTCTATTTGGTCAAAGGAGGCAAAAAAACTTTCTATTTTTTCAACTATACGATGTTGCTCTGCAAGAGGGGGGAGAGGGAAAATAAAATTTGTTATATCTTCATTGTTAATTGAGGGTGAATTATCTCCTTTCATATGTTTATTCAGTCCCTGAACTACATAATCAGACACCATCAGATAAAATAAATACTTAGGAAACAGAGTTTCATTAGGACTACACACATAAAAGCCTGTTGAAGCTATACAGTTTGAGTATTCTTCATCTACAAAAGCTATATTTTTCAGATAAGGTCTAACCATAGAAAATAAGGTGTCACCAAATTTCACTTTCCTACTGGCTCTACTTGGGGCTTCAGTTACAGCTATAGTTTTTACCTCAGTAATTTTGTTTTGTCTATTATCTATAGAAGCAATGTCTATATAATTAAATTTTTCACCTGAAGGCTTTTGAGATTTCATTGTATTCAAAATTTGATTTCCTTGACACCACACCCACCCCTCAGGCAACTTCTCATAAGGGGTATCAGCGGCAGTTGTCTTGCCTATACGCTTAAGAAGTTCTTCCGCAGGTTCATCGTTAGGGTCTTGCTGGGTAAGTTTGCCCGCTATGGCATAGTTGAGCACCTGATTTTTGGTCTGTTTGACAAGGGCTTTGAGTTCCTCTTGAAGTTGCTCTATAGTATCCACAATGGTGAGCAGCTGTTCTACTTTTTGGGCAATACGATGTTGCTCGGCAAGGGGAGGGAGAGGGAAAAAAAATTTGTTATATTTTCATTGTTAATTGAAGGTGAATTATCACCTTTCATATACTTATTTAAACCATTAACTACATATTCTGATAGCATCAAATAGAAAAGAAACTTAGGATATAATGTTTTATTAGGGCTACAAATATAAAAGCCAGTTGAAGCTATACAATTAGAGTACTCTTCCTCTACAAAAGCAATATTTTTTAAATAAGGTCTCACCATAGAGAAAAGAGTATCTCCAAATTTAACCTTACGGCTAGCTCTACTTGGAGCCTCTGATACAGAAATAAATTTGGCGTCTATAATTCTATTATTTTTGTTATCTATGGAAGCTATATCTATATAACCAAACATTTCTCCTATGGGTTTTTGAGTTTCCATGGGATTTAAAATTTCATATCCTCTACACCACTCCCATCCCTCTGGAAGTTCAAAGGGGACTTCGTCAATCGGTTCGTTGTTTTTTTTGTCTCGTTTGAGTTTTTTATCTTTGATAAGTTGCTCTTTCTCTGCACGAATACGCTCCAAGAGCACGGAGGCAGGCTCATCGGTGGGGTCTTGGGGAACTAACTCCCCTCGTATGGCTAGGTCTAATATGGTTTGTCGTATTTGCTTAGTGTTCATGATTCAAGAAATTTATCAAAATCCGATTGGAAGAGTCTGTCTTGTACGATACGATACTTTTCAAACTCCGCTAAGGCATGCGTATGAGCGATCTCGGCGGTGATTTTACCAGCGTCTTGTAAGACCTCTCGGTCGGCAAATTCTAAAAACCGGTTCAGGCGTACTTCCCAATCGCTCATGGTCATCGGGATATGCCTCAGTGCCATATCTTCTGCCATATCCAAGTAGGCAGAGACTAAGCGCTGTAACTGTGCCATTTCATCTTCGGTAAGGTAGTTCTTGGCAACGACCACATCAAAGGGATAGATCTTCCCCTTGGGGGCATCCTTCCAAGAGGTCAATCCCATGTGAGGTTTTTTGGCATTGGCACGCTCGTAAATTACCTCAGCAGCGGTATGTCCATGAATAGCCCAATGTAGTTTGTTCTGTACGGTGGCAAAAAAGCGTTGGGTAGAGGAGGATTTAGGGTCGTAATCAATAGAGGTGGCATAAATATCGGTGATTTTCTGATAGAACTTGCGTTCGGAGAGGCGTATTTCGCGAATACGTTGTAGTTGTTCCTCGAAATACTTCTTTCCTAGCAGGGTTCCATCGTTTTTCAGGCGCTCATCATCCATGGCAAAGCCCTTGATGGTAAATTCTTCTATAATCTGCGTTGCCCATTTGCGGAACTGCACCGCCCTTTCTGAATTGACTTTGTAGCCTACCGCAATAATCGCCGATAGGTTATAGTGCTTTGTATTATAAGTTTTCCCATCATCGGCAGTTATTAGAAATTTTCTAATAACTGAATTTTCGGCTAACTCATTGTCAGAGAATATCTTTTGTAAATGATAATTGATAGTAGGGATTTCTACACCATAGAGCAATCCCATCATTTTTTGGGAAAGCCATACATTCTCGTCGGCATAGAGGCTTTGGATATTGCTCTCTCCTGTGGCGGTAACAAAGGTCAGATACTCCGCTACGGAAGCCCTTAGCATGTCTTTAGGTTTCTTTGGACTACTCATTTCCCATAATGGCTTTTAGTTGTGCAATAGCTTCAGTGATTTTGGCTGCTTTTTCCTCCATAGTGGCTATGAGTTCGCTCAAGGGGATGTCTTCGGTTTCCTCTCCTTGGCGTATCCAGCTCAGGTCAAGGCTTGTTTTGTCGCGGGCACAGATTTCCTCATAGGTGTATCGACGCCATCTGCCCTGTGGATTTTCCTCGCTATAAGTTTCTTGGCGCTTATGGCGGTCATCACGCTGATAACACTGTACAAACTCGTCAAAGTGTTCCCGCTTGAGGGGATTGGTTTTCCCGAAGTTAGGCATATTACTACGGAGATCATAGAACCAAACCTCTTGAGTATTGCCTTTGTCCGAAAGTCCTCGCTCGAAGAAGAGCACATTGGTCTTGACCCCTTGGGCATAGAAAATCCCCGTAGGTAGGCGCAAGATGGTATGTAGGTTGCACTTTTCCATAAGGTCTTTGCGAATGCGCTCCCCATCACCATCTACAAAGAGCACATTGTCGGGGAGCACTACGGCAGCACGTCCGCCTCTTTTAAGACTGCGGTAGATGTGCTGCAAAAAATTCAGCTGTTTGTTGGAAGTAGGAAAGGTCAGGTCGTCACGAGTAGCGCGTTCGCCTCCTTTCTTGGTGCCAAAGGGTGGATTGGTCAGTACCACATCATAACCGGTCATTTGCTTGCCTAAGGAGGAAAGCGTATCGCCAAGCTGTATAGGCCCTTTGATGTCGTGCAGCATGGCGTTCATCAGTGCCAAGCGGTGGGTTTCATGTACCAATTCGCCCCCTGAGAAAGCCTCATTGATCTGGAACTCTTGCATCTCTTGCGAAAGGGAGAAGAGGTCATCGGTTTGGTCTTTGATATATCGGTCAGCGGCAATCATAAAGCCAAAAGTACCACAAGCAGGGTCATTACAGCGTTCGCCCGCCTGTGGATGGGTAAGCTCGGTCATCACATCAATGAGCACACGAGGGGTGAAGTACTGCCCTGCTCCTGATTTCTTTTCATTGGCGTTCTTCTCCAATAGGCCTTCATATAGGTTACCCAAGCCTTCTTCTTTGGCAGAATACCAATCAAGGGCATCAATGGTCTTGATAATTTTCTCCAAGTTTTTAGGCTCTTCTATATTGGATTTAGCCCCTGCATAGATTTCCTGAATCCTCCCTCGGCACTGTTCGCCCAAGTGTTCTAACAGCTCCTCATAGAATTTCTTGAGTGGGATACCGTCTTTGCTCACAAGAGTGTCCCAACGATAAGCCTCAGGTATTTCCCCTTCAGAATTGGTTTCCTTGGCCATTTTTAGAAAAAGGATATAGGTCAGTTCTGTTACGTATTGGTGATAGGTGATGCCGTCATCACGTAGCACATTGCACAGTGCCCATAGTTTGGCTACAATTTCTTGGTTGTTCATAGTGTTTTTAGTTTTTCTTTTATTTTTTCTTCAAGCCTTTAGTTAGCAGTTTTTGAAAGAAAGAAGAATTGTTGATATTCATTGTGTTATTTCTATTAGATTTGTAAAATTATTCTCATTAGACTATTGTCGAATAAAAACTTATATATTTTATAAATATATTTTGATTTGATCTCTATATTTGTAATAAATAATAAGATAAAGATTAAAATAGGGCTTGACCATAAAAGGATTTGTATAGTTAAAAGCCTGCATTTTTGTTTATTTCTTTCCTTATCTACTTTAATAAATGAATTTTCTAATATTTGTTTATTATCAGAAAATGATTGTTTATATATTGTGATATTCCTTTCTATAAATTCCAATGCTGATTCTTGGTTGTTGATAAAGATTTGAATAAATATACAAAACATAATCATTCCTACTAATATCAAATAATTCTTCATGGAATTTATATTTTCATAATCTAATGTTGTAGATGCAAAAACAATTGCAGTTGGTATTGCAATTAACTTAGTTTGTGAATCATTTACAACTCCCTGAATTTTTTGATAAAAATCTAATGCTTTTGTGTCAAGTTCAATTTTTAATTTATAATAAGAAAAATTTCTCAGATAATAATTATATGAGGCAGAAGCTCGATGTATAAATTCATTAAAATTTTTAATTAAGTATGAGAATCTATTTTTTTCTTCTATCGGTAACAAATAGTCAATTAGCTCATTTATATAAATGTTTTTTCTATCGGGAGCAATATCTTCTTTCAAAATTTGAATAAAGTTATTGATATTATTTAAATCAGTATTATCTATTAAATCCAAATCCTCTGGCAAATATTTTAAATATAATAGTAAAGATTTATCTTCTCTTACAATTAGAAAATTCAAGAATTCATCTTCATTATACTTAATTTTAGAATTTTGACCTAAAATATCTATTAAATTAATTATTGTAGAGAATCTTTCGTTGAAAAAAACATTATTAATTAAAAAATCATTTATTTCGTGTATATAAACTTCTTTTTCAGGATAATTATACTGATTCCATGTTAAAAAGGATTTTTTTGATAGATAAAACCCTTGTGATCTTAGTCTTGAGATTAAAAATTCTAAAACTATATCTTCATCAGTATTATAGTCTTCAAAAAAAGAATTTGTGATTAGCTCGTTATCACTTAACTCCCTTAAGAACTCTAAGCTATCTATTCTATAGATACAAGAAATAATATCATCTTCTATTTTTATAGACGATTTATTCTTATTTAATATCTTAACAATTTTATCAATCATTGAGTTTCTTTATTTGTTGTTTCAATAGCTCAGGGATATTTTTAATAGTTAGTTTATTGTTTTTTTCATCATAAATAATAGTTTTATCTAAAAATAATTTTGTATTAAACTCTAATCTTAAGTTATCATCTTTATATGTAATTCTTTTCAGTAGCCTTAATTTTGATTTATTACCATTTATTACGGAACTCACACCAAATTCATCATCAGTTGCTAGATCTTGGAACTTTTCAGGGTTATCAGGATCCATTATAGCAGAAATATATGAGAGTAAAATCTCTTGTTTTTTATCTATTCTATCTAAACAATATGAGCAGACATCATCCTGTCGTTGTATTTTTCTTTCCTTATCCCAGCCTTCCCTTTTAGCAAATTCATCAATAGCTCTAAGTAATCTATTCGTTGATTCAGTACTAGTGTTTTTATTATCAACATCTATAAATTGCATAAAATAAAGACTAATATCTTTAAGACCCTTAACAAAAGATAAATAGGTTTTTCTATCTGTTGTAAGGTCTTCATTTTCTATTGCTTTCCAATCAGTAAGATTAATAGAACACGCAATATCAACTTTATGTAATTCTAATTTTTTTATATTACTTAGTGATAAATCCGTTTCATTAACAACAAATCCCTCCTTATTATTTATCATGAGAACTAAAAGTAATTCTTTTTTTAGTTTTGTATATTCACATAGAATCATATAGCCACCTGTTGCTGCGATTGTACGTTGTAATATCTCCTTATAATGATTCATTACATTAATAGAAAAATCATAAAAACTATTTTTTCCTTCTGTATACTCTAATAACAAATCTTTAAACTTGGGAAAATTTCCAGAGAAAATTCCATGTATTATTTCTGATTTCTTATAATATGCTTCATCGAGGTTTCCTAAAAATAATTTTTCTCTATCACTAATATTTAACACATGATCAGCTGATTTTGCATCCACTATCCCATTACCTGCTTCTTTTAGTAATTGATGAATGATAATATTTTTAATTTCGAGATTTTTTCCAATCTTTTTCATGATTTTTTACTTTCTTGATTGTATTATATTCCCATTTTCTATTAATATCTATCTATTTTTAAGATTTTCAGTATCTTAACCATCACCCCATAAACAAATATTCCTTTAATTCATCTACAATTTCTCCCAGATGGTTTTTAAATACCTTATTAATCTTCTCATAGCCTCCTGCATTTTGGAAAGCACCCGTGTCAAAGTCGGCTTTTTCAATATATTGTTCCTTCTCTAAGAAAGTCTTGATACGGTCGAGCCATTTGGTTTCCATAGCATTGAAGCTGTGTGTCTGTTTGAGTTTCTCAAAAGCATTGTCCAAGCGTACTTTATAATCCACAAGGGCATTGCCGAGGGCTAAGGTACGTATCATCCCGATAAGGTCGGCAGTAATCTCTACATTCTTGGCATTGTTCCATGCCTTGTTGAGCTCTTTGAGGGTATAGCCCTCTTGCGCCATCTCTAAGTAAAGATGCTTAAGTTCGCTACGAGTAAGCTCCGAAGGGCGCGTACAGAGCAGGTTCAGGGCGGCGAGCTTATTGCGATTCTCGGCTATATAGGCTGAGAATTGCTCTATATAGTCCCCTGGGCGTTGCTGGGTCTTACCATAGCCTACATAGTGTTCGCGTACTTCATCTGGCTTGTCACTGATATATTTGTACTTTACCGTCTTAGCTTGAGAGTGGAACAGACAGGCAATTGCTTTTATGTTTTCTCTGACAAAAGACTTTACTTCTGTGGAGGGTATATTTTTAAGAGTGGTTAAAAAATCCTTAGGGGACACCCCCTGACTTAGGCTACAGAAATAATCAAAATCCTGCTGAGAGATATTCTTCACACGTCGTTGCAATCGAGCTAAGAGCTGTTGGGTATATTTGGCAATCAGCTCAGGGTCTTCAGTATGTTCAAAGCCATTGATGATATCTTCTAAAGTGGTATTGGGATTCACTACAATAGGTACCATTTCAGAGACTTCTGCAAAGAAATCAAAGACTCCCACGGGATCATATACCTCAAAACTCTCCTTGTTTATCTTAGGACAAAGGCGGGTAGCACGCCCCATCATTTGCTCGAAAAGAATACGTGATTTCACCAAACGTAGGAATACCAAAGTGGTAATTTCAGGCACATCCACTCCTGTGGTAAGCAGGTCTACGGTTACTACTATATTAGGGTTGATCTCATTTCTGAATCGCTTAATAGCATCTTCCACTCGTTTCTTATCCCCTATGCTACCGGTTATCTTTTGGATAGCATCGTTATCCACCCCTTGTTCGGCATAGATTTCTTTAAGAATCTTCACCACAAGATCGGCATGGGCATCATCTACTGCAAAAATAAGGGTCTTTCCTTCGCCAGTAGGGTCTAAGGACTGGGCTATTTCCTCCAATACCGCACGGTTAAACCCTTCTACGATGATATTTCGGTTGAACTGCTCTACCTCGAAGTTCAGCTCATCAGGTATTTCTGACAAATCTATTACCTCGTTTTTCTCAGGATCATATGCTTGTACAGTATCGCCCTTAGCATAGTGAATCCCTTCTATACGCTGTTGGGTGAAAATATGGTGAGGTAGGTTATAATCTACTAAAAAACCATCCAAAACGGCTTCACGATAGGAGTACTCAAAGACAGGTTTGCCAAAAAGCTGGGTGGTGTGTAGAGCTGGGGTTGCTGTAACAGCGATTTTCACCGCATCGAAGTAGTCAATTACCATAGTGTATTTACTGATAAAATCCTCCTGATTGCGGAAATCAAACTCGTCCTCACTCATCTCTTTATCAAGTATATAACCACGGTGTGCCTCATCTACGATTACCAAATCGTAATCCGATACGGAGGGCATATCCTCCGCTTCGTTATAGAGAATACGCCTTACCATAGCCTGTACAGTGCTCAATTGTATTTTGGTTTCTTTCGCTATTGTTTTTTCACCAAGTTCATTGATAGGATAGATATTATAAAGCGTTTGTAGGTCTTCGAGTTTTACATCCTTGAACACATCAAGTGCCTGCCTTCCTAAGACATTGCGGTCTACCAAAAATAAGATGCGCTTAAAGCGTTTGGCAGCCAAAAAGCGGTAAATCATCGCCAGCAAGGTGCGTGTCTTTCCTGTCCCTGTCGCCATAGAGAGGAGCACCGAGCGGCGCCCTTCTGTTAAGGCTTTTTCGGAGGCTTCTACGGCGCGGATTTGGTAGGGACGTAGGTTCAGTCCGTTGGGGTCTCTCAGTAGGTCATAAGGGGTCTGAGCGAGGTCTTGAGTAGCTTTGGCTATATCTTGTGCCAAATCCTCCAAGAGTCCTTGAGGACTTTTCCAGCCTTGTAGTGCTTTAGAGATATTGCCATTATCTCGTACATCTAAGAACCAAATCCCTGCTTTGGTATCCAATTGCTTAAGGTATTTTCGTCCATTGGTAGCAAAAAGGAAGGGTACCTGATAGTCTCCCCATTGTCCAATAAGATAGCAGGCATGTTCTTTCTTGATATGGGTGGCGTAGTCCTTGCATTGGTTGGAGAGGATACTTGAAATATCTTTGTGTTTGGCTTTGGCCTCCACAATACCCACCAGCTGTAGACCGACAAAAAGGGCATAATCGGCAAAACCTTTGTCTGTCGGCCATTCGGCTATGGCAAGGTTTTTCCCTTTTTCGGGACGAGTACCTTTGCTATAGCGTAAGTGCTCTGTATCGGCCTGCCACCCTGCTTCACACAGTTGTGCATCAATGAGCTGGCGTGTTTCGGCTTCTGAGAGTTGAAGGTTTTTTGTATACTGTTGGGTACGGCGTGCACGCTCTTTTTGAGCATTTATAAACTCTTTGGTCTGGGCGGCTTCCCAATAGCTTTGCTGTTTTTGTAGTCCAAGGAGTTGCTCCGTAAGGGCTTTGATTTGCTGATCTTGCGCTTCTTTTTCTGCTTGTAGCTCAGCGGCATTGGGGATATCCTCCTCCTGAGGCATGACAAAGGTGTGCCCTCCTGTTCCCTCACCATAACTCAGAGCATACCACTGAGCCAGATGGTAGGCCATTTGCAAGAGGGTTTTAGCTGAAGTAAGTGAGTCAAAGCCTGCATGAACCGCCTCGTTACCTCTTTGTCTCAACTCGTTTAATATACGACCCAACTGGTGTTCTATAATTCCTTCCCGCTTAAGCACACTGATTCTATTGGCCTGATTGTTATCATAAGGCAGGGCGATATGTTCTATCTGAAACACCTCATTGACCATAACCTCGGCAAATTGGCGTAGCTTCATCAAGCAGCCATTAGGGTCGGTATATAAGTACATCTCCGCCAAGTGGGCAATACGATAGAGTATATGGGGTTCAATCTCTTTTAGAAACTCAAAATTACTTCTCATAATGTAGCCTTATAGGAAGTTACAAAAGTAGCATATTCTCCTTAAGATTTTAACTATATTAACAAATAATTAGCAAATAAGACGCTTCTCTTTTTACACTTCTCTCTTCACTCCTCTGACTCCCCTGATGAGTATAACACTATAAAGCATACATAGCACTATAGCTAAAGTGAAAGCAGCTAAGGGCAAGGTGAAGCCTGTGGGTGTGAAGGGAAAGAGCTGGGAGAGCTTGGCCATATAGAGGTTGCGTAACCCATAGCAGAGAGACAAGGCAGCAATTATCGCCCCGATGGTGAAGAGACTGACTGCCCTTTGGTAATAGCGGGCGATCTGGGCGGGCGTATAACCTATGGAAAGCAGCGAATGGATCTGTTCCTTGTTGCGCTGCAAGACCAAATGCAGACTCAGTACCACCACTCCTACCGAGAGGATAAGGATCAGAAGGGCGATCCCTACCACTACCCAGAGAGCAGAGGAGAAAAAGAAACGCATCTTACTTAGTTCCAGCTCGTCCTTGGCTATGGTGTAGTTATGAGCCTTGAAATAAGCTAAGATTTCCTTTTGGGAAGGATCATGGAACTCTACCAAGAGGCGTGATACCTGTGAGGTAGGCGACCCATAGGTAGCATTTGCCCAAGAGAGAAAGTCCTCTGGGACAAGAATAGAATTGATCTTGGCGGAAAAGCCTACAATACGGCTGGAGAAGGTCGCTTCCTTGCCATTGCCTGAGAGGCGCAATCCGAAGGTGAACTTGTCTATCAAGCCCTTGGAGAGTACGGGTAAGCCTTGGCTCTGAGCAAAGCCAAAGTTATAAAGGGATAGGTAATTCTCAGGGATGATAATAGGCACAAAAGAGCGGGATGGATTCCACTCCCATTGGTCACTCTTGACATCGATATACTTATCGGGGATACTCTCAAAAAAAAGGTCTGTAGCGAAGAGTGGGAACTCTCCCTCACTCTCACGGGTATAGGCCATTATCTTGAAGGTAGCCACTGAAAAGGGTGCCATACTCTTGACAAAAGGTTCTTGTCGTAAGGATTCCTGCTCGGCTGGGGTAAAGTAAATCATCTCCTTCTGGAGGGAGCCTATGGCTGAGATAGGTTTGGTCACCACGGCATAGTTGCTTGAGAAAATATCCGTCTGCTCCTCCAGCAAGGGCTTTACATCCCTATAGAGCTGCCAGATACCTCCGAGCAATACCACAGCAACCATCAGGGCGAAAGCATAGCCCAAGAGCTGTCCCTTGGGGAGGGTCTTTCGTTGGAGCTTATAGAGCATACTTTAGGTATTTAGAGCTGTAATACTTGGTCATAATTAAGTAAGTCATTGACCTCCAAGGAGGTCATAAGTAAGGTAGCGCCTCTCTGGGAGCATTCTTCTTGTAAGAGCTCACAGAGCAGATGGGTATTCGCCTCGTCCAAATGGCTGAAAGGTTCGTCCAAGAGGAGCACCTCGAAGGGCTGGGCTAAGGCACGCAGGAAGGCCACACGCTGGCGCTGTCCTAAGGAAAGAGCTGCTAAAGGGGTATCCACCTTATGAGCAAGCCCCACCCGCTCCAGCAGTTGGCTGACTTGCTCAGAGGAAAAGTAACCCGTCAACCGATTCTTGAGCTGTATATTCTCCTTGGCTGTTAGCGGGGGAAGAGACGCAGGTCTTGGAAGAGGTAACTTAGCTTGTTTCTCCGGTACGAGAAGAGGTCTTTGGGGCAAGCCACTCCATCGTAGGTAATAGTACCCTTGTAGGTGTCTCGATCCCCATAGATAAAACTCAAAAGAGAGGTCTTTCCCCTACCCGACTGAGCACGGATAAGATAGCGCTTGGCTGGAGCAAAGACGACCTCCTCCCTCAGATAGATATCCGAGGGATGCAGTTCGGCTTCTTCCATATAAGTAGGCTTGAGATGGCGTAGAACGAGTTCCATTATTGCTTATTCTTCATCTTTTTCGATTATGATATCTTCGTCCGTTGCGGGATCCTCTTCATACACTCCATCGTCTTCGTATGTGCTGTCGTCTTCGACGGCCTTATCCTCTTTGTTGGCTTTAGTTGTATCGACCTGCTTGGCAAACTGAAGAAAGCTATAGAGGCTGTTGCGCTTCACATTCCTCATATGATAGATAAGGGTAGCAGTGTTCTTCTTAGCATCAGCTTTGATTTCCAAGTTCTTAGAATGGTCTATCATCCACTGAAGAGACGCCTCATTGCGGGAACGTTCGTCGGCCTTCATTGCCATCTTGAACACGGAGGGATAGTCATCCATATTCAAGTTAAAAAAGCCATAGAAGGTATTCTTACTTGCCTGTGAGGCCAAGGAGCTACTATAGGCGTTATTTTTGCGTTTCCCAGCGAGGAAGGCATCTACCTCATCGGAGGAGTTGCTTATGAAAAAGGCCTTGTCGTTGTAGGCGAAATATACATTTACAAAGAAGAAACTGAGGCTATAGCGATCACCATCTTTGGTAAAGGATCCCTCTTCAGCGACCATTTTGTCCAAGATTTTTTTATCATTGACCTCAAAACAAGCGCCTACTACTGGAATAGGGATACTCATACCTGTCTCGAAGTCCTCCAAGGCTATGACGAAACTACCCCCAAAGAGGTTCAAGAGGTTATCCAACTGAAGGTCTTTCTTAGCGAGCCACTCCTTGATATCGGCTTCTTTGACGAGTTCGGGTTCTGCTTCCTTGAGGAACTCATAGTAATGCTTCACATTGAGCGCCCCTGTGATTGCCATAGGCATTTTCTCTGGGAAGTGCTTGAAGAGCTTTTTGTTAAAAGAGGCTTCTCCTATATGGTGTTTGTCTAAGAGCTTTTGGTATTTTTCGTTGTATAGGGTACGAGCTGAAAGGGCTATTGCCTCTTTTTGAAAATCCAAAGTAGCATAGAGATAAGTACCCTGTTGTAGGTTGAATAGCGAAGGAGAAAGGGCTGTGGTAGAGGGTAGTTTCTCATCTAAGGTCGCGTAAGCAGATGCTACATTGACCCATACACTGATGTCTTTCTGATCGTGAAGGAAGTCTCCAAAACCACTAAGTGCAGTGATTTGCTTTTTAGCCTCCAAGGAACGGAGTTGCTTGGCCTTCAGGAAGGTTTGCAAGCCTGAGGAGGACTCTCCCTTGTCGTCCTCTGCCCCCAGAAAGAGCACTTTATCATCATCCCAACTCAATGTATACTTGCCCCCAGATAGGTTCAGCAACTTATAGCCACCTTCCTCGGTAAGGTTCTTTTCCTCTTTAGCTAAGGCAAAAAGTTGATTCAGAGTGTTTTCAAACTTTTTCTTATCCGAAAGGACACACGCTATCCCGATATAGTTCTCCATACCATTGCCCCCTTGTTGTCCATACTGGAATAAATAGATGGGATCTCGAAAGCGTATCCCTGAATTTCTTGGGTTGCGGAGCAGCTCTCGAAGGAAATCCCGCTGCTTGTCTGTTAGAGAAAGACTATCAATCCACTGCTTGAACTCCGCTGAGTCCTCGGTGGAAGCAATATCCGCTTTTTGGTAGAGTGACTTAAAGTCAATAGAGACTACCCAAGCGGCATCGCTGGGGACTAACGCCAAAGAGGCTGGCTGCTTAGGACAAGAAGCCAAAAAGATAAGGACTAAGCCAAGTAAGAATCGCTTCATAAGTTTTGAGTTTTTAATTTTTAATTTTAAGTTTTAAGTTTTTAATTTTGAGTTTTTTAATTCTAAGTGATTAGTTTCTGACAACCGTTCACTGCTCACCGTTCACTGCTCACTGCTCACTGACAACTGTTCACTGCTCCTGCATAGATCTAAGTATGGTAAGGACAGCTGCGGTATTGTCTTCGTCAAAACGCCGTGCCCAAAAGGTATAGACCCAGCGGACGTAACCATCACTGGGGCTGTTACTATCCGTTAAGTCTCTTTCAAACTCGGGGATTTCGTACTCCTTGAATACCTTTTTAAGCCCTTTTATATGGTCTTCTATATACGAAGACCGATTCATCACCTCAAGAATGTCCTTATAGAGTTGGTCATTGTCTCCTTGTAACTCATAGACATTCAATAGGTCTGCTATTTGTCCATTGAGCGTACGGTGCATATAGGTATTTTCCCCTAACTGTCCACTTTGATACATCGCCTCCATAACACTACCCCCAAAATAGTACCAAAAGGCAAGGAGCTTATTATTATCTCTGCTTATATAGCGCTGGAGATGATAGAGCGTAGGCTGTTTTCTGGATAGGGTATCCCCTTTTGCATAGATACTCATAGGATAGAGATAACCATCTTCTTTGATGAAAAATTCATTTAGATCGTATACCTTTTTATACATTTCATTATTTAGGAGCTTTTGTAGGGAATCCTTATTAAATGCTACAAAATCCCATTCAGGGTCTTTTACTTCTTCTCTTTGGTAAGTATCTTCAGTATCTGTATCGCTAAAGGTCTTGTGCTCTTGCCCTATATAGCTACCATCATACTCACTCTCATCAACCACTTGGGCGGAGGGACGGCGTAGCAGATCAAAATAATCGTAATCCGTATTGAGTTCTCCCTTGAAAAAGAGATAGATACTCACCCCCAGTCCATAAAATAGGCCTACACCAAAAAGTCCTAAGAGGCTCATCCCCATAAGGCGATACCCTTTTCTGCTGAGAAAGCGTCCTAAGAGAAACAATACGGCTGTTATGGGTAACAGGGCAAAGAATATATAGCTAGAATTATCCCTATCTTGGGCGTCGTCAAAAGAGGTAAAGAGTGTCCAGAAGAGCGCTCCTACAGCCAAGACTCCCAAGAAGATTCCCTCAAAAAGAAGGATATCCTTCATCCACTCAGTCAGGGGTAGCGGCTCTTTCTTTAGCAACTGACGAATTTTCGTCACTACCGCGCCTATGAGAATACTTATCCCTATGAGTAACACCCCTACTAAGAAAGCCGCAATAACAGAATAGTGAAACCTATGACCTATAAGCGCATCCAAGAAGGAAAGCAAAGGCGGGTTCACGACCTTAGCAATGGCAGTAAAGGGTTCTACTTTAGTAAGAGACCAAATAAAAGGATCCAGCCAATAGACCCCTGCCAAACATAAAAAGAAGAACCCCAAGACAATGAGCTGCACCCAAACAATGGCGGACATTATTCTTTTTAAGTTGTTAACCATAACAGACTATTTTTACTCTTATACAGGCACAAAGATACAATATTTTGTACGATATACAATACTGAAATCCATTCAGAAGTAAAAGTTTTTGAAACATTGTAAGTTCTATTAGTACCTCTTTTTTGTATCCTACATAGTATTTGTGATGTACTACTGTCACAATCTTGCCAAGGAAATTACGAGTTTGTTACAGATAACCCCGTAAAAATAAACCTTCAAATGTGAGAAAAAATATTTATTTTTACCAAAATGTAATAATAAACTTCTTTTTATATGCTTATTTTTACATTTCGGTTTTTTTAGTACCTTTGTCGCCAAAATAGAATCTTATGAAACATTCAGGACTTATCCCTACCGAAAAGATTATTGAGCGACTACAATATGAAAATCCTTGGTGGACGAGTAACGAAATACCGACCACTTATGCCCTTATGCCTCGCCGATTGTACTTTGATCAGTTCTACCCTTATGTAGCCGACCGCGATATACGTCGTGCCGTAGTTCTTATGGGGCCACGCCGTGTAGGTAAAACTGTAATGATGTACCACACCATAGCCCGCCTTATTAGTGAAGGTGTACCTGCTCAAAAAATAGGATTTATTGGCGTGGACAACCCTATCTACATCAATTTAGGGCTACAAGATATATTGGATATATATCTGCAGGCTATAGGCAATACTTCTTTAAAAGACACTTATATATTCTTTGATGAAATTCAGTACCTAAAAGATTGGGAGCGACATCTTAAAGTACTGGTAGACAGATACCCCAATACCAAATTTATAGTTTCAGGCTCTGCTGCGGCTGCTCTCAAATGGCATAGTACCGAAAGTGGTGCAGGCAGGTTCACCGACTTTATGTTGCCACCACTTACTTTTCAGGAATTTATTCACCTAAAAGGCAAAAATCACCTTATGCAAAAGCAAAGTATCATCTTTGCAGGCAAGGAAAAACCTTATTGGGTAAGTACCTTCCTCAAGGAACTGAATAGCGAATTTCTGCAATACCTAAATTTTGGAGGCTATCCCGAAGTAGTTTTTTCTGAGAAAATACAGCAGGATATGGGCAGATACATCAAAAATGATATAGTAGACAAGGTGCTGTTGCGCGACCTACCTAGCCTATACGGTATTAAAGATGTGCAGGAATTGAACCGCTTTTTTAGCTACATTGCCTATAATACAGGTAATGAATTTTCGTACGAGAAGATGGCTAAAGAAAGTGGTATCAATAAAGAGATGTTAAAGAAATACTTAGAATATTTAGAGGCTGCTTTCCTCATAAAAGTGCTAAACAAAGTAGACATCAACGCTAAAAAACTAAAGAGAATTACCAGCTTTAAAGTGTACCTTACCAATCCTTCGCTGCGTACGGCATTGTTCTCGCCTATCAAGGACGATGATGAGGAAATGGGAAATATGGTAGAAACAGCTATCTTAGCCCAATGGCTACACCGCGAGCAACTGCATCTGACTTACGCCCGTTGGAAAGAAGGACGTGGCGAGGGTGAAGTAGATTTGGTACTGATTGACGACAAACGCTTTAAACCCAAGTGGGCAGTAGAAATAAAATGGAGCAATAGGTATTACCAAATGCCACAGGACTTAATCAGCCTAATAAGTTTTTGCAAAGCCAATGAGCTAACAGCTGCCCTCATAACTACTAAGGATACCATAGGTACTAAAACTTTGGACGAGCTGCAATTCACTTTTATACCTTCTGCCCTTTACGCGTATAACATAGGGGCGAATACACTAAAAACATTACAATAAACACCTCTCTTTGTGCTACGTATACAAAAAGGTGTGCTAATGAGTCAATGAACAAATCAGCTAATTAATTTGTCTTCTTATAGTTCCAAATCGCCCAACTATTGAGCAATACGGCAAAGCCTACTAAATATAAGAACTCAGTACTGAGCTGTGCAAAACTACTGCCTTTGAGCACAATAAGTCGCATTGCACTGACAAAGTGGGTTACCGGAATGGCATTACTTACCTGCCGACTCCAAGCGGGCATACTGTCTACGCTGGTGAGGAAACCGCTCATCAGTAGGAATATCATTATAAAGAAATAGGCGATAAACATAGCTTGCAACTGCGAATTAGCATAAGTGGAGACCAGTAGTCCGAAGCCGAGAATCGCGATGAGGTACATTATCGCAAAGGCATACAAGGTGAACAAACTGCCTGCGGGGAAGATGCCGTATACTATATACATCACGGTGAGCCCCAAGGTGAAGAGGATTAACCCTACTACCAAAAAGGGTATGAGCTTGCCCAATATAAACTGCCACTTCTTAATAGGCGTTACATTTATCTGCTCGATAGTGCCTATCTCCTTTTCTTTGACTACATTGAGTGCTGAAAGAAAGCCCCCAATAATGGTGAGTAATATGGCTAAAATGCCTGGGACTATGTAATATCTGTACTCCATTTGTGGGTTGTACCAATGGGAGCTCGCCACACTGAATTTGGCTACATTGCCTATCCGTTGGGGTGTTTTCACATTTATATCGAGCTGGGTGTTGAAGTCGCGTATCACTGAAAGCAAATAGACTCCCCCTAAGGACGACTTGCTCCCGTTGATGGCATCGATAGAGAGACCGAGTGTCTGCTTTCCTTCGCGTACGAGATTGCGCTCAAAACCTTCGGGGACTTCCAAAACTACATCGGCTTTACCGTCTTCTATCAGGGCGATGCCTTCTTTGTAAGAGAAAGGAGCGTCTACGAGCTTAAAGTACCCTGACGCAGTAATCTTCTGTATGAGCTCGTGCGAGTATGGACTCTGGTCGTGGTCGATATAAACGAGGTTGATGTTCTTCACATCAAAATTGGCTACCAAAGGCAATATAATCAGCTGCATCATAGGTGCTACAAGCATCATTGCCAAGATGGTCTTATCTCGGAATATCTGCTTAAATTCTTTTTGTAGTATAAATGATAAGGTTTTCATTGTATTAATTTGTCAATAATCTGTTGTGGGCGAATTGCCATTCGCCACTACATACGATCTTCTACTCTAAACGAACTTTAAACTTCTTCATTGCAAGGCTTAAGAAAATTACCGCCATTGCTATTAATATCAGCGTTTCTTTCCATACGTAAGTGAAATCCAATCCTTTGAGCATTACTTTCTTCACGATAGCGTAGTAGTAACTTGAGGGGAAGACTTTGGATATTCCTTGAAAGATAAGAGGCATATTCTCTATGGGGAACATAAAGCCGGTAAAGAAAGCCGTAGGGAGCATCATTCCCATCATAGCGATGAGCATAGCCGTTTGTTGTGAAGCAGTAACGGTGGATATGAGTAGCCCCAACGACAAACAGATGATGATAAACAAAGTACTCTCGGCGTAGAGCAACAGCAGATTGCCACGTATCGGGACATCGAGCATATAGACCGATAGCAGGAGTATCACGGTGAAGTTGATGAGCGAGAGAATAAGGTAGGGGACGGCTTTAGCTATCAGTATTTTTAGGGGATTGAAAGGGGATACTAAAAGGATTTCCATAGTGCCTAACTCTTTTTCGCGCACTACGGCTACTGAGGTGAGGGCAGTACTCACTATCATAAAGACGAGCGCAATCACCCCAGGAACGAAGTTCATAGAGCCATTTTGCTCCTCGTTGTACAGCATTCGGTTTTCAACGGTTATCTGGTAGGGTAGTTGCACAGCAGGGTTCAGCTCTTGCTGATAGCTCGCTACCATAGCCGAGAAGTAGTTTTGCACCGTTTTAGCCGTATTGGGGTCGCTGCCATCGGTGATGAGTTGTAGTGAGGTACCACTGGGTGTGTAGAGGTCTTTTCCGAAATTGGGAGGGAAGATGAGCGCAGCTTTTATAGTACCACGCTTGAATTGGTCTTCTACTTGGTCGTAACGAAGCAGAGGCTCTTTCAGCTTAAAATACGGACTCGCCTGCAAGCGGTGCGTGATTTGTTGGCTATAGGTATTGTTTGCCTCATCTAATACAGCGATACCGATGTTCTTGACCTCGCTGCTGAGGGCTTGACCGAAAAGGATAATCTGCGCTATGGGGATACCAAAGAGTATCAGTAGCGTGCGACGGTCGCGGAATACGTGATAGAATTCCTTGCGTATAAAGGCTATTAACTGTTTCATATCTAATGATGGGCAAATTGCCATTCTATTAAGGGCGAATTGCCATTCGCCCCTACAGGGGTTATTCACTACGTTTTGCTTTGCGGGCGAGTTGGTAGAACACTTCGTCCATTGAGTGGGTGTGATATTGGTTTTTAAGGTTGGTGGGCGTATCCATTGCTTCCACTTTGCCGTCAACCATTATGCTGATGCGGTGGCAATATTCGGCTTCGTCCATATAGTGGGTGGTGACGAATACGGTAATGCCCTGCGCGGAGGCTTCGTATATCATATCCCAAAACTGACGGCGTGTTATCGGGTCTACACCACCAGTAGGCTCATCAAGGAAGACAATTTCGGGATGGTGGAAGATAGCTACCGAGAAAGCGAGCTTCTGCTTCCAGCCCAGCGGTAGCGACCCTACGAGTTTGTTGGCTTCTGCCTCCAAGCCAAGCTTGGTGATAAGGTCGGTACTGCGGGTTTTGATTTCCTTGCGACTCAAGCCATAGACGCCTCCGTAAAAGGTGATGTTTTCCTGTACGGTGAGGTTGTCGTAGAGCGAAAACTTCTGACTCATATAGCCGATGTGCTTTTTTATCTGCTCTTGCTCTCGATAGAGATCGAAGCCTGCTACAGTAGCCTCGCCCGAAGTAGGGTAGGAGAGTCCGCAGAAGATACGTATAGCAGTGGTTTTCCCCGCACCATTGGCACCGAGGAAACCGAAGATTTCGCCTTTTTCAACGGTAAGGGAAATATTGTTCACAGCTTTGAAATCGCCGAATTGCTTTGTGAGGTTATGACAGTGGATTGCGTTCATCTTATTAAATTAGCAAATTAGCAAATGTGAAAATTATCAAATTAGCTCCCGTTCCCCCCGAAGGGGACAACTTACAAAGGGGATTGATAGCGATTGAAGGAATGCTTTTTATTTGTAATAATAATACCAATTTCCGTTATATTCTTTATCACAATCTTCTTGAGAGGCGAAAGTACAGTCTTTTATACCTTCTTCCGGGTATTCCTTATTGCGTAGTAATTGTTTGTGATAATTGCTTATTTTTTGTAATAATCCTATCTCTTTTGCTTTATTTAAAGCTTCTTCTGTCTCGAAAATATAAGACACAAAATAATCTTGTGGGGCTATATAAGCTCCAAAATCTAAGGAAGCATATACTTCACTAAAGGTTGCTTTTACCTCTTCTTGTGTTTCAGCAACAATATTTTTCCATATTTTGCTCATTGTTTATCTTTTTTAATTTCAACTTTGCTAAAGTTTTGGTTCAGAATTTATATCTTCTCTTTTTCCTCCATTAGGCGGATAAAACTGTCCTCGATGGTGGGGGTGATGGGCTGCCAATCGAGGTGGGGAAAGGTGGTTTTCAGCTGTTGCTCGAATATGGGAATGTCAGTATTTTCATTGAGAGTAAGGTGTAGGTACTCGCCAAAGGGGTAACAGCTATCAATGTGGGGGTCTTCGCGCAGGTGCTGGAGCAGTGCGTACAGATTGGGATCCTTAACAGCATAGAGTGCGGTGGGGTATTGGGCGATGATTTGCTTGGGGGTGCTGGTGGATAGCACCTTGCCTGATTGTATTAAGGCTATGCGGTCGCATAGGCTGGCTTCGTCCATATAAGGGGTGGAAACCAGTATGCTGATGTCTTGCTCCTTCAGTTTCTTCAGCATCTCCCAGAATTCTTTGCGCGAAACCACATCTACCCCCGTGGTGGGCTCGTCTAACAAAAGGACTTTGGGCTTGTGAATGAGGGCGCAACAAAGGGCTAACTTCTGCTTCATACCCCCTGAGAGCTTGCCTACGCGACGGTTGCTAAACGGCTTTATTTGCTCGTAAATATCCTTGATAAGGTCGTAATTCTCAGAAATAGTCGTACTAAAAACAGTAGCGAAGAAGGAGAGGTTCTCTTCGACAGTGAGATCTTGGTACAGAGAGAAACGCCCAGGCATATAGCCCACGTGCTTACGGATTTCCTTATAATCCTTAACGATATCCCAGCCCTCGATGCTTGCAGTGCCCTCATCAGGCAAGAGGAGGGTGGTGAGCATACGAAAGACGGTGGTTTTGCCCGCCCCATCAGGACCGATGAGCCCAAAGAGCTCGCCTTTTTTGACTTCTAAGGAAAGGTGTTGCACGGCGTGAGTATCGCCGTAGGACTTGCTGAGATTATGTATAGTGATACTTGTCATTTTTCAAGGATATAATCGTCTATAAGTTTGATATGCTTCTGAGAAAAGAAAGTCTTTAGTAAATAATAATTGTCACGACTCAATTTCATATGTAAAACGCACTCTTTCTTGGAGGTGTACACCTTTATTTGAGGGTATACCCTCGTAGCTATTCCTTCGTTGACGAAAGAAAAATATATATGATGAATGCCTTTTAAAGGGATTGTCTGCTTGAGTGTTCCCTTATAAAAAAAGTAAATGGACTCATTCCGTATCTCTAAAGTATAGAGGGTATTTGGGTAATTCTTTATAAAACTATAAACAAAAAGAACTATACCAACTATTAAAATAGCAATTAACAAAGGTTTCCCCATGGTAATCTGCCGTAATATCCACACATTAAAGCACACATAACAAACAAAAGACACACACTGAAAAACTTTATTGTTTACGCCTTTGATCCTAATGACAGTAGGTAACTCTCCTTCTGCATATGGATTGTAAAGGGTACGATTTTTGAGTCTCATTGTAAAAAATAGTACAAATAGCACCATCAGCCCTATCATAGGGAAAAAGAAGTGGATAATTTCCTCTGTATCCCTACTAAAAATAGGGGAAAACTCCTCCAATGTGATATACAAAAAATAGCCAAGTGGTACTATCATTAGCACTACCAGCGCTATTTTTAGTAATTTTTCAGGGGATATCCCTTGGTCTTTTAAGTCTTTTCCAGGGTGTTTGTTTTTTGTGGTATTCATCAGTTTAAGGGCTTATAACTTAATACTTTTTGTTGCCATATACGATACGACATTGTGTTCGTGTAGGTTGCCATAGGGTGTCACGAGCTACAAACTAGCACCACCAGCTGGGGTATATTAGTTTAGGTATTTTTGGATAAGGGCAGATAAATAGGCTTTATCCACAGCAAACCATTGGCTTTCTTCTTTTTTATCTTGGTAACTCCAATGCTCGAAAAGGAACTTATCAGGTGTTGGAATAAGAGCTGCAATGTGTGAGTAATAGTATTCTCCCTCTATAATAGGCTCATAACCTTTTATCACGCATTCACTAATAATCTCAAGGGTATCTAAACTAAAGGCATACCATATTCCTTGTGTACTGGAGAAAATACCAAAATGCTCGTCTACTTGCCATATATTAAGTATACCCTCACCGTCAGTATCAGAGAGTTGTTTTTCTTTTAGTATCTCAAAATCGGGATAGGAAGCTAACATCAGTCTGTCATCAAAGTTAGTAAGAAGGGAACGATTGCCAAGAGGAAACATATATATGTAGCTATCAGGCAGTTTTTGATAGATTTTCAGTTGATTACCTTCTAAAGCAATATAGTAACTTTCTGACCAACCTGCACCATCTAATAAGGAAATAGTTACTTCATTTTCTTTAGGCAGATGGGTAAGCCATAAACTCGCTGCACCAAAAGGGTCTTCCATCTCCAATGAGGCTATAGTTTTGCCATTTTCATCAATAGCCATAAGAGTAAAAGTCTCATTCTCATTGTATAAGGCACACCATAGGTAGGTGTGATTTAGAGATTCTTCGTAATGGAGCACATCCCCTTTGATAAAGTATTCTTTACCTGTTTTTGTGTTCTTTACCGAGAGTCCTTCATCGGTAAGAGTCATAAGTTTATCCCCACTGTTGAGTTTTTCGGGAATAGAAGTAAGGGTTTGAAATTGTTCAATGTAAATCATAGTATAAAGGTTTTATTTTTCTCTTTTCTTCTTGTACCTAACCACAATAGAAGTATAAGTACCTACATTATAATACTTTCAGGAAGTATTTTAGTACAGCTAGCCCAATTGCTGGGTAATATTATTCATTTTTCTGATTTGTCAATTTATCGATTTTGCCAATGAGATACAAACTCTTTTCTTGGTAGGCACGAGCTACAAGAAAAGCACCAGCAAAATTATTTTATTTGTTTTTCTTTGCTATTATTATATCATATATAGCTCCATAGATTAGGAAAAAGATAAATACAATCCCTAACAAAATGGGCTCTCCTATACTTATTGAGGCATTTTTATCTAACAATGATATTTCACCTCTTTCGTATTTTTCGAGTAAAGAATCTTCAAAGTGCATAAATAACATAGAGGAAAAACTGAATAATATACCCCAAAGAATACACCTATATCCCCAAATGAGTCGTTTTTTATAGGTAAAATAACATATTGGCAAGAATAGTATTGTTATCACTACCACTATCGTATTACTTAACTTAAAAGCCTTATTGAAATATTGAGGGGCATACTCTATATTAGTTAATAGAATAAAAGCGAGTAAAAATAAGATAGCGCTTACTTTGCCAAAGTGTTTGTTATGTATATTTATGTTTGTCATTTTTTGATTTGTCGATTCATCAATATGTTATTTTCTTAAAATGATTGCCATTTAAGCAGTTGGAAATCATCTAAAATATATTCTTTTCCTGTGTAACTATTATAAAAATAAATCTTATTTTCTTCTGCTTTGACAGAAGGATACCAGTCATCTAAAGAAGCAAATCTACTATGTTTCGGATCAATAATTAGGGTTACAACGCCTGACCATTGATGAGGTTTCACGGCTTCTATTGATATAAAGAAACTTTTGGTCGATTTATCAACACTTATTTGCTTGATATTTCTCAGGTAGCACCAATAGGGCAATTCGTTGTTTGACTCAGGGAAATATACAGAGCAAACCTCATCTCCGTGTGGAGGCTCTGTTTCATATCTTAACAACATACACCCTCCTAAGTAGGCTACTTCGTATGTATACTCTGTAAGGAGGGTTATTCTACATTCTTCTATATCAAACATATTTTACTAATTATGAGGTTACTTTCCGTTTTCTATATCAAGGCAAAAGCAGAGGTCTTTGCCTTCGGGGTCTTTTTCTATATAACAATCTTTTCGCAAGGGATAATCCCAATCACCGTTAAGGTTTTTTACTTTCTGATAAGGGGGTACATATACAGTGCCTTTGTCCCAAAGGATTTGAGCATATAGTACTCCGTTGCAATAGGCATAATGCCCAAAAGGGTTCATTTCCTTTGAGGGGTAACACATCTGAAAGTTCTTACGACCGTCATAATCGCGTAGAGCTTGCGCCCCCATAAACTTCTGAGTAAAGCATTCGTTATCCTCACCAAGCTCGTTTTTGTACAATTCGTAGAATGCAGGACGATCTTCTTCGAACAAAGCGTAATCGTCGGCACTTATCCGGTAATAGCGTTCATAGCCTGCTGCCCAACTTACAAGTACTTTCATCAAATGGGTTTCGATTGCTTCGCAATAGCCCACAGAGAAAAAGTGTTCTCGGTCTACGAGCTCTTTAGTGAGCTTTATGTGTTCTATGAGTTTTAATTTCATTTTCAGTAAAATTGTTATATTTTTGCCACGGAATTAGATACTATACTTATATGCATTACCTATACCTTACTTTAGCGATTGTTTTAGAGGTCTTAGCCACTGCTCTTTTAGGTAAATCGGAAGGGTTTACCAAATGGTTGTTTGCGGTAGGCTCACTATTGTCTTATGGTGTTTGTTTTTATTTTTTATCCTTAGCCCTCAAGAATATTCCGTTGGGGGTAGCCTACGCTATCTGGTCGGGGGTAGGGATTGTACTGACAGCTATCATAAGTATTCTTGTTTTTAAGAACAAAATAGACTTGCCTTTTGTATTAGGTTCCCTGCTTATCATCGCTGGGGTGGTGGTGATTAACCTCTTTTCAAAGGCAAATGGACACTGATTTTCCTTTTATTTTTTCTCTTTTTTTCTTGCTCCTAACCACAATAGGAATATAAGTAGCCACATTATAATACTTTCAGGAAGTATTTTGGTAAGGTTACCTCCATCGCTTGTTAGAGTACTAAATGCAATACTTGCCCAACGTACTGCTAATAAAGCCATTACAAACTGAGCAATATACTTGCCTGCGTTGTCGTTTTTGCGCAGTGCCATTAACACTAAAGCAATACCCATTACTATGTTTTCGGTGGCTATGATATGCCAAAGATAATTGAATGTTACCCTACTTTCAGCATCGATGTTGGTGTTTGATAAGGCAGGGAAAACAGCTGCAAAGCCGTTCATCTCGTGAGTAACGGCAGAGAGTAAGCAAAGCACTCCCACTACAAGGTAAAAATAATTACGTATCATATTTTCTTTATAATTGTTACTAATTCAATTTTTGTGTTACTAATCTTAGAGAAAGAGGCGGGCGAGAAGGCTCAGGAGCACGAGTGCTAAGGTGATGAGCGATAGGGTGAAGCTGGTTGTGCGCTTGTGTAATCTCTTTCTAAGGCTGTGTTGGTACATAAAGTTAATATTTATTTCTACAATTACCAGATAGATAAAAAATAAAGGAAAAAAGAGGTAAGCTCCCATGAAAACCACTTTGGATAGGATTATCCCAAAAGTTGAGTCGCAACAATTGGTATATAGTAAGCGCATTGCTACTATAACGAGTGCGAGTATGGCTGCGGATAAAAACGCAATACTTAGGTATAAAAGACGTTTTTTCATCATTGTTTTTGAATCTATTACCTACCTTCATTTATGTCCTAATGACAAAAATACTTACTTATAATAACGTTCCAACGCTTCTTTTGCCACTTCTACAATCTTATCGTTTACATCTTTGGCAAAGGAGATTACACGACAGGGAACAAGTACCATTATGAGTTTTTCTTCGTGCCAAAACATATAACAAACATGCGACATTTTCATTATGGGGTCGAATGCTATATAATCTTTATCCTTTAGAGAGTGTACAAACTTCATTAATGACTTATTGGCTGATGAGAACGAAGATAATACATATAGGTTAATGATGTGATCGAAAAAAAGTTCCGTATTGGTATACACATAAAGATTGGTCAGACAATAATGTACTTGTGGGTTGCGAACCAATATTTTATTCTGAGATAATACCGACGAGAGTGACCACATCAAAAGTCTATGTGTAGCTTCAGCTTCTCCCTTCTCTCCTTTTTCTATGGTAAAGTGTCGCGAAGAATGGAAAAACTTCTGATGCGCTACGATATTTTGGATGGCAAGACTGTCTTTTGCTAAGTGGGTATATTTTTCGAACTTGTCAAATTCTTGTATATTCCTAATACTGTCTACAGTTTGTGCTATCCCACATAGAGAGACAAAGAAGAGAACAATAGATATATAATAACTTTTCATATTTTGCTGTTTTACTCATATAGAACAAGCGATCGAATTCAAAACAATGTTTTCAATTACTCTTTTGTCTTCTGTGCTATTACTTAATGACAAAGATACGAATTTTTTGTTTTTCTCCCTACCCTCTCCTATACAATTTCTTTTTTCCATACATATTTCATATGTGTAAAGGAATATACCTAAAGCTAATAAGGAAAGATGTTGAAAATAGTCACTCTTCACTCAAAACACCACTTCCCCATACATTCCTATCTTTAAATAACCATCGTTTTTTACCTTTACTTTGATAGCATAGACGAGATTGGCGCGTTCGGATTTGGTCTGTATAGTCTTGGGGGTGAACTCGGCCTTGCTGGCTATATAGGTGATTCCCCCCCCATAAGTGCGTTGCGCTCCCTCTCCTGCATCGGTACGGACGGTAACTTGCTGTCCTAACTTGATTTGGGGCAGTTGATCCCCCGTTATATAGGCTTTGAGAGTAAGAGTCTCCATATTGGCAATTTTATACAATGGCTTGCCGAAAGTCTGCATTTCCCCTTTGAGGGCGTAATTGACAAGCACCGTTCCCGCTATGGGGTTAATAATCTCCCCTTGGTTGATTTGCACTTGTACCGCCTCGGCATTCTTCTGCAGGGGGGCTTCTTGGCTCATGACATTACGATTTTGCGTATTGATATTAGTAAGGCTTACCCTTAGTTGGTTTTGGGTAACGGCAAGCTGTTTGTGGAGCTGCTCTACTATGGCGGTCAGGTCGTCCAATTGCTTTTGGGTAGCAGCGCCTCCCGCCACGAGTTGTCGCACACGGGTAAGCTCACGCTCCTGCTGTTCGAGTTGTGCTTTCTGTACTTCGTATTGGCTACGGATGAGCGCTACTTGGTCGGCAGGGTTTAGGGTCTTCTCTTTGAGGGAAGAAATGGTAGCCTCGACCTGCTCTTTTTGGAGCTTGAGGACTTCTACATTGATTTGCCCCACCTTTTGTCCTTCGGTGAGGGTCTTGCCTTCTTCTACCTCGTAGGCGATGAGTTGTCCTGCTTGCTGGGCGGAAACAATCACTTCATCAGCAGTAAAGTTGCCTGAAGCATCGAAGTTGTTCTTATGGTTGCAGGCGATAAGGGCTGCAAGGGCGGTGATGAGTGTTATCTTTTTCATTTTCCTATGATTAATTGTTGTTGTTCTTGGGCTTGTAGCAGCTGTATCTCATGCAATAGGAGTGTTTGCTGTGCCAGGTGCCAAGCATTGACCTTCTGCAGGTATTCGTGGGTAGTAATCACCCCATTGTCCAATTGTACTTCGGCTGCTTTGGCTACCGAGTGGCGTAGGTTAGCGCTCTCTTTGTCCTGCTCCATCAGGCGCTGGAGCTTGCTCAGCTGGGTATCCTGCTGGATAAGATCGAGCTCAGTGCTCATCAGGAATGCTTTGCGATCAGCCAAGAGTGATTCCCCTTGTAGGCGTAGGAGCTGCTTCTTATTCGAGAGGCTATAGAGCGGACTGAGATTCCACTGCAAGCGTACCCCTGCTATATAATACCAGTCGAACTCGTTCTTGATGATGTTCAGTGTAGGGCGACCATAAGCTCCCTGAAAGAAAAGTCCTATTTTAGGCAGGTACTCCGAGGTAAGTAGTCGCTCTTGGGCATCTAACACTGTCTGCCGCAGGTCAAAGCCTCTGAGCTCAGGACGGTGATTGCTACGGCTAAGTACCCTTGGCTCGGGGCGTTGCAAGGCTGTATCCTCAGGCAAGTTTTTCCCTATAAAAGTGCTAAGCATTTTCAGATACATCCCTTTTGTGGCTTCATATTCCGTACGTTGCATCGCAAGGCGTAAGAGTTCCGCTTTGAGCTCCGCTACATTGCTCGGCAGAGTGGTTCCGTGCTTGAGTGCCACCTGTGCTTTTTCCAATTGTGACTGTAAGGTTTCGGCGTTCAACTGGTTTTGAGCCAGTTGTGCCTCTATAAGCAATACCCCAAAATAGAGATTGCTCACCCGTTGCTTCAGGGCATAGAGCTGGGTCTCCACTGCCTGAGCTTGTACGGCACTTTGTGCTTTGGCAAGCTCTTTTTGTGCACGAGTAGCTCCTCCATTATAGAGGAGTTGGCTCACCTCTCCTACCACTTTATATTGGTCTTTGCTTACCTCTGGTAGTGCTATAGGTAGTGGTAACCGCCCGATAGACTGGGCAAAATCAATTGTCTCGGACTGGTAAGTAGCCTGTGCTGAGAGACTCACTTGTGGCAAGTAAGCCTTGTTGGCATTGGCCAAAGTATAGTCCTTACTCTTGGCTATCAAGTCCAACTGCTGTACTGTTGGGTAGTGCTCACGGGCTAACTCATAACAACGCTCCAAGGTAAGTCTCTCTTGAGCAAAGACTACTACAGGAAGGAATAAGAATAAAACAAATAATCGCATTTTTTTAATGATTAATGGTTAACAATAGAGTTTAATCATTTAATTTAACCAAATGGTTAATATATGGGTAAAAAAATATAAACTATTCTTTTGAGAACAAAATAGGCTCCTCTATTATGAGGGCTTTACCTCACGCCCTGCTCTTATGAGGGATTGGGGAGGAACAACATCCCTTTGATCCATTGTGGGATAAGGGTTTTTCGCTCGAGCATTAGGGCTTTATACTGTTCCTCGGGTAGGTTGGTAATTGCACTTAATATAGGCTTGGCAACAAAAGGGAATATCACCAACCCAATGACATTGAGAATAGCGTGCATTAAGTTAGGCTCGCTGATTTCGCCACGGGCTACAGCTTCAGCATATTGACGGGTGAGCGCCGAGTTAGTAAGTACTTCTCTTATAGGACTTTGCTCTACAAAGAATTGCGGGTTAGGACGCACCTCATTCAGTATAAAGGTTGGCAGGTCAGGTTCTTCCAAGAGCAAATCGATATAGTTAGCCACTACTTGCTCTATTTTCTCCTCTAAAGAGGTACTTTCATCATTGAGGATAACACCTACACCTTTAAAGAATTGTCCCATTGTTTCCATCATCACAATGCCAAATAGCTTTTCCTTGCTACGGAAATAATAGTTGAGCATCGCGTGATTGATACCTGCTTCCTCGGCAATATCACGGGTGCGAGTGCCTGCATAGCCCTTCTGGTGAAAGACCTTGCGAGCCGCCGCTTTGATGCGATCTTCAGTGGATGTGTCTTTAGTGTTACTCATTGTTGTTTGATTTCGGGGGCAAAGGTACATTAAATATTTGGATTAACCAAATGGTTAATGATTTTTTTTACTAATTAGCGAATAGTTTTCTGTATTGTCATATCCTAAAGAATAGCAAGGTAAAAGAAGAATAACGGTTAGGCCTAAACTAACTACTTATAAATCATATATCTTAGGTGTCCTCCTTTGATAATTTTAAAGTTTATTTCCAAAAGAATTTTGATAATACTTCAAGATTTTTTTGTAACTTTGTTCCAAGTTATTTGTTATATTAATTATTTGAAATTCCATAAAATATACAATTTTTCAATCCAACGAACAACTTTTATTTTTTAAAATCAGAATGCACAACAGGTAATAGTAGAGATCCCTGACAATGCAATGATGGTTGTAGATTTGTTTTAAGTTCTGAATAATAAAAAGATAAGATTATGGCACGATTAACATTTGAAGAAAGAAATAAAAATAACTATACCAAGTATAGCAATGTTTCTATTAATACAATCAATAAATATAAAGGCGTACTTCCTGAAGAACTATTAACCATCTGGCAAAATATGGGCTATGGTATTTATGAAGATGGTTTTATACAGTTTGTTGATCCTGATGAGTACGAATTTGTATTCGATTACATTGATAAGTTGTTAGAACCTTCTATCGTATTTGTTGTTACGGCTTTAGGAGATTTGTTAATATGGGAAGGTAATGATAATTGGACGATTTCATCTGATGAGGGAAATAGAATCTTGTTTATAAATATAAGAAAGTGTACAAGCGAAATCTTAGGTGATATGGATTTTCTTTTAAACTTTACTTTAGGAGATGAAACGGCTATTATAGACAAGGAATATTTTGACTCCCGACCTTATTTAAATATTAAGGGAGAGTTACCTACTTTGCAATATGGTCAGTGCTATGGCTATGTCCCAGCCTTGGCATTGGGAGGCAAAGCATCCAGCAAAAATCTGCAAGTAGTAGATGTAAAGTCGTATATAGACATAATAGGACAAGCTGTTGGTAAATTTATAGATTTATCAGATTAAAAAATATGGGTAAGGAAGAAAGAATAAATCAGATTACCAAGCTAGCGAAGATACTGGAGCGAATTCCACGCGACAAACGAATAGAGGTATTTAATCGCGGTGCAAAGAATATTTCTTTGTCTAGGTCTATAATCTGAAGATTGAGGACAATGAAAACTAGAAAGCAAATTGTCATATGAAGACTAGAACAAATATAAAAAAATAGAATAAAGGTAAATGATAATTTTAGAAAAACAATGACTAAGAAATCAGAGGAGCCAAGATAAGAAATTACAGGAACAAATTAATAACTTTTTAGAAGATGGACATTAAGAATATCTTAGAATCTAATGGATTATATGAGGCAAGGATTTTATCAGCTTGTGATTATATATCTGTCCCTAAGGACTGGCACTTTATCCTAAAGGAAGATAGTAAAAAAATACGTAAAGAGCTCATGCTGAATTATTGGAAGTCTTTTAACTTCCTTCTTCCTAAGACGATGGCGATATTTGAAGAGTATCTTGATGATATATTTGTCATATCACATTATAACCAAGTAAAGATGGTTTATCTGTTTGTTATTGATGATGATTATATTGTATACGTGGGTAACTATCCGAGTTCAGATACTAAAATTGCTATTCTTCCTGAAAAACTGCGTGAGTTCTATATGCATATCCACAATGGTTGGTTTGAAAGTATTAGCGGTGGATTAGGACTACTTCCCATAGAGAAAATACAGTTTCTAGATGAATCAGAATGGGGACTTCCTCAGGAGATATTACAGTCTGTAGAATTGTCAAAAACCTACTATGTTTTTCATAATGGTGGTGGTGGTTTCCTTTGTATTAATACAGAAAATGCTGCAAACCCTAAGTCACTTGTCTGGTGGACAAATAATCGTCCTAAGCTAGGCATAGATTTTTGGAGTTTTTTGGACTCTTGGATAGAAATAGGATTTTTATATTAGGACCTCTGCAAAACTCTTTTGCATATAATATATGGAACAAAAGTACGAAAGAAGGTAAAACTGAAACTGATGTTGCGGATAATATGAAGACACAGCCAAAAGATGCTCATAGAGCAAGACATAAAATATGTGGTGACCAATATCACCAATACGATCTAGCAAACAAGCCTAAAATTAAAAAATAGTATTGATATGATTATGAATCACGAAGAATTTTTATCTGTTTATAATAAAGCCTTAGAAACTGACAGTTTTAAAGTGCATAATGATTTTCTGAATATCTTATTAGCAGATCATTCTGAGATAGGAATGGAGCGTCATTTTGCTTATTTTAATGAGTGTGACAATAGTGATTTGAAAAGAATCTTAGGTAATGGATTTTTAAAAAGAGGAGACGAAGGGCTATCTTTCTTATTAAAAAAATTAGACAGTGAAACTGATAACCTTATTAGATCCAACATCATTCACATCATAGGACTGACACATGACAGGAAGTATTTACCCTCAATTATCCCTTTCCTTAAAAATGAAGATCAGGAAGTGAGATACAAAGCCATAGTTGTTTGTGGCTGGTTAGGCGACACAGAAACAATTAATATTCTAAAAGTACATTATCAATCTGAACAAGTCGATATCTTGAGGGGATTCACAATCTCTGCTATGCGTCAGATATTCTTCAGACACAAAGAAACAAAAGACGAAATAGTAAAATTTATCTACACAAAACTACCAAAAGAAATCGATGAAGAAGTTATTGCCATTATGATAGTAGTCCTACAGGACCTTACAAAAATCAAGTATGGACTTAAAGAAGACCCGTACTCAGGTGAAGTATCGGGTAATATTGTCAAGGCTAAGTGTAAGATATTAAAAACACCCATTGTGCTTTTCCAATGATTGAGGCTTTTAGATTATTAGATTATGTGTTTCTCTATATAATATCTTATTCTATGTTGGAGATTTTACCCCACTGAATATTAGTATTTTAAGAGCTTAAATTTATTTTATATGATTACGTTTTATCATAAATTGATCGCATAGTTGGGAGAATAAAGTCTCTATTCATTTTCGTTTTACAATGGGTTAGATATAGTAATCATTTTACTTATTTCAAAAAGAGAGTTTTTCTTTTCACTTCCCTATCCATTGCTTTTTGAAATTAACAATTAACCATTAATAATTATCAATTTTATTTTGTATATTTGTTTTTTCAATACACATAAAATGACTTTCCCTACTGACCTTGCCATTGCGCAACAAGCCCACATGCTACCTATTAGAGAGATAGCGAAAAAGTTAAATATCTCCGAAGATGATATAGACCCCTATGGAAATATTTGGATTAACCAAATGGTTAGATGTATTTTTTACATTAATTGTTAGAAATCTTTTTTAAACGGTAAAAAGGTTAATTTTCAGCCTGATATGCAGCACACAAAAGCATAGAATTTTCCCCACTTTCTAAATTTGTTGAAAAAGGAATGATAAACCTAAATTATTTAGTAAAGAAAAAATTTCAAACGGATTACGCTGAGACATAGAAACCTAACAATCAAATAGATATATTACTAAACAAATATAATATTGAATAGATAAAACAGCTATATTTAAAAATAATAAATTTATTTTAGTTCAATCTAAAAATAATTTGTACCTTTGCCGAAAAATAACAAAGTATGAATTATAAAGTATTTATTTTATCAGTGGTAGGTGGATTGAGCTTGACTGCCTGTGAGAAAGAAAAGGGAGAGGAAACAATCTTATCAGTCACGAAAGATGTAAAAATGTTAAATGCAACATCGTATCAGAAATGGGTATATTACTCATTCGAAAAAGGTGCTGTGGTAGAGGTGAGTTCTCCAGAAACAGACCTTAGCTGGGACATTGCTTTTCAACGTTGGTATATAAAGACCAATAGTGGCACATCGGGAAAGGGAAAAGGAGGAGCTATTAACACTAAAAAAACGGATTGGAATAAGGTGGTTTACGCCTCGCCCTCTGGCTACAAAGAGGATGCAATAGGAACCCTAAACGGCTGGGACATCATTAAGAATGTTGAAACCAAGAAAGAAGGTAGTTTTTCACAAGAAGCTTCGCTATATGTAACTTATATAAGTGGAGGAAAGTATAAAAACCGGAATGAAGTTTACCTCCTAAAAACAGCTGAAGGTAAGTTTGTAAAAATTCAGTTCTATGATTATGTAAATGAAAGATTAAAAGGAGGTTATCCAAGTTTTAGATATAAGATAAGTAATGATGAGAATTTTTAATATGAAATATTTGTGGACTGCACTGTTTTGGTTATTAACAGTGCCATCTAATGCACACGCTATTTGGATTGAGACCAATACAGAGGCAAAGGTAGGTGATTGGCATGAAGTACGGGTATTTTTTGGTGAACCTAATGAAACGAACAAACCTACACCTACTGAAAGGTGGTATTCGGATTTGAATACGCTTTCGCTTTTACTAATATCTCCTTCAGGAAAGGTGGTCACTCTAGAGAAGAAGCAGGCCGAATTATATTATTATGCGAATTTCAAGGTAGAAGAAGAGGGTGTCTATACACTCAGCATCAACCATCTAGTCGCTAAGGTGTACAAACGAATGCGATTGAGATACCAATCCGTTGCTTATGTGAGTACGCATCCGCTTAAAGAGACAATTATTATGGGGGATAAGTCTTTCTTCCGGTTGGGAATAGTTCCTGCTGAAAAGGAAGGGCAGAAGTACAAGGCTTTCTATAAAAAACGTGGCCTAAAGGAAGAGAATGTTACCTTTGACTTTTCAGTAGATAAAAGTGTTACCGTTCGTACTGATAAAAAAGGTGCTTTCTATTTCAATCCTGATACGTCTGATAGATATGTACTGAATTTGGCTAAGAAAAAGAAACACCGAGGAAAGCATAATGACAGAAAGTATCTTTTTGATTATATCTGGCTGACTTTTAGACATTAGCCCCAAACTAACCTACTCTTTCGGAGATAAATCCTTTTAACGAATAACTATAAAAAATAGCAAAATTAGTCATCAGTTTTCTCTCATTAGTCTCTAATAACCGAAAATCAAAAACTGATGACTAAGCACCGAAATTTGTTATTAGTCTTTTGTCATTTGTTATTAAATTTTGTATTTTTGTCCTTTCAATCCAAACAAAATGAGTTTCCCAACCGACCTTGCCATAGCGCAACAAGCCAAAATGCTACCTATCAGAGAGATAGCTAAAAAATTAAACATCACAGAAGATGACCTTGACCCTTATGGAAAATACAAGGCCAAGCTGCCTTTGTCCTTGATAGACCCTAAGAAGATTGCCCAAAACAAGCTCATCTTGGTTACTGCCATTACCCCTACTCCCGCCGGAGAAGGCAAGACTACTGTGAGCATCGGTCTTACCGAGGGGCTCAACAAAATCGGCAAAAAGGCCATCGCTGTACTTCGGGAACCTTCCTTAGGCCCTGTATTCGGTATCAAGGGGGGTGCCGCTGGGGGTGGTTACTCCCAAGTAGTGCCTATGGAGGATATTAACCTACACTTCACGGGCGATTTTGCCGCTATCGAGCGCGCCAATAACCTCTTGGCGGCTGTCATAGACAATAATATACAGAGCAAAACACACTCCTTAGGTATAGATCCACGTACAGTAGTCTGGAAGCGTGTGATGGATATGAACGACCGTGCCCTACGCCACATTATCGTAGGCTTAGGAGGCACTACTCATGGGATTCCTCGCGAAGATGGGTTCAATATTACCCCTGCTTCCGAAATCATGGCTATTCTCTGCTTAGCGGAGAACTTTTCCGACCTCAAGCGCCGCTTAGGCAATATCTACGTAGGGAAAAAATATGATGGCACTCCTGTTTTTGCACGTGATCTTAAGGTCGTAGGTGCTATGGCATTGCTGCTCAAGGAAGCTATCAAACCCAATCTGGTACAAACCCTTGAGAACAACCCTGCCATCCTCCATGGAGGACCTTTTGCCAGTATCGCCCAAGGTACCAATACGGTAGTAGCTACCAAAATGGGGCTTTCCTTAGGCGAATATGTAGTTACCGAAGCAGGTTTCGGGGCTGACCTCGGCGCCGAGAAGTTTCTCAATATCAAGTGTGTATCAGCTGGACTCGCCCCCAATGCGGTAGTTATTGTCGCTACCATACGCGCTCTACGCCACCATGGAGGAGCTACTAAGGAAGAGTACAACACTCCTTCCTTAGAACGAGTGAAGAAAGGTATTGCCAACTTAGAAAAACATATAGAAAACGTACAGTGCTTTGGTCTGAAGGCGGTAGTGGCCATCAACCACTTCCCGCATGACAGCCAGGAGGAAATTGCCTATATCCAAGCCTTCTGCAAGGAGCGAGGGGTAGAGGCCATTGTCAGCCGTGGCTTTAGCGAAGGAGGCGCAGGCACCCAAGAGCTTGCCCGTGCGGTGGTAGCCATAGCCGAGAGCGGGGAAAGCCATTTCACTCCTCTATACGACCATGCCGCTTCGGTAGAGGAAAAAATAAAAACGGTAGCCACTCGCATCTATGGAGCTAAAGGGGTAAACTATAGCACAACAGCCCTAAGCCAACTCAAGCAGATCAACAAATTAGGGTTCGATAAGCTCCCTATCTGTATGGTCAAGACCCCTAAGTCGCTCAGCGATGACGAAAAGAAACTGGCACGCCCGACCGACTTCGAGGTAACTGTCCGTGAGTTCGAGTTTGCCTCAGGCGCTGGCTTTATCATCCCTATCTTAGGAGACACTGTTCGTATGCCTGGCCTTCCAAGTGTCCCTGCAGCCGAGGGTATGGATATTGATGATGATGGAATCATTACAGGACTTAGCTAATGACAAGTAATTACTCCCTAATGACTAAGCCCTCTTTAGAAGAAATAACTAAAAAGATAGACCAATTCCTCAGTACACTGCCCTCGGATTCTCTGGGGTGTGTAAGGAGCAGTGGGCAGCATTCGTATGGGCGTATGCCCAGAACTATCACGCCCAGCAACAGGGATTTGAGCGGCTCTCTATAAGGACTGCCGAGGGGATAGAACTGATTCCCTTAGCCAGTATTCTCTATTTACAGAGCGATAAGGGCTATACAACATTCTGCCTCGAAAGTGGGGAGACAATCCTAATCAGCAAGGTACTCAAAGTATACGAAGCGCTTTTGCCCGCCTCACAGTTTATACGCTGCCACCAATCCTATTTGGTCAATGCTCGTTACGTGCGAAAGTATTACAAAGAAGGCATTTTAGAACTGACCACAGGCGAACATATTCCTGTGGCCGAACGCCGCAGGGAGCTGGTACAGCAGTGGTTAATGAAAAGCGAGTGACTCGCTTTTTTCTTATTTATAAGCGGATATCTACCCATCTCACGCAAATATTGATTCTTTTGCTTATAAATGCTAAAATTATTATATCTTTGCTCTGTATAACATAAAACCTTTAAATAATGAATACTGAGATTCCACAAAACATGGCAGCCTACTTTCAGGCTCACCCAGAACAATTTGTCCTCAAAGCAGATGTAGCAAAAAAATCCACCTATGGGCTACTCTTTGCGGTTTGCTTGGTACTGATGATAAAGCCTGACCTTATCCCTGTGGGCGAGCTATGGATATGGCGTGTCATCGCTTGGATTGGTATGGGCTTTGCAGGGATTAGTTTATTCCTTGCTTCTGATTATTACAACAAGCAAACCCAAACCAAGATCAAACAAAAAGGACATAAGAAATTTGATTCTGGACACACCACCGTGGAAGAGCTTTCCCGCCTTTTAGAACAAGGCAACTACCAAGAGCTAGCGAACCTACCTTCCAAGAACAACCAACCTCTACAGATGTATGTCTATGAAGATACACAGAATAAAACCTTCTATCTCCTCTTGATGAAGTATTTCTCTCCATCAGATTTCAGAGGGGTTACTCCTGTGAAAGTGGTCTCTGGGGCGGACTATGACCGCTATAAAATGGTTATTAGAGCCATTGATGGATACTAAAATAGTGACTAATGACCAATGACAAATGACAGATTCTATAAAAGTATTTTATTTGTTATTTGTCATTTGTTTTTATTTTTGTACATTTGCGACATATTTAGATAGAAATGTACAGAACTTAAATTAAGGCACTATGACTACCACTACTTTATCACCCTCAGAACCACATTTCCTTACAGACAAACAAGGAAACACTATATATGCTGTATTGCCCATAGACCAATACCATCAAATGTTGGATATAGTAAGATCATATGAAATGGGAGATGATCTACTTACAGAAGAAGACATTAAAGAGATTACTATATCTAGAGAACAACTAAAAATGGGATTAGGAATAAAAAATGAAGATGTTTTCAAAGAAATAGAAGAAAAAAGAAAGAAAGGATGGAAATAATTTGGTCTCCCAAAGCAAAAGATAATCTTTTAGAAACACTTGAATATTGGGAAGTCCATAATGGAAGTCCGTTATATTCAGATAAAATCATTGAGGAGATAAAATCCCTATTACAAGAACTCTCAAATAACCCTTATTTCATGGGAAGATATATTGAAAAACTAAACTTGTATGTAAGACCTATTTTAAAAGGAAGATTCCTAATATATTTTCAGCTAAAAGAAGACAATTCAATAGAAATACAACATTTCAGAAGTTCTAAACAAGAATCTCTGGAATAACTCAAAACTCAAAAACTCAAAACTCAAAACTCAAAACTTATTATGACCCTATCCGAAGCTAAAGCATCTGTCCTCTATGAGGCAGGAAGAGAAAAGCGTATTACCTTGAGGAACCTTATCATCGTCGGGGTACTCGTACTTATAGGAATTTTCTTAGGCGTGAAATACCTCCTACCTATCCTCTCCCAACAGGTTACCAATGTACCTACTTATGTAAAATTCATACTGCCCTTAGCCTTGCTTCTGACCATAGGCTACCCTGTTGTGCGAGTATGGAAAATCTTCAAGCGCAGGGAACAAGTGGAAGAGGCCTTCTCCTTAATCGCCCAAGGAGAAGAATGCCGTATCACAAGTGAGACAGATGACTACCTCACCGTGATTCCTTTTGGCAAGCGCTCTCGTATCAATATGGATCCTATCTCCTACCTTGGGGTGACGATCAAGAACAAGAACTACTTGCTCCCTGTTCATTACCGTGCCGGTTCGGCTGAGATCAAGCGCGTACTTACAGGAGCCGATGACGGAGCTTACAAGGAAGTAATGTACGAACTCTATAACAAGCCACAGGCCAACTCCCTATTTGACAAGGCTGCTGAGAAAAGTGAGGTTGATAAGGATCCTATCACCCTAAAACCTGTTTCAGAGTTCCGCTCCTTCGCCCAGAAGGAATTAGCCCCTACCCTCGCCTCTATGGAGAAGGCTCGTAGTACCAACCAAAGTATGTTCAAGGGGCAGACGATCATCGCTATAGCTTTTGTAGTGGTGATGATGATCTTAGTCTTTACAGGAGTGATCAATTTCTCCTCTCAGACAAGTGTACTGTATTTCATCATTGGCTTCGCTGTTTTTGGCTTTTTATACAGTTTCCTTTCTATGCAACATGCCAAAAAGAAATTGGCAGGCACAGAGGATTACACCCAGCTCAAGACAAAGATTTTTAGCCGTATAGTGCACTACATCAGTCCTGATTTTCAATATATAGAAAAGGGACATATAGGCATAGGGGATCTCTTGGCTTCTTTCCTTTTCCGTCAAGAACGCTATGACCTTACTGGCGGCGACCAGATCATAGGGCGCTACAAAGGCATCCCTTTCCAGTCCTGTAACCTTACTCTCACTTATCGCCCTACCATCCGCCAAGAAAAACAACCCGATGATGTGGCTTTCTATGGGAATTACTTTGTGGCTCGCTCACCCAAGACCTTTGAGCACCCTATTGTAATCCACCCTGTCAAGAGTTTCTTTGGCACGCTCAATGATAATGATATAGCCGCTTACCTCAACACAGGGGGCGAGCGCATTCGCTTGGAAGACCCCGAATTTCAGAAGATGTTCGAGGTATACTGCGACGACCAAGTCACTGCCCGCTATGTACTTACTCCTGCTTTCATGGAGCGCCTCAAAAAGCTCAATGAGCGCTACAAAGGACAAGTATATATCGCTATCAATACCGACAATATCGTCATCGCTACCAATCGTGGAAATGTACTGAGCTCGGTAGATAGCCCCATCGGTGCGCTCTTCCAAAAGATAGATCTCAACTTGGTGACCGAGGTATACGAAGAACTTGTCGAACAATTACAAATGATAGATACACTGAAACTCAGCAATCAGTAGAGGTCTGTTCCTGACAACTTAAAACTCAAAACTCTTTATGGTAACTTACATTCTATGTGGTATAGGAGTACTCGTAGTCCTATATGTAGTGATGGCCTTCAACAGGCTTTCTACGCGTCGTAACCAGATACAGAACGCCATCTCCTCCTTGGATTCTCTTTTTATCCAGCGAGCAGAGCTTATTCCGAATCTTATCGAAACTACCAAACAGTATATGCAGTATGAGCAAGAAACGCTTACTCAGATTACAGAATTGCGCTCCCCTACTGTTACTGAGAAACAAAATCCCTATCTGCAACCCGAACAGGGCAAAAAGGTACTGATGAATTTCATGGCACGTGCTGAAGAATATCCCGAACTCAAGGCTAATACCCAGTTCATACAGTTGCAACGTGCTTTTTCAGACTGTGAAGAACAGATCTCGGCGGGTAGGCGCTATCTGAGTGCCTCCATCACCGACTATAATGATGCTATTGTTACCTTCCCCTCCAATATCATCTCTGGACTTTTTGGATTTACCAAATACCAATGGCAGTATGCTACCGAGAAACAGCGACAAGCCATCGATGCGAAGGAGCTCTTTAAATAAAAATGAATGAGGCTGTCCGAAAAGGATAGCCTCTTTTTTATACTGCAAATTTTATAGAGTATAAATATTCAAGTTTTTCTAATATTTTATTCAATTTTGGAAGATATAATCCATAAAAACAATATTTGAACAAAAAAGAGATGAGGGAATAGCATTTTAGGTATCTTCATAGTATAGTTCGCCTGTCTCAAACTCCATTTTCTGAAGTTTTTGAGCCAACTTCTCTTTGTACTTGAGAATCTATCTCTTTTGGAGGTTATTCTTGATTAATTTTTTGATTATCAGATTGTATACTT
>NZ_ACLQ01000015.1 GCF_000174755.1 Capnocytophaga gingivalis ATCC 33624
TTTTCTGGATGAGGAACGAATACAGGAAATAAAGAGGGTAAAAACGGCGTCTTAAAGGGGTTGGTCGTGCGTAGCGCGCGACGGTGTGCCGCCTTTGACCTTGTGTAGCTTTGGTGGGCGTTCAGCCCGCCATTGCGCAACCAGTGCAGCGAAGAAAGGGCGTCCAGCCCTTGCGTAGCAGCACTTGCCGTTGTGTTGACGGTCACTGACCGGCAACGCTGAGCGCTTGCGCTCAAGTCTTTAGTGCCCGCTGCTTTCGCCCTGCGAGGTCGCCCCTACCTATGGGGCGACTACGCAGGGCGAAAGAAGGGGGCGAATCATAGCGAGGATGATGGATCAAAATGCACAAATTATTAAACGCACTCAACAGTATGGCGTTAAATGTCAGTGATGCGCTTATATGGACTAAAAGCTATTGTGTTGTGTTGGCAATTATCGCGGGCTTGCTTTTGCCTTTTATGTTTAATCTCACACAACAGGAAAGGCAGGATGCTCCTGTATGGCGAAAGTTTCTTAATCTATTTACGTTGTGTTGTTTTATTTTTGGTAGCATTTCACCTTTAACGTTTTACTTGTTGGGTTATTTGCTTCCTAATTTGCAGAATAAGGAAATAACAAGTTTTTTGCTCTGGTCTATGCTGATTGTCTGCACTCTAATAGGTTTTTTTATTCATCTTTGCCTGAGAAGGTTTATTGAGCCGGAAATACAGAATATTAAACATAAAGCTATTAAAAAAACTAAATTAGAACGTGATGTAAGAACTGATGTCAGGAAAATTAAAGACTTGTTGCCTGTGACTATCAAATACGATCCTCTGCAATATATTGACTTGTCAAAAGGTGTTTTTATAGGGCTTAACGATGCTGAAAAGCCTCAATATATACCGCTTGAGGATTGGCAAAAACAGCACGCCGACATAATAGGCACTACAGGTGCTGGTAAAGGTGTGGCGACAGCAATATTACTTTATCAAAGCATAATTGCAGATGAAGGGGTTTTTGTTCTTGATCCAAAGGATGATGAATGGGCGCCCCATTTGTACAGGGAGGCATGCCGTGCGGCTGGCAAACCATTTGCCTTAATTGATCTAAGGTCTAAAAAATACCAGGTGGATTTATTAGAAGGCACTAACTCTGAAACTCTTGAAGAATTATTGAACGCTGGGTTTTCACTTGCTGAAAAGGGAGAGGGTGCAGACTTTTATAGACTTGGCGATAGAAGAGCATCAAGGCATGTTTCTGAGCTTTATGAGAGTGGCATGACGCTAAGAGATTTGTTCAATACTGAATATATAAGGAGTATTCAGGAGGATGTTGCAAATTTTCATGCCAAGATGGAAGAGATTTCATTACTCAATTCAGTGAATGCGCGAGGTGGCTTATCATTAAAAGACACTTTTGATAACGGTGGCTGCGTTTACATTATAGGATCTATGCGCAATCCAAAAATCATCTCAGCACAGAGGATGATATTGGTGAGGCTTTTACAGATAGCAGAGGCGAGGGATAGAATAAAAAGTAAGCCTCGGCCAATAGCTATTTTTCTCGACGAGCTAAAATATCATCTTTCCCGTCCAGCATTAGAAGGCCTGGGAGCTGCGCGTGATAAAGGTGTTCATATAATTATGGCTCACCAATCTTTAGGTGATTTGGAAGACTGCCCTGCCGACTTAAAACCCAAAGCTGTGATTGGCGCAGTAGTAGAAAACACAAAATTTAAACTTGTGTACAGGGTACAAGATCCGGCTACTGCAAAATGGGTTGCTGAAATGAGCGGCTCTATTTTAGTTGATGATGAATCTAGAAAAGTAAAAACCAATGCTGTTTTGGTAGAGTCTGTCGAAGGAGACAGGATGATAAAACAGTCAGAAAGATTTTATGTGGATACAAACATGCTTTTGAATCTGCCGGATTTTGTTAGCTTCATTTTTACTAACAAACATCTTCCCCGCGCATCAATGATTTCGCCTATTAAAGTTTCTAAAAGAGCACTTGTTATTTTTGAGGCTGATGAGAAAAAACAGACCGAAATTACACCGGTAATAAATTTTTCCGAAACACCTCCTTTAGTGCCTTTAGATGAAAATCCTGTTCAAGAGGTTGAAGACGATAACCAGAAAAATCGTGATGACTCTGATGATGATTTTGCGGCTTTTAAGCTAACGGAAGAAGACGACGTGTTTTTTAAGGTAGATAGCTGATGAATGAACAACTGATAAGTGATTACAAAACAAGAAAAGACCGGAGTCATGAAAAGATAAGACTTTTTCTGGAGTTTCTAAAAGAGGAAACATATACCGACAGAAAAAACATCATGCGGCTCTTTTCTTTCAAGGACACTAAATCTTTTTATTCATTGACTAATAAAATGGTCAATATGGGGCTTATCCAAAAGTATGTGTTTACCAGCCTTCTCGGTGAGTTACCGCTGTGGGGAATAACCCGTGAAGGGTTGTCGATGGTTATCAGACCAGAGGATGAAACCGTTCCTCCGTGGTTTGAACCAAGTAAAATTAAAGGGTGGGGGCTTGAGCACCACCTTTTCAATCAAAATGTCAGGCTTATCCTTGAGGAAAAATCTGCAACAGAGTGGATCAATGGCGACAGGCGAACATTTCTTACTCGGTTTCCAAAAGTTAAGCATCGGCCTGATGGTTTGATAAAGCTGAAAAATGGAACAGTTGTTGCCATTGAAACAGAGAGATATCTAAAAACCCCCGCTCGATATACGCAAATCATGATTAGTCATTTAATGGCGAGAACTGCGCAAAACTGGTTTAGTGTCATTTACGTTTTACCGGATGAGCAGAAAAAGCTACTTCTTAAGAAGTATTTCGATGCAATAAAAGTTTTAAGCGTCAATAGCTCAAAGGTAACTGTAGAGCAGAAGCACAGAGATATATTCAATTTTTACACGCTGGCAGAACTCGAAGCCGCTGATTTTTGATTATTAATTTTACTTCAAAGCCGGTCTTAGACCGGCTTTTTCAATTGAGGACTTTTATATGAGACTTTTCATTGCTGAGAAGAAAGGTTTAGGTGAAGTTATCGCGCAGGCACTAGGCAACGGCGTTAATCGTGGTGGCTATATTGAGTGTGGAAATGACGTTGTTACTTGGGGATCGGGGCACCTCTTGGAACTGGTGCCCCCTGAAAGCCACAACCCCGATTATGCTAAATGGAATGTAGCGCATTTGCCGTTACAGCTTCGCCCTCATCGTTACCAGCCCATTGCCCGAACCGCTAATCAATTCAAAACCGTTGTATCACTGATGCAGAAAGCTACAGAGATTATCCATGCAGGCGATCCAGATGCAGAAGGCCAGCTTCTGATTGACGAAATTCTCACTTATACCGGAAATAAAAAACCAGTTAAGCGTGTTCTGATTAACGACCTGAATACCGAAAAAGCAAAACGGGCCTTGGCTAACCTGCGTGACAACAGCGAATTTTATGGGCTTTCGCAAAGTGCTCTCGCAAGAAGCGTTGCTGATCAACTTTATGGGTTCAACATGACTCGCGGTTATACACTGGCGGCACAGAAGAAAGGATTTAGCGGAGTGCTTTCAGTTGGCCGCGTTCAGACTGTAATCCTTGGCCTGATTGTTCGGCGTTATGAGGCGTTTAAAAACCATGCAGAGGCTTACTACTACCAGGTAAGCGCAGGAGTTGAAATTGAAGGAGGCAATATACCTGCTCGTTTCATTGTTCCTGACGATGCGCCAGTTGATGACAAAAAGAGAATTACCGATAAAAACTATGCTGCTGTTGTAGCTGAGACTGCTACCGGCAAAGCAGCCACGGTAAGCCTGGTCAAAGTTGAAGATAAAACGACACCGGCACCGCTGCCCTTCTCTCTTCTTGATCTCCAAGTAAAGATGAACCGTGAAAATGGACTGAGTGCCGAAACTACCTTAGCTGTAACTCAGTCGCTGCGTGATAATCATAAAGCGATCACCTACAACCGGTCTGATTGCCGCTATCTTTCAACAGAACAGTTCAACGATGCGCCTAAAACGCTTCAGGCGATTTGTAGCGTCCTCAATAATCGGTTCTCTGCCGATGTTGTTTCCTCACTTGATAGCAGCCTTAAAAGCCGCGCCTTCAATGACAATAAGGTTACTGCTCACACAGCAATTATCCCTACTGACACATGCCCCGACATTGCAAAAATGAGCCGTGATGAGCTAACGGTTTATACGGCTATTGCAAAGCAGTATCTGTGCCAGTTTCTGCCAGAAAAAAAATGGAAACAGGCGACGGTAGATTTTGGCATTGCCGGGTACGCATTCAGGGCAAGTGCGCGTATGACAACCTTTCCTGGATGGACTTCACTTGTTGAAGAAACAAAGGAAATTGAAGTCATAAATACCGATGATGCGGATGATGAATCCGATATTTTGTTTAACCGTTTATCGTCTCTTCAACAATCCGATACTGGACATTGTGACGCTGTAACGGTTTCGCCTAAGAAAACAAAGCCGCAGCCGCTCTATACCATTGCGTCATTGCTCGAAGATTTACAGCGTGTAGCGCGATACGTCAAAGATCCCCGTATTAAGGCGCTGCTGATAAGTCGGGATAAAAATGCAGCGGAAGGCGAAAATGGTGGAATAGGAACGCCAGCTACACGAGGAAGTATGTTTGAAACGCTCGAAAAGCGGGGATATTACACGATAGAAAAGAACAAACTCATTCCCACTGAGCTGGGGATCAGCTTTATTGCCGCCCTTCCCCCTATCGCCTATGAACCAGACATGACAGCACTTTGGCATGAGCAGCAGCAGCAGATTGAAAAAGGGCAACTAACATGTGCTGCTTTCCTGGATGAGCTGGAGTTGTTTATAGCTGACCAGCTTAAAAACATCGATGTAAGTAACCTGGCGGCTCTTGTGACCAGTACTCAATCCGGTGCGCAAGCTGACAACCGGCGCGAACGTCTCGACGTTCCCTGCCCTGCCTGTGGTCGGGAAATTATTGTTACCCCTAAAACATTCAGTTGTAGCGGATGTGCTTTCAAAATATGGATAACGTTAGCAGGTAAAGCACTTACCAAAACGCAGGTTCAAACATTGATTAAGAAAGGAAAAAGTAGCGAGATTAAAGGATTCACTAGCACTAAAACGGGCAAAACTTTTTCTGCATTTGTTTGCCTGGCTGACAAAAAGACGGGCAAGCTGTCTTTTGAGTTTCCACCACGTTAACCCGCCATAAAAAAGCCGCTAATAAACTGCTTAGCGGCTCCTCAAGGGCTTACTACCGCCCTCGCCTATCTCGGTTGCTCAACGCCGACACCGACAGCCAAACGAGTTTGGCTGCCTCTCGCCGTTCTGCTCTTACTAAAATCCAATACTCCGGCATTCATGCGCGACTAGGGTACTCATCAACCCTGTTAGACCTTCTGCAAAATGCGGCTTGGCTTCAAGCAGCTTTTCATACTCATCTACGGATCGGTACATGATGGCTTTGAGCGTAGGTTGTTTCTCTACCTTGTTGCGCCCTTCGTTGGCAAGCGTACTGGGTGTACTGTAATATACTTTTGACATTAATCGGTTCTCTCTCAAATTGGGGTCGATTGTTGTTAATAGCGGTGAGGTTGCAGCCTCACCGCGCCTTAATAATAGTGTGTATATTTACACACTATTTATTAACTGGTGGTCTTCCTGCTTTGGGGCTGGTCTTGCGTATTTCATCAAACAAAGTCTGACGCGCTTCTTTAGGCATATCATCAAGCGCTACTAATGCAGCCCTGAATACGTCAGCGCGACTAATCGCGCCCTCTTGTTGAAACTCCGTTGTCTTCACTAAATCTTCATGTGTCACTGTCAGGTTTATACGTGTCACTGCTGATGCTGTTGCTGGCTTATGCGTGGCGGTACTAATGAAATGACGCAGCGTTGTCTTTTCTGTTGTTTCGTTAGTGGTAATTTTCTTGGGTAGCTTTGCCATGAAATAGCCCGTATATATCGTGTGTAATAATACACATTATTATCTTAGATAGCCTTTGGTGCAAGCTATATATGGTGTGTAATAATACTTACTAAATTAGTCCGATCTCATTTAGCAAGCATTCTATTTCTCCCCGTCCTTTATTGCCGCTTTTGTCCTGATACTCATGTACTCCTTGGCCTGCGTTATATGCCTGCTTGTAGGATTTGCGTGAATAAAGGCGCTGGCGGGTTACTGGCAGCCAATCGGGATCATCATTTAGTAACTGCCGAAGCTCTGAGGCATCCTGATCGCGGGGGTCTGTTGAACAGCGGTTAAGCACTATCCAGGGCTGCATTGTAGGGTTTAAGGCTGACTGTGCTGTTTTAACGTCATTGACCATCTGTGACAGCGTGTTGATTTCTACCTGAGCGCCGGGTTCAATAAAGGAAAGCAAAGTGTCGGCGCATGTTAAAGCCTTACGAAACTCCGCAGATTTTTTTCCAGGTGTATCTAGCAATACGAAATCAAAGCGACCGGCTAATTTACGGGCGCGTTCTGGAATGTCCGTATAGCACTCAAAATAATCAACGTCCGGCGTTATGCCTTGATCACGACGTTCTGCTAACCAGTCTTTGATACTGTTCTGATCGTCACACTCCAGCACGGCACATTTTTTTCCTGCCCGCAGTAGATAGGCAAGAATGGAAACTAACATTGTTGATTTCCCGACGCCGCCCTTATGACTTCCAAAAACGATAATCTTACCCATATATGCCTCTCCTTAATGGTGTGTAACAATACACATCTTTTACACTGAGTTTAATGATAAGGTAGGGGAGGTGTCAACAAATAGTGTGTATTAATACACAATATAAACGCTTATATCCGTGCGTTTATAGCTAGCGTGAAGAGGTTCATTTGAAAACTGGCTAAAAGAAGGGTTTCGGGATAAAAATGGCGTGAAACTGAAAAGGGATTTTTGTTAACAAATTAGCAACATGTAGAAGGGGGGTTTTAGGCAATCAAAAGCTATGGTTTTAAGCGTTTCACCAGTTTTATTGCCTGAGTGGTGATCGGCTAGGGCGGTTAATGACCATTATGTTAAAAAGGGCTAAAAATAGCCCTTTTATCCTATTCGTACATTTCAAAATGCTCTGATCGGCAATCAGTACACAGCAATCCTTCATAATAGCCTTCATCGTCAAGGGCTGTTACCAGCTCCTGACCTTGCATCTGGACACTACAATCATTGTGATGGCCGCCTAAGTCCTCAACGCCGTCACAGGGGATTGTCATGTATGGGTCAACTACATAGCGCTGTGGTGCGGTTAATGTCGCATAACCCTTATCAGCGCCTCGCTTAGCTATTCCTTCGGCCTTATCGTCCTTATCAAACACACCTTTCACCAGTAGTCGTTTCAGCACTTCATCTTCAATAGCCATAAGTTTTAGCTCCAGAGCGGAAGGCTAATTTAAATGCGTTATCAAAAACGCTTCTACGCTGTGAATCATGCCTGACACA
>NZ_ACLQ01000014.1 GCF_000174755.1 Capnocytophaga gingivalis ATCC 33624
CAAGTCTCGACCGGTATTGCTTGACTGTAGGGTCTCTGCACTACCTGGAGTGGTAGCATATTTGTAGATCTTTATCACATAAGGAGCTACTCCCTTAGTTCTATCAATCGCATCTGTTATCGGTAAGTAAGCCGTTCCATCATATACACCTATCACTCCCGTAGACTCTCCTGTACAAGCTACCATGCTGGCAGAAAGACCAGGATTTGTAAGGAAGGCTGGAGTTTCAGCTTTTACTTCCTTGCTTACTATATGTTCACAGCCGTTGGCATCTACCACCTTGAAGTGGTATTCTCCCGCTGTCTTAATCGTTACCAAATAAGTAACTGTAGCTCCCGGTGTAACATTGGTAAGTACATTGCCGCCGTCCGTATCTGTCGTTGGGTTATAACCCGATGGATCTGTAGCTACGCCACCTCGCTTCCAAGTGAAGGTATATCCTCCTGATATTTGGGCACCTCCCTTGGCCTCAATGGTGATCTGCTCTTGTGGGGTGGTACATCCAAAGGCATCATCTGAGCTAAGACCTACTTCCATCACCTGTGGTATCACTACCACTTGGGTAAATTCACAGCCTAAGGCGTCTTTTACTTTTATGGTATAGCTTGCTGGGTTCAGACCATCAAAGCGGTATTCGGTTGGGTTGCCTGGGTCACTTACCCAAGTGGTTCCGCCATCCTTGCTAAATTCATAGCCTCCATTACCATTGTTCACCTGTACCATCACCTCACCTGTCCTACCTGACTGTAAGCACAAGGTTGGGGTCAAGGTTACATCTATATCTATCTTTGCAGGTATAAACTTCTGCTCTATATTCGAGAGACACTCATTCGCATCCTTAATTCTAAACTGATAGTGTACTCCATCGGTAAGGTTCGCCACTGTAGCTGTCGTTCCTGTCCATGTCACATCCGCCGTAGGTACATCCACAAAGTCTGCATCAGCAGGGCCTTTCTTCTGTACTGTATATGGATGTGTTCCACTATGTGTGCGTCCGTAAGCTACACGGATGATCGCTCTGGCTGTCATGTAAGGTGCTATACAGCCCTTAGGAGAGATCTTCACCTCTTCTATGGTCAAGGCAGGAACATCATTGATACGTGCCTCTACCCCACCTGCAGTAATCTCACACAAGGTACCATCTGGGTTTACCATACGTACTTTCAAGGTATGAGCTGGATCCGAAGGCGCTGTCACTGGAGCTGGTATCTTCAGCTCATCTGTACCTACCAAAGTAGTACTTCTATACGCTCCTCCGTTAAGCTGGTACTCAAAGGTAGCCCCAGCCTTGATGTTTCTGAGTTTTACCAATAGGGTACCCTCTCCACCATGGCACTTAGGAGGTTCTACCTGAGTGATGGTTGCTCCAAAGCCTTTGCTTGGCTCTACCTGTACCGAGATAGGCTCTCCCGACTGGCAGTTCTTAGTAGGCTGGATCACTTCTATCTCATCCAGACCCACCGCAGCATTGTTCACGCCCGCTTCTATAATCAAGCGGAACTGGGTGTGCTGGTTGAAGCCTTCCAAATCCTCAAAGGTCACTTCACCACTCTGCCATGTACCTCCCTGCGCTGCTGCTGGAAGGGTACGTACAAAGGCTGTCGTACCTGCCCCCCCTGGATTGGTCACCTGTAGGGTCACTCTCAGTGGTACACTCGCCGCCGTATTGGCATCATTGCCCAAGTTCACATACTTGAACTTCACTGTTGCCTTAGCACGTGGTACCACATTCTGTATATCCTTCACATACAAGCGGTTATCGCTTGGTGCTGTGTGTATCGCATAGTATCTGCCTGTACCTGCCAAAGAGCGGTAGGTAGTTGGAGTGGCTGGTAACTGCTTGGTTACCACATGCACTCCCGCAGAGAGTATGCCTGTTGTCTTAGCAGAACCTACCCCTGTAGGAGCCCCGTCGCTCTCGTCAAGGTCTTCCATGTCGGCAAAGGTCTCATTGTAGAGCTGGTTCACCGACTCGGTAGCGGGTTCTGTATAGTATACTCGAACTAAATATGGCGTAGCTCTGCCTGCCAAACCTGTATAGCGCATCGCATTGCCTAAGTTTGGCGCTTGACGTACGCCGCCGTCCAAGCTATATTCATAGGTATAAGTAGCTCCCCCTGGAGCAGTTGGCGTTACTGTAAAGGTTCCGTTGCCACCACAGTCATAATCCACTGTAGAAGCTGCCAAAGTAGGTTTGGTCAAGTCTTTCTTGGCCATTACCTCGAACTCGGCAATACAGCCATTGCTATCCTTTACAAATACTTTAACCTTAGGATTGGCCTGGCTACCTCCGTCCACCAATAAAGTCCTATCTGGGCTGTAGGAGCCTGTACCTGAGGTAGACATAAACTGATAGCTGCCAGAACCTCCCTTCACCCAGTTCACCTTGAGCAAGAACTTGCCATTGTTGCCATCGCAGTTGTTCGCACTCACTACCCCTATAGAGGCTTCTATAGGTGCTGGAGATTCTATACGTATATCTCGGACAATCTCACAACGACGTCCACCTCCTCCACTATTGAAGAGGTAGCTAAGGGTCACTCTATACTTACCTGCTGAAAGGTTGTTGAACTGTCCTGCAAGGTTGTTCTGTGCTGGGAAGCTCGTGTCCATAGTGCCGTCGGTCTTGTATTTCTCCAACTTCACACTTGGACTTGGTACATTGCTCTCCAAGAACTTAGCCGAGATGCTTCCTCCATGTTGAGTCGCACACGTAAGGTCTACCTTGGTAACCTCTACCGCATAGCGAGAGGCTTGGCTTACCTGTACCTCATTGGTCAAGGCATATCTATCATCATTATCTCGTACCAAGAAGATATATTTACCTTCTCTTGGAACTTCTATCCAAGAGGAGAATACATCTGGTACCGTACCTACTGCATTGGTAGGGGTGATTGCACTTGAGAAGTCACCATCAGGAAGCTGCTCAAATACCTTGCCCGCATACTCTGTCTTGGCCAACTGACCATCTATCTTATATATAAGGTATCGGTAGTTACGTACCCCACCGTATACCGTGAAGTTATATTTAGCTTTGTTACACTCTGTAGTAGACCACTCTCCAGTATATTCTACCTCTGCCTTCATGGTCTCCAAGCGGTTGATCGTTACTGTCTGTTCGAAGGTACATCCATTGAGCGCACCTCCCTTAGCCTTGATCACTATTCTAAAGGTATCCTGACTCCTATTGTTCGGTACTTCCAGACCTGTTACGTCCACCTTGTGCATATTGGCGCCTGAAGCAGGGCCATTTCCTGTGAAGGTTCTACCATCAGAGCGGGTAGCTACGTACTCATACTGTACTCCATGGGTACCCATCTCGAAGTTCGCTGCCCCTAAGCTCAAGGCTGTATGTGGGGTAGGGGTTCCTATTAAGGTTCCTGAGAGTTGGGTGGTGAAGACCTCAAAGTAGAACTCTCTGGTACAACTACCATTGCCCACCTGTAAGCGGTACTTACCTGGGGTAGTACCTCCTATGGTAAAGCTCCTATCGGTAGATACTGTAGACCAGCATGCCGCACTGGTATTATAACAGTTTGGCTGGTTGGCATTGCTACAGCCTGAGCCCTCTTTCTGCCATTTTACTCCTGACTGGTGGTAGGCTACCTGCAATACCTTGCTGCCTGTACCTCCACAGAAGTAGAAGTGGCTTTGCCATTTGGTGTTATCCGTAGCACATACCCCGCCTACATTGCCCGCTAAGGCTCTGATAGGATCTACCGTGGTATCACTCTTGTCCACCAAGCGGATCACTTCTGTAGTCTTCGCCTCAATACCACTACAAGTGGCTATCTTCTCTACTGTATAGTAGCCTGCCGCACTTACCGCTTGGCTACTAGTGGTACTTGCCAATGGAGTCAAACTACCTGGCTGTCCACTATACCACTTATATGAGGTATAGCCTGTACCCAAAGCTGTAAGCGTGAAGCTACCACCGCAGTAGAGTTCCTCGCGTGGACAGGTGGCACGACTGTCAATCTCTGCCGCAATGCCGTCCCCTTGGATGGTATTCTCTGCCACACATCCTGCTCCTCCTACACTATAGATAAGTTTAGGTTGTGCTGTAAGTATTGCCTGACATGCATTCACATACGCATCACAACCCTGATCCTGCTTGATCTTGATCGGAATATATGCTGAGCGTTCCGCATTCTGTGCCAATACACCTCCGGTGATATTTGCCAAGATCAGTACTCTCGGGTTGCCTGTGTCATAGCTTACATTCACCGCACCGCCCAACTGTGAGGTAACTATCGCAGGGTCATTCGCTGCAGGTAGCTCATAGTTGGTGTTCGTGTTATCCGGTAGGGTAATCCTCAAGGCGCCTGTACTGATAGAAGTAGCTGTAGTGTTCTTGAGCGTTACCTTATAATATACTGTACTTCCTTTGGCTACCGAAGTGAGGGCTGTAGTGCCGCCCACATTGGCCACAAAAGAACTGGTGATCTGAATATTTACGTTCGGAGCCGTTACCGTTACCTTAAAGCTCTTAGTAGCTGCTGTGCCCCCTGCTATCTTGCCCTCTACCTTATAGGTTACTGTAGATTCGCCCACAGGAAAACCATTCCAGCTGGTGGCTGGCGTATTACCATTGGCATCCGGCGTAGGGGTATATTTACTTCCGTCTGGCTTGGTTACCTCCCAAGTGAGCTTGTAGCCACACCCCGCCGTGTCATTGATCGTAGGGGATGTCCAGCTTACATCCGCTGCACACTGGTTCACTGGCAGTACTCCTGTCTTATCCGATAAGCCTGTGATATCCGATGCCGCAAAGTTGCTGCGGATCAGGTTCACCTGCTTCTTGGCGGTATCCTTAGATACTGGAGTACATCCAAAACCTGATTTCATCTTATAGGTAACCCAGTACTCTGCATCCACCGTAGGATTCAAGGTGATCGAAGGACGCGTCTTGTCCGCTACTCCTGAAAGAGCAGTAGCAGGACTTGACTTCCACTCCAACTCATACAAACTCGCTGGTAAGTCCACACTCAATGTCAATGGAGTACCCGCACATGCCATCGCCGCTGATGTACGTACCTGTGGATTCTGCAAAGAACCAAACTCAGGAACAGGTACCAAACGATCCAAACAGCCTGATTCAAACTTCACTTCATAACTGTCACTGCCAGATAGCTTAGGTATATTCTGAAATGTAGCAAAGGCATCCTCCAAACTCGTAGGACGAGTAGCTACCCTTACAGGAGCTACCTGCGTACCATCCGAGTGAGTAGCTATCGCCTTTGTCCCTCCCGATACCTTATATAAAGTATAGGTAATAGGATATTGTGGCTCAGATCCCGCAGGCAACTCAACCCTTACCATCCCTGAACTCGCATTCGATGGATCACACATACCGATGTTAACCGTTGGAGTAACATCACTATATCCTCTAATCTCAAATTCTTTGTAGATCAGTGTTTTACATATAAATCCTTTTCCTCTTTCTGTAGGTTGGAAATGATACATATATCCTCTTTCGTCTGCTACATCCAAAGGTACTACAGAATGGTAACAAGGTCCTAAAGTAATTCCTAAGATATACTTTCCTGGAGGAAGATCTTTTATCTCTTGCTTATAATACTTTCTGGCAGGATCTGCTCCATCGGTACCAGGTATACCAATAGCTTTATAAGCTGAGGAACCTACTCTTTTGTGTATAGGTTGACCATTATTCAGATCTTTGAAGACATACATTCCCCAAAATCCAGAAGAAGTAAGCTTATCCACACTGGCTTCAAAGACTACCTTCCCCCTACTTGATTGTCCCCCTTGTGCACAATCTGTAGTTACCTTAGGTTCTTTAATATCAAAAGAAACATCATTAATCGCATTTATATCAATAGTAAATGACCTTGTTGACCCACATTCATCAGATAACTTTACATTATATTTTCCTGTAGGAAGGTCGAACATTTGATATAGGTTTTTATTCCCTAAATTCATACTTGGATAGAAAACTTTTGTCCAAGGGAATTTGTACCTATATGTTCCTGCTAAGTTCCAAGGGCCTCGTACAGTAACATCCTGAATGTTAGGCTGTCCATCTGCTCTTTCTATTGTTACTGTAAGCTTATTGTTGTCTGTTATGAAATCCAGTCCTGCGAGTTGAGAATTATCATGTCCTAAGAAAAATTTATTTCCTCTTCCTGATATATCTAATACTCCTCCTATGGATCCTCCTACCGAATGTCTTATAGCTGATAGTGTATTAAATCCTGCAAGCTCTGATTGAGTGAATACTTTGGAAAGATAATGTTTGCAATTCTTTGTATTTGTTCCATCAAGTGTTCCTGTTGCTTCTGCATATTCTACTTGATAGGAAGTAGCTGTAGTATTATGTATTTTTACTTCATGAACATTTCCATTTATCTCATCAAAAAAAGTAAATAGTCCATCCCCTCCTATAGTAGGAGTCTGCCAAGTCCCTGATAGGTTTACTCTACTCTGCAGACCCGTAGTATTACAGAAAGCATTATAAAAGGCTCTTCCACTGGCCAATTGAAATCTAGTACTGATAACCACATCCTTGTCACAAGGATTTGATGTAGCCGTATTTGGCAATATTTTAATATTAGATTCAAGTATGTTGGTTGGAGGAGTAACTGTATGAGTGAGATTCCTTGTCACTCCATTACAATCTGAATAGTCTACAGTAATGACATCTCCTTCCTTTACAAGATTAGTCATTGTATGCACCCTCGGTCTCCACCAATTCCAAAAACGGAATTCTTTATTAGCTCCATATAAGACTCCTTCTGTATCTGTCCCAGATACTGGTAAAGCATCATTTTTATCAAACTCATTGGTAAATACAGTCGTTCCTCCACGAGTAACTTTGATAGTAATCTTATAGGGGAAATAGCGACTTTCCACCATTCGCTCATTATAATGTGATGATATAGCAACTTTGTAATCATTACAATTAGCACAAGATGGAACAAGGTGAAGATTTAAGTAATCAGGAGAATAGACATAGGGATTGATCAAAATCCTCTCTGCAGTACATCCTCCTCCTTCTATTGTAACCTTATAATTCTTATTAGCTTCTAATTTTTTACCTGCATCAGGCTCTATATTTAGAACTACTCCTGCAGTAGCTGTAACAGCCCTAGTGTTTACAAGCACTTCATTAGTATCTTTATTGATTACCTTTATAGTATAGCTTCCTGAAGTATGTACATCTAAGGCAATCACACCATTGGCACCTACTGTCTGTCCAGTTTTCAATGGACGACAAGTTTCCATAGTCAGGTTACGAATAAAAGAACCTGACGCAGCCTGTGTAGTAATGCTACGCACGTTTTTCGGCTCAGTAAGAGAACAAGTTCCCCCACCAGCACGATCTTCCACTTCTATATCATATTTTGTACTTGGCTTAAGACCTGTGATATTAACAGTTGTCTCAGTCCCCGTTTTATTAGTAGCAGGGGAAGTAAAGGTAGGAGTTGTCGCCCCAAAAGCATAGAACTTCACTACAAAGGGACCAGAACCATCCTTAATCTTGAGCGCCACTTTTCCGTCAGTTGCACATTCTCCTGTAGCGGCTGTCTGTGTAGCTTTGGTCATATCCACAGAGAAGCGCCTATAGGTACTCACCACCGTAACACTCAATGCAGTAGGATGCGTATCGCTACCATCCTTCTTTTCAAGCTTTACCTTATAAGTTCCTGAGGAGAGGTTAGCGAAGTCTGCTTTCCCTGCGGCAGAGAGGTTCTGTCGTGCTTGCACCGCACCAGCACTGTCGTACAAGACCGCCCAGTACTGGCTAATACAATTGGTATCGGCAGAGGCCAAGGCAACCTTGACACTACCGCCACAGGTAGTATTCTCCACTGTGGCCGTATAATTCACGCGGCACTGCTGAGCGCGGCTGAATATCGGTACCAAAAGCAATAGGTATAAAAATAATCTCATAATATGCTTGGTTTTTTCTGTTAGCAAATTGTTCCCCCTCCCCCCGAAGGGGAGTGGGATAGTTTAGGTTTTTAAATTTGGTTTATACAAATTGTGATTAAACAAATTGCAATTCATCATTTCGATGGGTGAATTGCAATTCTGTGGGCGAACTGCGATTCTGTCGGCGAATTGCGATTCAATGGGCGAATTGCAATTCGCCCCTACGGAGCCCAATATTATCTAAAAATAGCTTCTACGGCCATAAGGACACCACTACCAGCGAGGAATCCCAAAAGGGCAAGCCAAGAGATGTGTTTTACATACCAGAAGAAGTCGATCTTCTCCATACCCATGGCAGCAACACCTGCAGCAGATCCGATGATAAGTAAGCTACCTCCTGTTCCGGCAGAGAAGGCGATGAAGTGCCAAATAGAGGCGTCCATTCCTTCCTGGAACATACCGATAGCAGCAGCTACCAAGGGAACATTGTCAATGACCGCAGAGGCAAAGCCCAGAATCATTACTACTATATTGGTATTAGGAACCACCTCCTTGAGCGTGCCAGCAAAGTGGAACAAGCTACCTGTAGACTCCAATGCGGCTACGGCCAATAGGATTCCTAAGAAAAATAATATACTGGAGTGCTCTATACGTCCTAAGGCTTTGTGCACTGAGAAAGTTGGCTTGGCTTCCTCACTGAGCTCGCTATTGGGCTTGAGCAACTCGGAGAAGAACCATACAGTGGCCAAAGAGAACAACATACCCAAGTAAGGGGGCAGGTGGAACAAGGACTTGAACACCGGCACAAAGATGATTGCCAAGACTCCTATAGTAAGGATAGGGGTACTGCTCTTGTAAGCCTCGGTCTTATCCATCTGAGGGATTTCTAAGCGTCCCTTGAAGATAGGCATTAGTGAAGCGATTGCAAAAGGCACTACAAAACAAAGCACTGCAGGCAACACTACATAGTCAACAAGACGTGCCGCGCTGACCTTACCCGCCATCCAAAGCATGGTAGTAGTCACATCGCCTATAGGAGACCAAGCGCCTCCGGCATTGGCAGCAATTATTAGGAGCGAAGCATACCAAATACGTTCCTCACGGAAAGGTACGAGCTTGCGCAAGATGGTAATCATTATTATAATAGTAGTCAAATTGTCAATGAGCGCAGAAAGGAAAAAGGCTACAATCCCGAGTACCCAAAGGAGTTTTTTCTTCTTACGTGTTTTGACCATTTTTTTAATGATCTCGAAGCCACGATGCATATCAATAATCTCAACTATGGTCATCGCCCCTATGAGAAAGAAGAGGATTTCGGCTACCTTTCCGAGATGATGAAGCAACATGCTATCAATAGCCTCGGGGTTTCCTCCCTGAAATTTGTCAGCTTGGGAGATAAGCCCTCCTGTTTCACTAACTTCAAAAACGCTTAAATCGGCAGTTTTCAGGATTGTCCAGCACATAACTGCCATACCTAAAGCGGAAATAGTTTTGTCAATTTTGACCTGGTGTTCGACTGTAATAAACAGATAACCAATGAAAAAGACTGCTACAATAAGATATTCCATCTCGCTAATTATTAATTTGTTTTTCAGGCTGCAAGTTATAAAAAATTTATCAAAAAAACCAACATTCGTGAAATATTTTTTTCTACAATTGTTAATAACTTTTTTTAATGATTAACGATTAATGATCAATGGTTAATGGTTAATGATTAATGATGTGCGGTGAAAAAAATTACATTTTTTCTTTTTATTTTGTAAAAAAATGTACCTTTGCGATATTATAAAGAACCAAAAATCAATTCTATGATACCAAACTTTCAATATCCTACTCCTATAGATCGGGAGGTGAATTGGGATAAATCGAAAACCATTATGAGTCGTACGGATGCAGCAGGCGTTATTGACTATGTCAATCAGGTGTTCTGTGACGTATGCGGCTACTCAACCGAAGAACTCTTAGGCTCTCCTCACAATATTATCCGCCATCCAGATATGCCAAGGGTGATCTTCAAAGTGCTTTGGGATAATATCCAACAAGGGATCAACTTCCACGCAGTGGCGAAGAACTTAGCCAAATCAGGAGAATACTACTGGGTAGTAACAGACTTTGATATCATCAAGGATGCCCAAGGGAAGATCGTCAGTTATCTAGCTCGCCGTACTTCTGTACCTACTCAAAGTGTGGAAAAGTATATCGCTCCCCTCTATGCCAAAATGCTACAAGTAGAGGCAGTAGGAGGTATGGAAGCCAGCGGAGCTTACCTTGCGAACTTTCTTAAAGAAAATGGTTATATCGACTATATAGACTATATCGAAAATGCAATACTTGAGTTTAAGTAAGCGGAGAATAGTAAACTACCTATTACCTAATGAGGTCTTTTTTTAGATTTATACCATAAATATTATAGAGTGAATATAAAATAGAGAATACCCATTCCCTAACAATCTAAAAAAACAATAAATTATATCTCTATGAATAACTATGCCTATTAGGTAAGACTCTTTCAATGTGAGGATAAAGATGCAATCATTGTTCCTTAACAAATTAACTACTAATATTCTTTAACTCTTTATTCACATTTATATAGTGAAAAGTGAAGAATATCCTTGAGAGGGATATTCTTCACTTTTGATTTTTCTGTTTATTAGGACAAATTGTCCCTCATACTTGGTTCACTGCTTACTGCTGACTTTAAGAAAGAGGTAGGTCATACTACCTAAGAGGGCGGAGGTAAGGGAGGCTAAGAGAAAACTACCTACAAGGTATTGGGAAAGATTATTCATAAGAAACTCCTGAGTGATCTTACCTTCGGAGGGGAGGATGTCTCCACCGACAAATAGCGACCCTAACTTAAGCGAAGCTAAACCTAAGAAAGGAATCATAGGAGGAATGCTGATATTGGAACAGAGGAAAGCTAAGGACTTATTCAGTCCTAAGAGAGCAGCTAAGGAGAGGGTGATCAGGGTCTGGAACCCCCAGAAAGGGGCAATGCCAAAGAAAAGTCCTAAGGCTACTGAACAGGCTTTGTTGCTATGAGAAGCGTTGCTCTCCAAAAGATCTTCTCTAAGAAACTGAGAGAAGCTTTTTTTTTTGAACTTCCTAAAGAAATTTCGAGGCTTTATATAAAGAAAGGCGATGAGCACCAAACAGGTATTGAGGAGACTGATACGCATGAAGTCGCGCAAGGGACGGAAGTGAGACACACGCTCGGCAGGGTCGTAGAGGACACGAACGGGAACATTCTCCACCGCTACACCACGCCATGCCGTACGCACTAGGACTTCTATCTCGAACTCGAACTTACCCGAGAAGTATCGCTTAGGGAGCTGTGATAGGGGGTAGAGGCGATAGCCCGATTGGGTATCGGGTAGGCGGATACCGGTCTCGAGGTGAAACCAAAAGTTGGAAAACCTGTTGCCGAAGCTGCTTTTCTTAGGCACTGACTCGCCTGTCATATCCCGACTCCCTACCAAGAGTACAGGCTCGGTGCGCCCCTGAAGGGCACTGAGAAAGGTAGGAATATCCTCAGGGAAGTGCTGCCCGTCGGAGTCGATTGTCAGGGCATAGTCATAGCCCTGAGCCAAGAGGGTGCGGAAGCCTATCTTGAGAGCATTGCCCTTACCTTGATTTTTAGGTAAGGTAATAACCCTGACCTGAGGAAACTCAGAAAGCACCTGAGCAGTGTGATCTGTCGCGCCATCATTGACCACCCATACTTCCTGAGTATAGGAAAGTACCCCCTTAAGAACACGGGCAAGTGTAGGGGCATTGTTATAGGTAGGAATCAGTATGGCGTAGTTCAATTTAACTAAATTTTTCGAATCCCTTACCATAGACAGCTTCGACGTTGGTTCGGGTGACAAAGGCATCGGGGTCTATGCTATTGACCAATCGGAAGATAGTAGTCCCTTCTCCCCTACGAGCAAAGACAATAATGACCTTCTGAGGATTCTTGGTATACCAACCTGTACCATCCACTACGGTACAGCCACGCTTGAGTTCTGTATTGATATGAGTGGCTATTTCCTCGTACTTCTTCGAGAGAATAATGACTTGTATTGCCTGTTTAGCACCATTCATAATCACATCCACTGCCTGATACATAACAGGTAAGAGAATAAGCCCTAACACCATTTTCTCCATAGTATATCCCTTGAGGACAAATATAGAAGATGTCACCACAAGTACATCCACTAAAAGAAGAATACGAGAGATACGTATTTTGAAATATTTAGTTACCAAGAAACCAATAATATCCACTCCTCCGGTACTTCCATTAACCGAGTAGACCATTCCTAAGGCTACTCCCATGAAGATACCTCCTAAAACAATAGCAATAAAGGGGTCATGTACCACGGGGTTGGCCAAGAAGTAGGGCTTTAGATACATCTCCCCGAGCCTCACCCCGAGAGTAAGCATCCCAGCTCCTATAATGGTATTGATAACAAATTTTTTTTCCAAAGGACGAAATGCTAGTATCAAAAGAGCAAAATTGACCACTAAAATAGTGGTAGAAACTTTGATCCCTGTAGCATAGTTCAGAAGCAATGCAGCTCCTGCCAACCCTCCAGAAACAATCTGATTGGGCATGATAAAGCCTGTAAGCCCAATGGTGTAGATAGCTATGGCCAGAGCCATATAGAGATAATCTTTGATATAGAAAGATTTCAAATACTCAATGGTGTTGCGTTTTTTATCCATAACACAAGCTATTATTGCTATTTTTTTTCGTGGCACAAAAATACGATTTTTTTAGAGTAAAAAAAGATTTTTGAACAATATTTTTTCAGCCAAAAATAAAAATATTTTTGTACCTTTGCGAGGTCCGTGAAGAGTGAAGAGTGAAGAGTGAAGAGTGAAGAGTGAAGAGTGTAGCCAAGCGAATGAGCTTGGGTATGTGGTGAAGAGTGAAAAGTGAGCGGTCTTACTAAGGACTGCTGTCTACCTTTTAATTATCCTATTCGAAGCTCAGGAAAATATATAAAAGAAGATTTAACACTCCCTACAGCCAAAAGGCTAAGTTTTATGTCTTAGGGACTGAAAATTAATAATTAATAATTAACAATTAACAAAGTGTCTTTTTTTTCAACAGATTTTACTTTAGGCATCCTCGGAGGAGGACAATTGGGCAAGATGCTCCTTTCCCAGACCCTCAAGTGGGACATCCGCACACTTGTGCTTGACCCAAGTGCAGAAGCCCCTGCACGCTTGGGCTGCAATGCTTTCTTTCAGGGCGACCTGATGGATTATGATACAGTATACCGTTTTGGCAAACAGGTGGACTTGCTTACCTTTGAGATAGAGAATGTAAATGTAGATGCCTTGGAACGACTCGAGAGTGAGGGGGTCAGGGTATTCCCTACTCCAAAGAGCCTGCGCATTATTCAGGACAAAGGCTTACAAAAGGTTTTCTATAAAGAACATGGTATCCCCACGGCTCCTTTTGAACTTTTCTCCTCTGTTGCCCTACTGCAAGAGGCTGTCAAGGAGGGGCGCTGGTCTTTTCCTTTCGTCTGGAAGAGCACCCGCTTTGGATACGATGGCAATGGAGTAAAAATCGTCCGCCAAAAGCAAGACCTTGACACACTCCCCGATACCCCTTGCTTGGCAGAAGTTTGTGCTCCTATCGAGAAAGAATTGGCTGTGATCGTTGCGCGTCGTCCCAGTGGAGAAGTGGCCTTATATCCAGTGGTAGAGATGGAATTCCATCCCGAAGCCAACCAAGTAGAATATGTACTTTGCCCTGCACGCGTTCCTTCTACTATCAGTGAGAAAGCACAAAAGATAGCCCTACAAGTAGCCGAAGCCTTTGGCAGCATTGGTCTTTTGGCTGTGGAGCTATTCCTTACCCAAGAAGGAGAAATATGGGTGAATGAAGTAGCTCCACGCCCGCATAACTCAGGTCATTACTCCATCGAGGCCAGTTACACCTCGCAGTTCGAACAACACCTAAGAGCCATTTTAGACTTGCCTTTGGGTAGCCCCAAAAGCAAGGTAGCCGGAGTAATGGTAAACCTTGTCGGAGCAGAAGGCTATGCAGGAGATGTTATCTACCAGCATATAGAAGAAGTATTAGCACTGGAAGGAGTGACCCCTCATATCTATGGAAAACGGCAAACGCGCCCTTTTAGAAAAATGGGGCATATCACCATCACCCATCCCGACATAGAAACCGCCCGTGCCATCGCCCAAAAAGTAAAAGAAACAATTGCGGTGGTCAGTGAGCAGTGAACAGTGAGCAGTGAGCAGTGAGCAGTGAACAGTGAGCAGTGAACAGTGAACAGTGAACAGTGAACGGTGAGCAGTGAGCAGTGAGCAGTGTAGCCAACTGGATATGTGGGAGGAATATAAATTGCTTATATATAATAGCCAAATGAATGAACTACTTAAAAGAAATACAAATTCTTAAAACCGAGCTTGCTCTTCCCTTGCAGAAAGCCAAAACCCTATTAGAACAAACCGCAGGCGATATCCCCGCCGCCATAGCCTTCTATCACCAAGAAAATATAACCTCTATAATGGCAGAAACCGAATGTGAGCGCTGGGAAGCCGAAAGTGTATACGAGCGTTTCAATTATAATGTCGAAAAGGCTGTAAAACACATATATAGTACCTCACTAACTATAAGTGTTAATGGTGAAAGAGACAAAAGCGAAAGAGGTATGGGCTATCTCATCAGTGCTTTGGATGGCAATTTGAACAATCTGCCCGAGCGCTCTATCTTTATCCCAATAGAAGATTTTGATCAATATCTTTTAGAAGATTTTAAGTCCGTATTTCCCCTATACCAACCCCAGTGGGACAAAGTCGAAAACTATTTCAATTGTACAACCAGCAATGTTTTTGACTCCACCACGTGCCGAAAAATCATCACACAACTGCGCCAACATACATTTACCGATGATAAAGTAAAGATTTTTATAGAAAAAATTATCACCGATGTAGAAGAAAAACTTTCCACCTGCGCCTATATAGAGGTCTATGGGAACATATAAAAATAAACCAATGAAAGAACAACTCCACCGTATCCAACAGAAATTAGCCCAAGCCAAAGAAGCTGATAAGAATTTAGAAGTATTCGGTGCCGATACTCACCAGTACCACCTCAACCCGCCCGTAAGCGAGGCGGAAGTCCTTGCTTTTGAAAAGAAATATGGCGTACAACTCCCCGAATGCTATCGTGCCTTTATGCTTACTGTAGGCGATGCTAAAGCTAAAAAATCAGACTTTATAGCAGGACCTTATTACGGCTTGTATGCCTTTGGAACTTCTTTAGATAGCCTACTCTACGAAAAAATAGAAACCTACCTCAAAGCGCCTTGCAACCTTTCTCCTGATATGACTCAAGAAGAATGGGAAACGCTCTCCGATCCACTATTGCCCTCTGAAGAAGAGGAAGAGGAAGAAGACGATGATAAGTATTTTGCCGAACGAGCAAAAGTATTTGGCGGACTTCTGCCTCTGGGAAGTCAGGGCTGTACCTATGAACACGCCTTGGTGCTCAATGGCAAATATGCCGGTCGTGTAGTGAATGTAGATTTAGACCTCTTGCAACCTAAATTTGCTTTCGAAACCAACTTCTTAGATTGGTACGAACGCTATCTTGATGAGGTGATCTCTGGGCAACTTATAGACGACCGTCCTACGTGGTTTGGCTACCATCGGGGCGAACCCGCTGAGGTGCTCCTCAATGAATATGAACACACTACCGACCGCAAAACTCAAACCGACTGCCTCGAGGGGGTATATCATAAAAAACCACCTTTAGAACCTGCTCTATTAGACAAGATAGAAAAGCTCATTGCCTTAGATAATGAAGATAGAACCTTCTTAATTGAAATTCTTACTCAATCGTCTTATGAGCGAGCCAAGCCTTACTTGCAAGATTTGGTAACCAAAGATCCTAAAAAGGTATTTCAGTTCGTATGGTGGTATGCCCAAGACCATTGTGCCGACTGGGTGTCTGTTGTAAAAAAGCTATTGCCTACCATTACCGACGAAAGAACCTTTGATTTTGCTACCTACCTCCTTACGGAAGGAGATGACAATTTCGAGGAAGCGATCCTGCCTTTCACTGATAATGTAAATCCTCAAATACGTAGCACAGCCTACTATACACTCGGCGAAAGCAAGAAAAGAGAACAGTACCTTGATACCTTCATCAAAGGGCTACAAGAGACCGATACCGGTGTTCTTTGCACAGTTATGCAAGCCCTTTCTGGGTTGGAAGACAAACGCTTACTGCCTTATTACAAAGCCATTGCCAAGCGTTTCCCCGAAGAAAAGGATTATATCCTTTCCAACTTAGAACACCGCTTAGCTTCCTTTGGTCTCACCATAGAGGAAGCAAGAAAGTAAAAAAACGAAAAGTAAAGTATGAAAAATAGAGACAAACCAATCTTCCTCAAGTATATAGAAACCCCTATAGGCACTATGGTAACCTGTGCTACCGATAAGGGTATCTGTATGTTGGAGTTCTCCGATAGCAAAATGTTAGAAAGAGAACTACAAAATATTTCCAAAATAGAAAAAGCCCCTATTATAGAAGGAGAGAGTCCTTTTTTCGCGATCTTAGAACGGGAACTCAGCGAATATTTTGTGGGCAAACGTCAGGAATTTTCGGTATCACTACAACCGTTTGGATCTGATTTTCAAAAAAGTGTCTGGCAGGTCTTACGAACCATTCCCTATGGGCAAACGTGGAGCTACAAAGAGCAAGCCATTGCCTTGGGATCGCCCCAAAGTGTACGAGCGGTTGCCAATGCCAATGGCCAAAACCATATCTCTATACTAATCCCCTGTCATCGAGTCATTGGCTCCAATGGTACCCTTACAGGCTATGGTGGAGGCTTGTGGCGGAAGAAGTTTTTGCTGGAATTGGAGGGAGTGGAAGAAGTGAAAAATAAAACCTTATGAACCTTAAGAAGAAAATAGAAAAATCATGGATAGTAAATAAGACCATAGTCCTATTGGACAAAGTCTTTGCCTACAACGAATACTTAGGTTGCTTCTTGATGATAACTTTTTTCTGTATTATCTATGTACTAATGTTCCCTATAATGTTAGTGACATTGCCTATTGTTGGCTTGGCGAATTTGTTTAAGAAATAATAAGAAATAAATAGTGAAGAATGAACCTAAATAGAATAATACATTCAAGGCTCCTGAATACCACTATTGATAAAGTAATCAAAGTCAATGCCTACAACCCTTTATTAGGTTTAGTTGTAATAACAATCGCTCTTTTTGTTTTCTTTATAGCAGTAATCTTTCTAATAATAGTAGGGTTGCCTATTCTTGGCTTAGTGAATTTGTTTAAGAAATTGACAAAATAACATGTATTGCAAAATATTCGTAAATTATCAAGGAGATAAAACTACATTGTTAGATACGTTGGCAAAAGAGTTACAAGCGAAAAGTATTGATATAAACACACTACTTTTCCCTTGGGGTGACCTATATATTGGTCGTAATGATGAGTATGACCCTAAAAAGGTGCAACGAACTGATGGTTTCTTGTACTATCTATATCTTTTGGATATGGAAATTACCACAACCGATTATGTAGCCATTACATATACGATTTTGGATTATTTCAGACAACAAGAGGTAGAAGCTGTAGCGGCTTGTGATTACGAAGAAAAATTGAGGAAACAATGAAAAAATCATTAGAAAACCTTTTAGAAAAACAAGGTATTGTCTTACTCAATACCCTCTCTAAAGAAGAGCGACGCGCTCGTACCGAAACTATCAAAGCGCGCTATCGCGAGGCAGGTTATGACGATTTGCCTCACGAACTTATTACTTTCCTTACCCTATTCGACGGCAAGGATATCAAGCGCCGCGACGGCTATATGGTTTTTATTTCCTCACAAAACCTCCCTACCCGCCAAGAGATGCTATACTACGAATCGGATGCAGGGGTTACCGAGCTTATTCCCTTTGGTGATGTCAATGCCGATGAAGTTCTCTGTATAGATAGTGTAGGCAGTGTATGGGGCGTACTTGACCTTACCTCTTGGGTGCCAAGAAAGACCTATCATTATTTTTATGGGGGCGACCTCTATACCGCCCTTGAAAATATGATCAAAGGCAAAGTAGAAGAAACAATCATACGACCTTAAAAACACAATACTATGGCAATAGACGGCGTAAAAATCATAGATAGCACATTTATAACAGCATAATAAGCTTTGTCAAAGTCTAAAAACTTTGATAAGGCTTGTATATGAACTTCAGAACTTAACGAATATAGAAATTAAATAATAAAAAATGGAATTACAATATTTGTTGGGCAGACTTATTCATTCTCCTGAAATTAAAGAATTTTTTGCAAAATATCATTTACCGCAAAACCCTGAACCTCAATACGATGCTTACGGAAACTTGTTTTGGGTACCAGTTAATAATGAAGAAAAGACCATTCGCTGCCTCTTTACTGGATATGTGAGATATGCTCCCGCTTATGGAGAGCCTATTGGCAATTATAACAAGGAAAAAGACCAACTCATTTTGCATCAAATTACCATTGATTCTGAGAATGCACCCAATGGAAAAATTTCTGATATAAACCTGCCTTTTGGATTGAACATTGGCGATGATAAAACAACCATTGAACAGAAAATAGGCAAGAAGCTTACGCGTAAAGAAGTGAGTGATTATGGTTCTACTTATGATGTTTTATTTGAGGAATTTAGCTTGTTAGTGGCTCTGAATCCTCAGGAACAACTGGACAGGCTAATGTTATTCAAATTAGAACTATATGAAAAAGAGCGCATCCGCCTAAAAGCCCTCCTCAAATCACAAAACAAAAACATAGACCCTAATCGTATTCCTGAAATACAAGCCTTTCTCTCCGAAATCCCTATCCCAGAGTGGCGCCAGCGTATGGCTGAGGGCGATGATATGTTTTCAGAAGAAAGCATTACCGCTGTAGAAACAGCCCTTACGGAATATGTGCAGACACTTTGTGAAGCGATGCAAAAGAAAAATGCGACTACCGTTTATAATTCTATGGGCAAATTGGTGAAAAAACTCAATAAAATTAATGACAAATACGGACTTATAGAAACAATGGAGCGTGAGGAACTTTGCGAGTGGCTCAATACACTTATTCGCAAAACAGGTTTAGAATTAGCCGATAATGTAGATATCACCGATGAATATCGCGAGTGGTAAAAAAACAGGAATAATGAAAAAATCATTAGAAAACCTTTTAGCCCAGCAAGGTATTACCTTACTCAATAGTCTCTCTAAAGAAGAGCGACGCGCTCGTACCGAAACTATCAAAGCGCGCTATCGCGAGGCAGGCTATGACGATTTGCCTCACGAACTCGTCACTTTCCTTACTATATTCGACGGCAAGGATATCAAGCGCCGCGACGGCTATATGGTTTTTATATATTCGCAAAATCTCCCCACTCGCGAAGAGATGCTATACTACGAATCCGACGCAGGAGTTACCAAGCTTATTCCCTTTGGTGCTATCAACGCCGATGAAATCCTCCTTTGCATCGATAGTGTAGGCAGTGTATGGGCTGTACTCGACCTTACCTCTTGGGTGCCAAGAAAGACCTATTACCACTTCTACGGAGGCGACCTCTATACTGCCCTTGAAAATATCATTAAAGGCAAAGTAGAAGAAACAATCATACGACCTTAAAAACACAATACTATGGCAATAGACGGCGTAAAAATCATAGATAGCGATAGTGGCTACGACATTTATAACAACATCACCGAGCGTTATAAAGACGGTGAGGATATAGAAAAAATCAGACAGGATTGGCTCAATGAGGAAGCTAATTTCTGTATTGATGAATTGTATACTGAAATCTACTGGACGGCTTTTGCGTATTCCCTTTGGAAAATAGGTTATCCCCACGATGAAGTACGCGCCAAAGCCTTGCAACTCATCGAACAAGGAGCAACACCGCTCTGGAATGAGATAGACAGTAAAGCCCAAAAACAACGACAGAAAGCACTCAACAAGCTCAAACTACAATTGCAAGAGGATAACCCCAGGCATCTTGTGAAACCTGCTCCAAAGAAACCTAAAACACCTTATTTTGAAGTAGGAGATGTGTTGGTGGTTACCATTGATAAACGTTATGGCATCTGTTTTGTCTCAGCTGTAGAAGTTAGCCCAAGAAAGATAGAGTATCACCTTGCTTGTACGCGCTATATAAGCGAGCAGTTCCCTATGATGACCGACTTTTTGCAAAGCGAACTCGCCTGTGGGAAAAACAATCAAGATTTCGCCCTCAAAACCGATTGCTGGTTCAATCATAAAAATTTAGGAGCGATACTGCCTTCTCTCCAGAAGATAGGCTCCGTACAATTGAAGCCTTATAGTTTATGGACGCTCTCACCTGCCAATAGTATAGATGATATTTATGAAAAAATCATAGAAGACAAAAAATACTTTGGAGGGAAACTCAAGAAAGTAGAGGAACTCGTTGAAAAAGTAATAGAAGAAAACTTTTTAGAACACGCACTATGAAAAACACCCTTTGGCTTTATAAAAATCCTTATCAGATAGAGATTATAGACGAAACTAATCTTGATGATAATCAAAAAGCCCTTACTCGTTATCAAGAGCGCCAGCCTTACGACCGAGAAATAGGTGACTATGACCAATTGATAGGCATTCGGCTCTATGAAAATGAAGAACCTATGGGCAAAGTATTGCTTGTGGCTGATACCTATAATGTGCTCAATGAGAAAGGGATTCTTTTGGATAATGATAGACTTTTGGTGGCTTGTGGCTACGAGGTATTCTGTATTCTCTTACCCTCCTTAGAGCTCCTTTGGCATACACAGGTAGATATGGCTACTTGCTTTGAAATTGCTCCCTATCAAGATGATTATATTACCCACGGCGAGGTGGAGATAGTACGCCTCAACAAGCAGGGCGAAATTCTCTGGCAGTTCAGTGGAAAGGATATTTTTGTCTCGCCCACAGAGCGCACTCCCGCTTTTACCTTCACTCCAATGGGAATTGAACTAGTCGATTTCAATTACGAAAATTATCTCATCGATTATGATGGAAAGATCATTAGAGGATAGTGGATCTGTAACTAAGAATAATCCTTTTCCCTTGCTGCAAATTAATAATTAATCATTGCTCATTAATCATTAAATTCGTATCTTTGTGGCTCGAAAATAACAACCTATTTAATCAAATAAAATTGCTATGATTTACATGGAATTGCTCGTTGTCCTTGCGGCTATTTTCGTTGGTGCAAGGGTCGGAGGTATTGGTCTGGGGATCTTCGGGATGCTTGGCTTGGGAATTTTGGTCTTTGGCTTTGGTTTGCCACCAGGGAAGGCACCTATCGATGTGATGCTAATCATCGTAGCGGTGATTACCGCTGCCGCTACCCTACAAGCAGCAGGTGGATTGGATTACTTGGTCAAGGTGGCCGAGAAGATTCTGCGCCGCAATCCTGCTATGATCACCTTCCTTGCCCCTGTAGTTTGCTATTTCTTTACCCTATTCTCTGGTACAGGGCACATCGCTTACTCCCTGCTTCCAATTATCTCGGAGATAGCCACCGATAGCAAGGTACGTCCTGAGCGTCCGCTCTCTATCTCAGTGATCGCATCCCAACAGGCGATTACTGCGAGTCCTATCTCAGCGGCTACCGCCGCTCTCCTCTCTGCCGAACTCTTAGGAGGCAAAGGGATCACCTTAGGTAATATCCTTATGGTATGTATCCCTGCCACCCTTATTGGAGTGATTGTGGGGGCTATTGCAGTCAATTTCATCGGGGTACCTTTAGAGAAAGACCCTGAATACCTCCGCCGTGTACAAGAGGGACTTATCAAAACAGATAAGGATGAAAAAGAAGTTCTTACTCCTGAACAGCAAAAACGTGCTAAGCTCTCTGTAATCATCTTCCTCCTTGGGGTGCTCTCTATCGTTCTTTTTGGTTCCATAGATGCCCTTCGTCCTGTTTTTGAGATTGATCATAAGAAAGTCACAATGGAGATGACCCAAATCATAGAGATAGTGATGATGTCTACCGCTGGACTTATGCTCATTTTCTCTAAGGCAGATATAGGCAAAGCAGTCAAAGGATCGGTCTTTATCGCAGGTATGCAGGCGGTTATTGCTATCTTTGGGATTGCTTGGATGGGAGACACGTATTTCAATGGCAACATGGAATTTTTCAAAAGTCATATCGCCGAGATTGTAACGGCCTATCCGTTCCTCTTTGCTATTGCCCTTTTTGTGATGTCTATTTTCCTATTTAGTCAAGCGGCTACTGTACGTACACTCTATCCATTAGGATTGTTATTAGGGATCTCTCCTATGGCACTTATCGCGATGTTCCCTGCTGTCAATGGGTACTTCTTCATCCCTAACTATCCTACGGTGGTAGCAGCAATCAACTTTGACCGTACTGGTACCACCCGCATTGGCAAGTATGTACTGAACCACTCTTTTCAGATACCAGGCTTTGTAGCTACCATTGTTGCTATCATAGTGGGGTATATCATTATTGCTTTTATGTAATTTACTAACAAAAACAAAATATGAATTTTCTAAAAACCGTCTTGGCAGTCATCGTGGGCTTTTTCATCACCTTAAGTATTGCCTTATTTGCACTTATAGGAATTGCTTCCACTTTTGCTCCCAAGGAAGAGGCTTTTGTCGTGGAGGACAATGCTATTTTGGAGCTCAACTTCACCGAGCCTGTATATGAGTATGGTGCACCTATGCGAGTGAAGGACTTCGACTATGAGATCGCTCAGGAGAATACCCTACAGGCAATACTCAGAGCTATCAAGCATGCTCAGGAAGATCCCCATATCAAGGGAATTGTATTGGGATCCACTGAAGGGGTGGAAGGGAAAACACACTTAGCAGATATTCGCCATGCAGTGGAGGATTTCAAAAAGTCTGGAAAATTCGTATATGCCTTCAGCGAAGGAGCATCCCAGTATGACTACTATTTGCAAAGTGTTGCCGACTCAGTTTTTGTGGGTACCCTAGGCAGTGTAGAGGTACAAGGGCTCAGTGCTGAAGTTCTCTATTACAAGGATTTACAAGAAAAATCAGGAGTACACATGGAGGTCTTCCGTCATGGCAAGTACAAGAGTGCAGTAGAACCCTTCTTGGAGAATACCATGAGTGATGCCAATAGAGAGCAGATCACCAGCTATCTCCGTTCGCTTTGGAATAGCTATGCCGAGGCAGTTAGCTCCAGTCGTGGTCTTTCCCTGAGCGAACTTGATCAAGTGGCCGATAGTCTGTGGGGGCGCACTCCTGAACTGGCGCTCCAGCACCACTTAGTGGACAGAATTGCCTTCCGTGACCAATTCGAAGAGAGTGTTCGAAAAGCATCCAAATGCAAAGAAGTCAATGACTTACAATGGGTGCCTATTGAGAAATATACAGAAAAGGTAACCCTTGACCGCAAGAAAAATTTATATAAAGAGATCAAGAACGACAAAATCGCCGTGATCTTCTGTGATGGAGAGATCATTGATGGGCAGTCTACTGCTGGAAGGGTAGGGCACGAGACCATTATCAAAGCCCTGCGTGATGCACGCGAGGACAAGCGGGTCAAGGCTATTGTCCTAAGAGTAAACTCCCCTGGCGGAAGTGGTTTGGCATCCGAACTCATCCATAGGGAAATAGGTCTTACCCAAAAGAAAAAACCTGTATACGCCTCTATGGGCAATGTAGCCGCTTCTGGAGGGTACTATATTAGTTGCAATGCTACACGTATCTTTGCTGATCGGCAGACACTCACCGGATCCATAGGAGTCTTTGGAGTGGTGCCGAACTTGAGCGAACTCACCCAGCGTTGGGGAATACACAGCCAGCAGGTAAGCACCCACCCTTATGCACTTTCCTATAGCCTTTTTGAGAAAACTCCAGAAAAAACACGCCAAGTAATCACTGAAGGAATTGAGGCTTTCTATAAAAAATTCGTCCAACGTGTAGCGGATGGTCGTCATATGTCGTGGGAAGAGGTAGATGCTCTTGCTCAAGGACGTGTATGGACAGGACAAGAAGCCTTAGAAAAGGGCTTAGTAGATGAGATAGGTTCACTAAGAGAGACCATCGCTTACGCTGCTAAGGAGCAGAAACTCAGCGAAGGAAAGTACCTACCTGTGGCTTACCCTATTATAGAAGTGAATTTTATGGATTATATGAAACAGAGATTCCGTGCCTCTTCGCAAGCAGAGCTTAAAATGCTACTACAGGAAGAAATAGGAAAAGAGCTATACGAACAGCTCCAACATACCAAGCAAGCACTTCCTACCTCAGGAGCATTCCTGCAAGCCAAGATGCCCTATCAGGTAAGAATCCGATAAAAAGCCATGAAGTATAGAGACTACTTGCCCATGACTTCCTTATAGAACTGAGGATAACTCTTGCAAGTGGTCTCTATATTTTCCTCACAGAGGAAGGGTTTCCCAAGGGAGGTAATATAGGAGATAGCCTCGTCAGGCAAAGTCCCTCTGAGGGTAGTAACCCCATCGGAATAGCGACTGGCCAGCTTGATAAGATTCATACTATTGGGTTCTTTGAGCTCTGGCGCTTGATCAGGAGTAATCTCGTCAAAGGCAATTTTTTCAAGAATTCCTTCATCGAGAGAGCCTATAAAAGGTTCACGCAAAAAGCAAGTGATAACTTTGGTATGTTGGAAGATGGGTTCTTCCTTACAGTAGGTCTGTAAGTATAGTGGCAGTAGTGCCCCAAGCCAACCCTGTATATGGATCAGATCAGGCGACCAGTTGAGCTTCTTGACCGTCTCTACTATGCCCTTAGCAAAAAAGATACAGCGCTCATCGTTGTCCGCGTATAACTCACCATCCTTATCGAAGGACTCTTCGAGCTTGAAGTACTCATCGTTATCTATGAAATACACCTGCATGCGCTCTTTCTGAATAGAAGCAACCTTGACAATCAAGGGCATATCTATATCATTGATAACCAAGTTCATCCCTGAGAGACGAATCACCTCATGTAGTTGATGTCTTCTCTCATTAATATCCCCATAGCGGGGTGTGAATATACGCAATTGCCCTCCTGTAGTATTGAGAGCTCTTGCCAAATCAAAAGCAAGTTTGGATACTTCCGTTTCTGCCTGATAGGGCAGTACCTCGGAGGAGACATAAAGTATCTTTTTACTTTTCATAGTATTCTTATTTTAGATAATAAAACTATTCAAGGGCAAAGTTACAAAAAAAAGTTGAATTATTTTTTATTTTGTTGTTTTTACATCTATAATTATTAAATAAATGGAAATTTTTAACAAAACGTTAGAATTAGAGCGCTTTTTAGCTCCTTTTCACCAAGAAAAAAAGACCATAGGTTTAGTTCCTACCATGGGGGCTCTGCACCAGGGGCATCTCTCCCTGATGAAAAAAGCCTTAGAAGAGAATGAGGTGGTAGTGGTGAGTGTCTTTGTAAACCCTACCCAGTTCAACAATGCAGAGGACTTAGAGAAGTATCCACGCAACCTGGAGCGAGATGCTGCCACTATAGCAACACTATCCGATAAAATCATCCTTTTTGCCCCTGAGGTCTCTCAGATGTATGAGGGCACTCCTACTTCAGAGAGCTATGACTTTCATGGATTGGACAAGGTCATGGAAGGAAGCTCCCGCCCAGGTCACTTCGATGGAGTGGCTACCATCGTAGAAAAACTCTTTCGCTTGGTGCGCCCTACCCGTGCCTATTTTGGCGAAAAGGACTATCAACAGATTCTGATCATCAGAAGTATGGTCGCCCAGCGCAAGCTTAATCTTACCCTTGTCCCCTGCCCTATCGTACGTGAGGCCTCTGGGCTGGCGATGAGCTCTCGCAATGAGCGCCTCTCCCCTCAGGGAAAGGCACAGGCGGCTTTTATCTACCAAGTACTTACTGAGGCTAAGGAGCGTTTTGCTTCCCACTCCGTCGAGGAGGTTACGGCTTTTGTCAAAGAACAGTTCGCTGAGAAAGCGGCGTTCGAACTGGAGTATTTTATCATTGCCGATGAGCGTACCCTACAGCCCGCCACTGAGAAGGAAGCTGGTGTAGCTTATCGCGCTTTTATCGTCGCCTATATCGAGGGTGTACGCCTGATTGACAACTTAGCCTTCTAACTATGCAACAGATTACCAGTACTCAAAACTCCCTGATCAAATACCTATACTCCCTCTCTGAGAAATCCAAGCTCAGAAGGGAGCATCAGGAGTTTCTCTTTGAGGGAAAGCGAGAGCTCTCCTTGGCCATCGCTGCCGGTTACCATATCAAGCAATTATTCTTTTGCCCTGCTATCCTTCCGGCAGCGGAGGTAGAACGCTCCTTTGCAGGCTATCCCCTGACCGAGATATCACTCCCTGTCTATGAAAAGCTCTCCTATCGCTCTTCTACCGAGGGAATTCTGGCGCTTGCCCAGGGGAAAGATCTTTCCCTCTCAGCTCTATCTTTTAACAAAGAAAATCCACTCTTACTCATCGCTGAGGCGCCTGAAAAACCTGGCAATATAGGGGCGCTACTTCGCACCGCTGATGCCGCTGGGGTCGATGCGGTATGTATCGCCAACCCCAAGACAGATATGTACAACCCCAATGTGATTCGCTCCAGTGTAGGTACCCTCTTTACAGTCCCTATAGCCACAGCAAGTACCGAAGAGTTGCTACATTTCTTAGCACAAGAGGATTTTACCCTCTATTGTGCTGCCCTCTCAGCCTCTGTTCCCTATGACAGTGTTTCCTACAAAGGACGCACTGCTATCGCAGTAGGTACTGAGGATGTAGGTCTCTCTCCCCTGTGGCTTGAGGCTTCTTCTCAAAATATCATTATCCCTATGCGAGGCAAAATAGATTCCATGAATGTATCGGTAAGCGCCGCTGTACTGATATTCGAAGCTGTACGGCAGAGACATAGTGAAGAATGAAGTTGCTCTCTGAGCAGAGAACTCCCCCTAATTTTACCAAAACTTTATCACTCCTAAAAGAAACCATTATACATTTTTTTGCGTACCTTTGCCCAAAGGTATAACTATGTTACTGATTTATACAGAAAAAAAGAGTCCTCGCCTGATGTATATCTGCGAACATATCTTTGTCAATATGCTGGGACTCTCCATAGAGATCACTACCGATCTGGAGACTTTTGTCAAATCTGACGAAAGTAAGCTCTCTTATGCCAAATCACCTATTGGGAATGAGTTCTTTATCAAAAACTTTGGGCTCCTTTTCCAAAAGGGAGTGCAGCCTATAGAACTCTTGGTGGATCACTGGGAGGGCATTCCCTATTTTTTTGCTACTAAAAAAGGAAATCTTCCTTTTGACATCCTCTCTGCGGCTTTTTTTCTACTGACTCGCTATGAGGAATACCTACACCATGAAGCACATCCGTCCACTCCTTTTGCTGCCACAGATAGTGTAGGATATGAGTATCATTTCTTAGAGCTTCCTATCGTGGATATATGGGTGGAGAAGTTCCGCAATGCCTTGGTGGAGAAGTATCCTAACCTAACCTTTGCTCCCCGTGAGGCCTCGACAGTTTCCGTTATCGAAGTGGCTAAGGCATTCAAATACAAACACAAGGGTATCCTACGTACGCTATTGAGGGGGCTGACTTACTTTTTTACCCTACAATGGACACAACTGGGAGAACTCCTTCGCGTGGTGATGGGCAGGAGTAAAGATCCCTTTGATTTCTATGAAGCACTGATTGACTTCTTCCAAGAGAGAAAACTACACCCAACTTTCTTTTTTCTATTAGGAGATTATAATTATTACGATCAGGGGCTTTCGTATAACAATGTGAGATACAAGTACTTAATAAAACATATTGCTGATTATGCCATTGTTTCTGTCTTAGGATCCTATGATGCCACTTCTCGGGAGGAGATATTGCTTAAAGAGCGTGAACGTATGAGCAATATCATCAACCGCCCTGTAAGGCGCTTTCGTGCCAATAACAACCTATTGCCCTTGCCAGAGCTCTACCAACACTTGGCCGCGACAGAGTTCAAGGAGGATTATACCATGGGGTATCTCTCTCATATAGGCTTTCGAGCAGGGACTTGCACGCCCTATATCTTCTACGATATCCGCCTGGAAGTACAGATTCCTATTGTGGTACATTCCTTCGCACTGCATTGGCAACATATTGAAAAACAATGCACTAAAGAAACCCTCTACTTGATAGAAACGATAAAGCAACAAGTAGCAGACCTCAAGGGGGATTTTATCTCCATCTTTTCCCCAGAATACCTCAGCAAAGCCCCTAACCGTTTCTCTTTGTATAAAAAAGTGGTTAATTAGGTAATGGGTAAAGTCAGCAAGAACTCACACCCCTGCTCACTGCCCCTTCATCTTAGGGCGGAAAGAGCGTCTTTTGTCAAAGCCTTTGCTGTCTATTTTTAGCTCGTTGGGCAGTTCGGGCGATTGCTCGGCTTGAGTTTTAAGGTCGGAAAGGTATTGCACGATGTGCTGCCATACAAAATCGGGGTCGATATAGATGCCGAGTTCCTGCAAATTTATATAATGGGTAGCTCTATTATTTTCTCTATGGTCTTTGTTGTAAATGAGCAATAACGGACTTTTCAACACCAGCCAAGGGGGGCGGTCTTCCAGTTTAAAGATATTCTGCTCACGTGGGGCTTCCATTTGTTCCAGCAGGATATCACAAGTAGACGATAAGTAGGAAGTTATCCTAATTTCTTTCCCGTCATTCATCAGTGCATAGCGTTCACCATACCACAAATCAAATAGGTTGTAATGCCAATCATCGGGGTCGGCAAAATCCCAATGGGTGTATATCTTAGAGCATGTAGCAAAAAGGTGTACAAGCGCAGTGCCCACATAGAGTGCCGAGTGCAGTGCCTCATCATCGGTGGGGTCGTCAAAGGTGAGCCAACTTCTCTGAGGGAGGCTCATCCCTACCTCTGGTGGCAAACGGCGGTCATAGACGAGGTTTTCGTCTATGCCGTACTCAGCGACTTTATAGTCGTAGTAATCTTTGAATTTAGAGATGATTTTCATTTTTAGGGGTTAGGTTTCAGCGGATAGGGGGTAGGGGTTGAACGAAGCTGACAAGTCAGAGGACTAAAGGCTAATTCCTATTCTCTATTTCCTATTCTCTAACTTATTAAGTACCTAGTTCGGGATAATCCCAAGCGTTGTAAGTATCAGTAAGGTTGTCGTTCTCTTCTCCTTTGCAACACAACCATTCCAAGCCTGCACGGCGTTCCATTACGATATCTTCGTCTAAACCTGCTAAGTCCGAACCGTATATACGAGCATTTACTGTTGTCCAGTGGTAGCGATAGTGCAAGTCTAAGGCTTGTAAGATTTCTTCTATGGGGCGCAGGGTGGTATGTGCCATAAAGTCATCAAGCCCTTCAAACTCATCCATTGTATCCATTATCAAATCGCAATCGCAAATCTCATTAGGGAATGATAGTTCTTCTACGATGCCCAGAGCCCATAGTAATACCCATAATGACTCGTATTTCCAAGAGGCATTCATAGCTCCTGCCTCACTTATAGTACCTGCAATCACCTGCTGTTCCATAGGAGTTAGCAACTCGAGGGCATTGTATTTTTCCGAAAGAAAATCTTCTGCATATACTCTATCTTCTTCAGAATATTCACCTTCACTGATAGATAAAGCACACATTATAGAAGCAAATGAGCATACTGCCCGCTCAATGACTTCCTTTTTATCACGAGGGGTTACTTCCTCTGTTTCATAACGAAAGGGCAAATGTTCTATATAAGGTACTCCTTGCGAGACAAGTATCGCAATACTCCTATTTTTGCGCTCTTGTGCAGTAATAACATTATTATTCATAACATATTATATTTCAACAATATCCTTCATTGTTCTTACTCAAAATCCGTTTCATTTATAAAGCAATACTCCCTATCCATAAGCATTTTGAGGTAATCATCAAAGCTGTTCGCAATTACATCCATAGCATCAGGGTCATGTACAAAACGAACTACCTGCCCTACTTTTCCCGTAGCAGAAGGCGAAAAGTCTATAAAAAGCTGAGAGGTACCGCCATTGTTCATACAATCGGAAAAATGCAGCCAATTAAGTTGAGAAGCATCACTGGTAATGCGCTCATCAATAGGAACTTCCTCGTACTTACGATTGATATAATCGGCATAAAAATCAAAGGCTTCATTTTGAGTTTCTACTATCTCCTGAGCCGAAAGCAGATAATAAGGGTAATCTCCCATAGCTTCATCAGCTCCTAAGATAAGATCACAAATAGTGCCTTTTTCATACTCACGCCAATAAGTCCCATCAATATGGCAAAGTAAATCCAGCAAACTCTCAGGCACTTGTGGATAACAATTGCAAAGGGATTGTAAATCAGCTTCAGTAGCGCCGTGAGCTGTATCCATAAGCTTTTGCCACGCTTCTTTTCCACCGTTATCAATATAGGCGGCTTTCAAGCCTTCTAGGTATTGTTCTGCTAAGGTCATAATATTAAATTTATTTCATTTATACTCTCTATTTATTTTTTAGATCTAGAACTATATTCATCTATTACTTTTATCTGCTTGCGATAGAAAAAAGTTTTTAATAAATGGTAGTTGTCAATACTCAGTTTTATGTGCAATATCCGCTCTATCTTCGAGGTATAGACCTGCATACGAGGATGTATTCTCGTAGACTTTCCTTGCTTTTTGGCAAAAAAGTGAATGTGATGAATACTATTTAAGGGAATAGTATCGGTAAGTGCTTCTTTGTAAAAAATATAAAGCGATTCATTTCGTATTTCTAAAGCGTAGAAAGTACCCCGATAATTCCTTATAAAATCATAAACAGATGCCACTATAATGCCTACTAAAAGAGTTATTCCTATATATGTCATAAAAGGTCTATCTCCTCCATTCTGTTGTCCTATAAAATATTGAATTGTACTCCAAAACAACCACACCAAAAAAGTCCAGAAGAAGATGAGCAGGAAAACCTGAATAATTCTATCATTCACTGCTTTGACTTTAATAAGAGAAGGCAATTCCGCCTTTGTATATTGATTGTAGGCAATATGCCGATCAAGAGCCCATAAATAAGCAAATACATATAACAATACAAAAAAGACCAACGGAGAGAATAAACCAATTACATCACCTGTAAAGTTGCCACCAAAGACAAGAAAAGGCTTCTTCAATAAAGCATATGATATATTGAAAATTACCGATACAATTAGTATTATACGTGCTATTTTCAGTAGCTTTTTCGCGAAAATAAATTGATTTTTAGGATCTTTTTTTCTTATTAAACTCATTATTATAAACCTTATTTACACCTATGAGGGGCTTTTATTGCCGAAAGCAGATAATAAGTATAATCTCCTTGCACTTTTAAATTAAAAAATCTTGTTCTATAATACCCTCTTCAAAAGAATAATCCTTTGAATCTAATATATTCCATATTTTCTGAGTGAACTCTTCAAAAGAATTGGCTAATACCACCTCATCACTTTGGTAATCAATCCCAGGGTATAGCATAATCACTTGCCCTTTCACCCCATTGGTAGCAGGGTTGAGATCTATGCAAATACGCGTTGTCGCTTCAAAATCTGTAAATGGAACCCAACCTTTATCCCATAATACAGGTTGAATTTTATTAGGATTGATGTCATCCGCAATAGATTCCCCTTCAAAGTCCTCCACCTGCATTTGGTAGGTTTCAATAATTTCATCTATAGGAAGCAATAAATTATACCCCATAAAATAGTGGGGACTATCGCTTTGTTCTTGCCCGTTGAAAGTGCGCAAATACTCTTTGAAACTCTCAGGGAGGGGTTGCGCTATAGTATCTTCTAACGCTTTAATTTGAGCCTCCTGAGCAGGTTTTTGAAAACTTCTACCTATTGAAGGCGCAATAGCAAGTAATGATTGTTGTATCTTCTGCCAAAGATATTTTGTATTGTTATTCATTGTACATCATATTTGTCATTTATTTTTACAGCTTTCCCCATTATTTCCTATCCGCTAATACTTATAATTTACTTTCCCTAAAGCAATAGGCTGAGGATTCTGTACGACCCAAGCGGTTGCCAATTCGCATAGGCGTTGGGTGCCAGTGCCGTCGTCTTCCAAGATATGCTTTTGAATATCGGCTACTTCGGCAAGTTCACTCTCCGAGAGGGAGTTGCCTTGTTGCAGGTAACCGCTAATGGCGGTGAGCATCTTGCGGTATTCCTTATCCCAGTTGCCCATAGCATTGCGCAGGAGTTCGTCATTTACCCTACCTGCTATACGCACTACCTCACCCTGCACCGTAGTTGCGCTACCACTACTGGGCACCAAAAGTGTCCATGCCTGCTCATAACGCGCTTCCCAAGTATTGCCTGTAAGTACGATAGGAGATTTGCCATCGTGCTGGATACGGCGAGGTACGGGAGGTACGCCAAATAGCTTGTATAATTGCTGTAATCCAGCATCAGTTTCCTCCAAATACTCTGGATTGAAATTGTTGCGGTGAAACTCAAAATCTTCTCCTATGCGAGTTACTTGTTCTTTAGCAAACTTGGTAGGCTTGACTCCTGCTTTGAGGTAAAGTTCAGCCGTTTTAGCTGCTTTAGGAATATCAATACTCTGAACAGAGTACAACATTGCCTCCATAGGATTATGTTTCATATCATCCTTTGCTTTCACATTAGCTCCTTTAGCTATAAGCAAAGCAGTTACTTCAGGGTAATAACCCGCAGCGTGTAAGGGTGTCTCATCATATTCGGCTATTGCCTCAATATCAGCTCCTTTTTCTAACAAAAGGGTTACTCTTTCTACATCATTTACTTGAGCATGATAATGTAGAGGGGTACGGTCGTACTCATCTTTTACATTAATGTCTGCTCCTTGAGCAATGAGCCAATTCATCAGCTCCAAGGGAACATCGTAAAATGATAGAGTAGGTTTGTTGAACGAACGACGGTCATAAGCGTTTAGCTCACATTCGTTGAACACCGCTTTAAGCGCTTCTAAATCTTTGGCTTCTAATAGTTCGTAGAAGTTAGCGGGGAGGGTTTTCTTTTTCTTGGCCACTTTCTTAATTGTTAATAGTTAATTGTCAATGGTTAATGATTGCAGGTACAAAGATAAAAATAATTTACTAATTTGCCAATGAGTTAATGAGCTAATTACTAATTGACTCATTGGCTCATTAACTACCTGTCCATACGAACAATTCTTGGCTGGAAAGTGCCGATGATATCTACCAAATCAGTTTGGGAAGCCATTACGGTTTCTATATTTTTATACGCCATAGGGGCTTCTTCGGCATTGCCTCCGATGAGGGTAATATCTTTGGCTTTGAGGGCTTTTTTGATATCGGAGTTGGTAAAGCGGTTCTTGCTCTCATTGCGCGAGAAAGCCCGCCCTGCCCCGTGTGAAGCTGAATCGAAACTCTCGGTATTGCCTTTGCCGCGCACGATATAACCGGCATCGGTCATTGAGGCAGGGATAATACCCAGTACCCCCTCCCCTGCTGGAGTTGCTCCTTTGCGATGTACTATCACCTCCTTGCCATCGTGAATTTCTTTCCAGGCAAAATTGTGGTGGTTCTCGATGCGCGCTCTCAATCGTCCGCCTACAGCCTTTATCAATCGGCGGTGGATATCGTCGTGGCAGGCAGATGCGTAATCGCCTGCGAGGTTCATAGCTGTCCAATACTCTAAACCTAAGTGGGTAGAGAGATCCAGCCACGCAAACTGTTGGGCTTCTTTGGGTAGCGGACATTGTTCGGCTGCCACACGCACATAATACTGGGCAATTTCAGCACCAAAACCACGCGAACCGCTATGCGAAAGTATACCGAGATATTTTCCTTTGGGTAAACCTATTTGAGGGTCGTCTGCTAAGAGTTCTACCTCGCCAAACTCCACAAAGTGATTGCCACTGCCCGAAGTACCCATCTGCTTGATTGCCTTATCCTTCAATCGCTTGAGGATAGGGATTAGCGAAAAAGTATCACGGTCGAAAATCTCGTGGTCTACGTGCGATTTATGAGTTTCGTACATACCGAACTTCGTATGTTCCACAAGGGCTTTCTCATACTTATCACGCGCGCCCGAGAGGTAGGATACAGGGATATCCAAGATACTGAGGCACATACGGCAACCGATGTCCAAGCCTACCCCGTAAGGAATGACCGCATTCTCCACCGCTAGTACGCCCCCTATAGGCAAACCATAGCCACTATGCGCATCGGGCATTAGCGCACCGCCTACCGAAATAGGGAGTTTGAGAGCCGTATAGAGTTGCGTTTTTGCCTCTTCGGTGATGTCGTCGCCAAAGATGTGATAAGGGGCACGGGTAGCGTTGAGCTGTCGTTTTTCGGTTTTAGTAGACGAAAGCAGCGCTTCGGCTATCTGACCAAAAGTAAGGTGTCCTTCATACTGCGCAGGATTTTTTAATATATCTTCAAGCACAGACTTTACGTACGCCAAGTTTTTAGTAGCGTAATTGCGTTTCATCACTTCTAACGCTACATTAATAGATTGATTATTCGGGAAGCCTAACTTGAGGAGGTCTTTCCCTTTGAGTTTTAAATTTGCCATAATTTGCTAATTAGATAGATATGGAAGCACGATTTGCTGAATATCAGTTAAAAAGGCTTCTCTATTCTCTTTAATTTTTTGTTTTCGTTTAAAAATATCGATGATAGAACCAGAAAACTCATACCAAATATCGCCATTGCCTTTGATATTACCTATACGCTGGGTATTATCATCAGGATAGAAAGAGATAGGCTCCTTATAAGGGGCTTTTTTGATATTTGCCGTGAAATAGATTTCATCAGCGCTGCCATAAGCGCCTTTTTGAATAGAAATCATTTGCAGGCTTTGTTCCACTACACGGTAAAAATGTAGTGCTTTTTTCTTAAATCCTAAGGGTTTTAGTATTTGATAGAGTTCTTTTACCATCTCGTCGAACTCAATTTGTGTAGCTGTTTTCTCTTTCATAGTAGATTTGTTAATTGTTCTTTTCTTTCTCTCCATTTTGGGTAATCAAAGACAAAAGTGTATTGCTCGCCTACTTCTTTCTCTAAAAGTTTTGCCGAGGTGAGTACGCGGTTTACGAAAATATACTCACTTATAACATCTTTGAAATCGGATTCAGGAGGGTAATTGTCATTGAAAATCTCTTGATACAAGTGGTTGAGTTCCTCTAATTCTTCTTTTAGATACGGATTGATATCCAAATCTGCAATCTCCACATTGCGAGGGGTAGGATTCTTCACATTTTCCTCTATCCAAATAGGGGAACAAAAGAACTCAAATTGGTATTTAAATTCAAACTTTTTCATAGGATTAATTTGTCAATTTACTAATTTACCAATGGGCAACGACTGACTTGAACTTCTTCCTTTTCCTTTTATCGGGGATACCTGTATCGCTGTTCCATCGCTGTACGAATTTCTCAAAAGAATCGTAGGCTATTATATAGGGCGAAGGCGCTGGCAGGGATTTCTTAGGAATTGCAGTACCTATCCTCTCCAAGCGTTCAGCAAAGAGCAACAAGGCTTTATGACTCACCCTACGCACATCACTGAGCACTTCCTTCTCACCATCTCCCATCAGCTGAAGGCGCGCCTCCATTAGCGATTTCATCGTTGGCTTTTCAGTACTTTTATATAATAGTTCCACGAAAGTATAATGTCCGTCGCCCTCATAGTTATCAGTCCTCAATAGCCATACCGCACCATACTGACCTCCCAACAAGGGTACGCTCAGCACTTCATAAGGCGCAAAAAGGAAATCGGTTACCTTTTGCCAATGTTCGCGTGCAGGCACTGCTGTATTGGCAGTGGCAAGGCGAGAGAGCAATCGTACTACTTGCTGTTGTCGCTTTGCATAGCTCATCTGGGGGGTATCAGTACCAAACTGCTGTAGCCACTTTTTAGAAACTCCTTTTTGTACCAACTGTTGCAGGGGAGCTACCTCCTCGGGGCGCAACCACCCATACTGCCACAAAATAGCAAGGCGAAGGGTCAAAAATATTTCCTTCTCCAAGGTAGTGCGCACAGCTTCCTTGCGAAAAGTGTCTATAAGGGAGCGTATTTCAGCTTCTGTAGCGCCGTAGTGATAAGCATCTTCTACTATGCTATCCAACTCATTAGCGAGATCGCTTTCAAAAATATGAACGCCGTAAATATCTTTATTTTTCATAAAACAGTTGTTTATTGTAAGCCCTGACAACCAAAATTAACGAATTAAATCGGTTAAGGTATAATCCGTTTTCAGTATATCACCATCTTCTACCTCAAATATATAAAGTGAACTATTGTCCTGACTATCAACAAACAAAAGGCGTTCATTCTCATATCCTATGGAAAGGCTTTGCGACAATCTTTCTAAAGAGAAAGAACCTTCTTCATAGCCTACCTCTTGCAGCGTAGTAGCATAAGCTTTTAGCTGAGTAATGATAGTACATTGATGCTTGTCTATCGTTATCTCTTTGCAAAGTTCTTCCAATGAATACAACACAAAAGGCGTTTGCTCTGAAAAGATAGGAAAACAAACGATCTCTTTCTGTGCTTTTAGATAGTTTCTGTATTTTGGGGATAAGGATTTAACTTCCTTATTCCCTGGCAATGACCTTACACTTTTAGGGCTACTTGTATGATTTTCCTTACTTTGAGATAGTGCAGAAGGCGATATCCATTGCATAGGATTAAAATCAAACATAGCTGTACAATGAGGGCAATGTAAAAACATAAACTGCATTTGCTTCCCGATAGCTTCCTTCAAAAAATTAAAGTCATAATCAGAAAGTGTTTCCGGCAGGAAGGTTCTGTTACAATTAGGACAAGTAAGTTCTTTCATTATATTGCTTTTAATTTTGTTCCAGAGGGTTAGTTATTAACTTATACATAATCTTGGCAATGTTATAAGCATCATCTTTGCCTCGGTGATGGGTTCCTACAAGGGGTATCTTGAGATAGTTCAGTGCCTGATGCATTCCCAATCGCTTGGGGTGCTGGGTTACCTCTTGGAAGCGTTCCTTTACATTGATATGCTCATTGCGCATTGGGTAAGGCAGTTTCCTAAGAGCGCATTGCTTTTGGAGCATATTCCTATCGTAATTCCCATAACTCGCCCAAGTGTACTGATAGGCTTGGTATTCCTTTTTAAGGATTTGCAAGGCTTCTTCAAAACTTACGCCTTCCCGCGCTACCAGTTCGGGGGTAAGGGTGGTAAGTTGGGTACAAAAAGGACTGATTTTGGAATGTGTAGGTTTTACCAAAATACCTCTGTTATCACTGACCTCACCTGTAAGGGTATCGAGCAGGCAAATGCCAATTTCTATAATTTCGCTCACTTCTCCTTTGGGGGGTATTCCCTCCCAACAAGTCGCTTCTAAGTCTATAATAATGATTTTGTTTGTCATTGTTTTAATTTTTTAATGAAACTCATACTATATCACTTTCAAAAATACGAATACCGTGAATATTTCTTTTTGTGATAGAATGAATGTATTAATTGATAATATCCTTTACATATTTTTTCCATTGCTCTGGGTTATGTACCTTTTGTAACAATTGCTTTACATAAGGGCGAATCTGCAAACGGGCTTTCTCGCCTGCTTCTTTTGAAATCCCTTCCTTAGTAGATTGATAATACAACAGTGGCCAGAAGAGTTGTTCAGCAGTTTCATCATAACCGTGCAAGCGATGCGTAAAATAACCTTCGGCTTTTCCTGCTTCATACAGTTGTATCAAAGCCTTAAAACCTTCATCTATGCCCCACGCACAAAGCAATTTAGCAGCACAAAGCTCAATAAAGACATCTTCGTGGGTAAGCAGTTTCTTAAGACCGTCTATGCGCTCTTGAGAAATATCCTCTGGTTCGAGTTCTTCAGGAAAGCTAGTGTAAGTAACTCCTTGAGGAATACTATTTAAAAGTTCTTGTATCTGTTCTTCCATAACTTTATTTTTTAATGTGGAAAAATATAATTACCGTGGAGTTCATCTATCCACATCACTTCTCCATCTTCAAAACAAATTTCTACCTCCAAAGGAAATTCACTATCCTCTCTATCCCAATTGGTAAAAGCTCCTACATAAATAACATTTTTAGAGGTCTTACACTGACTGGGAATAGCTACAAACTCAAAATCAAGCTCGAAATGGTGTGTATTCTTTCGCTCCAGCTCTCCTTCGTTAACCAACTCTTCGTAAAAGTCCCGCAATTGCTCTTTCAGTTGTTCCCGATAGGAATTGTGATAAAAGAACTGTTCAAAGGCAACTTCTTGCTTAGGCGAAAAGAAACCTGCTTCTCCTGTTTCATTATATATCCATATAGGCAGTGTTGCACCCAAACTCGGAATCAATATATCGCTAATGGTAGAGGATATACCTTCTTCTTTTTCAAAAATAATTGTTCTGATCATATTGCTTTTAGTTTTTACTCATCTTCGCCAAATTATCCCATTGCCTCATTGTCCTTAATGAAATAGCTCTTATCTTCTGTGGGGCAATAGTAGAGTCTGAGCTTTTCACCTTCTTCCAAAAGAAAGGTAATCTCACTATTTCCGGCTACTTTTTCGGCAAAAATAGCGCTAATGTGTTTGCCTTTGAGTTGCCAAGCCTCAGTAAGGTCATCAAAGCGATAGTCATCATCGTCCTCATCTACTTCATACTCATTCCAACACTCACAAAAAGCAATACCCACATCTAAAAAGAAATGAAAAATAGGTTGTCCTTCTGCTTTCAGATAGACGATTAAAACATTTCCATCATCAGGATTTACACACACTTTGAGTTGCTCTATGGGCAAACCATTGAGCAACGTAAGGTTGAAATGGGTATCTTGGTACATTCTTCCTGTCATAAAGTTTATTTTTTTGAGAGTGTCTAAAAAGTTCTTTTTTGGAGAGCATTTATAAAACGTTGTTTTATGGGCGTTTGCAGCACATACCCAGCTATCGCTGGCTTTCCTACACAACATACTCTAAAAGTGATTGATTATCAGAGTAATAAACTTTGCCAAAGGTCGTAGTACCATAAACGATTTATCCCTTTATGCAAGAATTTCTTTTACTCTTGTTTTTTCCCAATCTTCAGGGTGAGCGACTTTTTGCAAAAGTTCCTTTACATAAGGCTGTATCTGTTGGCGGGCTTTCTCTCCTGCTTGCTCAGAAATATCTGCTTTGTTTCCTTGATAAAATATAAGAGCCCACAAGATATGTTCCGCCGTTTCATCATAGCCATACAAGCGATGGGTATAACAACCTTCTACAGCACCTGTTTCGTAGCGTTGTACCAATGCCTGAAAACCTTCATCTATACCCCAAGAGCAGAGCAAGATAGCTGCTGATAGCTGTATATATTCCTCTTCATGGGTTAGTAATTTACACACACCATCAATGCGCTCTTGTGGCACATCTTCAAGATCAAGTTCTTCAGGAATGGTAGTATAAGTAACCTCCTGAGGAATACTATATAAGAGTTCTTGTATGTATTTTACCATAAGCTAACGACTAACAACTAATTTAATTTCCCTCTTCGCTTCTGCACGTTCTTTCTTATAGCTTTTTTCTACATAAGTGCTTTTGAAATCGGTGCCTTTGAAAGTGCGCACAGGGTTACCGCGTTGCACTTGGGTGTGATTGTTCCAATGGTTCTGTGCTTGCTCAGCAAGTTGCTGAAGCTCCATTTCGGCGAGTTTTTCTTTAAGGCGGGCAAGGGCGAGTTTTTTATTGTCCAGTTGTGAACGTGAATCTTGTGCCAATACGCTGATACCCGTAGGCAGGTGGGTGGCGCGCACTGCCGAATTTACCTTGTTCACATTCTGTCCGCCATTGCCTTGCGAGCGAGTGGTTTGGAACTGTACATCGCGCTCTGAGAAAAGCTGGCGTTGCAGTTGGTCGAGCTCAAAAACGCCTATATACCAATTGCTGCGCTGGTGAAACTTGCGAAAAGTACTCTTGCCTACCCAGCACACGGTGCCGAGCCAAGTTTTCAAAAACGACGCTAACTCCTTGCCTTTGAGTTGCAGGGTAACCGATTTTACAGTGAGATTGGCATCGCCTTCCTCTCGGCTGAGAATGGTATAGCTGATGCCTGCTTGAGTAGCTTCTTGCAGGAAAGTCTTGAGCACTTTCGCCACTACCCATTGGCATTCTAAGGGACCGCGACCTGCGGTGATTTGTATGATTTTTTCTTCCATTTTTTTGTTTTTTTGTAAACCGGACGAGTCGGACAGGGCGGACTGGTCGGATAAGGTTAAAGATTGACCTCCAAAAGGATATCTGCGATTTCCATTGCTGAGGTGTGATACTTAAGGGCTGTGATTTCTTTCAGCGGGGTGCGCTTGTACTTTTCTTTTGGATTATAGCGTTTTTCATAGTACATCCAAGAATAGCGATAGCTATGCCCATATATTTTTTTGGTAATGATGTTCCAGTTGTTGTAATCATTTATGATTTTATCAAGCTCGGCGAGTTCGCGTTCTATGGCTACATCTACCGGACGGTAATGCGTAATCATATTAGGCTTTACGCGCAGTTCAAAACGCCACGCCTCGGTAAACTCGTAATGGATTTCAAAACGGTCTTTTTGCCGATTGAAACACTCTATTTTTGCAAAATAGGCACGTTCTTTTTGGGTGAACTTCCCCCTTTCAAGGGCTCTTTCCCATTCCCACTGACTAAAAGTGTACAATTCCTGTTTGCGAGCTATGTAAACACGCTTGCCACGGCGCTTTTTCTTCTTCTGGAACTTACGTGTATCGGCGTATTGATAGGTGTTGATTTTCTCTAAAAGAGTTTCAAAGAAATCGGCTTGCTTGCCTTGTCGCACATCTTCCCTCAGTACAAAGAAACGCACATAGCCCTTTTGGTAAGGTTTTTCAAGTGGCACAAGTGGCAGTTCACGACGTTGTTTAAAGAGTGCTTTTTGGCGTTTGATGCACGCGCGCAAATACTTCTCGTGGTCTTCTCGAGCAATGCGCTTGCGAGAACGCAAATTGCGGAGGCGAGAAACGCCTTCGGGGGTGATATATAGATTTCCCATGCTAATCAGTTTTTAGCTGTCAGTGGTCAGTAATCAGGCTAACCATTAACAATTAACAATTAAATCGATATTTGCTTGGGATTTTTGTAGAAAGTAGCAACAAAAAGCCCGAAGCTGTCGCTCCGGGCTTTTGTTGTATGATAGAGTAATGCTACATCAAGCTAATACGCCACGAAGCGTTACCTTGTGCAAAGGTAATTCTATGGTAATATGTAACTTGATATATTTCATTTCTTCTGTTATTTTTATTAAGGTTAAACAATTTGTTCTCGAAATCGGGAGCAAAGGTAACGATTAATGTTCAACGATTAATGATTAATAACAAATAATTAACAGTTTCCAGATAAACATTAATCGTTCAATATTAAAATTAATCCTTATTTTTGCACTCTATGAAAAAGTATTTTTTACCCTTTATTCTTAGCAGCTTTTTGCTGCTAACGGCTTGTAATAAGGCCACTTACGACAATCAGCTCCCTATGCCTAAAAAGGAAGAGGGACACCCCTCTCCCTCAAAAGAACAGTCCTCCTCCAAGGAGACTTTTCTTACAGGAACTTTCCTCCAGCTCTTTGGAAAAGATGACTGGACCCCTTCCCAATGGGAGCAGTACCTCTCGGAACTCAAGGAGCTAAGAATCCATACCCTCATCGTACAATATACTGCCTTCAAAAATGCGTATAACGATATTACTTGGTTCGATTCAGCCAATACTTTCACCACTCAGAAGAGCCGCCTTACCTTGGCACGAGTCCTTGAGGCAGCACAAAAGAAAGGAGTAGAGGTACATATAGGACTCCACTTTGACGATTCTTATTGGCAGCACCAGACCGATAGGGCTTGGCTGGAGCTTAATGCCCAACGCTGTATTGCCTTAGCCAAAGAACTGCATACCCAGTTTGGTAATCATCCTGCTTTCAAAGGATGGTATATACCTCATGAACCTGAACCCTATGCTTATGGTTCCGACGAAAAAATAGCCCTTTTTAGAGAGGTATTGGTAAATCCTATTGCCGATAGCATCCATCAGTGGGATCGCAAACCTATTTCTATCGCCGCCTTTTGGAATAGCGCTCTTACCTCTCCCGCTCAGCTCCAACACTTTATGGCAGAATTGGCTAAGAGCCATCTGCAAATCATCATGTTACAGGATGGCGTAGGAGCCAAGCACGTAACACTTGACCAATTAGGCACTTATTACCAAAGTGCCCAAAAGGGACTTTTTGAGGAAAACAAGAACTACAAAGGAGTTTTTTGGACTGATCTGGAGACCTTCTATTCTCCTACAGGGGAATACCCTTTTACGCCAGCATCCTTCGATAGGGTAAAGCAACAGCTCACTATAGAAACAGCACTGCCCAAGGTAAGTAAGGCAGTCTCCTTCCAGTATTATGACGATATGAGTACCCTCAGCCCTCACAAGGCGCAAGCTCAAGCCCTTAGAGAAGCCTACAAGAAATGGCTGAATCAAAAAATAAAATAATGACTATAAGAATTTTATACCTATTCCTACTATTACTTCCTCAGCTCTTACAGGCACAGACCCTCAGGGAGAAACTCTCCTTGGCCGATAAGGAGTAGTATAAGGATAAGGTCTTGCGCCCTTTTGTGATAGACTACTACCGCCTGATGGCCTCCTATAAGAAAATGAATCTCCGTAAGGCCGCTCGCAGTGAAAAAGAACAGCTCTACAACCAGTTCAAGGCTTACAAAGAAACACATCATCACAAAAATATCCTCTATGACCAAGCCGTAGAGGCTGCAATAAGAGAACTACGATGA
>NZ_ACLQ01000013.1 GCF_000174755.1 Capnocytophaga gingivalis ATCC 33624
AGGATGAAAGATTCATTATTCACTAAAAATATAAGTGTAGTGAGGGACTATTCACTTTTCGTTCTTCACTATTCACTAAAGACTTAAGGTGGTTATAGCGAAAGGTCTCACCTCTTACCATTCCGAACAGAGAAGTTAAACCTTTTAGCGCAGATGGTACTGCATTTTGTGGGAGAGTATGTCGCCGCCTTCTTATCAAAAACCGAATTATTCATAAGAATAGTTCGGTTTTTTTATTAGTTATTAATCATTAATCATTTTATAGAAGGGGATTTCCTTGAACTTTTAAAAAAAACTTTTTCTACTAATTTAGGTGAACAGCATGGTTGTCTGTTTTTCCCTTTCATGGAACAGGAAAATGAAGTATATACAAGGAAATTATCTAGCTGCGAATAACAATTAACAATTAACGATTGATAATTAAAAAAGAATTTGTATATTTGCGGTATGAATAAGCAAGATAGCAAAAGCCTACAGGCTCTTTTGGATAAGAGACCTATAATCACTATTATACCGCATACTTCCCCTGATGGAGATGCCATAGGGAGCGCGTTGGGATTATATCATTTTCTTAAAAATCAAGGACATGACGTGCAGGTCATTGCTCCTACCGATTTTCCTGATTTTCTAAAATGGATGCCTGAGGCTGATCAAATACTTATTTATCCTGATCAAGAGAGTAGGGCAGAACAGCGTATAGCGGATTCCTCTCTTATCTTTACGTTGGATTTTAATAATTTGCTTAGAGCAAAACCGCTAACACCTTTTTTACAGAAAGCCTTGGCTACATTTGTGATGATAGACCATCACCAACAGCCGGATACTTATGCTACTATTATCTATTCAGATGAAAAGGCAAGTTCTACTTGTGAACTGATATATAATACAATAGTGAGTCTTGGCTCTCAAGAAGCTATAAATCAGGCTATTGCTATTTGTCTCTATACAGGGATTATGACCGATACTGGAGGATTTCGCTTTTCTATGACTTCACCTCAGACTCATAGAGTGGCAGCTGTTCTTTTGGAAAAAGGTGCTAATTGTGCTCAGATTGCTTCCGATGTACTTGATAGCTATTCTATTGATAGGTTACAACTCTTGGGTACAGTATTGGATGGACTTACTTATCTTAAGGAGTACAAAACGGCTTATATGTCTGTAAGTAGCAAAACTCTTAAACAGTTCAATTTCCGAAAGGGAGATACCGAAGGCTTTGTCAATTATGGCTTGCGTATCAAAGAGGCCGAATTGGCTGTTATTTTTATAGAAAATGAAGAGGATAATTTGATAAAAATATCTTTCCGTTCTAAGACTTCCTTAGATGTAAATCTCTTGGCACGTACTTATTTCAACGGAGGTGGACATATCAATGCTGCAGGAGGATCTATGTCTATTTCTTTGGAGGATACGATAAAGTACTTCTTGGAAGTATTACCTAAATTCCTTTCATTGTCCAATGCTTATCAACCAATGGATACCTTATGAGAATTATTATTACCTTATTATTTTTAGTTTTGCTCTCCTCTTGTGCCAACAAGGAAGCTCGTCGTCCTGTGATGGTCAAAACAGATACTTTCCTCAAGGAATCGGCCAAAAAGAATAGAGCGCTTTTGCAAGACCAGGAGGCAGTGATGGACTCTATTATTGCTAAGGATACGCTACATACTTATCTGAAGTCTGAGGATGGATTTAAGTATTATTATGTTGCTGAGAATAAGGAAGCTACTTACAAACCTGCTTTCGGAGATATAGTCGATTTCACCTACAGTCTTTCAGATATTTATGGAAAAGAGATTTATTCCAAGGAGGATACCAAGGTAATTACCTATTATGTGGATAAGCAAGAACTTTTTCAGGGACTTCGGCAAGCTATTAAGCTCTTGAAAGAAAATGAGGAAGCAGTTTTTTTCTTTCCTTCTGAAATTGCTTTTGGCTATCATGGAGATAAAGAAAAAATAGGAATTAATAAACCCATACGCGCTCAGGTACATATCCTTAAGATTACCCCTGCTCCTCCACCACCGCCTTCTACTTCTGAGTCTGTAGGACTTATTAAGTGTGATTTTTAGTAAGAAGTGTAATGAAAAAAGTGAATACCAAAGATACTTTCACACATTATCGTAAGATATATCCTAAAGTAGAGGATGTGACTAAAGAATTTTTAGAAAATTAATTTGTTAGTGTAATTTCGTTCATTAAATATAGAATTTTATGAAAAAAGTCAAATTTTGGGCATTGTTATTGCCTTTGTTGTTTGTAGCTTGCAAATCAGCTAAATATCCAGATCTAAAGGATGGCTTGTATGCAGATATTCAAACCAATCACGGTGATATGCTCGTGGAACTTTTCTACAAAGCGACCCCAGGTACTGTAGCCAATTTTGTTTCTTTGGCCGAAGGTACCAATACTTATGTAGCGGATTCTCTTAAGGGAAAACGTTATTATGATGGCACCAAGTCACACCGTGTGATTAAGAACTTTATGCTGCAAGCAGGAGATCGTACCGCAACAGGTGAGGGAAGCCCTGGCTATCAGTTTGCTGATGAGTTTGTAGATTCTCTTAAGTTCACTAAGAAGGGGCAGCTTGCTATGGCCAACTCTGGTCCTGCTACCAATGGCAGTCAATTCTTCATTACTGAAGTAGCTACCGACTGGCTTACTTTCCGCCACACTATCTTCGGACAAGTGGTTAAGGGAGAAGAGGTCATCAGTAAGATTACCGATGAACAAACCAGTAAGGAGGATAGCCGTCCTAAAAACCCTGTGATTATTAAAAAAATAGAAATTATCCGTGTAGGAAAGGACGCTCAGAAATGGGATGCACCTAAGGCATTTGATGCTTTTATGAAGGAACAAGATGCCTTAGCTAAAAAACGTGAAGAGGAAGCACAAGAAGCTACCAAGATAAGAATGGAGCAAGCACAGAGAAACCTCTCTTTGATCTCTGAACAAGAAAAACAAGCCAAAGCGCTCCCTTCTGGAATTAAGATACTTTCTCTTAATGAAGGGAAAGGAGTAAAACCTCAGGATGGACAAAAGGTATTAGTCAATTATGCCGGCTATATCCGTGATACAGGGATGCTTTTTGATTCTAATATTAAGGAAGTGGCTCAAGAGAATGGAGTATTTGATCCTCAGCGTGCTCAGGATCCTCAGTATGGATATATGCCTTACCCTTGGGAGTATAGCCAAAAAGTAAGTCTTATAGCTGGTTTCAAGGAAGCCTTACTTTCTATGAAAGTAGGGGACAAGCTACGTGTATTCATTCCTGCAGCCTTAGCCTATGGCGAACAAGGTATTCAAGGACTTATCCCTCCTAACTCTGATTTGGTATTCCAAATAGAAATAGTGGATATAGCTAAGTAATACTACTTATTTTTCTATCTATGAGGCTGTCTCTACTGGGACAGCCTCATAATTATATTTTATATTTTCTTCTTTTATGTCTCTTACTAACAAAAAGATACACAATCTATTACAGATTACTTTATTTTTTTATGCCCTACTGCTTACCTACATGCTCCTGCGCCCTGCCAATAGCCTTCCCAAGGATATTCATTGGTTTGAGGGGGCTGATAAGGTCGTGCATTTTGGTATCTTTGGAGTATTAGGATTTTTGTTTGAGGCTACTTATCCCAAGCAGGATTTTTATAAATATCTGGCTATTTTACTCTTATATGCTATTTTCACTGAGATAGCCCAACACCTTATGGACAATGGTCGAAGTGGAGATGTCATGGATTTATTGGCAGATATTTTAGGAATTATCATCGCTTATATTCTATTTCGGTATGTAGAGAAATGTCAGAAAAAAAAGAAATGAAAATAATCCTCTTTTTTTCTTCATTCTATATGGTAAATGTATATTTTATTTAAAATATATTTTTCTGCAAAAAAACAGTAGTTTCCAAAAGCCTTTTTTCTTGCGTCTTTTTATTTTAGACAATTGTCAAATGTTTTTAAATGATATAGGATGAAAAATGAGAAAAAAAGACATTAAATTTTTATATTTTTTAAAAATTTGAATATCAGTATTTTAAAGAATATTTTTTCTTTTTTTGAGAGGTAAATATCATTGTTTTTGGCATGTAGAAATAATAAATGTTGAAAACTTTTGATAAAAAAAAGTAAATATTTGTTGGTGATATTAAAAAATGACCTACCTTTGCGCCCAAACAATTAATGATATATTGTAGATATGACAAAAAGTGTAAGAAAATCAAAGAAGAGAATGAACATATTATTCTTTTTCCTTTCTTTGTTTACTCTTGGAACAGTTCAAGCACAAACCATGTTCGGTGGCGCTCCAGTGGCAGATACCCCTGTGGAGTTTGCCAACAACGATTATGAAGCAGGTTTGCTAGAAGTCTCCATTACATTACCTTCAGGCAAAACTGCAGCTGATGTGGAAATTACTTTACCACAGGGGATAGAGTATCTGGCAGGTTCTATGGCTAAGAAGTCAGGAACACTTTCTATTACTCATGAAGCTTCTTCTCCTTTGAATAAACCTGTCTTTAAACTTACTGGAACAGGAACAATTATTTTTTCAATCAAGAGAAAAGTAACGAAAGCAGCTTTGTCTAAGTTAAAAGTGCAAGGAGGAGGTTTTTCTGATGTGGTTAAAATAACTGCAGGAGGGACAACAGAGTCTAAAAACTCTAATGCCTATAGCTTGCCTATACCTAATATAGTGGTGCAGCTTGCAGAGCCTACACACAATAATGCTTCTGGAACGAGTATTAAAAAGTTTGTATTGCGTAATACTGGTGAAGGAGCGACTAAAGAAATCTTTTTTTCTGTAAAATATCCTACAGGAATTACAGGGAATGAGATAAGTTATAATGGCACTCCTCTTACTCCTGAGGCTACTTTGCCTTCAGGAGAAAAGATTTATAAGGTTACAGCGCCTACAGCTGCAGGATTTATAAAGAATGCAGATGTTGAAATTACCGAGAAATATACAGTAACTTCTTGTGGGAGTAAATCTATTGTCTATACCGGGTATTGGGGAGAGAATGCAACTACACTTTATGAGGGCCGAGATCTTACGAGAGCTGTCAATGTAGAAAATGGTACTCCTAATATAGTATTAGATGAGGATAGTAATCACACCTATTTTGAATGGGGAGATGGTATTTGTGGAAATACATTAGGGACATTCACTGTTCAATATATTAATAAAGGGAGTGGTAATGCAACCGCTTATGACCTTCAGATGCTTATTACCCCTTATGTAAGTTGGAGAGGGTTTAAAACTCATAAACCTGCTAATTTCCGTATTGTAGCTGCTGATGGAACTGAAATTCCTATCAGTTCTATGACACCTAATGGTAACGAAGTAACTGAAAGGCAAATAGCTTTTAAGGATTTAGCTCCTTTGGCTGAGGCTACTTTAGGGACTAAAGATATAGGTCTTAAAGATATCGATGGTGATGGATTTAGAGATGACCTTCCTATCAATGCTAAACTAAAAGTACGTTTTGATATGGTACCTAATCAACCTATCGTTTGTCTGCAAAATGACGGAGGAATCTTTAGCGTTTCTCCTCATTCAAATTTTAACTATAAGGATGCTTGTGGTACACTGAGAACTTCGGCTGTACAAGCTATTACTAACAATACTTTCAGAAGACTTATTTCTGGAGTTGCCGATACCTCTAAAATTCCTGCTTCGCTCTCTCAAAACGAGCCTGTTTTTGGTTATATTTCTGTGGGAAGCCATACTATCATAAATCAACAAAAACTAAAAGGGGGGGCTACTGCTGGTAATCCTACAAAATGGAAATATGAAATAAAATTACCTGCGGGGGTAGAATTGAAGAATGTAAAATTCTATGAAGGAATAGGCTATGGGCAGTCTACCAAAGCGCCTGCGAACTTAGCACCTATAGCTCCTGGAGGAACTCTTACTTATGAGTCCAGTACAAGGGGGTATATTACTTTTGATATGTTACTCACTAATCCTTGTAATTCTGGTAATGTATCTTTACAATACAATATCTATTATTTAGATAAAGTAGGCAACACAAATACTTATTGCGAACTGCCTTTCATCTGTGCAAATACCGAAATAGGGACTATTTGTCCAGGTACTTGTGCGGGTAATGGCCCTGTGATGATTAGTACTAAAGCCGAACGTGCTGATAATTCTTATGGATGGACAGACTATACCATGAATACTCGTCAGACTCGAAATAATGTATCTATTATAGATCGTAGTCGTACACTTTATTTGGATGATGTTGAAATTATCTCAAAGGGGGAACAAAATGGGGTGCTTACTCATAATTTGTTCTATCATGCACAGGTAAAGTCCCATGCTGAGCTTACTCCTAAAAGCATTACTATTAAGGTAGGTACAAATTCAGAAGTAACTTTGTCAGCTTCTTCAGCTATATTGGCTCAAGGTACTAATGCAGATGGAAAATATTTCCGTTGGAATCTTACTTCAGCCTTGCCTGCTGGGGGTATTGCGGTAGGAGAAAAATTTGATGTAGTGGCTACTTATCAGGTAAATAATAGCAATCCTACCAATAGAAGAGATTATGCCTTTGATGTACAAGTAGGAGACAAATCCTTCTTCTATATGCTAGATAATGTAAACGATACAAACATCAATACAGAAGGATATCATGTGAATGAAAAGCATTGTGGAGCTAAACAAACCCCCGCTTTTTATATAGCTGAAACTTATAAGCTTATCGGAACTAATGGGTATGATATAGCGGCTTGTGATGTAACGGCTATAGGAAGTCAACAAGCTTATTTAGCACGTCGTTTTGGTACAGCAGGAACTTATTATACCAATGAATTCCGTCCTTCACGTCGTATCAAAACCCTGAAGATTATCATACCAAGTTCTTATAATATGGTAAAACCTGTGGATTATTCTTATATTAGAGCCGTAGGAACTTGGGTGGAAAATGATGTACAAATCCCAGTAAACCAATTTACAGTGACTGACGATGGTACATACAAAACCTATACCTATGTTAACCCTCCTAAGGGAAGCGCAGGTTATCTCACCCCAGGAACTGTATCGGTTGAAAATTTCTATGGTGAAACCATACGTACTTGGTTACAAGCTACTTGTGCTTCAAAAGTATTTGTAAATGCTAATCAAGCAAAAACAGATAACCAAATGGCTAAAGTGGATATAGATTTTGAAGATTTCTACTATCACTATGCTAATGAGGCAACTAAACCTATTCAAAAAGAACCTTATGAGCAATGGCTTACTTATACCAAAAAACCTGCTATCAACCTCGTTACACAGACTCCTGTAAATATTACAGCTAATAAAAAGGAGCAAACACTTGATTTCAAGCTTACCAATACCAGTGTCTCTGATGCTCCTTTTGGTTGGGTATCAGTGCCTGATGTGGCAGGAATCACAGTGATAGGACTTCAAGAGATGGATGCTACAGGAACTACTGTTTTGAGAACAATAGCCCCAGAAGCTTCTCTTACAGGAGAAAAGATGTTCTTCCTAAATCAAGGTGGAGGTAATGGAGTGATTGCTATGAATACTGAAAGACGTTTTCGTTTGAAATACAAAATAACCAACTGTACACAAGCAACCTTGAATTTTGACTTGTATGCAGGTTGGAACTGTAATAGTAATCCTACTCAAGGGTATACTAAGACATGTAATGATAATAAACTTACCTATACAGTTAAGATAGCTAAGAGCTTAAAACAGATCAGTCCTGATTCCAATAATCCAGGAGAGAACCATCCTGATAAAATAGGTACTATTGAAATGTGTAAAAAGACAAAGTATCAATATACAATCAATAGTGGTGACGAAGGAGATCTTTTTGATGTGAAGTTAGTGATGATGAAAGGTAATGGTATTACTTTCTCTGATGTAGAAGTGGAATATCCTTTGAATAGTGGACGAAAATATACAACAACGAGCTCTCCTGCAATTACTGTCGTAGAGGCTTCTGACAAATATACCTATGATCTGACAAATATATTACCAAATGGTAGTCTTCCAGGATCTATAACAGAGAATATTGATGTGGATAAGCGTAACTTCAAGCTTAGTTTCAATATACAACCAGGTTGTGATTTTACAGCAGGTTCAGCTTTTGATATAGATATAGAAGCCAATAACCTTTGCGGTACCCTAGCCGATGGGGATAAAACTAAGGTTATCATTGCAGGTATCCAAGGGGTAGATGCTAATAAATATAAGGTAAATAACTCTTTGACTTTGGTAGGAGGTAATGCTAGTGCCTGTGCAACTAACTATGCTGAGTATAAAGGGAAACATGTGATTATAGATCAAACCACTCCTAAGAACTTTGTAACGGGGACTAATGGACGTGTGGTAGTGCGTATTCCTGCAGGATTCGAGTATGTGTCAGGTTCTTTCTCAGCAGGAGCTAAGAGCCAGACAACCTTCGGTGATCCTTCTTTGGCAGGAGGTACTAATCCTAAACCTATAGCAGGGGGCGATACAGAACTAAGCATCCAGATCCCTTCTGGTATGCGTGATAATGATTTCTTTGAATATACTATTAAGGTAAAACAAAAGGCTAATACGCCTATACCTCAGTGTAGTACAGAAAAGAAAATTAAGTATTATACTACCGATTTGGTAACAGGAGTTGCTTGTCCTTCAGGTCCTGCAAACCCTTGTCCTGCTATTACAATAGAGACAACAACAAATCGTGGAGAAGTTAATATACCTGTTGACATAGCAGTTTTATCTATAGAAGATGTACAACTTTCTTCTGTTATCCAAAACAATAAAGAGAAAGTGACTATCTCTTATAATATTAAGAATGCAACTACTTCTCCTATTACCTATACAGGAAATCTGAAAGTAGCTTTATTCAGTGATACAGATAATAACCATCTAATAGATGAGGCCACTGATGAGAAATTGACTGATTTTACAGATGCAATTACCTCATTAGCACCAGGAGCTTCGCAAGCAGTAACTCATACTATTGAGCTTACTCAGGATAAGCTATGTCGCTTGCTTCTTTCTATCAGAAATAGCCAAAATCCTTGTTTGTGTAGCGATGCTGTAGTCATTCCAACTGCACCTACTGCCCTTACAGACTTGGTACAAAATGTTACTATATGCGAGGGAGAAGAGAAAGTGCTTACTTATAATACACAAGCACCAACTTATGAAGGGTATACATGGACTGCGATAACAGCAGGAGCTTTGGCTTACTTATCACCAACTAATATTGCGGCACCTACCTTTAAGTATGTAGGTACTAAGCTTACAGCAGAGCAAGAGTTTACTTATAAACTTACTGTAAGACGTGCTAATGGTTGTGAGGCTTCTCAAGAAGTAAAAGTAAAAGTAACCCCTGCTACAGCAGCAGGCGCAGCACAGCAATTGCTTTTCTGTGGGGCTGATACTGATAAAGTAAGCACTCTTGAGGCCAAGCTTAGAACGGCCTTGTCAGCACCTACCACTACGGTAATTAAGATATATGATACAGCTACAGCAACTACTGCCAAAGCTGCTACAGATACTATTACTTTTGGTACTACTTATTACTATACACTTACACAAGGAGCTACTTGTGAGAGTCAGAAGGCTACTGTAGAGGCGAAACATATTGATATACCTACTATAGCAGAGAAAACAGCAGCTACTTGTACTGATATAAGTGTAGTACAGATTACTAACTATGATAGTACTTTAACTTATACATTTACGAAAAATGGAGTTGCTCAAACAGGTGTTCAGATAGATACTGATGGTACTATCAAAAACTTGCCTGTAGGAGCCTATAAGGTAACAGCTAATAGCACTTCTCCAAGTTGTAGCTCTCTGCCATCGCAAGAGTTTCATATAAATGATAAGTTGACTTCCGCTAAGCCTATTGTGACAGTAACTCCTGCTACTTGTGCTGAAGGTAGCAAAGCGAAGATAACAAACTATACAGCAGGTTATACTTACTGGGAAGGAACAGTTCAGCTTACTGTGAATGCAAGTGGTGAGATTACAACACCTCTTACAGCAGGTAACCATACTATTGTAGCTAAGAACGGAACTTGTGAATCCTTAGCTTCAGATCCTTTCACAATGACGGATCAAAAAGCTACTCCATCGTCTCCTACAGTAACCACAGTTACAGAGTGTCCTACTTTAGTAAGTACGCAGTTTGATATGGCCACTTTGGTAACAGCTTCTGCTGGTCATACGCTCAAGTGGTACGATGCTGCCAGTGGAGGAACAGCTTTGGCAGCTTCTCCGAAGGTAGAGCGCCAAGTAACTGCGAAGAGTGTGACGACTAAGTATGTAAGCCAAGAGAAAGATGGCTGTGAGAGTGCTCGTGTAGCGGTAACCTATACAGTAGATGATACTGTGGCTCCATCACTTACTGCGGATGATATAGTACTGGATTGTACAGCGGCCAACTTTGATACTTTGGTAACTTCTTGGCTTACTACTACTGCAGCAACCGCTACAGATGCATGTACAACCCCAGTGGTAACGAACAACTATAGCAAGCCTGCAGACTTGTGTGGAGCAGGGGAGATAGAGGTGACCTTTACGGCTAAGGATAGCTTTGGCAATCAAACACAGAAGAAAGCAAAAATCCGCTTTATCGTGGCCAAGGATGATGACTATACAGCAACTCCAGTGACACCAAGCACTACAGAACAAGTAGTGAAAGATGGTAGTGGTACTCCATACAATGTATTGAGTAATGATAAGCTGTATGGTAATGGAGCTACTACAAGCAATGTAACGATAAGCGAAGTTACGCCTAACGCGAATGTGAAGATAGATACTACAACTGGTCAGGTGAAAGTACAACCTAATACTCCAGTGGGTACTTATACAGTAACTTATCGTATTTGTGATAAGAATACTTCAACAGCTTGTTCTAATGTAGCGACAGTAACCGTGAAAGTTACTTCAAGCATAGATGCTGTTAATGATCCAGATCAGACGATACCTACAACAGGTGGAACAGTGGATATCTTGAGTAATGATAAGCTCAATGGCAATCCAGTTACTAAAGATCAGGTGAACATCTCTATTGATAGCGATGGAGGTCTTACAGGAGTGGGTATAGATCCTACAACAGGGAAATTAGTAGTTCCTAATGGTACTACTCCAGGCACTTATACAGTAACCTATAAGATTTGTAATAAGGCAAATCCAACGGTTTGTGATACAGCAACTGTTAAGATTACAGTACCTGCAATTACCCCAAGTATTATTGCTAATGATGATCCAGATCAGACGATACCTACAACAGGTGGAACAGTGGATATCTTAAGTAATGATAGGCTCAATGGCAATCCTGTTACTAAGGACAATGTGAACATTACTATTGATAGCGATGGAGGTCTTACAGGAGTAGGTATAGATCCTACAACAGGGAAATTAGTAGTTCCTAATGGTACTACTCCAGGCACTTATACAGTAACCTATAAGATTTGTGATAAGGCGAATCCAACGGTTTGTGATACAGCAACTGTTAAGATTACAGTACCTGCTACTCCAACCATCAAGGCAAATGATGATCCAGATACGAATATACCTCGTACAGGAGGAAGTATAGATATCTTAAGTAATGATAAGCTCAATGGAGGGCAAGCGACTAAGGATAATGTCCATATTACAATTGAAGATAATGGAGGACTTACTACAGCTATGATTGATCCTACCACGGGCAAGTTGGTTGTATCGAATAACTCAACCCCAGGTACTTATACGGTAACCTATAAGATTTGTGACAAGGCAAATCCAATGGTTTGTGATACCGCTAAGGTGAAGATTATCATAGCCCCAGGAACAATTCATAATATAGAAGCGGTGGATGATGGAGTATGGGAAGTAGGTACTCAGGGCGAGTTCCTTACCCCAAGTGTTCTGAACAACGACCGTATAGGTAGCAAAACAGGCTTGAATGCTTCAGATGTGCTTATCGAGAGGACACAAGGTCAGCCAGCACCAGATAGCCACTTGGTAATGAATGATGATGGTCGTATTACTGTAAAATCAGGAATAGCAATAGGTACTTATATCTATTACTATACGATTATCGACAGGGCAAATAATAACCAGACTTCGAGTGCGAAGGCGATTATCAAAGTGGTAAGCTTTGTAGCACAACAGGACGAATATAGTCTGACCAATACCAAGGATAGGGAGCAGAAGACTCCAAGTGTGATCACCAATGATGAGATGGATGGTAAGAAGCCACCGGTGATAGGTACGGATGTTACCTTGACTCCAGGAACTCCAAGTCACCCTAACTTGCATATGAATCCTGATGGTACGATAACCATTTCGCCTAATACACCGGATGGGGTTTATACCTATGACTATACGATATGTAGGGTAAGCAATCCAACAGATTGTAAGACAACCCAAGCGATTATCAACCTACATCCTTCATTGGTAGCCAATGACGATGATTATACGACCCATCCTGTCAATGTGATACATGATGCAGCTGTGGTTGGCAATGTATTGGAGAATGATACACTGGGAGGGGCATCTATCACGGATCCTACTCAGGTGACCATTACTTTGGTGGATAACGGTGGTCTTGTAGGAGTATCCTTTGCACCTAATGGGGAAGTTACAGTGCCACAAGGAGCCCCAGCGGGTACTTATAGGGTAAGGTATAACCTATGTATGTCACAACAATCCTCTGTATGTGATGATGCAGTAGTGACTATAGTGGTATCCGAGGAAGATCCTATCGAGATATACAATGGAATCTCTACCAATGGCGATGGTAAGAATGATGGCTTTAGGATAGAAGGTATTGAGAATTATCGAAAGAATACCTTGAAGATATTCAACCGATGGGGAGTTTTGGTATACCAGAAGGAAGGCTATACCAATTCGGATCCATTCACAGGTTATTCTAACGGACGCTCTACGATAGAGAGTGGTAAGAAGCTGCCACAAGGTACTTACTACTATATCTTAGAGTACGAAAACAGCAATAACCAGACTCAGACTAAGACTGGTTGGTTGTATCTCAAAAGAGACTAAAAACTGAATCAAAACTCAATAGAAGAGAGGTATTCCTAAGAAGGGGATGCCTCTCTTTTTATCTTCCTAAGCAAAGGCTAAAAGTTAACTAATAGAAGAAGACTTGTAAAATATGATTTTTAAACCTTTATTAGTAGTGACTAACTTTTTAATTTTGAAAAGTTAAAAAGATGTTGTATAGATTAATAAAAAATACTATCTTTGCGTCTTAAAAAAATGAAAAAAAATCTATAATAGAATGCAGATGAAAAAAGAGATTATTTCGCATGTAAAATGCTTATTTACAGTTGCTTTATTTTTATTTTTTAGAGGCTCATATGTTTATGCCCTTGATATAAATATAGGGAATGAAGCACAAGGAAACCGTGTTAATTTTTCTAATAAATACGTCAAAGAAGTTGTTGTAAATCACAAAAAGGAAGGATATCACACTCTAATAAGCCGACGAAAGGTACAAGGAACTGCTGATGAAGAGACGCTGAACTTACAATCGTCCAATAACTCTCTCAACTGTATCCCTACCGGTCAGCTGCGTATCCAAATACAAAAACCAAAAGCAGGACAGACCTACAAGGTAAAGCTTACGGACTTCCCTACAGGGTATACAGGCCCTACAGAGTTTCCCATTACCGCTGGTGATATGGATGGGAGAATCACCTTTGTAAAGTTTACCGACTATGATATGCCTGCGGGGAATTACAAGGGGAAAATAATTGCTCCTGTTATTCCTAATACGCAAGAAGTACCTGCAACTATTGGAAAGCTGGTCAAGGACTTTCCTGCACCTAATAGAAACAATAACGATTTTGGTAGTGATCAAGTATATAGAGAGATATTGGATGCATCCGGAGAAAAAGACTGTAATTATGCGGCTATCCGTTTTGGTGGGAATACCAATTCTCCCTTCTATAAATACTTTACAAAACCAGAACTTATAGCCTTATATGAATATACCGCTTACTCGGATTATGATTTGCAAAATGTCTATGGAGGAAATAGAGATCACCCTAATATACAGTGGAGAGATCTGTTTTCTCTGCCAGCAGGAAAAAGCTCTTCTCAGAAAGTAGTATATTATGATATGGGAGCTCATGGGCGCACTTATAAGGATATGAAGGAAGATCCTAACAAGAGACCCAAATTTTATTTCCGAATCAAAGGACATAATGGTTGTAATAATCAAGATGCACCTATGGAGCCAGGGGATATGCGCTTTATGGGAGCAAGCCTTACTTTCGGAGGTACTTGTACAGCTCCACAAATGACTGTAAGAGCATTTAACCATATGTTCTGTGATCCTGCTACTTATGTGGTAAAAGAAAAAGTTACAAATATACAAGTGGCTACAGGAACTATCAAACTGGATGAAATAAAAAGTCTATCCACTTTGGATAATGGACAACCTTTTGATAGAACAAAAGTATATGAAGTAACGGTTACTTCTCGAGATGGACAAACATATACTGAATCAGGTAGTTTTAATAATTTCTATAATGCTTTAGTTCCTAATGCTGGCTTTACAATTGCCACAAGATGCTATGGAAGTTCTAATAGTACAAAAGGCTATATAGAGGTGTTGTTTAGAAATTCGCAAGGTACTGGAGCAATTCTTCCTATGGAAGGCTATAAGGTGACTTTATTACAAGCACCTGCTGGATATACAGAAGAAGAAGGGAAAATAAAGCTAAATGAAACAGTGACAATTTCTTTGAAAAATAAAAATAAGGTCACTACTAATATTTTAGCGACAACAGAACAAGATGTTCTAACGAAATATTTTACACTCCCAGAAGGACAGTATAAAATAAAGGTAGAAGATCCTTGTGGAAGAGTTACTTATGTGCGCAATTCGTGGGCACCTATCACTCAAGAGGTTTTTAATCTTACTTATCCTACGGATTATCAAGAAAAGGCTCTTACCCCTGAGACAGAGACAGAATGTGCTAAAGTAAAGGTGTATCCTTTTAGAGGAAATCCTGCTTTTGATTGGCTAAAATATAAAAATGCAAACAAAGCTATATATGTGTACCTATTCAAGCGGCCTAATGGTATCAATGCGGGGGATGTAACAGTAAGTAGTAATCTAAGTGAATCATTAGGAGGAACTAATTATATTAAAGCGGTGTATAATCCTAGTGATCCTACCTCTGTAAATCAGTATTTCTCCCTGCCAAGAAACCAAAATTCTGATGGGAAGTATACTTTTGTATATGGAGGAAGGATAAATGCAGCGAATAATAGTGATGCCTCAGATGTTATACAATATATCATAAGCAACGGGACAAGGGGTTGTGCTCGTACTTTTGAGGTAAAGGTAGACGATGTCTTACTGAACTTTGACCCCAATACTTATATAGGATACCGTTGTGATAACAATACAGGTAAGATTGTCGTTAAGGCCATCAATGGAGTCAGTGGTTCCGGTAATTATACCTATGAACTATATGATACTAAAGAGGGCAATCTTATAGAGAGTAAGACTGAGGCTAAGGGTACAGAAGTGACTTTTATGAACTTAGGTACTTTTGCTACAGGGCAGAATACACGCTGGGTGAAAATTATAGATTCTGCTTGTACAGCAGCTCCTGTATGGCGCGAATTGCCAATAGCTAATGCTTCTCAAGCCTATCTCTTGCTCAAAAACCCACTCAGGGCTTCTTATTGCCAAGGCGAAAGTATCTCTATAGAACTTCGTCCTATTGGTGCGACTAAGTATGTATGGACATTGCCTGATGGTTCTTCTCAAGAAACTACAGAACCTAAGCTGGATATTGCCTCTCTACAAGCGACTCATTCAGGAACCTATGCTGTCAAGGCAGAGGGGCTTACTTGTGGAGCTAATACACTTACTTTTAGTTATAATGTAAATGTTTTACAAAAACCAACAGTGGGGCAAACGTATACTTTCTGTCAGGGGGCTAAGATCTCAGATCTGAAAACTCAGGTGGATACCAATACCAACCTTGTCAAAGTATATAAGAATAATATATTGGTAACGGATGATAATGAGCTACTTACTTTTACAGATACGTATACAGTAAGTCGCTTCAGTACCACTTGTGAGACAGATAAGGTGGGAGTAACAGTATCGCTTGCTCAATTGGCGAAGCCTATAGTGAAAGTAACTCCTGCTACTTGTGCTGAAGGTAGCAAAGCGAAGATAATGAACTATACAGTAGGTTATACTTACTGGGAAGGAACAACTAAGCTTACTCTGAATGCAAGTGGTGAGATTACAACACTTCTTACAGCAGGTAACCATACTATTGTAGCTAAGAACGGAACATGTGAATCCTTAGCTTCAGATTCTTTCACAATGACGGATCAGAAAGCAACACCATCGTCTCCTACAGTAACTACTTCTACTGATTGCCCAACTCTGGCAAGTACTCAGTTTGATATGGCTACTTTGGTAACAGCTTCTGCTGGTCATACGCTCAAGTGGTACGATGCTGACAGTGGAGGAATAGCTTTGGCAGCTTCTCCGAAAGTAGAGCGCCAAGTAACTGTGAAAACAGTTACGACTAAGTATGTAAGCCAAGAGAAGGATGGCTGTGAGAGTGCTCGTGTAGCAGTAACCTATACAGTAGATGATATTGTGGCTCCATCGCTTACTGCGGATGATATAGTACTGGATTGTACAGCGGCCAACTTTGATACTTTGGTAACTACTTGGCTTACTACTACTGCAGCAACCGCTACAGATGCATGTACAACCCCAGTGGTAACGAACAACTATAGCAAGCCTACAGACTTGTGTGGAGCAGGGGAGATAGAGGTGACCTTTACGGCTAAGGATAGCTTTGGCAATCAAACACAGAAGAAAGCAAAAATCCGCTTTATCGTGGCCAAGGATGATGACTATACAGCAACCCCAGTGACACCAAGCGCTACAGAACAAATAGTGAAAGATAGTAGTGGTACTCCATACAATGTATTGAATAATGATAAGCTGTATGGTAATGGAGCTACTACAAGCAATGTGACGATAAGCGAAGTTACACCTAATGCGAATGTGAAGATAGATACTACAACTGGTCAGGTGAAAGTACAACCTAATACTCCAGTGGGTACTTATACAGTAACTTATCGTATTTGTGATAAGAATACTCCAACAGCTTGTTCTAATGTAGCGACAGTAACAGTGAAAGTTACTCCAACCATTGAGGCTGATGATGATCCAGATCAGACGATACCTACAACAGGTGGAACAGTGGATATCTTGAGTAATGATAAGCTCAATGGTAATCCAGTTACTAAGGATCAGGTGAATATCTCTATTGATAGCGATGGAGGTCTTACAGGAGTAGCTATAGATCCTACAACAGGGAAATTAGTAGTTCCTAATGGTACTACTCCAGGCACTTATACAGTAACCTATAAGATTTGTGATAAGGCAAATCCAACGGTTTGTGATACAGCAACTGTTAAGATTACTATAGCAGGAGGTACTATTCGAGATATAGAAGCAGTAGATGATGGCGTATGGGAAGTGGGAACACAAGGAGAGTTCTTGACTCCTAGCATATTGGATAATGACCGCATAGGAAGTAAAATAGGCCTAAGTGCCTCAGAAGTAAGGATAGAGAAGGCACAAGGACAACCCGCTCCAGATAGTCATTTGGTGATGAATGCCGATGGTCATATTACGGTGAAAGAAGGCATAGCGATAGGTACCTACATCTATTACTATACAATTATCGACAGGGCAAATAATAACCAGACTTCGAGTGCGAAGGCGATTATCAAAGTGGTAAGCTTTGTAGCGCAACAGGACGAGTATAGTCTGACCAATACCAAGGATAGGGAGCAGAAGACTCCAAGTGTGATCACCAATGATGAGATGGATGGTAAGAAGCCGCCGGTGATAGGTACGGACGTTACCTTGACTCCAGGCACTCCAAGTCATCCTAACTTGCAGATGAATCCTGATGGTACGTTGGAACCGAAAGGGTTTGAATTCGCAAGGTACTGGAGCAATTCTTCCTATGGAAGGCTATAAGGTGACTTTATTACAAGCACCTGCTGGATATACAGAAGAAGAAGGGAAAATAAAGCTAAATGAAACAGTGACAATTTCTTTG
>NZ_ACLQ01000012.1 GCF_000174755.1 Capnocytophaga gingivalis ATCC 33624
TGCTTTAATATATGATTGATATTCAATCCTTCTACTACTTTCTTAACAAGCCTTACAAGATGGCCTTGAGGAATCCTATCAAAAATATTTTTACGAAATAGCTCTGGGCTATTACTAGGCTCATTTTTAAATTGTAACTTTGCTATAGTGTTTTTTCTCACCCACAAAATTACAAAATTTATGGTAAAACACAAAAAAAATGAGGCTACTTTTTATCTAGGTAGCCTCTATTTTTTTAGATAAAGGTTATCCAAAAAGCTTTTCGGACAGCCTCATTAATTATTTAATCATTATTTCACTGCTATGCATGAGATTTCCACAGCGACTCCTTTAGGAAGCTTAGCCACTTGGTAGGTCTCACGAGCAGGAGCGCCTTCTCCAGGGAAGTACTCCCCATAGAGCGTATTGACCGTATTGAAGTTGGCCAAATCGTCCAAGAGGATGGTTGTCTTCACTACTTGGTCAAAGCTATACCCTGCTTCTTCCAGAATAGCTTTAATGTTTTTCATCACCTGTTGTGTCTGTGGTTCTATTCCTCCAGCCACCACCTCGCCTGTGGCAGGGTTGATAGGAATCTGTCCAGATACATACAGAGTGCCATTTGCCTCTATGGCTTGGCTGTAAGGCCCTATAGGTGCAGGAGCCTTAGAAGAAAGAATAACTCTTTTCATATTTTATAAGTATTATAGATTTTTAACAATTATTAATTATCAATTGTCAATTATTAATTATTATTCATTATTCATTGATCATTGATCATTGATCATTATTCATTAATCATTATTCATTGATCATTATTCATTGATCATTAATTAAGTACTCTATCTGGCGACTTGTTCTTCTCCCACTTGAGGTCGGAAAGCATAGAAGCCTTAATTCCTATGAAGAAGTACCAAGAGTTACGATCTCCAAAGGGCGAAATGCTAAAGGACATCCTAAAGCTGTTCAGATCTCGCTCAAAACGTAGCTGGGTATAAGTTACCCCTTTCTCCTTGAAATCATATCCAGAGGACGCCCCTACCCGCATCTTTGGGGTGAGGTCTATATTTCCTGATACCATCAGCGAATTGGTCGAAATCATAGGATTTCGGTTGGTGTTCGAATACGAAAGCGAGTATGCCAAGGTGATATCCCATGGCATAGACGCATAGTAAAGGCGTTGTTTCTCCTCCTTCTCCTTATCGTTGGGGTCATCTTCCTTCATAGGTTTACTCAGATCGGTATTCATCGCCGAACCGAAAAGATCATCCGAACGACCTCCCGACTGGGTATTGTCCGCATTTTTTCCTTTCTTAAAGTTTTTACTGGAGAAAGAATAATTCAGGGTCATATTCGCATTGGTAAGCCTAAAGAGACTTCCTCCGTTATTGATATTGAACTTCTCCATCTGTACCCCATTGGCATCGATAGCATAGGGGTTCATGGTTGCACCAAAGTTCAGCCCGAGCTTATTGTCGAAGAACTGGGTACCGCCTGTCATATTCAGCGGAGAAAAACGCTTAGTCACTAAGTCATAGCCTGAAGAGAAGTTCAGACTATTGAGCAGCATCACCTTCTTTGGCTTACCATCTATAGAATCCTGCTCGCGATTACGTACTTTTGCCTCAAAGGTATTGCTCAGTGAGAAGCTCATCGAGCTGGACTCATTGCGCCCAGGAGCTCCATAGAGTCCTCCCTCAAAACGGCTATAATCACGCTTGGTACCAAAAGCATCGGCTATATAATAGTTGTAATAATTGTCAAACGAAGGTGTATATCCATAACTCACCGAAGGACGCATCACATGGCGTATAGCCTGTATTTTCTTATCCTTACCAAAATTGAAAGTCCCATAGATGGTTGTCCCTAAGCTCGTCCCAAAGTTATAGGTCATATAGCGAGAAAAACCATTAATAGTATCCTTGCGTATCTTGCCCGTGAGCTCATCATAATCGTGATACTTAACCGTCTTGAACTGCCACACTTCATCCAAGGAAGTATTCAAGGACATACTGACAAACTTGAGAATCTTAAAGTTAGTTGAGATAGGAATGCTATGACGGAAACCTGTTTGCCCCTTATCGAACATCTTTTTAGAAAAGAAATCCCTATCAGAAGTATCGTACCTATTATCCCCCTGTAAGCTATAGTTGAAGTTGATATTCTTTATCATCCCCTTCTTAGGCGTTCCTTCCTTAGCAAACGGATAGATACGCTCCATGCTCACCCGCATCGCCGGTAGGGTCATCTGGATACTCTGGGTATTGGTATTCTGCGAGTGAGATGCCGTAAGCGACAGATTCACAGAAGGATACGAAGGGAATGTACGCGAGTATGAGATGGACGAGGATAGGGTGTTGTTCAGAAAGTTAGCCGAGTTCTGTTGGTTATAGGAATTACGGTAATAGGTCGAGCTCCCCAAGTTCACCGAAGCGGAGAAAGTAGAGAGTGGGCTGGCCTTGCTATCCTGAGAATGTGACCACTGTATGTTGTAGATAGAGTTGCGGCTATAATCAGGGAATCCCCTTTGGCTATAGATCAGGTTCTCGTAGCGTACCCCAAAATTGCCCGAATATTTATAGCGCTTGCGATAGGTAGAGGCTCCACGCAATCCGTAACTCCCATTGGTATAGTAATCCCCAGTAAGTGCCAGATCAAAATAATCTGAGATAACAAAGTAATACCCTCCATTCTGCAAGTAGTACCCCCTGTCATTGACCTGTCCAAAAGTAGGAAACAACAGCCCTGAGGTACGAGAATCCACCATAGGATAGTAGGCAAAAGGCAATGCTATAGGGGTAGGTACATCCGAGATATACATATTGCTAAAGCCCGCAACGATTTTCTTCTTAGGAACAAACTTTGCTTTGCGCAGGCGGATATAGTAATCTGGATCTGAAAGGTCTTCCGCGGTGGTGATCATCCCCTCCTTCAAGAAGTATGTAGAGTCATTCTCTTTTTTGATAATCTGAGCTCGTATCTTATTCTCGTCCTGTATGGTATAGGCATTGCGGATAATTGCCTTCTTAGTCACATAGTTAAAGCGAATCGAATCGGGTTCTATCACTTGTTGTGCTTGCTTGAAGACAGGTGCTTGTACCAGCTCCCCCACACTATCCTTGATACGCCCTGCATAGGCTTCTCTCTTTTGGTAATCGATTACACTAATCCCTGCCTTCAGGTCAGTATCCTCATAGGTAATCTGTGTCTGGTCATAGAGGGTAATTTTGCTCAAGGGCTTGCTGATCACCACACAATCCTTGGCATGATAGCGCACCACATCGGTAAGCATAGCGGGTTTCTTAGGTAGGGAATCCTTGAGCTGTGCTAAGGTATCTTTGCCCTTACCAAGGGTATCTTTACTCTTGGTAAGAAGGTCTTTCCCCTTGGCTCGAGATGAAGCGCTCTTTAGGGAATCTTTGCCCTTGACAAGGGTATCCTTCAGAAAAGCCTCTATACGCTCACGTTGCGGAACTTTGAGCTCCCGCGGTCGCTGAGCCGAAAGTCCTACAAAACAGGCGATAACCCCTATGAGAATGGTATATTTTTTGTAAATATGCAAAATATAAGCAAGCCTATGTAATAGTTCAACATTTTTTTTTACCTTTGCATTTTGAAAATCAAAGATTTAAGCAACAGGTAAACTCTTTATTTTCAGAGGTCAAACTTACGGATATTTTTTGTATCCTAAAAGCGATAAACGAAGTTTGTGAATGTTTTTAAAGAAATTTTAGAATTGATGAAATATTTTTATTATATTTTTTTACTTTTTTCTCTCTCTGTCTCTGCTCAGACCGAGCGTTTCAAGGTGGTTTTAGATGCGGGGCATGGAGGAAAAGACCCTGGAAAGGTACATAAGAAAATATTTGAAAAAGAGATAGCCCTGAATATCACCCTACTAGTGGGAAAGGAACTGGAAAAAGATCCTTTGTTCAAGGTTACCTACACACGTAAGGATGACCGCTTCATTGAGCTCTATGAGCGTGGAGCTATTGCCAATAAGGCCAAGGCTGACTTGTTCATCTCCATTCACTGCAACTCCTCTCCCAGCAAGGATGCCCATGGGTCGGAATCCTATGTATTGGGACTACATGCCAACGACCTGAACTTCGAAGTAGCCAAGGGGGAGAACCAGGTAATCTACTTGGAAAAGGACTATAAGGAGCGCTATGCAGGGTACGATATCAACTCGCCTGAATCCTTCATAGGCCTTTCCATCATGCAGGAGGAATTCCTCGAACAGAGCATACAAGCGGCCAAGCGCATACAATCCTCCTTGGCCGAGAATCCTGTACACCGCGATCGCGGGGTCAAGCAAGCCGGATTCATTGTCCTACACCAAACCTATATGCCCTCGGTACTGATAGAAACAGGCTTTTTAAGCAATGCCGAAGAGCGTGATTACCTATACTCTGCCCAAGGACAGAAACAAGTAGCTGAGGCCATTGCCAAGGCTATCAAGAACTACCGCTATTGGCTCAAGAACAGAAACCAACTCAGCCCTGAGAATGCCACCAATGATCTTATCTATAGGGTACAGATAGCCACCAGCAACAAGGACTTGGCCGCTACGCCTTCCAACTTCAAGGGACTCAGCCCGATCCTCAAGGAAAAAGTAGGCAACGCCTTCCGCTACTATTATGGCAAGGAAACAGATCTTAAAAAAATAGACGAACTCTTACAAATCGCTAAGAAAAAGGGATTCACCGATGCCTTTATCGTCTCTTTTTCTACCAATGGCAAGAGAAATGTACAATAGCTGTTCTCTGTTCACTGTTCACTGAATTTATTTGGTTATTCCCTCTTAAAATCGTATCTTTGCAGAAATCAGCCTGACAGACAGCTGAACCCCTGTAACTCTAAAACCCTATAATTCTTAGAAAATGAAAATACAAAATTCTGAACTTATTCTCTCTGGGGAGGGGCGTATCTACCACCTCAATATACAGAAAGAGAACATCGCTCCTACTATTATTCTCGTAGGAGACCCACAGCGCGTACCTGTGGTCAGCGCTCATTTTGACAAAGTAGAATTTACCGCTCACAAGCGAGAATTTGTCACTCACACAGGTTACTACCACGGCAAGCGCCTCTCGGTAGTCTCCACCGGAATAGGCCCTGATAACATTGATATTGTCCTGAATGAATTAGACGCTCTTTTCAACATTGACTTAGAGCGAAGAGTACCCAAGGAAGAACACACTCCCTTGACATTCGTTCGCTTAGGCACCTCCGGTAGCCTACAAGCCGATATACCTGTGGATAGTATCGTTCTCTCCGCTTATGGCTTGGGCATGGACAACCTCCTACACTCCTACAAGGATAGTCCTAAGGTACGCGAAAAAGCTATGGAAGATGCCTTTATCGCTCATACCCAATGGAATATGGACAAGGGACACCCCTGTATCGTACAAGGGTCGGAAGCCCTCCTCGAAAAGCTCTACTCTCCTGAGGTGTTCAAGGGCATCACCGCCACCGCACCTGGATTCTATGGCCCTCAGGGACGCCGACTTCGCTTGATCCCTCAGGATGAACATCTCAACGAAAAATTGGAATCCTATGCTTTCAATGGCTACAAAGTAACCAATATGGAGATGGAAACCGCCGCTATCTATGGACTGAGCAAGCTCTTAGGCCATCAAGCGCTTTCGATGAATGCTATCATCGCCAACCGACCTGCGGGTACCTTCAGCGCGGATCCAGGTAAAGCCGTAGAAAAATTGATACAATATGCCCTGCCAATCATCTGCAAAGAGTAGATAGTGAGCAAAGAACTATAATCACAAAAAATCCTCACCATGCTATGGTGAGGATTTTTACTTAAAACTAACTGGGTTTCTAATGAGGTTAAAACAACTGATATAAAAACACTAAAAAAGAACTTACTCATTAGAACACGTAATGGAAATGAAATACTAAAAACATTCCTTACAGACGGATTTTTACATCCAAACAACAACAGTGCAAAGATATAACTTTTTTCCAAATAAACAAACATTATTTTTAATTATTTTAAATAAATATTTTAATTTACTGATATACAATTTGTTGCAAATAAATATAGCAAGAGAAACTCATACATTTCCACAGAGAGAATACATTGCATTTTCTCCTTATTGCCAATACGAGCTACAAGAAATGCGCCCATAGGCTCTGGTAAATAAAAAATATCTTTTATCTTTGCCCAAGATGTTGTACTTTTGCACTTAGAACTGATACCACAGATGAAACGACTTGATTTTTCCGAATTTCTCAAGAGTTATGCCTTTGTTATTGGCGTACTTAAGTCCTTTGCGATCCTCTCCTGCGCCATAGCGGGGTGGATCTTTGGCAATGTCTCGGCGGGACTTACAGCAGCCACTACAATCATTATGATTGCCCCCAGTGACATCCCAGGCAACCGCAAGCACCACTTGGGAGGGATTGTCATTGCGACCCTTTTCGTAGCTATCAGTTCCGTAACGGTCAATTTTGCTCATGCTTACGGACACCTCTGGCAGCTCCTCTCCCTGATGGCATTGCTCACCTTTGGTTATGCTTATATCTCCCTCTATGGAGCGCGTGCGGCCATGGTCTCCATTGCGGGGATTTTCACCCTTACCTTGGCCTTGGTGCGCCCCCAGAAGGGCATCGATATCCTATACAATGCCTTGTATATATTCATGGCAGGGGCTTGGTATATCTTCTTAGTACGCATACTGATGTGGATACGCCCACGCCAATACAGCGAACAGCTCTTGGCAAAATGTATGACCCTTACCGCCAAATACTTACAGATACGCGCCCTACTGATCCGCGACACCGAACACCGCTCCGCCAACAAGCAGCTGCTCCTCTCCCTGCAGTCCTCCCTCAATGAAGAATACGAGAAACTACGGGCTGTCCTCTTGGACTCTCGATCCAAGTCGGGCAAAACAAACTACCTACAACGACAGTTCCTTATCTTTATCGAGATGGTGGACATCTTCGAACTGGCCATTGCCAACCCGATTCCTTATGAAAAAGTAGACAAATACGCTACTAAAAATGCCGGTTTCTTGGATCAATACACCCATTTCTTAGAGGAACTATCCCAAATACTCCTTAAGATGGCTGAGTATATTGGGGAAAGAAAAAAAGGCACCTATGACATCAGCCTCAAAAGTCTCTTAGAAAAACAATTACTCTTCAAGCAGACCTATCTCAGCATCAGTCAGGAAGGTTCTTTCTCTGAAGAACAGATGCTTTTGGAGAAAATGTACCTTTATCTAAGCAAGCAAACACAGAATATCTACAACGTACAACAGATATTCAACAACTATTATACCCAAGAGGTGAGCTTCCGCGACGAAAAGAGTTTCCGCCGCTTTGTCAGCGCGGACAACTACTCCATCAAGCGCTTGGCAGACCACTTTTCTTTCCAGTCCTCCTTCTTCCGGCATGCCCTTCGCCTTGCCATCGTTACCGTCATTGGTTACCTGATAGGGAGCGCCTTTGAAGTACAGAACCCCCATTGGATTCTCTTTACTGTATATGTGATCATGCGCCCTGGGTATGGCCTTACACTCAAGCGCTCCAAGGACAGAGCCTTGGGTACCCTCATAGGAGCAGGCTTTGCGTTTGTCTTAGTATATGTATGCCAATTTGTACTACATTTGGACTATGAAGTTTATAAATATATCTATGGGGCAGCGATTCTTATGAGTATGCCTTTTGGCTACGGGCTATTACAGGAGAACTTTAGCATGAGTGCTATTTTCCTTACCCTATACATCGTCTTGGCTTATGCTCTTTTCGTCCCTGATGCGATGAGCGTAGTACAATACCGTGTGGTGGATACCCTAATCGCCTTTGTCCTTTCGGTAAGTGCCAACTACTTGCTCTTCCCCTCATGGGAACACAAGAACTACAACCTACTGATAGTAAAGAGCTTAAGAGCCAATTTAGGCTATACCAATGAGCTCATCAAGCGAGCAGAGCATCCAGAAATCACCACCGAGTACAAGGTAGCCCGCAAAAAGGCTTTCTTGGCCTTGGCCAACCTAAATGCAGGCTTGCAACGTATGTTACAAGAACCCAAGTCCCAACAGAAGAACTACACCCAGCGCAATGAGATACAGGTACTCCAGCAGGATTTCCTCTCCTGTGTGGCCACCCTGAGTACGCAGCTAAGTGAGCACCCCTCCCCTATCATCAAAGACCTTTTCGTCCGTGCCATACAGGAGATACAGCACAAGCTCCAGCACTGTGTAGCCCTCTTGGACGGCAAGCTCGACGAGGAGATACGCCCCTTTGATCCCAAGGTATTCCAAGAAATACGCCAAGCAACTCTGGAACTCTTCGCCCAGCAAGGCAAAACTCCTCCCACTGACAATCCCTTAGCCACCATCCGCCCCCAAGAGATGCTCTTCTACACCGAACAACTCAACTACCTAAGAGAACTGACAGAGAATATTGAGAAAATGATTAATACCATTGTTACGGATTAAAGAACCATGATTAATGCACAAATGCCAAAAATCCTCTTCGCAAAAAGGAAGAGGCTTATAGTTCACTTTTTAAGTGCCTGTTTTACTGCTTGTGTAAAAGGACACTGTGGGATAATCTGTTGCATTTTCACGGGAAAAAGGTACAATTATTTTTTTAAGTAGGCAATATTATATACTAAATTCTCCTATTAAAATATCAAGGTAAAAACAAATATACGAAAACTTTTTTCTTATAATTTTTATAAATGATTGGTAATACTTTTGAGTAGTTCGTTAAACTTGCTATAGACAGCCCATTCGGGGCCTGATTTTAATTGGCTTGCTTTTTTCTGAATGGATTGTTGTAATTGTATGTAAAAATTTTTTTCTAATTTTAATACAGCAAGAGGGGCATTTGTTATTACTCTTTCTTTTATGAAGCTGGCTATATCTTCTCTTAGGGGGATGTTCTTGTCGTAGAAATCAAAGATGAGTTTACTTTCGATATATGCAAAAATGGGGAGTGTTGCTTTTTCGATAGCTGCTTTTTTGAACTCTTCAAACTTATTGGCTTCCAATAATTTTTCTAAAACAGCACTCTCGTTTTTATGTGTTTCACGTTTTTTTTCTTCGTTGATAGTAAGGCAAAACTGTAATATTTCTCTTGCATATTCGTCCATACTGTTAGGAAAATGGAGATATTGGGACATTTGTGTTAGTTCTTGGTTGTATTGAAGATTATTTTTACCTTTTTTTATTCCTTTGATAATCCTTTTTTTTAGATTTTCTTTTCCTATTTTTAGAGGGTCTTCATATTTTATGATATGATTGTAGACGCCTAAGTAGCTATCTAATTCATACTCGCCTTTATCTACGTATTGTAGAACATTTTTTAGTCGTTTTTTGTATTCTTGATTTGAAATTTTGAAGATGACTTCGGTACTGATATCATTGAGTGCTTTGTAGCATTCTGAGAGGTTTTCTTTTTGAGATATGCCATATTTTCCCTTTACTTCTGTGGTAAAATTTTTCTCTATAAAAGTATCTATACCTACTATATAATCAAATATTGTTTCATAGTATTTATAATTATTCTGCTCATAGTATTTTTTTTGTAGTATATTGGGATTGATGTTTTCATTTTCTTGAGGTTCTGCAAAAAGGTCTTCTCCTTCGTTTTTAGTGAAATTTAGAGTAGCCCATATTTCATTACTCATTGTTTCTTTGTCTTCTTTTGAGATTTTTCCTTTTTTGAACTCGATAGTTGTTGCGATTGTAAACAGTAGGGTGTTTTTTATCAAGTCATCTTTATATTGTTCTAAATGTTCAGAGGTAAGTCCTGTTATGGCTGAATAAATGTGTTTGTAGCATTCTAAGACTATGAGGAGGGTACGTATGTTTTTGTAGTCTTTGCTGAAAAAACTGCATATAAAATCTTTTTCTTTTTCTAGAAACTTCTGGTATGTATTCCTGTTAGACTCATCTTGGTGAAACTTTTTTTTGACAATATCATCAAAAATGCTCTTTATATCGTTATCAAATTCTATTTCTACTCCTATGAGTTTTTCTTTTATTTTCTTGAACGTCTCACTTTCTATTTCATCCGTATTGCCTATGATAAGTGCTTTTAGATCATAATTTTCGGTGAGATTGTTGATATAGCCTATTAGGTTTTCTATAGGGAAATCTTTGCTGGCTCTTTCTAAGTCGTCAAAACAAATGACAATGCGGTTTGTCATTGAGTTGATTATATTATTTTTAGTTTCATTATCAGCTTCAAATTCGCTAATTAATTCAGGAATTTTTTCAGGGATAAAGGCTTTTGTTATAGGAATGCTTAAAAGGAGTTTAGCGATTCCTTTTCCTATTTTAGTTCCTTTTTCTAGGCGAGGAAATAACTCGGTAAAAATTCTTCTGCCTATGTCGTCTATATTGGCGACTCCGAATAGGGAAACTCTGATAGGAGTGTAGTTACTATTTGTTTTTCCTTTAATTTTTATCTCTTTTATTTTTTCACTTAGAGTATTATTAAAGAAATAGGTTTTTCCTACGCCCCACTGACCGGTGATGAGGAGGGCATTATTGGTTTCTCGTGTGAGGTAGTCCTTAACTACATTGATAATTTTTTGCATAGGTTCGTCTTTATCTATATTGAGGTTAGGTTTCTTTCTTCCAAAGAGAAATGACAAGGAACAATTTATAAGTTTTTCATAACCACTTTAAGTTTCTCTATCTTTGTTGGCTATAATATCAGCTCCATAGAGAATTTAAAAATGCTAAATTTCTCATTTTTCCATAAGAAAAAGAGAATTTTAAAAGTTGTAGGCTTACCATGTAGTAAGCCTACAATAGTTTTAAGAGTCCGTTTAACACGACTTCATATTTCACTAAACATAAAACGAGGATCTCTTTCTTTTTGGAATGTTGAAAAGAGACTCTGATTAAATTTAGAGAACTTTTTATTACTCTCTTCTATAAACCATAAATAATAATTAATCAACCAGTTATGTTTTTCTTTAACTTTTGGATCTTTGATATTATTCTTAGTTCTTATCATTTCATCCAATTCTTTAGCCGCTTCTTGTTCATTATTTGCACTTTCATTAATAATATACCTTACATGATTAACTATATATCTATTTCCATTCTTTATAATATACTTTTTTAATGTTGGGCTGTTAGGATCTAAGTTATTTTGTATCAGTTCGTTATCTACAACAATCATAGGATATATGGCTTGTTTTTCTAGCTCATAAGCTTTCACCAATCCTTCTGATGCCAAGAAAGGTATTTCCCTATCTTCCATCAACTTTCCTGATGAAATTCCCCCTCTTATAAATAATCCTTCATAACTAAAATAAGCTACGATTGCAGAAACATAATCAATTAAAAGAATTAAGTTATTCTCTTTTTGAGGAGCTGTTATTATGATACTATCCGAAAAAGCATACGTATTAATACCACTAGGATATTCTTTACCAATTTTTGCTCCAGCTGAGCTCATTGCTCTTTTAAATCGTTCATATAAATTATATTTGTTTTGGAAGAACTGATTCAACTTTTCTTTATAGCCTAATATATCTAGAAAAGCACAATAATATTGATCAAATTTATAGATTTTCTTATCTATATCATTCCATTCTTCCTCTTTCATACATTCATCTTCTTTATATATTTGTTCTTGTGTCATATCCATAAAATTTTAAATGATTTTCAATTTCTATATCTAATTCTTTTATCCTATTTTGATAAATATTCATCACATATTCATGGCGTTTTCTTTCCTTTTCATTCGTTATCCAACGCTTAAATTCTGAAATACCATAGCGTAGAGTCATAGCCCATAAATTAGGGTTAAAGGCAAATATATTCCTTGTTCCAGCCACTTTAACTCCATTACAACCACTTGTGATAAGATAGCTGTAGAAAAGCATTTTATCTACTTTTGGCTTATTAATAGGTATAGACTCTGCAAATGTTTTCCCTTTGTAAAGACTATAGGCAAAATAAGATACCCTTATAATAACCTCAATGATTAGACAAGGGATTCCCATTGCTATGAAATGACTAAAGTTATAGCCCTTTTCGTACATTGACATTAGTATCTTAGGCATATCTCCTTTTAAACGCATTAATTGCCCCATAAAAGGCATAGGCAATCCTGCTTTTGTTGATAAATCAGAACGTAGGTGACCAAACTGAATAGCTATAGCTTCAAACAAAGTGATAGAAGTATTAGCGTTAGGTCTTGCTTGAACAATGATCTCTCCTGCATCATTAATAGCGGTAAAAGTCCCATTCAAAATATCTTTAACCCCATAATAGAATCCTAAGATTGGATCATGCCCAAAAGAATTAAGTCTATGCGTTTTTGGGTGTAGTCCTGAAACTTCTATTGATAACTTCTGATTTGTAGAAGGATCATATGGGACTTTGAATCTTTTTTCTAACTCCTTAGTTTCCTCTATTGTGTAGAAGTTTCTAATCCTTTTATCCACAAATCTATTAATATAACCGCTACCTGTAACATGTATTGACTTACCGTTAGCGTCACGTATAGCATTACTTTCTGATTCAAGTAACAATCGTGCATCAGTTACAAAGAAAGCATCCACAATTCCTGCCAAGAGACCTGTTGCCAAAACGATACATTGTTCAACCTCATCAAGTTCATACTCTGACAATACTTGTTGTGATAATTGTCTGTTCTCTTGCCAAGCTCTTTCTCTATCTTCTGTACTTAGAGAAATATCATATAAAGCATCTAATGAATTATCCATAGTCTCTATAATTTATATAGGAAATATCTCTTGCCATCTTGCCAGAAACGCTTCTTCTGCAGGATGTACTTTCCCATCTGCATAAATCATATTAATAATTAGGTCATGGATACAAAGAACAACCTCATTTTGATTTTGAACATCACAATATTGGCGTAGAAAAGATTTTGTTTCAGTAACTAACTCATCAAAACTTAGATTGTTATTCTTTATCTCCCAAATTCTATTCTTTATAATCTGAGGAACAATAGGAGAGGAATTTAGTTGGCCTATGTATCTATCTATTTCACTGTTTTCCTCAAAAGAAAAATCTCCATCACATTTTGCTATGTGAACAGCTATTTTGACAGCTAACAACATAAATTCATCTCGTGAACGAACCATTGATAGAACATTTTGTAACTTCTGCTTAGTATCTTCTCCCCCCTTTGTATAGCCTTCATTAAACCCTTTTTCATGTCCTTCCTTTGTTCCTTTATTTTCTCCTGCTTTATAGGCAACAACTCCTGCAGCAAGACCACCTCCAGCCAAGACCACCTTCTGTACTGTCTTGTTTTTAGCAATCTCTGTTACTGTTTTCAAAGCATTGGAAGTAAAATTTTTTCCTGCATTTGTTTGAGATAATTCAAACAATTGTGATAAAACTTTAAATAAATCCATCTCTTTTTAATTTATAAGGTTAATATTTTAATCATTTAATTAATTGTAACTCTAAAAAACTTAAACTACCCCACTTTCAGCACCGCTCCCAAAGTATGGAAGATACTACTGATATCGATACCGAATACACGCTGGAAGGCAGCGATTACGTCTTTACCTCCATTTACAGAAACGGGGTTGGTGGTGGTCTGAGTAGGGATCACAACTTGCATCCCTGGTTCTAAACGGATACCATTGGAGGCTACCGTCTTACTTACAGTTACTTGATATAAGGCCATAACTTTAATGATTAATTTTCAATGGTTAATAGTTATTCTACAAATAGTTCTTGCTGTTTTTCGACACACAGGTCTCTATAAATATTTACAAATTTCATTCTTCCCCCTCCTTATTTTACGGCAAAATTATAAATCAACTCGGTCAAACTGCGACCACCTTGTAATTATTTTTGCGTTTTCTCTCTTTCTTGAGGCAAAATTAGAGAGTGAACCGGTCAAACTACGACCATTTTGCAAATATTTTCCATCTTAACATTTTTATCATTACAGATCACAAAGATAGTAAAATTTTATTAATATACAAAGATAATTTATATTTATTTTTCTACTTTTTTCTTATCTTTTTCTGACGACAAAAGTAAGAAGCAACTCGGTCAAACTATGACCACCTCTTAAATATTTTTTTACTTTCCTCTCAACTGCAAAAAATAAAACTGAACTCAGTCAAATTACAACCGAGTTCAGTTATCAGTTATCTCTTTTGAGGAGTATAGGAATTCACAGCCCCTTAGAGTGTTAGGATTCCCCTATACACTTAAAACTTAGGTTTCAGGCTATACTTTAGGTAGAATTTCTCAATGATTTCTTCTACTTCATCCGCAGTATCTACAATCTTGAAGATGTCCATATCCTTGGCGGAGATATTGCCAAACTTGTCCAAGAGCACTTCCTTGATCCATGCTACCAAGCCACTCCAGAACTCCGTGCCAACCAAGATGATCGGAAAGGGTTCTATCTTGGTAGTCTGTATCAGAGTAATCGCTTCAAATAGCTCATCCATGGTGCCAAAGCCTCCTGGAAAGACTACAAAGGCTTGAGAGTAGCGGACGAACATGACCTTACGAGCAAAAAAGTAGTTGAACCTTAGGTTCTTATCTCTGTCCACATAGGGGTTGTCATGTTGTTCAAAGGGGAGTTCTATATTGATTCCCACCGAAGATCCTTCCTGCTGGTGGGCGCCCTTGTTAGCCGCTTCCATGATCCCTGGCCCGCCTCCGGTGATGATACCAAAGCCCATCTCAACAATGCGTCCGGCAATCTCGGTGGCCAAGTTGTAGTACTTACTATCAGGCTGAATACGTGCTGACCCGAACACCGATACACAGGGACCTATCTCCGAAAGGCGCTCATAGCCTGTGACAAACTCACTCATGATCTTAAAGATCCCCCAAGAATCATGTTGCTTTAGCTGAATCTCTTCAAATTGTCGTTTTTTTACCATATTTTAATAATCAATATTTAATGAGTGATGCTTTCTCTTTTCCTCACATCATAGAGGGAATAACCTGCCGAACACACATTCAGTAGCGCAACAGAGAGTAAGAGAATCGTATTTAGCAAGGAGGTTTTCTCTTCTCTTACTAAATAATAAATAACAACGGCGACGAAAAAGAGCAGACAGAATACAAAGTAAAAGCTCCTAGCGTCTTTTCTTAAAAAGGATTTCATAGGTTATAAAATTAAGGTTTAATTCATTAATAAATGACCTTGCAAAGATACGATTTTTAAAAGTAGAAGTCAAACATTTTCCCCAAGTTTTTTTACCCTCAACCTTTTAGACTTCTGTAGAGTACAAGCCTACAAGAGATGGGATTTTCAGCAAAAAAGAAAAATAACCCTTCTCTCACTTCTCAAGTATTCTACAGCAGTGTTTTTACAAAAACACAAAATTAACAACCATAGTATAAAATTCCTATTCAAAAAATAGGAAATTTAATAAAAAATAATTAACTTTGCAACCTATTTACTACATTAACCATTAACCATTAACCATTAACCATTAACCATTAACCATTAACCATTAACCATTAACCATTAACCATTAACCATTAACCATTAACCATTAACCATTAACCATTAACCATTAACCATTAACCATTAACCATTATGAAAAGTTTTTTCTTTGCTTTCCTTCTTTTGGGAAGTATCCCCCTTTGGTCACAGAACTCCTTGGAGAGACAAATCCTACAGAGCAAGTATGCGGTGGACTCTATCATAGCTACTCAAAAAGCACATTTGTTCAAGCAGTTAGGCTCAGTAGAAGATCTCTTGGAACAAGGGAAAATATCCAAGGACGAAGCCGAACAGATGAAAAAGGACTTCAAGCAACGTGCCAAGCGGCGCACCCAGCAGCTACTCTACACGCAAGCACAGTCCCTCAGAGACCAATTGGACAAGGAGTTACAGTCCTTTCCTGCGGACAGCCTTCTGATGCCTGCCGATTCCTTAAACCCCCACCTCCCCTATGAGAAAACTATGGCTCAGGTGGATTCCTTAGCACAACGACAGGAAGCCAACACTTACCTACGCCGCTATATGAATAGGGGGGATATCTTCTCGCCTTATCTAGCTCTGGGGATACTGAACCTACACTCAGCTGGGCATTTCGGAAATAAGCGCCTGAGCCCTCTGGGCTCTAAGTCCTTTGAGTTGGGGATCTATACCAACTACCGCCTAAGAAAAAACGACAACCTGCTGCACCTGAACCTTGGACTCTCTTGGCTGTATCAGAGCTTTAAGATACGTGATGGACTCTACTACCAGCACCAGGCGGGCAACACCCTCTTAGTCCCCTATGGCAGCGAGCTGACCAAGTCTAAGTTCCGCACGCACTACCTGCTCCTTCCCATAGATCTGGAATGGGATTTCTCCAAGGAGGGAATGCATAGAAATATCTCCTATTTCCAGACACATGAGCATCTGTACCTTGGCGTAGGGGCTTTTGTGGGGATTCTCTTGGATGCCAATCAGAAAGTGAATGCCAAGCGAGGAGGAAATACCTATAAGACTCTCATTCGGGAGGACTTACACACCAACCGATGGACTTATGGCCTCTCAGCTCATATAGGAGTCAAGGAATGGAGCCTCTACTTCCGCTATAGCCTTGCCCCTCTCTTTACTGGTAATAGCAAAGGCGAATATCCTTTTATGATAGGCATACGAGCAGGACGATAATAATGATTAATGCCTATAATCATTATTTATCTAAGTTTCGAAAGCTATCTTTAGGCCATATTTTTATTTGTAACAAAATAATAATCAATAACATGTAAAACAACCTCCCCCTCCCCCTCCAAAGAGGGAGTTTAAATTCGTTTAAAAAGCTAAATTTGTTAGTCAATATGAAAAATATTTCCTTCCATAACTTATTGAATTTCTAACACTTACTAATTCCCCCTCTTGGAGGGGGTTAGGGGGAGGTTTTGAAAATCAGTAACTTATATAACTTACAAAACTTGAGTTATTCATTATTCATTAATCATTGTTCATTAACCATTAACCATTAATCATTGTTCATTAATCATTAGTTTATGCGTTTTTTCTTTCTCCTCTTTACCTTGCCCTTATGGGCACAACAACAGGTGCTTTCCTCCAAGGGCACCCCTGTAGAATATGTCAATATAGGCATAGTAGGAACTTCCAAAGGACTTATTACCAACGAGCAAGGAGAGTTCACCTTGGAAAGGCTTGAAGCAGCTCCGACAGATAGTATTTACTTTTCACACTTGAGCTATAAGCGTAAAGTGCTTTTAGCCAAGGATATAGAAAAGAAAATTATCTTAGAAGAGACTGACATCAAGCTCCCCGAGGCTTCTTTTACCTTGCAAAAACCTAAATACTACACCCTTAGGGGCAAGGGGATGCCTATTGTCTTCAAGCTCTATGGCGAGATGAAGGATGGCTTTGAGCCTACCAGCAATCGCAAGTATCTCAATGCGGAGATAGGAGATTTTCTGTCTCTCAAGCACGATGCACGCCTTACAGAGCTAAGTATAGATATAGACCGAAGTGACTTCTATATGGCTGTACTACGTGTAGTGGTCTACCAGACAGATCGAGAGCATAAGGCCTTTACACCCTTGCTTAGGGAACCTATTTATATAGAGGTATTTCCCAGTCCCCAACCGCAGACTTTCACCCGCAAGCTCTCCGTCTTTGCCCCCAAGGGCGAGGTATGGATAGGGGTGCAGTTTGTCGAAATGCGCGGCAAGGACTATGACAGGCTTATCTTCCCTGCCACGGTCAATACCTGCTATATCCGCTTTGCCGATGGCAAGATACGCCCTCTGAACAAGCATTTAGGGATTCCTTTCTCTATCAAAGGATACGATTATATAATGGTTAATGATCAATGATTAATGGTTAATGATCCGCGCGTTGGCACTGATTTGTAGGAGGCTATCCAAAACATTATTTTCAAATTTTATTCCATTGAAAATCAGTTGTTTTTAGGTTCTGCTGTAGGGGCGATTTGCAAATCGCCCTTCAAGAATAAGGCTTTTCGGACAGCCTTGGAATTAATATCTATAATCCTTCTATTCCACCTTTATACAACCCTATAATTTTTATTTTAGAACCAACTAAAAACTAATTTCTTTTTCTTATTTAAAAAATATTTCTTTTTTCATTAGTAAATAAAAGAAAATTTGTATCTTTGCGCACTCGATTTGTCACTAATCATTAATCATTATCATGAAGGTTCTCAAGTTTGGAGGGAAATCCCTCGCCAATGGAAAGGGCTTAGAAACAGTACTTTCTATTATCATTGACAAGGTAAAACAAGGACAGGAAATCTCCGTAGTGGTCTCTGCCCGTGACAAGGCCACAGACCAATTGGAGTCCATGCTGGAGCGTGCCGCTGGTGGGGAGGACATCTCGGACGATTTCAGCGCTTTCAAGCAATATCAGCTCGCGGGGGAGGATATTGACTTCTCTGAGGAGTTTTCTGTCCTACAGCGCATCTTCGATGGGGTCTCTCTCCTTGGGGATTACAATGATAAGATCAAGGACAACACCTTGGCTCAGGGGGAAGTCCTCTCGGCCAAGTATGTCGCTCACTTACTTAGAAAGCGCGGAATACAGGCTGCCTTTGCCGATAGCCGTCAGTTCTACGTGACCAATAGCCTCTTTGGCAATGCACAACTTCAGGAAGAAGCCTCTCACAGGCGTACCTTGGACTACTTTGCCCAATTCCCCAAAGGAACAACTCCTATTGTAACGGGCTTTATCGCTGCCAACGAACTGGGGCAAACTACCACTCTGGGGCGCAATGGAAGCAACTACTCTGCCTCTATCTTAGCCAATATTCTCAATGCGGAAGAGCTTCAGAACTACACTCATGTAGATGGTATCTTCACCGCCAATCCTGAGCTGGTGGCCGATGCCAAGATTATCGAGCGCCTTTCCTTCGAAGAGGCCAATGAGTTGGCCAATTTCGGCACCTCTATCCTTCATGCCAAGACGATTATCCCTCTCTTGGAAAAGAAAATCCCTTTGCGTATCCTCAATACCTTCAAGCCCAATGACGCTGGCACTCTCATCTGTGAGGCTCAGGACAGCATAGGTGGAATCCGTGCCATCTCTGTATTGGAGAACTATGCCTTGGTTATCCTCGAGGGGCGCGGGCTCTTAGGGGAAGTAGGGGTAGATGCGCGTATCTTCCGTGCCTTGGCACAGGCTCAGATCAGTGTGAGTATCATCTCCCAGGGTTCCTCCGAGCGTGGAATTGGATTCTTGGTAACCAATAAGGATGCTCACAAGGCAAAGCAAGCCTTAGAAAAAGAGTTCGAATCGGATGTATATAGCCATGATGTCAGCGGGGTGAGCCTCGTAGAAGAGGTAGGGGTGGTCTCCATCGTAGGACAGAACTTGGCCGATTTTGACAAACCTTACAATGCGCTCATTCGCAACCAGATAATCCCGCTATTGATCAACAATTCCGCCACAGGACGCAATGTCAGCGTGGTGATCCATAAGAAAGACCTTCCCAAAGCAGTCAATGTGATACATGGGGAAATCTTCCAAATCTCCAAACGTATCAACTTGGTGATCTTCGGTCGTGGTACGGTAGGGGGAACGCTTATCGAACAGATTTTCCAGGCTCGTGCCGATATCCTCAAGCGTAGAAATATTAACTTGCAGATCGTTGCTATAGCCAACTCAAAAGAGGTGGTGTTCAATCACAAAGGAATATCCCCTGCGGACTACACCGCCTTCGATACACTCAAGGTTCCTTACCAGATAAGCGAGCTGATCGCTCAGGTACAGCAGCACCATTTGGAGAACCTTATCGCTATAGATGTCACTGCCAGCAAGGCCTTTGTCGAGAACTACCTTCCCTTGGTAGAGAATGGTTTTGACCTTGTCTCGGCTAACAAAATAGCCAATACCATCGGCTATCCTTTCTATAAAAAACTCAGAGAGACCCTCACTCAGTATAAGAAACAATACCTCTACGAAACCAATGTAGGAGCTGGCTTACCGCTCATTGATACCATCAAGCTACTACACCACTCAGGAGAGAATATCACCCGTATCAGGGGAATCTTCTCCGGTACACTGAGCTTCCTTTTCAATACCTATTCGGCCAGCGATGCTCCCTTCAGTGAGATTCTCCAAAAGGCTATTGACAGTGGCTATACCGAACCTGACCCACGCGAAGACCTCTGTGGAAACGACGTAGGGCGTAAGCTATTGATTCTGGCTCGCGAATTGGATTTGGAAAACGAGTTCGAGGAGGTCTCCATAGAGAACCTAATCCCTCCTGCTCTACGTGAGGGTAGCCGTGAGGAGTTTCTCAGCCGTCTCAAAGAGTTTGACCCTATCTATCAAGAGATCAAGGACAAAGCACCTCAGGGCACGGTTCTACGCTATGTAGGCGACCTCCATGGCGACCTCTCCCAGACGGCCACCGCCCGCTTGGAGGTCAAGCTCGTATCGGTACCCGTAACCAGCGCCTTAGGACAGGTCAAGGGTGCTGACTCCATTTTCGAGATTTACACCGAGTCCTACGGCGAAAACCCTATTGTGATCCAGGGAGCCGGAGCCGGTGCCGCTGTCACTGCTCGGGGGGTTTTTGGAGATATTTTACGTATAATAGGAAATAAATAGTTTACCATGCATATTCACAAAAAAGACCTTATCGCTACCATTCGTCTTGAGGCTGACGAAATTAGCTTGGATACAGCCAATGTACTGCTAAAGGATCCCACCCTGAAGCCCTGCCATATCATCATTGATCTCTCGGCACTGACCGAGCTGGACGAGGAGCAGCTCGATGCGCTCTTCTACCTCTCTGAGATGTTCCGCAGCGAGACAGAACACTCCTTCGTAGTGGTGATCCCTTCCTATGACCCTGATACCTTCCCTGAGGAAATAGTAGCCTGCCCTACCCTACAGGAAGCCTTGGACATTATCGAAATGGAAGAAATAGAAAGAGACCTCTTTGATGACTAAGAGGTCTCTGGGGCTATTCATATAATCTTTTCATATCTTCCTCAGAGATTAACTCTCCTGGTTGCATTTTTATACGATAGATTTGTATCTTTTTATCACCAAGAGGAATATAAGTAGAAAGTTTGAGCTTTAGATTAGGAATTTCATTATCTTTAGGGAAAAGGAAATAGACTTTTTCAACTTTGTAATACCCATCAATATTTCCTGCAATCATAGGGAGGAAATATTCTATATTCATTAGATTGATGATAGTAGGGATTTTTTCCATAATATAGGAAGTTGCCTGATGATTTACAAATATTTCAAAATTATCATCAGTTTTCCGTACTAACCCAGTGAGTACATTTCTCTTTTGTTTAAGAGGAGGGCTAAGAGTCCCAATAGCATCTATTTGTGGAATATCAATATCTGTATTAAGGTTAAACGAAGGGCTTATATGGAAATGGCTTTGTAGGCTATTAAGTAAAGACTTGTTGTCCTTGATTTCATTCTCTATCACCTCAGTACGGATTTTGAGTTTGTTCCAGAAGTCTTTGTTTTCTTCTTTCATCAGTGCTACTATAAGGTAATTACTATTGGCACGAGGGCGATATAGCTTCCCATTTAGCAGATGAAAATTATCTTTGATATATTGGTAGCAATCCATTCCCTTACGTGGCTGAATAATATAAAAATCATAAAGAGTATTCAAAGTTGCTTGTATCCTTGTTCTAAATTCATCTCGGACATAGGCTCTCCATTTTGATTGTTGGCTCTTGTTATCTCGCCCATACAGAGAGACTATAAAAAGAAAATTGACATCATAATGACATAACAAAAGAGTATCTCGGTCAAACAATCGGTTTTCATATTGTCTATTAAGTTGTATTCCACTTTCTTGACTATTGAGTTTTCCTTCGTCAAAAGACAAGAATTTTTCACCGCCATTTCGTTTGTTAGGTATTCTTGCACTGATGAAGAAGTTGGGGATAGGGTTATATCCCTCTGTCAGCGTGTCACGTAGTTGGGGTTGTCCTTTAGTGTCTCCATCCAAGAATAAGTTCATATTCCATTGTATCACATTCTTGGCATAGGTATATTGTTTGTAGATGGAATTATCTCCTAAGTGGATAGTATCATTTTTTGTACGTTTATAATACTTACTGTCCCCTATATAATAGGTAAGTTCTTCAGTAAGGTCAGATTGCTCTATTAATCCATGACCAATAAACATGTGATCCACTAATTTTCCATCTTTTTGCTCTAATAGTTCTTTAGGTAAGTTTCTTTTGTCATTTCCCCCAACCAGCGTATCTATCATTACTTCAAAAATATGAGCAAAATCCTTGGTTAATAGATAATCTGTTTCAAATTGGTTCATAGCTATTTTATACTCCCTATCAAAAAAGGCATAACATAAGTCCCAGATATGTAGTGCTTTATCGCTAAAATATTTGTATTTGAGTTGCTTTAATTTTCTGCAACCCATATTTTTTCCAATATATAATCTTTGTAACTTATCAGGGTTTATTAGTGGATATTGTATGTTGATTTTAAAGGAGAACCCATGTGTCTGTCTTATGTAATTGAGGATCGAGAAATAAATGATTAGTAGTTCCTCATCAAAGTTTATCACTTTCTTTTTGTTGATTGGAGAGGTATAGAAAGGTTTCCCTTTTTGGATAATAGCTTGAGAGTGAGTGATGGTTTTTGTCCATTGTATTTTATTCTGCCCCGAATGTAGATTCTTGGCAATAAAGGTAAAATAGTCTTGGTTGTTCTTATTGAAGTCTCTTAGTGCTATAATAACATCTAATAGTGTATTGTGTTTCTGTTTTCTACCGCTACTCTCTTTTTGGTGTTCTCTGCTTTCAAGTATATTATCATTATGATTCTTCTGATATACACTGATAGTACGATAAATCCAAATAGAAAGATTGGAGAGAAAATCTTTGTACTCTTTACAACCTTCTTCTGTGAATTTTTCTTTGATGTATTGTCCTTCAAAATCAATGATTTCCAAAGGAGAAGCCCCAAAAATAGTATCTGCTTGATTATCTTTATCTATATCTCCTGTTAGGATTACCTTTGGTAGAAAGAATACTACATCCTTGGCTTTCTTAGAGTAGCAATATCCTACATAGTCAAAGGATTGTATCTTTTCCATTTTAGGAAAAGATACAATTCCTTCAAGTATATCCTTGATACTTAAGTTAGTTTTTACTTTGTGATTAAGGGTATAAGGGTATCCTTCTATAAATAACAACATACGCTACTCTTTTTCTTCATTTTCAGGCACTATATTACTATCTGTAAAGGATATATTCTTGTTTTCTTCTGTAGAAAAGGGGTTGACGCCAAGATATTCCATCATTTGGATAATTCTCTGTTGTCCTTCTTGACCATATAAATCAGAGAAAGACACCTCTTCTGTTTCACTTGTTTTGAAGATTTCCCCTTCTCCTTCTTTGCATACATCATTCCAAAGATAGAAAAGTACTTTATTTAGCAATATTTGTTCTGTGATGATTCCATTATGTGGATTGACGAAATAGTCACCAAGCATCTTATCCTCACTATGAATGGAGTCAAAAATTCTTTCATTTACAATCTTTTGGAAAGATACCCATGAATATTGTTTAGAGCCAACAATAATACTCCAATCTTGGTTTTTATATTTGATAGGTTCGTATTCCCAATCCCACCTGCGTTTGAAAGCACTATCAATAGGGAATAGACTTTGGTCGCTGGTATTCATGGTGGCAAAAATATAAAGGTTCGAGGGCAGGCAAAGTTCTCCATCCTTTATACCCTCATTATCACTTCCTAATATATTTTCTAAGTAAGCTCTAAGATCAGTGTCAGCCTTAATAGTGTAGTCTGATTTACCCTCAGCATTTCTATCTAAGAGCTGGAACAAATCCCCGAATATCTGAGCACAATTACCACGATTAATTTCCTCAATCACAAGATAGACATTCTCTTGTGTTTGATAGGCACGTATATAGGCATTTAAGAATACTTGAGGGACAAAGGAGTATTCTATGCTCTTATCTATAATAGGATCACTTTTTTGGGCACATGCTAAGTTATCATCTTCTGTATATTTTACTTTAGTCCCATTATCAGTATAGCGATATTGTTCCACCATAGTAGGCTTATAGGTACCAACAAAAGTAGCATAATCACTATCTGGATGGAAGGTAGTGCGGAAAATATTTTCTTTAGATACTTGTTGAGATTCTAAATATTCTTTTATTTTATATGATTTGCCAGTGCCAGGAGCACCATAATAGATGATTTGATGAGAAGGTAAAAATTCTTCTTGTTCTTTTCTTACTTCACTTTTTGAAGAAAGAGTATCCTTCATTTTTTCTAGATAGAATCTCTTCCTCTCAGCGCTATTAGAGAAAATCAAAGGCTTAGTATCTCCAATATATACTGTAAGATGTAATTCATCTTGATGTAAAGTATACATTTTTCCAGCAAACCAAGCGCCATTATTAGCTTCCAATCCTAAATGTATTGAAATTAGTCTATAGCAATCTTCATTTATGAATTTTCCTTGATAGGTCATTTTAGGATTATACTTAAGACTCATACGCCCTACATGAAAGTTCCCTTCTATCTTACGAACAATTAGTAGAAGCATTCTCGCTCCTTGAATTCTCACACCATTGACAAACACCTTATCAAAAATACTTGCAACAATGAAATCATATCCTCCTTCCTGATGTCCTCCTTTTCCTAAAGGACATTTGACATCGTTAATATTGGATACTGATTTATATAGCATTGCTGTTAAAAAATCTTGCAAGTTATCAGAAAACTTATATTCTGCTCCTTGACCTAATTCTGTACCCCAAGCAGGCGTACCTCCACCACCTTCAATGTTGAGATTAAATGATAAAGAAGATAAATTTAAATTCATAATTGTTTGAATATGTGTTCTAATAGAATAGTAACTAAATTAACATCCCAACCATTACCAGCACGTTTTGATAGTTGGCTATAGGATTGTCCAGCAAAGTCTATATCTACTTTGCGGCCTACACCTTGTAACCCTTCTAATCCCATAAGACGAAATTGTTCTGTAACAGACATTTTTCTTACGACTTCTTTATCTTTATGAGATTCTATTATTCGGAGACTATTGTGTTCAGGCTGAGTGATAGTTATGGAATAACCATCATATTTTATTTTTTTGTTGTAGATATCCAAACATAAAGGTCTATCAACATTGAAATGAGGGATGTTATGTTTGATCTTTAGATGTTCGATTTGAGCCTCAGAAAGATACATAGCTTTAGGAACATATCCATCAGGATCTAAAAAATCAGCTAATCGTTTGTGAGATTCTATGGGGGGAGGAGTCATGCAAAAATTTTGAGGGAGACCTCCTAATTGAGCGAACATCCATAGGCGCTCCCTGTTTTGGGCGATGCCATAATCTTTTGAGTTAAGA
>NZ_ACLQ01000011.1 GCF_000174755.1 Capnocytophaga gingivalis ATCC 33624
TACAATAAGTCTTCGGGTTATTAGTATTACTCGGCTTTGATGTTACCACCTTTACACCTGTAACCTATCAACGTGGTCATCTCCCACGACCCTCAAAAGAAATCTCATCTTGTGGTGGGTTTCGTACTTATATGCTTTCAGCACTTATCCCTTCCTAACATAGCTACTGAGCTGTACCCTTAGGCAGAATAACTCATACACCAGCGGTTAGTCCAACTCGGTCCTCTCGTACTAGAGTCAGCTCCACGCAAATTTCTAACGCCCACAGTAGATAGAGACCGAACTGTCTCACGACGTTCTGAACCCAGCTCGCGTGCCACTTTAATGGGCGAACAGCCCAACCCTTGGAACCTTCTCCAGCCCCAGGATGTGACGAGCCGACATCGAGGTGCCAAACCCCCCCGTCGATGTGAGCTCTTGGGGGAGATCAGCCTGTTATCCCCGGCGTACCTTTTATCCTTTGAGCGATGGCCCTTCCATACGGAACCACCGGATCACTATGCTCTACTTTCGTACCTGATCGACTTGTAGGTCTCTCAGTCAAGCTCCCTTTTGCCATTGCACTCTACGCACGGTTACCAAGCGTGCTGAGGGAACCTTTAGAAGCCTCCGTTACTCTTTTGGAGGCGACCACCCCAGTCAAACTACCCTCCACGAATTGTCCTCTCCCTACAGGAGAGTTAGGCCTCAGATAAGCAAAGGGTGGTATTTCAACAACGACTCCTGAAGCACCGGAATGCCCCATTCATAGTCTCCCACCTATCCTACGCATCACTTATCCAAGGTCAATACGAAGATGTAGTAAAGGTGCACAGGGTCTTTTCGTCCCACTGCGGGTAATCGGCATCTTCACCGATACTACAATTTCACCGAGCTCATGGCCGAGACAGTGTCCAAATCGTTACACCATTCGTGCAGGTCGGAACTTACCCGACAAGGAATTTCGCTACCTTAGGACCGTTATAGTTACGGCCGCCGTTTACTGGGGCTTCAATTCAGACCTTCGCTTACGCTAAGCCCTCCTCTTAACCTTCCAGCACCGGGCAGGTGTCAGACCCTATACCTCATCTTTCGATTTTGCAGAGTCCTGTGTTTTTGATAAACAGTCGCTTGGACCTTTTCACTGCGGCCTATCTTACGATAGGCGACCTTTCTCCCGAAGTTACAGGTCTATTTTGCCTAGTTCCTTAGCCATGAATCTCTCGAGCGCCTTAGAATTCTCTTCCCAATCACCTGTGTCGGTTTACGGTACGGGTAGTATCTCTCGCTTTTCTTGGAAACGTTGTCTACGCATTATCACCTCGACCGTAGCCTAAGTGTACTATCAAAGCCATAACAGCTCCTTCAACGCAACTCCGTCTGTGCGCAGCGTATATCTCATTCCGTCGCTTTTATTGAAATACTAGTACTGGAATATTAACCAGTTGTACATCCACTTCCCCTGAAAGGGTACGCGTTAGTCCCCGACTAACCCTCAGCTGATTAGCATAGCTGAGGAAACCTTGATCTTTCGGCGGGCAGGTTTCTCACCTGCCTTATCGTTACTTATGCCTACATTTTCTTTTCTATCAAGCTCCACTATGGCTCACGCCTTTAGCTTCAACGCCTATAGAATGCTCCCCTACCGGTATCTCTACCCCATAGCTTCGGTAATATGCTTATGCCCGTTTATTCTCCATGCCGAACCGCTCGACTAGTGAGCTGTTACGCACTCTTTAAATGTATGGCTGCTTCCAAGCCAACATCCTAGCTGTCCATGCAGTTCAACCGCGTTTTTTCAACTTAGCATATATTTGGGGACCTTAGCTGATGGTCCGGGTTCTTTCCCTCTCGGACTTGGACCTTAGCACCCAAGCCCTCACTGCTGTAAAACATTTAATAGCATTCGGAGTTTGTCAGGAATTGGTAGGCGGTGAAACCCCCGCATCCAATCAGTAGCTCTACCTCTATTAAACTTTATTACAACGCTGCACCTAAATGCATTTCGGGGAGTACGAGCTATTTCCCAGTTTGATTGGCCTTTCACCCCTACCCTCAGGTCATCCGAAGTCTTTTCAACGACAACCAGTTCGGTCCTCCACACTGTGTTACCAGTGCTTCAACCTGCCCAAGGGTAGATCACCAGGTTTCGCGTCTACTCCTACTGACTTGAGCGCCCTATTCAGACTCGCTTTCGCTTCGAATGCGCACCTTAAGTGCTTATCCTTGCCAGTAACAGTAACTCGTAGGCTCATTATGCAAAAGGCACGCCGTCACGGCTATCGCCGCTCCGACCGCTTGTAAGCGTATGGTTTCAGGGTCTCTTTCACTCCGTTATTCACGGTGCTTTTCACCTTTCCCTCACGGTACTAGTCCACTATCGGTCTCTCAGGAGTATTTAGCCTTACCAGATGGTCCTGGCAGTTTCAGACAGGGTTCCACGTGCCCCGCCCTACTCAGGATACTGCTATCACTTATTTATCTTACCTATACGGGACTATCACCCTCTATGGTCACACTTTTCCAAGGTGTTCTAATTCGATAAACAGCAAATATCGCAGTCCTACAACCCCTGCATTGCCGAAACAATACAGGTTTGGGCTCCTCCCATTTCGCTCGCCACTACTCTGGGAATCACTTTTGTTTTCTTCTCCTCCGCCTACTTAGATGTTTCAGTTCAGCGGGTTTGCTCATCTTGCGATGTAGTATACCTTCAGTATACTGGGTTGCCCCATTCGGATATTTGCGGATCAATTCGTATGTGCCAATCCCCGCAACTTTTCGCAGCTTATCACGTCCTTCTTCGCCTCTGAGAGCCTAGGCATCCCCCATACGCCCTTACATAACTTATTTGTACTCGTATGTAGTAGTTTTGAGTTCTTAGTTTTTAGTCTTGAGTTATAAAAACTCAAAATTTAAAACTCAAAATCCAAAACTTACCTATTAATTCTTGTATCTACTTGTTTTAATTTTTGATATCTTATCCAATATGTCAATGAACTTGTTCTAAAATGCTTCTTATCGCATCTCTTTTGTGGAGAATAAGGGATTCGAACCCTTGACCCCCTGCGTGCAAGGCAGGTGCTCTAGCCAGCTGAGCTAATTCCCCAAGTTATTTTTGAGTTTTGAGCCTTGAATTTTGAGTCCCTATATTGAGTCAGATTATCCTAACTCAAAACTAAAAACCCAAAACTAAAAACTTCTTCAGCTTCTAGAATTTCCTTTCAGCTTTGTAGTCCCAGGCAGACTCGAACTGCCGACCTCTACATTATCAGTGTAGCGCTCTAACCAGCTGAGCTATGAGACTGCTTATCTTTTATATTTCTTAATAACACAACACAGATCTAAACTAAGCTGACCCTCAACCAGTCGTTTCTCTAGAAAGGAGGTGTTCCAGCCACACCTTCCGGTACGGCTACCTTGTTACGACTTAGCCCCAGTCACTGGTTTTACCCTAGGCAGCTCCTTGCGGTGACCGACTTCAGGTACTCCCAGCTTCCATGGCTTGACGGGCGGTGTGTACAAGGCCCGGGAACGTATTCACCGGATCATGGCTGATATCCGATTACTAGCGATTCCAGCTTCACGGAGTCGAGTTGCAGACTCCGATCCGAACTGTGATCGTCTTTATAGATTCGCTCCTGCTCGCGCAGTGGCTGCTCTCTGTAACGACCATTGTAGCACGTGTGTAGCCCAAGATGTAAGGGCCGTGATGATTTGACGTCATCCCCACCTTCCTCACGGTTTACACCGGCAGTCTTGCTAGAGTCCCCACCTTTACGTGCTGGTAACTAACAATAGGGGTTGCGCTCGTTATAGGGCTTAACCTGACACCTCACGGCACGAGCTGACGACAACCATGCAGCACCTTGAAAACTGTCCGAAGAAGGGCGTATCTCTACACCTGTCAGTCCCCATTTAAACCTTGGTAAGGTTCCTCGCGTATCATCGAATTAAACCACATGCTCCACCGCTTGTGCGGGCCCCCGTCAATTCCTTTGAGTTTCACACTTGCGTGCGTACTCCCCAGGTGGGATACTTATCACTTTCGCTTAGCCACTCAGCTTGCGCCAAACAGCTAGTATCCATCGTTTACAGCGTGGACTACCAGGGTATCTAATCCTGTTCGCTCCCCACGCTTTCGTCTCTCAGCGTCAATTGTCTGTTAGTCCCCTGCCTTCGCAATCGGTGTTCTGTGTAATATCTAAGCATTTCACCGCTACACTACACATTCCAAGAACTTCACAGATATTCAAGACTACCAGTATCAAAGGCAATTTCTCAGTTAAGCTGAAACCTTTCACCTCTGACTTAATAGCCCGCCTACAGACCCTTTAAACCCAATGATTCCGAATAACGCTCGCACCCTCCGTATTACCGCGGCTGCTGGCACGGAGTTAGCCGATGCTTATTCATATGGTACCGTCATCAATGTACACGTACACCTTATTCTTCCCATATAAAAGCAGTTTACAACCCATAAGGCATTCTTCCTGCACGCGGCATGGCTGGTTCAGTCTTCCGACCATTGACCAATATTCCTCACTGCTGCCTCCCGTAGGAGTCTGGTCCCTGTCTCAGTACCAGTGTGGGGGATCTCCCTCTCAGGACCCCTACCTATCGTAGCCTTGGGGTGCCGTTACCACTCCAACTAGCTAATAGGACGCATGCCCATCTTTCACCACCGCAGTTTTAATTATCAAATGATGCCATCCAATAATATTATGGGGTATTAATCCAAATTTCTTCGGGCTATCCCCCTGTGAAAGGTAGGTTGCATACGCGTTACGCACCCGTGCGCCGGTTTCTGCCCCCGAAAGGGCTTCTCCCTCGACTTGCATGTGTTAGGCCTGCCGCTAGCGTTCATCCTGAGCCAGGATCAAACTCTTCATCGTTAAATCTTTAAATCTCTTTTGACTCGTATAAAGCCCGCTTAGTCTAAATCTTTCTGTGCTGTATTATCAATATTTCTTAATGAACTTCTCGCTCTTTTAGCGGGTGCAAAGGTATAACCTTTTTTCCACTCTACCAAATATTTTTAAATATTTTTTTTTTGGCTTCATTTATCACCCTCATCTTTTTTGCGGGTGCAAAGGTACAACCTTTTTTTCATTCCACCAAATATTTTTTAAAATATTTTTTTCTTCTTTTTATGAGCGTCACTCCCTTATCGAAAGCGGGTGCAAAATTACAACAAGTTTTTTAATTGACAAAATAATTTGTCATATTTTTTTTTGAATTTTTTATAAGAGGTTGATTATTAGCATTTTAATTACGCTCTAATCTTCGAAAAAATAACTTCTATCGTTGTTTGTTTCCGTAATCAGCGGGGATCTCTCCCCAGATTTTTGTCTCCCACTTGAGAATAGGAGCGGTATAGGTATGGGTATGTAGCCATTTTTCGGCACGTTCTATCAGCGAAAAAACCTTTTTATTAGCCTGAGAGGCGGGGAGCTTGGTCTTACATTTTTTTTGTTTAACCCATGAAATCGCTATTTTACTATCAGAATAAATAGTCCGCTGCTCTCCTGTTTGCTCCATGAGTGCCAAGGCATGTACTATAGCCAAGAACTCACCTATATTATTAGTAGCTTGCATAAAAGGACCTTGAGAGAAGATAATTTCCCCAGTCGAGAGGTCTACCCCACGGTAATGCATAGTCCCAGGATTACCACTACAAGCAGCATCTACAGCTATACTATTGGTATCATAATCTGCTGAAAGAGGAACAGTTGTAGTTGCTTTCTTTCCCCAATAAAGGCGATAGTCCTCTCTAAAAGCTTTCTCTGCTTGTTCCTTAGTAGGGAACGACTTATACTTAGCTGTAGGATATCCTGAAGTGTACTTTTTGCACTCTTCCCATGAGGAAAACACTCCTACCTCATACCCTTCCCATATAACATAGTACTTTTTTGCCATGCTTATTGTAAAGATTCATAACGAGATAAGACATCTGTAAGACTACGTATGGAGTTTTTTGTCCATTGTAAGCGCAGTAGCAATTCCTCCTGAGGGGAGAGCTGCCAAGGAATACAAGATGCTCGCAGCTTGGCCGTGACATATTGTAGGATAATGGCTACACTCACAGATATATTGAGACTTTCGGTAAAGCCGACCATAGGAATTGTCAAGCACTCATCAGCTTGGGAGATAACCTCTTGAGAGAGTCCATCGCGCTCAGTGCCAAAGAAAAAGGCACTCTTGGGGGTAATATCAAACTCCTGCAGAGGAGTAGCCCCCGGTGGAGGTACAGTGGCAACAATCCTATATCCCTGACCTCGGAGAGCTTCTATACAAGGCTGGGTATGAGGGTAACGTATAGTAGTCACCCATTTTTCAGCCCCCATAGCTATCTTTGAATCCAAGCGTTTTCCGTATTTTTCTTCTATAATATGTGCAGTCTGCACTCCAAAAACTTCGCAAGTACGCACTACCGCACTGGTATTGTGTACTTGGAAGAGATCTTCTATGGCTACGGTAAAGTGCTCTGTACGCTGGGAAAGGATTTGTGTAAATCGTTCCTTGCGTTCCTGAGTGATAAACTCTTCTAAATAAGCGAGCAAATGTGCTTCTTTACTAATCATAATCTCTGTTTTTCGATACTCTCTTTAGGAGAAGAAACGCTTTATTGTATTTTTTATACTATCAAAACCACGACCTATCCCCTGCCCTATCTTCGCCTTGATCCCATCAATTTTTTGGTCAATAATAGCTTCCTTATTCAGATAAGCAAAGGTAACCAGAAGAGTCCCTACCACAAACAACACTGCTCCAATGACCGCCTCATAAGGGTTGAGCTTATCGTGAAAAAAGCGGTATAGCCCCAATCCTGTGAAACTCCCATAAAGCATGATATAGTGTACTACATATATGGTAAGGGTATTCTGCCCTATTTTTTGTAATAATGTGGAAGTAATTACCTTCCTCAAGAGCATAAATAGTGCAAAGAACAACAATACATTGCCTATACGCTTGATCAGATAATCCCCTCCCGCTATGAGTTCTAAAGTATAGTAATGGGTCTCTTTCCCTATCTCTCCTGCCCAATAGGGAAAAGTAAGAAAGAAAATCCCTAAAACGATATACAATAATATTGCATTGCGGTATAGGTGTGGATGTTCTCTGTACTTGTAGAACATATATCCCATAAATCCTCCCAAGGAAGCATAGCCAAACCAAGGAAAAAGAGTAAACACCGAGCCATTGACTTTGGTAAAATAGTTGGCTAAGAAAATAGGCAAATACTCATAAGTCAGGTGGCTATAGATGGGTTCAAAGAAAAACAATACAAAGGTAATCATCAGAAGGAATACCGGCAGTAGGTAGTGGCTTTTTCTCTTGTAAGAAGCCAGATAAAAGGCTATAAGAAAGAGCAAAGAGAATCCTATACAATGAAGTACATCTACCTTGCGGACATTCATATCGGTCATATCCGAAAAAAGGTTGAAAATATTTGCCCTAAGCAAGTAAGCGATGAACACCAAGGAAATTCCCCTTCGCACTCCCTTCTGTACGCGTACATGGTTCCACCCCATTTTCTCTGGATTCTGCTCCCTGATGAGCAAGTAGGTGAAGATAAAGCCTGACACAGTGAAGAACACGGGCGCTGTCATCCCTCTGATATAGAGCCATGTAGAGAAAATTAGATTATTTTCATCACGATATTCGGGTGCCAATAAGCCATCTATAAAATGCCCTTCGAGCATCATACAGATCGCAAAAGCCCGTATAATATCTATGAAAATTAATCTTGAGGTAGTTGGTTTCATTTTACTGTAGAAAAGGATTGTGCTGTTTTTCTTCTCCTATGGAAGTAGGCAGTCCATGTCCGGAATATACTTTTGTCTGTTCAGGTAGGGTAAGTAATTGGGAATGAATGCTACTGAGTAGCTGCTCTGTATTTCCCTTATATAGGTCGGTACGCCCTATACTTCTTCTAAAAAGAGCATCCCCTGAGATGATAAACGCCTCTCTCTCCACATAAAAGGCCACACTCCCTGGAGAATGTCCTGGTACAAAGCGTAGGGTAATGGGAGTATCATCTATATATAATATGGTATCGGTATCTATCTCCACTATTTGTCCATCAAACTCAGGAAAGGTAAAGCCAAAAAGACGTGCATCCGAAGGATTTCTCTCCAAGATTTCCTTTTCATAAGGATGCAAATGCACTGGCAAGGCATAGGTATCACAAGCCCATTGCAAGCCAAAAACATGATCTATATGAGCATGCGTAAGGAGGATTTTCTCTATCGTGAGCCCCTTCTCTGCAATGAATGTTCTAAGCTGTTGCTCCTCGCTATGAGTGCTGCAACCTGGGTCTATCAGAAAGGCATTGCCCTTATCTGAGTAAAGAATATAAGTATTTTCCGAAAAAGGATTGAATGTAAATTGTTGTAATGTAAGCATTTTAATATCTCAGATTATATCCGTGAATGGGCGTGCAAAGATACTACATTTAGAAATACTTGCAAAATCTTATTCTTTAAAAAAATTTTTGTAATTTTGCCGCTGATTAGTTTTTGAATAAGATGCAATTAGAATTTGAACATACCCAATCGGCACATTGTGAGAACGGGGTAGCTTCTAATTTACTAAAATACAACGGTTTATCCCTTAGTGAACCTATGGTTTTTGGGATTGGTTCCGGTCTTTTATTTTTTTATTTCCCATGGATAAAGGTCAATCAAGCACCAGCTATAAGCTATCGTACCATGCCTGGGCATATTTTCTCAAAAGTAGCTAAGCGCTTGGGATTCAAGGTTTTTCGAAAGAAATTTTCTTCTGAGAAAGAAGCCCAACAGGTATTAGACCAGACCCTTTCCAAGGGGATTCCCGTAGGGTTACAGGTGGGAGTCTACCATCTTCCTTATTTCCCTGAACAATATCGTTTTCACTTCAATGCACACAACCTTGTAGTGTATGGCAAGCAGGGGGATTCATACCTTATCAGTGACCCTGTGATGGAGTTCACCACTGAGCTAAGTGCAACAGAGCTTGAGCGAGTGCGCTTTGCCAAGGGCGCTTTGGCTCCTAAGGGGCATATCTATTATCCTACTGATTTGCCTAAGTCATTTTCTTTGGAAAAGGCAATTTGCAAAGGAATCAAAAATACTTGTGACTGGATGCTTTCTCCTGTACCTATCATTGGGTATCGAGCGATAATACGTGTAAGTCGCGATATACTGAAGTGGCAGAAGAAATTGGGGAATAAAATCACCAACCACTACTTGGCCAACATGCTTCGTATGCAGGAGGAAATAGGCACTGGAGGAGGGGGATTCCGCTTTATCTATGGGGCTTTCCTACAAGAAGCTGCTGAGGTATTACAAGAGGATAGGCTCAAGACGCTTTCTCAAGAGATTACGGAGATAGGCGATCGCTGGCGTGATTTTGCCGTAGCGGTAGCGCGTCTGTACAAGGATCGCAATAGTACCCCCAATGCTTATGAGGCGCTTTCTAAAACCTTGTATGACATTGCTCAATCTGAGAAAAACTTCTTTAAAAAACTCAAAGCAGTAATCAGTGAGCGGTGACCCTCTTTATGGAGGCTGTCCAAAAAAACATTGTTTCCTGTGAGCAAATCACTTCTTATACTCCGCTTACAAGGAACTCTCTTACAATGATCAATGATTAATGATCAATGACTATAATTCTTTTAACATATTCCTAAATAACTCATAACTCAAAACTTATAACTCATAACTTATAAAGATGCCTAACAAATTAAAAAAATTCCATAGTGTCCAAGAAGTGTTTGACTTTCATATAAAAGAAGACTTACTTTTAGGACATACCAACCTATACCTACTATATGATATTGTTCGCTACTTTCGTCCGAAAAAAGCGAGCTACAAAATCTCTCTATTGGAGCTTATCGGCTATTTGCGGGAACATCCTACACATTGTCAGTTGTTTTCTACCTATATCAAGGAGTTACTTTCGAATCGTCGTTTTGGGCGTATGATCTCGGAGGTGGGTATCCTACAGGATTCCAGCTTTTTCTATGAGGTGAAAAAGCGCCTTTCAGAAAAGATACTGCCCTACCAACCGGAGAAGGATACCTTGCAGTATGTACTTAACCAAGTATTCTACCTTTCCTCTGACTATAAGTGGCTTGAGAAGATAGAACACCATGAGTATAGAACACTCTTTGGATTATTAGAGTTTGACAACATTTTCACCTGCGAGGGGGCTCCCTCCTATGGGCTTAACCAGCTCTGTGATGCCATTGGGCTAATTACCCAGCGCATGAGTGGACGCACTATGGAGTCGGATATTATCCGTATGGTACCCCAATATGGCTACTTGGAGAGTCCCTTTCTGAGTTTCGAGAGAGAGTTCGAGACTGTGCGCGAGGGTATCCTACGCGGAGAATCCCTTACCGAAGAGAATCTCAACTACAAACAGCTGATGGTACTCTTCCAACAGTGTGAGGATTTTGTACAACAAGCCTATAAGAATTCGTCCAAGTATGGTATCACTATGCGTGTAAACCAAGGGCTCTTGCGTATCAACCAGCAGCTGACCCGTGTAAAAACCCTTTTGAACTTATTGGTACTCCGCCCGGAGAAAGACAAGATAGACAACACTATCTGTATAGCACTCAAGCTCATAGAGTACAACTGTTATAAGAACAACCTACGTTCTTTTATTCGAGAGAGTACCCAAACAGTCACTTATGAGATTACCCAGTTCAATGCCTCTACTGGTGAGAAATATATCACCGACACACCCCGAGAATACTTCAAAATGCTCAAGGCCAGCCTTGGTGCAGGATTTATTGTAGGCTTTCTGTGTATATTCAAGGCTCTCTTACATGAGGTACATGCGAGTGCTTTTGGGCATGCTTTTCTCTATAGTATGAACTATGCCTTTGGGTTTATCCTAATCTACCTCACTGGTTCTGCCTTGGCCACCAAACAGCCTTCGATGACGGCTACCACCGTTGCCCGTATGGTAGAAGAAGGAATGAAGAAACAAGGAAAGGAAAGTGAGAAACACAACGAATTCGCTGAGTTCTTTGCTCGCCTATGGCGCTCACAGTTTATTGCCTTTGTAGGGAATGTGATTATGGCTTTTGGAGTAGCTCTGCTGCTTGTATGGGGTATCGAGGCTGCTTGGGGACAGAATATCGTTTCCCATAGTTGGGAAAAGTTCCTCTCAGATGCCTCCCCTATACACTCCAAACTGATATTCCATGCTGCTATTGCGGGGGTATTCCTTTTCATTTCGGGAATCATTGCTGGAGATGTCTCCAACAAGCAGAAATACAACCAATTCGCCTATCGTATCATGGAACACCCTCTCCTGAAGCGCACCTTAGGGGTAAAGCGTACTCGACGATTAGCTCATTGGCTCGATCATAAGCGCCCTGGAATTCTTTCCAATTTTTGGTTCGGTGTATTCATGGGAAGTACTGCTTCTATAGGGTCTTTCTTCGATCTTGATTTAGATATACGCCACATTACTTTTGTCAGTGGGAATATAGCTATGGGGCTCTATGGAGCTACCTTCCACTTAGTATGGAGTATGTGGGTATGGATCTTTGTCGGACTGGTTTTGGTTGGTTTTATCAACTTTATTGTAAGTTTCGGACTTTCCTTGTGGATTGCCTTTCGCTCCAGAAATATCCCTTCTTCGGAGGTTTTCGCCCTTATCAAGGCTGTATGGAGACATTTTAAGAAGGCACCTTTTAGCTTTGTCCTCCCCTCTCATAGAGTGAAGAACGAAAAATAAAGTAGGAGGTAAGGTAGGTTACAGTGACCTAAAACTCAAAATTAAAAACTCAAAACTAACCATGCGTTTTCTATTATTACCCTTTGCGATTCTTTATGGTTTAGGAGTACGCTTACGGCACTTTCTCTATGATAGAGGTTGGCTTTCTTCCAAGCGCTACCCCTTCCCTATTCTATGTGTAGGCAATTTGGCTGTAGGGGGTACAGGCAAGACTCCTATGGTAGAGTATCTTGTACGCCTACTGGGGCAAGAGCAAGTGGCGATTCTCAGCCGTGGGTATCGCCGTAAGACAAGAGGATTTATCCTTGCCGATGACTCAGCTACAGCGATGACTCTGGGCGATGAGCCCTATCAGTACCATCGTAAGTTCCCTCGAGCTACCGTCACTGTATGTGAGAGCCGGCAGGAAGGAATAGAGAGGTTGCTTGAGAATCCTCACTTTAAGTATATTATCTTGGACGATGCCTTCCAGCACCGCAAAGTACAAGCAGGGACAAACCTACTGCTGACCTCCTATGACAAGCTCTATACACAGGATTTTCTCCTCCCTGTAGGCTCACTTCGGGATATTCGCAGCCGTGCCCGCAAAGCACAAATCATTATTGTGACCAAGTGTCCTGAACTTACTCAGGCAGAGCAAGAAAAAATTATACAACAACTCAAGCCCCTCCCTTCACAGAAGGTATACTTTACCTCTATTGCCTATAGCGATAGGGTGTATAGTCATGAGGATAGCCAAGCATTGAAGGATTTTATTGCCACTCCTTTTACTTTGGTAACAGGTATCGCCAACCCTACTCCTCTGGTAGATTTTTTAGAGAAACAAGGAGCTTCCTTTGAGCACTTAGCCTATAGTGACCACCACCATTTTTCGAACAGAGAATTAGAACTCCTACGCCAGAAGGGGCGTATTCTCACCACTGAAAAAGATTATGTTCGCTTAGAAGGGGCGCTCTCCACGCTCTATTACCTCCCTATAGAAACACAGTTTCTTAATGATCAACGATTAATTTTCAATGATTAATGATCCTCATGCCTACTATGGTAGAGCTTGCAGCTCGCGTTAGTGAAAAGAATTGCATCATGTATTGGGAAGGGCGAAATACTTCATGTGTTAGTGGATGAATTGTTCTCGCTTTTTGGTGAGCGATTTGTGTGACATGTTGGAAGGACGATTTGCAAATCGCCCCTATAGGTGTGCGATAACACGGATATTAAGTATTCGCTCGCTACACTCTTCACCTTCTCTTATCCTCTATTTTCATAACGCATAGCGGCTACAGGTTCTATTTTGGAGGCTTTTCGGGCGGGGAAGGTACCAGCAAAGATACCTGAAAGCACCATGATAAAGACAGCTAAGGAGGCAATACCCATATCTATTTCTGTTGTTTTGAGCAAGCCTAAACCACCTGTAGCAGTAAGAAACATATTGACAAGTTTCAGCACCCCTATCCCTAAGAACATCCCCATCAGTCCTGAAGCTAACGTGATAATTAGGGCTTCCAAAAGTACCTGAATAATAATATGGCGAGGAGTCGCTCCTATGGCCATACGCAAGCCAAACTCATTAGTACGTTCCTTGACTACAATAAAAAGAATATTGGTCACACTCACAATACCACTGATAAGGAAACATAGTCCCACTATCCAAATAAAAACGCTGATACCCGTAAAAATACTATTAACACTAGATATTTCTTCCTCGAAAGCGTGTACATAGACCGCATTAGGATCATTTTCATCAAAACGCAGGGTACGTGCCAAGTAATTGGTTATTTTTTTCTTAAAATCGGGAATGGAGATTTGTGCATCATCCCTTAAGTAGAGAGCAAAAGTAGAAATATCGGGAGCATCTTGAATATTGCAAGTAAAGCTCGGAAAAGGCACAAATATGTCTGATTCAACTCTTTGACTCATCATATCATCATTTTTCATCACCCCTATCACACGGTAATACACTCCCCCCACATTGATAAGTTTGTCCAAAGGATTGTCATTAAGAAAAAGCTTAGTGGCCACCTTCTTTCCTATAATTGCTACATTACGTACTTTTTTGTCATCCATAAGGTTGAAAGGACGGCTTCCCTCTATCATTCTGAAGTTAGAGAACATCCAATAATCATGTGTAATTCCTGTTACAGAGGTATAGTAGTTCCTCTTTCCAAAAATAATATTTTTAGAAACAGATATTCTTGGTGAAAGTCCCTCTATTTCGGGAAATCTCCGCTTGATATCTTCCAAGAGGTATTTGTTGAAGAAAATTCGCCTACCTTCTTGCATATTCTTATATTTCATAGAGGTTTCTCCACCCCAAACAAATATTGATTTGGAGGCAAAGCTTTTAAGCTGATTTTGCACCCCATATTCTACTCCCTTCCCTACTCCTAAGAGCAGTACCAAGATGAAAATACCCCACATAATCCCAAAGCCAGACATAAAGCTACGGACTTTATTCTGCCGTATAGAGTGAATAATTTCTCGTAATGTTTCCACGATATTGTAGTTATTAGGATATTGTAGTTATTAGTTTGGTTTATCCTTTTCTTGCGCCAAACTCAATATTATTTGATAAGGCAAAGTCACTATTTTTTGAGAAAATATCCAAATAAAAATAAGATTTCCCCCCTTTCACCTATTCTTCACTCCTTCTTATCCTCTATTTTCATAACGCATAGCGGCTACAGGTTCTATTTTAGAGGCTTTTCGGGCAGGGAAGGTACCAGCAAAAATACCTGAAAGCACCATGATAAAGACAGCTAAGTAAGCAATACCCATATCTATTTCTGTGGTTTTGAGCAAGCCCATGCCACCAGTGGCTTCCAAGAGTATATTCAAAAGCTTAAGTACTCCTACGCCTAAGAACATGCCTAAGAGCCCTGAAGCTAAGGTAATAATCAGTGCTTCTAAAAGTACCTGAGTGATGATATGGCGTGGTGTCGCCCCTATGGCCATACGCAAGCCAAACTCATTAGTACGCTCCTTGACTACAATAAAGAGGATATTAGTGACACTTACCATCCCACTGATAAGAAAACAAAGCCCTACAATCCAGATAAAAACACTGATCCCCGTAAAGATACTATTGATACTGGAGAGTTGTTCCTCCAATGCTTGTACATAGATCGCATTAGGATCGTTTTCATCAAAACGGAGGGTACGTGCCAAGTAATTGGTTATTTTTTTCTTAAAATCTAAAACAGAGATCTGTGCATCATCACGCAAATAGAAGCCAAAGGAAGAAATATCGGGGGTATCTTGGATATTACGAGTAAAACTGGGATAGGGTACGAAGATTTCCGACTCTGCTTGCTGACTAATCATATCATCATTTTTCATCACTCCTATTACGCGGTAATACACTCCCCCCACATTGATAAGTTTGTCCAAAGGATTGTCATCAAGGAATAGCTTAGTGGCCACTTTCTTTCCTATAATCGCTACATTACGTGCTCTTTTGTCATCCATAAGGTTGAAAGGGCGGCTTCCCTCTATCATCTTATAACTGGAGAAAGACCAATAATCATGAGTAATTCCTGTTACAGAGGTATAGTAATTTTTCTTTCCAAAAATAGCATTTTTAGAAATAGTTGTTCGTGGAGAAAGTCCTTCTATCTCGGGGAACTTGCGCTTGATATCTTCCAAGAGGTATTTGTTGAAGAAAATTTGCCTACCCTCTTGCATGTTCTTATATTTCATAGAGGTTTCTCCACTCCAAATAAATATTGATTTGGCCGCAAACCTCTTTAGTAGATCTTGTACCCCATATTCTACCCCTTTACCTACCCCTAAGAGGAGTACCAAGATAAAAATTCCCCACATGATTCCAAAGCCTGACATGAAGCTACGGACTTTGTTTTGCTGTATAGAGTGAATGATTTCTCGTAATGTTTCCATGATATTGCAGTTATTAGTTGGTTTATCCTTTTCTTGTGCCAAACACAATATTATTTGGTAGGGCAAAGTTACCACTTTTTGAGAAAATATCCGAATAAAAGTAAGATTTTTTCACCTCTTTGTGTCATATAATTTTTAATCTATCTTAAAAATCTTTTGTAGAAAAAGTATCCCTATGTCCCAAATCTTCACTATTTTTGCACTTTAATTAGTATTCAAATATTATTCATCTTATGAAAAAGAAAAATATCATTGGCCTTTTAGTTACTATTGCTGTATTTGCAGTAGTTCTTGTGCTCTCTATCTACTTTTTTAGCAATAGTGAACCTGTGTATTTGCAGGGGCAAGTAGAAGCCAAGCAAATCAACGTAGCCCCCAAAGTACCTGGTAGAGTGAAAGCTATCTACAAGCAGGAAGGTGACCAAGTGCACAAAGGCGATCTCCTTTTGGAACTGGAAAGCACCGAACTCGATGCCAAGCTCTCTCAAGCTGAAGCTGCCCGCTTAGCTGCACAAGCCCAATCGGACAAAGCCCAGCGTGGTGCCCGCAGCGAACAGATACAAGGAGCTTACAATGTATGGCAACAAGCACAAGCAGCTGCCGAGCTCGCTGAAAAAACCTATCAGCGTGTAAGTAACCTATACAACGACAAGGTACTCCCTGCTCAAAAGAAAGACGAGGCTTATACTCAAATGGTTGCTCTACAAAAACAAGCCGAAGCTGCCAAATCACAATACGAAATGGCAAAAAATGGAGCTCGTGTAGAGGATAAAACCGCCGCCCAAGCCCTTGTAGCCCAAGCACAAGGCGTGATTACTGAGGTAAATGCTTACAAAGATGGCGCTAAAGTCTTCGCTCCTGCCGATGCCGAGATACAGACCATTATCCCCAACGAAGGCGAAATCGTAAATGCGGGCTACCCTGTCATGAACCTCATTGACAGTAGTGACGAATGGGTAGTGTTCAACATACGAGAGGATAAAATGGCTGACTTCAAGATAGGTACTAAGTTCAAAGGTATCGTACCTGCTCTGGGCAATCAGGAGATAGAAATGGAAGTAAAACACATAGCCGTACAAGCTGATTTTGCTACTTGGACAGCTACCAAAAGTAAAGGTGATTTCGACAAGAAAACTTTTGCTATCAAAGCTTACCCTACCCAAAAAGTAAAGGATCTAAGACCGGGAATGTCAGTATTAGTTGAAGATAACAGGTAGCAAGTAATAGATAATTAGCAGATTATCACTATGAAAATAGACCACATCGCTTTATATGTAAAAAATTTAGAAGTTTCTAAAGCCTTTTATGAGACTTTTTTCGGGGCAAAATCAAACGAGTTGTACCATAATCCTAAAACAGGTTTACACACCTACTTTCTAAGTTTTGATAGTGGCGCTCGTTTGGAAATAATGTGGAGACCCAACCTCAGTAAACGTTTGGACAAGGTCATGAATGAAGGATTTATACATTTTGCCTTCAGTGTAGGAAGCAAAGAAGCTGTCGATGCACTTACTCAGAAAATCATAGATGAAGGCTACATATGTTTTAGTGCTCCACGCACTACAGGCGATGGGTATTATGAAAGTGTGATACTTGATCCTGATGGTAATATGATAGAAATAACCATCTGATTAGATAATATTAAGAAGTAAGTTTAGCAAAAAAATGAGAATAACTGAAGGGTTATTACCTGATGATAAGCTAGCTATTATACGCTGGACAAATAGCAAAGGCGCTGATTTCTTGCAACAATGGGCAGGAGATGCTTTGCCTTATCCTCTTACCATAGAAGCACTCAATGCTTTGTCTCATTGTTTTCGTATTGAGGCAGAGGGTAGTTTTATAGGGATGATTCAGCAAATAAAAGTAGAAGGGAGCAACGTACATATTGGTAGATTTTTTATCAATCCTTCCCTTACAGGAAAAGGATTAGGTACTAAGGCAATGCAGTTATTTATTGCAATGCTTTTTGAAGATAAAAGTGTTCATTCTATTAGCCTAAATGTATTTGATGACAACCCCATAGCTAAAGGTCTTTATACAAAACTTGGATTTAAAGTAGTAGCAACTGTTGAAGGAGAAAGGAAGAAATACAAAATGATGAAAAGTAATTCGGTAATTAACTAATTGGCAAATTTAATACTATGGACATAAAACGAGATGAATCTCATTGTTATGCTGCTGTCATCACCGAAGATGGTCAGTGGCAAAAAGGCGAAGAATACTTCTTAGAAGACTATACTGAAACCCTCATTTACAACGAGCAAGGTAAACTTGTAGAGGCTTCTTATGGCGAGGAATACCACTTCCTCTTTACCTACGACTCTCACAGTAATTGCTTGAGTTCTCGCCTCTACGACCCTGAAGATGAAGAACTAACCGACTGCTGGGAGGAAAAACAATACCGCTATAATGACCTACAACAAAAGGTGGAGTGTATCACTTATGAAAATGATAAATGGAAAGAAACTACTACTTTCACTTACGATGCATACGGTAATAACATAAGTCAGCTCACTCGCACAGCCGATGCCGAATATCTCTTACAACTCCAATATGATACCCAAGGCAGGTGTATAGATCGTTGTCATACAAACATATCTACGGGAGAAAAGATTCTTCACGACTCTATTGAATTTCGTAGCGATACCGAAAAAGTCGATACCAATCTTTCAGCCAATGGCAAGCCTTTTATGTTTACCATAACTCGTTTTGATGAAAAAGGCAATGTAATTTATGTTGCCCATCAGGATATAGGCGACCCCCAACCTTATTCAATAACTGAAACCACTTTTGATGAGCATAACAACGAAATTTTCGAGCGAATTAGCAACAAAGAAGGCGAAGTCTATACTCGCAAATACACCTATCGCTATGATAATCACGGCAATTGGATAGAGAAACGCATCGAATACTCTAAACGTTATACCAACCTGATTGTAGAACGAACCATTGAATACGCTAATGAATAAGAAACACCCATTTGCTAATTATCTCTATGACCTACGACGAATTTTACAACTGTATAGAACAGCTTCCTAAAGAAGTAACCAACAGAGATTTAGAAGCCTATCTCTTGGCTTTATATAGGATTGTAACTCCACACGAAAACACACCCTTCTCCCCTACTCTTTGCCTTGAACTGCTTAAGGAGGCATTTAGTGCAAAGACTGCTACTTATGAGGAGCAGTGGACAAGCATTCGCACAATGCCTGAGGCAGAAGATGATCATCTCTCCGCTTTTGCTTATACCCAAGCTGTTATTCTCTTTCAGATAGCTGAACTTCACCGTATGAAAGACAAAGAACTCCATAACGAAATGCGTTCTTTTGGTATCGCTTCCGAAACTGGCTATGATTGGTACAATTTCAACCCTTTAGATCTCTTGGAGTGTGGCGCACGAGGCTTATGTGATTATATAGATGAAGATGAAACCATCCCTAATGATTGGCATTTCTTAGGACATCTGTTAGATTTAGGAAGGTATTATGAATAATGAGCCAATTAACAAACTAATACTATGAAAAAAGTAACCCTACAAGAATCCTTGATTACCGATTTGCGTACCCTTATCAATGAGGCGCGCAACAAAGTAGCCCTAATGGTAAACAAATTGTCACACCACTGGCGCGACAATTGAGTTAATCCCAAGCTCCTCTCACGAGCCCTTTTGCACCAGCAATTACAGAAAATAATAGCAGAACGCAATCAATTATAATATGAAAGAAAGCAACATTTTTGAACAAATCCGTACACTCTTTGGTTTAGAGGAAGATTGTGGTTTTACCGATGAGGAGATGCAACCTTTCTTCAAGGTGATAGAGAAAATGCCTACACTGCTATACAACTATTACACTACTTTGGGAAAGCATCAAGCTCTGAACCAAACACAAGATAACTTGGTAACTCCAAAGGATAACCTTACTCTTTTCAGCAACCCAAACTATTTTGTTTTTTATACAGAAAATCAAAATTGCTGTTTGTGGGCTATCGCAAAGGAAGATTTAGATACCGCCAATCCTAAGGTGTATATGAGTACCGACTTTACTCACCAACATTGGCAAGTGGAATGTGATACATTAGCTGAATTTTTGTTGGCTATAGCTCACTTGCAAGCTGTATTTGCGCTTCCTTATGTTTATGAAAGCTTTAAATATATCACTCCTGAGGAATTGGCAGCTATAAAAGAGCGTTTCCCAAAAAAACCTTTTGCCCTCCATCATTGGTTAGACGGAGCCGACTTTTATGGGGATGCCACAGATAGTATTGCTATATTAGACAAGGGTACTCAATTAATATATGCTTCTTCTTCTAAAAGCTCTTTTGAAGCAATAGATAGCTTCTTAAAAGATATAGGGGAAGATATGTGAGAAATTAACATCAAACCTCAGCAATATGAACCTATTACAACAAATAGAACAAACTTATGGCTTTCAGTACCCCAAGCTATATCACCGGCTTTATGAGGATGGTATGCTGGATATGGGCGCAAAATATCCATATCATTCTTATTGTCCTATGGAATACAAAAATGGTGATAGATTGCCTAATAAGGAGTGGTTAGAACAGGAGTATCCTAAACTAAAAGAAAACCCGCCTTTGTTTCTGTATGTGGATTGGTTTCAGGTACTCACCCCCTCTCAACTCGCAAAAGAGTTTGAGTTTTTAAATCAGCATTTAACACAATATCCTCAGAACCAAAAGTTCTTCTTTGCTCCCTTTGCAAGGGCTGTAGTGGATGATTATATGGTTTATTGTTTTTGTTATAACAAAGAAAAAGCAACACAAGAACCAAGTGTAGTATTTATTAGAGAAGATGGAGAGGTAGATATCCTTTCAAGAAATTTGCAGAACTTTATCTTTTACCAATTAATAAAACGGTTGGTAGCACATTTTCACGACATCAGTTTTATCTGTTATGGGGATTTTTATGAAAATCTGCGTCAGACACTTCGTACTCATCGCCCTTATTTAACAGAAGAACAAGCGGAGGTGTTAGAGGAAATTTATAAAAGAGAGATTAGAGAATATACTAGAAAACTTACATCTGGAGGCTGTTTTACATTTCTTACCTTGCTACACGAAGGAGAGGAAGAAACGTTACTAAATAAATATAACCCTTTGCCTAAAGAAACCATTTTATTGAGAACCCTTTAGATTTTTATTTAACAGCAAACAAATTATAATATGGAAGAAAGAAACATCTTTGCCCAGAAAAAAGCACCTTTTAAATGCCCTGAAATCGTAACCCTCTTGCGTGAGGAAAACTTTTCTGCCTTGGAAGCTGAACTTGCCAAAGACTGGGATATCAACCAAGAAGTCCGTGTACACGAACGTTATTCTCAAACACCTTTTGACTTTGCCTTGTCCAGTCGGAAAAAGAAACTATTAGAGTTTTTAGTTGATAAGGGGGCTCATATAAACAAAACAGCGCTTATTGGTGTTTGTAATAGTGGGAATAGCGACCCTGAGTTAATAAAATGGTTGATTAAACAAGGTGCTGATGTAAATGCTCGTACCCACCTCACTGCTTTGCAGGCTACTATCTATAACAAAAATGAAGAAATAGCTTTTCTGCTGATAGAAAACGGTTTCAAACTCACTCCCGACGGTACTACCTTGAGAATGGTAGCTTCGGAAGGTATGTATAAACTGGCTGACTACCTTATCGCTCACGGATTTGATGTAAATTATTGTGAGCCTGATATGGTATACCCTTACAATGCCTCGCCCTTACAAATAGCTGCCTCGCGTGGTCACCTTGCCTTGGTAAAAAGACTTATCGAACTAGGAGCCGACCTTTCCTACAAAGATAAATACGGCGAACGTGCCTATCATTACGCCCTGCGCAACAAGCAGAAAGCAGTTGCCGAGTATATCAAATCGGTAGAACCTGCCGAGTGGCACGATGAGGAAGAACGCTTGCGAGCCTTAAAAGCCTACAAACTTCCCGAAGGACTCATCGCCCTATTGCGCGCTACCGATAGGCGTATTCCATTGCCCGAATGCGAGTATACCAGCTTTGTAGAGTTTGCCCCGCTGAGTGATGTTAAAGAGGTAAAGTGGAAAAACAAAAAGTTCCTCGACCTCCTTTCGGATGCTGATAGGTATGGTGCCGAAGGCTTTTTGGTGTGGTATCCTAAGAACAAAAAACTTGCTTTTGCCGATTACGAACACGGAACTTTTACCGAACTCTGTACTTTTGACGAGTTTATGGCAAACCCTTCCGCACAAATTAATAAGATTTTTGAGTAATATATGACAAACTACCATACCTTAAATACTTTTAACAACCCTTTTCGCCATTATAGGGTGGTAGATATTGTCCCTTTTCAGGAGAAAATAGCTGTATTGCAATTTGCCTCAGCCGATGTCTCTAAAAAATATGGTGAAAAACGGAGTGTATGTAGATCGTTATATTCTTGTAGATATCTTTTCAGAAGATTTTACATCACAAAAACGACTTTCTTTCTTTTTTGAGGAAGAAGAAATTTGCTATAGTAGTGATGTATATTATTATTGGGAAGACGAACAACTTTTTATACTCATTGAATACTATAAACTCGGCAATATTTTTGTAACCAATAAAGTATTTAAAATTACTGAAAATGAAGTGATAGAACAATCTTTCTGTGTTATCCCTCAAAAGCGAATTCTCAATGATGCTAAAGTCTATTCTTTTGGAGATAAAGAAGTTTTTATGCAATCTCCCTTTATGATGAACTGCCGAGATAAACAGAACCAAAAAACACTTTGGAAATACAAACTCTCTGCTTATCTTTACACTGAAGTAGAGGAATATAAAGATATTTTATATTTTGGTACGGCAGGCAAAGGAGGCTATTTTTATGGAATTTCGCTGAATAACGGACAGACGGTATTTAGTTATAATACGGGACAAACAGTACGCTTTGTACGGAGTGGAGAACGTATTATCATAAGTGATAAAAAGCAAAAACCTATACTTATAAATGCCTTAACTGGAGAGATCATTCATTCATTAGACATTGGCAAAAACACTATTGATTATGAGCAACAAATGCTTTGGTATAAAAATCGTTTTTATGGCATTGTTCGCAATAAGAAAAAAGACCTATCGGTGGTGTGTATCGATATATAAAAAGTAAATCAACAATAAAAATACTGATATTAAAAATTTGGCACACGTGTGCTGAATTGATAATGAGGAATGAGCCCCCTCTTACCTCTTATCTCTTACCTAAACAAAATGAACTTAGAAGAACTTAGAGATTATTGCCTTTCCTTGCCACATGTAACTGAGGATATGCCCTTTGGTGAGGATTTTTTGGTATTCCGCATTTGTAATCGTATATTTGCCCTTACCAATCTGGAGCGTAACCCCGTCAGTGTGAACCTAAAGTGCAACCCTGAACGTGCAGTAGAACTCCGTGAGGAGTTTCCTAACAAGATTGTGGCAGGCTATCATATGAACAAAAAACATTGGAATACTGTATTTTTAGATGGCTTACCTCCTATCCTTATCAAGGAGATGATACAGCACTCTTACGACCAAGTACTCGCCAAAGTACCCAAGAAAGAGAAAGAAGAGTTAATTAGCTAACTCAAGATTATGTTTTCAAAGCTCAAAGATCTGTTTTGTAAAACCCATACCTTCTTTAGGTATGAATTCTTTATCCCTGCAGCTCTCTACCAACATATAGAGGCAGCAGAAGGAGAAGTCAGCCTGAAAAGTATTAGGCTTTTCTTTAGCAAAGCACCTTATTCCCTTAGCAAAGGACAGCTACAGATAACCCAAGAAGCCAACAAACTCTTTTTTGTACAAATAGCATTCTATGAAGAAGACAAAAGAGAGACTTTTAAGAAAGAAATGGAGGGTTATAAAGAAGTATTTCCGTTTTGGACAGTCTTTCCTCATAGTTTCTATGGAGCTCCTCGCTGGAATCAGGGATACCAAGAGCATTATAGAGATACTTTTTTGGAATATTGGCGCTCCTTACCCGAGGAAGAACAAGAAAAGTATATGGATACCTATCATTGTCCAGAAGATTGGCGGCTTTGGCTTGAAGAATACCGCCAAAGGAGCAAAGAAAAAGAAACCTTTTAATAAAATAAATATGTTGAACCAAAAAATCTTAACTCGTATACAAGCTCTTGGAGGCAATACCAGCCAAGTGAAAGGCTCTTCCCTTGCTGATGACCTATTGGCTATTACTTTTGATACCGTACTCTATCCAAAGCCTCAGGACACTCCTTGGGCAAAGGCCGAAGATACCGAGCCTATTTATGGCATAGGAGCTTGGGTAGATGATCATAGGGAACTTTACCAAACGGATAAAAAGGATTTCTATGACCAGATGATTGCTCAGTTCTATCGACTTACAGAAGAACCTTATGGACAACACTTTTGGACAGTCAGCCTCTTTACCCCTTTCAAAGAAGGCACCGATGACTATGAAGAATGGTATGACGATTTCTCCGATGAGGAATTCACAGACCTCTCAGAAATTACAAAAGTTACAGGCGACAAGACTCCTGATCTTATACAATTGTTCTATACCTCTGGCTATCCTGACCATATATACATAGCCCTAAGCGACCCCAATGGAGAAAACCCAACACTCTTTGGTACCGATCACGAGGTGTTTTTCAATGAAATAGATAACATGGGAACCTTAGAGGACTATCTCAATACCCTAATGACCCCTGAGGAACTTATAGAGATAGTAGAAAAAGCATTAACCAAATGAGACAGAAATTTACACTTATCACTTTAGGTGTCCGCGACTTTAAGAAAGCACTTGCTTTTTATGAGAACTTAGGTTGGCAGAAGTCGGACAAAAGTATGGAGGAGTATGCTCTTTTCCCTTTGGGAGGAATTGTATTAGGATTATATCCTTTACAAGAACTCTCCGAAGATACTACGCTACCTTATCAGTCAAGTGCATTTGCAGGAATAACAATTAGTTATAATGCCAAATCGGAAGCAGAAGTAGATGCTGTTTTATCCAAGGTCAGTGAATTAGGAGCTACTATTGTCAAGCCAGCTCAAAAAGTATTTTGGGGTGGATATAGTGGCTATTTCAAGGACTTGGACGGCTACCTCTTTGAAGTTGCTTATAATCCTTTTTGGGAGTTTGACGAAAATGACAATTTAAAATTATAATCCAAAATGACAGAAACAGAACAAACCCTACGCCAGCGCTTCACTGCTTTCTTGCAAGCGATGTACGACTGGGAAACAGAAGCCAACAGAGTGGATGAAGAAGAAGTGGAGAAAAAGAAAACCCTCTCTTGGGAAGAGTTTTGCAAAAAGCAAACCGAGCTTCGTATCCCTATTTATAAGGAATACATCACCGAACGCGAACGCAAAAACGGCGGCGCTCAGTACACCAGTCACATCTTTCCTCCTAACTACGATCCTTCTAAAGATACCATTACCGAAGTGCAAATCACGGGTAAAAAAGCCTCTATATTTACCGATAGAGTCTATGCCGGAATGAATTACAAGCGCGAGTACAAGTACAAACTTGTAGAAGGTCGCTGGCTATTAGATACTATCAAAGAACAGTATTTACCTGAAAATAGAGACCCTGAAAAATGGAAGAGTGTGATTTTATAACCCCTCACAAAATGAACATAGAAAGATTACAGGACATTGATGAGCGTCTTTTTGTAAAAAACGACCTAAACGGAGAGTGTATATACTACACCGATAAAGATTGCCAAACTCCCTTCAATGGGATTGTTTATGGAATGTGCGGACGCCCTCCTCGTTTAGACTACGAATGCGAGATAAAAAATGGAGTAAAAGATGGCATGGAACTTATTTATAATGAAGATGGCGGTATTGAACAAGCCAGTGAGTGTCGCCATAACCTGATGTATGGTGTAAGCAAAGAGTATGATGAAGAGGGCAACCTCCTCACAGCCTCCATAGTTTATAACAACAGTCATTTAAAGGTAGTGTCCGCTACTACAGAAGGTACTTATAAGATTGAGAAATATGCCCCTCAAAGTACCCAAAACCTTCCCGATGACCTCCTCTCTCTCCTTGCCCTCTCTGAGCAGGAGTTGGTGAAGTATCAGTTTGTACCTCGATACGGAATGTTTAAAAATGTAAAGTAATATAACAATAAAATAATTAGAATGTACCTATCAAGTTATAACACCAAGTTTGGCTCTCTCGCTTTCTCACAAAAAGTGGGAGACGAGTATTTTTGGGAGGCTTCATTCCAGTGGAAAAGTGATTTCTATAAAGAAACTTTACAGCTGCCTTTTTCTGTGTTTAGCAATACTGAAACCCTCACACCTGATACTATTGCTTTTATTGAACAGATCCTTACCAGTGCAGATAAGTTTATCGCCAAAGCCCTTTCTTATTTTCAAGAACAACTGCTGATATGCTCAGAAGGCTTTCATCTTTCAGAAGAAGAAAAACAATTGCTAAGCGTTCCCTTGCAGGAAGTTCCTTTGCAGAGTCCGCAGTTCCTATTCTATGACAACAAAGAGTGGATATTGCATTTCGCCGGAGGTAGTTTCAGCTTTTGCGAGCCTTATGGCGTTTCTTTTCATTTTAAAGATGAAGAACCTATCCTAATAGAAAACTTAGAAGACGCTGAAGAAATATAATTAACTTAGATTATTTAATAAATAAAAAAGTATGAACAGAATTACAGAAACAGAGCAAAAACATTCCTTTGAACTTCCTGCTTTTTACAAGGAAATCCTCAGCAGTTTTGATTTATATTGCCTTTATCAGTACAAAGGTAAAGATTTGGATATTAAAAATCGTAACCTCCTTTTTGAAAAGCTGAGCAGAGACTATCAAGCGTGGCAATTACTACAATATCTTGATGAACCTAATACTGAAAACACTTTTGTTTTTGGTAGTCTAGGTGATGACTCCAGACTATACTTCAACCTCTCCGATGGGTCAGTTTGGGACTATTGGCTTGACGATAAATCTACTCACAAAATAGCTAATAGCTTTGATGAATTACTTTCAGAAGCTACTTTGGAAGAAAAAGAATAAACCTAACTTGCTAATTATACTATGAAATATTTTAAAACCGAATGCAAGAACCTTTTCCTATCACCCAAACGACTGTTTTACGTTTTGGTGTTCCCTTTGGTTATCTTTGGGTTCTTTGCGGCTATTTTCTACAAAGGCGTACCCCGCGACCTGCCTATGGCGTATATCAATTACGACCAAAGTCAGCTGTCCGAAAACCTCTTGCGTATGCTTGATGCTACCCCAAACATCGACCTGAAAATCAAACTCACCGATGAAAAAGAAGCCCAACGACTTATCCAGCAACAGCAGATTATGGGCTTTATCGTTATCCCTGCCGACTTTCAGCAGAAACTATTCAAAGGCGAAAATCAATCGCTCATTTGCTATACCAATAGTCAGTTTATGCTGGGGGCAAGCCTTATCCAAAAGGATTTTCAAACTACTGTAGGGATGTTCTCTGCGGGGCTGGTAATGAAGAAGAAAATGCAAAAAGGGCAACAGACAGAGAAGGTACGCGCTGAGGCTCAAACCGTAAAGGTAGACGACCACGGATTGTTTAACCCTTATGCTAACTATGCCTATTACCTGCTCACAGCACTCTTGCCGATGATGCTCCAAATGATTGTGATGATGGTAACGGTGTATGTATTAGGAATAGAATTCCGTTACCGTCGGGGGAAACAATGGCTCAAAAAGGCTGGTGGCAGTCCGCTAAAAGCCTTAATAGGCAAACTTCTGCCTTATACCTTAACGCTCCTCTTTGTCGCGTGGTGGATGAACTATCTCCTCTTCGGGCTTATAGGCGCTCCCCTCCACATCCCGATGTTCAACGTAGTGCTGATTACCTTTGCTTTAGTGATTGTATATCAGATTATAGGCATTACGTTTGTTTCTCTCTTGCCTAATTTCAGGTCGGCACTCACCATAGGCAGTGGTTTCACAGCGATTGCCTTCTCATTTGCCGCTTATACTTTTCCGATGGAAGGATTGCCAAAGAGTATGCAGTATTTAGCGCAAATTTTCCCCTATGCTCATTTTATGAAATACTACGTAAATCGTGCGATCAAAGGGATACCTGTAGAGATGACGTGGCAACCGCTTTTAGCCTTATTGCTCTTCGGCTTATTGCTGATAGTTGCCTACCCTATGTTTGTAAAGAAAATAAAATCAGGAGGATATGAAACAATTTAGAAGTTATATATATCAAAGTTCAGCCGACTTCACCCGTGCAATGCTCTGGGAAGCCAAATACATATTCCGCGACAAAGCGGTGTTCTTTTCGTTTGTTATTGTAGCAGTGGTAGTCTCTTTCTTGTACACCTACCTCTATTCTGAAGAAACGCTACAAAAGCTCCCTATTGGAGTAGTTGATGAAGATAATACAGCGCAAAGTCGCCAGCTATTGCGTATGATAGATGCCAATAGCGGCGTGGCTATCTACAGTAGCTATCTCAACCTCAGCGAAGCAGAAAAGGCTTTTCAGCGTGAGCAAATACGCGGTATCGTAACCATCCCTAATGGTTTTGCACGCGACCTACAACGCGGGGAACAACCCTCTATATCAGTCTACGCCGATGCTTCCTATATGCTCTATTATAAGCAAGTGCTTACTGCTGCCAAACTCTCGGCAACCTATCTCAACGCAGGCGTAGAGATGAAACGCTCTTCGGCACAAGGTAAACTCCCTACCCAAGCACGTGAGGAAGCAATGCCTGTGAGTGCTAAAGTAGTGAGTTTGTACAACCCTTCGTCAGGCTATGCCACCTTTTTGATCCCTGTGGTTTTGGTGATTATTTTCCAAACCACTATTCTCACAGCAGTAGGTATCTTAGGAGGTACAATGCGCGAAGGTAACAAGCTACGCAAAATATACCCCAATTCGGGAAACTTTTTTGGGGCTTTACCTATTGTAATGGGTAAAGCAACCACCTACTTAGCCCTTGCAATGATGATATTGCTCATTATTTTAGGAATAGTGATGCCTCTTTTTGGTATCCCAGTACGTAGCAGTATGCTTACCACTATGGTATTTATGATACCCTTTATCCTTTCAATAGTCTTTATGGGGCTTTGTCTGCTGAACTTTCTGCGTCGCCGTGAAGATGCGATTATGCTCATTATGTACACCTCATTGCCTTCGGTAATGCTCACTGGCTTTTCGTGGCCCTCAGTAGCAATGCCACAATGGCTAAATGTCTTTTCGTACATTGTACCTACCACCTTAGGCGCAAAAGGGTTTATTTCCATCACCCAAATGGGGGCCTCACTACCTACCATTATGCCCTATTGGCTGGGAATGTGGGGACTTTGTTTAGTGTATTTGGTATTAGCAGGGTTCTCTATCAAAAAAATCATAAATAAGGATCAATGATTAATAAAAACAACAAACCCCTTGTAATCAAATAGTTGCAAGAAATATTTTATTTTTACAAAAAAATTTCATTTTTTCTTTGTCAGTTTTAAAAAAAGTAGTACCTTTGCGCTGTCTTAGAAATAGATGAAAATGCGAAAATAGCTCAGTTGGTAGAGCGCAACCTTGCCAAGGTTGAGGTCGCGGGTTCGAATCCCGTTTTTCGCTCTTTTTTTATGCCCCATCATAAAGGCTCGGATGGTGGAATCGGTAGACACGCTGGACTTAAAATCCAGTGGGCAGCAATGCCTGTGCGGGTTCAAGTCCCGCTCCGAGTACAAGTTTGCTTTTTAAGTGCTTGGTATTTAATTGGTTAGGTTTTAGAAAGTGTGATTTTTCCCAACATTTTCCCAACAATTTAAAAAAAGTACATTCTCTAAAGGATATTTTCCTTCAAGAGTAGAGTGAGAAAATTTAAAAATCATTACTTTTTTAAGTAGTGATTTTTTTTGCTTTTACGAAACCCTTAAAAATATTTGACTATGGAAACAGCTGTAACATTTGCTACCTCTGATGTAGGTAAATTAAATTCAATAAAAGATTTTATAAGGTCTTTAAATGTCTCTATCATTCAAGAAGAGGACATACCTCAGCCTATTGAAATGACGCCAAGATTAGTAGCTTTTCTTGATGAAATAGAAACACGTAACACTCCTTTTGAAGAGTGTGAAGACTTTGATGTTATGATTAATGAAGTAGCTTCTGAATATGGAATCTCCCTATAAGATAAAAGTAGAACCTAAAGCAAAAGATGATTTAAGAGAAGCTGTTGCTTATTATATAAGTGTTGCTCCTCCTAAAATTGCTAAGAACTTTCTCAAAGAATATACATCTATTAAAGACTTCATAAAAAATCATCCTTACCAACGTAAGTACAGAGGAGAGTTAAGAGGTGTTATTATGAAAAAGTATCCTTATATTGTATTTTATAAGGTAAATGATACAGAAAAACAAATTATTATTAAAGGTATTTTTAATACCTACCAAGATACCAGCAGATATCCTGAATAAAGAGCCAGAGGCTTTCTAAATTTCGTTTAGAAAGCCTCTGGTTTTTAGCAATACTACTTTTTCTTATTCAGTAGCTTCAACAAACTTTCTTCGGTGAAGGATTGAGGATTATAAGACAACTTTTCTAATTTTTCCTTTCCTGTATGATACCAATAAACAGCGTTTTTATCTTTGAAGAAATAGTTATATTCTATCACAATAGGTATTTGCCCTTGCCCTCCATCACAGGGAGAAATGACATCTACGGTAGAGCCGACAAAGCTCATGGTCTCAAAATCACAACTATTTTCTATTACCTTCTCTTCAATCAGTAGTTTGTCCTTGGTCGCAAAACACAGCTTTAAATCCTTTATTTCAGAGGTAGCGGGAAGCTGCCCTATAACAGTATAGTTGCCACTATTGTCCCTTTGGTAACGAATAATCTTATGATCCCAAACCACAAAAGGCACCAATGAATGCTGATAGGAATAAGGCGCCCAATAATTTTTGTTTTGCATTATTGCTTTAGTTAGTGGATCCATAGCAATAACACTCAATCTCTCAGGATCATAGTACATGGTACATGCGATAGTAGTCTATGCCATCATAATAATACCCTTTATCTTCTATATATTTCAGGCGGGGTATATCCTTCACTGCCGACATATCTACTGCTTTTTGCTTCCATGCTATTCTCTCATAATTGGTAAAATACTCATCAGCCCCCCTTCTTACCAAGTTCATTTGTGGCAAATATACAAAATTCTCATGTGGGTAGAAATAAACTTTTTGACCATTTATGGCAGTTATCCCCTGCCACCAATAAAACCATATTCTTCCATCGTGAAAATCCAAGAGCTCTTCCCATAGTCCATAGCTGCCAAAAGTAGCCTCTGTAAACTTGTGATTCCCTATATTCAGCATTTGAAAACTCTTAGAATGATCTTTTAGATTAAAGGCATCATCTGTTGTATAAAAAGTGTCTTCATCATAGAGAAAATTAACATCTCTCCTCTCCTTGAATTGTACGGTTTTGGGATCCAAGCCCTCTATCTTTTGTAGGTACTTATCTACACTGTTATGTAACTCCTCCTTATAGAGAAATACCCCTGTATCCCCTTTTACCAAGAACCACTTGTTCCTAAAACTGGAAATCACAGTTACCTCCTTAGGCAGTCCTTCTACAAGCTCCTTTTTGAACTTATTTTGCTTGTCATACGGATCAAATGATACTCTATACCACTGTCCTCCTATACGAAAAGTACGCTGTCCAAAATGTGCTACACCCTTAGCCGAAAAAGCCCTTATAGGCATTTTCTCTTTTTCATCCAAAGCGTAATTATTGATAAAGTAATACCAATCTTTATCAGCAATTACCATATAACGCATTTGGTCATCCATGGTTACAAAGCGTGCCTTTTCCCCTACATTGGGGAGCAATTTCTTACTATAGCTCACCAGACTGATGCCATTAGGATCTCGAACGATGGTTACCCAATAAGCCTTTCCCCCTTCATTTATTATCTCATAGGTTGTAGGTGTATGGTAATGGTAACATTCGCTTGCTTGTAAAAAACTAATATTCATAAAGAATAAGATGAGTAGTATTTTTATTCCTCTATTCATAAGATACTATTTTAAAGAGGTAACAACAAGAAATGTGCCAGGATAAAATATAACTGTAAAAAAATCACTACCTTTGTCCCTGTGGAACGCAAGATTATTCATATCGACATGGATGCTTTCTTTGCCTCGGTGGAGCAGCATGACAACCCTTCACTTAGGGGACTTCCTATTGCTGTGGGAGGAGGGGAAGCCCGTGGAGTAGTGGCTGCGGCAAGCTATGAAGCGCGTAGGTACGGGGTGCGCAGTGCTATGGCTGGGGCTATGGCCAAACAACTGTGTCCATCACTCATTTTTGTAAAGCCTCGTTTTGATCGCTATCGGGAGGTTTCTATGCAGATACGAGCTATTTTTCATGAATATACGGACCTCGTAGAACCGCTCTCCTTGGACGAGGCTTACCTTGATGTGACCACCAACAAGAAAGACCTCCCCTCGGCTACACTCATAGCCCAACAAATTCGTGCTAAGATCTTTGAACAAACGGGGCTTACCGCCTCGGCAGGTATTTCGGTGAATAAGTTTATCGCTAAGATTGCAAGCGACTACAACAAGCCTAATGGCCAAAAGACCGTTCCCCCGCAGGAGATTTTGGACTTCTTAGCTCCCTTAGATATTAAGAAATTCTATGGTATAGGAAAAGTAACCGCACAGAAAATGTACCAGAAGGGAATCTTCACAGGGGCTGACCTGCGGGCTAAGAGCCTTGAGGAGCTACAAACCTATTTTGGCAACAATGGGGAATATTTCTACCAGATAGCCCGAGGTATCCACCTGAGTGCTGTACAGCCTTTCCGTCTGAGAAAATCAATAGGAGTAGAACATACTTTTGAGACCAATATCACCAGTGAGCGTTTCTTAGAAAAACCACTCAAAGAGCTCTGTGAGGAAGTAGCCCTACGACTAAAAGAAAAGAAGCTATTGGCTAAAACCGTTACACTCAAGCTCAAGTACAGCGATTTCAAACAGCAAACTCGCAGTCGTTCTATCCCTGAGTTCATAGGAAATAGTACCGATATCTATGCAGTGGTAGAAGAACTACTTTACCAAGAAAAACTTTATGAATCCGTTCGTCTGGTAGGAGTGTCCCTAAGCCACTTCAACTACCCCTCCCCAGAAAACAAAAAACCGCAGTGGATACAACTTCAGTTTGAGTTTCCCCTATGGGAGGAATACCCCAAGCGATAATTTATTTTTCAAAAAATATAGAACTAAAGATATTTTTTACTATTTTTGCACTTGCTTAAAATCAGAACTATGGCAAATCAAGAAGACATTTTCAAGAAAGTAATTTCCCATGCCAAGGAATACGGCTATATATTCCCCTCAAGTGAAATCTATGACGGGCTCAGTGCTGTATATGACTACGCACAGAACGGGGTAGAACTCAAGAAAAACCTCCGCGAATATTGGTGGAAAGCGATGGTACAGCTCCATGAGAACATCGTAGGGATAGATGCTGCTATCTTCATGCACCCTACCACCTGGAAAGCTTCCGGACATGTGGATGCCTTCAATGACCCCCTTATAGACAACAAAGACTCCAAAAAGCGCTACCGTGCCGATACCCTGGTAGAGGACTATGTAGCTAAAATAGAGGACAAGATAGAGAAAGAGGTTGCCAAAGCCCAAAAACGCTTTGGAGAAGCCTTTGACAAGGAACAATTTCTTTCGACTAACCCTAAGGTGATCGAGTACAAGGAAAGAGCAGAAGCCATACTACACCGTTTGGGTAAATCCCTTGAGCGAGAAGACTTGGCTGATGTGAAAGCCCTTATCGAGGAATTGGAAATCGTCTGTCCTATCTCAGGCACCAAAAACTGGACAGAGGTAAAGCAGTTCAACCTCATGTTCGGCACCAAGCTTGGCGCTACCTCGGAGGGAGCTATGGACTTATACCTACGTCCGGAGACCGCACAGGGAATTTTTGTAAATTTCTCCAATGTACAGAAGACAGGGCGTATGAAAATTCCTTTCGGTATTGCTCAAACAGGAAAGGCTTTTCGCAACGAGATTGTCGCTCGACAATTTATCTTCCGTATGCGCGAATTCGAACAGATGGAAATGCAATACTTTATCAAACCAGGCACCCAACAACAATGGTATGAACACTGGAAAAAGACTCGCTTAGCATGGCACTTATCCTTAGGCTTAGGAGAAGAAAACTACCGCTTCCATGACCATGAGAAATTGGCACACTATGCCGATGCAGCTTGTGATATAGAGTTCCGCTTCCCCTTCGGCTTCAAAGAATTGGAAGGTATCCACTCCCGTACCGATTTCGACTTGGGCAACCATGAGAAGTATTCAGGAAAGAAATTACAATACTTTGATCCCGATGAAAATAGAAGCTATGTCCCTTATGTATTGGAAACATCTGTAGGACTTGACCGTTTATTCCTCGCAATCTTCTCCCACAGCTTGCAAGAAGAAGTTCTTGAAGGTGGGGAAACACGCACCGTATTGCGCTTACCTTTCGTACTTGCCCCTACCAAAGTAGCGGTATTACCTTTGGTGAAAAAAGATGGCCTACCTGAGATCGCTTTAGATATCTTCAATGATCTGAGATATGACTTTAACGTAGCTTATGACGAAAAAGATGCTGTAGGTCGCCGCTATCGCAGACAGGATGCCGTGGGTACTCCTTTCTGTATCACTGTAGATCATCAGACCAAAGAGGACAATACTGTCACCATTCGTCATCGTGATACTATGGAACAACAACGTGTGCCTATCTCAGCCCTTAGAGAACTTATCCTCAAGGAAGTAGATATGAACCAATGGCTTAGAAAGCTCCGTTTAGAAAATTAGTAAGAGACGCAAATTCTCGTTGCAGGGCAACTGTTCCCTGTTCTATAAAGACATCGGCTATAGCAACGATTTTTATCGGAAGGCTATAGCCTTTTTCTTTAGCAAAGACTACAATACTTTCACCAAAACCGCCTGCTTTGCATCCTTCCTCTACTGTAATAACCGCCTCGTATTGGCTTAGAATATGGTGTAAAAGCGCCTCATCCAACGGCTTTATCCAACGCATATCGTAGTGTGCAAAAGCCTCTGCCTGAGGATGCTGGCTTATCTCTTGGGCTACCTCGTCGGCTATAGTACCTACCGAGAGTACCGCATAGCGCGCCCCTTCTCTAAGCAGTACCCCCTTCTTCTCTACTTTCTCAAAAGGCAATTGCCAGAGAGTGAGTTGTCCGTAACCACGAGGATAACGTATCGCCAAAGCCTTGTCCTGCTCGGGAAGTTGCGCTGTATAGAGCATATTGCGCAGTTCTATCTCATTGCGTGGGGCTACAATTTCTATATTAGGAATACAGCGCAAGTAAGCAATATCGAACACTCCCTGATGAGTCGCTCCATCCTCCCCTACAAGACCTGCCCTATCGATACAGAAAATCACCTTAAGCTCCTGCAGAGCCACATCATGAATGAGCTGGTCATACCCTCTTTGCAAGAAAGTCGAGTAAATCACCAAAAAAGGCAACAAGCCCTGAGTAGCCAGTCCGGCAGCAAAGGTCACTGCATGTTCTTCGGCTATGCCTACATCGAAAGTGCGAGCGGGGAATTGCTGTTGCATATAGTGAAGAGAACTACCTGTGATCATGGCTGGAGTGATACCCACAATAGTCTTATTCTCAGCAGCCAACTCACAGAGAGTATGTCCAAAAACATCCTGAAACTTAGTTTGTTGTAGCTCCTTAGGCAGGAGCATTCCTGTAGCAGGGTCGAACTTGCCTGGGGCATGAAAGAGTGTTTGTTTCTCTTCTGCCCTTTGGTAGCCTTTGCCCTTGGTAGTACGGATATGAACAAGCTGTACCCCAAAGAAATCCCTTGCTTCCCTCAGCATAGGGATCAACTCCTCAAGGGAATGTCCGTCATAACTGCCGAGATACTCTATTTGTAGGTCGGTGAAGAAGGTTCCTAAGTCCGTACCCTGAGCTAAGCGCTCCAAGTAATAACGGAAAGCTCCTGTAGATGGGTCTATGCCTATCTGATTATCATTGAGCACTATGAGTACATTGACCTTGCTATCCCCTATCTGGCTGAGTGCTTCAAAGGCCATACCATTGACAAAGGAAGCATCCCCAATGACAGCGACATGCTTGCGCAGGAAATTCTCCTGAAGCACCGCGGCGGTAGCCATGCCCAAAACTGCTGAGAGAGAGGTGCCTGCATGCCCTGTCCCAAAGGGATCATATTCGCTCTCCTTACGCTTAGGAAAGCCCGATAGTCCGCCCCATTGGCGGTTGGTGGTAAAGCGTTCGCGCCTGCCTGTAAGGAGCTTATGTGGATAGGCTTGGTGTCCTACATCAAAGACCAATATATCCTCAGGAGTGTTGAACACATAGTGCAGGGCAATAGTCAGCTCTACCACACCCAAGCCTGCTCCCAGGTGGCCTTCCTTAGCCGCTACTTCATTGATAATAAAATGGCGCAACTCCCCCGCAAGCTGCTTAAGCTCTGCGAGAGAGAAAGTGCGAATGTCTGCCGGAGAATATATTTGTTCTAATAAAGTCATTTTTCTATTATAGGGAACTCAAATAATCCTGTAGGATAAGGGTCGCACTGATCCTATCCAAGAGTGCTTTGTCCTGTCGTTTTTTCTTCTTAGTACCACTCTGCACCAGAATATGAGAAGCTATCTTGGAGGTAAAGCGTTCGTCATAGCGGGAAACGGGTATCTTAGGGAGTTTTTCTTGGAGTTTTTCGATAAAAGGCGCAATGGCCTGTTCGCTCTCAGAAAGCTCACCCGAGACCTGCTTTGGAAGACCTACAATGATACGCTCTACCTGTTCCGCTTGGCAGTACTTCTCTAAGAAATCCAGTAGCTCAGTCGTTTCGACCGTTGCCAGTGCCGAGGCAATCAGTTTGAGTTCATCGGTTACCGCGATACCACAACGCTTGGTACCATAATCTATAGCAAGTATTCGCATTTGAGTTTTGAGTTACACATTAAAAGGATGAATTAATCCTCTCCTTCAAAAATCTGTTTCACATAATAATCAAAGAAATCTTCATCATTTCTATTAGGATATAGAAAATCCCACATGGCTTCCTCATCATAAGGAAGTTTATTATCTTCTTCGAAGTCGTCTTCCTCGAATTTTTCTTCATCTTTGTAATCGTCTCTTATCATAGTATTAATTTATTTTTGTATATTGATTAATCCTTATTTGCACATAATACAGCACTTAAACGTTCTGCCTCCTTAAGAGCTGTATTATATTCTTCCCAAAAGGAAATAGCTAAGTAATTAATTCTTTCCCTTTCATAAAGCTCTCCAACAATCGGAAGAAAAGGTAAAGTTATTGGTTCTATAAATTCTTTTTCCTCTTCAATAGCCTCTATTTTTTCAATTTCATTTTTTACTTCTTCTATTTTAGTATTTAAGTTAGCAATACCCTTCCCTATCATTGAAATTTCCTCATTTAGTATCCTATTTTTTTCTTCATCACTACCTAATTGTCGTGATTTATCTGCTAAATAATCTACTTTTGTTTTCTTTTCTTGGTCTAAATTATCTAATTTCTTTTGGTAATCTCCTATTTTTTCTTTCTTTTCACATAAAATTATCTTTCTATAGATATAATTTACCTTTATTACTTTATCAGATAATTCTATATCTTTACCTGATATGTTATTTATTAGTTTTTCTATAAAAGATCTATCTTCTTTTAATTCTTCTTTATCACTCAAAAACCCTATTCGTCTTATAAGTTCCTTTAGCCTATTTACTATTTTCTCATTCACTATTTCCCATTCCTTATATAGAGAGTGCCTATGTCCTCCTTCAGGTAGATAAAAGGGCATATTCTTCCAAAAATATACTATTGTTATAGAGCAATTGTCGTCTTTAAAAATTGGTTCATTATTCTGTAGTTCTATTTCGGGAAGCAGTTCATTAAAAGTTTGTGCTCCAAGATCTTGCTTATTTTGGGCAAAAATACGAATGGGTATATCCATCTCTTTTCCAATAGGAAGAACCACTTTTTCTGACAGTTTTTCTCTTCTTTTTTCCTCAAAAGATTCAAACAAAGTAGCAAATACAAAATCTTTATCTCCATATTGATTAGGATTATGAAAGATATCCATAGGTTTAGAATCTATAGTGGTAGATTTTCCTTTTTCTATAATTTCCTCCTTAGCTTCTTCCCAAAAAAGATAACAGAAATGTCTATATAGTGCTGAAATAATTTTCTTATCTGAACTTTCTTTCAGATAACTCTGTGGAATATTTTCTTCCGATAGTTCTCCTGTGATAAATATCCCTGAAGGTTGGTTTGAATTTGGGTTTCTAAGGATCATACTTCCTTTGGTCTTTACTCCATAGCGAATGAGTACTTTTTCATTCAGGGCATCTAATCCCTTAGTATACTCATCTACAAGTAAATAAGTATGCACATATTCTGCATTCTTCAGAATATCATTTATAATTTTAGGATCTGTAAGTTTAGGTGTTTGAATGCAAAGAATCCCCTCTGGTTGCACTTCTAAAAAATGCATCAATTCTCCTCCTACATTACCTTTTTTTTCTCCTAATAGCCATATATTTTTTATAGGTTTGTCACCATAAAACTCTTCTTTTTCTTTTATAATAGGGATAATCTTATTCATTTGCTAATTTATTTAAAAAATTAATAGTGTTTTTACTGAACATATTTTCATCAATATATGTATATATTGTAGGTTTTGTTGTTTTATAATTTTTGCTTTGTTTGTCATAATATACATAACCATTTAATGAATTTGAACCATTTAATATATACCATCTATTATCTTTAAGAATAAAGATATATCTATCATGAAGTCTATCATTATTCTGATTAACATCAATAATTTTAAATTTAGATTGACATCTTCTGTAACTGTTAGATAACCAATTATTATTATTTTTAGTAAAAGGTAATGATACTATTATTCTCTTAGAGATTTCTATTTCATCTAAGAATTTTTCTACTAAATCACAATGATCTAGAGCATAAATATCATAATATATAATAACATCTCCTTCTTTTGGGTTAAGTTTTGAAACAAATTCTCTGAATGAGAAAATTTCGCCTTGTGCAATTGGAATTGTTTTTGCAAAAGATGATTTTAAAAACTCTTTATTAGGATTTAAGTCTTCAGGAGCTTGTAGATGCCATTTTATGAGTTTATCTGTTTTTCGTTCTCTCATGAAATTATTTGCTATAGGAAGTTCTAATTTATACATTATTAAACCTTCTTTCTCCTGAACGCTCTCTGCTTTATATTCAAAATCATTGATGGATAAATATTCTTTTTGGATTCTCTTTTCTAATAACCAATCTCTCCATTGTTCTGCAATTTCTTTATTTTTAGGCATTATAGGGCATTGCTGTAAATCAATTGTATAATCTTCAAATGTTTCTCGCTTATCAAAATAAAAACTTCTTTTTTCTTCGTCTGTCCGATTGAAGTCCACTGTAAAACGTTCGTTTTCTATATTCCAATTTCTAAAATATTTTTGTATATCTTGTTTTAAATCTCTATCTACAACAACATCTCTTTTTCTAATTTGATTATTTCCAAGAATTCCCTCAAATTCATAATGAGAACTTTTCAAATTATCCCAAACCCATTTGAAGGAAAGTTTGTCTGTTGAATATTTCTCTGCATAAGGAATCTGTTCTCTCAAATTAAACTCTAAAAAATCTATATCCTTATTTATAGAAGGTAATACGAAATGTCCCTTCCTAGGAAAATTATTAGGAAATTCTTCTATCCTTCTTTCTTTTGAATTATATTCTACATTTTTTCGTTCAAAAAATAAGATTTTAGTACCCAATACAGAATCATTTTCCACATACCAAATAGTATATTTACCTTCTTCTGATTCAAATGTTTCTCCCGTTTCTCTTATCTTTTCACCTTTAGAAGTTAAAGAAAATAAATCATTATAAATCTTTTGTTCCTGCAGATATTTTTTCATTCTATTTTCTACAAGAGGATTATTGTAAACTTTCCCATTTAGATAATCCTGAATATCTTTACGAATTATCTTTTTCTCAATTTTGAGATAAACATCTGCTTTTTGTAATGTCAACTCTTTACTAAATATTATTTTCATTATTATCAATATTTGGTTGTCAATTCTGCTAATTTGTTTAGTTCTTTAGATCTTGATTCTGTACGAAAATATTTATAACTCCCAAAAATTACTAATTGAAACTTTGCACGAGTTACAGCTACATTGAGCCGATTAGGACTATCTAAGAATCCATCTCTTCTGTTTTGTACCATTGATAAAAATACTATATCTGCTTCTTGTCCTTGAAATTTATCAACTGTATGGAGTTTTATATTTACTTTATATTTACCTTGAACACAGAAATTAGACATTGATTTATACTTTTTTGTAAGTTTTCTTAACTCTTCTCTAAGAAGCGTTTCCTGTCCTCTATAGAAAGTTAAACAAGCAATCGTCCATTCAGTACTTCCATCGGGAGGATTCATATTTTTTGCAAAATCTAAAAATTCCTTAAGATGCTTTATCAGTTCCGAAACCTCTTTTTCATTCCTATTTTTATTCACTTTTCCTTCTATATCCACCCATATACTTCGCCTTTTATATTTACCATATCCCCATTGTCGCTTTTGCTCAATAGAAGATAAATCTTGTAAGGCTCCCTCTTTAGAATAGAATTGCTCTCGGGGAAATATAGAAATATCAGGATGCATGCGATGTTGATATTTAAGCTGTACTCTTCTATCTCTTAAATTTGATGGTTTAAATCCCTCTGAGATAGTTGTATCAGTTCTAATATGCTTTCCTTTTATTTTTATGCCTTGTACTAATGACTCTAATATAGAAGGGAAGGCCATACAAGCAACTCTATCTAAGGCTTCTTTTATATCTATAGATCTAGGAAGAAAATCTTCATAATTAATTTTTTTATCTGTTTTCTCAGAAGCACGTAACTGATACTCTCTATCCATACGCCAAGCTATTTCATCTGCCCAACCTTTTTCTTTAAAAGTTTGATTGATTTTTTCTACAATTTCAAAGCTATCTGTATACTCTTTATCTTTGTCTTGATATAAAAAGGGGTGATTAGAAGTATAACTTTTATGTGTAAAGGCCTGTTGAGAACTATTCCACTCTTTACTTAGTAAAATAGCATGAGTCTCAGGTAGAAGATGCTTTTTTAAAGCCTCTTCTAAAAGATTCTTTTCAATTAAGATAATATCAGAAACTGCAAGTTCTAATTTCGTTAGATCATGAAGATGTTTCTGAATAAAATTTTCTTCACTAAAATCTTCTCCATTAGACATTATTGCATAGAATAGTTTATCTTTAAATACATCTATTCTCCCTGCATATAGTTCTTCTTGAATTTTCTTTATCACCTTGCGATCAATAGGCAAAATATATTTACTATTTTTATTAACACATCTTTTAAACTGATGTAAATAAAAGATAGCTTGTTGTAATTCATTTGGAACTAATCTTTTTCCCTCCCTATCAGAAATATGAGAAATATTTGAAACTATTTCATCACGATCGGTAAAAGGAGATAGTTGCATTATATCTCCCACAAGAATCCATTTTTTAGCATATAGAGCTGGTACTAGAAATTCTTGAAAAGTAGTTTTACTACTTTCATCAATAATAAGATAGTCAAAATCAGGTATAATAGGTTCATTTGAATAATAATTATACTTGTCTCTACCTTCTTTCTTATTGATATATCCTTTCCGATTTTTAAATTTAGGGTGTTGCAAAATACCAATAGTCGTACCACACACCAAATTAGACATCTCTAATAATAATTTTTGTTCTACATCTGGATTATTAACTAAGAAATTATCTAACTGATAGTTACTAACATCTTCACTTATTCGTTGTGCATCTCCTATACGAACAGGTAATATAGCAAACTGCTCTATAAGGGACTTTCCAGAAGGTTGCTTTTCTATAAGTCTTTCTAATACATTATCAATTGCTACATGAGTAGAACCACAAAGTAAGATTCGCTTACCTCGTTGAATAAGCTGACATATCAACTCTAATATTACTGTAGTTTTCCCTGACCCCGGAGGCCCCTCTAAAATAGCAAAGTCTGGAGTATTAATTGCTTTTCGTACAAAATCACGTTGTTCAAAACAACCATCTCGATTCTCATCTGTAAGAATATTCCACTCATTAATCTGTTGATTAGTTGGAAAATCCCATCCAACTTTATCTTTATCTTCAAAAAGTTTAATAAGATTTCTATGATCTCCTATAGGCATTGTCTTCAGAGTAGAAATAGCTTCTATCTGTCTCTCAATTTGATATGTATTAACGACTATAGTTAATAGATCCGAGACAGGAAAAGAGGGTGAATTCTCTCCTTTCTTCTTTAGAAGTAATATACATTCTTCTTCACTACCTTCTATCTTTTGATATTCTATTCTATCTTTTCCATCTTTAATTATAACATCATCATCAAAGAAAAAACGAAGGGGAGAAAAAATATCTTCATTAGATGTTTCATTCATTTCTAATAACTGGATATGAAAATCCTCTACTTTACTATTGTTAATTTTTTCTAACCTAAATTTTAATCCTTCAAAAGATATATTTGTTGGAATATTTCCGTCTTCTAAAAATGAAAATATTAGATTATTTTCATCTTCTATTTTTCCTTTATAATCTTTGGTAATAATATCACTAATAGATTTCAGATCAATATATGACTTAAAATTACATTCTTTATAATCATTGTTAGGCTTCTGACCATCTTCTATGTATAGAATAGTTTTTTCGACGTTTTTATATACACTGATACCCTTCAATCTTTCTGTAGTAGTATTCCAAAATGGTTGTAAAGAGACACTATCTCCACACCAATTTGCTTTAGATATTTTTTCTTTAGTATCTAAACGAACTACTCTTCTATCAAACTCTTGTCTACTTATTTTCTGTTCTTTCCTCTCATTATTAACCCAATAATATAAAGAGGCTTCAAAATCAATGTCAAATTCATTTATTGGGTTCGTAATCTTATACAGCCCTACTTTATTTTCTACCTCAAAAAATTTTCCTTCTAATAAGAGCTTAGCTTGATTTTTGGAATTTATTTTTCTCCACTTAGCTCTAATTTCTTTATTTTCTAAACTCCTGAGTACATTTTTTAGATAATTTTCAAAATTAGAAAATACTTCATTTGCTGTATATCTTATACCATCTGAAATTTTAACATTTGTTTCAAAAGAGAGATCTTTTTTATCTTTCTGTAAATTTAAATAATAATGTTGCATACTTGCTCTTTTAAAATATTTATAATATCTAGCTATTTAGCACTATTGTTCTATCAATTGAAGTTTTTCATGTCTTAGACATATCAATCATTTAAAATATAATATAGACCATATTATTATCTTATTAGATATTTTAATCTATGTAAGGAATTTCAAATTTAACAAAACACTAGTGAAATCAACAGCTCTATAAAAGTGATCTCAATATCACATATCCCAAAAACTCAAAAATTTCACCTATCATAACATTTTTTTATAGTTAGTAACTCTATCTAAGCCCCTACAAATATAGTGTATCCAAAAAATGCTAAAATTTTATTTATCATGATTTCTACTATTTATAATTAATGTGTATTTTATATTTCTCTATTTCATCTGCTAATCGACTCATTACTATTCCTATCACAGCTATATCATCCGTATAACCTATTGGAAATAAAAAGTCAGGTAATAAATCCACAGGAGAAGCTACATAAAGAATTGCACCACCTATAGCTGCTAAAGTAGCTTTAGACAAACGATATTTACCACTTATACCATCCTTGAACATTCTTAATATCAGTTTAAAATCTGCTATTCGTGTTCCTAAATTCTTCACTTTCCCTTCTGCTTCTTTTACTTTAGAAGAAGAAACTTCTTTATTAGAGTATTCCTCCAATAAGGTGTTTAATTTTTCTGTATTCATAATTATTATCTTTTACTGATGCAAAGGTATAAACATTTTTTTATAGATCTGTGCAGCCTATCTGCACAGATCTAATTAGTTATATATTATATTGATTTACAGAATCTTGTATAATATTTTTTATTTTATCTCTTAAAGATCTTGGCTCAATAACGGTCATTCCCATTCCAAAAGATAATATAATAGATATTAATTCTGGATTTTGTTTCACCTTTAATCTTAGCTCATCCCCTTTAATTTTCTGAGAAGGATGTAAAGGCTTTGTTATTACATAAGGAATTGTTTTTTCATCCAATTTTATTAAGATATCTTCCTCTCCTCTATCTTCATAGTTTGTAACACCTATTATTTCTTCAAAATATTCCTCAAAGTTGATAGTATTTTTTACAAAAGTTCCTTTTATGGTTCTTATAGAAACTATTCTATCTAATGCCAAATTCTTTAATTTATCTGAAATATGTTCTCGCCCAAATAAAAACCACCGATTATTATATTGCTTTAAATAATAAGGTGATATCTTTATTTTATTTTCTTCTTTTTGGAAAGGTTTGTAAGTGATTTCTAAGCATTTTTCTTTTAGGATATAATGATACAATTTATGGAGATATTCTATACCTATTAAATAATTATTATCTTGAAAGTCTATAATTTTTTTCTGAGAAGTTATTTCTAAAAACAACTCCATCTTAGAAACAACTTCTTCTACCCAATTAAATCCCTCCATATCTTTCATACGTAATAGAAGAGGTAACGCTTCTCTTATAGTTTCCTTGTCTGAGTTACTAAGTTCTTTTTTAAAAATAGAGAAATCAGAATCTCTATATCGATAATATGATTTCCTTTTATCTTTTTCATCCTTAATACTTTCTATTGGAGCATTATATCCCTCTCTACTTTTCATAAACTTAATATCATCAAGAATAGTACGTTTTGAAATACTCTCTTTTTTCCCTTTTTGTGATAACTTTTCTTCACATGTGTATATCAAATCTTCAATGTAGTATCTTTCATCTATATTTGCAAAACACTCATCTAATATTTTATAGCGCAATTGGGCGTTTTTATTGGTGGCCATCTTTTTTAAGGGTTAATGATTAATGGTTAATTTTTCACTGGTCACTTTTTCACATACCACCGACCACACATATCCCTCCCAAAAGAAGCTTTGTACCTCGTACGCTTTATCCCCTTCAGGGTGAGTGATGAGGGCTTGTTGGCGCGGAGCAAGAGGCTCAAAATAGGGTACTTGCAAGTCCTCATAGAAGCGAACTGAGGGCAGGTCGGTGACCTTGTATAGGGCTTCCTTGATCGTCCATAGTTGGGTATAGGCCTGTATCTGGGTAAGCTCGTCCATATCAGAGGGAGCTTGCCAAGGAGTAAAGTGGGGGGCAAGGCGAAGGATACGGGGGGTACAGCGCTCTATGTCTATCCCTATGGGGTGTGGGCTTAGGGCAATCATCACAAAATTGTGGCTATGAGAGATAGAGATATATTGCCCCTCGAGCTGCGGCTTACCCTCCGAGGTATAGTAAAGAGCTGTGGTAGGCAATTGCGCCTCTCGCAAGAGGTGACGAATGGCTAAAAACTCCCGTTGTTTCTTCTCGCTATGGAGCGTCATGAGCCGCTCTTCCTCTCCTTGAGAGAGGGTGAGACCTACCCTAAGCTGCGCTACCGTCTCGGTAAGTTGCCATGTATAAACATAAGTATCGGTTATATGGAGTTGCTGAAAAAAAGGCATCTATTTTGTAATTAGGGCGGTGATAAACTGGTAATCGTCTTCGTTATTTACAAAATCCATATAGGATACATCTATAAAAAGGGTATTCAGTGAGGTATTGCGCTGCAAAAAAGAAAGATAACTCTGCTCAATACGTTCCAAATAGGCCTTGGAGATAGGAGTTTCAAAACTTCGCCCTCTCTTCTGTATATTTTTCAGTAGAGAATCGGTATTCTGGTGTAGATAAATATACAAATCAGGCTTTATCATTCGCTCAAAAAGCAAATAAAACAACTCTTCATAGAGATTATATTCCTTGAGAGGCAGTGTCTCCATCGCAAAGATAAGTGACTTAGAGAAAGCATAATCGGCTACCCAGAGTGTATGTTTGTTCTGAGAAAGAGTCTGCTGGAGTTGTTTGTAACGATCCTTGAGAAAACTTAGTTCCGTAGCCAAAGCATAGCGCTGTGAATCTTTGTAAAAATCCTCCAAGAAAGGGTTGGAGGCAAACTCCTCTAAAAGAAGTTGTCCCGAGAAATCTTCTGCCAAGCGGGTTGCCAAGGAAGTCTTCCCTGCCCCAATATTGCCCTCTACTGTAATATAATGGTAGGGAATATTTGCCTTGTTCACGGGTAGGGAAAAGTCCTGCGCTACCACTGTAAGAGTAGCAGTATCTGGGCAACCTTGTAATAGTTGGGTTATTGTTTGTCGCGCATTAGGGTCTACAAAATCAGGAGCGATATCAGCCAAGGGCTGTAAGACAAAGCGTCTTAGAGCAAGATGAGGGTGTGGTACACAAAGGGTATCGGTATGTAGGAGGGTATCTCCATAATAGAGTATATCAATATCCAAGGTGCGTGCCTTATATCCTTGCTCAGGGGAGGAGCTGCGAACACGTCCCAAACGAGCTTCTATAGCATGAAGCTTAGGCAAGAGCGCTTCCAAAGGAAGGGTCGTATGTAGCTGGGCACAGATATTGTAAAAAGGAGTAGAACTGAACCCCCAAGCAGGAGACTCATACAAAGGTGATATGCTCACCACCTCCCCTACCTCTCGATGAAGTAAGAAAAGAGCATGCTTAAGATATTGAGCTCGGTTGCCAAGATTACTACCTAAAGAAAGGAAAAGCACTTTTTTAATGATTAATGATTAATGGTTAGTGATTAATGATTAATGGTTTAATGATTAATAGTCAATGATTAGACTGTTTTCTGTTCTCTGTTCTCTGCTCTCTGTTCTCTGTTCACTGTTCTCTGCTCTCTACCTTAAATCATTCCCCTTGCTTTGAGTTCCAAGTATTTGTTGATACTCTGGAGGGTGAGTTCTTGGGGTCGAGTGAGTATACATTGGATACCATGGCGGGTGAGCTCTTGTACAATAAGGCGTTTTTCAAAAGAGAATTTCTCAGCGATGACCTTATCATATACCTCTTGGATATGTTCCGAGGGCTTGTGTAGCATCTGTTCCAATTCTGTATTCTGAAAAAATATCACCACTAAAAGATGCTTTTTGGCAATGGCCTTTAGGAAAGGTAACTGACGGTAGAGGCTATTAGGCGTCTCAAAATTGGTATAGAGCATAAGCAAGCTGCGTTGCTTAATAGTATTATTGATATCCGAATAGAGCCTACTAAAATCTGTTTCTTTGAAATCAGTCTCTATGCGGTAGAGTGTCTCCATGATCCGCTCCATCTGGGAGGCCTTGCGATCGGCTACTACCCTATCTTCTACCTTCTTGGAGAAAGTAAAAATACCTGCCTTATCTTGTTTTTTGATAATGATATTGGTCAGTGCCAAGGAAGTATTGATCGCATAATCCAAGAGGGAAAGCCCCTCAAAGGGCATATACATACTTCGTCCCTTATCAATCAATGTATATACATGCTGAGACTTCTCATCTTGGTACTGGTTGACCATCAGTTGCCCTCGCTTGGAGGAAGCTTTCCAGTTGATCGTACGTATATCATCTCCTTGTACATAGTCTCGTATATGCTCAAACTCCATAGTATGCCCTATCTTGCGAATCTTTTTGATCCCATAGTCAAAAAGGCGCTGGGAGAAAGCGATAAGCTCAAACTTCTTCATCTGAATAAAAGAAGGATACGTAGCCACCATAGCATTCTCACAAGAAATATAACGCTTCATGAAAAGACGCATAGGTGTATATACAAAAGCATTGAGCTTTCCAAAATTATATTCTCCACGTTCAGTAGGGCGCAGGTAGTACTGCATGCACTTCTCTTGCCCTGCTTTGAAGAAAAAAGTATACTCAAAATTGCGCTTTTGGAACTGAAAAGGAATCTCATCAATAAGCTGAATATATACCGGAAAGGAATAGAGATTCTTAATGTATACCTCTATTAGGTTCTCATCACTATTGGAAAGGCGCTCAGGGAGTTGCCGCTGGGCAGTGACCCCCTTTCGTGTGGTGAATACCAACAGAAAATCAATCAGACACAGCGAGGCAAAGCCAAAGAGAGCCAATTGTACCAAGGGGAAGAGCATCCTAAAGAAAAACGAAAGGACAAAAAGCCCCACCAGGCACAGCAGCCCTATGAAAAAGCCCGTATGTAAGTATATTCTTCTCATCGAGGTATGGCAACACTTTCTATGATTTGTTGTATAATCTGCTCAGAATGGACTCCTTCCATTTCCTTCTCTGGAGCGAGTATCACCCTATGTCCCAGTACTGGGTAAGCCGCCTGCTTGATATCCTCAGGGGTTACGAAATCACGACCTGCAAGAGCAGCAAAGCCTTTGGAGGCATTGAGCATTGCCAAGGAAGCACGTGGAGATGCTCCCAAATAAAGGAAACTATTTTCACGGGTATTCTGGGTAATCTTAGCAATATACTCTATCAGCTGAGGTTCTATAAGTATATTTTTGACCAAGGCTTGGTAGTGTACCAGACTTTCCGCTGAGAGCACTTTCTCTACTACGGCTGTTTTGTCTTTAGCTTTAGCCTCATGTTCACGGGTAATAATCTGTATTTCATCCTCCAGAGTAGGATAATCTATGACTATCTTGAAGAGGAAACGGTCTAGCTGTGCTTCAGGGAGACGGTAGGTACCTTCCTGTTCCACAGGGTTTTGAGTTGCTATGACCAAGAAAGGTGGTTGCATAGAAAAGCGCAAACCATCAATGGTGATTTGTCTCTCTTCCATAACCTCAAAAAGAGCTGCTTGGGTCTTGGCTGGAGCACGGTTGATCTCGTCGATAAGGATTAGGTTCGAGAAGATAGGTCCCTTCTTGAACTCAAATTCTGATTTCTTAAGGTCAAAGACGGAAGTCCCCAGCACATCCGAAGGCATAAGGTCTGGGGTAAACTGTATACGGCTAAAACCAATATCCAACGCCTTGGAAAGGAGCTTTACTGTAATGGTTTTGGCAATCCCTGGCACCCCTTCCAGAAGGACATGCCCGTTGCTCAGTAGGGCTACCAGCAGGTAGTCTATCATTCTCTCTTGTCCCACGATTACCTTTTTCAGCTGGGAACGTACCTGGTTTAATTGACTTTGCAGCTGCCCAAGGTCTAAGCGGGAAGCAAATTCTAATTTATTATTCTCGTCCATAGTATATTTTTAGGGTTTCCAAAATTCGTCTATCCATTTGTCCATTTGGGTAAGGGTTTCCTCTTGGGCTTGTTGGGTTTGTCTAAAGTGTACAATTGTTTGTACGATATTCTCTACCAAAGTTTTATCTTTACCCGATTTGTTATACAGCTTTTGGGCAAAATCTTCGTTGATCTGTTGTGTATCCATATAATAGCGTTGTCTTACCTGATCCAAGAAGTAAGTGATTTTCTTCTGTACCATATCCGTAGCATTGCCCTCTTGGTAGTAGAGCGAGCTGACACTCTGAGCAAACTCTACGGTGGTGTTCTTAGGTTTTTCTATCACAGGAATAATACGCTGCTGTCGCTTGCCCTTGAAAAGCAAATAGAGTAAAAATCCTAAGAGTAATAACCACCAAGCGATCCTTAGTTGAGGTTGGCTCATGATAAAGAGTAAAGCATCAGAAGAACTTACTCTATCTTGTGTAGGAGTGGCAAACCATACCGTAGGCCTGTCCTTAGGTAGGTAAGAGAGTATCGTAGCTGCATAGTCACGCACTTGTGGATCCTTCTTGAGATAATAATTGGTAAAAGCAATCGGGGGTCCAGCATGAATATAGAGCTTCCCTTTGCCATGTGATACCTCTACAAAGTTGATTTTCTTCCTTAGCTCCTTTTTGGTTTTTCCTTCTTCATAGAAATACATATAGCCCAAGGCCTTATCCCTATTCTTGTCAAGATTCGTAAAATAATTGACTTCAAGGAAAGTTTGTTTGAGTTCAATAGGCACTTTCTTATCAAAAGAAGGACTATTAAGCTGCATCTGTAAGTCCTCTGCTCTATATTTGTCTTCTGTTTTTATCTCCAATGAGTCGGTAAGAGAGGCAAAATCATTCAAGAAAAGCACCTGACTACCTCTCTCTACCTCAGCAAGCAATTTTCTTAGAGACACCTTATCTATAGATCCTACCGTAAAGATATAGTTATAAGGTTCTTCTTTCTCTTCTTTTACGGACAAATACTCATAAGGTGTATAGTATGATTCCTGTATTACCTTTTTAGTGAAAAAATGCTTGAGTTCCTTTCCAAAGATATAGAGCCCATAGGGCTGCTTACTCTCTGGGTCAAAAGTCCATTGCCAATCCCGCTTTCTATTGGAGGGGGAAAAGACTGTCAGGGACATGATAAGGACAACGACACCCAAAAAAATCAAGTAATTACGTATCGACTTTCCCATTTACTTTGCTTTTTGAGTGTTTATATAATTCTGATAATCAGCCTTTGCCTCTTGGTACTGTGCATCACTAATAAGAAATTCCCCATACCATATGTAGTTATAGAGCTTGGATAGATAGACAAATCGCTCCTTCTGTACAGGATCTTTGATTTCTCTCTCATAGTCCGAATTGGTTTTTTTCGGATCCCATTCTATCTGTTTCTTATCGGAAAGTACCTTAAGCAACCATAAGTAGTATAGGCGAATGCTTTGTCGTGTATCATTCTGTTTTTCAGCATTCTGTATCAATACAGAGAAATCTGTCTGATGCAAGTGCTTCTCTACTTCTTCCATAGAAATATTGGAGAGCTTCTCAGAGCTTCTATCCGTCAGCCAGCGACCTTTGTTTTTGAGAATCCAGCGACCAAAGAAGAAGAGAGAGACTAAAAAGAGAATCGCCCCTAGCATACGGAGGATTTCTCTCATACCCATACCATTTGCTCCTTTTCCATAAATAAACTCCAATATCCTGGTTATCAACTTGATAAAAGCTTTCCACATCCCTGAAAGAAAAGCCTCATTCCTGCCCGAGGTCTCAGAATAATCAAAAGCAGAGGAATCATAGCTATGAGGTACTCCATGAAAAGAGCGCAAGGATTCAGGTCGCTCACGGCTGATAGGAATCTGATAAGTAAGGCTGTCCTTTCCCCTGAGTGCAAGCGAATCGGCTTGTGCATAGAGCGGTACTCCTATACTAAAAAAGTATAAGAGTCCCCCATAAGCTATTATTTTCCATTTATTCTTCCACATTCTTACCAATAAGATCTATATCATCGGTATGTTGATCTTCTTTTTCTCCTAAGTGAATAAGTATTTGCTGGAACAGAGACAGATTAAGAGATACAAAAATAACTGTAACGACAATAAGCAGTAGTACAAAGACCAATATAGCCGTTCCTAACCCTGGTTCAAAACCTGATACAGCCAGTGTCAGAAAGTAGACAATTATAGGAATAATTGCCCCCGCTGACATAATAATACCACAAATAAAATTCATGACAAAAGTAGCTCCAAACTTATCCCAAAAACGCTCCCTAAGCTGGTTTACCACCTTGCCCAAGGCTTGGAAATAATCTTCCCTATCCTTGATATAGACCAACATGGTTTGTTGCATAAAGAGGAATAATAGAGTGCTGAGAAAGTAATTTACCAATTGTAATAAGAGTGGAGCATCTTCTAAAATTGATACCAATCCAAAGAATACCAATAGATAAGGGATCCATATTACAAAAATAGAAATAAACCCAAAAAGAAAAGCTCTAGGCATCATTTTTTTGATACTCTCCAACAGCTCTTGCGAGGCAATATCTGTCCGATTAGGATTTTTCTCCAAGAGCTCTGTATAGGCAATAGGAAAACAAAACACAAAAAGAAACAAGAAAAATACTATAACCAGCATCAGTAGCACCAACAGTAGGGAAGTGCCAATCCCTCCAAACAAAGATGGCAAAAAGAATACCATTACAGTAAAAAGAATACCTACGGAAACTATTGCTGCTCCATTGATTACCAGATAATTAGAAAAATAATTACCCGCATACTTTCTAAAAAAAGTAAAGGTGTCACTAATGAGGTCACCAAATTTTCTCTTTTTGTAAAAAACAAAATCGTTCATGGTTTTAAATATTTATTTTTTGTATGTTTTACTATAGGATAGACTAGGAAATAAAAGGAAATCACAGAAAGACTTCCCAATATAATCAACATATTGAGCCACAGGGGCATCTGGTTATAATAACGAGTAATAAAGCCCTCAATAAATCCGGCAGCAATAAAGAAAGGCACCGTACCCAAGAGCAAAGATACCCCCTCGCGAAAAGCGACCTTGAAGGAGAGCAAGCGAGAATAGGTCTTAGGAAAGAGTATCCCCCCTGTAAGGATAAAACCTGAGGCAATCGCTATCACAATACTGAATATCTCCATAGCCCCATGTAGCCATATGGCTCTGACACTTAGAAATAACAGCCCTTTTTCATAAAAAAAATACTGGAAGGAACCGAGCATTACTCCATTGTTCAAAGCAATGAAAAAAGTCATTACTCCTGCAGTAATTCCATAGATAAAACAAAGAAAAGCCACCCTTATATTATTAAGAGTAATTCCTATAAAACCTCCCCAATTACTTCCATCACCATACACTCCCATAGGATTTCCCTTTTCGATATTCTCCAAGGTTTGATTCACATAGTAGTCCCCTAAGATTGCCCTAATGTATCGGGGCATATATTGTGCTGAGAGTACACCTATCAATACAAAGAAAAAGAAAAGGATAAAACTAAAATAAATCAGCTTGCGATACTTATAGGCAAGCATAGGAACATAGTCGGTGAAAAAAAATTTTAATCTATTTTTGTCAATACGCTTGGTTTTGTAAATTTTTTGGTATATTTGCGTGACCAAAAAATTGAGGTAGATGGTAGTGTTACTCCTTGGGTAGTAGGTCTGTGCAAAGGACAAGTCGCCCAATAGCTGGATGTAATTATCCGCCATTTGGTCGGGGGAAATAGTCTGCCCTTTGTTAAGGATGGCCTCCACTTCCAACCATTTGTCTTTGTTTTGTTCGATAAAGGCTACTTCTCTCATACAGGGTGCTAAATTAATGAAAATATGTCAAAGATACAAATAAAAACCACACAAAATATTTTGCTGGCTTTCCAGCCAGCTTCTATTGGGGAGCGTATGGCAGCCTTTGCTATTGACTTTGTTCTTATAATGGGATATGGTTTTTTGGCCAACAAAGCCTTTATGGAAATTTCTCCTCTTTCGTCTTTTTCTTTGGAGGAAGGGATAGCTATCTATTCCCTACTGATGTTACCAGCTGCCTTCTACCCCTTAGTGGCTGAATCCCTCATGCAAGGACAGACTATAGGCAAGCGAATAATGAAAATCCGAGTGCTGAAGATTGATGGATATCAGGCCTCTTTTGCTGATTTTTTTATTCGCTGGGCCTTTGGCTTGTTCGAGTTGGATCTTTTTATAGGCTCTATAGGGATCATTAGCATCATTTCGACCCAACATTCTCAACGCTTGGGCGATATAGCTGCAGGGACAGCCGTGATCACCGAGCGCAACAAGCTCAATATCTCTCACACTATCTTGGAGGAACTCTCCCTTGCTTATCAACCTCTTTTCAGTCAGACCGAGGTACTGCTCTTCTCTGACCGCGATGTGCAGACCATCAAGAACTACTTTACGCAAGCTCTCAAGAGCAAAAATGGAGAGGCTATCATACAGCGCTTAGCCGACAAAATTACCGAGGTTTCCAAGCGAGAACATACCATCTATCCTCAGAAAACAGCCTTTATCCAGCAATTCCTCAAGGATTATAACTTCTATACAAGAGGGTAAGAGAATGAAGAGTGGAAAGTGAAGAGTAAAGTCGCGTGAGCGAGTATGTGACCAGCGAGTGCCCACAGCTGGGTATGTGGTGAAGAGTGAAAAGCTAATTTAAAAATATTCTAAATAATTTGCTGTATCAAATTTTTATTTGTATTTTTGCGGCGTATTCATATATTAAAATAATTCGATATGAAAAAAATGTTTTTAATGGCCTCTGTTGCCTTAATGGTGGCTTCTTGTGGGGATAACAAAAAGCCTGAAGAGTCTGCACAGACTACAGAACAAGGAGCGGTAAGTCAAGATACTCCTGCGGCAAGCCAAGATACAGAAGCCGTGAATGTTGCCTTAGAAGGTACTGACCAGATGACTTTCAATATCAAGGAAATCAAAGCCAAGGCTGGACAAACCATCAATGTCACCCTTAAGCATGTAGGAAATATGCCTAAGGATAAAATGGGACACAACTTTGTTCTCCTCAAAAAAGGAGTAGATGTAGCTGCCTTTGGAATGGAAGCTATGAAAGCAGGATTGGACAAAGATTATATCCCTAATGATGGTGCTGATGTGATTGCTCATACCAAGCTCCTCGGAGGTGGAGAAACAGACACTATTTCTTTCAAAGCTCCTGAGCCAGGTACTTATGAGTATATTTGTTCTTATCCTGGACACTTTTCTCTTATGAGAGGTGTTCTCATCGTAGAATAAATTTCTTCGAACTATCATTGTAAAGCGTTAGAGGTTACTCCCTTGGGAGTAACCTCTATTATTTTACCTCTACCCAGAAGAGCTTCTCCTCTTGCAGGAGGGCTATCCAAGTAGTCTCTCCTTCGAGAGGGTAGAAGATACTCTCAAGGGGAATAGCAAGCAGATCCCCCGTGCGAAGAGTTACCCTCTGAGAGACCATACTTAGCCCTAAAGGCACCTTTGGCAGGATATCTTGCAAAGCGATTGACTGAAAAGGGATATTATTCTTAGAAAATATAATGGTCATTTCTTTTTCTAAAGAGCTCTTTTCTATGAAATTACCCACTATCATTGCCCCATCAAAACTGGTTGCTTCCTCCCAAGGAAGACCTTCTGCTTGGAGCTCCTGCCACCGATCATAAGCCGTAAGAGAAAGCCCAACAGAAACCTGCTCGTAATACTTAGAGGCAAATCTCTCAGAGATGCATTTGCCCTGCTTACTAATCTTTGCCAAAAGAACTAACTGCCCTCTAAGATCTGTTGTAAAATCAGGGATATAGAGTGGCAATTCCCGATTATGCACGGCTGTATCTGGCTTTATGTAAAAGACAGGTTCCCCTGAAGAGGGAAAGTGTATATGTACTATTTTCACTAAAAAACTTTTTTTATCGTTATAAAATCCGTATTTTTGCCCTTTATTTCAAAGATATGCGCATCATCTCAGGCAGCCATCGCGGCAAGCAACTCATTGCTCCTAAGAACCTTCCGGTACGTCCTACAACAGACTTTGCGAAGGAGTCTCTTTTTAACATTCTAAACAATTACTTCTACTTAGATAGTATCAAAGTGCTTGACCTTTTTGCTGGGACGGGCAATATCAGCTATGAGTTTGGCAGTCGTGGTTGTCCTGATATCACAGCTGTAGACAGCCATGCTGGCTGCGTACAGTATATCCATAAGACAGCCGCAGCACTCTCCTACCCTATTGAGGTAATCAAAAGTGATGCTTTTACCTTCTTGGAGCGAAACCTAAGTTCTTACGATGTCATCTTTGCTGACCCTCCCTATGACCTTCCCGAGCAAGACTTAGAGCGATTGGTATCTTTGGTATTCGAGCGCAATCTCCTTGCCCCAGACGGGCTACTCATTATAGAACACTCAGCTAAAATATCTATGGAAGAGAATCCATACTTTGACCATGATAGGCGCTATGGAGGAACTGCCTTTAGCCTTTTTAATAATGTTTAATGGTATTGATCATTATATTAAGTATTTGATTGCAATGACCAATCCTAAGTGCATGCCCTCATGGGTATTGTTGAAGTAGATAGCATCTTCCACACAGCGGAGGGGATAGTTCAGTCCTGTGAGGTAATCTGTATAGGTGGTAAAAATCCCTTTTTGGTAGTCCTCTTCCATCTGCTCTTGGGTTGAGATTAAGAGCTTCTTGAGGGTATCCACCTCTTCTTGGGTAGGGATATGACCATCGGGTACTGTTCCCTTGCGATAGGCTGCAATGAAATCCTCCGATACATACATAGGTAGCCCACTGTTATAATAACAATACAACTGCTGTGTAACGATGGCATGAGAGATATTCCAAAGTAGGTTATTGCGGAATCCCTCGGGAATCACGGCCAATTGCTCCAAGGAAAAACCTTCTAAATATTGCAGATAGCGCTCCCTGATACACTTATGTAGTGCAAAAACGGTTTTGTCTAATTTCATATTTTATCTATTAGTTTTGTAATAATTGCTTGATAATCAGAGGGAAAGTTCGATACTCCACCTCATGAATCTTCTGAGCGAGGGACTCGGGGGTATCCTCAGGGGAAATGGGAACACACTCTTGAAAAATAATAGCTCCCTCATCGTAGTGCTCATTGACGTAATGAATCGTAATTCCACTCTCCTTCTCTTGGGCAGCAATCACAGCCTCGTGTACATACATACCATACATGCCTTTCCCTCCATACTTAGGCAACAGAGAAGGATGTATATTGACTATTTTGTTAGGAAAACGCGCAATGATATTCTCTGGGCACTTCCACAAGAAACCTGCCAAGACGATCAAATCCGGCTGTTCGCGCTCAAGAAGCTCCAATATATAGGTAGATTCATAGAAATCCTTTCTATCAAAAATCATACAAGGGATTCCCAAGCGTTCTGCACGACCTATCACCCCTGCCTTGGGGTTATTGGTAAGAATAAAAGAGACTTCAGCCAAGGCATTTTCCTTAAAATAAGTTACAATCCTCTCCGCATTAGAGCCATTACCAGAGGCCAATAGAATGAGTTTTTTCATCACACAGAAATTTCTGCAAAGTACGCATTTTTTTTCGGAATAACCAAGAAAAATAAGTTCTTTTTCTTACCTTTGCTCCCTGAAAACAACGGATAATAACACACTATGAAGAAGGCTCTTTTTCCAGGCTCTTTTGACCCTATAACCTTGGGGCACTATGACATTATCTGCCGAGCTACAGCCCTTTTCGATGAGATTGTAGTTGCAGTAGGTGAGAATGCAGACAAGCGCTATATGTTCACCACAGAGGAGCGCATGGCTTTTATAGAAAAGGCTTTTGCAGGAAATGAAAAAGTAAAAGTAGTGAGCTACCAAGGTCTTACGGTAGATTTTTGTAAGAAGCTGGATATTCCATTTATTCTCAGAGGATTACGCAACCCAGCTGATTTCGAATTTGAGCGTGCCATCGCCCATACCAACCGAGATTTGGCTGGAGTAGAGACCCTTTTTCTGCTTACAGCGGTACAGACCTCGCACATCTCTTCCTCCATTGTGCGGGATGTGATACGCAACCGAGGTGACTATACCCTTCTTGTCCCTGAGAGTGTGCGCATTGAGAACATAGAAAAATACTATATACACTGATGACTTACTTAGAAACAATAGACTGGCTCTGGGCACATCTGCCTATGTATCAAGAAAAAGGACGCGCTGCCTTCCGAGGCAAATTGGACAATATACTTCTTCTGTGTGACCACTTGGGCAACCCACAAGAGCACTTTCCCTGCCTACATATAGCGGGTACCAACGGCAAAGGTTCATCCTCTCATGCCCTTGCCTCTGTACTACAGGAAGCTGGCTACAAAGTAGGACTATATACCTCGCCTCACTTGAAGGATTTTCGCGAACGTATCAAAATCAATGGAGTAGATATCCCTGAGGAAGCTGTGGTTCACTTTGTAGAAGAAAATAAGGAATATATGGAGGGTGAAGACCTTTCCTTCTTTGAGGTTACTGTGGGCATGGCCTTTGATTACTTTGCCCGTGAGAGAGTGGATATAGCGGTAATAGAAGTAGGATTAGGCGGCAGATTGGATTCGACCAATATCATCACCCCTATAGTCTCCCTCATCACCAATATAGGCAAAGATCATACTGAGATTTTGGGCAATACTTTAGAGGAAATTGCCCGAGAAAAGGCAGGAATCATCAAGCGACAGATACCGGTGGTTATCAGTGAGTTTCACCCACTTACCGCTCCTGTATTCAAGCAAGTAGCTTTAGAGAAGGAAAGCGAAATCTACTTTGCCAACTCCCTTGAGGTGCCCTATACTATGGATCTGAAAGGGGGATATCAGGCGAAAAATATCAAGGGAATTGTACAGACCCTGCGTGTGTTACAGCAAAAAGGTTGGAAGATTACAGAGGAACATATCGAAAAAGGACTCTCCCATATCGTGGCTAATACTCACCTTATGGGGCGCTGGCAGCTCTTGGGAGAAGCCCCTAAGACAATATGCGATACAGCTCATAATGCTCATGGATTTACAGAAATTCTCTCCCAACTGCAGCAAGAGAAATACGACACTCTACATATGGTACTGGGATTTGTCAAGGAAAAAGACCTAAGCTCTATCCTACCCATGTTACCGAAGAATGCACGTTATTATTTCTGTAAACCACAGATAGATAGAGGCTTGGATGCTACTGTGCTACAAGAAAAAGCACGAGAGTATGGCATTGAGGGAGTTGTATTCTCCTCGGTCAAGGAAGCGCTTACCAAGGCACAGCAAGAGGCCAAAGTCACAGACTTTGTCTATGTAGGAGGGAGCACCTTTGTCGTTGCAGAAGTTGTGTAAATACGCTCAGATTTTCTTGGTAGAAATAATCTTGACAGGGCATGCTTTTTGGGCATTTTCACAAGCCTCAAAGATGCTATCATCATGTGATTTGAGGGTGAAAAAGCCCTTTTTTTTCAGTCGAACGCAACAGGACAGTCTTTCCGTCCTTTTTGCTCATCTGGAATTGCTCTGGAGCCATCTCCACGCAATAATTACAACCTATACACTTATCTCTTTGTAATGTTACTATGACCACAAGAATAATGATTAATAGTTAATGTTCAATGATTAATAGTTAATGTTGCTTGTATGCATAGGCGAGTAAATTGAGGTTTGTCCTTACACCTCTTCTCTCCCACATACTCCCTTATGCGACTTTACTATTACCCTATTGCCTAAATTAGATTATGATAGAAATAAACGATACTCTAATCTCGGAGGAGATTATAGAAAAAGATTTTGTCTGCAACTTAGATGCATGCAAGGGTGCTTGCTGCGTGGAGGGGGATGCCGGAGCTCCTGTAGAGCAGGAGGAAGTAGCTATCCTCGAACGTATCTACCCTAAGGTGGCTCCCTTTTTAAGTGCAGCAGGACGCCAAGCAATTGAGGCACAAGGCACAGCCATCCGAGGGATCGATGGTGAATGGGAGACCCCACTGATTGGAGGAGGCGAATGCGCCTATGTCGTCAGAGATGAAAAGGGAATCGTCCTTTGTGGGATAGAGCAAGCCTATCGCGAGGGTGTAATAGACTGGAAAAAGCCTATCTCCTGCCATCTCTACCCAATTCGTCTGAAACAATACAGCTCCTTTGTAGCGGTAAACTATGATCGCTGGAGTATCTGTAAAGATGCCTGTGTACTGGGACGCAAACTCCAAGTACCTATCTACCAGTTTGTCAAAGAAGCACTAATCCGTAAGTTTGGAGAGGAATGGTATGAACAGTTGGAAGCAGCTGCAAAAATAATCAATGATTAATGACTACTATCCTCTGGCTACTGAGCACTAACAACTGAAATCAGGATTCCACTGCTGAGGATATTTTGGGTTTTTGTCTCGGTAATACTCTCGTATTTCATCAATAATGCTCTCTTTTGAGCGTGTCTGCAAATCAGTAAAGGGAATGGTTTTCCCTATAAAAATTGTCTTCTTTTTGAAATCTCCAGCACCTAATACAATAGGCACTTGGGCGGTAAGTGCCATATGGTAGAAGCCCATACGCCATTTGTCCACTCTGGAACGGGTGCCTTCAGGAGTTACGACCAAACTAAAATCTTCCTTTTTGAACTGCTCAGTGACAAACTCAACTAAATGGTTCCGCTGGGAGCGGTTAATCCCTATACCTCCTAACTTACGAACAAGCCATCCATACCATGCCTTAGTATGAGCGTCCTTAATGATGAGCTTGATGGGCTTATCCAACTTCCAATAGGCCAATATTCCCAAGACAAACTCCCAATTGGAAGTGTGGGGAGCCACGACTAACACACAGCGATTGAGCACCTTATCCTCTCCTTCTAATACTACTTTCCAGCCTGTAATCCATAGGAAAAAAGCTCCTATCCATTTCTTTATTTTCATATGGTGATTTTAGAGGGCAAATATACAATTTTTAATTGTTAATTATCAATTGCTAATTGTTAATTTAGTCAACAGAGGTCATTGAAAAATGAAAAGTGAAAAATGAAAAACGAAGAGTGAGCAGAGGTTCTCTATATTGGTATGAGGGTTGTTGCGTCCTGTTGTAGGGGCGATTTGCAAATCGCCCTATACTGGTGCATGCGACAGTAAGCAGTAAACGGTGGGCAGAGGATATGGGGAGTTGTAACAATAAAAAGAGACCTTCCATTACTGGAAGGTCTCTTTTCAGTTATTGTTATTCCCTTCTTTAAGGATTAATCAGTGATCATTAATCATTAATCATTGAACATTAATCACTACCTATAAAGGGTGAAGTGGCCTTTGAAGGTACGGCTGTCATCTGGCTCGTTCAGACGAAGTACATACCAGTAATCTCCCGTTGGAAGTGGTTCGCCTCCGTAGGTACCATCCCACTCTTGACGGTTGTTCAAGGTCGCTATCTGGCGGCCGTAGCGGTCATAGATGATCGTTTCGGCATGTGGATAGCTGGCCAAGTTCAACGGTGCCCATGTGTCATACTCGCCATCTCCATTCGGTGTGAAGTAGTTCGGTATCACCACATCCATATATTCCTTATAGATAAATACTGAATGAGCACATACCTGCTTGCCTCCATTCTCTTGCTTGAGCTCGCCCTTGCTGTCCTCTACATATACACGGACTTTCTTCTCTACCTTGCCTGTGGCTGGGTTCACCTCTTCATAATCCGTCTTCTGTACGTAGTAAACTACCTCATCTCCTGCCTTCACATCGTCCACCTTCTGTACATAGTGCGCCTTAACCTCTTCTCCTGTGTGGTATTGAGCTCCACTAAAGTATACCGTATAGCGCTCTTTACCTCCCTCTACTTTCACTTTTACTAAGTTAAGGTCGTTGGCGATACTCTGGTTGGTGATCTTGATCGGTGGATAGTACTCAATATTGAGTTCTCTCACTTCCTGACACAATGGCGGATCACTCATCGCTGGGTTATCCTTATTGAAATAGTACAAGTGCAATTCGTATTTGTTCAAGCCTTCTTGCAACGGACGTACCGCATTGAGCTGTGCAAGTAGCGATGCATGGGCTATCTTGTACATATTGTGCGTATTATCAGTTCCTGTAGGCGTAGTTCCATTGAACTCATATCGCTGGATTGGGGATCCACCCTGGGTGGTAATCGCATATCGCAAGCGGTTTATCGCTCCTCCTGAACTTGGGTTGATTACCAAGTATGGAGTCGTTACCGATACATATACATCGTAAGTAGCTTCGGCAGCTGTGTCACTATTAGGACCTGAACCATCCACTACCAAGACCTTGTTGTTCTCACTGATATCCGCATTACACTGATAGTGTTGTGTGATCACTCCTTTGAGGTCTACCCCTTCTATGATCTCAAACTCTTTCTTCTGGCTACAACCCTTAGCGTCTTTCACCACCAAGAGGTATTTACCAGCCTTAAGACCTTGTATCTTGAATGGTGTAGCTTCTCTCTCTCCTGTACCTCGCTTAGAAGTGCTTTCTCCGTTTTCGAAGAATACCTCCCAGCTATACTGAGGATTTCCTCCCTTGAGTACATACTCTATCTCTCCATTGGCTTCGCCCTTACATCCTACATGGGTGATGCTATTCTGAGTGATCAGTATCGGTGTAGGTGCGATGATCGCTGTATTGACTACCTCATAGATACATCCATATTCTGTATCTTTCACTCCTACCGTGTAAGAGCCTACAGAAAGGTCCTTGAACTGGTTGTTCGTACCCTGCCATCTGTAAGAGCCATCGGCTTGTTTAAGTCCATATTCGTACTTACCTGAGCCTCCCTGAGCTACTACCTCGAAGGAACCATCAGCGCCATCGTGACAGCTTACGCTAGTGATCTTATCTGCCTGCGCCTTAAGCGGTGTCTTTGGAGCTACCAGAATCGGTGCAGAGTCTTTTCTACATTCTCCATGACCTGCTACCTTATGGATTACAGAGATTACATAGCTCTTAGTTGTATTGGTCTGAAGATCCACATCCAACTCAAAGCGGGTATTGTTATGAGCTACTCCATCGAGCAAGTAACGTACATTAAGCGCTGCTGATGCAGGTTCTACACTGGCCTCTACCACATACTTAATCACATTGTTCACACACTCGTACTTACCTTCGCTGAGCTTGAGGGTCACCTCTGAGCCCGCTTCTATGGTAAGGGTTGCTTCGGCTTGACAGCCATTCTTATCTCTTATCTTGATGGTATGGTCGCCAGGGGCTAAGCCATCTATGAGGGTACCATTACCATCACTATGGTATTCAACCCATGTAGTGCCTCCATCCTTAGAGTATTCGTATACCTTATCATTGCCCACTGTTCTTAGTGGTGTTCCTCCAATCACTCGCAAGTAAGCCTTTCCGTCATTGCTTCCAGCACAGCTTTCGTGCTCTACCGTATCCATACGTACTGTTACGCTTAGCGGATCCGGTTCGGTGATGGTAAACTCTATAATATCGGTTCCAAGTGGTGTAGGTTGACCTTTCTCCTTAATCTCATTAGGACGACAACCATTTTCATCCTGTACAATCACATAGTACTTACCTGGAGCTAAGCCTTCGAACTTACCACCATTGTCCAAGAAGCGGTCTAAGCGAGGACTAATCGCATAGGTAAGCTTTCTCTGAGTACCATCAAGTTTGGTCTGACCTGAAGTTGTAGTGATCTCGATAGAACCATCATGATCTCCGTTACAAGTCACCTGTTTCACTTCGTATTCTACCGTGTACTTGGTTTCTTGTTTTATCGGTACTTGAACTACCTTAGGAATACATACTCCCACGGCTTGGCTAATCTCTACGCTATAGTCATCAGAGGCATCAAGTCCTTCAAATACTCCTTGTGCATTCGGATTCGGTGTAGATAAGCCTGGTACAACACTTCCATTTCTCTTAAGGGTAAAGACATAAGGCTCATCGTTCTTACCTCCTGTAGCTGTTACCACAATCTTACCATAAGAGCTACCATAGCACTTGAGGCTTGTCACACTCTTATCATTATCTATAGCGCCATCTATCGGATTCACTTTGGCTACATGTACCTCGTTGGATTCTCCTTCGCAAGCACCTGTACCTCCACCGTTATCCATTACCTTAGCATAGTATACTCTATCCGAGCTTACTGGTGTAGTTACTGCTGCGGCAAAGACAGCCGTTACTCCTGTCTGGTAAGCTCCCGTAATAGTTGGGGTTACTGGCACTAAAGTACCTGGACGACCTGCACTAATGTCATAGAGTTCTACCTTATAAGTACCTCTTGTAGGATTCATATTCGGTCTGCCCTCTATCTGTACGGTGATGTCACCTGCTGTATTACAGCCTGGGTACTTAGTCAATTCCGCTCTGGCAATGATTGTACCTGGGTCATTGACTGTTACAGGTTGTGAATCAACCTTGTCATCGGCACAAAGCATATCCGAGGTGATTCTGATAAAGTACTTACCAGCTCCTAAACCAGAGAAGGTTACCGTACCACGAGTGGTTGGGTTATCATCTGGCAAGATTCTACCTAAGGATCTTTCTGTGGTCGCATCGAACAACTCGTAAGACAAGCGTCCTTCTATCAACGTTGGTGTAGATCCTGAAGGTGATGGTGTGGTAGCTGTTACACTACCTCCTATTACCCCAGTGAGCTTAATCTCTCCATCCTGAGAGCCTACACAGCTTGGTATCTTGGTCGCTGTTGGTGCATTCGGTGCTTGTAGCTGCATAGATGGACCATGGTAAGGCACAAAGGTAAAGCTATCCAATTTCCTTGTACATCCGCGTGAGTCTCTCACTTCTATATAGTGGGTACCCACCCCTACGGTAAAGGTCATCTGATCGGTGAAGCTACCTGCATTACCATCGGTTACTACTCGGTATTGGTATGGTGCTCCCCAACCTCCTGTCGGAGCTGAGGTAACCCCTATCTGAGCATCGTTCTGAGCTTCTCCATTACAGTAAGTCATATAGCGCAATACCTTGCTCACTGCATTGATATTCTGTGGACGGGTAGCTGTAAGCTGCGCCGCTGTCTTACACTGTGTACCCACTACAGTTACCTCAGTCTCAAAAGTTATCGCAGTACCCTGTGGTACATCTCCTACAGGTATATGTACGGTCATCTGGTCTGAAGCTCCATGCCCTGTCTGGGTACCATAGGTAGTTCCTCCTGACTTCTTCACAAACCAAGTATATCCTCCAGTACCTATTTCCCCTTCTACTTCTACTCTGAAGGTTACACCAACTGTACCTGGAGCAGGTGAAGCAGTATCTCCACAGATTCCTGCCGTTACAAAGAAGTTCACTCGTGGTGCTTTAGCCTTCTCTACTCTATATCCACTTGGTACCACAAAAGTACATCCTGTATCCTTATCGGTCAAGGTAATCTCATAATCGGCACTTTCTTCGGCGATCTGAGGGAAGGTAATCGTACCTACCCCTGTACCCCCTATCTGAGCAGTACCCGCTGTTCTGGCAGCTGAGTCATAGCCTGCTACCTCAGTAGGAGCTCCTGCTCCGGTCATCTTTCTTATATATACATTGTATCCTCCTGTATTTGAACCATTCGTACGGGTCACTGTCATGGTCACCTGTTCCGTACCCGTTGGCTGACAGCTCATCTGTTGGGTACGATGGAAGGTTGCCCCTGTGATCTTTTGTAGTGTCTTAACAGTTCCTACGAATGAACCTGGAATAGCCAATACACATCCGTTCGCATCCGTTACTTTTACTACTATCGTATAATCCACATCCTTAGCAGGAAGGTCTATAGTGGCATTCGCTGTGTACACTGTAGGTCCTGGGTAAGGTGCTGGAGGTGTAGTAGAGGTTACTGTCTGAGTAAGGATTACATTACCTGCCTCATAAATCTCTACCTTATAAGGTGCAGTACCTCCCTTAATATTGAGGTAGAGCTGTGCATTGGACTGCTTAGGCGTTACCCCATAGGAAGTGGCAGCACCACAACCTGCCTGAACAATCTCTATACCTGGGTTGGCAGGTGGGTTGGCATCAAAGGCTGGGATAGGACGTTCTGTTATCTGAACTACCCCTCCAGAGAAGCCTGTAACATCCTGACCACAACTACCATTGGCTGAGCTCTTCACTCTGAGCTGGTAGTAACCCGCCTTAAGTCCTGTTACCTTATAGCGAACTGTACTTGTAGTACGCTCTATGATGTCTCCATCACCTACTGTACCTGATCCTATAAATGAACTTGCAGCTCCTGTCGTACTGTAGTATAACTCATATACAAAGGATACATTCTCTCTTCCTGTGGTAATGGTACGGGTAAACTCAAAGCTACCAGTAGTACCTCCTGGGGTACA
>NZ_ACLQ01000010.1 GCF_000174755.1 Capnocytophaga gingivalis ATCC 33624
TCATTGATCGCTACCTATAAAGGGTGAAGTGGCCTTTGAAGGTACGGCTGTCATCTGGCTCGTTCAGACGAAGTACATACCAGTAATCTCCCGTTGGAAGTGGTTCGCCTCCGTAGGTACCATCCCACTCTTGACGGTTGTTCAAGGTCGCTATCTGGCGGCCGTAGCGGTCATAGATGATCGTTTCGGCATGTGGATAGCTGGCCAAGTTCAACGGTGCCCATGTGTCATACTCGCCATCTCCATTCGGTGTGAAGTAGTTCGGTATCACCACATCCATATATTCCTTATAGATAAATACTGAATGAGCACATACCTGCTTGCCTCCATTCTCTTGCTTGAGCTCGCCCTTGCTGTCCTCTACATATACACGGACTTTCTTCTCTACCTTGCCTGTGGCTGGGTTCACCTCTTCATAATCCGTCTTCTGTACGTAGTAAACTACCTCATCTCCTGCCTTCACATCGTCCACCTTCTGTACATAGTGCGCCTTAACCTCTTCTCCTGTGTGGTATTGAGCTCCACTAAAGTATACCGTATAGCGCTCTTTACCTCCCTCTACTTTCACTTTTACTAAGTTAAGGTCGTTGGCGATACTCTGGTTGGTGATCTTGATCGGTGGATAGTACTCAATATTGAGTTCTCTCACTTCCTGACACAATGGCGGATCACTCATCGCTGGGTTATCCTTATTGAAATAGTACAAGTGCAATTCGTATTTGTTCAAGCCTTCTTGCAACGGACGTACCGCATTGAGCTGTGCAAGTAGCGATGCATGGGCTATCTTGTACATATTGTGCGTATTATCAGTTCCTGTAGGCGTAGTTCCATTGAACTCATATCGCTGGATTGGGGATCCACCCTGGGTGGTAATCGCATATCGCAAGCGGTTTATCGCTCCTCCTGAACTTGGGTTGATTACCAAGTATGGAGTCGTTACCGATACATATACATCGTAAGTAGCTTCGGCAGCTGTGTCACTATTAGGACCTGAACCATCCACTACCAAGACCTTGTTGTTCTCACTGATATCCGCATTACACTGATAGTGTTGTGTGATCACTCCTTTGAGGTCTACCCCTTCTATGATCTCAAACTCTTTCTTCTGGCTACAACCCTTAGCGTCTTTCACCACCAAGAGGTATTTACCAGCCTTAAGACCTTGTATCTTGAATGGTGTAGCTTCTCTCTCTCCTGTACCTCGCTTAGAAGTGCTTTCTCCGTTTTCGAAGAATACCTCCCAGCTATACTGAGGATTTCCTCCCTTGAGTACATACTCTATCTCTCCATTGGCTTCGCCCTTACATCCTACATGGGTGATGCTATTCTGAGTGATCAGTATCGGTGTAGGTGCGATGATCGCTGTATTGACTACCTCATAGATACATCCATATTCTGTATCTTTCACTCCTACCGTGTAAGAGCCTACAGAAAGGTCCTTGAACTGGTTGTTCGTACCCTGCCATCTGTAAGAGCCATCGGCTTGTTTAAGTCCATATTCGTACTTACCTGAGCCTCCCTGAGCTACTACCTCGAAGGAACCATCAGCGCCATCGTGACAGCTTACGCTAGTGATCTTATCTGCCTGCGCCTTAAGCGGTGTCTTTGGAGCTACCAGAATCGGTGCAGAGTCTTTTCTACATTCTCCATGACCTGCTACCTTATGGATTACAGAGATTACATAGCTCTTAGTTGTATTGGTCTGAAGATCCACATCCAACTCAAAGCGGGTATTGTTATGAGCTACTCCATCGAGCAAGTAACGTACATTAAGCGCTGCTGATGCAGGTTCTACACTGGCCTCTACCACATACTTAATCACATTGTTCACACACTCGTACTTACCTTCGCTGAGCTTGAGGGTCACCTCTGAGCCCGCTTCTATGGTAAGGGTTGCTTCGGCTTGACAGCCATTCTTATCTCTTATCTTGATGGTATGGTCGCCAGGGGCTAAGCCATCTATGAGGGTACCATTACCATCACTATGGTATTCAACCCATGTAGTGCCTCCATCCTTAGAGTATTCGTATACCTTATCATTGCCCACTGTTCTTAGTGGTGTTCCTCCAATCACTCGCAAGTAAGCCTTTCCGTCATTGCTTCCAGCACAGCTTTCGTGCTCTACCGTATCCATACGTACTGTTACGCTTAGCGGATCCGGTTCGGTGATGGTAAACTCTATAATATCGGTTCCAAGTGGTGTAGGTTGACCTTTCTCCTTAATCTCATTAGGACGACAACCATTTTCATCCTGTACAATCACATAGTACTTACCTGGAGCTAAGCCTTCGAACTTACCACCATTGTCCAAGAAGCGGTCTAAGCGAGGACTAATCGCATAGGTAAGCTTTCTCTGAGTACCATCAAGTTTGGTCTGACCTGAAGTTGTAGTGATCTCGATAGAACCATCATGATCTCCGTTACAAGTCACCTGTTTCACTTCGTATTCTACCGTGTACTTGGTTTCTTGTTTTATCGGTACTTGAACTACCTTAGGAATACATACTCCCACGGCTTGGCTAATCTCTACGCTATAGTCATCAGAGGCATCAAGTCCTTCAAATACTCCTTGTGCATTCGGATTCGGTGTAGATAAGCCTGGTACAACACTTCCATTTCTCTTAAGGGTAAAGACATAAGGCTCATCGTTCTTACCTCCTGTAGCTGTTACCACAATCTTACCATAAGAGCTACCATAGCACTTGAGGCTTGTCACACTCTTATCATTATCTATAGCGCCATCTATCGGATTCACTTTGGCTACATGTACCTCGTTGGATTCTCCTTCGCAAGCACCTGTACCTCCACCGTTATCCATTACCTTAGCATAGTATACTCTATCCGAGCTTACTGGTGTAGTTACTGCTGCGGCAAAGACAGCCGTTACTCCTGTCTGGTAAGCTCCCGTAATAGTTGGGGTTACTGGCACTAAAGTACCTGGACGACCTGCACTAATGTCATAGAGTTCTACCTTATAAGTACCTCTTGTAGGATTCATATTCGGTCTGCCCTCTATCTGTACGGTGATGTCACCTGCTGTATTACAGCCTGGGTACTTAGTCAATTCCGCTCTGGCAATGATTGTACCTGGGTCATTGACTGTTACAGGTTGTGAATCAACCTTGTCATCGGCACAAAGCATATCCGAGGTGATTCTGATAAAGTACTTACCAGCTCCTAAACCAGAGAAGGTTACCGTACCACGAGTGGTTGGGTTATCATCTGGCAAGATTCTACCTAAGGATCTTTCTGTGGTCGCATCGAACAACTCGTAAGACAAGCGTCCTTCTATCAACGTTGGTGTAGATCCTGAAGGTGATGGTGTGGTAGCTGTTACACTACCTCCTATTACCCCAGTGAGCTTAATCTCTCCATCCTGAGAGCCTACACAGCTTGGTATCTTGGTCGCTGTTGGTGCATTCGGTGCTTGTAGCTGCATAGATGGACCATGGTAAGGCACAAAGGTAAAGCTATCCAATTTCCTTGTACATCCGCGTGAGTCTCTCACTTCTATATAGTGGGTACCCACCCCTACGGTAAAGGTCATCTGATCGGTGAAGCTACCTGCATTACCATCGGTTACTACTCGGTATTGGTATGGTGCTCCCCAACCTCCTGTCGGAGCTGAGGTAACCCCTATCTGAGCATCGTTCTGAGCTTCTCCATTACAGTAAGTCATATAGCGCAATACCTTGCTCACTGCATTGATATTCTGTGGACGGGTAGCTGTAAGCTGCGCCGCTGTCTTACACTGTGTACCCACTACAGTTACCTCAGTCTCAAAAGTTATCGCAGTACCCTGTGGTACATCTCCTACAGGTATATGTACGGTCATCTGGTCTGAAGCTCCATGCCCTGTCTGGGTACCATAGGTAGTTCCTCCTGACTTCTTCACAAACCAAGTATATCCTCCAGTACCTATTTCCCCTTCTACTTCTACTCTGAAGGTTACACCAACTGTACCTGGAGCAGGTGAAGCAGTATCTCCACAGATTCCTGCCGTTACAAAGAAGTTCACTCGTGGTGCTTTAGCCTTCTCTACTCTATATCCACTTGGTACCACAAAAGTACATCCTGTATCCTTATCGGTCAAGGTAATCTCATAATCGGCACTTTCTTCGGCGATCTGAGGGAAGGTAATCGTACCTACCCCTGTACCCCCTATCTGAGCAGTACCCGCTGTTCTGGCAGCTGAGTCATAGCCTGCTACCTCAGTAGGAGCTCCTGCTCCGGTCATCTTTCTTATATATACATTGTATCCTCCTGTATTTGAACCATTCGTACGGGTCACTGTCATGGTCACCTGTTCCGTACCCGTTGGCTGACAGCTCATCTGTTGGGTACGATGGAAGGTTGCCCCTGTGATCTTTTGTAGTGTCTTAACAGTTCCTACGAATGAACCTGGAATAGCCAATACACATCCGTTCGCATCCGTTACTTTTACTACTATCGTATAATCCACATCCTTAGCAGGAAGGTCTATAGTGGCATTCGCTGTGTACACTGTAGGTCCTGGGTAAGGTGCTGGAGGTGTAGTAGAGGTTACTGTCTGAGTAAGGATTACATTACCTGCCTCATAAATCTCTACCTTATAAGGTGCAGTACCTCCCTTAATATTGAGGTAGAGCTGTGCATTGGACTGCTTAGGCGTTACCCCATAGGAAGTGGCAGCACCACAACCTGCCTGAACAATCTCTATACCTGGGTTGGCAGGTGGGTTGGCATCAAAGGCTGGGATAGGACGTTCTGTTATCTGAACTACCCCTCCAGAGAAGCCTGTAACATCCTGACCACAACTACCATTGGCTGAGCTCTTCACTCTGAGCTGGTAGTAACCCGCCTTAAGTCCTGTTACCTTATAGCGAACTGTACTTGTAGTACGCTCTATGATGTCTCCATCACCTACTGTACCTGATCCTATAAATGAACTTGCAGCTCCTGTCGTACTGTAGTATAACTCATATACAAAGGATACATTCTCTCTTCCTGTGGTAATGGTACGGGTAAACTCAAAGCTACCAGTAGTACCTCCTGGGGTACAACCTACTACATTGCTAATCTTCGCTGGGTCTATCGTATGGCGTGCCTTTAGATTGTTAGGATCTTCCGCAGGATTCACCACAATAGGCGCACTGGCTACATACTCATCACAATACTTGTTACCCAAATCCTTCACCCATACGTTGTACGTAATTGGTGCTGTTGGGAATGGTGGTACTGTATAAGTTACCTTAATCTCCTGGTTATGTAAATTTGTACCTACAGGGGTTACCGCTGTGGTAAAGGTAGTACCTGCTGGTGCTGTGGTCAAGGCATTTCTTGTGCCTGCGGCTACTCCTGTACCCTCAGTTACCTTGATCAGATAACGATTACCTGCTGGTGTAAATGGTGCAGGTACCGTAGGTGAGGTCACAAAGTCTGAACCACTAGTGATCTTCAAGTCAAACGTCGCTGTATATACCCCTGCATTGTCACAAGCCATATCCGTCTTCTTCTCAGCGGTAAACTTAAGCTTAGGATATGTCAAACGCTCGTTAGCTCCCGGTGGCGTTCCTCCTGCATAAGTAATGTTCGCTTCACAAAGACTCTCTTTAGATCTTACCTTAACCTTATTCTGATCAAAGAGCGCTGGTATATCTACCTCAACCGTTGCGGCTGGGAAGGTCGTATAGGTACCTCCTCCATCAATAGAGTATTCGTAATCAGCAAAGGTAAGTGCCGTACCCACTGTCGCATTGATATTCGACAAGGTAATCTTCAGCTTATAGTTCACATCGTTGGCATCACAAGCATTCGCTCCTGTAGCAGTCTTGTTGATATCCAAGGTCGCTGTAGCAGTATGCTTGCTAGAGAGGAACTTACCTAAGGCATTACCACTTGCGGTAGCAGTTACCTCACAACCTGTTGCCTGATCGGTAATTCTTACCTTGAAGGTCAAGGTTGGGAATACTGTACTCCACCAGTTGGTACCCGTTACATTGAAATCTGTCTCTCTAAGATCAAATTCTACATCAGTAGTAAGATCTGTTATATTACGTTTTACTATATTTCTTCTTAAGAAGGAAGTGGAAGGTGCTGTTATGTTATCTTCCATCAACAAGCTATATGTAAATGGTCCATATCCGCCTGTTGCTCCACCCTTGACAGTGAGTTTGGCTGTACCATCCTGACAGTTCATTGGTTTGGTCTTCGCTGCCACTACTGAGAGAGTACCAGGAGTCAATGCACGACCTGCTGCTGGTGGGGTCACTGTGATATCTCCACTATAAGAATCACAACCCGCTGCAGTGAAGGATATCACATAGGGTTGACCTGTCGCAGGAAGCGGTGTAGGTCTGTTGTAAGAGATCTCATAGGTATTGGATCCCGCTGGAGTTGGGTTCGCTGTACCTGTACCTACCTGTGTGAGACCTGTATTGGTCTTTTCATAAATCTTATAAGGTAAGGCTCCTCCTCCCCCTGTAGTAAGGGTGACGTGGAAACGTATGTTCACTGGTGTGCTTGCATTATCACAAGCCACTCCTCTACTTGCTGAGTTATCCACCTGAATAGCAGGGGTATTGGCAGAGTTTGTAGGTACTTCCAAACCTTCGTTACATTCTCCTGAAGAAGAAGAAGTCTCATAGACTACATTTACTGTATAATTCCTACCCTTCTGAAGGCCAGTGAAAGTGTAGGTAGTTCCTGCTGCATAGTTACTATGAGGCCCTGAGGTCATTTCTGCTGTATGGGCAATATTATCATAGTTAAGATAGAAGGTTACCTTGTGATAAGTTCCCGTAGCACCAAACTTCACATCCAAATCAAAATTACTACAATTAGCATTTACCTTAGGTGTAAGGGTCAAATCATTAGCTCGACGTGCAAGGGTAAACTCAGGAATATCCTTTGTACATACCACGGCATTGTCAGACTTCCTTCTTACTCCTATCTGAGCGGTAAACTTATCTCCTATGGCCACACCTCCATACATCGCTCCTACCAAGCCTTGACCTGTGTATGGTGCCTGTATAGGTCGCTGTGCTTCTGTCTTCCACTGTTCGTCTCCATTGGTTACTGGAGCTCCATTATGTCGTACCAAGCGGTATACTATCTCATACTCACTGGCTGGAACTATGGTACTAGTTGCCTTTAGAGCAAAGGCCATAGTAGTATCTGTACAGTTAGGGTTAGACTGAGTCACTGCTCCTGAAGGAGAGAAGTTAATACTCATATCTGCAATGGTAAAGGATTTACCCACCATCCCTGGAACAGCACAGTTACTATTACCCTCGTCGTATATCTCTACCTTGTAGGTTCCTTTGGATAAGTTGTCTATCACATAGCCTGTTACTACCATCTCTCCCGTAGTTGGATTGATCGTTACCTTACCTGCTACTGCTACCTTAGGAATACGATAGGTTACTGTTGGCAAAGCCGCAGGAGCTGTTTTGGTTACTTCCACACGGAACCCTCCTTTACCACGGAAACGCTCAATCACCAAGCTACCACCCTGTCCATCTTCACAGGTAGCACTGAAGGATGTATGCTTGATAGTGCCTGAAGGATCTAAATCACCTCCTGTAGGTACTGGATCTTCAATATGAATAGGTGTTGTGGTCACTTTCTTACCACAAGTAGGAGGTGTTGCCGCTATATCCTTAATATATACATCCCAATCACCACCCGTGGTAATACCTGACTTCGCGTTGGTCGCTGTATAGTCACTATCCTGTGGTGGAGTACCCGCTGGTACAAAAGCATAGTGATAAGTAGGGGTTGAACTACCACCTCGTACATGGTTCACTGTGATACTTCCTGGAGTTACTGGATTAGGAGGACAGGCTGCCGCAGGATGAACTACGGTATAGTCTGCCGTAGTTAGGTTCTCAATCTCTACTGGGATTGATACCTCTATCTCTTTCTCACAGCTGTACTCATCCTTAGCTCGGATAAGGTAGGTAACTCCTTTTGTCCAACCATCAAGGGTTGTTTTAGGAATGGTATTACCAGACACCGCTGTCCATGTAGCATCACCCTGTTTCTTCCAATCATAGGTTACTGGCTTGCCATTGCTTGCACCTCCAATGAAAGTGTGGCTAAGCTCCATGTCACCTATACCATTGGCAACCACACAGTTTTTGTACTCTGCTTTCACAGTACCAATCTTATGGCGTGCTTCTACCTTGTAGGTGAAGGTGCCATGACCTCCATTACAGTTGTTGTCGTCTGTAATAGTTATCTGGTAAGTACCTGCTACCACTACATAACGGTAGTTTCCATTCGAATCTGGAGTGAGAATATCGGTAGCTCCTGAAGGAATTTTTACTACCTTAATCGTATATCTCAGCGGCGCGCTCGGTGTCTGCTTACCTCCCATGATGTTGAACACTCCTTGGTTAGTACCCGTTGCATTCTGAGAGAAGATAAGCATCTGCTTCCTATCTATATTACAGTCTAGGTAATCTATAGTCCTATTCTGAGTTACTGTTACTTTAGCATTTCTCTTGATCTCAAAGTCCTGTGTAACCTCACAAGCCTGATCATTGCTGAACTTCTTCTGATGTCCAGAGGTAATCTTCAATGTATAAAGACCTGGAGCTAAGTTGTTCACAGTAAGACCTGCTGTGTTATTAGTGCCTCCCTGTACCTGGGTAGTAGTGCCTCGAGTTACCACCTTCCAAGTATATGCCACATTGCCATAGTTGGCTACCCCAAAGGTAAGCTTACCATCATTCAAACCATTACAAGTCTCATCTATAGTAGTATGAGAGGTGATTTTCATCTTCTTGGCATCTGTTGCTTCTATAGTAGCTGTTAAGTCTACATAACTACTAGGACAAGCCTTAGGCTCTTGGTATACATAGATATCGTCCAAGGCAAGGTCATTACCCCCTATGACAGGGCTCTTGCTGACGATCTCAATACGCAAGGAGGTTACCCCTGGAGAGGCTAACTCACCAGAGAACTCATGCCATGCGTTAGGATCATGACCATTGATAGGTGGAGCCAGAGTAGTAGACTCTGAAAGCACTGCATTTGTTAGCTTATTCACCAAACGAATTTGGAAAGATGGTGAGCCACAAGAAGAACAGTGACAGAGATTGTATACATACATCTTGAACTTAATAGGTTGGGTAGGTACGACATCCTCTACCTCTTTGACATAGATAGGACGATTGAAACCTATACTACCTACGTTCATAGCCAAGTAGCGCCCATTGGTAAGCCCTGTATGATCATTAGGTTTTGTCCAACAACCATTATTCAAGACAAGCGTTCCATTCTCGGAAGAAGTAATCACATATTCCCCATCATTGATGAACGAACTTTTGTTAGGCTGACAAGCGTAAGCTGAGTATACATTCGGATCACACCTATTTTCCCCTTGCCCAAAATCTTCTTGTATCAAGACGATAGGGCTAGGATTTGCGGTTTGCTTATAGAACACCCTTACGGTCTGGGTACCTGATGTGGTAATCGCTGGGAAGACCACATTGGGTACTGTACCATTATTGAATGTTCCCGTAGGAGGGGTTGTAGGTAGAGCTCCTGGTGTTGCTCCATGGGTAGGAGTGTGTACAGTAAGGTAGCTATAGTCTGTACGGCTGGAAGTGACCTTCATACGAGCGATTCCCTCGCAGTCATACTCTATCGTACTGCTAAGGACAGGCTTGGCGATAGGCGCCTCCACCTGTAGGGTCTTACTCCACTCACAGAAAGGCTGTCCGGCAGCTACTTTATTTCTTACCCGCACTATATAGGTATCAGGACGAAGGTTAGAAAAGCTCTTAGTTGTCTGCCAAGCTCCTCCATTGATACTATATTCATATATATTATTAGTTCCGCCTGTTACGTTGGCCACATAAATCTCTGCAGAGTTAGGTGGTGTATCACAAGCAAGCTGTATCACCCCAGCAAATGCACGGATAGGTCCATTGCCCTCACTTATGTTGGCTTCTTTAGGATCGGTATGTGGTGGGTTACAGTCAGTACGAGTCTGTCCGTTCTCAAGCTGATAAGTGATACAATCTTCTGGATAATGACAGGTTACTGTACCCTTAGTATAGTAGATACGTGCACGATAGTCCCCAGGAGCCAAGCCCGTAAAAGTAGGATCTGATTGATCCTTGATTGGAGACGACCAATCAGGCCAAGTGCCGTTAGAGTTCTTTTTGATCAACTTATACTTTATGGTATAGTCTGTAGTGACAAAGTTTGCATTGATGTTATCCACCTTCAGGCTACCTGTAGCAGGGCCACAGACTGCATCAACCACTTTGGTAAGGTCAAAGGTTGGTTTTTCCTGATAAGTGTAAGTAATATTCTTTGTCGCTGCACAGTTATTTTCATCATATACTGTTACCTTATATATCTTAGAACCAGGTCCTGCCCAAGGATCTTTGATCTTGAGAGTATAGGTGTGTACCTCAGGGGTTCCTGCCTTGTTCTCGAAGACTTCACTTACATTATTATTATGAATACCATCCACGATGAAGTGGTAGCGCCCATTGACAGAATTGAGCTTACCTCCCTGTACGGTAACGGTGAGTTCCTTTTCTAAACCACAAGTGATGGTCTTGGCCGCTCCATTGTTAATCTTCAGCTCAGGGATCTGAGTAATCTCAAAATTACTTTGTGTCACAGAACAGCCTGTCTTGTAGGTAGGAGTAAGTGTTACTGAATAGTTATTACCTGCTGCAAGTGAATGAAGGACAGCCTTGGTAGCAGGGATATTATCTGAGTTAAGCTGGGTAGTATTAGTTACTGTATAAGTATGTATAAGAGTTGTACCCTTCTTCACCTCTATCTTGACAGGGAGAGTGACATTGGCATCCAAGACTATACGCATCTTTCCAGTGTTAGGATTGGAGCTCACACACTTGACCTCCTCTACCTGTGTAAGAGTAAAGGCATTAGTAGTAGTTAATTCATATACATCTACTTCCTTAATATATTCACACACATTATTTTGAAAAGGTGTAGCACCTCCAGTGAGTTTTTGGCGAATATACACTTTATAGTGTCCTGCTTGTGTTACAGGAATATCTATAGCTGTCTGCCCAGTAGGAATATCTGTATAATTGGAAGAAGCAGGACCTTGCAACTTGTATTGGAAAGAACCTGTAGGGATTCCTGTTATTTTGATTTTCCCAGTACCACAGATGATATTTTCAGCAATAGCATTATAATTAACCTCTCCCTTATAGGCACGGAAGTGATAAGTAAGTGGACAATTGGCATGCCCTAATCGCACGGCGAACTCTGTACCATTGGCATATTTCACCAAGGCAGGTGTCATGTTCAGATTCTTACCTGTATGTATGAACTCCCAGTTACTATCTGTTTGTATACCTGTGTTAGCAACCTGAGGAGGACAGTCATCTGCAGCTCTTTGGGTCTTATATCGATACCAAGTCACCTGCGTATCCGAAAGTGTAGCATTGTTGATAGCCATAGGTACATTGGTATTACATACAGAAACCCCGAGATACTCTATCCCTGTATTATTACATACCTTTCGTTCAGTGACATACGAAGCATCACGCATAGGATGTCTTTCTTCCCCAGTACGTGTCTGCACATTATATTTTATTCTTAACTGGTTGTTACAACGGTTTCCTCCTGGTGGCAGTGTACGCTCTACCCAATATACCCCTGGGGTCGAGATTTGGAGATCCTCAGTGGTAGCGATTGTACCAGTCTGCCCCTCCTTAGTCCACTTCCATGCAGCAAAGCCAGCTCCTCCTTTTAGGGTCATATTGCCACAATAAGGCAAGTCTTGAGCCTGACAAGTATCATCCTTGACAAAGAAAATTGTTGCACTCTCGTTATTTTGGTCACAAGCGCTCCCAGTAGTAGCGGATGAACCCGTGCGATATTCCTTATTGTCCAAGACCGCATGATAGACCATTTCTGCTTGGTTTTTGAACTCATTGGAACATAAGTCAATAAGATTGGCACAATCAGGCTGTACCTTCACATTGATTGTAATAGATGCCGAGAAAGGTGCTGTAGAAGAATGTTGTAAGAGTGAAGGTGACACATTGAACTTCACCAAGGTCCGCCCTGTATTATTATAATTGGGTGTTGCTGAAACAAAAGTCACCCCCGAGGGTAATGTTTCAAAATTCTCATAGGTTACCCCTTTAGGAAGTAAGTCCTCCAAGACAGCATCACGGACATTGTCATTTCCTATATTACGGAACTTAAGACGATACTTGAGCGCTTCACCAAATGCGGTTGTCTTCCCTGTAAAATCTTTCCATTGAGCATTCTCTAAGCCTAGTACTTCCTTATGTGTTTCTATGTGAGGGGCTATAGCATCAACAGATAAAGCAACTGTATAGGTTATATAAGCATCTGAAGCAACAAATTTAATTGTCAAGGAAGTATCACCATTCTTTATAACAGAATTATTAGGGTTTGGGATATCAAATATATCTATATCTATGTGATTAGTTACACTAGGATTTCGAGGCATTGCTGCTTCTGAATGATTAAAGGATATTGTTTCATCCATAAAATCATTATAAGCATTAGGGTTAGAGGCTTGTCCTTGCTTTACTTCATTTATCCGTATTTCATCACCTGCTGTATATGAGGTTCCTTTATCTCCGGCTCCTGTAAATATACCCATACGAGCTTTAATGGGAGCTGGTGCAGGAGGAGTCTGAAATCCTGTAATAGGAATTGTTTTTGTTTGTGTACCATTATAATTAAAGAAATTCCATTCAGCTCCATCATATATATATATCTTTTTAGAAGTAGCTGCTTGTATATCCTCATAGACAACAATCAATGTCCATCCTCCCCAACTTCCTATTGTATTGGGAGAATAAATGCCACTAACTGTGTATTCTCCATTATTAAAATTAGCACCTTTACTTTGTAGTAAAGAAGTTACATCTTTAAAACAGTTATAAGAGTCTCCACTATTAGCAAAATTTGAATACATATGAACATCTGCTCGTAAATCACGAAATTGTGTATCCCCAGGCATTTTAAATTTTACCTGTTCTATTCGTGAATTGTGTCTATCTCCTATAGGAACATAAGCTGACCAATACAATCCAGCCCATTTTACACGAAGACAACTACTATGTGTCGGAACTTTCAAAGTAGCTGAACTTTGAGCCTCTGTAGAGAAATTACGTATATTACCTATTTGTATAAAATCCCCCTTAACAGCTTGCCCTCCATTATTCCATCGGAGTGACACGGGTGTATTATTAGGTTGTCCCCATACCCCAAAAGAAGAAAGGAACATACACAAGGCAAACAATATATATAGATACTTTCTCATGGCAGTATATTTTTTTGTCTTAAAAAGTTTAGTCTTCATAGGATAAATAATTAAAAATTTTTAGATTTTGTTGTGCAAAAAATTGGTTCACAATAGGATAGATTCTTCCTCAGTCCTTTATTATTACTAAGAAATTATTATAAACCTATCAAAAAGCAAAGTTATAAAAAATTTTTAATTAAAAGGATTTTTTTTCAAAAATATTCATGAAATGTGCATAATTAATTACGAACAGGAATTTTTAACATCGAGCAAGGATTAATAATAACAATCAAGAGTTGAAATTATCCAACTTCTAACCCTATGCAAGAGACAATAAATTGTTTCTTAGAGCATTAGAAATAAGACATTTCAACTCTTGACTATATTAAATTGGGATACGCTTGCCTTTCATCATGTGGGTGTACCCTTACTCGTGCAGATTTTACCCCTACATAGGCGCAGCCCTCTGTTTACTTTATCTGTCTGAGGATAGTAGGATCCTTGATCTTGTCGTCCTCGGCAAGTAGGCGCATCTTGGAGATAATCTCTGCCGACTTGGGATCGTCGTCCACAAAAGGTAGAAATACCCGTCCGCGGTGTTGGCTCTGTACCGCAAGGATACTCAACTGTAAGCCTCCTCGGCTTACCATACTGCTGCCCAAGTGGATGCTGTACTCGCCCAGCTTGCCCTTGACAAGGATATGGCGCTCCTTAACCTCCACATTGGTGAGCTTAAAGAGGCGCGCACTCTCTCTGGCCAAGGCTGCTCGCATCTGCATCGTACTATGAGAGGCTTCAGGATCTACCCCTCCTACATGGGCAACACTCACCACCAAATCCACATCACGCATCACCTCGCTGAAGATTACCGGATTAATCTCCTTCATTGGCACTTCCTTGCCATCCTTAAGACTGTAGAAGACTACATATTCTAAGGTTGGTGCTTCCACATCCGAAGGGGTATACCAGTCAGCTGCCGCATAGATCGTCGCACGGAAGCCTTCCTTATGATATACTCTTTGGAGTCCTTCTTCGTAATTCACCGTCCAGCCACGACTACGAAGCAGTGCCACCGTCTTTTGGGGCTGTACTTGGTGACCTTGGTAGCGCTCACTGCGGTTGCTGGTTTCTAATTCATCCTTGGTGGGAATATACAATTCTCGGAATACTTGCTTGAAAGGTTGCTTGAGTTCCTTGTCAAACAGATACTTTTGGTACAAATCCCATTGTACCGCATAGAACAAATGGCTTGGGTGGGCAATCAGGAGTTTGTCATCTGCTTTGAGAGCTACCTTTTCACCTTCCGCATTGAGCAAATGCCCGTCTTGCCAAAAGCCTGAAGCCTGTGTCTCAGGATTGAAGAGTACCAGCTTGCTGAGCATCGCTCTTACCACTGGGTGTTCCATGATACGATGTAGCTCAGCCACAGTAAAGAGTGTTTGGCTAAGCATCGCTTGTTCCAAAGATAGGCGGGTACGGCTGTACTGCTTGGTTAGGTAGGTTTTCCCTTCCTTAAGGGCTTCTACCTCCTTGCTTTTCTTATACTTATCAGGGACAGACTTGAGGGTCTTGTCGCCTTTGGTGACTTCCAGCTCTGCCTTGCCTTGCTCGTCAATCACCAGCCTAATCGTAGTATCGTCCAAGGTGAGGGTGGCTTTTTCCATAATCTGTTGGGTAGCCTTGGCCTCCATTGCCCAGCTAAAGCGGATACTATCTTCATAGCCTGCATTGCGGGAGAGGTTATCCAAGCCTATCTCCACGGCGTTCTTCTCGCTCTCTTGGCGCTGTTGCCCGAACTGTTTGCTTTCCTTGAGGAAAGTCTGCAAGAGGTTATAGCGGCTGACTAAGTCTTCCTCTTCTTTTTTCTTGTTGATAGGCACCAGACCCAATGCCATGACATAGTCTTTGTCTCGCTTTTCAGTGATTTTCTGAATGACTTCGCTTAGCTTAATCTCGCCTGTAAGCACCGCTGAATAGAGCTTTACGCGACGATAGCCCATACCTTCGGAGAGATACTTGGCCGACTCTTGGATAAGCTTCCATCCTTCCTTGCCCACTGCCTTATGCACGCGGTGGTACCAATCCACATCGATAGCCCCACGCTGAAAGTCGTCACGGGGTACGGAGGAGTATTGGGAGACGATGGTTTCTTTTTCTGCATCCATATAGTCGGTGGTATGAGCGATAAACCACCAGACAGCCTCACGGAAACTTTTGATCTTGAGGTAGTCACCAATCCACTCTGTCCAGTGAGGCGCATAGCAGGCCGCTTCCACCAGGCGCTTCTTATCAAGCTTTACCTCATCCAAGTGTTTCTTAAAGGCAGTGAAAGTATCGGTAGCACTCGGTTGGCTTACTTCCAAGATACGGCTAAAAGTAAAGCGCTTACTCACTCCACTACCATAACCCTTAGCAAAAGGCTCCTTGCCCATTCGTTCCAAGGCTTCAAAGAAGTATTGGGCACCCTCTATCTCACTGAGTGAACTGATATATACGGAGGCATCGGTAGGCAAGTCGCCACGCTGTAATTCTACTTGGAGCATATGGGTTCTGATCTCTTCCAAGAGGATCTCAGGGAAAGTAAGGGTATCCTTGATCCACTTAGGCAATCGTCGGCTAAAGTGATTTTCTGCTCCTTGTGCCATAGCAAACAACTCATTATTGAGCAAGCAGAAGAAAATAAGATCATCGGTGGTAAGTCTGCCCTTGTTATAGAGCATGAGAGTCAGTTGTAGCAAGCCTTCGTTGATGCCAGGCAGGCGCTCTTCTCGGCGTACAAAGTTGCGTACATAAGGAAGAACATCTTTTATCGTATTCTTCTGGGCATCTAAGTCCTTCTTTACTTCTATATATAGGTAATAGAGGATTTGCCAAAGCCTAAAGAGCTGATCATCGGTATAATAAGGGAAGTCTCCATCGTCCCCATAATAGACTACGGCGGCATAATCCGTCACTACATCGTCCCAATCCAAGGAAGAATAACCGCGCTTGTAGATCTCCCCGCGCTTTTCCTTGGGGAAAGTAGCCAAAGCATCTTCAAAAACAGAAAGCTTAAAGCTTGCCAAAAGCGCTCTGTCTTCACTATAAGCATTCATCAGATAGCCTAATAGGCTTTCTGCCCTACGGGCTTCTCCATAGTAGCTATGTACTTGCCCCTCAAAACGCACCTTGAAGTCAGGGTAATACATAGCCAAATAATCATCCAAGCCTTGAGGTATTGCGTTTTCATAGTAGAGATTGCCGCAATAACGTTTGGCAAAGTAATACTCAACCTCATTGAACTGGTATTTCTCATGCCAGCCTTTCCATAGGTCGGTCAATGGCAGGTCTTCGAGTATTTCCATAGGAGTCTCATCATCCTTGCCTTTGTGCTGACGCCTGATGACATTGCCTAAGAGGATTGTCTCGGTAGCTCCCTGATAGCCTTCGTACTGGTATTCGTAATCCTTGTTGGCACGCCACAAAGCCAAAAGTTCACTGACCCCCTCTCCTACTTTTTGTATATTTACAAGCTTGTCAAAGAGGAAACCGACCTTTTTCTCTTTGCGTTCCTTATCAAACTGAGGCTTAGGAAGATCAAAGGAAGTTAGGTTGTCCAAGTTGAGCACTCCAAAACCATTGGTAAGGTCATAGCGTAGCTCGGTAGCCGTTTCGGGATTATAAGTGAGCTTGTCCATCAGTACCTGTTCATTTTTGGAGAGCTTGCGCCCCTTATAAGCTTCCACTTGTTCAGTTACATAGTCGGTAAGCCTTCCTTCCTCCTGTAATATGGTGAGGATTTCCAAGGCAGCTAAGCGCTGGTCGGCATTCTTGGAGACAATCATACGGGAGGTGCTATCCTTAAGCACCGCTTCGGGTTGCTTAACGAGCAAGGCCACGCTCTCCTTGCGTTGTTCCTTGTTCTTGCGGGAGAGTACCTGCTCAAGGGCGAGGATATCGTCCTGCACCAAAGGCACTTTCTTGAGCACCTCCATTGCTTTGCTCACCACATAAGGTCCCTTGTCATTCAGGGCAGTACGCACCAAGGTACGTTGCCAGGAGTCGGCAGGGTAATCCTCTGGTGGCAAGTTTTTCTCTTCCTCTGAATAATAACTATAACGACCTCGAGAGAGCACAGGGAAGATATCGTCGAGTAGGATATGGCGGACATCGACAGGAATCTCAGCAAGTTCTCCTGCCAGAATCTGTTGCTGTTGTTCGTTGGCTACCTTGAGTATAGACTGATAAATATCCAAAGGTTTTACTGTAAAATTAAGCCAACGGAAGCCGAGCCCTTCAAAATTTTTACCATCCTTAGGGAGTTTGTGCGCTGCTGTACGCATTTTCTCAAATAGTTCTTGTGGAATCTCTCCCTTAGGAAGATTTTGTAGAATCCAATAATCCCAAGCCGGTTCTATCCCGAAGTATTTCTCTGCAAAGGGGAGAATCTCAGAGGTTTTCTTTTGGGTCTGGTACATAAAATAAAGCACTGCCACACAAGCCTCATAGCTGGTCTGGGTATTGTTCAGAGCTTCTGTAGCAAGGCTTAGTGCCTCCTGTACATTATAGACAGCCACGGCCCATAGGGCTACATAACGTTCTACATTATCTTTGCTACTGACTGCTTCACGTGCTTTATCCAAATCCACCAAATAGGTCTGTGCTAGCTCCAAAGTCCGTTTGACCACCGCTTGCTGAGGGGCTTCCCAGCCAAAACCAAACCATACATCTACCGCACGTACCACACTGCTAAAGCGAGTGAGGTTGTGCTCCAAGATGAGTGCTATAAAGTGCTGAAGTACAGGGATAGTCGTCTCATCCAAGGATTCCAAGATAGTCTGCCTGAGTCCCTCCTGAAGCTGAGCTGCTAAAAGGAGCTTCTCTACCAAAGTATGGTAGCGAGGATCCTTCACCATCAGAGCTGCCTTGATAAGTGATTCGCACACCCCTCCTATCTCATGTTCGCCAAAAAAAATCTCCTCAAAGAGTGGATAATAGGCATCGGGATTCTCGGAGAGCACCACAACAAAGAAATCTTCTTCTCCTCCTTTGTAGAAGGCATACTGGAACTGCTCTTCCACAGATAGGGCTCCTACTCCTACGTTATAGAAAGAACGAAGTCTCTTGAGGGTTCTGAGCTGTTCCGCTCTATAGTCCTCTGGGTTGGGAGAGCGGAAAGGACGTCGATTATAAGTGTAGCTATAGGGAAACTGGTAGGCAATATCCCAGACACGCTGTATATACGGTGCTTGCACCTCACTGAAAAGAAGTGTCGCCAAGGCCTTCCCTTCTTTGGTTTCCCAAAGCTTGTCAGGCAATCCCAAAGAGGGAAAATTAGCTTCAAGATGTCGCTGTTCCTTAGAGGACGACTTATTAAGGATGTACTCCCCCAACTTTTGATAGGATTGAGAAAAAGAAGCTAAATCCTCTTTTTTAAGTTCTTTTGCTTTGAAAGGAGCAAGGTATTGATTTACTTGTTCTTGTTCGATCATAATGTTAATGATTAATGGTTAATGACTTCTGCTTACTGCTTACTTTATCTGTCTGAGGATAGTAGGATCCTTGATCTTGTCGTCCTCGGCAAGTAGGCGCATTTTGGAGATGATCTCTGCCGACTTGGGATCGTCATCCACAAAAGGTAGAAATACCCGTCCGCGGTGTTGGCTCTGTACCGCAAGGATGCTCAGCTGCAAGCCCCCTCGGCTTACCATACCACTGCCCAAGTGGATGCTGTACTCGCCCAGCTTGCCCTTGACAAGGATATGGCGTTCCTTAACTTCCACATTGGAGAGCTTAAAGAGGCGCGCACTCTCTCTGGCCAAGGCTGCTCGCATCTGCATAGTACTATGACTCGCTTCAGGATCTACCCCGCCTACATGGGCTACACTCACCACCAAATCCACATCACGCATCACCTCACTGAAGATTACTGGATTAATCTCCTTCATCGGTACTTCCTTGCCATCCTTAAGGCTGTAGAAAACTACGTATTCTAAGGTTGGCGCTTCCACATCTGAAGGGGTATACCAATCGGCTGCCGCATAGATAGTGGCACGGAAGCCTTCCTTGTGATATACTCTTTGGAGTCCTTCTTCGTAATTCACCGTCCAGCCACGACCACGGAGTAGTGCCACGGTCTTCTGGGGCTGTACTTGGTGACCTTGGTAGCGCTCACTGCGGTTGCTGGTTTCTAATTCATCCTTAGTGGGGACATAGAGCTCTCGGAATACCTGCTTGAAAGGTTGTTTCAATTCCTTGTCAAAGAGATACTTCTGGTACAAATCCCACTGTACCGCATAGAACAAATGGCTTGGGTGGGCGATAAGAAGTTTGTCATCTGCCTTAAGTGGCGTGAGTGTCCCCTCTGCACTGAGGAGCTTGCCGTCTTGCCAAAAGCCTGAAGCTTGTGTCTCAGGGTTAAATAGTACGAGCTTGCTAAGCATTGCCTTTACCACTGGGTGCTCTAGAATCTTGGACAATTCAGCCGCCGTAAAGAGCGTTTGTGAAAGCATCGCTTGTTCCAAAGATAGGCGGGTACGGCTGTACTGCTTAGTAAGATAGCTCTTGTTATCCTTGAGGACTTCTACCTGCTTGTCTTTCTTATACTTATCAGGGATAGACTTAAGGGTCTTTTCTCCCTTGGTGACTTCCAATTCTGCCTTGCCTTGTTCATCAATAACCAACTTAATAGTGGTGTCATCCAGCACAAGGGTTGATTTCTCCATAATCTGTTGGGTAGCTTTGGCCTCCATTGCCCAGCTAAAGCGGATACTATCCTCATAGCCTGCATTGCGGGAGAGGTTATCAAGTCCTATCTCGACCGCGTTCTTCTCACTCTCTTGGCGCTGCTGACCAAACTGCTTACTTTCCTTGAGGAAAGTCTGCAGAAGGTTATAACGGCTTACTAAGTCTTCCTCTTCCTTCTTTTTGTTGATAGGCACCAGACCTAATGCCATCACATAGTCCTTATCACGCTTTTCTGTGATTTTTTGGATGACTTCATCCAACTTGATCTCGCCTGTAAGCACCGCAGAATACAGCTTTACACGGCGATACCCCATCCCTTCGGAAAGGTACTTGGCTGACTCTTGTATGAGCTTCCAACCTTCTTTGCCTACTGACTGATGTATGCGGTGATACCAATCCACATCTATAGCGCCCCGCTGAAAGTCATCACGGGGTACGGAGGAGTATTGGGAGACGATGGTTTCCTTTTCCGCATCCATATAGTCGGTTGTATGAGCGATAAACCACCAAATAGCCTCCTTGAAATCCTTGATCTGGAGGTAGTCCCCTATCCAGTCTGCCCAATGTAGGGCGTAGCAAGCCACTTCGACCAAGCGTTTGTCGGTGATTTTGGTCTTGTCCAAATGTGCCTTAAAGGCAGCAAAAGTATCGGTAGCGCTCGGCTGGCTCACCTCCAAGATATGGCTAAAGGTATGGCGCTTGGTTACACTACTGCCGTAGTAATAGCCCTTAGTAAAAGGCTCCTTGCCCATACGCTCCAAGGCCTCAAAGAAGTAGTGCATGCCCTCTACCTCTTGCAGGTATTGTATATAGATAGAGGCATCGGTAGGTAGGTCTCCCCGCTGTAGTTCTAACTGGAGCATACGCGTTTTGAGCAGTTCCAGCTGGGTGTCGGGGAAGATAAGCGAAGCTCTAAGCGCCTCAGGCAGCCTTCGGTAGAAGTAGTTTTCTCCTCCTTGCACAACAGTGAAGAGTTCGTCCTCCAAAAGGCAGAAGAATAAGAGGTCATCTGCCGAGAGTTGGCCTTTTTGGTAGAGGTTTAGGGTCAGCCCCATCAGACTTCCTCCTATCCCTGGTAGGCGTTCGTCCTCACGTACCTTGGCACGTAGCCCTGTCAGTACGCTCTGAGGGGTATAAGAAGAAAGGTCGTTCTTAGTTTGTTTTTGGGCATAAGTGTAGTAAAGCAACTGCCAGAGCTTAAAGCGCTGCTCAGGGGTATAGTATTCTATATCCCCTTCTTCATCTTGGTCTATAGAGATGACATAGTCTTGGATGACATCTGTCCAGCTCAAATCTTCGTAATCACGCTCTATGGTTATGTGGCGCTTTTCAGGTGGATAGGTAGCCAACACATCTTCAAAAACAGAGAGCTTGAAGCTGGCCAAAAACGCCTTGTCCTGGGCATAAGCCTCGCTTATAGGGGTCAAAAGATCTTCCAAGCGGCGGGCTTCACTGTCGTAATAATTTCCCAAATCACCCTTGAAAGCTACCTTAAAGTCAGGATAATAGCCTGCCAGATAGTCCTTTAGTTGCTTGGGTACTTTGTTTTCATAATAAAGATTTTGACAATAGCGGATTGCATACTGGTACTCTATCTCATTGAGCTGGTGCTTTTGGTGCCAGTCTTTCCATAGCACTGCCAAAGGATAATCCTCCAATACCTCCATAGGGGTTTCGCCCTCCTTGGTAGCATGCATTCGATAGATTTGTTGCCCCAGTAGCTGTGTCCTTGTTTCCCCTTGGTACCACTCACAAGCATATTCGTAGTCTTTGTTCTTGCGCCATAGGGCTAATAGGTCGTTAAGGGCTTCTCGTACTTTCTCCACCCTTATGATTTTGTCAAAGAGGAAGCCCTTTTTTTCCTTGCGCTCCTTATCAAACTGAGGCTGAGGCAAGGCAAAAGGCGTAAGCCTGTCAAAATCAATCACGCCAAAACCATTGGAGAGGTCATAGCGCTGCTCCCCTGTCTCATCAGGGTTGTAGGCGAGCTTGTCCATTAGCACCTGCTCGTTCTTGGTGAGCTTACGACCCTTATAGGCTTCTACTTGCTCAGTTACATAATCGGTAAGCCTTTCTTCCTCCTGAAGTACAGTCAAGATTTCCAAAGCCGCCAAGCGCTGGTCGGCACTCTTGGAGACAATCATACGAGAGGTACTATCCTTAAGTACTGCTTCGGGTTGTTTGATAAGTAGTGCCACACTCTCCTTGCGCTGTTCCTTGTTCTTGCGGGAGAGTACCTGCTCTATCGCCAAGATATCGTCATGCACTAAAGGTACTTTCTTAAGAATCTCAAAAGCAATCTCGGCTACATAAGAAGCTTTATCATTTAGGGCGGTACGTACCAAGGCACGCTGCCAAGAGTCGGCTGGATATTTTTCAGGTTTCTTTTTCTTCTCTGCTGGACTCTCGTAATAGTAGCGCCCGCGACCCAGCACTGGATACACATTCTGCAGAAGGTTCTGGCGCACCTCTACAGGAATTTCCGAGAGTTCCCCTGCCAAGCGCTCTTGTTGCTCCTCATTGGCTTCACCTATGAGAAATCGGTAAATATCCTGTGACTTTAGGGTAAAGTTGAGCCAACGGAAGCCCACACCCTCAAAGTGTTTGCCCTCCTTAGGTAGCGCCTTGGCAACCGCCTGCATACGGTCAAAAAGCACTGGGGAGAGACTACCCTCGGGGAGGTTCTGCAAGAGCCAACAGTCCAAATCAGCCGCTTCTCCGAAATGGTTTTCCGCATAAGTGGCTATCTCCCAGTCGGTTCTTCCAGTTTCTCGTACAAAGTAGAGGGTAACGATACGCCCCTCATGACTTGTCTGAGGGTCTTGGATTGCCTTCACCGCTAAGCTGATAGCCTGTTGTACACTGTGTACCCCCACCGCCCATAGGGCGACATAGCGTTCTATATTGTCCTTACTACTCACTGCTTTCTCAGCAGCTGTGTGATCAGCAAGGAAGGTTTGTGCCAGCTCCAAAGTACGCTTGATCACCGGCTGTTGGGGGGCTTCCCAGCCAAAACCAAACCATACATCTACCGCACGTACCACACTGCTAAAGCGGGTGAGGTTGTGCTGGAGAATGACTCCTATAAAGTGCTGTAAGGAAGCCAAAGAGGTGCCGTCCAAGGATTCCAAGATTGTTTGTCTCAAGCCTTCCTGAAGCTGAGCGGCTAAAAGAAGTTTCTCCACCAAAGTGCGGTAACGCGTATCTTCCACCATTAGGGCGGCCTTAATCAGTACGGTACATACGCCCCCTATCTCGTGTTCGCTGGAGAAAATGTCCTTAAAAAGCGCATAGTAAGCATCAGGATTCTCTGAAAGCACCAAAGCAAAGAACTCCTCCACATTATACTCCCTATAGATCACATATTGGAATTGCTCGGCTATAGGCAACACGCCCACCCCTGAGCCATAATAGTTATGCAGTGTAGACATCTTAGAGAGTTGCACCTCGGTATAGTCGGCAGGATTTTCCGAGCGGAAAGGGCGACGCCCCCACCATCTTAGGTAGGGATAGGCCAGCAGAGAGTCCCAGACACGCTACGCGTAAGGGGCTATTTCCTTACCAAAGAGTAGCAAGGCAAGTGCCTTTCCTTCCTTGCTCTCCCAAAGCTTATCAGGGAAGTTATAGGAGGCAAACTCTTGTTCAAAAGCTCCTATTTCTTCATATTCCATAAGGCCAGTAATATACGCGCCCAACTTTTGATAGGGGGCGGAGAAAGAAGCTAAATCGGCTTCTTTGAGTTCTTTAGGCTCATGCTTGCCTAAGAACTTTTCGGCTTGTTCTTGCTTGATCATTCATTTAAGGGTTATAAGATTAAAAAACAGGTAGTTGCTTAGTACTTCTGAAATCTCTTATCTCTACAGTCTGATTTTCTTCATCTACTTTATAATAAAGCGCAAATCTTCCATTTAGAAAGAATCTTTTGTACAAATCTAATTTCTTACTATACTTAGCTGAAAAATACGGGTTTTCGGCGAGATTATCCTCCAAATTTTCAACAGCTTGGATTATCTTAAGGGAATAATTAAAAGAACCATTATGTTCCTCCCAATAGTCAAGCGTTTCATAGTACTTACTTTCAGCTTCTATCAGCCATTTTACTACCATATCTTTCTCTTACTTTTTTACGTACTTCCTCACTACTGACAACTTTTCCTTCTTTTGATAGCTGTTCTGCTCTCTCAAAATAGGCGATTTCCTCATCAGTGAGTTCATAATAAAAATCGGTTTCTTCCTCCATCGCTCGGCTTAAGAGCTGGTTGTATTGCGCTATAGGAAGCACGGCATACATAGCGTTACCGTCTTCATCGTTAAGGAATTGAGGCGTTAAGGCGTTCATAATGGTCAATGATAATGATTAATGGTTAATGATTAACGAATAGTGAATAGTGAACAACTAAGTAACTCACTATTCACTCTTCACTCTCTCAATGAGTTGCGAAGTGGAACTATCATGCTTGGCTGGCTGAGCGGCTGAAAAGTCCTTGAGAATTGTGCCAGCCAATTGCTTACCAAGCTCTACGCCCCATTGGTCATAGCTATAGATATTCCATAGCACCCCTTGTACGAAGATCTTATGTTCGTATAGGGCAATGAGCTTACCAAGGCTCTCTGGGGTGAGCTTGTCAATGAGTAGGGTGGTAGTGGGTTTGTTGCCCTCGAATACCTTGAACGGCACTAAGTGTTCCGCTACCCCCTCGGCACGCACCTGCTCTGGGGTTTTGCCATTCATAAGCGCCTCAGTTTGGGCAAGGAAGTTGGCCATGAGCTTATCTTGGTGGTCTTGATCTCCATAGAGAGAGTGCTTGAAGCCTATAAAGTCAGCAGGAATGCGCTTGGTCCCTTGGTGAATGAGTTGGAAAAACGCATGCTGGGCGTTCGTTCCTGGCTCACCCCATACGATGGCGCTCGTCTGGTAACTGACACGCTGTCCACTGCGATCTATATACTTTCCGTTACTCTCCATAATGGCTTGTTGCAAGTAGGCAGGGAAGCGGTGTAGGTATTGGGTATAGGGGATAATGGCTTCGGTCTCTGCCCCATAGAAGTTGGTATACCACACAGAGAGCAAGGCCAAAAGTACAGGAAGGTTTTCCTTAAAGGGTGCAGTGCGGAAGTGGGTATCCATCTTTTGGGCACCCAAAAGGAGCGCTTCAAAGTTTTCATAGCCTACTGAAAGGGCAATAGTAAGCCCTACGGCACTCCATAAGGAGAAACGCCCCCCTACCCAGTCCCACATGGGGAATACATTCTCAGAGGCAATACCGAACTCATCTATCTTCTTGAGGTTGGTAGAAACTGCTACGAAGTGCTTGGCTACATCGGCCTCTTTGGCATGCTTGAGGAACCACTTTTTCACTGTAAGGGCATTGGAGAGGGTCTCCTGTGTGGTAAAGGTTTTAGAGACAATCACAAAAAGAGTAGTCTCAGGGTTGAGGTGCTTGATCACTTCATGTACATGATCACCATCTACATTGCTGATAAAGTGAATGTTGAGGTGATTTTTGTAGAACTTCAGGGCCTCGGTAACCATCACAGGTCCTAAGTCCGACCCACCAATACCGATATTCACCACATCGGTAAAGGACTTGCCTGTATAACCTTTGCGCTTGCCGGAGATGATTTCCTGACTGAAATCCTTAATTTTGGCCTTTACTTGGGCTACTTCAGGGATGACATTTTTCCCATCGACCAAGATTTCTTTCTCAGCCGAGCGCAAGGCAGTATGGAGTACCGCACGACCTTCAGTAGCGTTGATCTTATCACCTGTGAAATACTTTTCAATAGAGGCCTTTAGGTCACACTCTTCAGCCAATTGCAAAAGGAGATTACGGGTAGTCTCATCCCAATTGTTCTTGGAGTAGTCCACCCAAAAGTCTTCCCACTGGAGGGTATACTTTGGGGCACGTGTTGCATCTTGTGCAAAAAGTTGTTGTAAGGTAACATCTTTTACCTTAGCGAAATGAGCTTCTAAGGCCGCCCAAGCCTTGGTCTGTGTAGGATTCTGTGTTGCTAACATTATATTTTTATTTTTTTAGTTCTAAGGGTTTTAGGATTATAGGGATTAACCTCTCTTCACTCCCCTCTATAGCTCCTTTTTAAGTTCTTCTATCTTAGCTACCTCACCCCCGAAGGGAACTACTGGCCGCTAACTTTAGATATCTCCCGCAAAGATACTCTTTTTTATATTCTCCGCAAATATTTTCATCTTTTTTTTGTATTTTTGCCAACTCAAAAAGTAAAAACTCATGAAGAAATTATTACTCTTGCTATTGCTTCCTATCTGCTCCTTTGCACAGGAGTTGTCTGCTCCTGACTATATCCGAACCATAGAGTTTCGCGGCTCAGATGATCCCTTGATGCAACTGCCTATTGTGAGCTTGGGAAGTCCCTTTACCCTTTCCTTTGATGACCTTAGGGGGCAGGAAGCGGACTATTACTACACCCTTACCCATTGTAACTATGATTGGCAGCCTTCGGGATTACTCAAAAGTGAGTACCTCAAGGGAATGGACGATGTACGCATCACCCAGTATAGGAACTCCTATGGTACCCTACAACCCTATACCCACTACGACCTGACCCTGCCAAATAATGAGACCGATTTTCTTATCACAGGGAACTATCTCCTGACAGTAACCGATAGTGAGCAACGCCCTATCTTCACACGCCGCTTTGTCCTCTATACTCGCACAGCATTGGTGCAACTCTCTGTACATCAAAGCCGTGAAGTAAAATATGCCGAGACGCGCCAGAGTGTACAGATGAAAATTACCTCCAAAGAACTTCAGTTCCAGACCCCCAATACCTCTGTCAAGATAGCGATCCTACAGAACTACCGCTGGGACAATGCCATCAAGAATGTCAAGCCTCAATTTATCCTGGGCAACGACCTTGTGTATAAGTATGATCGAGAAACATCCTTCGAAGGAGGGAACGAATATTTGTATTTTGAGAACCGAGATCTGCGTACTCCTACCTCTGGAGTCTATGCTACCCGTCGGGAGGGGAACAACTATCTCTGTCAGCTCTTTACCCAAATGCCACGAGCAGGCCTTCCCTACACCTACAACCCCGATATAGATGGCGCTTTTCGTATCACCAGTGATCAAGGGCGCAATGCTACGATAGAGGGAGAATATGCCTTGGTACAGTTCAGCCTCGCTGCCCCTAAGGACTTACAGCCCAATGACCAACTATATGTATATGGCGCATTCTCAGATAATGCACTGACTAAGGAATATGAACTTCACTATGATGAAAAACAAAAGATATACATAGGAGGCGTATATCTCAAGCAAGGATTCTATAATTATAAGTTTGCTATAAAGCGCAATGGTAAAGCCGATTACAATGCTATAGGAGGGAATCACTACCAGACAGAAAATACCTATACAGTACTTGTATATTACCGCTCTGTGAATGATCTATACGACCGAGTGATCGGTATGGGCAACCTACAAAGCACGCAAGTAACCAGATAGCAGAGAGAAAAGCAAAGTCGCTTGAGGGAGTATGTGACCAACAAATAAGCTTGGGTATGTGATAAAAAGGCTCTTAGCGATTAGGAATAGGACAATATTTGCCTAAAGACTTTCGCCGCTTAGCGATGTAGTCGTATACAAAATCGGCTATGAAAGAAGGGGTTATTTTTATCAAAAAACGCAGCAAAGGAAACAGCTTACATTCCTTTAGAAAATAATAGACGGCTTGTGACTGGGTATAGAGATTCTCCCCTACCTTCACTACAATTGTTTTTTGTGTAAGCTCTTCTAAATGATACTGCTTGCATATATCCATTCCCTGCTGGGAGGTATTGGCTATATAGAGAAATCTTCCTTCTCTATCTTTTTGGGATAGAAAATAAGCTATACGATTGCAGAACAAGCAATCTCCATCATACAATAGGAATTTTTCTTTCATAATTCTCAGATATTTATAACCTAATGATTAGGCAAGAACAAAGATAAGAAATGAAAAGAGTGAAGTATGAAATTCTTCATACTTCACTCTTTTTAAAAGGTGACTGGCCCTGAGAAGGTGGTAGTAGTACTTTCTATGCGATTCTCACCACTATAGACTTCTATCTTGAGCTTGAGCTTCTTATCCGTCACAAAGGCTTGATGAAGCTTGATAAAGAGGGTTCCACTGGCTATCCCTTGTTTGTCCAAGGTGATGTCGGGATTACCTACCATCTCTATCTTGGCCTGTTTAGGTTCTACTATTTTGAAGGTAATATGCTTGAAATCCTCAGTTGTCTTATTGATAATCTTGTAAGTATAGACATTGGAGATAATCTCTCCTTCTTTTTGGTAGAGCTGTCCAGGTAGTCGTAAGATATTAGCTTGCACATCACTACGCAAGAAGAGTAACCCTATAAGGATTCCTACCAATATGGCAAGCACTGAAGCATATCCCTTCATACGTGCTGTAAAGCGGAAAGGCTCTTTTTTGGCTATTTCCTCCTCACTGGCAAAGCGAATCAGTCCCTTAGGCATACCGGACTTGACCATAACCTCGTCACAGGCATCAATACAAGCGGTACAGTTCACACACTCCAATTGAGTACCATTTCGGATATCTATATTGGTCGGACACACATGCACACACTGAAAACAATCTATACAATCCCCATTGCCAAGTGCTTTTCTGTCCTCATTCTTACGGAACTTCTTACGACCATTCTCCCCTTCCCCACGCTTGTAGTCATAGGCCACCACGATGGATTTGTTGTCCAAAAGCACTCCTTGCAAGCGCCCGTAAGGACAAGCGATGATACACACCTGTTCACGGAACCAAGCAAAAACAAAGTAGAAAACACTGGTGAAAATCAGTAGTGCAACGAAAGTATTGAGGTGCTTTAAGGGGCCTTCCTTGATCTCTACCAAGAGCTGATCACTCCCGATGATATAAGCCAAGAAGACATTGGAAACCACAAAAGAAATCATAAAGAAGACAAGCCACTTAAGCCCTTTCTTACGTATCTTTTCGGCATTCCATTCTTGCTTATCAAGCTTCATTTGGGCATTGCGATCGCCCTCTATAGCATACTCCACACGACGGAAGACCATCTCAAGGAAGATAGTCTGTGGACAAACCCATCCACAGAAAATACGCCCAAAGGCCACCGTAAAGAGCAGGATAAAGACCACTCCTATGATCAGAGAAAGCACAAAGAGGTAAAAATCCTGAGGCCAAAATGGGAACCCAAAGATATTGAATCTACGCTCTATGATGTTAAAGAGTAAAAACTGATTGCCATCAATCTTGAGAAAAGGAGAGATGAAAAATATAGCAAGGAGCAAATAACTCACATACTTACGATAGCGGTAATAGCGCCCTTTAGGCTTCTTAGGATAAGCCCATACACGCTTGCCAGAAGTATCCACAGTACCTATGGAGTTACGGAAAGATTCTTGTTCCATGAGGGTAAAAGGTTAAAAAACTACTGCAAAAGTACTCAATCTCTTTGGATTTTTTGACTTTTACCTCCACTTTTTTTCTACAACAAAGAAATTTATAATCATTCCAATTTTTAGAAAAAATCTATTTTATTATAGATTTTTTCTATAGTTTCGGTAAGCGGTGAGCAGTGAACAGTGAACAGTGAGCAGTCATTGATCATTGACCACTAATCATTGATCATTTTTACAACCAATTGTAAAGAAGTAGTGCCTCTCCAATGATTTTCAGACAGTTCATAAGCTATAGTAAAAGGCTTTCCGCTTTCTACTGCTTCTTTCTTATGACCTAATCCAAAGCCAATAGCTACAAATTCCTGTTTGAGAGAAGTATCTGTAAGGATCATACGCAAGTGGCTACGATCACTCCCTACCAAGGAAACACTCTTGGCAATGACCTCATCTGCCTGAAAGATGGGAGTCATATTCTTAGGCCCAAAGGGAGAGAAGCGCTGCAAACAGCGATAGAAAGAAGAAGTAATCACATGTAAGGGCATTCTAGCACTTATCATAATTGTAGGAGAGCGAAGCTCCTGTGGTAGGGTACGATCCACCACTGCTTGGAATTTCAGCTTAAAGCGCTGGTAATTCTCTGGAAGCAGTGTCATCCCAGCCGCCGCAGTATGCCCGCCGAACTGGATAAGCTCATCCTTACACTCACAGAGTGCCTCATAGAGGTTGAACCCCCTAACCGAACGGGCTGAGGCAGCCAATACTTCCCCACTCTGAGTAAAGACAATCGTAGGGCGATAGTAAATTTCTGTAAGGCGCGAGGCAACAATCCCAATCACCCCTTTATGCCAATGAGGAGAAAAAACTACTGTAGCAGGAGCATCTTCTTCATGAGAGCCCAAAATCTGGCTTAGAGCTTCCTGAGTGATCTGCTCATCGGCTGTTTTTCGCTGGGTATTAAAGTGTTCCAGAAGTGTAGCTTCTTCCATGGATTCCCCTATGAGAAAATCCACTGCACGAGAAGCATGGTTCATACGCCCAGCGGCATTGATCCGAGGAGCTGCCACAAAAACTAAGTCCCTGACCTGAATCGGAGGGTTAGCCGTTGAGAGAAGTAATTGCATCACTTCAGAGGGACGCTCATTTATCTGTTTAAGCCCTACCGAGACTAATATTCGGTTTTCTCCTGTGATAGGAACAATATCCGCACAAGTAGCCAAGGCAACCAAGTCCAAATAAGCATAGGCTGTCTCAAGGGGATAGCCTAAGGATTTACAAAGCGCCTGAATAAGCTTAAAGCCAATGCCACAGCCACAGAGTTCCTTATAGGGATAAGAACAATCAGTGCGCTTAGGATTGAGTACAGCTACCGCCGGAGGGATCGTATCATCGGGAGTATGGTGATCGGTGATAATCATATCAATCCCTCGCTCACGGGCATAGAACACCTTATCATGGGCTTTGATACCACAGTCCAAAGTGATGATAAGTGACATCTCATTATCCTGAGCAAAGTCAATCCCCTCACAGGAGACCCCATAGCCCTCCCTATACCTATCCGGTACATAATAGGCTACCTCTGGGTAGATCTTCGAAAGGAAGAGGTACAAGAGTGCTACCGAACAAGTACCATCCACATCGTAATCTCCATAGATGAGAATACGCTCCTTATGTGCCATAGCCAAAAGAATGCGCTCCACAGCTCTATCCATGTCCTTCATCAGAAAAGGATTGAAAAGATCCGACAGGGATGGATTGAAGAATGTCTTAGCTTGCTCTACAGTTGCAATTCCTCTTTGTAAGAGTAGGCTCGCTATAGTCCTATGCCAGGGAAGTATTTCTTGTACCTGAAAAAGGGCAGAGGCGAGGGTTTCTACCTCATTCTGTTGGGGGGTAGGTAGGAAATTCCAAACCAGCTTACTGGGCATTGTAAGGGTGTTCTTCCGAATTAAAGAACAGCTTAATATTCACGGTAGCGAACTGGCGGAACATGGCTATGACCCCACAATATTTCTCCACTGAGAGGCTTACTACATGGGTGATTTGTTCTACATCTAGGTCAGCCCCCTCAAAGAAATAGCTCACTGTAACTTCCTCATAGGTGCGAGGGTGGTTCTTAGTAAGTTTCCCTTTGACATCAAGGGTAAAGTTGTCTAGCTCTATCTGCTTTTTCTTAAGCAGCGCCAATACATCCAAGCCAGTACATCCTGCCAAAGCAGAAAGCATAAGAGCTTTAGGATGCATGCCATTGTTTTCCCCTCCGTTTTCAGGAGTGGTATCGATAAAGAATGAGTTTCCACTAGGATTTGTGGAGGTGAATTGCATGTCGCCTTCCCAATAGGCGGTTATCTCGTGCATTTATAAAAAATTTAGATATTACTTTTTCTTAGGACTACAGCCAGCCATGGTGGTAATCTTGATGGCCTCGGTAGGAGCAAGGTACTGATTGCGGGTGACCACCTCTGCTACAGCATTGCGGGCAAAGTCCTCAAAAGCTTTGGCCAGTGGAGTACCCTCCTGGAGTGCTGCAGGACGCCCCACATCACCTGATTCACGAAGACTTTGTACCAAAGGAATTTCACCAAGCAGCGGGGTATCAGTACGCTCAGCCAAGGATTTCACTCCTTCCTTTCCGAATATATAATATTTGTTCTGAGGAAGTTCTGCCGGAGTAAAGTATGCCATATTCTCCACCAGCCCCAGTACAGGTACATTGATCGTTTCTTGGCGGAACATAGCGATTCCCTTACGAGCATCAGCCAGTGCGACATTCTGTGGAGTACTCACTACAATAGCTCCTGTGATGGGGAGCGCCTGCATGATACTCAAGTGGATATCTCCCGTACCTGGAGGTAGGTCGATAAGCAAGAAGTCCAATTCGCCCCAATCGGCATCGAAGATCATCTGGTTCAGCGCTTTGCTCGCCATAGGACCTCTCCATATCACTGCTTGATCAGGGTGTGTAAAAAAGCCTATGGAGAGGATTTTTACTCCATAGTTCTCTACAGGTTTCATCTTGGAACGCCCATCGATTTCCACCGATATAGGGCGCTCTTCTTGTACATCGAACATCATAGGAATAGAAGGACCATAGATATCTGCATCCAAGAGCCCTACCTTAAAGCCCATTTTGCGCAAGGCAACAGCCAGATTGGCCGTAACGGTGGATTTGCCCACCCCTCCCTTACCGGAGGCTACCGCTATAATATTCTTAATCCCCTCTATAGGTTTGCCTTTTATCTCATTTGTTTGAGAAGTAGGAGCTACCTCTACAGTGATATTAACCTTTACCTTTGCCTTCTCATACACTTCAGCATGGATAGCCTTCATGATTTCGACCTCTACCTTCTTCTTTGCCTGTAGGGAAGGATTGGAGATAGTAGCATCGACCACTACTTCATCTCCAAAAACGACTATATTCTTAACCACACCCGCATCGATAAGGTTCCCCCCCTCCCCTGGAGAGGTAATCTTACGGAGTGCTTCTATTACTTGTGCTTTTAATATTGTCATGAATTGAATTTTTAGTTTTACTACTCACTGCCACCTATCAAACACAAAAACTTCCCTTCAGCCTATCTTAGGACAGGCCGAGTGAAAGTCTTTTTCGCTTGTGTATAAGTTCCAAGAGTTTAGCTATTTTTCTCTTCTAATTTTTTCAGATCTTCTCGAGTAAGCCCTTCTCTTTTTTCAGGGGTTTGTTGGGGTTCTTGTCCGTCCTTCATGGCATCTTTGAACTCACGTATTCCTCCTCCTAAGCCGCGCATCAGCTCTGGAATCTTCTTACCTCCGAAGAACAAAAGGGCTACTGCTATGATGATGATCACTTGTGGAGCTCCTATCACTCCCAAGAAAATATGATTTGCTAACATAACTTTTTTTGAGTGCAAAGATACAAGATTTTTTTATATCTGTAATAAAAAATAATATTTTTAATGTACCTTTGCAAAATATTAGTGAGCAGGAGGTAGTGAACAAGTGCCCAAACTCCCCCTATTACCTATTATCTGTATTACAATGAAAAAAGCAACTCAATATATTCTCATCGCTATCGCCATAGAAGTACTCTTGGCTCTACTAACCTATGAGAGTGTGAGTTTTTTAATAACCAAGAATCACATTGGTTTCTTTAGTGATTTTAAAGGGATTTTCTTTTCTATAGGGAGCGGGATACTTATGTGTGTAGTTTTGGGTATCCTCATAGGCGAATTTTTCCCTTTTGAGCGACAACCACGTGCATTACAAATCTATTTAGGGATTATCATTCTTTTTTTCTTACTTTTCGAAGGAGTTCTTACCGGATACTTTGTAGAAAATGCCCACTACTCCCTTTTTTATTTTAATTGGAATAACTTAGGAATTCTCTTTCTTATCTTCCTTATTTTCGGAGGGATACAGACCTTAGGGGTAGGTATCTGGCTGGGAATGAGACTCAGGAAAATGAAGAGTGAAGGGTAAATAATTATATCAAAATGAAACGTTCGACTATTTACCTATTAACCACTATCCTCTTTGAGATTTTATTGATCGTCATTTTCATCAAGAGGCTTATTTCGCCCCTATCTGAAAAAGGAGCAAACAGAGGAATCCTATGGATTCCTATACCTGTCGCCGCAATAATCTCCTTAGTATTAGGCTTTTTGGCTGGACAATATATCCACTTTGAAAAAATGATTCCCTTTTTTCGTTTTCTCATAGGAGTCTCTATCTTCTATGCTATTTTTGTAATAAGTGTCATTTTAGGCTTTGGCTTTTTCCATTTGCTTTACTCTGATCTCCCCAGCGGTATATGGGTAGCCCCTTCCATGTTTATATTCTTAGCAAGCGTCCCTATCTTGTGCATAGGTTGTGTATTTGGTCTGGCTCTTTGTCTCTTAAAAAACAATTATTGATTGGTCATTTGTATTTTTTGATGTATCTTTGCCAAAAATTTCCAAGATGAAGCCTGCAACCAGATGTATCCTTAGAACGATTGGAATAGAAATTGTTTTAATTTTCTTAGCTCTGGCCATCTATACAGGAGGTGAGAGTGATATCGGAGGTGAAATATTTTTAGGATCCCTCCTTATTATCCTTCCTTTCGCCTTAATCTCTTTTGTTTTAGGATATTTTGCAGGAGAGCGGGTTGTCCCTTTTGAAGAACTCTCTCCCTTAGTACGGTTTTTCTTGGGAGTACAGCTTATTCTTACTGTGTTTTGGGCAAGTGGTATCTTTTCATTTACCTTTGCTTATATCATCTTTTTTCCAGAGGGTTCAGAGGATGCATGGCAGTATATTTTCATCATATTGCTTTTGGGAAGCATCCCTATCTTAGTTATAGGAATTATTATGGGAATTGTCCTTAGCAAAATGGCATTAGGAAATAAGAAAATTCAAAACTCAAATCTTAAAACTCAAAACGACATCAATGAGTGTAAAAAAGAAATCAAATAAAGACCTTCGTGGCAAGTGGCTCTTCAAGTATCGTGTAGTCATCATGAATGAAAACACCTTGGAGGATGTCGCTACCTTTCGCCTCAATAGGCTTAATGTATTCATCTATAGTAGCTTATTTGCTATTCTGATGATTGTACTGACCTCCTTAGTGATTATCTACTCTCCCTTGAGGCAGTATATCTTAGGCTTTTCAGAGGCTGACCTGCGCAAGCAAATTGTTGATCTTACCTTCCGTACCGACTCTCTACAACAGCGTATTGGGGGCAATGATGCCTATTTTTCCTCCCTACAGAAAATACTTACTGGAGATATCCATCCAGACAAGGTAAATAAGGATTCTTTGCTCAATGCGGTACAACAAATCCCTGTAGAGGTGGATATACAAGCCAGCGAAGAGGAAATGAAACTGCGCCATGAGGTAGCTGAAGAGGAGCGTTACAATGTCTTCGACCAAGCCTCCAACAAGGCTCAAAAGAGTTTTTTCCCTCCTTGCCAAGGAACACTCTCCAGTGCTTTCAAGTCGGACAAGCGACACTATGGGGTGGATATCACTGCTCCTGAGGGGACTCCTGTAAGGGCAATCACCAATGGTACGATCATCTTTTCTGAATGGTCTGCACAGACAGGCTTTGTCATTGTCATAGAACATCCGAACAACTTCATCTCGGTATACAAGCACAATGCTTCCTTAGTGAAGAAACAGGGTGATAAGGTAAGTCCTGGTGAGGTCGTCGCCAAGGTAGGCAATACAGGCGAACTCTCCACAGGTACCCACCTACACTTTGAACTCTGGCACGAAGGATATCCTGTAGATCCACTGAACTATATGACTTTCAAATAATTATACTATGAGTATAAAAAGTTTTCTCGCCCGAAAATGGGCTCAATATATACGCAAGAAGATTGATCTCTGGGCGAAAGATCCCATCCCTACCCAAGAGAAAATCCTAAACTCCCTTATACAAAAAGCTAAAAATACAGTCTTTGGCAAGGAGCATCACTTTGACCAAATCCACTCTTATGAAGATTTCATAAAGCAAGTACCTATCCGAGACTATGAGGCTCTTTCGCCGTATATCGAAAGGGTGAAGGAAGCTCAGTCCGATATCCTCTGGCCTGGTAAGCCGCTCTACTTTGCCAAAACCTCTGGCACAACCAGTGGGGCTAAGTACATCCCCCTGACCAAAGAGTCGATGCCTTATCATATCCAAGCGGCTCGTGATGCCATTATGTGCTATATAGCCCAAACAGGGAAGGCGGATTTTGTAAATGGTAAAATGATTTTCCTACAGGGAAGCCCTATCTTGGAAAAGAAAAATGGCATCCTCTTAGGAAGACTCTCTGGAATCTCTGCCCACTATGTCCCCAAATACCTACAAAGAAACCGAATGCCCTCTTGGGAGACTAACTGTATAGAGGATTGGGAAACAAAAATAGATGCTATTGTCAAGGAAACTATCAAGGAGGATATGACCGTAATCAGTGGAATCCCCCCCTGGGTACAAATGTACTTCGAACGACTACAAGAGAAATCTCATAAGCCCATAGGAGAGCTGTTTCCCCACTTCCAACTCTTTATCTACGGAGGGGTCAACTACGAACCTTACCGCCAGAAGTTCGAGCATCTGATCGGGCGTAGAGTGGATTCTATAGAGCTTTATCCTGCTAGCGAAGGCTTTTTCGCCTATCAAGATAGCCAAAACGAAAAGGGTATGCTCTTGTTGCTCAACTCTGGTATTTTTTATGAGTTTGTCGAAGCTGATACCTTCTTCAGTGAAAACCCAAAGCGCATTTCTCTCAAGGACGTACAGCTGGGCGTGAATTACGTACTTATTGTCTCCACTAATGCAGGCTTATGGGGCTACAACATGGGAGACACTGTCATGTTCACCAGTCTCTCCCCTTACCGTATCGTGGTAACAGGGCGTATCAAGCACTTTATTTCCGCCTTTGGCGAACATGTCATTGCCAAGGAAGTAGAGGAAGCTCTTGCCCAAGCAGTAAGCAAAGCAGGGGGTGAGGTCAGTGAGTTCACCGTAGCCCCTCAGGTGAATCCTGCCCCTGGGGAACTCCCTTACCATGAGTGGTTTATTGAATTCGAAAAACTCCCAGAGGACATAGAGACCTTTGCCAATACTCTTGACCAAGGTCTTCAAGCACAGAACAGCTACTACAAAGACCTGATAGAGGGAAAAATCCTACAAAGACTCAAGATCACTTGTGTCCCGAAGGGCACTTTTGTGGAGTATATGAAGAGTCAAGGTAAGTTCGGCGGACAGAACAAGGTACAACACCTCTCCAATGACAGAAAAATCGCAGATAATCTCAAATGGTAAGTAGGTTCGTTCTGAACACTTGTAATTCGCTTGATTTCCCTTTGAGTACGCTGAAGGTAAAAAACTCAATCACTAACCATTATATTTTGTATATTTGCACCAATAATTACTCAGTTGACCTTAATCATTATTAACTCTAAAATTGATCATGAATACCACTGCAACTCTCATAAAACACATTATCAAGTCCCGCAAGAGTATTTTCCCTGCGGACTATACCGAAACACCTATCCCTGAGGAGATTATCGAGGATATCTTGGACATCGCCACTTATGCGCCTAACCATAAGAAAACCAAGCCTTGGCGCCTGAAAGCCTTCCGTGGAGAAGAGAAAACAGCCTTGGGTGCCGAACTCCAGCGCCTCTACAAAGGGCATGTCCCCGCAGAGAAGTTCTCCGAGGATACTTACAATGCTCTCGCTCAGAAAGTGGCCAAAGCAGATACCATTATCTCCATTGCTGTGGAATTCAGCGGAAAGGTTTCCCAATGGGAGGAAGTCGCTGCTGTAGCCATGGCGGTACAGAATATGTATTTGCTATGTACTGCCTATGAGCTGGGGTGTTATTGGGGAACCCCTGCCTTTGCCCCCAAACTGAAAGATTTCCTACATCTTACTGAGAATCAGGAATGTTATGGAATATTTTTTATAGGAAACCTTCAATAATGATTAATGCCTGCAATGATTAATACTATATGTTATTCAATCATTGAACATTAATCATTGAACATTAATCATTGAATTCGTGTTACAATCATTAGCTATCAAGAACTTTGCCCTTATTGAGGACATCAAGATTCATTTCTCTAAGGGCTTTACTATTATCACAGGAGAGACAGGCTCTGGGAAGTCTATCCTCCTAGATGCGCTTGCTTTGGTCTTAGGCCGTCGGGCAGACCTGAGTGCGCTGAGAAATCCTGAAGAAAAATGTGTAGTAGAAGCTGAGTTTGCTATAGCAAGCTATGGCCTGGCTGATTTTTTCCAGCAGGAAGAATTGGACTATGAACCACTGACCATTATTCGTCGGGAGATTCTCTCTTCGGGTAAGTCTCGTGCCTTTGTCAACGACAGTCCTGTAACCCTTGATGTTCTTTCTTCCTTAGGAAAAACTCTCATTGATATCCACTCCCAGCACGATACCCAGCAACTCAGTGAGGAAGATTTCCAATTCTTTCTCATAGACTCTTTAGCTGAGAATACATCCTTATTGGAGGAATACCAAGCCGCTCTAAAGGTATACAAAGGAGAAAGCAAAAAGCTCCAAGAACTCAAGACCTTTCAGGAAAATACCCAAAAGGAACACGATTACAATACTTTTGTACTTTCCGAACTACAGGAGATTGAGCTGGAGGAAGGTATGCAAGAAGAACTGGAGGCTTTCTACAACCAAGCCTCCAATAGTGAGACCATCAGGGACAACCTCACTGAAGCAGCGAATCTCTTGGCCGAAGAGGAACAGGGAATCATGACCCAAATGCGCGATCTCTCCTCGCTCTTCTCCACCCTAAGTAGCTATTCGCCTCAGTACAGCGAACTCTACGAACGTATCGATGCCGCCTATATAGAGTTGGATGACCTCTCCCGCGAGGTATATGACCTAGCCGAGAACGTGGAGTTCGACCCCAAGAAGCTCGCCCGTGCTCAGAAAAAACTCCAAAAACTCTATGACTTACAGAAAAAACATAAGGTAAGTACCGTCTCTGAACTTATCCTTATCAAAGAGGCTTTGGAAGAGAAAGTCTCCCAAATGGAAAATATAGAAGGGGATATAGAGATTGCCCAAAAAGAAGTAGAGAAGGCCTTCCAAACCCTCAGCACACTTGCTCAAAAACTCCACAAGGTACGTGAGAAGGTAATTCCTAGGCTCACCAAGAGCCTACAGGATTCTCTTAAGGACTTGGGGATGCCCAATGCGCAGTTCCAAATCAGCCTAACCCCTACCGAGCACTACCAAGCCAAGGGAAATGACAGCCTTTCTTTCCTCTTTTCCGCCAACAAAGGGGGGAATTTCGGGTTGCTCAAGAAAACCGCCTCTGGTGGGGAACTCTCTCGTATCATGCTCACTATCAAGCATATTTTAGCTACCAAAATAGCGCTACCTACCATTATCTTTGACGAGATAGACACGGGAGTCTCCGGTGAGATAGCCCACAAAATGGGAGAGATCATGAAACAGATGAGCCAAAGCCGTCAGGTATTTGCTATCTCTCACCTTCCACAGGTAGCTAGCAAAGGAGATGTACATATCAAGATATACAAAACCGACATCGCAGGCCGCACCACCACCCAGTTCCAAGAACTTAGCCCAGAGCAGCGCATAGAGGAAATCGCCCAGATGCTCGGAGGAAAAGATATTACCGAATCGGCAAGGGAACACGCCAAGCAACTTCTTTCAAAAAGTTAGAAAGTTATGACTCACCTAACTATCCAAGGAAGGAGCCTTACTGCTATGGAATGGGGAAACAGAATATTACTACTCATGCTAACTACTTTTTTTGTTAGTGGCGTAAGTCATAGCTTTCTAACAGATACTCTTGACCCAATAGGTTTTTTGTTACGTATTCTTCTGGTAGTAGCTACCGCTTCGATAATCATTTATATACTCATAATGATTTTTAAAGAGTACAAGTACACCCTATACACCCTCGTTATCCGTGGGGAGAAGCTAAAAATACATTATAAAGAACAGATTTTATATTCTTTGGATAAAGATGCTATCAAAATGGCTTATTTTTTCAACCTCTCAGAGGAGAGATATAAAATGAGTAAGCCCTTCTTAGACTTATTCACAAAAGAAAAAGGTCGCATCCTACATCTGTGGATTGAATATAAGGATTATGAAGCCTTAAAAGCCTATTTTATAGAACAACATATCCCTGTAAAAGACGAAGTAATCTTTCTCAAAGACTAATAACAAACTCTTAAAACACCCTCAATTTGAATTATTTATCTGTAGAAAACATATCCAAGGCCTATGGGGAGCGAGTGCTCTTCGAAAATGTGTCTTTCGGTATCAACAAAGACCAAAAAATAGCCCTCATCGCTAAGAATGGTGCGGGTAAGAGCTCGCTCCTAAAAATCCTTATTGGTCAGGACACGCCCGATACAGGGCAGGTAGTCTCTCGCAAGGGACTGAAAATAGCCTTTCTCTCTCAGGAACCTGCGCTGCCAGAAGAGTTGACTATTGAGGACTATATCTTCCAAGAGGAAAATCCTATACTCAAGGTCATTCAGCAGTACGAACATGCCTTGGAACACCCTGAAGACGAAGTAGCCTACCAAAAAGCTTTTGAAGCTATGGAGCGGCACGAGGCTTGGGATTTTGAAACCCAATACAAGCAAATCCTCTTTCAGCTGAAACTCACTAACCTACACTTGCCTATCAAGCACCTCTCTGGAGGGCAACGCAAAAGGCTCGCCCTTGCTAATGTGCTCATTAGCAAGCCCGACCTTATCTTCCTTGACGAGCCTACCAACCACCTTGACCTTGAGATGATTGAGTGGTTGGAGAATTTCTTTGCCAAGGAAAAGATGACCCTCTTCATGGTAACCCACGACCGCTACTTTTTAGAGAGGGTGTGTAATGAAATTTTAGAATTGGACGAAGGTACCCTCTATAGTTACAAAGGGAACTATACTTATTTCTTGGAAAAAAAACAGCAGCGCCTTGATCAGGAACAAGCCTCTCAAGAAAAAGCAAAGAACCTATATGTACGTGAGTTAGACTGGATACGTCGCCAGCCTAAGGCACGTACCACCAAGAGCAAATCGCGTATTGATGACTTTGCCCTGATCAAGGAACAAGCCCAAAAGCGCCGTCGCGAACATGTGGTAGAGCTGGAAATCGCTATGCAACGCCTAGGGAGCAAGATTATTGAACTGCACAATGTGGTGAAGAAATTTCCTGAGAAAACGATCCTTGACCGCTTCTCCTATGTATTCAAGCGTGGGGAAAGGGTAGGAATTATTGGTAAGAATGGTACGGGCAAGAGTACCTTCCTAAACTTACTTACTGGGAAAATCGCCCCTGATGCCGGTAAGATTATCATAGGAGAAACTGTACAGTTTGGCTATTATACCCAACAAGGAATTGAGATCAACCCACAGGAAAAGGTAATAGATGTGATCAAGAAATATGGCGAATATATCCCTTTGCTCAAGGGGCGTACCCTTTCGGCAGCACAACTATTGGAACGCTTTCTCTTTGATCGCAAGAAACAATATGACTATGTAGAGAAACTCAGTGGGGGTGAGCGCAAGCGTCTCTACCTCTGTACTGTCCTGATTCAGAATCCGAACTTCCTGATTCTGGATGAGCCTACCAATGACCTTGATATCGTTACGCTCAATGTCTTAGAAGAGTTCCTTTTGGATTATGAGGGTTGCTTGGTGATTGTCTCCCATGATCGTTATTTCATGGATAAGATTGTAGATCACCTCTTTGTTTTCAAAGGAGAGGGTGAGGTACAGGACTTTCCTGGCAACTATTCTGATTATTTCACCTATGAACAGTCTTCTGTCAGGGAAACTCCAAAAGAGGAAAAAGCCCCTGCCACGAAGAACTCATGGCGCGGGGCTAATAGTACTCTTTCTCAAAATGAGCAACGTGAATTGTCTCGCTTGGAGAAGGAAATTGCTCAGTTAGAAGCTCAGAAGGCAACCATTGAAGCACATTTTACTCAAGAGGCACTCTCCAGCGAAGAACTACAGGAACAATCCCAAGCTCTCAGTGAAGTATTAACTCTCTTGGAGGAAAAAAGTGATCGCTGGTTGGAACTCTCTATCAAAAGTGAAGAGGGATAGTATACCTTCTTAGTTGGCAGGTTGTGTAAACTCTACTTGTACTCCTGTTTTGGCAAGTTTTTGTTGAGCTCTGCTAATTTCTTTTTCGAGCTTTTGAACTTTCTTGTTACTGTTAGCCAAGTCTTTGTTTACTTTCTGAGCTTTCTTTAGATCACGTTGTGCCTTCTTTGCCTTAGCTGCAGAAGCAGAAGCAGATTCTGCATCGGAGAAAGCAGAGGCGCTACTATTAGCAAGACTATTAATGCTTTCTGCCTCTTGTTTTAATTTCTCATTGGTAGCTTGTTCTTTTACAAGTTGCATTTGCAAGTCATTGATCTTGCTCTGAAGTGATAAGGCTTTTTGTTCGTTCTCTAAGCGTTTCATTTCTGGAGATTTACCTCCACCGCAAGCTCCTAAGAATAGAGCTGTTACGGCCAATACTACTAATTTCTTCATAAAAAATAGATATTTATTTTGGCGCAAAAGTAAGAATTGTCCCTGAGAACAAGTCACAAACATATGTTAAATATTGAGAAAATATCAAGGATTAGGGAATCCGAGGAACAAAAAATCGACATAAACTCTTTAGCACTTCATTTCTTTATCTTTTAATACTTAAATAAAAGTTAAAGAAAGCGATTTATATGTATGAAAAGTTATATATTTGCGGCGTTAAAAAGGGCTTTTCTAAAGTTTTTTGATATAAAAACCTACTAATACTTTTCTCATGGATCTTTTCTTAAGTATTTTCCCTATTGTGCTACTGATTTACCTGATGGTAAAGCGCAATGCTTTTCCTTCATATGTAGCACTTCCTTTGATTGCAGGAATTGTCTACATATTGCAATTATTCTATTTCAAAAACGAATTTATATTGCTCAATGCCAACGTTGTCTCAGCGATTATTTCAGTATTCACCCCTATTTCTGTAATTTTCGGAGCAGTCTTCTTCAATCGTATGATGGAAACCTCTGGAGCTATGAATACCCTAAGAAGCTGGCTGGGCAATATCAGTGAGAACCCAGTAGCACAGCTGATGATCATAGGTTGGGCTTTTGCTTTTATGCTGGAGGGAGCCAGTGGGTTTGGTACTCCTGTAGCCATTGCAGCACCTATCTTAGTAGGTATTGGCTTCAAACCAATGCAAGTGGTGATGCTCGCTTTGGTAATGAACTCCGTACCGGTCTCCTTTGGGGCGGTAGGTACTCCTACTTGGTATGGCTTCAAGACACTCTTAGACAGTGGTACTATAGGTGGGGAGGATGTCTCTTCCATTGGGAAATATTCTGCTCTTATCCATTTTGTAGCTGCCTTTGTTATTCCTATACTTGCGCTACGATTCATTGTTTCTTGGAAAGAAATCAAGCAAAATATTCTCTTTATTCTTCTTAGTGTGCTCTCTTGCACCGTCCCTTACTTACTTATCGCCCAGTTCAACTATGAGTTCCCTTCCTTGGTAGGAGGAGCTATAGGTCTATTTGTATCCGTACTATTGGCAGGCAAGGGAATCGGACTGGCTAAAACAGAGCAGAAAAAAGAAAAACAGCCCATTGCAGCTAAGACACTTATCAAAGCTTTTACCCCTACCCTATTACTTATTATTATCTTGGTACTTACCCGTGTACAACAATTGCCATTCAAAGCGATGCTTAACGATTCCTCCGAATGGCTGGAGTTCTCCTTGGGAGAATTGGGAATCTTCAAGGTATCTAAGGGGCTCATATTTTCAGTAGAAAATATTTTCAAGACAGGTGTAGGTGATAGCTATAAGTTACTCTATACCCCTTCTCTTATTCCTTTTGTAGTTACAGTAGTTATTTCCTTCTTTATCTTTGCTCTCTCTTGGAATAAGTGTAAGGATATCTACCTCAAGAGTGCTTTCCAGGTACAAAAACCTTTCTTGGCCTTAGTAGGAGCTATGATCATGGTCAAGCTTATGATGGTAGGGGATGATTATTCCATGACCCAAACCATAGGGAAGGGACTGGCCGATGCTACTCAACAGCATTGGGTCTCCTTTGCTTCGTTCTTAGGCGCTTTAGGAGCTTTCTTCTCTGGTTCCAATACTATTTCCAATGTTACCTTTGGGGCAGTTCAATATTCTGTAGCTACTGCCACGGGGCTTTCAGTACCGCTTATCTTAGCCCTGCAATCGGTAGGGGGGGCTATGGGGAACATGGTGTGTATCAACAATATCATTGCAGGCTGCTCCGTATTAGGCATCGATAATGCCGAGGGTACTATCCTGAAAAAAACAGTAATTCCTATGCTTGTCTATGGTCTTATTGCTGCTATAGTAGCCTTCTTCCTATAATTGGCTAATTAACATATTGGCTAATGCATTTGCCAATGTATCAGATTTTGTGGATACATTGGCAAATTATTTTTTAGCTTATAAGGCTTCTAAGAGCCTCTATTGACCCTTCACGTTAAATAACTAAAAACTAATCGCTAAAAACTAAAAACTTTTTCGTACTTTTGCCCCCTAAAAATATTTTATATGACAGCTATCAGAAACATAGCCATTATTGCCCACGTAGACCATGGAAAAACAACCTTAGTAGATAAAATCTTACACCACTGCGCACTCTTTCGTGACAACCAAGAGACAGGTGATCTCATCTTGGACAACAACGATTTGGAACGCGAACGCGGAATTACAATTCTCTCTAAGAATGTTTCGGTGAACTATAAGGGAACCAAAATCAATATTATAGACACTCCTGGCCACGCAGACTTCGGAGGAGAAGTAGAGCGTGTACTGAATATGGCCGATGGAGTACTCCTATTGGTAGATGCCTTTGAGGGGCCTATGCCTCAGACCCGCTTTGTCTTGCAGAAAGCCATTGAGATGAAGCTTAAACCCATTGTGGTTATCAACAAGGTGGATAAGGAAAACTGTACCCCAGAGGAGGTGCATGAAGCGGTATTTGACCTTATGTTCGAACTGGGTGCGGAGGATTGGCAGCTGGACTTCCCTACTGTATATGGTTCAGCCAAGCAGAACTGGATGTCCGAGGACTGGCGCAAACCCACCACATCTATAGAACCTCTTTTGGATATGGTTGTGGAGCATATTCCTGCTCCTGTGATTGAAGAAGGTAGCCTACAGATGCTTATTACTTCTTTGGACTATTCTACCTTTACTGGGCGTATTGCTATTGGGCGTCTACACCGTGGCACCCTTCAGGCAGGTATGAATATCTCACTTGTAAAACGCGATGGGACAATTGTTAAGTCCAAAATACGTGAACTACATACCTTCGATGGCTTAGGCCGTAAGAAAGTGGAAGAAGTACAAGCGGGTGACATCTGTGCCATTGCTGGCTTGGAAGGTTTTGACATAGGTGATACTATTGCCGATTACGAAAACCCTGAAGCCCTTCCGACCATCGCTATTGATGAGCCTACTATGAGTATGCTCTTCACCATCAATGACTCTCCTTTCTTTGGAAAAGATGGAAAGTTCGTTACTTCCCGCCATATCAAGGAACGTTTGGAACGCGAATTGGAGAAGAACCTCGCTCTACGGGTGGAAGCCACTGGCAGTGCGGACAAGTTTATTGTATATGGTCGTGGGGTGCTTCACCTCTCGGTGCTTATCGAAACCATGCGTCGTGAAGGCTATGAACTACAGATAGGACAACCTCAGGTAATTATCAAGGAAATAGATGGCGTAAAGTGTGAACCTGTAGAAGAACTTACCATAGACCTCCCTGAAAATGTAAGTGGTAAAGCCGTGGATTTCGTTACTCTTCGCAAGGGGGAAATGCTCAGTATGGAACCTAAGGGCGAGCGTATGGTTATCAAGTTCCTAATCCCTTCTCGTGGTATTATCGGATTGAGAAACCAATTGCTTACTGCCACCGCAGGAGAGGCTATCATACACCACCGTTTCTTAGAGTTTCAACCTTTCAAAGGGGAAATAGCAGGTCGTATCAATGGATCTCTTATCTCTATGGAACAGGGTACCGCTATTCCTTACTCTTTGGACAAGCTTCAGGACAGAGGGCGTTTCTTCATCTTCCCTGGAGAAGATATCTATACAGGTCAGGTGATTGGCGAAAATTCTCGCAGTGGGGATATCGTAGTGAATGTGACTAAAACTAAGAAACTCACCAATGTACGTGCTGCTGGGTCTGATGAGAAAGTGAAACTCGCTCCTCCTATCAAGTTCTCTCTCGAAGAGGCACTTGAATATATTCAAAAAGACGAATATGTAGAGGTAACTCCTAAGAATATGCGCTTGAGAAAAATATATTTGGACGAAAACGAACGCAAACGACACGAAAAAGAGTTCAAATAGTGGTTAGTGGTTAGTACCGATAACTCACAATTGACTAGTGAGATAACTTAAAATTCAGAACTTAGAGTTCAAAACTATAATGAGAACGACTGCGCGTTGGTATATAAAATTCCTACAGTGGAAAACACAATACCTCACTCATAGGCAGTTTATACTGCTACTTTGTGGGTTAGTTGGAGTCGCTACGGGCTTTGCAGCACTGGCGATGCGCTCCCTTACACACTTTATTGAGGAGGTTTTGGTAGGCAATATCATCCGCTATATCAACTATGGTTTTTATGTGATTTTCCCTGCGGTTGGTTTCTTATTGGTCTACTGGGTCAAGAAGTATATCATCCGCAAGGAGGTCAGCCATGGGATTCCCTCTATTCTATATGCAGTGGCCAAGCAAAAGGGTATCATGAAGCGCTTTCAGGCTTATGGTAGCATACTTACAGCTCCTATTACCATTGGCTTTGGGGGATCTGTAGGATTGGAGGGACCTATGGTAGTTACAGGTGCTGGAATTAGCTCACAGGTAGCTCGCCTGTTCCACATCAACCAATCTGATAGGATGCTGCTCTTGGCCTGTGCCTGTGCTGCGGCTTTGGCTGCCATCTTTAAGGTACCTCTGGCTGGAATTCTTTTTGCTATAGAGGTTTTTGGTTTAGACCTTACCCTTTCCTCTCTGTTACCACTCTTTGTAGCCTCACTCTCGGGAGTACTCACCTCTTATATTTTCTTTGGCAATGCTGCCTTATTACCGATCTATGTAGGGGATAGTTTCCTGATGCACAACATTCCTTTTTACCTTCTCTTGGGGGTCGTAGGAGGCTTTATGTCAGCCTACTTTACCTTTGTATATGAGGGGGTCAATCGGTTTTTCTCTAAGTTCTCTTCCGCTTATCTGCGTATTGTTATCGGAGGAGCTATCTTAGGGCTTTTGGTCTTTGTCATGCCACCACTCTATGGAGAAGGGCATGAGGTGATTAACCATCTGAAGGCAGGGCATCCTGAGCTCTCGATTAGTTCCAATATTTTTGGATGGAACTTGGAAAATCCTTGGGTCGTTATCCTTCTCTTAGGAGGCTTAGTGCTATTTAAGGTCGTAGCCACCTCAGTCACTTTTGGTGCAGGTGGCGTGGGAGGTATTTTCTCCCCTATGCTCTTCATGGGGGGAGTGATGGGCAATTGTTTTGCTCGTATCATCAACCAGATAGATATACTCCCTTACAAGCTACCTTTGGCCAATTTTACCTTGATTGGAATGACAGCTCTCATGACAGGGGTGCTCCATGCTCCCCTTACGGCTATTTTCCTTATTGCAGAGGTCACTGGCGGCTACTCTCTCTTTGTCCCTGCCATGGTAACCGCTGTAGTTTCCTTTTCTATAGCTAAGTATTTTAACAAATATTCTATCTATACTATGGAGCTGGGACGCAAAGGAGAATTGGTCAATCAGGACAAAGATCAGGCTATCCTGACTCTCATGGATATGGAGAGTGTCATAGAGACTAATTTTGTCCCTGTATACACGGACATGACGCTCAAGGGGGTCGTATATGAAGCCGTTCGAGAGTCTTCTCGTAATATTTTCCCTGTTCTGGATAGGGAAAAAGGCAGTTTAGAAGGAGTTATCCTTTTAGATGATATTCGCCACCTGATCTTTGAAAAGGAGCTGTATGACAAAGTATCTGTCCTTGAGATGATGCAACCCCCTCCGGCTCTGATCCAGATGGGACAAGATACAATGAACCAAGTCATGGACAAATTCCAAAATACCGCCGCTTGGAACCTTCCTGTGGTCAAGAATGGGAAATACATTGGCTTTATCTCCAAGTCCAAGCTCCTAACGGTATACAGAAGAAAACTGATTTACTTTAGTAACAACAAATAAAACTCAAAACTACTATGTTATCTATATTTACAGAAACCTATAAGGTACGTAGCACACAAGTGAATTTGAATAACCAATTAGGTCTCTATGGCGTATTGGGTATGTTGCAGGATATAGCAGCAGAGCATGCCGCCTCTTTAGGATTTGGCTATAAGGACTTGGTTCGAAAGGGTTTCTTCTGGGCGCTGATCCAGCAAAAACTCAAGATGTATGAGTGGCCTCAGTGGAACGAGCGGGTAACCATTCATACTTGGTCTCTACCTGTTCAGGGGGTACATGCCTTCCGCCAGTTCGAGCTCTATGTAGGTGATCGCAAGATAGGAGAAAGCTCTTCTACTTGGATTACCATGGATATCGCCTCTCGCCACCCTATCGATATGACCAATAGTCAAGAGATGTTTCACCCTCGCCTCGATGGTGGGATTGCCATGCAGACCGAACGTGTACTACTCCCCGAGGAGATGATTCATATATGTGACTTCAAGGTGAGAATCAGTGACTTGGATGTGAACTCCCATGTCAATAATGTGAAATATACTCAATGGGCTCTGGATATGATGCGTGAGAAAGATCATCGTGAGTGGGTGATTCAGGAATATGATATCAATTTTCTTTCTGAGACCTTTCTGGGAGATACCATGCAGGGCTACAAGAGCCATGGTCACTACCTTAATCCTGAAAAAACACTTGTAGAGACCTTCCTCTGCGCCCAAAAAGAAGGAGGTACTAAGCCTGCCTTTATTGCCAAGTGGAAAGCAAAATCAATTGTTAATTGTTAATTGTCAATTGTTAATAGCTAAAAGAATGTAAGAAAATATACTAAAGGGAAAGAGCATGGCGCTTGCTGTGAGAATGGTCAATCTTTATAAGTATTTGACAGAAGAAAAAAGGAATATGTACTTTCTAAGCAAGTCTTACGCAGTGGCACCTCTGTTGGGGCTATGGTATATGAATCAGAGCATTCTGAAAGCACCTCAGATTTTATCCATAAGCTTGCTATTGCTCAAAAAGAAATAAATGAAACCTTATATTGGTTAGAACTTCTATCAAGAACAGACTATATTACTCCAAAAGAGTATATAGCATAAAAACAGATGCAGCAGAAGTAATTAAGTTGCTTACTAGTATTCTTAAAACAACAAAAATAATTATCATTTGTTAGTTGCCAATTATGCAAGGGAATCGTATAATTTCTCTGTTTAGTTTGATGTAATAGACAACTAATGATTAATAATTGTGGCATTACAAATGTTTTAAAAATCAGGCATGCGTATCACAAAACTAACAATTGATAATTAACAATTGATAATTAAAAGAGATGTACGACGTTATAGTAGTCGGTGCGGGGCATGCAGGCTGTGAAGCTGCTGCCGCTGCCGCCAATACAGGGGCAAAGACCCTTCTTATCACCATGCAACTACAGAACATGGCACAAATGTCCTGCAACCCCGCTGTAGGGGGAATTGCTAAGGGACAGATTGTTCGCGAGATAGATGCATTGGGGGGCTATATGGGCATTATCACAGACCAAACGGCCATTCAGTTCAAGATGCTCAACAAGTCCAAAGGACCTGCCATGTGGAGCCCACGTGCCCAAAGTGATCGCATGCGATTCTCGGAGGCTTGGCGCCTACAACTGGAGAGGCTGCCCAACCTTGATTTCTTCCAAGAAATGGTCACTGAGGTACTCATAGAGGGTGGCAAGGCTACAGGTGTGAAGACCTCTCTTGGTAGTGAAATACGTGCCAAGAGTGTAGTGCTTACCAATGGCACTTTTCTCAATGGAATTATTCACATTGGCCTGAAACAACTCGGAGGCGGACGCGCTGGAGAAAAAGCTGCCAAGGGCATTACTGAATGTCTTGTAGCTCATGGTTTTGAAGCAGGACGCATGAAAACAGGAACTCCCCCCCGTGTAGATGGGCGTTCCTTGGATTATTCGAAGATGACCCCACAGCCTGGAGATGAAAACCCTGAAAAATTCTCCTACCTACCACTGACCCAGCCTCTTACCCATCAGTTGGATTGTTATATGACCTATACCAGTGAGGAGGTACATGATATCTTACGGACTGGCTTTGACCGCTCTCCGATGTTCACCGGAATTATCCATGGTGTGGGGCCGCGCTATTGTCCTTCCATAGAGGATAAGATCAACCGCTTTGCCGATAAGGATCGTCACCAGATTTTTGTAGAACCTGAAGGGTGGCACACAGTGGAAATGTATGTCAATGGTTTTTCGACCTCTCTCCCAGAAGAGGTGCAATATACCGCCCTGCGCAAGGTAGCAGGTTTCGAGCAGGTGAAGTTCCTTCGCCCAGGCTATGCTATAGAATATGACTACTTCCCTCCTACCCAGCTCAAGGCTACCTTGGAGACAAAAATCATAGAAAATCTTTTCTTTGCAGGACAGATCAATGGTACCACAGGCTATGAAGAAGCTGGTGCTCAGGGACTCATCGCAGGGATCAATGCTTCGCGTAAAGTACAGGAGCAATCACCCTTTGTCCTTAAGCGCAACGAGGCTTATATAGGAGTCCTTATCGATGACCTAATCACCAAGGGCACTGAAGAGCCTTATCGTATGTTCACCTCTCGAGCCGAATATCGTACCCTCCTTAGACAGGACAATGCCGATATGCGCCTTACCCCTATGGGATATGCCTTAGGATTGGCCAGTGAGGAACGTATGCGACTATTAGAGGAAAAACAGACGAAAACAGCTGCTTTTGTACAGTTCTTTAAGGAAACAAGCATCACTCCTGAAGAGGCAAATCCTCTCCTTGAGAAGTATGATTCCTCCCCTATGAAACAGGGAGATAAGATGGCCAAAGTACTCGCCCGCCCCAATATTACTGTGGAGGACTTCATGGAGTTGCCCCAAGTAAAAGCATTTGCCCATGCTCAGCAGCTGAGCAAGGAAGTCCTTGAGAGTACAGAGATAGAGATCAAGTATGCCGGTTATATAGAGAAGGAGAAGAACAATGCCGATAAGCTCAACCGCTTGGAGGATATCCGTATCCCTGAGAGCTTCAACTATGACAAGCTCACCTCTCTTTCCTTCGAGTCGCGAGAAAAACTCAAGAAAATACGCCCAACTACTCTTTCTCAAGCTTCTCGTATCAGTGGGGTCTCCCCTGCCGATATCAGCATCCTATTGGTATATATGGGAAGATAGGTTTTAGAAGCAAAAGTTCAGCTGTGATAAAGGCCTACTCTAAGTAGAGTATATGAGTCCTTTTGCCTATACAAGAATGCAATTAACAAATATATAATTGTTTTTGACATTTTGTTAAAAAAATAAAGGGTATTTTTGCCCTTTGAATTTAAACAAAAATTTTTCATGAAGAAAATGGTATTATCCGCAGCAGTAGTCCTTGCTCTTATTGTAGCAAGTTGCGGGAACAATGGTACTACTAACAACCAAGAACAAACCACAGAAACCCCTGTAGAGACAGCTCCTGTAACAGCCAGTGGTACTTATACTGCTGAACCTACTTCTGTTATCGAATGGAAAGGAAGCAAACCCACAGGTAGCCATACAGGTACTATCGCACTACAAAATGGAACCTTTACTGTAGACAATGGTAAAGTAAGCGGAAATTTTGTGATAGATATGAATTCTATTACCGTTACTGACATCAAGGAAGACGAAGGAAAGCTCGACCTCGAAGCTCACCTAAAAGGAACTGGAAAAGAAGAAGGAGCTGACCATTTCTTCAATGTAAAAACCTACCCTACAGGAAGCTTTAAGCTTACTGGCTTCGATGGGACTAACGTAACTGGAGATCTTACTCTAAAAGGAAAAACAAAAACTATTTCCTTCCCTGCTACCCTTACTATCACCGATAGCGAAGTAACCCTCGAAAGCCAACCTTTCAATATCAACCGTGTAGACTATGGCGTAAACTATGCTTCTAAGTCTGTTTTTGGCGATTTAAAGGACAAATTCATCAATGACGAAATAGAACTCGTTGTGAAAGTAAAAGCTAAAAAATAAGCTTATTTTTACATGATAAAAAGGGTAATAAAAACGCTTTGTTTTTATTACCCTTTTTCTTTTCCCTTACTTAAGGAATCGATTGTGCCAGCTATCGATCATGGGAGTTTCCCAGACTTGTTCGTATTCGTAGAGATTAGTAACCAAGTTGTTGAAAACAATGGTGTTACCATCTACCTTTTTGTGCTGTACGAGCTTCTTGAAATCTGTAAGGGGCACATAATAGATTTTGTCCTCATGGCGGTAGCTCACATTCATTTTGTCCAAAAGGAGCAAGTTATACTTCTGCTCTAAAGCCTGTATAAAGTGCGCCAGCTCATCCAAGGAACATCCTCCAATATGCTGATTGTCATCGGCAGCAATGACGATAAACTGGTGGTAGCGCAGCTCAAAAGCACTCCTTACCAAGGTGCCATGAGAAGCCCATTTGGAGAGATATGCAGTGAGATCTGCTGTAATCTGTGCCTCCTCTTCCCCCGTCAGAAGTCGATTACTGGGGTATATCCATACCCGTGCCGTTTGTGGCAAGGAATCCATGCTAACTAACATCTTTCTAAGTATTTCTAAGTTTCTTTTGTGCAAAGATACGGCTTTTTTTGAGATTAAAGAGCTTATATATCAAGTATTTTACTTAGGTACAATCAATAGACTTTTATAGGTACTTTCAGATATCCCTTGATCACCAAGGAATCGCCCTCCTGAGGGAAAATGTAGGGGATTCTTATCGTCTCCATTAAATAATTCGACAATTCTACATCGTAATTCCTCTTAGCTCTAATCATATAGGTTGCAGCATTCTTTCCCTCTACATGATCGGTATCCTCTTCATTGATACTTACGAAAAAGTCTTCTGTCTGTCAGCCAAATACAAAAACTTGAAAGGTCAGATAGGTTTTCTTATCCTGACTTTTATAAGTATCCATTGTATACTCCTCTCCTAATATGGCGATTTTTCCATATTTAGGTCTGGGAGTTACCTTAGGTGGAGACTTTAGATTGGCCTTAATCACCAAGGAATCTCTTTTACGGGGAATGATATTAGGAATTTTCAATATTCCCGTAACAAATGCAGAAGCTCCCACTTCATAGGTTTGTCTATGATTTACCAAAAAAGTAACACTCTCTTTTTTCTTTATCCAAAAAGAATCTCCATTAATATATGCTATATAAAGTTCCTTTTCATGAATACTATCTACAAATACCTGAAGCGTTAGATATTCCTTATTTCGAGTATAACTCTTATATTTCTCTATTGTATAATTCTTACCTAACACGCCTAATATTTGTTTCTTAACCGCTATTTTTTTGTTTGTTTGCGCATTTCCTATCGTAATATACAACAGACTAATAACAACTATTATGAGCTCTATTCTTTTCATCTCCTGATACTTCAAATAACCCTTTCTTACTAATATATTTTAGCTTTATAACGATTGAAAATATTATTTACAAACTGCGAAATAAATATTTTTTGATGGCCGTAAATATAGTGTTCAATTTTTATTTGTTCCTCTATGAACCTCGTCAAAAAACCACCTCCCTTTAGGGAGATGGTTTTGTGAATAATTATAACCAATTAAAAACATTAAAACTCTGCACTCTGTGGGGTACGTGGATAAGGGATCACATCGCGGATATTAGTCATACCCGTAGTGAAGAGCACCAAGCGCTCAAAGCCCAGACCAAAACCACTATGTACGGCTGTACCGAACTTACGTAGCTCTAAGTACCACCAGAGGGTCTGCTCATCCATACCTAAGTCAGCTATTTTCTGCTTGAGTACCTCATAGCGCTCCTCACGCTGAGAGCCCCCTACAATCTCTCCAATGCCAGGGAAAAGAATATCCATAGCGCGAACCGTCTTTCCATCCTCGTTCAGGCGCATATAGAAGGCCTTGATCTTGGCAGGATAGTCATAGAGAATCACAGGACAGCCAAAATGCTTTTCTACCAAGTAGCGCTCGTGTTCGCTCTGGAGATCTACTCCCCACTCATCTATAAGATATTGGAATTTCTTCTTTTTGTTGTGGTTGCAGTTCTTGAGAATTTCCACCGCTTCGGTATAGCTTACTCGCTTGAAATCGTTGTGAATGACAAACTCTAACTTTTCGATAAGAGACATCTCACTACGCTCCTGCTGTGGCTTGGTCTTCTCTTCTTCTAAGAAACGCTGGTTAAGAAATTCAATATCCTCACGACGCACCTCCAAAGTATATTTGAGTACATTCTTGATGAAATCCTCAGCCAAGTTCATATTGTCTATCAGGTCATAGAAAGCCATTTCAGGCTCTATCATCCAGAACTCAGCCAAGTGTCGGGAAGTATTGGAATTTTCCGCACGGAAGGTAGGACCAAAGGTATATATTTTGCCCAATGACATTGCAAAGGTCTCTCCTTCGAGCTGTCCAGATACAGTTAAGTTTGTCTCACGACCGAAGAAATCTTTCTTATAATCTACCTCTCCTGTCTCGGTAAGGGGCGGATTCTTTGCATCGAGAGTAGTGACACGGAACATCTCCCCTGCTCCTTCTGCATCGCTTCCGGTGATAATAGGGGTATTGACATAGAAGAAACCTTTTTCTTGGAAATACTTATGTATAGCATAGGCTAAGGTAGAGCGTACGCGCATGATAGCTCCAAAGGCATTGGTACGCACTCTTAGGTGTGCCTGTTCGCGAAGGAACTCCAAGGAGTGTTTTTTAGGTTGGATAGGGTACTCATCAGGATTACAGTCTCCCAAGATGGTCACCTCAGTGGCTTGTACTTCTATTGATTGACCTTTTCCTTGGCTTTCTACTACTTTCCCTTTAACCTCAATAGCCGCACCAGTGGTGATACGCTTGAGAGTCTCCTCGGGAGTGTGTTCGAAATCCACCACCACTTGTAGGTTGGACAAAGTAGAACCATCATTAAGGGCTATAAAGCGATTGCTGCGAAAAGTACGTACCCATCCTCTGAGGGTAACTTCTCCTATGTTTGTCTTTTCTTGTAATAATTCTTTGATACTCATCTTTTTCAGGTAATAGGTAAAGTTGCGTAAGCGAATATGTGAATAATAAATAATAGTTCCTATTATTTATTATAATATCCAAATGCAAAGATAGTGAAAAAAATAGATTTTTTTGTTTTCTCAGAAAGAAACTTTTGAGAAAACATTATACCTTACTGATATATAATCTTTTAGACTTGTCTTTTAGAATCGAGGCGCAAAAGGACGGTCTGTGGAGAAGACTTGTATACCTTTCTCTGCCCATTGATTATAGAGCTGGTCGCCTTTGGCTGCTGCTCGCTTGTCCAAGTTACCCAAAGTTCCCAAAATAGCGGGAATACGTTGCTCATTGAGGGTCTTATATAGGCTGTCTTCTGCTAAGTGTACTCCTGTGAAGGCAAGGAGTTTTTCCTTAGGAATCCCAGTCTCAAGGATACGGTCTAATTCGGCTTGGTTACGTATGGTCACTGAAATAAGCATCTCTGGAGCTACCTTGTGGAGTGCTTTGGCTTGTTCTACATTGTAGCTAATGAGTACTACTTGTGCTTCCATCTGTTCAGCTCGAACCAATTCGGCTACCTTTTGGTAAGAAATTCCCTTTTTGAAGTCCAGCATCAGGTAAGCACCATGCTGCTTGCTCCAGCTCAGTACATCCTTGAGCATAGGGATAGGGAAAGTGGTTTCTTGTCCAAAATCGTCCTTGAGTCGTACCTTGAGCAGCTCTTGAGTACTCATCTGTGATACGATACCACTTCCGGTGGCGGTACGCCCGAGCTTGTCATCATGCATGAGGAAGAGGTCGCCATCGGTACTTTCAAAGATATCTATCTCAAAGCTATGAATCCCTTTTTTAGAAAGGTGCTGAATGGTCTGTAAGCAATTCTCTGGATAGCCTTTGATTCCCTTTCCTGCACGGTGGGCGGAGATAATGGGTTTCTGCGCATAATATATGGCATTGGTGATTTCCTTCTGGGGAACTATCTGCCCTGAAGAGGAAGCATTTTTACAAGAGACTCCTGCGATAAGGAGTAGGAATAATACAATAATTTTTTTCATCTTTTTATACTATTGATTGGTAAGAGAATAGGACTTCGGTAATCCTACCAAAGTCCTATATTTTTTGTTTTACTTGATCTATGCAGTAAGCAGGTGTTGGGTAAATCCCGATTTGGTGAGTTTCTCCTGTGCATAAGCACGAGTAACAACCAATGATTTTTCCTCTGTTCCTGGTAGTTGGAACATCGCATCGGTAAGGATACTTTCACAGAGAGAACGCAATCCGCGGGCACCGAGCTTGTACTCCAAAGCTTTTTCTACGATGAAGTTCAGAGCTTCTTCCTCAAAAGAAAGAGCAATATCATCCATACCAAAAAGCTTGATATACTGCTTTATAATTGCATTCTTAGGTTCGGTAAGAATCATTCTAAGAGTGGATTCATCCAATGGATTCATATAGGTGAGCACAGGCAATCGTCCGATGATTTCAGGAATCAATCCAAAATCCTTCAAGTCCTTATGAGTGACATACTGTAGAAGGTTTTTGTCATCCACACGAGTCTCCTTGGAAGTATTATAGCCCACCGCTTGGCGGTTCATACGCTTAGCGATAATCTGCTCAATACCATCGAAAGCACCTCCTGCGATAAAGAGGATATGTTCGGTATTGACCTCTATATATTTCTGATCAGGGTGCTTACGACCTCCCTTAGGGGGAACATTTACGATAGAACCTTCTAAGAGCTTCAGTAGGGCATGCTGTACCCCTTCTCCTGAGACATCGCGAGTAATGGAAGGATTGTCTCCCTTACGAGCGATTTTGTCGATCTCGTCGATAAAGACAATACCTCGTTCAGCTCTATCCACATCATAGTCAGCTGCCTGTAACAAGCGGGTAAGGATACTTTCTACGTCCTCTCCTACATAGCCTGCTTCAGTGAATACAGTAGCATCTACGATGGCCAAAGGTACATTGAGCATTTGGGCAATAGTACGTGCCATAAGGGTCTTCCCTGTTCCGGTCTGTCCTACCATCACGATATTACTCTTTTGGATCTCTACTTCATGCTCATCTCTTTCCTGTAGCAATCGCTTATAGTGATTGTATACAGCCACAGAAAGCACTTTTTTGGTGGCCTCCTGACCGATAACATATTGATCTAAAAAGCTTTTGATTTCAGTAGGTTTCTTCAGCAGTAGATCCTTGTTCATGGCCATAATGGCTTTCTTCTTGTTGTTCTCAATCTCAGAACGCCAGATACTACCTGCCTGCTCTATACAATAGTTACAGATATATACATTGCTCTCTACCCCGCTGGAGACCAAGAACACGTCCTTGCCCGAGTGTCTCCCGCAGAAAGAACATACTTCAGTTGTTGTACTCATAGTATTCGAATTAATAAGGGTTATTAGTTACGGGTAAGTACCTCGTCAATCATACCGAAGTCTTTAGCTTCGCTGGCTATCATCCAGTAGTCACGGTCACCGGTTTGGATCACCTCTGCCAAGGACTTACCTGAATGATGAGCTATGATTTGAGCCAATTCTTCTTTGATCTTGAGGATCTCACGAGCAGTGATTTCTATATCACTGGCTTGTCCCTGAGCGCCTCCCAAGGGCTGGTGAATCATCACACGGGAATGAGGAAGCGCCGAACGCTTCCCTTTGGCTCCAGCACAGAGCAGTACTGCTGCCATAGAAGCGGCCATCCCTGTACAGATGGTAGCCACCTCTGGCTTGATGAACTGCATAGTGTCATAGATTCCTAAGCCTGAATATACCTCTCCTCCTGGAGAGTTGATGTATATCTGAATGTCTTTGCTCGCATCCAAACTTTCCAAAAAGAGCAACTGCGCTTGTATAATATTGGCCACATGGGAGTTGACATCTGTCCCCAAGAAGATGATTCTATCCATCATCAAGCGGGAGAACACATCCATCTGGGTTACATTCAGTTGCCTTTCCTCCATGATATAGGGAGTCATACTACTGATGATCTTGTCATAGTAAGTACTGGAAACCCCACGATGTTGGGTAGCATATTTTTTAAATTCTTCTGAATAGTTCATTTTTTTCTAATTAATGTTGGTGTTGGTGAGAGTAGAATTTTTCTATAAAAGCATCTACATCTATTTCAATCTTATTGAGATTGGCCTTTTCCTTATAGAACTGAATAAGTTTACCTCCGGTAAGTTCTCTGTGGATACGATTAAGTTCCTGCTCATTCTTAAGGGTGTTGTTCACAAAAGTATCTATCTGAGCTTGTTCTACATCAGTAAGCCCATAACGAGCTATCTGAGCACGAATAGCCTTCTCTGCGAATTCACGAATCTCAGGATAGGTCACCTGTAGGTTATTTTCCTGAATTATCTTACCTTCTATAAGCTGATAGCGCAAGCCTTTTTCTGAATTTTTATAATCCTCTGCGGCTTGTTCTTCAGTGATAGGATTTTCGCTAGTTGCTTGAATCCATCTTATTAGGAATTCCTTAGGTAGGTCAAAGGAGGTTTTCTCTATAAGCATTTCTGTAGCATCGTCCAATAGGCGTGTATCGCTATTGACAGTGAACTCCTCGCGGATACCTTCTTCTACTTTCTTACGGAAATCCTCTTCGGTAGTGATATTTTCATTTGGATATAGCTGAGCAAAGAAAGCTTCGTCCATAGTAGCCAAAACCACCTCTTGAATACTTTCTATAGTGAAAGTAACTTCGATATCCAAAGAGTGAACCACTTCATGAGGTACTCCCAAGGCCTGCATCAGTACATGTGGATCCTTGAAAAGTTCTTTGGTAGAGAAGGAAAGCTGATCTCCTACAGCTTTGTCTTTGATTACTTCAAAAGCTTTGTCTGTAAGTGCTTCTGCAAGGAAGCTATATTCCTTATCTATATTCTGAGCCTCATTGAAGAAGATCCCACTGATCTGACTATTTTTAGCTACTTTTTCGGTAGGAACGAGGGAACCAAAGCGAGTGCGTAGGTGTTCTATCTGAGTATCCACCTCTTTGTCTGTTACTTTGATTTGATAATAATCAATAGGGGTAGAAAGATCGATGGAGAATTGTGGTGCAAGACCTATTTCGAAGACGAAAGTATGGTGATCACTATCCCAATCCACCTCAGGGGCATTCTCTTTAGGGATCGGTTGTCCTAATAGCTCCAATTTTTCATCACTTACGAACTTGTTCAAAGAATCACTAATGAGCTTATTTACCTCATCTACTTGAATAGCTCTCCCATATTGTTTCTTAATCATTCCCATAGGGATATGTCCCTTGCGGAATCCTGGGATAGAAGCATTTTTGCGGTAGGAGTTCAGAGCTTCATCTACTTTTTTCTGGTAATCAGATTTGTCAATCTCTAAGGTAATCACGGCATTGAGCGCGTCTATTTGTTCCTTGCTAATATTCATTAGGGTTGATTTTAATTCATGAAAAATTCAGTTGGCAAAAGTACTACAAATTATTGGTTGTACAAAATTTTTTGACAAAAATTTATTCGATAGCAAGGGTAAATGAATCTTTTGTTAGTACTTATACCATATCAGGTCGTTTAATGGGTAATTGTTGTTGAAACGTTCGCAATAGTCTCTCCTTATACTATATTGGGGACAAAAAGGAATCATCAAGGTCTTTTTGCATCCGCTCGGTGCAGAAATGAATTTTCCTAAGGGTAGAAAAATAGTCCCTCTTACAATATTATTTAAGGCTTCTTTCCGAAATCCCTCCTTTGCAGGCTATCACTCTTAATCAGCTTCCCTAAAATCCAAAAATACAACTTATTGATTACAAATATAATACATACTACTTGGAAATAAAAATTTTTAATAAGTCTATCATAAGAAATCAAATAATGTTAAAAAAATACGAATTTATCTCGTATTTCAGAAAAAATTCTTACTTTTGTAGGAGTAAAAATTTATTCTTATGGAGAATGTAGCAAAACTTATTTTCGAAGGGAAAGAATATGACTTTCCCATTGTGGTAGGCACTGAAGGGGAGAAAGCGATGAACATTGAAAAGTTACGCGCCCTAACTGGTCTAATTACTTTAGACTCTGGCTACAAGAATACAGGTTCTTGTAAGAGTGCCATTACTTTCCTCGACGGGGAAAAAGGGATTCTACGCTATCGTGGGTACAATATCGAGGATCTCGCAGCCAAGGCGGAGTTCCTGGAGGTAGCTTATCTGCTTATCTTCGGAGAACTTCCTACTGTGGAGCAGTACGATGATTTCAAGCGTACTATCCACAAGTATACTTTAGTTCATGAAGAAATGCGCCAAATTCTCAATGGTTTCCCTAAGGCAGCACACCCTATGGGGGTACTCTCTGCAGCTACCAGCGCTCTTACAGCCTTCAATCCTATTCCAGTAAATGTGAAGTGTGAAAAGGATGTATACCAAGCGGTATGTAAGGCTATTGCCAAGGTGACTATCATTGCCACTTGGGTATACCGTAGGCGTGAAGGACTCCCTCTAAATTATTACAACAATGAGTTGGGCTATATAGAGAATCTGTTCCAGTTATTCTTCTCCATCCCTACAGAAAAGTACCATATCAATCCTATAGTGGTAGCTGCTATGAATAAGCTTCTTATCCTGCATGGGGATCACGAACAGAACTGTTCTACTTCTACTGTACGCTTGGTAGGTTCTTCCGAAGCGGGTCTTTTCGCCAGTATCTCCTCTGGAGTTTCTGCCCTCTGGGGTCGCTTGCATGGTGGGGCGAATCAGGCAGTTATCGAAATGTTGGAAGAGATTCATGCCGATGGGGGCGATGTGGACAAGTTCATCCGCAAGGCAAAAGACAAAGACGATCCTTTCCGCCTTATGGGCTTCGGACACCGTGTATACAAGAACTTCGACCCTCGTGCCACTATTATCAAAGCCGCTGCCGATGATGTGCTCAATGCCTTAGGTATCAATGAGCCTATCTTTGCCATCGCTAAACACTTAGAGAAAGTAGCTTTAGAAGATGAGTATTTCAAAGCTCGCAACCTATACCCCAATGTGGATTTCTATTCTGGTATCATCTACAAGGCTTTGGGTATGCAGTTGGAAATGTTCACTGTACTCTTTGCTATCGGCCGCTTGCCCGGCTGGATCGCACAATGGAAGGAAATGCGCCAAGGTGGAGAACCTATTGGTCGCCCTCGCCAGGTCTATGTAGGAGCTACACAAAGACCTTTTGTACCATTAGAAAAACGATAAGCTCATGGAAAGTATTATCTATACCAAAACAGATGAAGCCCCTCTGCTAGCAACACATTCCTTACTTCCTATTATTGAGCGCTTTTGTGCCTCTTCCGGAGTACACTTCGAACTGAAAGATATCTCCTTGGCGGGTCGTATTTTGGCTACTTTCCCCGAATACCTCCGCCCTGAACAGCGTGTGGAAGATGCTCTGGCTCTTCTGGGAGATTTGACCAAGGAACCACATGCCAATATCATCAAGCTCCCCAACATCAGTGCCTCTGTACCCCAGCTCAAGGCTGCCATAGCAGAACTACAAGGACAAGGATACGCCCTGCCGGATTATCCTGAGACGGCTAAGGATGACAAAGAAAAGGAAATCAAAACCCGCTATGATAAGGTGAAGGGAAGTGCGGTAAATCCTGTGCTGAGAGAAGGAAATTCCGACCGCCGCGCTCCCAAATCTGTCAAGAATTATGCTAAAAAACACCCTCATAAGATGGGGGCTTGGAGTCGTGATTCAAAGACGGCTGTAGCCACTATGCAAGTAGGCGATTTCTTCCATAATGAAAAGTCTGTAACCCTTCCTAAAGCAGATAAGGTGCGTATAGAGTTAGTAACCACTCAGGGGAACACACTCACTCTCAAGGACGGACTCCCCTTGGAGGCCGGCGAGATTATCGATGCTACCTTTATGAGCCGCAAGGCACTACTGGCTTTCTACAAGGAGCAGTTTGCCAAGGCTAAAGAGAAAGGGGTATTGCTCTCCCTACACCTGAAAGCCACTATGATGAAGGTTTCTGACCCCATTCTCTTTGGCTATGCGGTAGAGACATTCTTCGAAGAGCTTTTCCATAAGTATGCAGAAGACTTCAAAAATCTTGGGATAAATCCTCGCAATGGCTTCTCTGAGGTGCTAAGTAAGATTACAGAACTCCCTTCAGAAAAACAGGAAGCTATTGGTAAGGACATTTCCTTAGCCTTCCAGAAGGATCCTGCTGTGGCTATGGTAAACTCCGACAAGGGAATTACAAACCTTCACTATCCTAACGATGTGATTGTCGATGCCTCTATGCCTGCGATGATACGCAATTCGGGGAAGATGTGGAATGCCCAAGGAGATACTCAGGATACGCTGGCGGTACTACCCGATAGTAGTTATGCGGGCATCTATCAAGTAGTCATTGACTTCTGCCGAGAACATGGTGCCTTCGATCCTTCTACCATGGGTTCTGTCTCCAATGTAGGACTGATGGCACAAAAGGCGGAAGAATATGGCTCTCATGACAAGACTTTCGAGGTGCCTGAGGATGGACAAATAAGGGTAGTCGGTGCCACTGGGGAAGTATACCTTTCTCATTCGGTAGAAGCAGGAGATATCTGGCGTATGTGCCAAGTGAAGGATGCGCCTGTACAGGATTGGGTAAAACTTGCTATAAGCCGTACCAAAGCCTCCCAAAGTCCTGCTGTTTTTTGGCTTGATATTCATCGCCCTCATGACCGTGAACTGATTAAAAAAGTGGAAAAATATTTGGCTGCTTACGATACTAAGGATTTAGACATACGTATTCTCTCTCCTGAAGAAGCTACTTTGTTTTCTTTGGAACGAGCCAAAAGAGGAGAAGACACGATTTCTGTTACAGGGAATGTCCTCCGCGACTACCTCACAGACCTTTTCCCTATCTTAGAGCTCGGTACCAGTGCCAAAGTACTCTCTATTGTACCCCTAATGAATGGAGGAGGTCTCTTCGAGACAGGAGCTGGCGGTTCTGCGCCGAAATTGGCGGAACAATTGTTAGAGGAAAACCACCTCAGGTGGGATTCCTTAGGAGAATTCCTCGCCTTAGGAGCGTCATTAGAGCACTTTGCGGCTACCTATCACAACAACAAAGCCTTAGTCTTAGCCCAAACGCTGGATGAGGCCATAGGTAGGGTACTCGAAGAAGACAAGTCGCCTAAGTCAAAAGCAGGAGAGCTCGACAACCGTGGTAGTCACTTCTTCTTGGCACTATACTGGGCTGAAGCCCTCGCTGCTCAAGGAAAAGAGGCCGCTCTCTCTCAAGAGTTTACTCCTATTGCCAAAGCACTTCGCCAGAATGAGACTCAAATCGTAGAAGAGTTGATGCAAGTACAAGGAGAAAAAGTAGACATACATGGCTACTATCACCCTCAAGAAGAGAAGACCTATCAGGTGATGCGACCCAGTAAAACACTTAATTCAATTATTAATGTTCAATGATTAATTATAATTAAAAAATAATTTACAAAAACTAACTGTAGGGGCGAAGTCCGCGGACAAGTGGAGTATGTGAGGCAATTCGCTCTTAAATGAACCAAAATTCGCCCTTAAGTAAACGGAAAATGCGGTTGAATAAGCAGCATTCGCCCCTACAACAACTCAAAATTCAAAACTAAAAACTAACAACGTATGGCTTTTGATATAGAAATGATAAAAAAGGTATACTCTCGTATGCCTGAAAGGGTTGATCAAGCGCGAAAGCTCTTGGGAAGACCCCTTACTCTCACTGAAAAAATACTCTATGCGCACCTCTGGGATGCGCTCCCTGCCACGGCTTTTGTTCGTGGTAAGGACTATGTGGATTTTGCCCCTGACCGTATCGCTTGTCAGGATGCTACTGCTCAAATGGCACTCCTACAGTTCATGCATGCCGGCAAATCCAAAGTGGCTGTACCTACTACTGTACACTGTGACCACCTTATTCAAGCCAAAGAAGGCGCCGAAATAGATCTTAAAGTAGCTACTGAACAGTCCAAAGAGGTTTTTGACTTCCTTTCCTCTGTATCTAACAAATATGGGATTGGTTTCTGGAAACCTGGGGCGGGAATTATCCACCAGATTGTCTTGGAGAACTATGCTTTCCCAGGGGGTATGATGATAGGAACAGACTCTCATACAGTCAATGCAGGAGGTCTCGGAATGCTTGCCATAGGAGTAGGAGGTGCCGATGCTGTGGATGTGATGGCGGGTATGGCTTGGGAACTAAAATTCCCTAAGCTCATCGGGGTCAAGCTCACGGGTAAGCTCAACGGATGGACTGCCCCTAAGGACGTAATCCTCAGAGTAGCCGATATCCTTACTGTAAAGGGTGGTACAGGTGCTATTGTAGAATACTTTGGCGAAGGTGCTCAATCCCTCTCTTGTACAGGTAAAGGTACAATCTGTAATATGGGTGCCGAGATTGGAGCAACAACCTCTACCTTTGGCTACGATGAGTCCATGCGCCGCTACCTCAAGGCTACTGGGCGTGAGGATGTGGTAGCAGCTGCCGACAAAGTAGCCGCCTACCTCACCGCTGATCCTGAAGTATATGCTGACCCTGAGAAATATTTTGACCAACTTATCGAAATCAACCTCTCTGAGTTAGAGCCTTACATCAATGGACCTTTTACACCTGACCGAGGTACACCTGTAAGCCAGATGAAGGAAGTAGCCCGCGCCAATGATTGGCCTCTGAAAGTGGAATGGGGACTCATTGGTTCTTGTACCAACTCCTCTTACGAAGACCTAAGCCGTGCTGTTTCCGTAGTGAAACAAGCGGTAGATATGGGAGTAACTCCTAAGGCTGCTTTTGGAATCAATCCTGGTTCAGAACAGATTCGCTATACTATCGTCCGTGATGGCATCATGAAAGTGTTTGAACAGCTCAATACCAAAGTTTTCACCAATGCTTGCGGCCCTTGTATTGGCCAATGGGATCGAGAAGGGGCTGAAAAACAGGAGAAAAATACTATCATCCACTCCTTCAACCGCAACTTCTCCAAGCGTGCTGATGGGAACCCCAATACCCATGCCTTCGTGACCTCTCCTGAGATAGTCGCGGCCTTGGCCATTGCCGGACGATTGGATTTTAACCCTATCACCGATACCCTTACCAATGATAAGGGGGAGGAAGTGAAGTTCAAGCCTCCTTACGGAGAAGAACTCCCTACCAAAGGTTTTGCGGTAGATGACCCTGGCTATCAAGCACCTGCCCAAGATGGTAGCCATATAGAGGTAGTGGTATCGCCTACCTCCAACCGCCTACAACTCTTGGAACCTTTCGCTCCTTGGGATGGTAAGAATATCACTGGTGCTAAGTTGCTCATCAAAGCTCAAGGCAAATGTACCACCGACCATATTTCTATGGCGGGGCCTTGGTTGCGCTTCCGTGGACATTTGGACAATATCTCAAACAATATGCTCATCGGGGCTGTCAATGCTTTCAATGGCAAGACCAATAGTGTCAAAAACCAGCTTACCGGCGGGTATGACGAAGTACCTAAGGTACAACGTGCCTACAAAGCAGCTGGGGTGCCCTCAATCGTGGTAGGTGACCAAAACTATGGGGAAGGTTCCTCTCGCGAACATGCGGCTATGGAACCTCGTCACCTCGGGGTGAAGGCTGTTTTGGTAAAATCCTTTGCGCGTATCCATGAGACCAACCTCAAAAAACAAGGTATGCTTGCCCTGACCTTTGCCAACGAGGCCGATTATGACAAAATACAGGAGGATGATACCATCAACTTCCTTGACCTTACCGACTTTGCGCCTAACAAACCCCTACACTTGGAGTTCGTTCACAAGGACGGCAGCAAGGATGTTATCCCCTGCAACCACACTTATAATGCTTCTCAAATAGAATGGTTCAAGGCCGGTAGTGCTCTGAATCTGATCGCTAAAAACAAAAAGTAATATAGAAGCCATATACAAAAGAGGCTGTCCCTCCGTGGAGACAGCCTCTTTCTTTTTCTTGATCTCTTTATCGGGTATAGAACCAATAGTCAGAATTCTTAGCACTGATGAACTTTGTCCATCCTCCGCCTACATCCTCTACTTTGAAAGGACCATTCTGCAAGAAGAAATTCACTATAGGGGAAAGATAGTTATAGGTAGTCCAGTTGCTACTTGCCGTATGAGTAGCTCCCTTGTCTACAAAACTCACTTGGTTAGTATCGCAAGGCACCGCAAGGGCATCTATGGCATAAGAAACTGTAGCGGAACTTGTACCCCTACGTACTGTAAACCACAAGCTGCCGTACCCAATAGACATAGAATCCTGCAAACGATACGTTGCAGAAGCATTCCCTTTGGTTACTGTATGGGTTTTGTAAGTCTCATAGAGTGCCTTAAGCGCATCAGAAGCATACTCAAAATCTATAGATTTCCACTCATTCTGTGAAGGATCATAAGGCAAGGTAGCATTATTATGCGAAAGGAAAGTTACCTCACTGTTCTTGGTACTGGTAAACTTATAAAGAGTTCCATCTCCATTGACATCGGTCATCTGGTAAGGAGCATTCTGTGTCAAGACCTCTACCAAAGGATAGTTGCCGTAGTAATTCCAATAAAAGCCTTGCTCTACAGGAACTATATTTACCTGATCAGACTTTCCTGCCACTGGTAGGAAATCCAAGAGATAACGCATCTTATAGTTTCTATTATCGTAATAATATATAGTAAAATTCATCGCAATATCTTCGCTTGGGGAAAGTTTCCCTAAATAAAAATAAGGCGCTATATTACGTGACTTAACCGTCTTATAGAGATTATATATCTTAACAAAGGCAGCATTACTACTACAAAGATCATCTAACATATTAATCTTTATATTGCCATTATAAAAATCAAAAGGTAGGTTGTTATACACCATTCGGGTCTTTATAGAAGCATCATCCGCTGTAATCTCACTATTGTCAGCCGAAAGGGTAAATTCGGAGAAGGTCTTCCCTGCAATAGTAATAGGCTCATAGAGCTTAAAGCCATTTTCGGTATAGATATAGGCCTTCTTGATCACAGTAGTCCCTTCTCGGGCTATGAATTGGCGATTGGAGGGTTGTAGTTCGAAATCTACTTCCTTGCCATTTATAGTTACAGGGTAAGCATCTGAAACTCTGAACAAGCTTTGTCTTTCTCTTATTTTAGTGAGATAGGCAGTTGCCTCTCCCTCAAGCTTCCTTAGAGTCATCAGATTGTTAGAGCGTTGCCCTTTGAGGGTGAACACGCCATTTTCGTAGGACTGTATCACTAACTGATTGTCTCCTATTTTTCCCTCTGGGAAGAGTGCAGAAGGTTCTACGAATTGGTGCAATACCTTGTTATAGGTATCAAAAGTAAGGATAGATTTCTCACTAAAGTTAAGGGTATAGAGGGAAGTATCTTCCTCGGTGGTAGCCTCCGATAGGGCGGTTACTTTCCCTTGGTGGAACTTAAGGATATAATTGTACCCTCCGTATTGTTGACCTGTTCCTACATACATGGAGAGCAACCATCCATTGGTAGCTCCTTCCAAGAGGTTCACATACTCAGTGGAAGTCTCTCCAGTTCGCTTGGCATAGCTGTTGCCCTTGCCATAGACAGCTTCTTCTTCCTGACTACAGGAGGCCAGCAGGCAGGCAGCTAAGCACATATATATATATTTCTTCATATCGTTCTAAAAATTCTAATGGTTATACATTACCAATTGTAAGTTGAAAAATTCAAATTAGGAAGGTTTACATGGTGGGCTTGTACTTCTTTGCGAAGTTTTTCTAAATCCACACCAAACTCTTGGCTGAAGTAATTCTTAACAATTTCTAACTTTTTCAAGAGGATTTCCTTTCCTGTGTACTGGGCATCGGTCTTATTTTTACCATCAGCCGTAGCAAGTGCTTCTTCCCATATAAAGCCTCTTTTGAGTATCTGAGTCTTCCAAGCTGTGTAGGCAGCATCATCCAAGCCATCTCCATCAGTATCGGCAGTAGCATCTGTCGTTTCACATCCACACTGGTTTTTCTGATAGAATACAATATAGTGAGCGATGAACTCAACAAAGTCCTCATGCACATTATCACTAGAATAGGGACTGATAAAGCCTGACTTGAGATAGTTTTGAGTATTGAGATTCCAGGATCTTGTCCAAGATCCCCCCTTATACTCTGCCGCACAGAGCTTCTCATACTCAGGAGGTATTTGCTTGTTTTGTTCCAATATATGAGAAGTCTCATGGTAGATAAGCCTTAGCAGGTTGTTATCCATATCCTTACGCTTACTATCATCATGAGTATTGGGTTCTATATAGTTGACCCCCAGCAGTTCCAGGCGTATCCCTGCGGTCGCCAACCCATTATAGGTTCCCCCTTCACGTGCATAGGCATAGGACCCTATCAACGTAATTTGTTTGGTTACATATTCCTCCATGAACTTCTTAGGCACTACCTTGGAGTAAGGTTGGTAGTACATATAGTCTATGAGGTTCACCATCTCCAATGCCTTTTGAGTAGAAGGAGGCGTTACATAGGTAAATTGGTTTCTATTGATATCGTTCTCAGGATATCGGTAGTTGATATTTACATTGTAGGGGATGGTCAGTTTTTGATTGATATACCTATCTAATTCAGATTGGTTTTTGGCTTGCTCCTTTGTGGTAAGTTGCACCACACTATTGTCTTTATCTGGATTGTCCTTCTGACAAGAGAAAAGAAAGAGCGCAAGGAATGGAATTATACATATTTTCTTCATACTGAAATCATTTTATCTTGGGTTTTGTGTCATTCCGGCTGCTGCTACATCCACAGGGATAGGCAGGGTACGTCGGTTATCTTCCTTAGTAAGTACCTCCACTATGTGAGCATTCCCGTCTATATCCATCTGGTGGCGGTGAATTTCTATGCCATAGCGGCGAATATCATACCAGCGCAAGCCCTCGCCAAGGGTGAGTAACCTACGACATTGTAAAAGGAAGTGCAAAAGATTTTCCTGATCATTATCTATAGTGAATTCTGGAGAAAGTCGCTTCTTCTGGGTGGCGTGACTCAGTTTAGAGGTAGGATCATAGCTTGAATAGGGGATATTTTGGTATCCAGAAACAATCTGACTCATGGTGAACTGAGGCTCATCCATAAAGTAGGCCTTAGCAAAAAGGTTCAAGTCCGCAACCGCTCCTGTATAGTTTTTCTGAAGAATGCGAGCTTCCGCACGAACCAGTAGGGTCTCATCCGTAGTAAAAAGGACAATCTGGGTATTATTACCTGTATAGGTAGGATATTTGGTATAGATATACTTGCTGGCATCTACACGGAAGGACTCATATTGTTTATCCTTGTAGTTATTAGTCCAAAGATTATTCGCATCGCGGAAGGTCTCTCTTACAGCAGTACCTCTGGAGTGTGCAAAGCGACCTACTGTCTGTCCATCGATAAAGCGGCGAGCATAGGAAGATACAGAGGCGAGCATAAGATTTGCCTCTACCCCTTCACGGGTGTATTCCTTGGCATGAGGGTCATTGTTCCCCAAAGCTTGGAAGGCAATCCAGTTACGCAAGTTGGTAGGAGTATCTCCTAATACCTCAGTAGCCATCTCCTCTGCCTTAGCCCATTTAGTATAATACAGATAGAAACGAGCGGCAAAAGCATAGGCTGCTTTTTTATTAAAATGCATCTTAGGTACTTTATAGTAAGTATCATCAAGCAAAGGAAGCCCTTCTGTAAGGTCTTTTTCTATATACTGATATACCTCTGCTACGGTATTACGAGGACGTTCTGCTCTGAAGTTATTGATTGGAAAATCTATATAAGGTACTCCAAGGTCTGTTGTACTTGTCTGGGCATTATAGGGTTTACCAAAAAGGTTTACCAAGACAAAATGAGCATAAGCTCGTGCCACTAAGGCTTCTCCCTTAGCTGCTCTCAGCTGAGGAGAATCACCCAGCTTTGTGATAGCTTCCAAGGCGGTATTGGCATGATAGATAGCGCCATAATGGTCTTCCCATAGAGTACGCAAGCCATCTATATACTTATATTCATGCATATCCTTATGCCAATAGACAAGCTCTTCGATAAAAGAAAGTGTCTTGGCATTGGTTGCACCTATATCGTCTATATTATCCGAGGAAAATTCGGTAACTACCGCTGGGGTCGAGGTAGGATAGGCACTGACCAAGAGCTTCTGCACTTTATCCGCACTATCGACTGTCACCCTACTATCGGGGTCTTTATCCAAATATTTGTCACAGGCCACCACACTCAGTAGTAGCATTAGTATCAATGGAATTTTATTTCTTCTCATGTGAATATTTTTTAGGTTATAGTCCTACACGTATACTGAAAGTAAGCTGCTTAGGCGTAGGGATGAAAGAGCTACTTGCCGAAAACTCCGGATCAGCTCCGTTAAGCTTCTTATCAGCATAGAGTAAGAAAAGGTTTGTTCCTTGTAGTTTGAAACTTAGGCGCTTGATTTTCATATCACGAAGCGTTTCTTTATCAAAGTCATAGGCGAGAGAAATCTCTTTCAAGCGAATGAAATCTCCCTTGGCGATACGTACATCGGAATAGTTATAAGCGGTATAGGCATACTCCAAGGTAGGGGTTGCATAGAGCTGATAAGCAGAAGCAATAGCAGGGATATTCGTTCTGTTCTCATCTCCTGGTTGCATCCAGCGATTTTTGAACTCTTTTGGCATTGCAACCATATCACTGGGTGAGGTAGGAGAGTCGTTAATATATGAATGTTTGAAAGAAGCTGGTAAGCGCAATACATTTCCAAAAGAGTAGGTAAGGAGTATATTAAGAGATATTCCTTTGTACTTGAATAGGTTCCCCAAGCTTCCCACATCGGTAGGGCGGGTAGTTCCTGAATATTTTAAGAAGTCCAAGTTGTCTCGCTGATCAAGGCGAAGTCCGTCTATAGTGGTGTTACCATTGGAGTCGGCAAAGGTAGGAAGTCCCTCACTGTTGAGTCCGCGGAAAGGAATAGAGAAGATAGAGCCCACTGGGTAGCCTTCCTTGGAGAAGCCCGTTCCCTTGACCATATCCTCGATGGTGGCCTCTACATAGAGTTTGGTGATTTTATTGTCATTTCGGGCATAGACGAAGGTAGTTACCCAGGAGAAGTCTCCTATGGTAAGGTTCTTAGTCTGGAGACTCAAATCCACTCCTGAGGAGCGCATCGCAGCTACGTTGCCTGAACGAATTACAGTTCCATTAAGCCCTTGTGAAGGTACACGCCCTATAAGGTCGTAGTTGTTACGAGTATACCAGTCCAAGGCAAGGTTGATTCGGTTCTTGAAAAGCCCCATCTGTACCCCAAGGTTTAGCTCTTCTTTTTTCTCATAGGTAAGATCATGGTTGGCAGCTTCGCTGATACGCAAAGCGGTTTCTTGGAAGCGATCTGCACTACGCCATGGACGCTCCCCTATAATCTTGGCCAAGGAGTTGCTCACTGAAGGACTCTCAGGGGTCATCCCAAAAGATCCTTTGAAAGAAAGAGCTGAAATAGGCTTGAGCTTAGGGAAGAATTTTTCCTGAGAGATATTCCAAGTGAGAGCAAGGTTCCATGTAGGCATCCAGCGGATATAGTGAGAAGCACCGAACTTGTTGGAGGCATCGGTACGGAGAGTCCCGTTGAAGATATATTTGTCCTTATAGGAATACATTGCGTTGGAGAAGAAAGCTACATTGCGTGTAGTGGTACGGGTAAGGGTGTAGTAGTTGGTTTTATTCTCCTGCATCTGCTTGAAGGCCTCATAGGAGAAGTAGGACATATCGCCCAATTCGTATAACAAACCTAAGTTCTGGTTCCAGTCCTTGTTGCGGTAGATGTCACTGGTCTCAGCACCTCCCAATACTTGTATCTTGTGAATACCTCCTGAGAAAGCATCCCTATAGTCTATCGTACCACGGAAGTCCTTACCATTGAGGATACTTTCACTCTTTTCACGAATTCCTCCTTCAGGAAGTACGGTACGCTTTACATCGAAATCGTCATAAGGGTCTTCATAGAGGTAGGTATTGTTAGTGATCATGGTAACATTGTCCATCGCTCTATAAGCTCTGGCCAAGTTCGATCTTTCAGTTTGGTTCAGCTCTTGAGAAATATTCTGGTAGCGAATAGCCGCCAACCCGACAGCAGTCACCTTAGGAGAGATTTTCCAAGAGAGCTGCCCTTGTATCTTGATATCTCCTATATGAGTATTGGTATAGTTATTCTCCATTTCCTCAAAGATATTCAAGGGCGCAAAGCGATAACGATAGACAGCGTCTGGATCCATAGTACGAGAAGCGTTTAGTGCATACGAATAAGGATTCAGTGAGAAAGCTGAGGACACCTTTCCGGATACGCCATCTACAGAACCAGGAGTCTTATTCTCACGATAAGAACCATTGGCAATTAAGTTGAAGGAAACGCTCTTACTAAGCTTATAGTTTGCGTTAATGTTGGCTGTATACCTATTATAGTTAGAAAAGCGCATCCATCCTGGGTCATTGATAATTCCCACAGAAGCATAGTAAGAAGCTTTGTCGGTACCGGTGGAGATACTTACCGAATGGCTTTGTAGAATGCTTGTTTGAAAAAGTCGGGAAAACCAGTCAGTATTGCGCATCTCAGCAGCTCTTAAGAAAGCTTCTTTAGCTTCGTTTGTATTGGCAAGACCATAACCAGAAGGAGTTGCAGTATTGAGTAGGGCATACATACGGCCTATCTCTCCATAGTGACGGCGGTTTCCCATCTCTTTATAGGTAATATTTCCTCGCCTCATCATCTCCATGAAGACATCCATTTGGTCTTGGGAGTTCATGATATTGAAGTTGTTATAGGAAGGAATGAGCCTAAAGGTAGATTCATTGGTATAGGAAATGCTATTGGTGCCCTTAGACCCTTTGCGGGTATTGACTACCACTACCCCTGCTATGGCACGAGGCCCATAGATGGAAGTAGCTGAAGCATCCTTGAGCACACGGAAGGTATCAATATCATCAGAAGATAGTCCCCCCAAAGCTGAGGCAATAAGGGTTTTGGCATCCGAAGAGGAGAGGGCATCTGGGCTGAGCTCTACCCCATCGTCCAAAATGATCCCATCTACCACCCATAGCGGCTTGCTCTCCCCATAGATGGAAGAAGGGCCTCGTACATTGGTACGTGCTACCGCTTCTCCTGTGGTGGAAGGGGTAGAGGTTGTCTTGGCTGTGGAAGAAGACATCACCACATCTATCGTGGTTGCCTCCCCTACTGTTCGCTCTATGGTTGCCATTCCCAAAGAGGAAAATACCAAAATGTCAGTACTTTTGGCTAAAATCGTATACCCTCCCTTAGCATCGGTCTGGGTAGTACGTGAGGAATCCCCCTTGAGAGAAACGACGACTCCTTGCTGTGGTAAGCCCTGTGAGTTCTTAACGGTCCCACTGATGGACTTCTCTTGTGCAAAAGTGTGAATCATCCCCAGAAGGGAAAACAGTAAGCAAATGCTTATTTTGATTCGCATAAATTTGAGTTTTTATTTTTAGGCCAAATTTACGATTTTTCACGAGACTGACGAATTTTTTTCTGGTTTTTTAAGAAAATTATATTCTTTTATAATCAATCTAAATAGACAACCATAAAATAGTGAGTTCTAAGCCGTCTCTCTCCGAGAGTGGAGAAAGTGAACCCTACTTACATGAATAGAAACAAAAAACAGAGAGCAACTGTCATAACATCCTGACAACTGCTCTCTGCTCTCCGTTCACTGCTCACTGCTCACTGTTTTTCAGATTTCCCCTTTCTCCAAGGCATCCGCCAGGGCTTGGATGGTTGTATCCAAGTCGGCGTAGGAAAGGGCATCGTTGAGGAAGTAACTTTCGTAACCACTGGGGGGAAGATAGATCCCTCGGGAGAGCATCGCATGGAAATACTTCTTGAAACGCTGGTGATCCGCACGCTGTGCTGAAGCAAAATCGGTTACAGGTTCTTCGGTAAAGAATACCGAACACATGGAGCCAAAACGATTGATCTGATGGGGGATTCCCGCCTGGGTAAGTACCCTATCCAAGCCTTCGTGCAGATAGGCTGTCTTCTTGCCTAAGCTCTCAAATACGTCAGAGCGCTTCTCTATCTCGGTAAGCATGGCCAGTCCTGCACTCATCGCTAAGGGGTTTCCACTGAGTGTCCCTGCTTGATACACTGCTCCTAAGGGCGCCAAGTGATCCATAATCTCATTGCGTGCTGCAAAAGCAGCCACAGGCAATCCACCACCTATTACTTTCCCAAAGGTAACAATATCCGCCCGAATCCCAAGTGCCTCTTGAGCTCCTCCCTTGGCCAAACGGAAACCGGTCATCACCTCATCTAAGATAAGAAGAGTACCCTCTTGGTCACATAGTGCTCGTAGCGCTTCCAAGAACCCTTCTTTTGGCAATACACAGCCCATATTCCCTGCTATAGGCTCTATAATAAGTGCAGCGATCTGCTTGGGGTGTGCCGCAAAGAGTTGCTTTACGGAATCAATATCATTGTAGGTAGCCAGTAAAGTATCCTTAGCTGTTCCTTGTGTCACCCCTGGACTGTTAGGAACTCCAAAGGTAGTGGCGCCACTTCCGGCGGCAATAAGGAAGGAATCTGAATGACCATGATAACAACCGGCAAACTTGATAATCTTTTCTCGCTGAGTATAGCCTCGTGCCAAGCGAATAGCACTCATACACGCCTCGGTACCACTATTGACAAATCGAATTTTCTCCACATGGGGCACCATAGAAAGGGCTTTTTGAGCAATTTCTGTCTCTACTTCGGTAGGCATCCCAAAGGACGTACCGCGCTTGGCGCGCTCGGTTACCGCTTCGATAACAGGAGCATAGGCATGACCAAAGAGCAGAGGTCCCCAGGAGGCTATATAGTCGATGAGCTTATTCCCATCAGCATCATATAGGTAAGCTCCCTTGGCATATTCTACAAATACAGGATTTCCTCCTACCGCATTGAAAGCACGCACGGGGGAGTTGACCCCTCCAGGAAGCACCTGTTGTGCCTGGTGAAATAATTCACTACTTCTCTTGTATTGTAACATTTTTTAAAATATTTTCGTTGGTGCAAAAGTACAAAATTAATGGAGAATGGTCAATATTTTCTCGACTATTTTTCACCTCAGTAAGGCAAGCCTATAAGTACACTCACGGCATTTCCTCCAAAGCCTGTTGCATTGATAAGTATATTCCTAAGAGGAGCTTCTGCCTCTTTCTTCAGATAAGGTAGTGGCAAAAACTGCTGATTCTGGAGCATGAGTACCGCCATCTCGATAGCTAAGGCACCACTGGCAGCAAAGGTGTGCCCGATCTTCCATTTGTTGGAGGTAAGTCGTGGCAAGTCCTGTCCAAAAACCTCCCTGAGGGCATGGTACTCGGCCTCATCCCCCTTGATGGTTCCCGTAGCATGAGGAATCACCACATCCACCTCAGCTGGGGCTACTCCCTGCAAAGCCTGTTGCATACTTAGCTGCAGGGCTTCCGCTTGGGCAGAGATGGCCACAGGGTGGGTGATGGCTTCGGTAGCATAGCCTATCCCCTTGACAATCGCCAAAGCGTTGGGTCGCACCCCTTTCTCTATAGCAAAAACGGCACTTCCTTCTCCCAGTACCATAGTATTCTTAAGTTTCTCTAAGAGCAGGGGTTGGCAGGGGTAGGAATCACTCAAAGAACCATAAATCTTCAGGGCCTTCATCTGAGATAGCGTAAAGGGTGTCAGTGGTGCTTCACTCCCACCCACAAGGAAGCCCTCCGCCATATCTGCATGAAGCCAAGCGATACCATTGAGCAAGGCATGTAGTGCTGTGGAGCAAGTGATAGAGTGAGAGATAGCCGCTCCTTGCCCTTTGGCATCCTGCATCACCCAAGAAGCAATATTGCCTAAAGAAGTAGTAGGCGAGGCCAAGGGGGCACACTTACCCTGCTCGAGAAAACTCTGGTGATACTCTTCAAAGAGGGTTGTCGCTCCTCGAGAAGAACCTATATTGACCCCAAAGTCCTTACCCTGCTCCCAACCTGCCTCCTGCAAGGCCTGCCGCGAGGCATATAGTGCATAGAGTACCGTAGGATCTACACTTCTATATCGGGCGTTTTCTTGTCGTATTTCTCTGACCAAGGCATGGCTTTCTTCCTGCAATCTCCCCACGGGAAGCAGCTCCTCCCCTACCCTTTGCCCTACCAGCAGCGGTTTGTCTAAGAGATATTGCCTCCAGATGTTGGCTCTATCCGCTCCCAAAGGGGAGATACTCCCCATCCCTGTAATAGATATATTGGTTTGCATGTATTTTTATGATTTTCAAAAGGGGTTACAAAATTACGATTTTTTACCAAATTCTCCAATAAAGAGCTAAAAGCCCTCTTTATGGTAGGTACGAGCTAAAGTCGCTGAATACATACAAGTGAGTATATGATCTGTTCCAGCGTAGGGGATAATCGCTTTTATCAGGACATAACTATGCTCACCATTCACTGCTCACTATATAAAAAATAAAACTTTATACTTTCTTTGGGTATGTCCTAAAAATAACGTAACTTTGTGGTGCTATTTGTGTTCATTAGCCAAATCCATATTTTTTGAAACGAATATCTATTACAGAAATCAACCGCTTGGCGTTGCCCGCCCTTGTTTCTGGTGTGATAGAACCGCTTATATCGCTTACTGATACGATCATGGCTGGACATATCGCCCTGAATACAAAGGAAGTCCTCGGGGCAGTGGGCATCGTTTCTTCTTTTCTGACCTCCTTGGTATGGATATTCATTCAGAGCAGTCGTGCCATCACCTCACAAGTAGCCTATGCTTATGGGCAGGAGAAGCTCAACCAGCTCAAGAGCTTAGTAGCACAGATCCTTACCCTTTCCTTGGGGCTCTCGCTGTTGTGCTCTATCTTCGCGTTTTTCAACAGTGAGGTGATCCTAACCAATTTCTACGATGCCGATGGCATCCTCTTGGATTATTGCTTGGATTACTTTCGCATCCGTGTGTGGGGATTCCCCTTTACCCTGCTAACCCTGACTATACACAGTATCTTCCGAGGGATGCAGAACACCTCTTGGTCTATGTATATCAGTATCTTAGGCGGGGTTATCAACTTGGTATTCAACTATATTTTCGTCTTTGTCCTCCATTGGGATATCAAGGGATTGGCTTGGGCGAGCCTATTGGCACAAGGGGTCATGTTTGCCGTATCCTTATACTTCCTCTATGAGAGAACCCCTTACCGCTTTATCCTCACTAGGTCGCTACACCCTAAGTTCTTCCAGAGCTTGCGCATGAGCTTCGACCTAATCATACGCTCATCCTTACTACAAGGGGTACTTTACTTCTCTTTCCTCAGTGCCACAAAGTTAGGCGGGGGTGAGGACAGTACCATTGTTGCCACCCATACCATCTTAAATCAAGTTTGGCTGTTTTCAGTCTTTCTCTTTGACGGCTATTGCAATGCGGGCGGCTTACTCTCTGGACGGCTCTATAGTACCCAGCAGTACCAGACCATACGCAACTTGGTAAAGGACTTGTTCTATATAGTACTAACCATTGGAATGGCTATCCTTTTAGTATACTTCCTATTCTACCATCAAATAGGAATCTTTATGACCAAGAACAAGGACGTGCAGTTACTCTTCTTCGAAACCTTCTGGATTGTGGTACTCATGCAGCCTCTCAATGCCATCACCTTCCTTTTCGATGGTATCTATAAGAGTATGGGCTTTACTGCCATCCTAAGAAATGCCTTTATCATCGCTACCTTCTTAGGCTTCTTCCCTACCTTCTATGTCACCCAATCGCTGCTGGAATGGGGGCTGAGCGGAATCTGGCTGACCTTCTTTGTCTGGATGGCTTTCCGCGGAGGAATCCTCATTATTCACTATATCAATTTCTTTTTTAACCGCCCCTTACAAGCAGGGTGAATAGGGACAAATAGGCGTCCTAATTTGTTTTTTCTTTAAAAGATTTTTCGTACATTTGCCCCGCTATTTAGATTGATTAAAAGACAAATTTCTAAGCATACCATGAAAAATATCGCCATACTTATGGGAGGTTTCTCCCAAGAAGCTGCCGTTTCTCTCCAAAGTGCTGCCACTGTAGCTGAGTACTTGGACAAGAGCAAATACACAGCTTACCGCATCCTGATTACCAAAGAAAAATGGGTATATACCGACACCCTTGGTCAAGAAATTCTGGTAGATAAGAATGATTTCTCTCTGACCCTAGAGGGGAAGAAAATCACCTTCGATTGTGCTTTCAATGCCATCCATGGAACCCCTGGGGAGGATGGCAACTTACAGGCGTACTTTGCTCTGGTGGGTGTACCTATTACTGGCTGTAGCATGTATGCTTCAGCACTGACTTTCAACAAGCGAGATATGCTCTCGGTGCTCAAGCCTTATGGTATCCCTCGGGCAAAGGCTTATTACCTGAACCAAGGAGAACCTTTCTCCACTCGCGAGATTATCAAAACAGTAGGCTTACCTTGCTTTGTCAAGGCCAACCGATCTGGCAGTAGCATAGGAGTCTTCAAGGCTTACGACGAAAAGGATATTGATCAGGCTATAGAAAAGGCTTTCGAGGTGGATACCGAGGTAATCATTGAGGAATTCCTCAAGGGAACCGAAGTCTCTGTAGGAGTGATTACCTACCATGGCAAAAAACGAGTGTTACCCATCACTGAGATTGTATCCGAAAATGATTTCTTCGACTATGAAGCGAAATACCAGGGTAAAAGCAAAGAAATCACCCCTGCTCGCCTAAGTGAAGAGGAAAGAAAGAAAGTAGAAGAAGTCGCCCTAAGGGTCTATAACCTATTACAAATGAAGGGATTCAGCCGTAGTGAATATATCCTTGTCGGGGGGGTACCTCACCTATTGGAGATGAACACCACTCCTGGACTAACCAAGAATAGTATCCTCCCTCAACAGGCTAAAGCTGCGGGTATCTCACTAACAAACCTCTTTGACAATGCAATAGAAGAAGCAATGAACAATGATTAATGGTTAATGACAACTGACCTCTATTCACTGACAACTGATAATGAGTAAAAAAAGAAAAGCCAATAGAGCGAAGAAAATAGGGCTCCCTCCAGGGAGCTTGGTATATTTCGGAGAAAAGGAGAAACTCATCGATATAGATATCATCTCCTACTCTGATAGCTCTTTCTATACCCAGAAAGTAGGATCTGCCCAAGAGGCACTGTCCTTTATCAATGAGGGATGTATCACTTGGATCAACATCAACGGGCTAAACAATATAGAGGAAATACGCAAAATAGGAGCCTATACCCATCTGAACAACCTACTCTTGGAAGATGTGCTCGACACCCAGCACCGCCCCAAGGTAGAACTCCTTGAGGAACATCTCTTGGTGATTATCAAGATGATCTACCACCAAGAAGGACAGCTTACCGCTGAGCACTTGGCGCTGCTTTTGGGACACAACTACCTCATCTCCTTTCAGGAGTCAGAAGGAGGAGATGTCTTCGACCCTATACGCAAGCTCCTACAACAGCCAGAGAGCTTGCTGAGAAAGTCCTCGGCAGATTACCTCCTCTTTGGACTTTTGGATAGCATCGTGGACAACTACTTGGCGATTGTGGATAGGGTTAGCGATACCATTGAATCTATGGAGGACGAGATTATCGCTCGTCCACGGGAGGATATGATCTCGGAAATACAACTCCTGAAGAAGAAGGCTACCTTTCTTCAGAAATCCATCGTTCCGGCTCGTGAGGTCATCAGCCGTATAGAGCGAAACAACCATATGCTTATACAAGAGGGATGCAAGCCCTATTTCAGAGATCTCAATGACCATATTATCCAGATAGCAGAAACCCTCGCCTCCTATAGGGATATCCTTTGGGGACTTACCGATACCTATATGGGAGCTATGAGCAACAAGATGAACAACATCATGCGCCTTCTGACCCTGATCTCGACCATCTTCATCCCGCTAACCTTTATTGTAGGGGTGTACGGAATGAACTTCGAACATATGCCTGAGCTACACTACCCGTGGGCTTACCCTGCCTGCTGGGGTGTGATGATAGTAATTACCATCGCTATGCTCCTCTATTTTAAAAAGAAAAAATGGTTGTAGTTAAATGATTAATAACTAACTCAAAATTAAAAACTTAAAACTCAAAATTCTATGAGTCGTACTTTTTACATTCAAAACCCTGAAGCTCCCAAAGTGATGAGCACCGAGGAACTCTTAGACCTCGTAGGAGGTAATTTTAGACAATTCGCCCTCAGAGAGGATGATGAAGAACTTGATGAGGTCATGCAAATGCCCTTGAACGAATTTGGCCACATGCTACTGGGGCAAGAAGGCATCAGTGGTCGTGGCTTTGAGTGTAGTTACTCTGACGAGAATCACTCCTATGATGTGCGTGTCTTCACCCCCAGCACCTCGGCCGACTGGCATGGGGCACTCTCCTTCATCGAAAGGTTGGCAAGCCATTTCGGCGTATCGGTTACCGATGAAGAGGGAGAAGAATATGAGGGCAACAATATCACCTATGACTATCGCCATGATATAGAATTTGGAATAAAATCCTTTAACAAAAGTCGTGAAGGACACTTCATCTTTGGGGTAAAACGTCCTATCTTCCTCACAGAAGAAAACATCCATCAAATCCAGTCCGCCGAGGATAAAGTAAAGGCTTTTGATGATTTTGTAGCAGCACAGCTCCAGCATGAGGATATATACATCGCACGCCCTATTTTTATGCAAAATGACAAAGATGAAATCATAGGAATATATGTCCTTACCAAAACGGTACAGAGTATACTTCCCTATGAGTACCCTCCGTTTATCGACATCACCAAGTACAACCTCTCCCAAGAAGATGTCAAAGAGTGGCGTGTGAACATTGGAGACTACGACCCCAATCTCCCCAAAGAAGAACAATTTACCTCCATGGGCGATGTAGATTACCAAACCTTCTTAGAGCGACTCCCAAAAGAGAAAATCCAAAAATTGGACGGACACTATATGAATATCCGTATAGATACCAAAGCAGAAATAGAAGCCCTCTTAGGAAAGAAAAAAGGCTTTCTGGGGAAAATAAAAGGACTATTCTCATAGCCTAAAAAAATTAATAGGCTGCTCAAAGATGATTTGAGCAGCCTATTCTCTCTTCTTCACTTTTCATTCCCTCTTTAGCCTCTTTCTAACTATCTTATTGAGAGTACTAAAGAGAAAAAAACAATTATAAGCGATTGTATATCAACCACTAATAAAATGTTTAAAATGCAATATCTCCTATATACATTCCCTCTTAGCAAAAAATTAATCATTAATCATTGACCATTACTCATTTATTTCGTACTTTTGCACTTTTGAAAAAGCAACTTTGATAAAAATATTTCAGATGAAAGATAACAAGAAAGATGCCTTAGACTATCATGAGTTCCCCCAACCTGGGAAGATAGCCGTAGTGCCTACCAAGAAACATGCCTCGCAGTATGACCTCTCCTTAGCCTACTCCCCTGGGGTGGCTGAACCTTGCTTGGCTATCGAAGCAAACAAGAATGATGCCTACCGATATACCAACAAAGGGAACCTTGTAGCGGTGATCTCCAACGGTACTGCTGTGTTGGGATTGGGAAACATAGGGGCTGATGCTGCCAAGCCTGTAATGGAGGGTAAGGGCTTGCTCTTTAAGATTTTTGCAGATATCGATGTCTTCGATATCGAAGTGGATACTACCGATGTAGATGCTTTTGTCAATACAGTAAAAGCCATTGCCCCTACCTTCGGAGGGATCAACCTTGAGGATATCAAGTCACCTGAGGCCTTCGAAATCGAGCGCCGTCTCAAGGAAGAATTGGATATTCCAGTGATGCATGACGACCAGCACGGAACTGCTATTATCTCGGCTGCAGCGCTTAAGAATGCTTTGGAAATCGTTGGCAAGGATATCCACAAAGTAAAAATCGTGGTCAATGGTGCTGGAGCAGCGGCCATTTCTTGTACCCGTCTTTATATCGCTTTAGGAGCTGACCCTAAGAATATCGTGATGTGCGACAGCAAGGGGGTTATCCGCAAGGACAATCCTTCCTTGGATGCCCTCAAGGCAGAGTTCGCCACCGATCGTGACCTTCACACCTTAGAAGAAGCCATGAAGGATTCGGATGTCTTTATCGGACTTTCTAAAGGAAATGTGGTAAGCCCCGAAATGCTCCTTAGCATGGCGAAGGATCCTATCGTTTTTGCTATGGCCAACCCTACTCCTGAGATTGCCTATGACTTGGCTATCCAGACTCGTAAAGATATCATCATGGCTACTGGCCGTTCGGATACTCCTAACCAGGTGAACAATGTCCTTGGGTTCCCCTTCATCTTCCGCGGTGCCTTGGACGTACGTGCTACCAAGATCAATGAGGAAATGAAGATCGCTGCGGTACATGCCTTGGCGGATCTGGCTAAGAAAACAGTACCTGATCAGGTCAATTTGGTATATGGGGTAAACCTCACTTTCGGAAAAGAATATATCATCCCTAAACCTTTCGACCCTCGCCTTATCTATGAAGTACCGCCTGCTATCGCCAAAGCAGCTATAGAAACAGGAGTGGCTCAAAAGCCTATCACTGACTGGGATGCTTACCGAGAACAGCTTATGGACAGGCTCGGTGGTAGCAATCGCGAAATCCGTGTCCTTCAGGAGCGTGCCCGCCAGAATCCAAAACGTGTGGTATTCCCAGAAGCCGATATCTTGGAAGTGCTCAAGGCTGCCCAACGTGTATACCAAGAGGGTATCGCTATTCCTGTACTCCTCGGTCGTAAGGATGTTATCCTTGGCTATATGGAAGAACTTGGTTTCGAGGCCGACTTGCAGATCATTGACCCTAAGAGCGATGAAGAAACCCAGCGCCGTCATTCGTTCGCCGATATCTATTGGAAAAAACGCCAACGCAAGGGAATTACCCAGATCAATGCCCGCCGCCTTATGCGCGAGCGTAACTACTTTGGCGCCATGCTTGTCAATACAGGTCAGGCCGATGCTATGATCACAGGATACTCTCGTTCTTACCCTCAGGTAATTCGCCCTATCTTGGACTTGGTAGAAAAAGAAGAAGGATTCAGCCGTATCGCCGCCACCAGTATCCTTATCACTAAGCGAGGTCCTTTGTTCCTCTCTGATACCACGATGAACCCTAATCCATCGTCTGAGGACTTGATATCCATCTCCTTGGCCGTAGCTGAAAAAGCAAAAATGTTCGGATTGGAGCCTGCCATTGCGCTACTCTCCTATTCTAACTTTGGCTCTGCCCCTTCAGAAAGTACCCAAAAACTGTCCAAGACAGTGGCTTACCTACACAAGAACTACCCAGACCTTATCGTAGATGGAGAAGTACAGGTGGATGTAGCCTTGAATCCAGAAAAAATGGCAGCCGCTTTCCCTTTCTCCAAACTCAATGGAAAGCCTGCTAATGTGCTTATATTCCCTAACTTGGAATCGGCCAATATCACCTATAAGATCATGAAGGAATCCGAAGGAATTAGCTCTATAGGACCTATCATCTTAGGTCTCTCCAAACCTATACACATCACCCTGATGAATGCCAGTGTAGATGAAATGGTGAATCTCACTACCTTTGCCGTAGTCGATGCTCAGGAGAGAGAAAGAAGAATATAGTTTTTTTGTTTGTAGAAGAAGGCTACCCCCTTTTCAGGAGGTAGTCTTCTTTATTTTATTGCCATTGCTATATGAAAGGGTCTGGTAACTGTGCGCCCATTTTTACTGAAAATTTCTTCGGTATAGGAGGTGATTCCAAAGGAAGAAAAACCCACTTCAAGCAGCCATTGTCCTATCTGCTCATTGGTATAAAAGGTGAAGACTTCCTTGGTAAAGGGCATACGCTCTCCAAAATCTTTGTCTATATACCCCAAGGCAAGCCTTCCTCCACGGGTAAGCATAGGATAGAGCCTCTCAAAGTACCCCCTGAGGTCTTGGATAAAATAATACGTATTGACCGAAAAAAACACTTCAAATGCTTCTTCCGGAAGTCTCGGCATCGCTCCTTCTGTTGCTTTTAAAAAAACCGCCTTTCCTTGCTCGATAAGCGGCATGTATTGCTCTCTTGCACGTAAGAGCATCTCTTCAGAGCGTTCTATACCAGTATAGTGAAGGTTATCACCTTGGGCAAAGAGATAAGGGAGATGCCCTCCATTGCCAAAGCCTACCTCCAAGATCCGCTCCCCCGATGTGAGGAAGAGCCTATCAATCGTCTGGCGAATCATATATTCGTTGGAAGCAAAAATATAGTCGGCTACCTCTTGTGCCAAAGCCCCTTCAGGACAACGGAGCTGCCGCCCCAAAGCAGCCATATCTGTAATCGGTGGATTCATAGGAGAATAGTCGTTATTTCTTTTGATAAAACCGTACCCAGTCTACATACATTCTCACGGGGTCGGTAAAAGGTTTTACTTCACCTACCCAACTGCCTCCTAATTGCATATCGATGCGCAACATATAGGGGCGAGCAAAAGGAAACTGTCCTTCACTCTCTTTCCCAGGGACGCGCGCATAGCTGAATGTTTGCTTGCCATTTACATAAAAACGCACCTCATCGGTATCGAGCTCTACCGCATAGATATTGTAATCATCGGGGTTGATAGGAGCGGTAGCGGTGCTTGGGGGAGTACGCTTAGATTTGTCTTTTTTTCCTGCTTGTGTATAAGTAGAGTGCAGCGAATGGTGTACAAAAGGCTCGTAGTTGAGTCGCTCTACGATGTCTATCTCACCCCCTGTAGGCCAAGGCGCATCGGGGACCATCCACAGGGAAGGCCATGCCCCTTGGGTAGCTTCGAGCTTACAACGGATCTCCAAGCGTCCTTTCTCGAAATACTTCTTTCCTTGGGTGGTTACTCCTCCGGTGATATAGGGTGTTTTGTGCTTGGCTGGGTCTGTACGGGGCTTGCCCAAGAGGATAAGGTTGCCGTCCTTTATCTCAAACAAACTGGGGTCATGATTCATCGTCTTGCACCAATCGGCAGTCGAAGTAGGGCAACCCCATATTTTCGACCATATACCCGTGGAGAAGATATCATCGCGGTTGAAATCGTCTTCCCAAACCAATTCCCAGACGTCTTTTTCTTTGACAGCAGGTTCTTCTTTTTGATCTCGAGAACATCCTACAAGGATATTCAAGGCGCTTAGAATAATGAATACTTTTCTCATGATTTAGCAAATAAGCAAATTTGTTAAGCAATCTTTCTTTATTTCTATAATGTCCGCAAAACACACTCCGTTTGTATCAAAAGGGTGGGTAATGAGGTGAACCCCACTTTTAGAAGGCACTATGCTCACAAGCTTTTCCTCACCTATAGGGTTCGTACTTGTCAATTGTTCTTGGATAGTAGCTATCACAGGTGCTGGTTCGTTTACCTCATCTACATCTATAATCCAATACTTTTTGAGTTCTTTACTTCCTACTCCTGCGCTGTTGATACACGAGCTTAATAGTTTGTCTACAGCAGGATAAGCCTCCTGAGAGAGGAGTTCTGAAAGTTTCTTTAGCATCCCAAAGGCTACCTCTTTGTAGCTCTTAGGATTAAGGTTCAGCATAGCACGCGCCTCAAAAAGCTCGCATAACCGTGTGATTTCAGCTCTTTTCTTTAGAAGGTCTTGGCTATCCTTCACCTGATATAGCTTAATGACATGAGCATTCTGGGGCAACCCTGCTATATCCTTCTTGCGTTGTAAGATTTGTATAGGAAAGAAAAGCAAAGCTCTTGCTGCCTCATCCTTTACTTGGGCAAGGCGCCTATCAATCAGTTGGGCAAGAATATCAAAATTATCGGTATGCATAGGATGATATATTTTGTGCAAAGATAATCATAATTTGCCAATTAGCAGATTTGTCATAAGTTAATTAAAAATCCCCATGAGTTATGATAGCTCATGGGGATTTTATGGTCTTGTCACACTACGGTCTATCTACCATATTGTAGTATCATCTCTACAAAAGCAGGATCTCGGTGAGAGAAGAACAGCGTTTGCTTGGTATCAAGAGCTTCAATCTTCGCCATATCATCTTTAGGCAGATTAAAGTTAAATACATTAAGGTTCTGTTCCATACGCTCTTTGCGCACCGACTTAGGAATGCAGATAATATCACGTTGCAAGAGATAGCGCAAAGCTACTTGGGCAGCGCTTTTGTGATACTTTTCTCCAATAGCATTGAGCGTAGGATTGGCAAAGAAATCGTTTTTACCTTCGGCAAAAGGTCCCCACGACATTAGTTTGGTGTCGTATTTCTTCATTAGCTCTTGGAGGTCTTGCTGTTGGTAGAATACGTGAGTTTCCATTTGGTTTACAGCAGGTTTTATCTCGCAGTGGTATGCCAAATCGAGGTATCTATCGGCATAAAAATTGCTGACGCCAATAGCACGCACTTTGCCCTCTTTGTAGGCTTCTTCCATAGCGCGATAAGAGCCATAATAATCACCAAAAGGCTGGTGAACGAGTAGCAAATCAATATAATCAGTTTGTAGTTTGCGCAAAGAGGTCTCGATAGAGGCTTTTGCCTTTTCATAACCTGCATTGCTTACCCACACTTTGGTAACGATAAAGAATTCTTTGCGGGGGATACCACTTTTCTTAATAGCATTGCCTACGCCCTCTTCATTTTTGTAGATTTGGGCAGTGTCAATCATTCGGTAGCCTACCGAAATAGCATCACTTACGCAACGCTCACATTCTTTAGGGTCTACTTGGTATACACCATAGCCCAAGAGGGGCATTTGTACCCCGTTGTTTAACTCAATGTTTTTCATTTGTAATTCTTATTTTTAGTTTTATACCCAGCAAAGATAAACAATTTTTGTCAAATAATTGTTACAGAGAAGTGTAGTTTTTTTAAATTTTCCTCTATCTTTGTGCTTTCAAAACTTTTAATTATGGCAAAGAACAAAAAGATAAATGTACAAGGAAATGAAATAACTATCATTGAAAATAAGGGGAAAGAATATATTTCTCTTACTGATATGCTGAAAGCTAAAGACGGTGATTTTTTTATCTCTGATTGGTTGCGTAACAGAAATACGGTAGAGTATTTGGGGATTTGGGAAAGTGTGTATAATCCCGATTTTAATTATGGCGAATTCGCCATAATTAAAAGTCAAGCGGGACTTAATAGTTACAAAATCAGTGTAAAAGAATGGGTTGAAAAGACCAATGCGATAGGACTAAGAGCAACAACAGGTAGATATGGAGGGACTTATGCCCACCCTGATATAGCTTTTGAATTTGGTATGTGGATTAGCCCTCAGTTTAAGATATTTCTTATCAAAGAATTTCAACGCCTTAAAGAAGAAGAAAATAGCCGCTTAAAGCTGGAATGGAATCTACAACGCACCCTCGCCAAGGTCAATTATCATATCCATACTGATGCGATAAAAGAGAACCTTATTCCCAAAGAAGTTACTAAAAAACAGATGCAATATATCTATGCTGATGAAGCTGATTTGCTAAATATCGCTTTATTCGGTATCACAGCTAAAGAATGGCGAGATGCACACCCTAATAAAGAAGGAAATATCCGCGATGAGGCAACTTTAGAGCAGTTAGTAGTACTGAGCAATTTAGAGAGTATAAACGCTTTGCTTATTAGGCAAGGTCTTTCACAAGCTGACCGTTTGCTTGAGCTCAATAAAACTGCTATTACCCAAATGAAAACTTTAATAACGCACCAAGTAAAACTCATTCGTTAGAGAATAAAACTCCCCATATGTATGTATCACACGGGGAGTTTATTTTTTGTAGCTACAAAGACTTACTATGGTAATTTTGGACCTTTCCAGCCTCTGGTTACTAAAACATATTGAAAATAATCAGTAGTATATTTATCCTCCTCAGGCGTTATCTTTCCCATAAGGAAACTAATAGGTGATTTGAAACCAACAACATCTTGACAGTGTGCATAAGGAGAATCTTTACTGTTGAGCTTGTAAAGCACTATTGAAGGATTTTCAGAGGCTTCTTTAAAATTTTCTGCATTTGTGAAATAGAAGATAGGCCCATCGCAGTTTGCCCAAGAAATCATCTCGTTAGGGCTTGTTGGCATACCCAACCCTTTTGGAAGATACATTTCTGAATCGAAAGGACGATGCATCACCGAAATCACTGTATAATCTTTCTGTTTTAGAAGAGCAGCAAAACATTTTCTCTCGTTGTATTTTTCTTGATAGATATGTCCACTACCCAAAGAGCAATAATAGTTTCTTTTTGTATCAGTTACACTATCTAACTGCTTGATAATAGTTGAATCAAAATTACTCATCATAACACTATCGCGATTGTGCTTAAAGGCTTCTTGTTTACCTAAAAGTCCATAAACTCGTATCTTTTGATCCTTGGGGAGTGTTTGATTATAGTTGTAAAGTATCTTCCATTTTTCAAGATACTCCTGTGTTTGGCGCTGCGGGATATTCTCTTTAAGATTGTTAAAGTGTTGTTTCAATAACGTTTCATCAGGAGTACCTGCATTTAGGTATCGATTCAGAAGTTCAGCATCTTCGGTAAAAAATTCATTAAAATAATCCGTAACTCCAAACTTTTTGTTCAGGTATATCAAGAGTTGAGCGTCAAAAAGCTGTGTCTTGGAAAATCCGTGAATCTCACCAAACATAAACACCGTAGGTGTATTAACCTCTGTAAATAATGCTGTATCAGAGATTGTGCATTCTGGCGGTAATATTATACTATTAGCTTTAAGGTAATTTACTTTTTCTTCACTAATATCACCCCCAAGGAAGAACCCATAAATAAAGAAATACGCTATGGGCAATATAGTTAAGAGCAAGAAAATAACAAGGATAGTAAGTAGTATTTTTTTTATTACTTTCTTCATAACATAACTATTTAGTTAATAAATATAAACACACAAGAATCTAAGTAAAAAAATCTCCCTTCCTTAAATTCACAACAAAAATACGAAATTCATTTCAATAAATAGATAATTAATGAATATTTTTTGTACAGCATCATTTAGGGATAAGTCCGAGTGAATTTTACTTATTGCGTGTCGTGCTACGACTCGTGTTACGACTCGTGCTACTACCTTATGGCTTCAATCATATTATCTACTTGTAGTTTTTCGAGGATGTTTTGGCGGTGGCGGTTTACAGTATGTACACTGATGTTCAATTTTTCGGATATTTCTTTGCTGAACATTCCTTCTTTGGCAAGGGCGAGTATTTCTCTCTCGCGTGGAGTGAGCAGGGTATCGGTAGCAGTTTCGATAGCAAAAGGTACAATCTCATCGGTAAGGCAGTTTTTTATCTGAAAACGGACAGAAGTATTTGCCGATTGCTCGGGAGCAAGGTCTATGATGCCCATTCCGAGAAAATTATCGTCTTTAAAGGCTAACATACGCATTTGGTAAATCATTCGTACATACTTTCCTCTATCCAAGACTCTCATTTCATAGATGTATTTGTAAGTTAGCTTTTCTTCCTCGCGGAGCGTGTCCAAAAACTCCCATACTTTTTTATCAATTCGTCTTACTACCTCTAAATCATCGGGATGTACTAATTTCTCAATATTGAGCTCATCAGATGCTTGAATATCTTCCACATATTTGGTTACATAATAGTAATGACCGAATCTATCTAACAGAAAAACGGCAAAACTCCCTGCTTGTTCTAAGATTTTTAAGTGGGGGATGTATTCCTGTGCTATTTCCTCTATGCTTTTATCGGTTGTCATTTCAAAATGGTTATTTTTCAGTATTGTGTAGTGATGCGCACCGCCGTAATTTTGCGCCAAAGATAATCAAATATTTTTAAAAGATGAAGAATCAATCACGAACTATTAGGAATTTATGTATTTTTATTCTCGTAGCCCTCAGTTGTGGCTGGGTGGGCGTATGGGTAGATTCGCTTACGGGGGAAACGACAGGCGATTTCAGCGATACTAATAATGGTACTACTGGAATGGGTATTTTTATAGTGGCTCCCCTGCTTACTTGGCTCTTGTTGCGCGCTTTTATGGGTGATGGTTGGAGTGATGCAGGGTTGCGTCCGCTTATCAAGAAAAACCTGCGTTGGTATGGAGTGGCAACTCTTATTTACCCTGCAGTGATTACCCTTACCCTGCTTATAGGGGAGCTGTTAGGCTGGCTAAAAGTACAAATCCGGTGGACGGACTATTTTGCGGGTTTTGGTATTTTTGTAGTAGCCGAATTTGTAAAGAATTTCTTTGAAGAATCGTCGTGGCGGGGGTATCTTACCGCTCGTTTGCTCAGTTTGCATATTAAAGACGTGTGGCTCTACCTGATTGTAGGGGTGGTGTGGTGCTCGTGGCATTGGCCTTACTTCTTTTATTTTGTAAAACCCGAACAGCTATTTGCTGTGTTTCCCTACGAAAAGGTTACTTTTTGCGTAGTGGCATTGGTGTGCTGTATCTCGTGGACGGTGATATATACCGAACTTTTCCGCCTTACCAAGTCGATATGGCCTGGGGTGTGGATGCACGCTGTTGAGGATACTACCATCAACAGCCTGATATACGACAAACATATTCTCATTGAAGCGGGTAGAGAGATACTCATTTCTCCTGTTTCAGGGATGATCCCTTGTCTGTTGTATCTCGGTGTAGGTTTATGGCTGAGAAAAATCAGAATTGCCCGAGAAGCCCAATAATAGTAAAAACTCCCTATAGTAACTGCCTATACGGCTTTCACTACGGGGAGTTTAGTTATTGTCTATCTATTACAATCTAAATTAACGAATTTCCACTACTTCTTCCAGTGGAAGTCTCTTCTTAGGAGTCTTACTTGGGTGGTTGCCGTCAGCTTCACTGTGATAGCCTACTGCTACAGCAAGTACCGCTTTGTAGCCTTCTACTTGCAATTTTTCAGTGTAGTAAGCAGTATCAATGCCTTCCATAGGAGTAGCATCAATGCCCTCTACTCCACAAGCCGCTAAGAAGAAACCAAGTGAAATATACACTTGCTTCTGGAACCAAGTTTTAGCGTTTTTCTCATCACCTGCTTTCATACCTGCATAGAAATCTAGAATAGGTTGAGGAGCTACCTGCTTGAAATTCTCTTCAAACTCGGCTACATTGTCTTTGGCAAAGAAAACCACTAAATGACTAGCTTCTTTTATCTTCTGTTCGTTAAAAAACGAATGTCCTGCCAAGTCGGCTTTGAGGGCTTCATCACCTATGATAGCAAATTTCCAAGGCTGGCTATTTACTGAAGAAGGAGTTAAGCGGAGAATTTCTGCTAATTCCTTGATTTTAGTCTCACTTATCTTCTCATTGCGATATGTTTTGGTAGTATATCTCTTTTGTGCGATTTCTAAAAAATTCATATAGTTTTATTTTTAAATTAATTATTACTAACTTCTGTAGTTACTTCTATATTCCCACGAGTAGAGTTAGAATACGGACATACTTGGTGTGCTTTGTCCGCAAGTTCTTTGGCTTGCTCAAGTGATACCCCAGGTACATTCACTTGTAAGGTTACGGCAAAGATAAAACCTCCAGTATCAAGCTTTCCTATAGATGCATGGGCTGTTACAGTAGTCACCCCTGTGGTTACTTTAGTTTGTTTGATAACCAAGTTCAGTGCGGTATCAAAACAAGCTGCATACCCTGCTGCAAAGAGTTGCTCTGGATTGGTATAATCGTCATTAGCGCCTCCTAAGGCTTTAGGAGAGCGAAGTTCGAGGCTTAATACGCCATTGTCGGAAGTTACTTTTCTATTAGGGGCTCCGGTAGCGGTAGCCACTGCTGTGTACAGTGCTGTCATATTAATTCTTTTTTATTTACTTTGTTATTTATTTTTACTTAAGGATTTTATATACTAATGTCCTAAGAGTCTCTAATTCTTGAGCGCTAAGCGCTATTGACTCTTTCAATCGCGAAGGAATGTCTTTGACGGTTTCTTGTAACTGTTGGCCCTTTTCAGTCAGCGCGATCCACATAATGCGTTCGTCCTTCTTGCAGCGGATACGAGTGAGCAACTCTTTGGCTTCCATTCGCTTAAGCAAAGGGGTAAGGGTACCACTATCTAAGTAGAGCCTTTCTCCTATAGCATTTACCGTGAGAGAGCCTTCTTCCCAGAGTACTAAAAGTACCAAATACTGCGGATAGGTAAGGTCTAAGGGAGTAAGATACTTAGCGTATTGCTGTGTAATCTTACGCGAAGCCGCATAGAGCGGAAAGCATACCTGAGCGCCTAACTGTAAGTTTTCTTCTATCATCACTTCTTGATTTCAGGGGCAAAAGTACAACAAATATTTTAAACAACAAAATTTTTTACAAATAAATTTTGCACAATATAATTTTATAATGAATTATAGGTAGTTCAATAACTAAGAATCCCCCGTGTAGCAGGTACTACACGAGGGATTTTATGGGTTTATTTACTAATTTTCTCAGCCCAATCGAAGAGTTCTTCGAGGTCGTAATCGCCACTATGGGGTTTGTCCCAAGGGAGGGCGTAATCTACAGTGTAGTGGTGATTTTGGAGTGCCGTAGCGAGGATTAAGGATATAGCAGCGGAGGTATCACTGTCCTTAGCGCCGTGGCGTATGCGCCAATATTTGGGCAAATGAGCATTCTTTTTACCTATAAAACTCATAGGGTTCATCAGTTTTACGATATGGGCATCTGCCATTTGGCTCTCTACAATACTGTTCTTAAAAGCATAAGGGGTGAAATGCTTTTTGTCGGTGGTGCTATCGCCAAAGAGTTGGTTCTCTCCCGTGCTTAGGTCGAGGGCATCGAAGGCTGGAGGACTTTTGTGTCGCTCCATATAAGTGATGTAGCCTTCCCAATTGATAGCCGTAACTTTACCATTTCTAAGGGTAAGGAAAGAATATTGACTAAGATCAGTACCTTCTTTTTGTGCTTTTTCAGCAGCAGCTATAACTGTTTGTTTTAGCAATTCTTTAAAATTGCCTTCGCCTTTAGCATTCAGAGTAAGGCGTTTGCCTTTGCTGTCTTTCAGTTGTAAGCTATTTAGGTAAGCGGGGAAGTCTTTTCTCAGGTCAGCAGAAACTTTGGACTGCTCAGGGGTAAAAGTACCCGTTTTGTAGGTGCGTTGTACGTTGTAATCAAGCATAGAAATCTCCATCGTTTTATACTGAGAGAGGTTACCAAACTGCCATTCGTAAGCTTTATCGGCATTCTCTAAGTTGGTGATAGGGCAGTAGGCTGATACGGCAAATATAGCATCAGTAGCAGGGGCAGCACCTAATTCCTTTAAGTAAGGCTCGTAAGCGGCTTGGTCGCCCGAAGCTCCTAAGAGGGCAGAGGAGGCTCCTCCTGCACTGGTACCATTGGAGATGATTTTGTTGGCATCCCCTGGTATTTCTTTATCGTTGTATTTGAGGTAACGTACTGCCGCTTTCAGGTCTACAATCACAGCAGGAGCTTTACCAGTAGCCGAGGTACGCCCACGCGCACCAGGTGAGGCAACCACAAACCCTTTGCTAAGAGCCATAATGAGCGAATTATTCGTATCTTTAAACTTACCTCCGGTGAGCGAAAGCGGCTTAGCTGGCATATAGCCTCCTACCCCATTGGGAAGAAAGATAGGGGCAGTTTGAGCGTTAAAGCCATTAATAGTTCCGCCATTGAAGTAGGCTTCCGGAATGTAGAGATTGAACTGTTGGTATTGTTCTTCTACCGGATTGGCTACATATACTATTCCCTCATAAGCACGTACAGTAAGGGTTTGGTCGCCTTGTGTTACTTGCTGGGTAGTGTATTTAGAAGCATCAAAGCGGAGAGGTGATTTTTGCAATTCTTTTGTAAGCACTTCTAAGGGGTGAGTTACTTCCGATAGAAAATAGCCTGTAGTTTCACCTGTATTCCCCAGTTGAGTATGATTGGTTACTACAAAAAGTTCTTTTTTGTTCTGTGCTACCCCTGCTACACTGTAGATAAGGGTGAGCAATACTACTAATTTTTTCATTGTTTTTTCTTTTTAAAATTCGGGGCAAAGATACATCTAAAATATGTATATTGCTGAGAGGTATATCATTTTTTTTGGGATAAGGCAAAATACAAACGGCTAAGGGTTTCGCGTGACATGCCTAAATAAAATCAATAATACTAAAACTCCCCGTGATGCGAGCCATATAGGCAGTTTGCATACGAGGGAGTTTTATTACTGTTTGTAGTGCTACGACTTTTAATCAGCTAATTTTGTCATTAACTCTTCCGAGCGCTTGCGCCCTGCTAAATAATGAGGATCGAGTTCTATAGCTTTCTGCAAATACACAAGGGCTTGCGAGCGGTATTTGCGCTGAGGGTGCTGTTTTGCCCAAGCCCAATATACGAAGCTCATTATTTTCCAAGAAGCATACTCGGGGTGTTGCGCTTGTTTGCGAATGATATTCTCAAAGTCGATTTTGGCTAAAGCACGCTTTCGGAAGTAAAACCAAGGCAGATTCTCGGCTACACTCCCCCGCATAAATTCAGGAAGATAGTGTATTGCTCCGTACTTTTGTATAGCTGTTTCAAAGAGTTGGAAACTTTTCCCAATAAGGGAAAGCTTGAATGTTTCTCCTGCTACTAAAGCCATTGCCGATGCTTTGTAGGAGAGGATAAAAGGTTGTAAAGCCTCTGAGGCTTCGGGGGCTGATTCACATTCTGATAAAATGGTGAGGCTTTTTTGTGCATAGCCTTTGTAGTACTTGTTGAAGAAGCCTAAATTTAGGGCTACTTCGTGATAAATAATTCCTAAGCGTACTTTGCTTAGCAAGGAAGAGTTTGCCTTATAATCGGCTTCAACTTCGGAAAGTTTGGCTTGCAGGAGATTGTTGTCGATGAATTCCATTACATCGTCTAAGGCGATTTGATAATCATTAAGAGTTTTCATTGCGTGTGCTTTTTTAAATTCGGGGCAAAAGTACGGCACAATGAGCTTCCCTCTTGTTGACTTAAGTTAAGATTTTTTGCTGTACATACGTTTTTGCAAACGGCTTAAACTCTCAGGACTGATACCTAACAGATTGGCTATATACTTCTGGGGCACACGCAAGAAGAGTTCCGGGCGCGAGTGCAACAGATGCTCAAAGCGCTCTTCGGGTTTATCAGCAGCGAGGTACATAGCGGTATCGGTAGCTCGTTGTAGGATCTGCTCTGCCATTAAGCGTCCGAAAGTTTCAAAGTTGTGATGTTCAGCATAAAGAGAAATAAGGTCTTCTTTACTGATACGATAGACGGTTGTCTCCTCTAAGGCTTGTAACGAGAGATTAGACGGACAACCGCTGTTGAAACTCATAAAAGCGGTCGTCCATTGGTTTTCAAGTGAAATATCGCAGGTTTTTTCATTACCATCATCTTTGGTGTGAAAATGACGTACACAACCTTTGACGATAAAAAAGAGATATTTACAAGGGTGAGGAGCCTCTAAAAGCATTGCTTTCTTAGCAAAAATATGTTCAGTAAAATATTGATCTACTGCACTGAGTTCCTCTTCGGTAAAAGGAAGTACTTGCTGAAAATGTCTTTTTAAAGAATCATACATAATGGTTAGTTATTAATCTGCTGTTCCCCTAGGATATTCCCCAATTGACGATTTTATCAGTTGTAGCATTGCTGCATCTATTTTCTCTGCTGTGCTGAAGTTTTGCTTTATATGGTATTTTTCGGCAATAGCAGCAATTTTCTCATAGCGTATGTTTACCTTTTTACCGTCCTCATAGATGAGGATTTTCAAAGGGAGTTCAATAGCCAAGAGAGGATTTTCTTGCATCAGGGCGGTGCCTACTTTGGGGTTGCCTACTATAAGCACGGTTGCGGGCGGCAGGCTTTCGCCTACAGCCTCGGCAGCCTTCTTATGGTCGATAGTAGCAAAAATGGTAATGTTTTTACTCTTCAAAACCTTCTGAAGCCTTTCTATAGTTTGTGTAAAAGTATACGGACTCTGCACCATATACTCGGTGGTGGTTTTTAGTTCTGTAGAGTTAATCTGTGCCATTCCCAAAAGAGGAAATAGCAAAAATAACATTATATGTAATTTTAAAGCCATAATATTGTTTTTGAGTGCAAAGGTAGTGATGATTTGCTAATCTTTGAGTTGCTCTTCTATCTCTTTAATGCTGGGGAGAGAGGACTTATATCCTTCTGATAGTTGTTCATATAACTGATAGGAGGAAATCCCAATAGGACTATTAACATCTGAAAGTGTATATTCAGCCACTACATCATTCTTGTCTTTACAAATAAGCAGACCAATAGTAGGATTATCTGCTTCAGTACGCATCTGTTTATCTACAGCGGTAACATAGAACTTGAGTTGTCCTACGTGTTCTGGTTTGAATTTTACGGACTTAAGTTCTACTACTACATAACAATGAAGGCGAACATTATAGAAAAGTAAATCAATATAGAAATCATCACCACCTACATCTATATGTACTTGTTTGCCATAAAAACAGAATCCTTTCCCAAGTTCTAAGAGAAACTTAGTCATATTTTCTTCTAAATAACTTTGAAGCTCTTTCTCTGTATAGGGTTTCATTAGGGTAAGAAAATCAAATATATAAGGGTCTTTAGTGAGTTGTTGTGCCAAATCGGATTGTATAGCAGGAAGTTGCTGCTTGAAATTCGTAATAGCTTTTCCCTCTCTGTCATAGAGGTTTAACCCCAACTGATGTTCTAACACCGAGCGACTCCAGTGATTTTCTATGGTTTTATTGACATAGAAAAGGGCTTCAGATATGTTCTTACAACGCTGTATAATCATTATATGATGCCCCCAAGGGATATTGAATAGGGTCATTTCTAATTGGGAAACAAGTTGTTTCCCAATTATATTTTCTTGATTATAAAACAAATACCACTGCCTTATATATTTTAAGTTCCGATAAGAAAACCCTTTCATAGTAGGAAAGGCTTCTTGTAGGTCTCTGCTCAGGGTTTGCAGAAAACCATCACCCCATTGGGTTTGTTCTTGCTTTTGAACTATATCCTTCCCTATTCGCCAATAAAGGTGCAACAGCTCACTATTTACTTGTATAGCTGCTTTGATTTGGCTTTGTTGAATATTTGTTTTAAGAGCTTCTAACCATTCTCTGTAGGCTGAAGTATTGATAATGGCATTCATCTTTTGTGTTCTCTAAGAAAATACAAAGATAAGGATAATTCCTTTATTTCTGAGCACTCCAATTAACGAATTTATTAACTATAGCATTGTAACATCTATTTTTTCTGGTGTTTTTCTAAAGTACAACTACGGTCTCTTCAAAAGCTAATGGACTTTGGAAGTCTCCATAAGGTTTTATCACATCTATACTGCTAATAACAGGTTGTGCAGCTGCTAAGAATGGGAATAAATAGGAATGTAATGAAGTGTTTCATATAGTTTATTATAAGTATTCTTTAAAAAAAGTAAGGGTAAGTCCATTCAGTTTGTCATGGGTCTGCTCTATAGGGGTTTTACCACTAAATCCCAAAAGATGAGGAAAAGGCACCCACAAGGGTACATCGGTAAAATCTACATGGAACATATCAGGAAGTTGTACAAATTCACTTTCAGCTGTATTCTCAAACAAAGCCCTCATTGTACTGAGATGCTGCTCTATGTCACTTTCTGTCCATCCTCCCGATTTCTTGCGTTCAGCACGCATAGCTTCTGCCGGACGCGTGATAACCATTGTAGGAACAGGCAAACCTGTTTGTGCTATCTTCTTAGGAATGGGAGATTCCATAATTAAGCTCGCCTTAATACGTCTATCCTTCCATGAGGCCTCCGATACGATAACTCCCCCGAGAGAGACCCCAAAAGCTCCTAATCTATCCAAGTTGAGTTTGTTGTAAAGAAGATTGTTAGGGTCGTTTGTATTGAGCGCAGTAAGGAAATCGATTACTCGTGATACATCTTTGGCGAAGTAGGCTATCAATCCCCCTTCAAAAGTTTTTCCATTATAACTCAGAAGAGGATTTTCTTCTGTTAAGCTCTCATTGAGCATAGGGTCGATGAGTGTTCGTGGCAGGCTTTTGAGCGTACTGCCATCGGGGAAAGTTGCCAAGGCTACCGCCATAGGGCAATCAATACCTACCACTATATAGCCTTGCGAGACTAATTCTTGTATCTGGAAAGTGCTTATACATCGGTGACCATAAAGCCCTGTGAGGTACAAAAGTACAGGATATTGGGATTTTTCCTTGCTTATGGGGGCTTTTTCTAAGGCATTCGAACGCTTGAATTGCAATGGATAAAGCAACGCTTTAGGGATGTGCAAAAGCTCTGAAATAGCCTCGCTCACCTTTGTAGCTTCAGGGATATAAGGGGCGTAATCAGGTTGAGCGGTGTTTTCGGCGGGGTACCACACTTGTATGGGGATTTGTCTGGCTTGGTGTTTATCCGTGATAAAAATCTCCTCCCTATCAGGGTCGGTTACACAGTAGGTTACTGTGCCAACGGCATACTTGCCCATAGGTTTTGCAAAAAATGTTGAGTGAAATATATAGTAAGCCCCACTTCCAAGCAAGAATAACACTAAGGTTATAAGGATATAAATCATTTTCTTTTTCATTTGCTACAATTATTTCTTTACTGCTGTGGTGGCTATACCTACCTTTTTTGCACTCAAAGGTAGCCACAGGCTACCTTTAAACGGTATAATGTGCAAAAGTACATATTATTTTTTACTTAGCCTACTAAATTTGTAGCTTTTGTATCAGCCACCCATTCCACCATCAGCGGCATCTATTTTTAACTGGTAATAATTTGACACCATTTCATTTTTCCCTTTTTTGAGTAATCCCTAAAGGTGTGCATTTTGAGTTCTTTAAATCTTATTCCACTAATTGTTCTATCTGTTTTTGCAGTGTCGCGCGTTCGTTGGGGGATTTAGAGAGAGTAATCGCTTTTTGGTAGTGAGCAATTGCTTTTTGGTTATTGATATCAGTATACAAATATCCTAATAACTCGTGGTAGTAACGATTGTTTTGCAATCCTAATTTTTCAGCCTCTACAATAGCTTTTTCTTTGCCATACACCTTGCCGTAAGCAAAAGTCCTATTTAAGGCTATTACAGAAGAATATTCAATGATAATGAGTTGGTTATATAGGCGGAGAATATACTCCCACTTATTTTCATCGGTAGGGGTAGTATGCCAATAGGCAATACCAGCTTCTAAGTGATATTTAGAGATTTGACAGTCTTCGCAGGCTTTTACTAAGTAATAGTTGCCTCTGTGTATAAGTTCTTTATCCCATTTGCTTTTATCTTGTTGTTCATAAAGAGTGTTTTCACCAGTGGTATTGATACGAGCTTCAAGTCTGGAACTTTGGAAACACATCAGCGATAAAAGAGCATTCACTTGTGGTGTGTCAGTTTGAGGGTGCTCGGCAAGTAAGAGCGTAAGACGTAAGGCTTCTTTGCAGAACTCCTTTCGTATGAACTGATTGTTAGTTTCTGAAAAATAGCCTTCATTGAAAAATAAGTACAAACAGCGCAGTACAGTTTCTAATCGGGCTTGTATATCGGCTGGGCTTACGGTTTTGATTTGAAAATGATGCTCTCTGAGTTTGCTTTTAGCTCTAAAAAGTCGTTTTTTTATAGTTTCGGTATGGGTGAGTAGGGCATTGGCAATCTCTTCTACTGTAAAACCACAGAGTATTTGCAAAGCCAAACTTATTTGTGATTCTACAGAAATAGAAGGATCACATATATTGAAAAGCATTTCTAACTGACTGTCGTTTATTTCAGAAGTTTCAAAGGTAAGTTCTTCGCTTTTTTCAGTAGGTGTAAGTCCCTTTTTTACTTTATTTTGGAATATAGCTACGTGTTTTTCATAGTCCCTAGCTTTGTTTTTGGCGACGGTGTAAAGCCACGCAGTAGGGTTAGCAGGCAAGGGCTGCATTTCCCATAATTCATAGGCTTTTAAGAAAGTATCACTCGCAATATCTTCAGCAATTTCCAAATGAGAAAAGCCAAAATGGCGACATAAGACTGCCACCATTTTAGCGTATTCTTTTCGAAACAAATCGGATAAAAGTTGTGAGTGAGGCATTTTAATCTCTTTTTAGCACTTCACGTACTTCAATACTACCACCTACTTGTTCAAAAATAGGATTGGCTTTTGCCATCTCTACTGCTTCATCAATGTTTTCAGCTTTCACTACCACATAACCACTGATAAACTCTTTAATTTCGGTAAAAGGTCCATCGGTTACAACCTTATCAGCTTTGATAGTTTTGGCACTGCCGGCAATAGGCAAAAGAGTATTGCCCTTGTCGGCTAATTTGTTTTGTGAAGCGATGCCTGCAAGCCAGTTCATACGTTCTTGCATTTGCTCGGGAGTAGGTTTGAAATCAGCGATGTTGTTCAAACGAAAAATTAATACAAAATCTTTCATACGTTTTTGAATTTAATATTATACCCCTATAACGATTGAATTTCCTCTATGGGGACAAAGATAGTAAAAATTAACAAATAAAAAACTCCCCGTGCAGTTATTCACTACACGGGGAGTTTTACTTTTAAAAAGTTAGCATAAAAACATCCAGCCAATGCCAAACTTATCTGTAAAACTACCATAGTAACCAAAATACTGCTCCCCAATAGGAGTTTCTATAGTTCCTCCTTCCGATAAAACAGCAAACAGCTTGTTAGCTTCCTCTTGGGTCGTGGTATTAATTACTACATAATTCTGATTCCCAAGCTGGAGTTTATCTCCCATTGAGGGGAACATATCTGCTCCCATTAGTTTTATATCTCCTATGGGAAGTTCGATATACACAAGAAGATTTTTTTCATTTTCGGCTATGGGTAGAGCGTTTTCTTCAGCAGTTGAAATCATTGTAAAATCACCCCCAAAGGCATTTTTGTAAAATTCAAAGGCAGCTCTACAATTACCATTGAATTGCAGAAAAGGATTAATGTTTATTGCCATATATAAATAAAATTAGTTGTTTTTATTCTTTTAATTATTCAATATCAATTCTCCATTGAGATTTGTAGTGAGAGCTTCGGTCATAAAGTCAAAAAAAGGACGCATAGCTAATAATCCTTGAATTGCTTTCTCTGTAAAGTTAGTTGCTGTAGCTTCTTCTAAAGAGTAATCGTGCTTGAGAAGAAACTGTTTTTTACGCAGATAATCTATCATTGGATCGTCTTTCTGAAAACCTTTAGGGACTGTTTTAACTTCTTCTCCCCATAATTGTCCGTCAAATTCTTTTTGTATACCCTCATTCTTCATTATCGCCCTAAATTTCTCAGCGTTAAATGATATCTCCTGACGGATACGTAATAATTGATCTTTATTGGGTTCAAAAAAACCACCCCCTATAAAAGTCTCTTGCGGACTGATACATACATAATACCCACCGAGATAGTAGGGTTCTTTGCGCTGTATATAGCACCCAAAGTGCGTTTTGTAAGGTGTTTTGTCATTAGAAAAACGCAAATCGCGATGAATGCGATATATTTTTAGTGAAGCCAAAGTGTCATTCTCAGTAAGTATAGAATAAATATGCTTAAAAAGTGTAGTGGCTTCCAATTTAGCCGATTCGTATTGAGCTTTATGAGCGTCAAACCATTCTTTATTGTTGTTTTCTGCAAGTTCTGTAAGGAAATCAAACATATATTATTGAAAATTAGTCGTTTTTATTCTTTTTCTTAGAACTCTTTGCTTTGCTGTTGAATTCTAAACAGAGTTGTAACCAAAAATCAAAGTCTTTTTTTTGGTTGTATCCCGTAGGGTCTACATAGCAATAGCCAGAGAGCTCTTTGCCTCTCATTACTACTGGCAAGAAGCCCTGCCTTTCGGCAATTTCTTCTGTCTGCTCAGGGTCAAACCTACACATTAAGGAATCCTCTCCTATATTGATGCACATCTTGTCATTCACCAAGAAAGCCAAACCGCCAAACATCGCCTTTTCTTCCACCGTAATATGGGGTATTTCGGCTAAATATTCGCGAACTCTATTCGCAAGTGTTATACTATAAGCCATTTTTATTAGATTTTTGAACTAAAATAGTTTAAAGCTACTATAGTTCCCAGATGTCTCGATTCGTGCATATTGTTTACATACATAGCATCTTCTATAGTATCAATAGAAAATAAACCTACCTTAACCGTTGGGAACTCATTGAATGGCCTTCCTTGATAATCTTCTTGTAATTGATTTACTGTACTGAGTAGCAATTCCTTTACTTGGTAGATTTCTTCCTTTGAAGGTGCAATCTTTTGAGGAAAGGTGCCACGATTGTATTTCTCTAAAAAATCATTGCTTATTAGCAGTTTATTTCCACTGAGTTGATAACATAAGAATTGCTGTACAGCAATACAATGTGCTATATTCCAAAAGATATTATTAGAAAAACCTATTGGAATATAACCTAATTGTTCAGGAGTAAGATTATCCAAGTAAGTCAATAGGTTTTTGCGAATGGATAAAAGAAAATCAAAGTGTTTTGTTTTTGTCATTTTTAAATACTTTTTAAAATTCGGGGGCAAAAGTACAGCCTTCAAATAAAAAAAATCTTGCCATAAGACAAGATTTTAAGTTTTCAATGATGAATGTTTATCCCCAGAAATCATCTTCGGCTGTTGGGTTGTCCAAAAATAACCAAACGCCTGTTATATGGCGTTTTTATTCATCGTTGAGTTCTTTTTGTATTTTCTTTGGAAGAGCTAATACAACTAAATCATACGAATCTTTTATCCATTCTTGAAACTGTTTGTCAGTAATTTCCCCTTTGGTTTTTACACTGTTCCAATGTTTCTTATTCATATAATATCCTTCAATTACTTCGTTATATTGTTCTCGTAACTGAATAGCTTTATCAGGATCACATTTTAAATTAACAAACTCATAAGTATTTATGTCGGTGGCACAAAACATTTTCCCTTTTACGGAAAACACAAGCGTTTTATCGTCAAAAGGCATAGATTCTTCTGCGCCTTTTAATGATAAACAAAAATTTCTCAATTCTTCAATATTCATTATTGTTCAGCTTTTTCGGCAAATCCGAGAATGTATCCATTAATGTCTTTTAGGTAAAACTCCTTCATTCCGTACCAAGTTGTTTTTAATTCGGTTATTTCTAACTTTTTCGCTTTCATTTGTTGATGAAATTCGTCTATTCCCTCAATATCCATATAAAAAGAAACGGAAGCTCCGATTGGCAAACCTGTTGCAAAAACAACATCTTCCTTAAATGTATCGGTACGTTGAAAGAAAATTTCAACATTATCTTTTTGCATCATAGCATAAACATATTCTTTACCTTCGGTAAAACTTTGTTCAATTCCGTCTTGAGTTGCAGGAACAGTCATAATCAATTTGAACCCGAAGTTTTTTTCATAATAAGCAACCGATTTTTTCACATCCGTTACTTCAAAATTTGGGGTAAGTTTTGTAATCTTCATAATAAATCTTTTAAATTTAAAATGCAAAATTACTCGTTGCGCTTGGTTGCTAATTGTAAAAATCGGACATTCTCGTTTTTTGACAACTCTCTCGGTGTTTTTTCCGTATATTTTTTTATTTCTTTAATGAAATGAGCTTGGTCAAAATAGTTTTCACTTGGATAAAGAATTCCTTTCGAGATGTCTTTATATGAAGTATTACAGCGAACAATGTTTAAAAATAGCTTCAATGAAAACCCAAACATCTGATTAAAATACCGATTTATCTGTCGGCTGCTCCAAAACACACTTTTTGAAAGTTCTTCAACAGATAAATTTTGCCTTTGGTAAACTAATTCAAAAAGTTTGAGTTTTCTGTTGTCTATTTCCTTAAAATGTTTGATTGAATTTTCCAAATAATTCGAGATTTCTGAAACAAATATTTCAAAGTCATTGGTTTGATAACTTGATATATTCCAGAATGTATCGTGTAAAATTATGTTTGTGTTCAGAATAGATTTTATTTCTCGCTGAAATATATATTCAGCTGCCAAAAGTTTGAACCGAATGCCAAAAAGTTTAGTTGATTTCGGTATCACTACATTAATAGGCATTATCCAAACTCCAGTTAGTTTTATTTGTTTAAATGAATTGTTTTCAAATTCTACAATAAGGTCGAAGTATCCATCTGGAATAATCGTATGTTCAAATTCTGTACTAAAGGTTTCATATTCCCAAAAACTTTGAATAAAGTTCGTCAAGAACCCAATGGGTTTTATTTCTCTGTATTTCATTTTTTATAATTCAATCAGGGTACAAAATTAGCGGAAAGCCCCTACTGGTAATTTTTAAAACGACAAGATTTTCTCAACAAACCTCCTTTCGTATTCTGCTTAGCGAAGTATCTGTAATACCTAAATAAGTAGCTATATGTTTTAAGGGGGCGCACTTTATAGCACTGGGTTTTTTCTTTATAAACTGTATATAGCGCTCTTTGGCAGGAAGTGTAATCATTTCAAGCGATCGTCTCTTTGCCTCAAACAATTTCTCTGTCATAAAGAGTCGCCCCCATTCCGAATATCCTTTCAAACTGTGATAAAGTTTTTGAAAATCCTCATAATCTATATGCCAGCCCTCACAATCGGTAAGGGCTTGGATATTTTCGGCAGAAGGCAAATGCTTAAAAAGAGAGAGTTCTTGCACGATAATTTCACCTTCACAAAAGAAGTCGGTAGTGATATCATTGCCTTCATAGTCATATACAAAGGCGCGAGCAACTCCCCTCTGCAAGATCAGATAACCACGAGCTATTTCGTTCTTGCGCAAGATAAAATCACCTTTGCGAAAAGCAATAGGCTGATGGGCTTTTTGTATTTGTTGCAGTTCTTGCGCTCCTATCAGAGGGTGTTTGTAGATGTTTTGAAATAAGTTATGTGTCATTGTTGTTCTTTGATATTTGCATTTGTTAAGTCTGCTGGGTGTTACTTATGGAGCTTTCTTCATCTAAGGCTAATAATAGTGTAAAACATCTGTCTAATCGCTGCTGAATGAGTGGAAGATGAGACTATTTACTGTTGTGCTACTGCAAAGATAATAATTAGTTAATTAACAAGTTAGCCAAAAAACTCCCCATAGTGACTGCCTATGCGGCTCGCACCACGCGGAGTTTTTACTTATCGCTTGTCGTGCTACGACCTAATCTGCTACTCGGCAAATCACTTTCTTATCGCCAAACTTCTCAGCGAGCCATTGTTGCAATCGCGCGGCATCTATTTCTTTAGTCACTTCTTTGCCCTTTATAGTATCTTTTTTCAGGGTGTAGAGCAGTACAGTAGCCGTTTGTAGAGAATCTTTATTAGACAAGAGGTTCAGCTTACCAAAATAAAAATCGTCTATGCTTGGGAATAATACCTGCATTTCTTTAGCAAAAGTAGCATCAGTAGGCTTGTATTTTTCCAGCTCGTCAGTTAGGTTCTTTATCATCACATCTTTACTAGAGAGCGACGACTTGTTTTTGTTGATTTCCGATAGTATTTCTTTATCAATTTCCGATTCTTTTTGTCGTACAATAAGCTTGGTGTTGAGCAGTTTAAAGTTTTTGAGGTCGCTTTGTAGCGTTTTTAGTTCTTCATCACTAAATTTCTTATCCAAAAAGGCTAATTCAATAGATTTAGGATTCGTATTGTAGTGTATTTTCTTGTAAATAATGGTATAACCGTTGTTTTCGAACTCGGCAGTGATATAATGAGCTACATTCTCGTTGAATTCCTTCTCTTTCAAAAGACTATATGCCAAATACAAACTGGGGGTAACAATGAGGATGACCAATGTGGTGATAACAACGCGCAAACGCTTGTTGAGCGCTTCGTCACCCGTGTTTTTAGGAGTGTATTTCAGGTATTTGATGATGAGGAAAGTAGCAATCCCAATGAAGAAACAGTTGATGCTATAGAGGTAGAAAGCCCCTAAAAAAAACTAGTATTGCCTGTTGCCAAACCAAAGCCTGCTGTACAAAGTGGAGGCATCAAAGCAGTAGCAATTGCCACCCCTGGGATAGGATTTCCTTTGTCTTGACGGGTGAGGGAGATAGCACCTACCAACCCACCCACAAAAGCGATGAACACATCGTAAATAGTAGGCGAGGTACGGGCTAAAAGCTCCGATTGCACATCCTTAAACGGACTGATATAGAAGTAGATAAACGATACTATGAGGCTCACTACCGTAGCGATGAGCAAACTGCGCCCCGTTTTTTTCAATAGGTCGAAATCGTAAGTAGCCAATGCAAATCCTGCCCCTACGATAGGTCCCATCAAAGGTGAAATAAGCATCGCCCCGATGATTACAGCGGTAGAATTGACATTCAACCCAATGGAAGCAATGAGGATAGCACACGCTAAAATCCACAATTTAGCGCCACGAAAAGAGATATTGCTAAGGATATCTTCAATTACTTTTTCCTTTTTCTCTTCTCCTTGATGTAAATTTAAAAGTTTTTTCAAAAAACTCATAATGTTAAGTATTTATGATGTTAGTTTAAATATTAGGGGCAAAGATAGTAATAATTTGCTAATTAGCTTTAATGGTAGTGTGTATATTTTCTTATATCTATTTTCTTTAGATTTGGCATTTCTTCCAAAAATGAAATCTTTCCATCAATAATTTTGGTTTGCTCCCAAATGTTGAGGGTTGTTAGATATTCTAATTTTGATAACGGAATGATACTATCTAAATTGCCTTGATTCCAAAGAGTTAGTTTTTCTAAGTTGTTCTTTTGGGCAAGTGTAGCAATCAAGTTGTCAATTTTCTTGCAGGAACATATTTCGATATCTGTGAGTGTAGGCATACCTAAAATGAAGTTAATATCTTCAATTTTAGGCAAATAAGCTATGTATAAACCTTTTAGGTTGGTGAATTTCTTACAATCGGATAAATCTAGTATATGACTATTGGCAATGCTAAGACTTTCTAAAATATTATTTTCGTTATGTATGTCTAATTTTTTGTTTTTTTAGGCTCTATGTGTAGCTGTTTCAGTGTAGGGTGGTCAAAAAAACCGTCTATTTTAAGCGTGTCATCGGTAAAGAAATCTGTGAGTTTAGCTATTTTTCTAATATCAAACGGATGAGCAAGAGCCACATTTTCTTCTATACTGATTTTTTTAATGTTACTTAAATGATAAAGAGGGGTAAAATCAGTTATGTTTGAGCATTGAATAGAAATTTCTTCAATCACATCTATATCCTCATTGAAGGGAAGAACAGATTTGCTATACCCTAAAAATCCTGAAAAAATAACGCGTGACAGCTTGTTTTCCTTCATAAAAGGTTCTAATTCTTCTATTTTGTCATTATTTTCAAAAACGACATAAGAGTTTTTAGAGTTTACAGGAAAATACTTTATTTGCATACGAAATAAATTGTTTTTTAATTCATTGGTGTAAGGGTTGGGGAGCTGTGAAATGTTTCTTTTGGGTATAAGGAATTAGCTATTTTTCAGGGTATTGAAATATTTTGTAATTTCTCGTTGAGCGTTGTCTGAGAGGTTTTTATATTGGGAGCAAGAAATGATATTTTGATAGGATTCTAATAGATTTTCTTCACTTTTTAATTTGTTTATTACCAATATATTGATGGCATCATAAACATTCATATATTCATTTATGTTATTCTTCTTCCATAAAACATCCAATATCCCATCCAATGTTTTAAATTTCTCATCTAAGTCAATGATTATTTCTAAGGCTTGTGGAAATGTATTTTTTGTTTCTTCCTCCAAATGATCAATAGATTCAATTAAAGTGAACCAACCTGGCATTTTGTGATAGTCATAACCATACAAGGTAAAGATATCTTTCCAATCGGTAATGGTAAAGGTGGGTCGCAGAAGTTTAAGCGCATTTTCACCTTCTTCCATACGGATTTGGTTTTCTATATCTATATGTAATTTTCCTGCTTTCAAATCTGTATACGAATATACAAGATGCAGGATATCGCTGCGTTTAGAAAAAAGAAAACTAACCTCTGATAGATTGTTTTTTGTTTTGATGCTGTATTTGTTTTGGGCTTTATTAGGTTTATAACCATACTTTTCTAAAATAGATCCATATTTAGAATATAAAACCTCCATAATTGCTTTTTCTTTATCCATTTTTTTTGATGTTTTTATGCCCTGTAGCTCCACTATAAGCGGTTTAACATATAGAAGAATTGTTTAAAAATACTGACCAATCATCATCGGCATTGGCATAACCTATAATTTTTTCCTTGTACTTACTGCCAAGGATGTATTCGCTCACAAAAGTATCAAAATCAACATCAATCTCCTCAATACCTTCATAGCTATCGGCAGGGAAAATCACGAGTTGGGTGTGTTTGTCAAGAAAAAGAGGTTCATACAATAGTTGCCCTATTTCATACCACGAGGGCTGTTCGGCAGGGACGCGATATTGGTTATCTGGTAGTTCTTCTGTACTCCACAGAATGATATCGCCAAAAGAGCCACCATTGCAAAGTTTTAAAAAAGCACAATGTGCAGGGGCTATGAGTTGTAACACTTCTGGGGAAATATTTTCAGCCCCTTCGGGGATTTCACCTATAAGTATGGCATCGGGTGATGCCGCTAAGCAATTTCTGTAATGGGTAATGATAGTTTCTAAGGTCATTTTCAATCAATTATTCTATCCAAACATTTGGGCATCATTGAAATTCATACCGTCAAACTCTGAGGCGATAAGTGAGTGCCCCAAGAACATATCTTTGTCATCAAAGAAAACTTCTATATCCTCGCTGTAAAACAAGAGACTCTGCAAGCTAAGACTTTCCATAAATTCCTCTTTGGTGAGCTCAGGTTTATTAGGATCATCATCGTCATCATCGCCAAAACGCCAATTGTCATTGTACAGGTCTAAATATTTCTCGGCAATACATTCTTTGGCTTTGGGCAGGAGGGTGTTTATCTCACTGAAAAAAGAGTTCATCTGCTGTTCTATCTTTTCAGTTTCGCCTTCATCTTCAAGGATGATGTCCACCCTTAATTCTTCTCCATTGATAACCACCATCCCATCATAAGAAGTAGGGTCATCAGTGTGCTGTGTAAAATCTTTAATTTTGTACTGTTTCATACATTATTTTTTGCTGCAAAGATAAGGATAATTAATGAATTTTCTTTATCTTTGTACTTTCATAACCCCTCGAATTCGAGGGGATTAAAAAAAACAAATTTATCTGTCTTTTTTGTAAAGTAAAAAATCAATAAAATGAGTATAATTACAGATTTTACTAACAGACGAATGTATTTTTGGCGTGGATACTACTTTGGAAAAGAGGGTATTTGGTGTCAGGATTTTGATAAAGAAAAAGCATTTTGTGTGCTGAAAGACTCTTTGTACAAGGATTATTTGGTTAGGGCAGTAGCTGATAATGGGAAAACGATAGCTGTTTCTCGTGATATTAACACTAATGAACCATTACTTATGGTTGATGTTGATAAAAAAACTATAACAAATACCATTTATAATCATACTTTTATCTATCCCTCTCTTGATAGAGAAGGTAGCAAAGTATTTTCAGTAACTAAAAGCGATATTTATAAGAATATTTATGGGAACCCTTTTTGTGTAGATGCCGAAACGGGTAAAGTAATAGCTACTCTCGACGAAAAAACACAATGGGGTAACACTGCTTATCATCCTGCGAGCAATTCGGTGTATTTTAGTGCTTTCAGACAGCCTAATCTGTACAAATTCAACTTTGATACACTTACGTTTTCAGCCATACCTACGGATAAAAAAATACGTATATTTGATTGTAAAGTAGCTTGCAACAACAAAGGTTACTACTATTTAGGCAGTAATATCTTAGTGTATATGAACAATGAAGACAAGGAAGTTTGGCGTATCAATTTTAAAGAAAAAGAAAAACTTAGTGGCAAAACACTTTTTTCAATATGTCTTTCAGATCATCCTGATTACATAGGGGTTTATTTGATAGATGGCGAGTGGTTATTCATCATCAATCGCAATGATTTTTCATATAAAAAGTACAAATTAGGAAGAAGAGTAGGGTTTAGTCAGTTTCTCAACAATTCATTGCTGTTGATAGATAAAAATTACAACCTTAGCACACTCAATTTAGAAACATTAGAAGAGAAGCCTTTTTTACCCACCACTAGCGCGAGGTGCGAGCCGCACGGGCAGAATAGGGATTAGGTGTTAGGTGTTAGGTGTGAAGCCACACGGGCATTTTTTTTGCTAATAATAATTGTCAGGGGTGACTCACCCTCGTGAGCTTGTAGCTCGTGCCAAACAAATTAATAAATCAGTAAATTAAAAAACACAATGAAAAAAATTCTTTTTTTATTAAAACTAACCTTGCTGTTGTGTAGCTTTACGGGGTTGGCACAACCTAAATACTTTATCTTTGAAGAAAAGGGTAAGTTAGGATTGGTAGATTTGCAGGGGAAAACAGTATTAGCCCCTACTTTTAATTCTATAGAAGAAAAACAACCATACTTCTTTGCTTGTAGTAAAGCAAAAGGCTGTTCGGTATATAACGAAAATTTACAGCCCATTCTTAAAGGGGATTATAACTCTATAGAACTTGGCTGTGAAGGTCAGTTTATTGTTGAGAAGAATGGGAAATATGGGGTGGTTTCTGAAAAAGGTACTATAATACTCCCCTTAAAATATTCATTTATAAACTCTAACAAAAATGGCTATACTGTAAAACTTAATCAAAAAGCAGGTCTTTTTAACTCTGAAGGGAAAGAAATTATCCCTATAAGCTATCACTGGGTTTACACGGATAAGATAGATGACAATATTCCTATTGTAGCAGAATTGAACGAGAGCAAAGCAGGATATATCAATACTAAAAATGAATGGGTGATACCTCCTACTTATCAATATGCATTTGCTTTTCGACAAGGTGTAGCTAGAGTAAAAAAAGGTAGAAATTATATGTATATCAACCTTAAAGGAGAACCTGTTATTCAAGATTTTGATAATTATGTGATTCAAAATTTTGATAATTATGTGATTCAAAATTTTGATAATTATGTGATTGAACCTTCTGACAACACTTACATAGTAGGTGTGCGTAAGGAATGTAAGTATATGGTCTATGATTTGAATGGTAATTTATTAGATACCTATGATGGTTTTATAAACAATTGGAGTGGTAATGCTATTTTTGGGGTTAAAAAAGGTAGTAAATGGGGCTATATAGATGGCTATGGCAAGGTAATAGTCCCCTTTGAATATGAAGAAGTTAATAATTTTAGCGAAGGTTTGGCTTCGGTACGCAAAGATGGTAAATGGGGGTATATCAATCCAAAAAATGAGATAGTGATTCCGATTGAGTTTACTAATAAGGAGGTAGGCTCCTTTAAAAATGGAGGGGCTGAATACTATACTGATAGAGGTGCAGGTCTTATCAATCTGAAAGGAGAAATAATAGCTGAACCTAAATATGATAGTATAGAATACGTAAATGGAAATATTGCTATAGTATCTTTTGATGGTTATAACTATCTATACGATTTTGTAAAAGAAAAGAAACTCAAACGCCTTAGAAAAGTGAAAATACATAAAGGCTTTATAGCTGTTGAACCAAGATGTGACTAATTAACAAATCTCCTCGTGCGAAGTGCGAGCCGCACAGGCATTTTTCTGCTAGCGCGAGCTTGTAGCTCGTGCTTATTATAGAGAAGAGCTTGAAGCTCTACCATAAAGAGAACGAGCATTCTGCTCGCACCAGCAGGTGAAGTTGTGGGAAGTTTTTTATAATAAATTGATTATTATATATTTACAAATTAAAATAGTCACCTAAGAACAACTTTCGAGAGTTATATGGCTTACCTTTGTACTTATGAAGAAAATATATACCATAGGACACTCCACCCATACCTTGGAGGAGTTTATAAAAATATTGCAATCTTTTGAGATACAGCACTTAGTGGATGTCAGGGGACTGCCAGGGTCTAACAAATATCCACAATTCAACAAAGAGAATTTAGAAGTGGTATTGCCTCAAGTTGGTATCGCTTATACTCACTTGCCACTATTGGGGGGCAGACGCAGAGTGCACAAAGACTCCAAGAATACCCGCTGGCACAACGTCTCTTTCCGCGCCTATGCCGATTATATGGAGACACCTGATTTTGAAAAAGGTATTGCTGAGCTTGTAGCCATTGCCGAAAGAGAAACCACCGCTTACATGTGTGCCGAAGCTCTCTGGTGGCGCTGTCATAGATCTATGATATCGGATTACCTAAAAGCCAAAGGCTGGCAAGTAGACCACATCATGGCCATAGGTAAGGACGAGCCTCACAAATATACTGCTCCTGCGCGAATTATGGGAGATAAGGTAGTGTATTATGACGAGGGAGCCATTTTAGGACTCTAACTATTTATTCAAAAAATCACCCTCCATTCATCCTTCACTGCTCACTATCCGAAAATATAGACAAACCCAGTAAGGATAAAAGCATTGACAAAATCGACAAAGAAAGCTCCTACCATAGGCACGATAAGAAAGGCCTTATGCGAAGGACCAAATTTCTCAGTGATAGACTGCATATTGGCTACAGCAGTAGGGGTTGCTCCCAAACCAAAGCCACAGTGCCCCCCTGCCAATACAGCGGCATCGTAGTCCTTGCCCATAAGGCGGTAGGTAACAAAGTATGCATAGGTACTCATCACAAAGGTCTGTACGGCAAGGATTACCAACATTGGCAAGGCCAAATCCATGATCTGCCAGAGCTTGAGGTTCAAAAGAGCAATACCTAAGAACAAACTCAGAGAAGCATTTCCAAATACGTCAATGGCACGATCAAACATATTAATCTTGAAAGCTGAAGTCAGCACATTACGAAGAACTACCCCAAAGAGCAAAGCCCATATGAACTGAGGTAAGGTGAATTTTTCTGGGAAAAAAGATTTGACAAAATCGGTATCCATCAGGGCAGAGAAGGACAAGCAGGCAGCAAAGAGCGCCATAGTCTCTATGGCCGATTTGGCAGTGATAAGGCGCTGCTTTTCCGGATGCTCGAATACTCCTACTTCTGCTTCGGAACTCTCTTCACCAGATTCTGTGAGGGGCTTTCTACCCATCTTATTGACCAAGCGGCGCGATACAGGACCTCCTATGAGCCCTCCTAATACCAAGCCAAAGGTAGCAGCTGCCATTCCTAAGGCTGTAGCCCCCTCTATACTGTATTTTTGTTCTAATACCTTTCCCCATGCACCAGCAGTACCATGCCCACCGGTAAGGGTGATAGAACCAGTCATCAGCCCTATAATAGGCTTGAGCCCAAAAGCAGTAGCCAAGCTCACTCCTACAAGGTTCTGTATCACAATGAAAAGAGCTACCACTCCCAAAAAGATAAACAAACCGACACCTCCTGATTTTAGGCGCGAGAAGTCAGCACTTAGCCCAATGGAGGAGAAAAAGATAAGCATAAAAGTATCTTGTAGACTTTTGTCAAAATCCAAAGAGAGTCCTTGCCCCATATGGATTCCATTCTCAAAGGAAAGTCCCGTACCTATATATAGCATATAGATTAAAAAAGCCATGAGCAAGCCCCCTGCTACAGGTTCTGGAATGTTGAAGTTCTGAAGTAGTTTGATTTTCCCTACAAGCAATCGCCCAATGAGCAATACCAAAGTCGCTGCAATAAGCGTATAATAGGGATTGACAATGATTGTATTCATAACAAATAAAGTGTTTGATGGAAGTTAATAAAAAATCCTCTTAGTAGTAAGAGGATTGTTGTACCTGAGGAGGGAATCGAACCCTCACTCCGAAGAACACGAGTTTGAGTCGTGCGCGTCTACCAATTCCGCCACTCAGGCAAGTAGTGTTATGAATTCGAGTGCAAAAGTACAACTATTTTTTGAATCTGCAAAAAAAGAATAAAATTTTTTTTCAAGAGTCATTTTTAATTTATATCTTTGCAACCTCTTATAAGGCATTCGTAATACGCAATAAAAAAAATCTAAGATACTTATAATCACTTGACTTATGGAATATTCTATGCCAGCCGTTAAGATTTTTGCTTGTACTCAATCCACCGAATTGGCAAGCAAAATCGCACAAGAATATGGCATTGAGCTGGGGAAAATTATTTTTTCTCATTTCAGTGATGGAGAATTTCAACCTTCTTTTGAAGAATCTGTACGAGGAACGCGTGTGTTCTTGATTGGATCCACCCAACCCTCCTCGGAGAACCTTATGGAGATGCTGCTGATGATAGATGCTGCTAAGCGCGCTTCTGCCAAGCATATCACTGCGGTCATTCCATACTTCGGCTGGGCACGGCAGGACAGAAAGGACAAACCTCGTGTCCCTATAGCTGCCAAGCTTGTAGCCAATCTGCTTGAAACAGCAGGTGCAACACGTGTCATTACCATGGATTTACATGCAGATCAGATACAAGGCTTCTTTGAAATACCTGTAGATCACCTCTATGCATCTACTATTTTCTTGCCTTATATCAAGTCGCTCAACCTTGAAAATCTCTGTATGGCTTCTCCTGATATGGGAGGCTCCAAAAGAGCTCATTCCTATGCCAAGTTCCTGAACTCCGATGTGGTAATCTGTTACAAACAGCGCAAGAAAGCCAATGTGATTGAGAAAATGGATCTTATAGGAGAGGTCGAAGGCAAGCATGTGATCTTGGTGGATGATATGGTTGATACTGCAGGTACTCTTACCAAAGCCTCTGAGATTATGATGGAAAAGGGGGCTCTTAGTGTAAGAGCGGTATGTACCCATGCTATCCTTAGTGGCAATGCTATAGAAAGAATAGAAAATTCTCCTATGGAGGAAATTATCGTAACTGATTCTATTCCTCACAACCTAGAGGGAACAAAGAAAATACATGTACTCAGTTGTGCAAAACTCTTTGCTGATGTGATGCACTCCGTACACCAACATGTCTCTATCAGTGACAAATTCATTATGTAAATTTTTTAATTAATATATTTTATGCAATCGATTACAATCGTAGGATCTCAAAGAGAAAGCGTGGGCAAAGCAGCAAGCAAGGCCTTACGTAATGCTGGAAAGGTTCCTTGCGTGTTATACGGAGGGAATAGTACCATTCACTTTTCAGCGGATGCTTTAGCATTCAAAAAGTTGATATATACTCCTAATGTATATACAGCAACGATTGAATTAGGAGGAAAGACTTACAACGCTATCCTTCAGGACATTCAGTTTGACCCTGTTACGGACAACATCATCCATGTGGATTTCTATGAACTACACAAGGACAAAGAAATCACCTTAGCTGTGCCTATCCAGATCGTAGGTACTGCTCCTGGGGTTATGGCAGGGGGTACTCTCCGCATCGTAAACCGTAAGCTTAAAGTAAAAGCCTTACCAGAGAACTTGCCTGACTTCGTCCCTGTAGACATCTCTTGGATGGAAATGGGTAACCGTCTCTACATCACTAAGATCGCACAAGAAAAGTACAAAATCATGCATCCGGACAACACCGTAGTATGCCAAGTACGTGTATCTCGTGCCGCTCTTAAGGCCGCTCAAGAAGCTGCTAAAGCTGATGGTAAGAAGAAAAAATAAGCTGTTATCATTTTATAAAACAAAACAGGCTGTCCTTCTCAGGCAGCCTGTTTGTTTTTTAACAAATTATCACTACCTTTGCGGAAAATAAACCACTATGAAAAAACTATTTTTACTGCTTATCTTCCTAACATTTGTTTTCAACTTGCAAGCCCAACAAACTGATTGGAAAAAGTATGACCTCAAAGGAAAAGTAAAACAAGTAAAAGCCACTACTACTTCCTATTCAGGAGGTTGTGAAAAGGCCAAAAAGTATGTCGAATGGACATGTATTACTGAGTTTGACTCTCAAGGGAACGTGGTTAAGAACACTTGGTATATTTGGCGTAATAAGCTCTCACAAGAACATTTTTACTCTTATCAAGGAGAGGAAGTAACTCTTACAATTTGTCTTTACAAACAAGATAAAATAACAGACACTAAAACCTATCACTACAAAAGAGGTGAAGAGGAACGCGTAGAGAAAGAAATAGAACGTACTGAGCAGAGTAATAACATCCCCTACACAGCTCAAGTCCGTACATTTACAAGTTCTTACAAAAATGGTATTTTGCGCTCTTCTCCTGCCACTACCTACAAGTACGATGACCAGGGCAATTGGATTCACAAAAAGAATACTACCAATCCCCATTGCGTAAGGCACAACACAAGGAGTATTGTCTATTATTAAATTCCATTATTGGTTGTTTGGCAAATTATCACTACCTTTGCAGAAAAATTACTACTATGAGAACTATACAATTCAACAAGAATATTACTTTTGAACAATACCAAATGGCTGTACGTGTATTGGAAGCCATAGGATTGGAAGTCAAGAAAGAAGAACTCTCTGCTGAGATCATAGAAGGAATAGAGCAGGGATGGAAAGAACTCCATGAAGGAAAAGGAATATCTAGTGAAGAAGTACATAAAAAAGCGAGACTATTATGTACAAAAAAGTAATATGGTCTCCAAGAGCTCAAGAGGAATATATTTCAACTTTGGAATATTGGATAGAACATAACGATTCATCTACCTATTCAAATAAAATTATAGATGAAGTAGAAAGAATAGAACAAAGGATATTGGATTTTCCTATAGCTCATCCTATTGTTTATCAAACTCCTGAAAAAGAAATTCGAAGAGTTTTGATATTGCATAATTTCTCTCTTTTCTATCAAATATTCACCGATAGGATAGAGATTGTTTTCTTTTTTGACAATAGAAACGATCCTAAAAAATTAATTCTTTAGGGATCTGTTTATTTTCAAACTATAACCCTGCTGATGCGAGCTTGTAGCTCACACCAAATTTTCTAATTAGAAAATTGACAAATTAAGAATTATACTTTACATTTAATAATTTTGTATATGCAAAAAGTTCCTACTTAAGTGAAAACGGGGTGTAGGGTCAAGTAATAAACCTTTCATATTTTAAATACAAATAAAAAAACATTATAAAATGAATATACAAGAGCAAAATGTTCCCCAGTCCTACCGAGATTTATTTGCTACTATTCCTGAAAAATCTAACTTTTTCTACGAATATGCACGCCGTAAGAAACCCACTCTTCCTAAAAGAGTTTATGTAATACAAGGTTTTTTCTCTCTTACCCGTGAAACTGATGATAATGGTGAAAAGCTGATTCCTACTTATCGACTACTTGCACAAAAAGACTTTTTCTACAAATCAATAGAAGGTAATAGTATAGACAAACTTCCTTCAGTTGAAGTTCTAAAAACAGCTTTTGCCTTTGGTGTTTCCGATGGCGGTATACTTTTCTTCCACCCCGAAAATCATAGTGTTTGGGTAATATATGATGACCTTTATACCGAATTAGTAGCTGATACCTTTGATGAATTTCTTGAAAAAGCAACTTTCCAAAGACAGTGGGATTTTAAATAAAAATATAACATACATTCTAAATAATTTTGTATATGCAAAAAGTTCCTACCTACCTAAGTGAAAATGCTTCTAATATAAAATCAGGCGATTATCTCTCTGTGGATATACAATCGAAAAATGGAAATACGCTCTTTGAAGTGTATTATTATGGAGATTTATTTGAAGTAAAGAGGAAAAAACTCCCTTGTATTGTAGATAATAAAACTGGAATTCCTTGTAAAATAGTAGCCAAAGATACAGAAACAGGTGAAGAAATATTGCTTTTTGATGGCTACCGACACGGCTATAATGCAATGTTTTGCGATGAGTTTGACCCAGAAGAAGTTGAAAAACGAACTTTGGTAAAATACAATATTACTCCTTGCAAGATTCATATAGATTTTGGGTATTCTATTGATTACGAAGAAGAAAAAGAAGATTATGAAGTAGACGAAGAAGATAGAGTAACCCTTATCAATGGAGAAAATATCCCTTGGGAAGAAGTGAAAAGAAATGGCTTTGACTATATCTCTATCGTCTGTGAAACTGAAAATGGAGAAAAAGCAGAGATTGTATCTTTAGAATTAGCTTAAAGAACCAACAAATTATTACTACCTTTGCCCCGAACTAACATCTAACAACTAAAAACTAACGACTAATATGACCTATAATCACAAAGAAATAGAAGCCTTTTGGCAAGAATATTGGGCAGAACACCAGACTTTCAAAGCCCAAAACGACAGTACCAAACCTAAGTACTACGTGCTTGATATGTTCCCTTACCCCTCAGGAGCAGGCTTACACGTAGGGCATCCGCTGGGCTATATCGCCAGCGACATCGTGGCGCGCTACAAGCGTCACAAAGGCTTTAACGTATTGCACCCTCAGGGATACGATAGTTTCGGTTTGCCAGCCGAGCAATACGCTATCCAAACAGGGCAACACCCAGCGGTTACTACGGCACAGAATATTGCTCGTTACCGCGAGCAGCTCGATAAAATAGGTTTTTCATTCGATTGGAGTCGCGAAGTAAAGACCTCCGACCCCGATTACTATCGTCATACCCAGTGGATATTCATACAGTTGTTTAACTCGTGGTATAACAACGCAACCGACAAGGCAGAGCCTATTGAAACCCTTATCGCTCTCTTTGAAACAGAAGGCAATAGTAAGGTAAATGCTGACTGTGACGACGATACCCCAACCTTCACTGCTGCCCAATGGCACGCAATGACAGCTGAAAGCAAACAACGTCATTTACTAAAATACCGACTTACCTACTTGGCAGAAACCGAAGTAAACTGGTGTCCTGCCTTAGGAACTGTACTGGCCAATGATGAAATCGTCAATGGCGTATCCGAGCGTGGAGGTCACCCTGTGATTCGCAAGAAGATGACCCAATGGAGTATGCGCATCACCGCCTATGCCGAACGCCTTTTGCAAGGCTTAGACACCATCGATTGGAGTGAAAGCATCAAAGAAAGTCAACGCAACTGGATAGGAAAATCAGTTGGAGCCTCTATCGACTTTGTGCTCGCCTCCGGCGAGCACAAAGTCGAGGTCTTCACTACCCGCCCCGATACCCTCTTTGGTGCTATTTACCTTACCCTTGCTCCCGAGCACCCCTTAGTATTGCAAATTACTACTGAGGAACAACGCGCTGAAGTAGAAGCCTACATCGCTGCTACTGCCAAACGTTCAGAGCGTGACCGTATGGCCGATACCAAAACCGTATCAGGAGCATTTACAGGGGCGTATGCCCTGCACCCACTTACCGGCAAGCAAATCCCTATCTGGATAGGCGATTATGTATTGGCAAGCTATGGTACGGGGGCTGTGATGGCAGTTCCTGCCGGCGACGACCGTGACTATGCCTTTGCCAAACACTTCAAGGGCGCTAAAGGAATGCCCGAAGTGATTAACATCTTCGATAAAGATATTTCAGAAAACGCCTTTACCGACAAAGAGGGAATGACTTACCAAAACTCTGACATTCTCAATGGTTGCACTAACTTTAGCGAGGCAGTAGCCAAAGTATTAGCAGCCTTAGAAGCCAAGGGCGCAGGTAAAGCCAAAGTGAATTACCGTCTTCGCGATGCTGTCTTCTCACGTCAGCGTTATTGGGGCGAACCTTTCCCAGTATATTATAAAAACGGCTTGCCACAGATGATAGGCGAGGAGCACCTCCCTATTCTCCTACCCGAAGTAGAGAAATACCTCCCTACCGAAGAGGGTAACCCACCGTTGGGCAACGCCACTGCTTGGGCGTGGGATACCGCAAACCACAAAGTAGTGAGCAACGAACTTATTGATAACCAAACCGTATTCCCGTTAGAATTGAATACGATGCCAGGTTGGGCGGGCTCTTCTTGGTATTGGTTGGAGTATATGATGGAAAAAGACGCACGTGCGGACTTTCCTACCAAAGCTGTAGTAGACTATTGGCAAAACGTAGACCTTTACGTAGGGGGTAGCGAACACGCCACAGGACACTTGTTATACTCACGCTTCTGGAACAAATTCCTCAAAGACCGCGGTTTTGCCCCTACTGAAGAGCCTTTCAAAAAACTGATTAATCAGGGTATGATATTGGGAATGAGTGCTTTTGCGTATCGCTTAGAAGGCACGAATACTTTTGTATCTAAAAATCAAATAAAAGGGCAATCGGTGCAACCTATTCACGTAGATGTTTCTCTTTTAAAAGATACTTCCGATGAGTTAGACATTGAGAAATTTAAAGCGTGGCGTAAAGAGTTTGCTAATGCAGAATTTATTTTAGAAGAAGATGGTAAGTATATAACAGGTCGCGAAGTAGAAAAGATGTCCAAATCTAAATACAATGTGGTAAACCCTGATGATATTTGTGAGCAGTATGGAGCTGATACTTTACGCCTTTACGAAATGTTCTTAGGACCTTTGGAACAAGCTAAACCTTGGAACACAGCAGGTATTTCGGGGGTATATAACTTCTTGCGCAAGCTATGGCGCTTGTATTTCAATGACAACGGCTGGCAAGTAACTGATGAAGCCCCTACGCCCGAGATGCTCAAAGCACTCCATAAAACGATTAAAAAGGTAAATGAAGATATTGAGAATTTCTCTTTCAATACCTCAGTGAGTCAGTTTATGATATGTGTGAATGAGTTATCATCGCTAAAATGCCACCATAGAGACGTTTTAGCGCCTCTTGCGGTACTGGTAGCACCTTTTGCTCCACATATCGCTGAAGAGCTCTGGAAAAGGCTTGGAAATACCGAAAGCGTAACTTATGCACCTTATCCCGTACACGAGGATAAGTATTTGCAAGAGGACAGCAAGGAGTATCCTGTATCGTTCAATGGCAAAGTACGCTTCAAACGCGCCTATGCTACCAGTATGAGTGTGGCAGAGATAGAGCAAGCCATCCTCGCCGATCCTCAAACCGCAGAACAGCTACAAGGCAACACCCCTAAAAAGGTAATTGTAGTGCCTAATAGGATTATCAATATAGTGAGTTAGTAATAAATTTCAGGGGTTAGTTTTTAGAATTTAAAAATTAACCCCTAATTATATGTCAGAAAATTTAAATGAATTACAACTATGAATACCTCAATGATTTTACTTATAGTACCTATACTTATAGTTATTTTTGTATTATACACCTTTATAAATCGAAAAGGTGATTTCGAAAAACGCTTAACCTACCATACTCCTCGATTACTTTCTAGCCAACGACAAGAATATATTAATGGGGCAGAACGATATACCAAAAAAGCAAGCATAATTATAGGTTTATTTGTGAGTTTCCCATTGATGATTATGTTTGTCTCTCTATTATCTCAAGATGTGAGCAATAGTCTTATTATCTTTCTTTTTATAATTTTCATAATACTAATAGAATGCTTGTGCGCCTATCTAATGTATCGTTTTTTAATGAAAAATATAAAAAAACAGCGACTACTCTTAGAACAGATGAGTGATAGTGACTTTGAGCTATTGCTAGATATACAAAAAAATACATATCTCTTTAAATATTTTCCTCCTTTTATACTTTGTAAAGATAGATTGTATTTTTTTAGTTTTGTAATAAAAGAAATTGATCCTGCAAGTATAAAAAAAGTAAGCTTTAGTTATGCTAAAGGACAAAATATGATTGTACATATCAAATCTGCAACATCTACAACAATTTCCCTGTATAGGAATATATATCCTATTTTGGTGGAGATTATCAAGAGATACAGTCCTGACGCTCAAATAGAAAGCTAGAACAATATTGTTAATAAACTATGGACTCACTTTCCTTCACATACTTTCTGCCTTTATTGCTTTTCGAACTACTCTTTTTCTACTTGATAGTAGTGCGCAAAAATGCTTTTGAAAAGCGATTAGCACTCTTTAGCCCCACTCGCCAACTCTCACAGAAGCGCCAAGCCTATATGCAGAAGGTGCACAACTACCACAAGTATTTCAATGCTATTCTCTTAATAATATTCTACCTCCCTCTGTGTTTTTTTATAACCTTGATAATCAAAGAAAAATATGAGGAAACAGGCAAACTAGTTATACCAATCTCTAATAATATGATCATGATCTTACTAGTTCTTTTCTTGGCACATTACCTGATCATTTACCTAAAAAAACGCAAAGAGAAAGCCCTGCGTATGTTTTTAGAACAAATGAGCGATGATGATTTTGAGCTCCTCCTCAGGGTAAAAGATAGTTTGTCATTCACAAGCAAATATAGTCCACCCTTTGTATTATGTAACCATCAGTTGTATGTTTTTTCTTTTTTTACCATCAAGGAAATTGACCCTGCCAAAGTAACCGAAGTAAACTGGAGTCGTGGTAAAGATAGTATTTTTGTACAACTCAAAGCTCCTCAAAGAATAACCCTTGGCCTACCTAGAGGAGGATTCTCTTATTTCTTGCAAATCATTGAACAATACTCAAAACTCAAATTATAGTAACTATGGACATAATTTACATGATCTGGTTCGTACCCTTATTTCTTTTTCTCTTTGCGCTTTTCTACTTTGTAGTAATGCGCAAAAATGATTTTGAAAAACGCCTTGCTATTTTTTATCCTTACCGCCAGCTACCACAAAAACGTGAAGCCTATATGCAGAAGGTTAGTAAATATAATAATATAATGTTCGCCCTGTTTTTACTGCCTTTCTTCATTTTAGTCTATGCATTGTTCAAAGAAAACTATCAAGAAATAAGCGAAGCTAATACCTCATTTTCTGATGAGAACTTGATGTTAATATTAGCCACTTTGCTGCCTCTTTTCGTGTGCTATTATATCATTTTTTATATGCAGAAACGCAGTAGAAAAGCCAAACGCATGCTTTTAGAACAAATGAGTGATACCGATTTCGAACTGCTCCTCAAATTAAGAGACAATTTATCTTTTCCTTACAAATATGACCCACCATTTGTGTTGTGTAACAATCACTTATATATTTTTCTTTTCCATACAATTAAAGAAATTGACCCTACTCAAATCACCTCAGTAAAATGGTATAGTAATAGACATAGGTTTATAGTACGTATTAAAGACCCTAAAGCTAAAGTTACCGTCCTTAGTATATCTAAAAGTGCATTGGATATCTTTTTGCAAATTGTAGAACAATATACAAAACTCAATTTATTAACAGACCAAAAAAATAAATAAGTATGGACTCACTTTATATTATCTGTTTTGCTCCTTTATTTCTTTTCAGCCTCGTCTTTTTGTACTTTACAGTAGTGCGCAAAAATGCTTTTGAAGAGCGCTTAGCTCTCTTTAGCCCTACTCGCCACCTCTCACAAAAGCGGGAAGCCTATAGGCAGCAAGTACGCAAATATAGCAAGTACGCACATATCATACTCTTAGTGATTTTATACCTCCCTCTATGTGTTTTTATAGCAATATTGCTCAAAGAAGAATATGAGAAAACAGGAATACTCAATATATTATCAATCTATGATGATACAAAAATGACCTTACTATCTGTCTATGTACCTATTTTGTTACTGCATTACCTTCTCTTCTATGTAATAAAGCGCAACGAAAAAGCCCAACATATGCTTTTAGAACAAATGAGCGATGATGATTTCGAGCTCCTTCTCAAGGCTAAAGATAGTTTGTCATTCACAAGCAAATATAATCCGCCATTTGTGCTTTGCAACGATAAGTTGTACATTTTTATTTTCTTTGCTATCAAAGAAATTGACCCTACCCAAATAACGGATCTAGATTGGAGCTATCGTAGAAATGGTATTTTTATAGAATTCAAAGCTCCTGAAAAAATAATATTTACCCTACCTAAAAAAGTACTCCCTCATTTCTTGCAAATTATTCAACAATATACAAATCAGGAATTTTAATTATTAACTAAATACAAAAAAATGAATAACACTATCATTATCCCATTTAGCAAAAAGAAAATGGTCAAACTCCTAGGCTTATATATCCTTGTAATGCTTGGTATTGCTGCTATTATTTTCTTTATCCTATCAGCTGATAGCATAAACTTATTCTATCTAATGCTTTTTATAGTCCTTTTTATAGCGGGAACTTATCTTTTTTATAAACACATACAAGAATTATGGCGCTCGAACAAAAAGAACGAAGGTGTTATCCTCACCCCCGACTACCTCAAAAGCAATGCAACTCCTCTGGGTAAAAGGGTAGGTGAAATCCCTTGGAGTGAAATAGCTTCTATAGGAAAAGTAAATTATTATGGACAACACATCCATATCAAACTCAAACACCCTGAAAAATATGTAAATCAGCTCAAGGGTATGAGAAAAGACTTTACAGGTATTTATCTAAACGATAGCGAACTCGAAATCTCTTTTGAAGAATTAGAGAAACTCATTCATGAGTACTTTCAAAAATACAGATAACCATGAACCCTGATATTCTTATTCTGATAGTCTCTTCCCTCCCCTATCTGTCTATGGGAGTTTTGTTGTACTTTGTCGCTGTTCGCAAGAATGCTTTCGAAGAGCGTGTAGCCCACTACATTCCCTATCATGCTTTGGAGAGGGAGCGCAGCACCTATATGGAAAAAGTAGAGAAATACAAGCGATACATTTGTATAGGACTGGGAATATTCCTAAGTGTTTTCATTGTCCTCCCTTTTGTTATATTCTTTGTAGCAATCTCCAAGGAAGGAGTCAATTTTAGTGTCCCTGAGCAGCTCACTTTACTGATGATTCCTCTTTCCCTTTTCCTTATGATATACTACCTGCTGAGCTACGTAGTGAAGCGACATGCCAAAGCCCAACATTTGTTATTGGAAGAAATGAGCAAGGAAGATTTTGCCTATCTCCTAAAAGTACAAAAGGACTTGCTCTGGCTCAGGAAATATTTTCCTTTTTTCATACTATGCAAAGAAAAGGTATATTTTTTCACTTTCTTTACACTTCGCGAACTCGACCCTAAACAAATAAAAAAGATTCGTTTTTGGAACTCCAGAAGAGGAAATAGAACTATCTTGATAAAATCTTCCCGATGGTTTATCACCACCATGACTGAAATAGTCTATCCTTATCTGAGAGATATTGTTCAAAAATATAACCCCACAGTGGATATAGAATAAAAAGTTCTTTTGTAATTACTATTTTTTTAGTACATTTGCCCTTTATACCAAAAGATGATAGAGAGTATTTTTGTAGCCATATCCTTAGGAGTTATGCTTGCTTTTACCATAGGCCCTGTATTTTTTATCCTGATAGAGACGAGTATTACCAAGGGGATTCGTTCGGCTTTAGCCTTTGATTTTGGAGCTATTTCTGGGGATATTTTTTTTATTCTCTTGGCCTATTGGGGTACAAGTAAGCTCTCGGATTATATAAAGAATAACCCCAACCTATTCGTATATGGAGGAATTCTCATCATCATATATGGGTTATTTTCTTTTTTCAAAGAGCGCAAGGACTATCGCCTACACCCTCCACAGACACGTATAGTGGAGATCAAGGAAGGAAATTATTTTACTTTTTTCTACAAAGGATTTTTCTTGAATATCATCAATGTAGGGGTTTTTTTCTATTGGGTAGCTACCATTGCTACTTTCTCCTCGAGTGCAGGTACTACCACAACAAAAGTACTGGTCTTTTTAGGCACTATACTACTGACCTATTTGCTCACAGATATTGTAAAAATACTCATCGCTAAGCGGCTTCGCCACAAGCTCACTCCTACCAATATCCATAAAATAAAGCAGGGTATCCATATCTTCTTAGTTATTTTTGGAATTTTTCTACTACTCAATGGAGTTTTCCCCAATGCTTTAGCAGCAGTAAAAGAGGCTTTCCTATAGAAAAAGTGTCTCTCCTTGTACAGAAGAAACACTTTTCAATCAATAACCAATAAAATTTAAACAAACAAGTAACAATTTTTTACTTTTTCTCGTTCAGAGCCTTTACTATATCGGCTGTAATATCTTTATCAGCTTTTCCATAGTGTACACTACCTCCGTCATTAGCACCAAGAATAAAGTCATAACTATGTTGCTTTCCATATTCTTTGATGAAGTTCTTTACTTTCTTCAGTAGTGTATCCATTTTGGTACGGCTTTCCTCTTGGATTGCTTGTTCTTCAGCCATGAGTTGTTGTTGCAATAGCTGACTTTCGTGAGCCAGTTCGCTATACTTTTGCTGAGCTACAGCAGGAGCCAAGGTTTTTGCTTGTGCTTCGAAAGCCTGAGCCTTCACTTGGAAAGCCTGAGAAATACTATCACGCTTGTGTTGGTATTTGTCAATTTTTCCCTTGAGAAGCGCCTCTAAGTCCTTTTTTTCTTGATAATCATCCAAGAGCTTGCTATTATCTACAAAAGCAATTTTCTGTCCTTGCTGACAAGAAGCAAGACTTAACATTAGTGCTACACCTAAGATAATTTTATTCATAACTATACTTTTTCAAAATGTAGGCACAAAAGTACGAAAGAAAATATCAATTATCTTCATTTTTAACAAAACAAATAGGAACAGAATGAATATTTAACGTTTACCCTTATAAAAAGTAGGATAAGTATCCTATTATCTTATTTTATTCATGCAATTTTAACAGGTAAATAAGGGACGAATATTCTCCTGTTTTCAGTGCAGAGAGGTTCGATAGAAGTCCCTGATAACCTCCCTTAAGGAAGTTCATACTCCCTGTTTTGTACTTTTCGGAAAGTAGGCTCACATAGAAAGCATCAAAAGGCATGGGCTTGACTCCTATGAGTTGGAAACCTTTTTCAGTGAAAAGCAATCGAATACTCTCTTGGGAGAAGTGCCATAAGTGTCGGGGTACATCATAGGCAGCCCAGTATTTCCCATAGTGTTGGGCATCCCTACTCCTATAGTTAGGCACGGCAATCACAAGCAATCCTCCCTTGGTCAAATGGTCTTTGAGAAAAGCAATCTGCTCTTGTAGGTTAGGAACATGTTCCAGCACATGCCAAAGAGTAATTACTTGATAGGTATCCGTGATATGGGTTTTATCTTCCTTCAGAAGGATTCCCTTCTCCTCTGCCCTATCGCGAGCTTTTTTTTCAGGTTCTACCCCGCTTACACTCCATCCTCGCTGTGCTGCCACCCTTAGGAAATCGCCTGTACCTGCACCTATATCCAAGAGTTTTCCTTGGGGCACATAGCGCTCTATGAGTTTTATTTTCTGCTGTAGCGTATAGGTTTTCACCCATTGGTAAAGCTTTTCGAAAAGACCCTTTTTCCCATCAGTATGGGATATATAGGCATCACTTTGGTAATACCTTCCCAGCTCTTGGGGCACAGGAGTTGTACGATAGAGCTTATACACTGGGTCATACTCCAAGAAAAATTCTTCCTTACTTACACTATAGTCTATTATATTCATTAAAGTTTTGAATTTTGAATTTTGAATTTTAAGTTTTTGTTCCACGTGAAACCTTGAATAAAGTAAAAAGTGAAAAAATGAAAAATGAAAAATATTTTTTATATTCAAAATCATTTGTTACACCAAAATTTCTACATTTGTTAAAAATTTCACTTTCAGAAACGTGTCAAATTTCTACTTTCTTTTTCTTTTAATATAAATATTTATTCAATATAGAAATCGTTTAAAATTTATATGTTTAAATGATTTTTTATGTTTTTAGTAGCAATTTTTATTATTAATCCTATGCAAAAAGTAACAAGATTCATAATCATAACAAATCATGGTCAAACAGAAATGGTTTGCGAAAAATTACCGTGAGCAGGTGTAGGACAAAGTCCCCGAACAAGCGGAGTATGTAATACAATTCACTCTCGAAAAACAAGACTTTTCGGACAGTCTCTTGAAAAGAGCAAATAAAGAATTAATCTCCTATTCTATCTATTCGCAATCTAAAATATGATTAACTATAAGACACAATAAATTGTATTCTTACCATGACACACCAAAGACTCTCTCATTAGCATAGTACCCACTATTATCTTTACCTTCTATTCCTTATTTTAATTTGTTTCACGTGGAACATTTAATTCTTTTCTCACCCAACAATTACTAACGTGATCATTGATATACCCTGTAGCCTGTAGAAAAGAATAGACAATAGTAGTTCCGACAAACTTAAATCCACGCTTTTTCAAGTCTTTACTCAAGCTATCTGAAAGGAAAGAGTGAGTAGGAATATCCGAAAGTGACTCAGGATGATTATCAATAGGAGTAGGAATAAATGTATTAAGATAGCTAACAAAACTTCCAAATTCCTTTTGTATTCTTATAAATGCCTGTGCGTTGGTTACCGCCGCTTGTATCTTTAAGCGATTGCGTACTATCTTCTCATTCGTAAGAAGTGCGCTTATCTTCTCTTGAGAATAATTAGCAATCTGCTCTATTAGAAAATTATCAAAAGCCTCACGAAAAGCCTCACGTTTTCTCAAAATAGTAATCCAACTCAGCCCTGCCTGAAAACTCTCTAATATGAGAAACTCAAAAAGAAGGGTGTCCTTAGTGATAAGTCTCCCCCACTCCATATCATGATAAGCTATATAGAGTGAATCATCCTTGCACCAAGTACAACGTATTTTCTCTGACATATAAGTATTTTAAAAAAACAAATTCAAAAAATCACCTCTACAAACCTATCAAATTTTAATTATTTTTTATTTTAAATATAAATATTCATCACAATTAGAAATAATGGAAAAATAATACTTTAAAATCAATAATCAAATTTTTATGGCTATGAAAATTGAACTATTGTATGTTTTCATAGATTATTAGGTAAATATATTTTACTATTCTATGATAGCAATAATTTTTCTACAAACCCAGTAAGTAATTCTTTAATGATGTAATCATAATTACAATCATAAGACATAATCACAAGATAAAATAGATTGCATCTCTACCTTAACACTGGCTAAGACTATTGATTTATATAGTATATTTATTTTCTAATAATCAATTGTAAAATTTGTTCCACGTGAAACACTTTTATATTTTTACTTTATAAAAGTTCCACGTGAAACAATCTATTATTTATTAAAGTAAAACTCCTTGAGATAAAAAGGTTCAAAATAAGCTATATCTTCAAAGGCTTGCGCTTGATATTTCTCTAAGGCTAAGCGACCCATTTGTTTAGCAGAAGGGAATTTATTCTCTAAAAAATAAGCATTCTCATGCTTACAAATAGCTTGGAACTTAGTGATTCCATCTCCTAAAAAAATGGTTTTTCCTTTGTTAAGGTAGGTGTCAAATGTACTTTCTGTAAGAATTTCTGAACGTTCCTTCAGTATAGGAGAAAAATCACGATTATATACAGCAGTAAAAACCTCCATCCTGCGAGCATCTATCATGGGAATAATATATTCAATATCTGCAAATTCATAGGTTACCTGCTCGGCCAAGATACGCAAGGTAGGCAAGGCTATAAGAGGGATACCCCAACCATAGCAGAGTCCCTTAGCAGTAGCTGTACCTATACGCAATCCTGTATAAGAACCCGGCCCCATACTGATAGCTACAGCCTTAATATCTTTAGGCTGGGTGTGTGTTTCCTCGAGTATGTGTTCTATGAATACATGCAAATGTTCTGAATGAGAAAATTGTTCTGTACGCTCCTCTATTAGTTGTACTAAATGATGATCAGTAAATAATGCTATAGAACAATTCTTACCCGAAGTCTCTATAGATAAAATAGTCGGCATATGATATATTTCTTTTCGGCTGACAAAAGTACAAAAAATACAGCAAGCCAAAAAATAACTTGCTGTATTTTTACAAAATTTAAAAGTGAAAACTATTTTCTATGTTTTATATATTTGGCAGTACGAGCATCCTTGATAACACCTTTCCAGTTAAGACCAAAGCCAAAGTCATATACATTGCCTTCGGTATCTTTATGACACTGCATATCGAAAGGTACATCTTCAAACTGCTGTTCTACCGTCTTCATATTGGCAGGCATCTGAGTAGGAAGCAAGCCAGAAGGTTCTACTTTCCCAGAGAGGATTTCCAAAAGTGCTTGTTCGGAAGTACCAAAGTTAAGCAGTATACCCTCTACCATAGGTTCAAACTCGTGGAATACCATAGGACGAGAGGCAGTAATAGATACAATCACTGGTTTGCCTTTCATCTTTTCCTTGGTCTCCAAGATATTGTATAGGTCAGTGATATTGGAGGCATTGGCTGTCTTTCCCTTATAGCTACGATCGGTAACTTGTGGAGCAATCACTTTGTCACCAGCAGCTATACTGTGCTCACGAGCATATTCAGCAGTGTAAGTATTGTATTGTAGGGAGATTGGTATATATCCATTCTCTCCTGCCTTGAAGAGTTCGTCATTGTATCCTGGGTGGTTTTGGGTAGGACTCTTAACAAATACAATGGCAAGGTCAGCCTTATTGGGGTCATCCATTACATTGAAATACTTTTTCACGTTCTCTATATTTACTGGATAAGAGATGTTGCCTTCGGTATATACACCCCACCAGTTACGTTGAGGTTCGTTATACACTTTAGGGATATAGACGGTTTTCTTCTTGTCAATAGGCAATACTTGCCCTTTGTTCTTGAGCATGATAATAGACTTGAGTTGAGCATCGTAACCTGCTTTCATGAACTGAGGATTACCCACTATCTTAGCAGATTCTTCAGGGTTAAGGTAAGGATTTTCAAACAGACCCAAGCGGAAGATGTTGCGCAATAGGCGTACCGCTGATTGTTCCAAGCGCTTGCGCATATAAGCTTCTCCATGCTCTTTTACCCCTATCTTATAGGCTTCTACCACAGGAGCCACCATATTGTTACCTCCGAATTGGTCTACGCCTGCTTCCAAAGCCTTGTAGTGGAGCTGTGGCAAATCCAAATCCTCTACCCCCCAAGGCTTACCAGCAAAGCCCCCTGGAGTACCTGGTTCTTTAGCGATAATCAGCCAGTCGGTACATACTACCCCATCAAAGCCATATTTGTTGCGCAATAGGTCAGTGACTATATATTTGCTAAAGCCATTACCTACATTTTCATGGTTTTTGGTATCTTGGTTGTAAGAAATAGTATAGTAAGGCATTACCGCAGAAGCGGATTTGGTCTTTTCATGAAGCTTAAAGGCACCTTCTACGAAGGGTTTTTGGTGCATCTCGAAGTTTTTACCTGGGTATACAGCATATTTACCATAGGCGAAGTGTGCATCACGACCGCCCTCTCCAGCGCCTCCACCAGGGAAATGTTTGCTCATAGCATTGACACTCTCGTAACCCCATCCGTCCTTGATTTCAGCCTTCCCTGTGGAGGTTTGGAAACCATCTACATAGGCACGTGCCATATCAGTAGTCAGTTCTGGAGATTCTCCAAAAGTGAAGACCATACGATTCCAGCGAGGTTCTGTACCCAAGTCTATCTGAGGGGAAAGAGCTGTGGTAATACCCATAGCACGGTATTCCTTGGCAGCGATTTCACCAAACTTCTGTACGATAGAAGGATCAAAGGTGGCGGACATGGCCAATCCATCAGGCCAAAGGGAGATATTTCCTCCTGCTCCTGCATTGTATTCTGCAGTTACCAAGGTGGTATGGCGTGGGTCGGAAGAGATATTTACAGGAATACCTAGTGGTAGGCTCTCACTAGTACGTTGTAGGTTATTGCTCCATATAGCTGCATCCTTAGGCGAGGAAACCGTAGTAATCAGTACGTGGCGTACATGGTCACGATCTAAGAAGGTTTTCTGTTGGTCGGTAAGGTCGGAGGGTTTGGCTCCACTCTCGGCAAAAGGCTTACCTCCGTAGGTACTCTTGCGGTAACCATCAGGAGGGGCAGGCAAGGCTTGGTGGTTACTGTAGAGCATAAGTCCTGCTATTTCCTCTATGCTCATTTGTTTGGCAAGGTCTTTGGCACGCTCATCTACAGGTAAGCGCCAGTCCTCATACTTGTCTAACTTTCCGTTTTTGTTCAGGTCTTTGAAGCTCTTACCTCCTATGGTAAGTATCTTCACTCCTGAGGTAGTACTATAACCCAAGGTAGCTCCTTTTTTGTTAGTTACGTACTTGATATCAGCTTCTTGCGCGAGGGTGCTTAGTCCCACCAAAAAACTTAAGGGTAAAAGAATATTTTTTGCTTTCATAAAATGACTAAAATTTAAAATTCAATTGGAACTCAAAAGTAAGCGGACGTATATAAGAACCTGTCACTAAGCGACCATCTGCATCATTGATATTGGCATAGGGAAACTCAGAATCCGCAATACTAGTAGAAGCACCTGTTTGATTGAAAATATTCACTACATTGAAACCAAAATTCAGATATTTGTTAATCTCGTAAGAAGAAGAAAAGAAAGATTCCCAACGAGGTTCTATGAAAAATTGATTAGTAAGACTCACGTATTGTTTGCTAAAGTAACGTAGGTTAAGACCAAAACGGAACTTTTTGATGGTATAAGAAGGATCTATTTCCATCAGCATTTTAGAAATTCCTGTCACTACATTACCATTATAGCTAATAGTCTCAGCAGTATTGAAAGGATTCACCCAGCTGTAATTACTATATTCTGGATTCTGTAGAGTGAGAAGGTAATGCAATTGGAAATTAGGAAAAGGTTTTAGTAACATGTCGGTAGTCCATCCCTTTGTCTGAATGTCATAATGAGCAGAAACCACTTCCGGACGTCGGGTTACTGGATCAGAAATACTCAAGCGTGTCTTATAGTTATTACGTGTAAGAGTGGATACTTGGGATACCAAGCTCAACCACTTATTATTATAATAGATTCCTGCTGCTAAGAAAGGAGTTTTAGTCTTAGCAAAGTCAGGAGTATAAGCTCCTGAATAATCTTCCAAATAGCCATGCTTTTCTTGATAAGTAAAATTAGCCAAAAAACCAAATTGGTCATTGAGCTTAACTACCGCCCTTAGGTCTCCATTGAAGTGATACCAATCATGATTGAAGGTAGTAAAAGGTTGGTTGAGCACTACATCGGCTCCACGTGGCTGAAGACTATAATCTCCTTCGAGCTTCTGGTATTGGAAATTAGCTCCATAGGAGAAATCAAGCCAATGGGCTACATTCCAACTATCAGAGACATAAGCGGTAATTTTTGTTTCATATCCGTTATGATATTCTCCTCCAATATTGTAATTAAAGAAAGGATCAGTAGTGCTACTTTTTCGTAAGATACGAGGTTGTTTCTCTACAGAATGAAAAAGAAAAGAGCGATCTTGGTGATAGGCATCTACATTGTAGTATTGTCCTAACACACCCAATCGCCAATTGTGTCTTTCTGTTCTCTTCTCTGCCCACAAGCGTGTCATCAGAGTAGTAGTGGGAGTCTGTGGAGAAAGAATAGCAAGCATACGTTGTACATATTCACCCGTATAAGGTGTACCATCTAAGTAAGTATAAGAATTATTACCTCGCTTCTCTGCTCCTATCAACAAAGGTAATAAGGCCGAAGACTTAGCTACATGAAAGCGAGTAGAGTGTCTTAGTAACCAGTCATTACCCAAATCATGCTTACCAAAAAGGTCAAATGTATGAGAACTTGACCAAAGTTTAGAATCACTTCCTGTAAAATCCGCTCTATAAGGCTCTCCTGTAAGTACATTCTTGAAGTTCAGATAACCATCAGTGATCATATAAGAATCTGTACCTATACCTATGCCATCATACTCCTTTACTACTCCATTAGTATGATATATAAAAGGGGCGTAATGTCCTATCATCTTAGAGCGAGAATACTTATAAGCTAAGTTAATTTCATCTTTCTCACCAAATCGGTAGGTCAATACGCCTCTGAATATCTGAGTATCATCAATAAGTCTACTGCCCTTGTGTTTAGCCTCTCCTGGATCTCCAGTGACTAAGGCGCCTAAAGCATAATACCAATTGCTTTGTCCAAAGCGACCGTTAAGGTTTACATCACCTAAATAGTAGCCATGGTGATTGCCCTTGAGGGTACCTACCAGCTGGGTCTTCTCTCCCCCAGTCTTAGTATAGGAATTCACCGCATAACCAAAGTCAGCAATAGTGAGAGTGGATTCACTAACAGAAATAAGCCCTTTCATATCTAAACTCTGTGAGGGACGCCAAGTCCGTATAGGAAGCTCAGGCCAAAAATGATACACTACAGGAAGATCATTTTCTAAAACAGTTATTCCACCTACAGAAGAAGGAAGCCCTATATTCACCTCACGAGGACCAGAATTGGACGATGCATTGAGCATAACATTTCTATTTTCTTCTGTATCAGGTAACTTTTTTTTCATCTCAAGAGAATCTTTCTCCTGCGCAAACATAGAAACTCCTAATAGTACGGATAAGAGTAAAAAATAATTACGTTCCATATTTTTTCAAAATTATGATTTATATCGGTACGAATGTACAACATTTTTTCCAAATAAAATGAAAAAAATTAATTTTTTTATTATAGAAAGAAATAATATGTCTGAATAATTCAATAAATAAAATCAATAGTGGAAAAATAAGCCAGATGTCAATATTTTTCGTATCTTTGTCCAGATTATTTAAAAACATTTTTTATGAAAAGAAAATTATTTTTCCTCATAGCATTCCTTGTTGGGATAACTATGTATGGGCAAACTGTGTATGAACCTTCTGGAAAAAGAAGCGTAAAAACCGTAGAAGTGGGTCACTATAAGAATATTTTTATAGACGAAAGTCATTTCGATATCACCCTAAGAAATAGCCGAGATCGCCAGATCCAGATAGAGGCTGATGATGCTATACACCCTATCATCAAAGCAAGGGTGGAGAAAGATACTCTCAAGCTGAATATAGAAACAGAAGGTGGGGTTGTTTTCATTACTACAGGAAAAATAAACATAAGCCTACCAGTGCCTGAAGAAGTCCAAAAAATACACTTTAAAATGGCTGGTAATATAAGTTGTGAGAAAGAACTCAAACTGAAAAAGGCAGCTATCGAGATGGAGTATGTCAGCAACCTAAACCTCCCCCTCCGTGTAGATGACCTACAGTTGAAAATAGAATTGGCAAGAAAAGGTTCCGTTTCCTTACAGTCCAAAAACTGTACTTTGTACAGCCTAGGGGTCAAAGACATTGCTTTCAGTGGAAAGGTTGGAAACTTAGAAATAGAAGGATGCGATGGTGATTTGAATTTCGAAAACGTAAGAGTAGAAAATGTATTCTTCAAAGAAGTAAGTGGCATAGGAACTATGCGCCTATGGGTAGAGGACACACTCAAAGGTAGCATCAGTGGTATCCTTACCGTCCAGTACAAAGGAAATGCTGCCAATGAAGTTACCGTATCGGGAATCTCAAAAGTAGTAAAGCAGTAACAAAGGGTTTGTCAGCGTCTAATTCAGAAAAATAAATACCAAAAACTATTGATAAATCAATTATTTTCGTATATTTGCACCAATTTAAAAGAACTATTATGAAAAAAGTTATTTTAGCAGTAAGTGTACTTATTCTTTCAGCGTGTAATCTGGGAAGTACTATTGCCAATACTACTGAAGAAGTAGCTAATAAGACAGCTACCAAAGCAGGAGAAATTCTTGGAGGAAGTACTCGTAGCTTTGCCGATGGAGTAGGAGAAGGATTGGATAAGGCTGGAAATTCCTCCATAAAACTCTCAGAAAACCTTAGCAAAAAAGGAATTAAGCTTGGAGGACACAAAATAGAAACCTTGTCTGGGAATGATAACAAAATCTCAATATATTTCATCTTTGAAGAAGATTTTACAGGCACCATAACTGTAAAAGCATTTGACAAACAAATGCAAGAGGTAGGACGTGTTAAGCAAGAACTTAGTGGGAAAAAAGATGATGCAGGCTATATAGATTTCGTCTTTGATGAGCGCACCAATATTGATCCTAAATACACTATTACTATAGAATAAAAATAACTGTAAAGTATTCAAAAAGAGGCTATCCTTTTCGGACAGCCTCTTTTGATTTCTCAAAAATGGAAAATTATTTTACTAACTCAAAATCCAAGTGCCGCTTGATAAGGTCTGTATTCTTTACACGTATCCATACCTCATCGCCCAAGGTATAGTGCTTCTTACTCACCTCCCCTATCAGTGCATAGGCTTTCTCGTCGAATACATAGTAATCGTCTTTGATATCACGAGCACGTATCATCCCCTCACACTTATTTTCTATAATTTCCACATAGATACCAAACTCGGTCACTCCTGAAATCACTCCTAAGAACTCCTGATCCTTGTGATCCTCCATATACTTGATCTGCATATACTTGATAGAGTCCCTCTCGGCAGAAGTAGCCAAGTTCTCCATCTGAGACGAATGTTTACATTTCTCTTCATACTCAGCCTCATTTGCCGAGGCTTCTTTATCTAAATATCGCTGCAGCAAGCGATGTACCATCACATCCGGATAGCGGCGAATAGGCGAAGTAAAGTGAGTATAATCGTCAAAAGCCAAACCATAATGTCCAATATTATGAGTAGAATACGCTGCCTTACTCATAGAGCGGATCGCCAAAGTATCTACCAAATTCTGTTCCTTCTTGCCGTGTACTTCTTCCAACAAGTGATTGATAGAGTGGGAAATATTCTTCTTATCCTTGAGGTTCAGGCGGTAACCAAAGCGAGAGATGATCCCCTGCATCTGTAGGAGTTTTTCCTCATCGGGGACATCGTGAATACGGTAGACGAATGTTTTTTGGAGCTTAGAGGCATACTCGGCTACCTTGCGATTGGCCAATAGCATAAACTCCTCTATAAGCTTATTAGCTTCCTTACTCTCCTTAGTATATACTCCCAAAGGATTATTATTTTCATCTAAAAGGAATTTCACCTCCACCTTATCAAAGGAAATAGCTCCTGCTCTCATGCGCTTCTCACGGAGAATTTCAGCCAAGGCATTCAGCGAAAGAATAGCCTCTACTATCTCTTTTGAAACAGTATAGCTCCCTTCAGGACGAATGGAAATCTCCTGAGGCATCACAAAATCCGTCAGCACCTCCATATAAGGGGTATCAAAAGCCTCAATCACTGCCTGTGCCTCCTCATAAGCAAAGCGTGCATCGGAGCGAATCACTGTACGACCCAGCCAAGTATTGCGAATTTCTGCCTTCGGAGAGAGTTCGAAGATTGCCGAGAAGGTGTATTTCTCTTCTTCAGGGCGCAGTGAGCAAGCAAAGTTAGATAGCACCTCAGGAAGCATAGGCACTACCCTATCCACTAAATATACCGAAGTGGCACGCTGGTAAGCCTCGTCGTCCAAAATCGTATTGGGCTGTACATAGTGAGAGACATCAGCTATATGTACCCCTATCTCAAAGTTACCATTCTCAAGCACTTGGAAGGAAAGTGCATCGTCAAAATCCTTAGCATCACGTGGGTCAATGGTAAAAGTAAGCACTTCTCGCATGTCTCTACGCTTGGCAATCTCTTCCTCCTTGATAGAAGTATCCAAGCCCTGTGCATATTCTTCTACTTCCTTAGGAAACTCATGAGGAAGTCCATATTCGGCCAAGATGGCATGTATCTCTGTATCATGTTCCCCAGGCTTGCCAAGAATCTTCTCTATCACTCCATAGGGAGAATTGGCACGCGATGTCCACTGAGTAATACGTACCAAGACCTTATCCCCATCTTCAGCACCATTACAATCAGTCTTAGGTACAAAAATATCTGTATACATTCTCCTATCGGTAGGCACTACAAAAGCAAAATTCTTCTGCATCTGTACCACCCCTACAAAGGTAGTACGCTTACGCTCTATGATCTGGGTGATTTCCCCTTCGAGTTTCTCTCGACGCCGTGGGAATACGTATACTTCCACTACATCACCATGTAGAGCCTTGTTAAGCAAGTTGTTAGGAACAAATACATCTTGTTCCAAATCCTCACAAACCACATAAGCATTGCCATTGGAGGCCATATCCACCACCCCTTTGTGGTAATAAGTAGATTCCTGTGCTTGGTAGTTTCCTTGTGTAGTTTCCTGAATATGAGACTGTTTTACAAGCTTTGTCAAGGAAGCAATGATATCATTACGCATCTCGGTAGAGGTCGCCTTGAGCTTCTCAGCAATCTGTTTCCAAGTAAAACTCTTATTGCTATTTTTCTGAAGGATCACAAGAATATCTCTGCTAAAATCCTTGTTCTTTTTCTTTTTTTGCTTAATTTTTTTCCTACTCATATAAGTTATTTTGAGTGTTGTATTTTGAACATTTATTTAAGTCCTTTTATGGTTTTATAATTTCTTCTATTTCTGATTTGTCTTTTTTTCAATAGCACCCCACTGCGTACCTTACTTTGATTTACAATATAGTCGATGGATTTTTTCTGGTTTTATTTTTCCCACTTAAATAAGGTGGTTTTATGAAATATTGTCGTATCAATACTTTGAAAATTAAAGCATTTTGATTTAGAATTTTTTGATTTTATAGTAGAAATATACTTGTCATACGCTCTGAAAATTTCATCTTTTTTCTCTGCAAAATCATTTTCTTTGAAATCATTATTCCAACAGCAACTTGTACTTACCACCAATTTGACTTTCTGAAGTAAACTATCCTTAAAATAGAAATCTTTTTTGAGATAATATCTTTATAAAACCGTCTTTTTCTTCAACCTTAGTAGTATAAAGGCTATCATTATTGGGGAAAATTTCTAAATCTTTGTAAGCATCGAATCTTTTTTGAATATCTTTAATCGTAGATTCTCCTAATACAAACGATTTTTCATTGATAAATCCCTTACATAAATCTCTATGATATATTTTTGCACACGATAAAAATACAAATGGAATCAATGTACATAGGGCTATAATTATTTTTCTATTTGAAATTTTCATTTGATCATATTTTTCAAATTACTCCTCTTCTTTCCATTATGGCGCAAAGGTACAAAGAATTTAAAAATAAAAATTTTTTTTTCGATTTTTCCACAAACACAATATACATAAAAATAAAATCTTTTTTTAAATAAAAAAAAATGATGATGATGATACGGGGTGAATTTAGATAAAAAAATAATAGGAAAAATGTCGTAGGTATAGATATAGAAGTTTATCACCAGTTATTAACGTATCAATGGTATTATAATATAATGATTTATAGTCTATTACCGAGGTTATTCACTAAAAGTGGAAAGTTGTTATCAGTTTTTATTTTCTATAAAAAAGTCTCTAAAAAATTCACCAAACCACCTTATAAAAGGTTGATAACTCTTAGTAAATAAATTTGTTTTTTTCCTTGTGTAGCTTGTATATACGGAAAAAGAAAATGGGCAAATTTTTTCTTATTTTCTATTGTAAATTTATCAACAAAACTCACTTTTTTAGAGCACTTGATAATGAGTATTTTCCTAAAAGAAATAAACAAACATGTTTATAATACTCAATTTTCTATGATTAAGGTTCAATACCTATCCCCTACCCTACCTACAGTTGTCAGTACTTGCTTGATTTCCCTACATAGAAGGGTGAATTTGGATTCTTTTCTATACTCCCTATTACCAAGCTAAAACTATTAACAACAAATTAAATGTTAAATCTTATTATTTTTTCAAAAAAAATAAGTTACTTTGCCCCGTGAAATAACTAACAAAAAAATTAGAGTCTTATGAAAAGAATATTTGTAATGGCTGTAGCCATGGTATCCTTGGCAAGTTGTGATAAATCAAAGGTAGAGAATACGGTGATTAATAAGTATTATGACAAGATCAACACTGATACTAATACCCGACAAGCTACCCTTACCCTAAAGGATTATCTTCTCACTGCAGGGTATGATAGAAATAATGATGGTATCATGCAGGATAGTGAATTAGCCCAAATTGAGACACTTATGGCTGCGGATAAGAATATCACCTCCTTGGAAGGATTGGAAAAAATGCTCACCCTGAAAAAAGCAGATCTCTCTAATAACAAGATAGAAACTGCTACTATTAGGAATAGTACCTTGGAAGAGCTGAACCTAAGTGGTAACAAGCTCGTTAAGCTCGATATATCTCGTGCTCCAAGGCTGACAGACAAGCTCGATATTCGAGGCAATACGAACCTCAATTGTGTACAAGTAGAAATAGTACAACTTACTGAACTTAGAAGAGCCAGCAATTTCAAAACTGATAAGGGAATCAGTATATTATCAACTACTTGTAATTAAAAGTTAAACATTGGTTAAAAATATAGTGTATTCAGGGAAAAATCGTACCTTTGCACTGTTTCATAATATTGGAATTTATTGGTTAAAAAAGGAATTGCCTCGCAAGAGGCAATTTTTTTATGTCCTATACTCATCTTTATTAAGATTAATAGTGAAAAAATAATTATTATTTATTGATAATTAGCTATTATTTCGTAACTTTGCCTTCCAAATAAATCCATTATGAACATCCGGTTGTTATTGCTGCTAAGTAATTTTTTCTCTGTAGCTGCTCTTTTTGGGCAAGCACAGGACAGTTTGTTACAGTTACTCCAGCGCCAAGTAAGGGAGCTAAAAGTACAGCGCAGTCAAGATTCGCTAAAGGTGAATGTGCTAAGCCAAGAGCTACAAGCCTTATTACTTTTGGATACCAAGCATGTGGATACTTCTAAGGATTCTCTCTATAAAAAACAGCGTCAGGAAGAAATCAAGCGTATCTACTCCAAAGCCAATGGAGCTCCTGTGTGTCTGGAAAAGGATACGCTCTATACTGTGTATACAAGTTTAGGACTCAATTCACCTTTGGAGCGATCCGAATATACAGAAAAAAAACTACAAAAATTAGTAAAATTCCCCACTTTTAAGCAAGATTCTCTCAAAATACAATCTCATGATAACCTACTGATGATCACCTACCAAGGGGAATGGATACAAGCAGTAAGTGAGGAAGATGCTATCATGGCACACCTCTCTCAAGAAGAATTGGCAAAATCTCTTCAAAGGGATATTCTTAGGGCAGTGACTCATTATAGGGATGAGCATAGTATGCAGAAAAAACTCATGCGCATAGGAGAATTGGTATTGCTAGTTATAGCTATTGCGACTTTCTTCTGTCTATTAAATTTCCTTTTTAGAAAACTAGAAAAACAAATTCTTAAAAAAAGATTATTTGAGAATGGGATAAAAGTAAAAAATTACCAGATATTGAATAAGGAGAAAATAAACTATATTCTTACTCGTATTCTTTTTCTAGTAAAGCTTATTATCTTTTTCATTGTTATATTCTTAAGTATATCTGTGGCGCTGAAGTTATTCCCCTCTACTCAGCTCTGGGCAGAGAGGTTACTAAATCTTATTTTGGATCCACTAAGTCAAGTAGGCAATGCCATAGTGAATTATTTGCCTAACTTAGTTATTATAGGAATTATAGCGCTGATAGCTCGCTTGGTGCTGAACCTTATGCGATACTTTCTCTATGAGATAGAGCGAGGAGCACTCAAGATAAAAGGATTCTATAAGGAATGGGCAAAGCCTACTTATAAAATGGTTAGGATACTCTTCTTGTGTTTTATTTTTATAGTAATATTTCCTTACCTTCCAGGATCAGGATCATCCGCTTTTCAGGGAGTATCTATTTTCTTGGGGCTACTTATTTCCCTGGGTTCCTCCTCTACTATATCTAATGGAATGGCGGGGATATTCATTACCTATATGCGTGCCTTTCGGGAGAATGATTGGATTAAGGTAGGCGATTATATAGGAATGGTTATACATAAAGATAGCTTAGTTACTCGCCTAAAAACTATTAATAATGAAGAGGTTACCGTACCTAATTCTATGATACTTTCTTCTTCCACGATGAATTTTTCTTCTATGGGACGTACCAATGGATTGGTGGTCACTACCCAAGTGAAAGTACGCTATGATGCTCGCTTGGAGGAGGTCGATGCGACTCTTATTGCCGCTGCACAGGCTACCAAGGGCGTAACAGATAAGATAACTCCTTATATATACCATATCTCCCTCAATGAACTTAATGCTACCTATGAGATCAATGCGGTAACCTTTGAACCACAGAATATGTATATCATCAAGTCCGATCTTATCAAGAATATTTATAATGCCTTTAGAGAGCGAAATATAGAACTCACTTCTATAGAATATGTAGAGCTAAGGAAATATGAAAAATTATAGTATTCTCTTATTCTTTTTACTATTCTCTTGTGGGGAAAACAATCCTAATACAAATAGTGTAACTATGGAAGAACAAATAAATTCTTCTATAGATACAACTCTTTTGGTAAAAAATTTCAGAAGTCAATTGTTACCTGATAAAGAACTAAGCCTTGATCACTATTACAATGATGTTGTTTTGATTAAAAAAATCACTCCTACTACTTTAACGGTTGAAAAGAATGGAAAAGAAACAAGTTTTCCTGTAAAAGCTGAAAGTATGACCTATATGGACTTGGACTATTCAGAAGGAAAATATGTAGTTATACGATGGAAAATAATTATAGACAATGGAAAAATAACTGAAGTTCTTGAAAATATAGGGAAATTCAATAGAAGTAGTAATTTACGAAGAGATCAAGTACTTGAAATAGGGAAAATATACAAGGATACAGTTGTTTTTTTAGAAAATATTACAGATTATGATTATTTCTTTTTCTTAGTTTCTAAAGAAAAGGATACTGTCGGGATTATTTACTATGATGAAGAAATTCCTTTCCGAAAAGGAGATACAATAGCACTCCAATGGAAAATGGATACTGTATATATAGCAGGAGAAGGTGATATATTGAGTTTTGAAGAATGGTATGTATCAGGTAAAAAAATAGGTCATAAAACTAAAAAATAAAAGGTGGCATATATTCATTCCTATAATTGCGTAACTCCCTTAGGGATTACAGTACGTGAAAATGTAGAAGCTCTTTTGCAGGGGCAGGTAGGCATACAGTTTTACCCTCATTATGAGAACTTTTCGGATATATATCTCTCGAAAATCTCCATGGACACTATAGAGGATTCTTTTCCCTATATCAGTGCTACTGAGCAGCTTTCTTTTTTGGAGAAGATGCTTCTTTTGGCGGTGGTACCTCTGTTGCCTACGATACGCATTACAGAGAATACGGCTTTTATCCTCTCCACGACCAAGGGAAATATATCCCAGCTCAACAGCCAGATGGATAGGGAACATCTCCCCTACTTGACACGCTTGGCCAAAAGTATAGCAGGTCTTTTAGGGATACGCTCAGAACCCATAGTGGTGTCCAATGCCTGTGTATCGGGGGTCATGGCTCTTTCGGTAGCGGATAGGTTGCTCGAGAGTGGACAGTATGACAATGCCCTTGTAGTGGCCGCAGATGAGATTTCCTCCTTTGTCCTCTCGGGTTTTCAGTCCTTCCAAGCTGTCAGCCCCAAGCCTTGCCGCCCTTATGACAAGGCACGTGATGGAATTACTCTTGGCGAGGCTGCCGCTGCCGCTTTTCTCTCCATGGAGTCTGTAGGAGCTTCTGCACAGATCTTGGGGAGTAGTTCTATCAATGATGCTAACCATATCTCAGGTCCCTCAAGAACGGGAGAAGGGCTATACCTGAGTGTATGCAAGGCTTTGGCACAAGCAGGGATTACCCCTGAGCAGTTACAACTGATCAATGCTCATGGTACAGGCACCCTCTATAATGATGAGATGGAAGCCATTGCCTTCTCCCGAGCAGGCTTATTGGGAGTGCCTATCAATAGCTACAAAGGCTATTTTGGGCATACCTTAGGGGCTTCAGGACTCTTGGAAACGCTACTGACTATCGCTCTTTCCAAAAGACGAAAACTCTTGCAGAGCAAAGGATACACCACCTTGGGTGTGTCCCAGCCTATTCATGTCATAGAACAAACACAAGAGGCTGTAGTGACTCATTTTCTCAAAACAGCTTCTGGATTTGGAGGAAGTAATACAGCTATGGTGGTACGAATCAAAAAATAATTATCAAACTTATATTCTAAGTTATGGATAAATATATTTTTAAGATGACAGCAGCCAATGAGCGCAACCTACCCAAGGCCTTGGGGATAGGTGCTTTTATATAGTAATGCCCCTTATTAGTTTAGTTCCTCCCCTATCCCAGATACCTTTTGATGAGAATCTCTCAGAAATGTTAGGACATATCTTTTGGGTATTTGTCATGGAACTCTGTAGGAGAGGTATTTGTAGTACCCCTTCCTAACGTATTATTTTTTTGGAATTTAAAAAAGAATAACGATTATATAGTATAGCACATACTAGCTTTTTTTGAGAGATTATTAGATATTCTATACCACTATTCATTGTATACGAATTAAGCAAATGAAATACGATTACCTGCTCTCCAAAAAATTTTCTCTCATAAAATAGAGTTCAAAAGTGAAGAATAATCATTGTTCAGTAAATTCAAAAAAGGGAATGAATTTCTCCTTATTTCTCATTTTAAAAAGGGGTGTTAATAACTTTTCTAAAAAATATAGGTCTTTAGAAGTATGGAAATAAGAATAAGTAACAAACTAAAAATCAATTATTTGTAAGTATATACAGGAGAAAAAGCAGTCAAAATCACATTGTTAATAAAAAAATATTGAAAATTAGCGAATTGCGTTTTGTTAATTAGGAAAAAGTTTGTACCTTTGCCCTCGCTTAAAAAAATATTTTATAAATGCCAACAATTTCACAATTAGTACGAAAAGGAAGAGCTAAAATAGCCAAGAAGAGTAAATCGGCTGCTTTGGATTCATGTCCTCAACGTCGTGGCGTATGTACACGTGTGTACACCACTACTCCTAAGAAACCAAACTCAGCTATGCGTAAAGTAGCGCGTGTGCGTTTGACCAATGGGAATGAGGTGAACGCTTACATCCCAGGAGAAGGACACAACCTCCAAGAGCACTCGATAGTATTGGTAAGAGGCGGAAGAGTAAAAGATTTACCAGGGGTACGTTACCACATCGTACGTGGTGCACTGGATACTGCTGGGGTAAATGGAAGAACCCAAAGACGCTCTAAGTATGGAGCCAAACGCCCTAAACCAGGACAAGCAGCTGCAGCACCAGCTAAAGGAAAGAAAAAGTAAATTTTTTAAAACCGTCTAAAAGAATCAAATGAGAAAGAGACAAGCTAAAAAAAGACCTCTTTTACCAGATGCAAAATATAATGACCAGTTGGTTACTCGCTTTGTGAATAACCTAATGTGGGATGGTAAAAAGTCAGTGGCTTTTAAGATTTTCTATGATGCTATTGATATCGTAGAACAAAAGAAAAATAATGAGGAAAAAACGGCTTTGGAAGTGTGGAAAGATGCCCTCTCCAATGTAATGCCTCATGTGGAAGTACGTTCTCGCCGTGTAGGGGGAGCTACTTTCCAAATCCCTATGCAAATACGCCCAGACCGCAAAGTGTCTATGGCTATGAAGTGGCTTATTGGCTATGCTCGCAAGCGCAATGAAAAGTCAATGGCTCAGAAATTGGCAGGTGAAATCCTCTCCGCTGCCAAAGAAGAAGGTGCCGCTGTAAAGAAAAAAATGGATACACATAAGATGGCAGAAGCTAACAAGGCATTCTCTCACTTTAGATTTTAATTTGTGGTAGTATGAGTAGAGATTTAAAATATACAAGAAACATTGGTATTGCCGCTCACATTGATGCGGGTAAAACTACTACCACTGAGCGTATCCTTTTCTATACAGGTAAAACGCACAAAATAGGGGAAGTACACGATGGTGCTTCTACTATGGACTGGATGGAACAAGAAGCAGAACGCGGGATCACTATCCAATCGGCTGCTACCACTTGTAAGTGGAACTTCCCTACAGAAAATGGAAAACCTACAGCCGATGCTAAGGAATATCACTTCAACATTATCGATACCCCAGGCCACGTGGACTTTACTGTGGAGGTAAACCGCTCTCTTCGTGTATTGGACGGTTTGGTGTTCCTCTTTTCTGCTGTAGATGGGGTAGAACCTCAGTCCGAAACTAACTGGCGCCTTGCGGACAACTATAAAGTGCCTCGTATGGGATTTGTCAACAAAATGGACCGCCAAGGTTCTGACTTCCTTAAGGTATGCCAACAGGTGAAAGATATGCTTAAATCCAATGCCGTGCCTATCGTACTTCCTATAGGGGAAGAAGCTGATTTCAAAGGTGTGGTGGATTTGATCAAAAACCGTGCTATTATATGGCATGAGGAAACTCAAGGAGCTACTTTCGACATCGTAGACATCCCTGAAGATATGAAAGCCGATGTTGCCAAATATCGTGCACAACTTATCGAAGAGGTTGCTGGATATGACGAAGGTCTTTTGGAGAAATTCATGGAAGACGAAAACTCTATCACTGAAGAAGAAGTACACAAAGCACTTCGCGCAGCAGTAATGGATATGGCTATCATCCCTATGACTTGTGGTTCTTCTTTCAAGAACAAGGGAGTACAGTTCATGCTCGATGCTGTATGCCGCTACTTGCCTTCTCCACTTGACAAAGAAGCTATCGAAGGAACTAACCCTGAGACAGGAGAGCCTGCTCTTCGCAAGCCTTCAGTAGATGCGCCTTTCGCTGCCTTGGCTTTCAAGATTGCTACTGACCCTTATGTAGGTCGCTTGGCTTTCTTCCGTGCTTATTCAGGACACTTGGATGCAGGTTCTTATGTATTGAACACCCGTTCAGAAAGCAAAGAACGTATCTCTCGTATCTACCAGATGCACGCTAATAAGCAAAATCCTATCGAATATATAGAAGCAGGTGATATCGGAGCTGCAGTAGGGTTCAAGGATATCAAAACAGGGGATACCCTTTGTGATGAGAAATATCCTATCGTACTAGAAAGTATGGTGTTCCCTGACCCTGTAATCGGTATCGCAGTAGAACCTAAGACTAAGGCCGACGTGGACAAATTGGGTATGGCTCTGGCAAAACTCGCTGAAGAAGACCCAACTTTCCAAGTAAAAACAGACCAAGCTTCAGGACAGACTATTATCTCTGGTATGGGGGAACTTCACTTGGATATCATCGTAGACCGCTTAAAACGTGAGTTCAAGGTAGAAGTAAACCAAGGAGAACCTCAGGTAGAGTACAAAGAAGCTATCACTGGTAAGGCTGATCACCGTGAAGTCTACAAGAAACAAACAGGGGGTCGTGGTAAGTTTGCCGATATCGTCTTTACTATGGAACCTGCTGAAGAAGGTAAGACCGGATTAGAATTCATCAATGAAATCAAGGGAGGTAACATTCCAAAAGAATATATCCCTTCTATCGAAAAAGGTTTCAAAGAAGCTATGAAGAATGGACCTTTGGCTGGCTTCGAAATGGATGCTATGAAGATTACCCTTAAGGATGGTTCTTTCCACCCTGTGGATTCCGATTCATTGTCCTTCGAATTGGCTGCTAAGCTTGGTTACAAAGAGGCTGCTCGTGCTGCCAAAGCCGTGCTTATGGAACCTATCATGAAGCTTGAAGTAATCACTCCAGAAGAAAACATGGGGGATATCGTAGGAGACCTTAACCGTCGCCGTGGTCAGGTAAATGACATGGGGGATAGAAATGGTGCTAAGGTGATCAAAGCCAACGTACCACTTTCTGAAATGTTTGGTTATGTAACCACTCTTAGAACCCTTTCATCAGGGCGTGCGACTTCTACTATGGAGTTCTCTCACTATGCAGAGACACCTTCTAATATTTCTGAAGAAGTGATCAAAAAAGCAAGAGGTAATTAATTTTGTAAAGAAATGAGTCAAAAAATAAGAATAAAATTAAAATCATACGATCATAACTTGGTGGATAAATCTGCTGAGAAAATCGTAAAAACAGTGAAATCAACAGGAGCTGGAGTAGTAGGACCTATTCCACTTCCTACTCACAAAAAGTTATTTACGGTACTTCGTTCTCCACATGTGAATAAGAAAGCGAGAGAACAGTTCCAATTGAGCTCTTACAAGCGCCTATTGGATATCTACAGTTCTTCTCCTAAAACTATTGACGCTCTTATGAAGCTTGAGCTTCCTAGTGGAGTAGAAGTAGAGATCAAAGTGTGATAAAAGCAAAACGGAAGATTTGCTTGACTTGTCCCAAAACAATAGCGTGAGGGAAAAACGGTATAACAAGTGATATTCAGGGTTGAAATATTTGACCCTGAATTTCAGATTGTAAAATTGGGATTATTTCACAATAGAAGTTTTCCTGATTTTGCGTAAAGAAAAAAATAAGTTCAAATTAAATTTTATTATATGTCTGGGTTAATTGGAAAAAAAGTAGGCATGACCAGCATTTTTGATGAGAATGGAAAGAATATCCCATGTACCATCATCGAAGCAGGACCATGCGTAGTTACCCAAGTCAGAACCAAAGAGGTTGACGGGTATGAAGCTCTTCAGCTTGGTTTCGATGACAAAAAGGAGAAACATACTTCAAAAGCAGCAGCTGGGCACTTTGCCAAAGCGGGCGTTACTCCTAAAAAGAAACTTGTCGAGTTCCAAGGCTTTGAGAGCACTTACAAATTAGGCGATACAATTACTGCCGAATTTTTTGTAGAAGGTGAGTTTGTGGATGTAACAGGTACTTCCAAAGGGAAAGGATTCCAAGGGGTAGTACGCCGCCACGGTTTCGGTGGGGTAGGTCAGTCTACTCACGGTCAGCATAACCGACTCAGAGCACCTGGTTCTGTAGGAGCCTCTTCTTACCCTTCTCGCGTATTCAAAGGAATGCGTATGGCAGGACGTATGGGAGCTGAAAAAGTAACAGTACAAAACCTAAAAGTGTTGAAAGTGATTCCTGAAAAGAACCTTATTATCCTAAAAGGATGTGTTCCAGGTCACAAAAATGCTTATGTAACGATTCATAAATAATGGAAGTAGCAGTAGTAAATATACAAGGAAAAGAAACAGGAAGAAAGGTAACCCTTTCTGAGGCTGTTTTCGGGATTGAGCCTAATAATCACACCATTTATTTGGATATCAAACAATACTTGGCCAATCAGCGACAAGGAACTCACAAGTCCAAAGAGCGTAACGAAGTAGCAGGAAGTACTCGTAAGATCAAAAAACAAAAAGGTACAGGTACTGCTCGTGCAGGTAGCGTGAAATCCCCTGTCTTCGTAGGTGGTGGACGCATATTCGGACCTCGCCCTAAGGACTATACTCAAAAACTTAACAAAAAGGTAAAACGCTTAGCTCGCCGTTCTATCCTAAGCCAAAAAGCACAACAGGGAGCTATTATTGTATTGGAAGATTTCTCTTTGGAAACTCCTAAAACTAAGGACTTCACTAAGATCTTAGCCGCTTTGGGGATCCAAGATAAAAAATCACTTTTTGTATTGGCGGATACAAATAAAAATGTATATTTGTCCTCTCGCAATATCCCATCTGTAAATACAGTAACAGCCTCAGAACTAAATACTTACGATATTGCTAACGCAAAAACTGTAGTATTGTTGGAGAGCTCAGTAGAGGTGATTCAGTCAAATTTAACAAAGTAAGATTATGAGTATATTGATAAAACCAATCATTACAGAGAAAGCCACTAATGATAGCGAAGTGAATAACCGTTATACCTTTTCTGTAGATAAAAAGGCTAACAAGATTCAAATCAAAAAAGCGGTAGAAGAGGCTTATGGAGTTACTGTTGAGAAAGTACGTACTCTTAATTATGCACCAAAGCGTTCTGTTCGCTATACTAAAAATGGCTTACAACTTTCACAAACTAATGCAGTAAAGAAAGCTGTAGTGACTGTAAAAGAAGGAGAAATCATAGATTTTTATAACACTATTTAAAAGACCTTATGTCAGTAAGAAAATTGAAACCCACGACTCCGGGTCAGCGTTTTAGAGTGGTAAATAATTACGATGCGATTACCACTGATAAGCCGGAAAAGAGCTTGCTCGTTCCGTTAAAAAAGACCGGGGGTAGAAACAACCAAGGGAAGATGACCATGCGCTACATAGGTGGTGGTCACAAGAAAAAGTATCGTATCATTGACTTCAAAAGAAACAAATTCGGTGTAGAAGCTACCGTTGTTTCTATTGAGTATGACCCAAACAGAACAGCGTTCATCGCGCTAGTTCAGTACACTGACGGAGAAAAGCGCTATATCATCGCTCCAGCAGGATTGAAGGTAGGTCAGGTGATTATCTCTGGAGACAATGTAGCTCCTGAAGTAGGTAACGCTATGCCACTGGCTCAGATCCCTCTAGGAACTGTAATCAGCAATATAGAGCTTCGCCCAGGACAAGGAGCCAATATGGCTCGCTCAGCTGGAACTTTCGCACAGCTTATGGCTAAAGAAGGTAAGTATGCTACTGTCAAATTGCCTTCAGGAGAGACCCGCATGATTTTGCTCACTTGTTTAGCAACTATCGGTGCTGTATCGAACTCCGACCATCAGTTGGTACTTTCTGGTAAAGCAGGTCGCTCTCGCTGGCTCGGTCGTCGTCCTCGTACACGTGCTGTAGTAATGAACCCTGTAGATCACCCCATGGGTGGTGGTGAAGGACGTGCCTCAGGAGGTCATCCTCGCTCTCGTAAGGGTATCCCTGCCAAAGGTTACAGAACTCGTTCTAAAACCAAGGCTAGTAATAAGTATATTGTAGAACGTAGAAAGAAATAAGTAAGATATGGCTCGTTCATTAAAAAAAGGTCCTTATGTTCATTATGCCTTGGAGAAAAAAGTACTCCAAAATAAGGAAACAGGAAAGAAAACCATTATCAAAACATGGTCAAGAGCATCTATGATTACTCCTGATTTCGTAGGAGAAACTATCGCAGTGCACAACGGAAAACAATTCGTTCCTGTATATGTTACTGAAAACATGGTAGGACATAAGTTAGGAGAATTTGCCCCTACTCGTTCTTTTAGAGGACACGCAGGTGCAAAGAATAAAGGTAAAAAATAAAAGCTATGGGAGTTCGTAAAAGAGAAAAAGCAATAGAGATTAAAGAAGCGAAACGAAGTGTGGCTTTTGCTAAATTGAATAATTGCCCTACATCGCCTCGCAAGATGCGCTTGGTAGCTGATTTGGTTCGTGGTATTTCTGTAGAAAAAGCATTAGCTATTCTAAAGTTCAACCAAAAAGAAGCAGCAACCTCCTTGCATAAACTATTACTTTCAGCTATTGAAAACTGGAAAGTTAAAAACGAAGGGGCAGATATCGAAGCTGCACAAGTATTCATCAAGGAAATCCGTGTAGACGGGGGTGCGATGCTCAAAAGACTTCGCCCAGCTCCTCAAGGAAGAGCACACAGAATTCGCAAACGTTCCAATCACGTAACTATCGTATTAGGAGCTAAAAATAACACTGAAAGCTAAGATAAAAGTATGGGACAAAAAACAAATCCAATAGGGAATCGCCTTGGAATTATCAGAGGATGGGAATCCAACTGGTACGGAGGAAATGACTACGGAGACAAATTGGCTGAGGATGACAAAATCAGAAAATATGTGCATACTCGTTTGGCTAAAGCTAGTGTTTCTCGCGTAATTATTGAAAGAACTTTGAAGCTTGTAACCGTTACTATCACTACTTCCCGACCAGGAAGCATCATCGGTAAGGGAGGTCAAGAGGTAGACAAGCTAAGAGAAGAACTTAAGAAAATTACTGGAAAAGATATTCAAATCAATATCTTTGAAATCAAAAGACCAGAACTTGACGCTCCGCTTGTGGCAGCAAGTATCGCTCGACAAATTGAGAACCGTATCTCCTACCGTCGTGCTATCAAAATGGCTATCGCTGCTACTATGCGCATGAATGCCGAAGGTATCAAAATCCAAATATCTGGCCGTCTCAATGGTGCTGAAATGGCACGTAACGAAAGCTACAAAGAAGGTCGTATCCCTCTTTCTACTTTCCGCGCCGATATCGATTATGCTACCGACGAAGCTCATACTACTTATGGCCGTATGGGTATCAAGGTTTGGATCATGAAAGGTGAAGTATATGGTAAAAGAGAACTTTCTCCACTAGTGGGAATGACTAAGAAAAACCTTAACGGTTCTTCTGCTTCCAAAGAAGGAAGTTCTGATGCAAAACGTGCTCGCCGAAAAAAATAATTTAAATTCAGTCAAGCAATGTTACAACCAAAAAGAACAAAATATCGTAAGGATCAGAAGGGAAGAATGAAAGGTGTTTCTCAGCGAGGACATCAGCTCTCTAACGGAACATTTGGTATCAAATCCTTAGAGTCAGCTTTTATTACTGCCCGTCAAATAGAGTCCGCTCGTGTAGCAGCTACTCGTTATATGAAGCGTGAAGGACAGCTTTGGATCAAAATTTTCCCAGATAAGCCTATTACCAAAAAACCTTTGGAAGTACGTATGGGTAAAGGTAAAGGAGCTGTTGAGTACTGGGTAGCGGTAGTAAAGCCAGGACGTATCCTATTCGAAGTAGGTGGTGTACCTTTGGAAATTGCCAAAGAAGCCCTTCGCCTTGCCGCTCAGAAGTTACCCGTAACTACTAAGTTCGTTGTAGCGAGAGATTATCAAGATTAATTTTATTAACAATGAAACAGTCAGAAGTTAAAAATTTATCAGTCGCTGAGCTCGAGCAAAAGCTCATCGAACTTAAGAATACATATTCGGGAATGAAAATGGCTCACGCCATTTCTCCAATTGAGAATCCACTAACTATCCGTACTACGCGTAGAGCTATCGCACGTATAGAAAGTGAGCTAACTCGTAGGAAATTACAATAATCATTGTGGCTTAATATGGAAAAGAGAAATATCAGAAAAGAAAGAATAGGGATAGTTACCAGCAACAAAATGGACAAATCCATTGTGGTATCTGTAGTAAAACGTGTAAAACACCCTATGTACGGAAAATTCGTATTACAAACCAAAAAGTTTGTTGCACACGATGAAAAAAATGACTGCAACATCGGGGATACCGTGCGCATTATGGAAACACGTCCACTTAGCAAAACTAAGTGCTGGCGTTTAGTAGAAATCATAGAAAGAGCGAAGTAATTATGGTACAACAAGAATCAAGATTAAAAGTAGCAGATAATACCGGAGCCAAAGAAGTTTTGACTATCCGTGTACTTGGAGGAACTAAGCGCCGCTATGCTTCTGTAGGTGACAAAATCGTCGTTACTATCAAGGAAGCCACTCCTAATGGAACTGTAAAAAAAGGCCAAGTATCCACCGCTGTAGTGGTAAGAACCAAAAAAGAAGTAAGACGCCAAGATGGTTCTTACATCCGTTTTGATGAAAATGCTTGCGTACTACTCAACGCTGCTGGTGAAATGAGAGGTACCCGTGTCTTCGGCCCTGTAGCACGCGAACTCCGTGACAAGCAGTTTATGAAAATTGTGTCATTAGCACCCGAGGTGCTTTAATATCTGTCCGATAATGATAAAGCTAAAAATTAAAGCAGGCGATACCGTGCAAGTAATCGCTGGTGACCACAAAGGGGAAAAAGGTAAAGTACTCAAAGTGGATCGCGAAAAAAATAGAGCTATCGTGGAAGGTGTGAACTTAGTATCAAAACATACCAAACCCAGTGCACAAAACCCTCAGGGAGGCATCATCAAAAAAGAAGCTCCTATTCATATCTCTAACCTCTCTCTTTTAGACCCTAAAACAGGAGAAATTACTCGCGTAGGATATGAACAACGTGATGGTAAAAAAGTAAGAATTTCTAAAAAATCAAAACAAGTAGTGTAATTATGACATATATACCTCGACTTAAAAAGGAATATAAGGAGCGCATAATTGCAGCTCTTAAGGAAGAATTTGGTTACAAAAATGTAATGCAAGTTCCTAAACTTGAAAAAATCGTAGTAAGCCGCGGGGTAGGCTCTGCTGTTGCTGACAAAAAGCAAATAGAGTATGCCGTAGAGGAAATCACTAAGATTACCGGTCAGAAAGCCGTCGCTACTACTTCCAAAAAGGACGTAGCTTCTTTTAAGCTCCGCCGTGGTATGTCCATCGGAGCTAAAGTAACTCTCCGTGGAGAACGTATGTATGAGTTCCTCGATAGGCTCATTACCACTGCCCTTCCTCGTGTAAGGGATTTCCAAGGAATCAAGGCTACAGGATTTGACGGACGTGGCAACTATAACTTAGGTATCACCGAACAGATTATCTTCCCTGAGATTGATATTGATAAAATCAACAAAATCGCAGGTTTCGATATTACCTTCGTTACTTCTGCTCCTACCGACAAAGAAGCAAAATCATTATTAACCGAATTAGGATTACCTTTTAAAAAGAATTAATATGGCGAAAGAATCAATGAAAGCTCGTGAAGTCAAAAGAGCTAAATTGGTAGCAAAATATGCTGAAAAACGCAAAGCTCTTAAGGAAGCTGGTGACTATGAAGCATTACAAAAACTACCTAAAAATGCATCTCCTGTACGCTTGCACAATCGCTGCAAACTCACAGGTCGCCCTAAAGGATATATGCGCACATTTGGGATCTCTCGTGTGCTCTTCCGTGAAATGGCAAACAAAGGACTTATTCCGGGTGTAAAAAAAGCAAGTTGGTAATTAAATAAGAAAAGTTATGTACACAGACCCAATCGCGGACTATTTGACTAGAATTCGCAACGCCAGTAGTGCAGGGCACCGAGTAGTAGAAATCCCTTCTTCAAACCTTAAAAAGGAAATTACCAAAGTCCTTTTTGACCAAGGGTATATCCTTAGCTATAAGTTTGAAGAAAATGATGTACAAGGTACTATCAAAATAGCCCTCAAATACGATAAAGAAACCAAAGAACCTGTTATCAGAAAAATTGTACGTGTAAGTACCCCTGGACTTCGTAAGTATGTAGGGGCTAGCAAGCTTCCTCGTGTATTGAACGGACTTGGTATCACTATCGTTTCTACCTCTAAGGGTGTTATGACTGGAAAACAAGCCAGAGCTCTTAACATAGGTGGAGAAGTAATTTGTAATGTTTACTAAAAAAATAGACTTAAAAAATGTCAAGAATAGGTAAAGCTCCCATCAGTATTCCTCAAGGAGTGACAATTACTATCAAAGAAAATATTGTTACTGTAAAAGGAAAACTCGGCGAATTAACCCAAGTGGTTAAAGACGTTGCTGTAAAGCAAGAAGATGGACAACTCATAGTGGAAAGACAATTAGATACTAAGCAAGGTAATGCACTACACGGTCTTTATCGTGCCCTACTTCACAATATGGTCGTAGGAGTATCTGAAGGTTTTACCAAAGAGTTAGAACTTGTAGGGGTAGGTTACCGTGCTACTAACCAAGGTCAAAGACTCGACCTTGCGCTCGGTTTCTCTCACAATATCCTCATGGAACTCCCTCAAGAAGTTAAAGTAGAAACTATCAACGAGAAAGGTAAGAACCCTATCATTAAGCTTACCTCTCATGATAAACAATTATTAGGACAAGTAGCAGCTAAGATTCGTTCTTTCCGCAAGCCAGAACCTTACAAAGGAAAAGGTGTCAAGTTTGTAGGTGAAGAACTCAGAAGAAAAGCAGGTAAATCAGCTTAAAAAGTAACATAATGGCATTATCAAAAATAGAAAGAAGACAACGTATTAAGTTCAGAATCAAAAAAATAGTTTCTGGAACTGCTCAAAAACCTCGTTTGGTTGTTTTTAGAAGCAATAGTGAAATCTATGCACAGATCATCGATGATACCAAAGGTGTTACTCTAGTAGCAGCCTCTTCTCGTGATAAGGATCTAAAGGCAACAGGTACCAAAACTGAAAAAGCAAAACAAGTAGGTCAAGCTATCGCTAAAAAAGCTTTGGCTGCTGGTATCGAATCTATCTCTTTTGACCGAGGTGGCTATTTGTATCACGGACGTGTAAAATCCTTAGCAGAAGGAGCTAGAGAAGGCGGACTTAAATTCTAAGAAACTATGTATCAGAACTATAAAAATGTAGAATATGTAAAACCAAGCGGATTGGAACTTAAGGATCGCTTGGTGGGCGTACAACGCGTAACTAAGGTTACCAAAGGAGGACGTGCTTTCGGATTCTCTGCTATTGTAGTGGTAGGAGATGAAAATGGCGTAGTAGGACAAGGACTCGGAAAGTCTAAAGAGGTTTCTGAGGCTATTGCCAAAGCGGTGGAAGATGCTAAGAAAAACTTAGTTCGTATCCCCCTAAATGGTACTACCCTTCCTCACGAACAAAAAGGAAAATTCGGCGGAGCTCGTGTATATCTCCAACCTGCCGCAGAAGGTACCGGAGTAATTGCCGGTGGAGTAGTACGTGCCGTGTTGGAATCCTTAGGAGTACATAACGTACTCTCCAAATCTCAAGGATCTTCTAACCCTCACAATGTGGTAAAAGCTACTTTCGATGCTTTGCTTAGGCTCAGAAGTGCTAAAACCATTGCTCAGCAACGTGGTATTTCCTTGGATAAAATGTTTAAAGGTTAAAAAGCATTCTCATGGCAAAGAAAATTATCGTAACACAGACTCGTAGTAGCATAAAGCGTGCTAAAACCCAAAAACTCACCCTTATCTCTTTAGGGTTGGGAACTATCGGGAAATCCGTAACGCATGAGGCTACCCCAAGTATCTTGGGAATGATTAATAAAGTAGAACACTTAGTTTCTGTACAAGAAGCATAATAAACAAAGTAGCATTTAATTATGAATTTAAGTAATTTGAAACCTGCACAAGGTTCAGTACACAAAGATGGGAAGCGCGTAGGTAGAGGTCAAGGTTCTGGTAAAGGTGGAACCTCCACTCGTGGACACAAGGGAGCTAAATCTCGCTCTGGATTCTCTACTAAAATTGGCTTTGAAGGGGGACAAATGCCTCTTCAACGTCGCGTACCAAAATTTGGTTTCAAAAACTTCAACCGTAAGGAATATACTGGTATCAACCTCGGAAAACTACAAGAATTGGTAGACAAGGGTGTAGTTACCGATACAGTCAATCTCGATATCCTCGTGGAAAACCGCTTGGCTAATAAGAATGACTTGGTTAAAATCCTTGGTGGAGGAGAGTTGAAAGCAAAACTTAAGATCTCTGTTCATAAGTTCACTGCTAGCGCTAAAGCTGCTGTGGAAAAATTAGGCGGAGAAGCTATAACGCTCTAATAAATGATATCTTATGAAGAAGTTTATAGAGACCTTAACAAATGTCTGGAAAATAGAGGAGCTTCGTAATCGTATCATCCTTACTATTGGGATTTTGTTAGTGTACCGCTTTGGAGCACATATCATTCTCCCTGGGATTGATGCCAAGCAACTAAGTAGCCTTACTCAGAAGACTTCAGAGGGAGGATTGTTAGATATTCTTAATGCTTTCACTGGAGGGGCTTTTGCTAAGGCCTCTGTATTTGCTTTGGGAATTATGCCTTACATCTCTGCCTCTATCGTAGTGCAGCTCATGGGAATCGCTATTCCTTATTTGCAAAAACTACAACAAGAAGGGGAGAGTGGTCGTAGGCGTATCAATCAGATTACTCGCTGGCTTACCATTGCCATTTGTATAGTACAAGCTCCTGCTTACCTGTACTCAATCAGTGCTTTAGGGGTGCCTGAAGAGGCCTTTATCCAAGGAAAAGGATTAGGCTTTATCATCCCTTCTGTTATTATCTTGGTGACAGGAACTATCTTCGCGATGTGGCTCGGTGAGAAAATCACTGATAAGGGAGTGGGCAACGGTATTTCCTTGCTCATTATGGTGGGGATTATCGCTCGTATGCCTCACGCTTTCTTCGGTGAGATGAACAGGGTTCACAGCCCTATGATTGTTATTGTAGAGATTCTTCTATGGCTCTTGGTGATCTTAGGTTGTATTTTCCTTACCTTGGCCGTGCGTCAGATTCCTGTGCAGTATGCCAGAAGAACTACCGGCGGTCAGGTGGAGAAGAATATCTTCGGTGCCAGACAGTATATTCCCCTTAAGCTCAACTCAGCAGGGGTGATGCCAATCATCTTTGCACAAGCGATCATGTTCGTTCCCGCTGCTTTGGCAGGACTTTCTAAGTCCGATTGGGCACTTAGCATCCAGAATGCTTTCCGTTCACCTTTTGAATTTTGGTACAATGTCCTCTTTGGCTTTCTCATTATCATCTTTACTTATTTCTATACGGCCATTACCGTACCTAGCAATAAGATGGCTGATGACCTTAAGCGCAACGGAGGCTTCATACCAGGGGTGAAACCAGGGCAAGAGACCAGTGATTATTTGGACAAAATCATGTCGCTCATTACCTTCCCAGGATCTTTATTCTTAGTGGCTATAGCTGTACTTCCTGCCGTAGTGAACAAGTTGCCTTTATTGGAGATCGACCAGCAGTGGGCGCTCTTCTACGGAGGTACTTCCTTGCTCATCCTTGTAGGGGTAGCTATTGATACTATGCAACAAGTTAATTCATACCTACTCAATCGCCATTACGATGGCCTTATGAAAACAGGTAAAAAGAGAAGATAATGGCAAAGCAAGCAGCAATAGAACAAGATGGAACTATCATAGAGTCTCTCTCTAATGCAATGTTCCGTGTAGAATTGGACAATGGTCATGTGGTGACCGCTCACATCTCTGGGAAAATGCGTATGCACTACATTAAGCTCCTTCCTGGCGATAGGGTAAAGCTCGAGATGACACCTTATGACCTTACCAAGGCACGCATCACTTACCGATATTAATAATATAATTCGTTTTTAAAACAGACAACAGATGAAAGTAAGAGCATCTATTAAAAAAAGAAGCCCCGAGTGCAAGATTGTGCGAAGAAAAGGGGTATTGTACGTAATTAACAAAAAGAATCCGAGATTCAAACAAAGACAAGGATAAATTATGGCACGAATAGCAGGTATTGACCTACCAAAACACAAGAGAGGAGTCATAGGACTTACTTACATCTTTGGAATTGGTAGAAGTAGAGCTAAAGAAATTTTGAAAACAGCTCAAGTAGATGAAGACATCAAAGTAAGCGATTGGAACGATGAGCAGATCACTCGTATCCGTGAAGCAGTTTCTTCTTACAAGATAGAAGGGGAATTGCGTTCTGAAGTGCAATTGAACATCAAGCGACTTATGGATATTGGTTGCTATCGTGGTATCCGCCACCGTTCTGGATTGCCTTTGCGCGGTCAAAAAACGAAGAATAACTCTCGTACAAGAAAAGGAAAACGAAAAACTGTTGCTAACAAGAAGAAAGCAACTAAATAATAAGTAGCGATATGGCAAAAACAAATACAAAAGTTACCAAAAAACGCAAAGTAGTGATTGAATCTTCTGGAGAAGCTCATATCTCAGCTACTTTCAACAATATCATCATCTCTCTTACTAACAAAAAAGGAGATGTGATTTCTTGGTCTTCTGCAGGAAAAATGAAGTTCAGAGGCTCTAAAAAAAATACTCCTTATGCAGCTCAGGTAGCTGCCGAAGATGCTGCTAAAACAGCTTTCGACGCAGGACTTAAAAAAGTACGTGTATTCGTAAAAGGTCCTGGAGTAGGTAGAGAATCTGCCATCCGTAGTATTCACAATGCAGGAATCGAAGTAACTGAAATTATCGACGTTACTCCTCTTCCTCACAACGGATGCCGCCCTCCTAAAAGACGTAAAGTATAACAAATGTAACCCTTCAGAGAGAGGCCACGATTATCGAAGGACAAGCCTTAATTCATAATCCTCTCTCACTTTAATTCAAAATTGTAAAATGGCAAGATATACAGGCCCAAAAACTAAAATCGCTCGTAAGTTTGGTGAAGCGATTTTCGGAGAAGATAAGTCTTTTGCTAAAAAGAACTATCCTCCTGGACAGCATGGAATAAACCGCAAAAGAGCCAAACGCTCTGAATATGCAATCCAGCTACAAGAAAAACAAAAAGCAAAATATACCTATGGTATCCTTGAACGTCAGTTCCAGAATATGTACGAAAAGGCACGCCGTAGCAAGGGGGTAACCGGTGAGGTGCTCCTTCAGCTCTGCGAAGCACGCTTGGACAATGTTGTATACCGTATGGGTATCGCTCCTTCTCGCCGTGCTGCTCGCCAGCTCGTTTCTCACCGCCATATCACTGTCAATGGAGAAGTCGTGAATATCCCTTCTTACTCCCTAAAACCTGGTGATATCGTAGGAGTACGCCACAAATCACAATCTCTTACTGTGATTGAAAATTCCTTGGCAAGTAATAGCTCTGTGTACGAATGGATTACCTGGAATCCTGAAAAATTGGAAGGTACTTTCGTCGCACTCCCTCAGCGTATCCAAATACCTGAAAACATTAAAGAACAGTTAATCGTAGAGTTGTACTCTAAATAATATTAGTCAGCAGTCACATTATGGCATTATTCAATTTTCAAAAACCAGATAAGGTTATCATGATTGAATCCTCTGAGTTTGAGGGAAAATTCGAATTTCGACCCCTCGAACCAGGCTATGGACTCACCATCGGTAACGCATTACGAAGAGTAATGCTCTCCTCCTTAGAGGGCTACGCAATCACTTCGGTTAAAATAGATTCAGTAGAACACGAATTCTCTACCATCACTGGGGTGGTTGAAGATGTTACTGAAATCATTTTGAACTTGAAGCAAGTGCGTTTCAAACTGCAAACGGAAGGTACTGACCATGAAAAGGCTTCTATCTCTGTAACCGGTAAGAAACAATTGACTGCGGGTGATTTTCAAAAATTTATAACAGGATTTCAAGTACTTAACCCCGATTTGGTTATCTGTAATATGGAACCCGACGTGGCTATCAAAATGGATATCACCATTGATAAGGGTATGGGTTATGTTTTCGCTGAGGAAAATACCAAACCTAATATGCCTATGGGTACCATCCCTACCGATGCCATCTTTACACCTATCAAAAATGTAAAATACAGCATCGAAAACTATCGTGTGGAACAAAAAACCGACTACGAAAAGTTGATTTTTGAAATCAAAACAGATGGTTCCATCCATCCTAAGGATGCCTTGATGGAAGCGGCTAAGACTCTTATTCATCACTTCATGCTTTTCTCCGATGAGCGCATCACCATTGAGCCTGAAGAGGTTGTCCAGCCTGAAAGCTATGACGAAGAGTCTCTACATATGCGACAGCTCCTCAAGACCAAGCTTATAGACATGGATCTTTCTGTTCGAGCCCTTAACTGCCTCAAAGCAGCTGAAGTGGATACTTTAGGGGATTTGGTTTCTTTCACTAAAACGGACTTGATGAAGTTCCGCAACTTCGGTAAAAAGTCTCTCACTGAGCTCGATGAGCTGGTAGAAAGCAAAGGACTGACCTTCGGTATGGATCTCTCAAGATACAAATTGGAGAAAGAGTAATTAATTCTGGTATAATACATTAATTCAACGAAAATGAGACACGGAGATAAAATAAATAATTTAGGAAGAACCGCCGCTCATAGAAAATCTATGTTGGCGAATATGGCTTGCTCCTTGATACAGCACAAGCGTATCAACACTACCTTGGCCAAGGCTAAAGCCTTGAAGGTATTTGTAGAGCCTTTGATTACCAAATCAAAAGAGGATACTACGCACAACCGCCGTATCGTATTCAGCCGTTTGCATAACAAATATGCCGTTACGGAGCTTTTCAAAAATATTTCAGTAAAAGTAGCCAACCGTCCAGGGGGATACACTCGTATCATTAAGCTGGGTAACCGTTTGGGTGACAACGCTGAAATGGCGCTTATCGAATTAGTAGACTACAACGAAGTAGGATACTCTCCTAAGGGTACTGCCAAGAAGAAATCTACTCGTAGAAGCCGCGGTGGCAAGAAAGCCGCTGCTGAACAAGCGGCTCCTGAGGCTAAAGAAGGAAATTCTTCAGAGGCATAATAATTATTTTAAAACAAAGAAACCGCCCCTATTTTGGGGCGGTTTTTTAGTTAATATACCTCTCGCAATGTTATCTTTACAGGATTAATTTATAGTGCCTGATTCTGCTCTAAGTGGGCTATTTCTTGCAGTTCTTACTTGTCCTAAGAAAAACTATAGCCCTCCGAAAAAGGGAAAATAAAAACCGCCTCCAAAGTGGAAGCGGCTTTTCACAGCATTCAGTTTGAGGTTATTTGTAAGCAGTTCCTTCCATGACCACATTATTGACAGGAGTCATAGTGAAACTATCGGTAGTAACAAGAATAATAGTAGCCCCAAGTTTGGCAGCTTCTTCTTTCATTTTTTTGGTAGCATCTTTCCTTAGTCTGGATTGCATACCGAAGAACTGACTGGCTTCTCCTTTTACATCCCCTAAGCGAGTACGCCCTTTGATGTCATCAGGATTTTTGGTGAGGATGATATCTTCATTAGAAGCGGTAGAGGTTTCAGTGTCAGTATTTTCTTTTACAGGAACACTGCCATCGGTAAAGCACATCCCGACCATACTTACATTATTGACAGGGCTCATGGCAAACTCATCCACGGAGAGGAGTATCGCAGTAGCTCCGAGTTTAGCGGCTTCTTGTTTTAGTTTTTTGGTGGCTTCTTCTCGCAATTTGGATTGCTTCCCATAGAAGCGAGCCGCCTCCGCAGATACTTCCTTGAGGCGTGTGAGTCCCTTTACATCCTCAGGGTTTTTAGTAACGATTATTTTCTCCCAATCTTTGTTTTGTGAGAACCCTATCTGCGATAGGAAGAATAGGCCAAATAGAAGGAATAACTTTCTCATGTATATTGTGTTTTTAGTGATATTTCTAAAGATAAAATCCCCTCTATGGGATAAAACAGTCCATAAAGAGGATTCTTTATTTCTTAGTGTCCAACAGCGGCAGCACTAGCTGCAAATAGACCAAAGATGGTCAGTAGGACAACCAATCCTATCAAGGAAATACAAAGGCCAGCTATGGCTAAGCCTCGAGGTTGTTTGGTAACCCCTACCCCTGATAAGATAAGACCTAATAGCCAAAGAATACTATTAAGAATAGGAGCCCAAACTAATACAAGGGCAGCCAGTGCTAATACAAATCCAGCGGTACCTATTCCATTACTTTTTGAGGCAGGCTGCTGAATGATAATTGTTTGTTTGTTTTCTCCACTATTCTGTCCTTGTGGAGCTTGGGAATTTGTATTTTCCATAAATAAAAAAATTGAATTATGATTTATATATAAAAGTAGATTTTCTACTATCTATAAACTTTCCATCCTTCTTTCTCAGTTTTGATAAAAGTTATTTTTTGAGTAAAGAAATCTGTTTGATCTTTTTCAAAAGGGAAAAAGGGTGTCTTGTCTCTTTTTAAGAAAGTAACATTTGCTTCGGCTTCTTTTTCTGAGACAATATGAAAGTCAGCCAATTTGTCAATTTTAGCAGTGTAACTTTTCATAGTGTTTGTATATATATCATCTGAGTAATGATCGCTTTGTAATAGAAAATCTTTAGATTTTTCAGTGAGAGAAACAGTATAAAGATACTTAAATTCTCCTTCTTTTGGTTCTCCTCTCCAGTTTAAAACAGGTTGTTTATCAGTAAGAACTTTTATATATTCATCAGTAGCCAATTTATTATAAAGCTCTGCCTCTTCTTTACTATCAAAAGAACTTTCTCTCAATTTTCCTGTATAGAGACGAACTTTTCCATACATAGGGTTCTCTTCAAGAGATTTTTCTACCAATTTCTCCGCCTTAGAGGAGGTAAGTTTGTCGGAACAAGAGCCTAAAAGTAGCCCTATTGCCAAAAATACTAAAATTTTTTTCATGGAATTGAATGATTTAAAATGTTGATAATTAGATAAATATAAAAGCATTTTCACGCTAAAAAAGTCTCATACAAAAATAAGAAGAAAAAAAACAGCTGTTTATGCTGAAAATAGATATTTTTACCCTATTTTTGCATAAAAATACAAGAGATGAACGAAATCGTAGGTGAAAAAATTAAAAACCTCCGCAAGAGCAAAAACCTCTCTCAGGAGGAGGTAGCGGAATATATTCATTTATCTCAGTCTACTTATGCTCGTATGGAGAGCGGGGCAAGTAACTCTTGGGCGGGCTATATCCTCCCTCTGTGTGACCTCTTTGGTATACAGCCCGAAGAACTGCTCAAAGCCGATCATATCGTCATCAATAATAACAATACTTCTTGCCAATATAGCGGCGGCTATGTCATCAACCAACTTTCAGATAAGCTCATTGAGCAATATGAGAAACGCCTTTTGGAGAAAGATAACCTCATCGCCTATCTACAAAAAGAAATCCAACAGCTAAAAACAGAGAACAGAGGTCAGTGAGCAGTTGTTAGCAACTCAAAACTCAAAACTCAAAACTCAAAACTCAGAACTCAAAACTCAGAACCCTCTTGCATAATCCCTAAAAAAGCCGTACCTTTGTGGCACTAAAATAGTAGATTATGTACGAAAAATATGAGCAGACAGCTCACTACATCCGCCAGTTCATCACTGAACAAACCCCTGAGTTTGCCATTATCTTAGGCTCTGGACTCTCTTCCTTACAGGGCGAAGTAACTCCTATTGTGGAAATCCCTTATGCAGGAATTCCTAACTTCCCTCAGTCCACTGTCGAAGGGCATGGCAACAAACTTATATATGGTACCTTAGCCGGCAAATATGTGCTACTGATGAGTGGCCGTTTTCACTACTACGAAGGCTATCCTATGCAGGAGGTTACTTTCCCTATTCGTATTTTCCACCTCTTAGGCATCAAAAAATTGATTGTCTCTAATGCTTCTGGTGGGGTAAATCCTGACTTCTCCATAGGAGATATTATGCTGATTCGTGATCATATCAATATGTTCCCAGAGCACCCTTTACGAGGAAAGAACTTAGAAAAGTTTGGCACCCGCTTCCCTGATATGAGCGAGGCTTATGATCGTTCTATGATTGCCCTTGCTGAGGATATCGCTAAGGAGCAAGGAACAAAACTACAAAAAGGAGTCTATGTAGGCTTGCAAGGTCCTACCTTCGAAACCCCTTCAGAATATGGTATGGTACGTGCCATTGGTGGGGATGCCGTAGGGATGAGTACCGTACCGGAGGTAATCGTAGCGCGCCATCAGGGGATGAAGGTCTTTGCCCTATCCATTATCTCCGATTTGGGAGGAAAAGATATCGCCCCTAATGTCTCCCATACCGAGGTACTCAATGCTGTCAATGCTACCATGCCAAAAGTATTAGCATTAGTCAGAGAGTTTGTCAAAAGAAGTGAGTAGTGACTAACGATAAGTGACAAGTGAATCTACATTTGGTGGCTTTTCATTGGCATTTTGAGGCTATTCATCCCTTTCAGGATGGTAATGGAAGAGTAGGGCGTTTGTTGCTCTTTAAGGAATGCTTAGCACAGGGGATAGTCCCTTTTATCATCACGGAGAAGCTCCGATGGTACTACTATCGAGGACTACAGAATTGGCCACAAGTAGAAGGCTATCTCTTGGATACTTGCTTGGCAGCACAAGATGAGTACAAAGTACTGTTGAAATATTTTAGGGTTGAATAACCTTTAGTTTTAATCTTTTAGAGATTGATTAGCAATATCTTACAGTTATATGGCTAACAATCAATCGTTAATTATTAAATTTTATTTTGTTTTATTCTAAATAAAAACGTACCTTTGCGGCCACGAACTATAAAATTTAGGGTAAAATGAAAGTAAAATTTTTAGCGCCTGTACTCCTTACAGGTCTCGTAGCCTTTACTTCTTGTAGTAAAGATGACAACAAAACTCCTACCCCGATACCACCCCAAAATACAGTGAAAGAAGTGAAAAACTTGAATGCTTCTGATGAGCAAAAGTGGGTGTATTTCTCTTTTCAAACAGGGACTACTGTGGAGGTAACCAATCCTAAAACTACTGATAATTGGGATATTGCTTTTAATCGCTACAATATTCGTACCAATGGAGGAGTATCTGGTATCGGAGAGGCTGAAGTAGTCAATACCAATAGCAAGGATTTTGCTGCTGTAACCAAAGCACCTGCTGAGGGTTATGAAAAAGATAAAGAAGTTACAGATTTTGGACGTCCTCATCCAGGACAGACACAACCTTCTGTGACTAAATCTGAAAAAAACCCTGTGATTTCTGGTACTGTAAACAAACAAGATTCTAAAGGTTGGTATAACTATATTCCTCCTAAACAAGGAGAAAAGACTCCCAACCATGAGATTACCAAATATGTATATGTGCTCAAAACAGCCAAAGGTGGCAAATATGTGAAAATCCAACTTACTGGATACACCAATGATAAAAATGAAACAGGATATATTACTTTTTCCTATGATTTCTTAACTGAAAAAGAAACAGCTAAACCAGCAGAAAAAGTGACTTTAGATTTCTCAGGCTCAGAAGCCAAAGAAGTGCAATTGAATGCTACAGGCGATTGGAAATATTTCTCTCTAAAAAATGGGGAAGTAACTCCTAATAATCCTGCAGAGGATCTCTCTTGGGATATTGCTTTCAAGGGATATTATGTAAGACTCAATGGAGGTACCTCTGGAAAAGGAAAGGCAGAAGTAGTTAAAGTAGAAGCGACTGATTTTGCTACAGTTACAGAAGCCCCTAAAGCAGGTTTTGCTAAAGATGCACAAGGAAAAATGAGCCAAGGTTACCCTAATATTACAAAAGTAGATGCCTCTTTCTCTCAATATATGTCAGGAGGATTTGGTACAAAAACAGGTATCATAGGATTAGACCCAACAAAAGCCCCTAAAGTATATGTACCCACTAACTACATATATGTACTTAAAACAGCAGATGGTACTTATGCAAAAGTACAAGTAACCGACTATTACAAAGATAATACAGATGTATTAGGGGGAACTCCTAAGCTAAAATACCAATTGAGCAAGACTGTAAGTGAATAAATAGAAAATTATGAAAGTAAAGTTATTTTTAGCTGCCTTAGTAACAGGTATCTTTACACTCACCTCTTGCAGTAAAGATAGCAATAAGGAAGAAGAAAAAAAGCCTGCCAATGTGAAACAGGAGAAGAACCTCAATGCAAGGCAAGAAAAATGGGTGTATTACTCATTTGAAAAAAATGCTATTGTAGAGGTTGCCGATCCACAAAATAGTTTGGATTGGGACATTGCTTTCTTTGCTTACTATGCTAAGCTCAATGGAGGGGCTTCTGGTAAAGGACAGGCTGGGGTCGCAAAAACTGAAAACAAGGATTTTTCAGCACCCATCGCTACCCTGCCCAGTGAATATATACAAGATGTCAAAGGGACTATGTCCTATGGGAATTATCCCAACCTAACAGAGAAGGAAGATACTTTTTCCACTTTTCTATCAGGAGGCTTTGATACTCCAACAGGTTATGTGTCGCTTAATCCGAATAATAGACAATCCAGCGGAGGAAAATGGCCAAGTGTATATGCTCCTACCAAGTGGGTATATGTACTCAAAACAGCCAAAGGGGCTTTTGTGAAGTTCCAAGTAACTGATTTTTATAATGATAAAACGGATGCGAACTATCCTTCCTTCCAGTATATCCTCAGTGAGGATGGAAAGTTCTAACAATACCAACTCTAACTCTATTTCAATAGAATTGCTATACCCCCATAGAGTATAGCAATTCTATTTTACTGAAAAATATATACAATGTCAAGAATATTTATTTGGCTGCTTTGCTTCTGTGGCGTCGGTACGCTACAGGCTCAATATACTTTCACGGGAACGATTGCCGATTGCCAGACACGCCACCCCTTATCTGGGGCTACTGTGGAGCTGGCTTCTCTGAAAAAAAGTGTACAAACCGATACCGAGGGGCGGTTCTCTTTCCCTGACCTTCCGAAGGGGATTCATCATTTCTATGTGACTAAGGATGATTACAAAGGCCATTTCTTTAAAGTCTCTCTCAAAAAAGACGAAAAAAACTATATCTTTGCCCTCTGCAAGGACAAAGAAATAGAAGTAGGGGAAGTAGTGGTTACCGCTACCCGTACAGAACGCAATCTAAAGAATGTGCCTATCACAGTACAGGTGGTTACCGCTCAGGAGATTCAAAAGGCTCAGGCTCCTGACTTCCAATCTTTCTTGGAAAATGAATTCTCTGGAATCAACTTTACCTATGATGGGGGAATGCCCAATATCAATATGATGGGCTTCGGGGGAAAGTATGTGCTTTTCCTTATGGATGGCGAACGTATGGCAGGGGAGACCTTTGACAATATCGACTATGATCGTATCGACTTGGACAATATCGAACGTATAGAGATTATCAAGGGGGCTTCCTCTTCTCTCTATGGCTCTAATGCCTTGGGTGGGGTGATCAATATCATTACAAAGAATGCCCAAAAACCCTTGGAGCTTAGTGCAAGCTATCTTTATAATACCAAAAAGGATCATAAGACAAATTTCTCTGTAGCGACTAAGCAAAAATGGGGAAGTCTGCGCCTGTCTTCTTTCTATAATTTCCGAGAACCCTATGTCATAGTGGATAAAGAACCTCTGAAAACCTACAAAAATGGTTCAGAAATACTCTCCCCGATGGGCGAACTGAACATAGCCGGATTTACCAACTATGGGGCTACGCCTAAGCTCTCTTTTAACCTCTCGCCTAAGTGGAATATTACCCTGACGCCCAGCTATTATTTCAGTGAGCGCAATGCAGGTACCGAGAGTTCTAAGAAGCTCAGAGATCGTTACTATAACTATACAGCAGCATTCAAGTCGGATTACAAAATTACTGATAGCAAGACCCTGAGTCTTTCGGCAGCTTACGATCGCTATGATAAGTACAAGTATTATGTATTGCTCAATGAGAAGGAGAAAAGCTATGAAAACTCTATCCTACGGGTAGGGGCTCAGTATAACCAAACACTTTTTGAAAAACATTCCTTGGTGGCAGGTGCCGAAGGAAATTCCGATGAACTATTGAGTTTTCGCTTTACAAATCAGGGAACAGAGGAAAAGAAAAATGCTCAGAACTATGCGATTTTTACCCAGCAGGAATGGGCACTTTCGGATGCCTTTACTTTAGTTACCGGAGTGCGTATGGATTACCATTCTCTTTTTAAAGAATACTTGACTTATCGCCTCTCAGGGATGTTCAGGGTGGAGCAGTTCACCTTCCGCGGAGGGTTTTCTACAGGTTTCCGATCTCCTACACTCAAGGAACTGTATACCAATTGGTTTCATCCATGGGGGGGAGGCTTTCAGATCATGGGCAACAAAGACCTGAAGCCAGAAACAAGTCGTAATATTACACTTTCCGTGGATTTCAATGCCAGAAAATGGAATATTACTGCCATGACACAATATTCCAAGGTCAAGGATAAGATTGCTTATAGGTGGACACAAGCCAGCGATACCATTCGTTATGTCAATTACGGAGGGAATACCGATATCATGAGCTCCGAAATAGCAGCTACCTATCGCCCCAGTAAGTATTTCCGCCTGAAGGGTTCTTATGCTTATTATACCAGCAGCAATAGCCGTTCGGATGTGCGTCCGCATACCTTTACTGCCAAGGCGGAATATGTAGAACAGGCCGATATGAAATACCTGCCCAATATCATCCTCAGTGGCAAGTATGTCAGCGGGTCGGATATTTATGACGGAGAAAATACTTACACATATTATGCCCCCTATAGCATCTGGCGCTTACAGTTTTCTAAAAACCTCCCTTATCACTTTACGCTCAATGCAGGGATAGATAACCTATTCGATTACGTAACACCTTCTACCAGTTTCTATTCGAGTATTTCCCCAGGGCGCACCTATTTTGTGGGGCTCAAGTGGAACTTATAGCCAAATTATTGTCGGAAATAGCATATGAAATATATTTACAACCTTACCTATCACATAGAAGAGGAAGTATATCCTCTCTGGCAGGAGTGGATAGCTTCACGCTTGGAGCCTTTGCTAAGGCAAAGTAAGTGTTCTGCAGCAAAGCTTTTACAGATACATACCGATGCTCTCGGCAGTAAGGCCTTCGGCGTGCAGTATGAAGCGGAAAAAGAAGAAGATATTGTTCATTTTCAAGAAGTTGTAGAAGCGCCGCACCGCAAAGAACTCTTCCTTCAGTTCGGAGAAAAAGTCCTGATTTTCGGCACTTTGCTCACCGTAGAGAAGGAATGGAAAAGATAAAAAATGTTAAAAATAGAGGTTGTGAATAAAAAACATTTTTTTTGTTTGTCAATTCAAAAAAAAGTAGTACCTTTGCACCTCGAAAAAATGAGAAGAAAAATATGAAAAAAGAGATACACCCCTCAAATTATCGTTTGGTTGTTTTCAAAGATATGTCCAATGATGATATCTTTATCACCAAGTCAACTGTAGAAGCCAAAGATACTATAGAAGTAGAAGGCGTAGAATATCCTTTGGTTAAGTTGGAAATTTCTCGTACTTCCCACCCATACTATACTGGGAAGGCAAAACTTATAGATACCGCTGGACGTATCGATAAGTTCAAGAGCAAATATGCCAAATTCCAAAAATAGAAAGGTTTTTCATAATAAATAAGTTTTAAAATTATTCTGTCAAGCTCCTCCTGAGAAGGGGGAGTTTATTTTTATTTAAGAAAAAAAGAAGTTTGTTTTAAAAATATCAAAAATAATCATTGTGGGTTGCGAAAAAAAACGTAATTTTGCCCCCAATTAAAAATGTGTGATTATGAATTTAGGACTTATCATCACCTATGTAGTTATCACTATATATTGCTTGTCATTGTTGTTGATTTTCTTTTATAGTTTGACAATACTCAACCTGTCTGTGAACTATCTAAAGAACAAGCATCAGAATAACGAAGCGCCCAAGTTCAACTTATTGGATCCTAATGAGATCCCTTATGTGACTGTACAGCTTCCTATCTACAATGAGAAATATGTAGTACCTCGTCTCTTGGAGAATATAGCCAAGCTGGAGTATCCTAAGAACAAGTTGGAGATACAAGTGTTGGATGACTCTACTGACGACTCAGTAGCTGAGACAGCACGTATCATTGCCGAGCTTCAGCAAACAGGCTTGGATATCGTTCATATCCGCCGCGAAAACCGAGAAGGGTTCAAGGCAGGTGCCCTTAAGTATGGAACAGCTATCGCCAAAGGGGATTTTATTGCCATCTTCGATGCGGACTTCCTTCCTAAGCCCGACTGGCTCAAGCAGACAGTAGTCTACTTCAAGGACGAACAAATAGGGGTGGTACAGACCCGTTGGGGACATATCAACCGTAACTATTCCTTACTCACCAAGATACAAGCATTGGCGCTCGATACACACTTCACCCTCGAACAAGTAGGACGCAATAGCAAAGGACACTTTATCAACTTCAATGGTACTGCCGGTATCTGGAGAAAGAAAACCATCTTGGATGCGGGCAACTGGGAAGGGGATACCCTTACAGAGGACTTAGACCTAAGTTACCGAGCTCAACTTAAGAAGTGGAAGTTCAAGTATTTGGAGGATGTAGAAACTCCTGCAGAGCTTCCTGTAGTGGTTTCCGCAGCTCGCTCTCAGCAGTTCCGTTGGAACAAGGGTGGGGCAGAGGTGTTCCGCAAGTCGGTGCGCAATATCTTGGCTTCTAAGAACATAGGGTGGAAGACCAAATTCCATGGAGTAATGCACTTACTCAATAGTTCCATGTTCCTCTATGTCTTTATTGTAGCGATACTCAGTGTACCAATGATGTATATCAAGGAAGCTTATCCGGATTTGGGTTGGGTGTTCAAGCTCACCAGCTTCTTTATCGTTAGTACGGTGATTCTCTTTGGTTGTTATTGGATTACCTATAAGAATATACAAGGAAAGACTTTTGATGACTTTGTGGACTATGTCAAGCTTTTCTTTAGCTTCTTCTCTGTGGCATTGGGCTTTTCTTTGCACAATGTATCAGCAGTATTGCAGGGCTATTGGGGCAAGAAAACCGAATTCGTTCGTACCCCTAAGTTCAATATTAGCTCTCTGAAGGATTCATGGAAAGGGAATAAGTATATTAACAAAAAGCTTTCTCCCAATATGATTTTTGAGTTTTTACTCATGTGCTATTTCCTCTTTGGGTTGTACAGTGGCATCAAGCTCAATGACTTTGGGTTGTTTCCTTTCCACCTGATGCTTACTTTTGGTTTTGGCTTTGTCTTCTACAAATCCCTTATACCAAAAGCATAACGAGAGTGAAGAATGACCATATAACTTATGGTTATTTGATAAAATAAGATTTTTTAAAAGAGAGAAAAATGATTAGATTTTTCTCTCTTTTTTATTGTTCAGAATATTGCTCTGTGTAGCAATATTCAGAACAACAAAACCTTGTATAAAAATTTCACTTACTAACGGAACTTACAATAGTTATTAATTCAACACTTGAATATCTGTCATTTATAAAAGATTATCTGATTTTTCTTTTTTTATTTTTCTCTTGTCTTTCTTCTCTTCTCAAATATTTTTCACTTTTCACTTTTCATTTTTCACTTAAAATTGTATCTTTGTCCCTTGCAATTAAACAAAAATGATATAATATTTTGATATTCAAATATTTATACGTAATTTTGCGCCGTGGTTGTGTCAATATCGTGACACGCATTCAATAGGAATTATTTTAGGACTATTCTCATAGCCCTAAATAAAAAAATGCCTAAAAACAACAAACAATCTTCCATTATACCCATGGTGGCATTTAAGCCTGCTGAGCTCCGTATAGGCACTGATTGGCTAATTGTGTATTATGCTAAGGATCCTCAATCGGACAAGCTGGTTAGGTTTCGCAATAGGGTGCCTAAAATGAGCAACAAAAAAGAACGCTTGCGCTTTGCTCAAAAGATGATAGACACACTTAACGAGCAACTGTATTCGGGCTGGTCTCCATACATGGGCAACCTTACAGAGGTAAAAACAATTGATTACTGTTTTGATTATTACCTAAAAACACTCTCCAAGGAACTTTCGGACGGGGTGAAAAGAAAATCTACTTGCAACAATTACAAACACTTTATTACGGCTTTTACTGAATATTTATCCATATACCAGAAAAATGCCAAGTTTATATCTGATATTTCTACGCTTATATGTGATCATTTCTTGGATAGAATCTATATAGAGAAAGAAAAAAGCGCAAGAACTTACAACTTTTACCTTACGTGTATGCGAACTTTTTTCAACTTCTGTTTGTCGAAGGGGTTTACAAAAGAAAGTCCAGTAAAAAATACAAAGAAAAAGTCTATAAAAGAGAAAACAAGGGTAGTACTCAATGAGAAAGAAAAAGCTAAATTAGCTCTCTTAAAAGGGGAGAATTTCCATTTTTACATATTCTGTATGACTACCTATTACTGTTTTATTCGTCCTAATGAGCTTAAAAAACTAAAGGTGGAGCACGTAAACATTGAAAAGAGTTACATAACCATACCCAGCAGTATTTCCAAAAATAGAAAGACGGAGAATGTAACCATTCCAAATATATTCATAGAGGAGTTGAAAGAACATATTGGCAATGCCTCCAAAGACCTATTTTTGTTTGGAAAGAAGTTTGTACCAGGGAAGCAAGCGATTACGAATTTATTCTATCATTGGGAGAATGTGCGCAAAAAATATCACTTTAGAAAAGAGGTACAGTTTTATTCGCTCAAGGACACGGGCATAACAGATATGCTTAACGCTGGCGTTCCTGCTATTAAGGTGAGAGATCAAGCGCGCCACTCGGATCTAAAGATAACGGAGATATACACCGCTCGCAACAACTCCGCTGATGAAACAGTCAAAAATATTCATTACTGATAATTCTACGCAACGAGAGTAGGGCGGAGTAGCCGTTTTTTTGGAAACTTTGGAAACTTAGAAACCTATTGCTGATTTTCAATAAGTTACAAAATAACTCAAAAATCACCTTACAGCAATTTATATTGTTATAAGCTGTTTATTTTCATATAGTTACATTGTATTTATATAAGTTTCCAAATCTTTATTATTTTTGGAAACCAAAGGGGGAAATTTTTGGAAACCGAGCCCATTTTTGGAAACCGAGCATAAAAAACCTCCCCCGCGCGTGTCTTGCAGAGGAGAAAAATGTAAAAAAATTGTACCAAATAAAAAATCCCTATCCTTACGGGGATAGGGATTAGTGCTCAAGGGTTAGCGCTTACGAGTTTTCTTCGCAGTTGCTTTCTTCGCTTTCACAATACGTCCGTTCTCGTTGTAACGGAAACCTTTCTTGAGCCGTCCATTGGCTTTCAAGCCGACTTTCTTTGTTGCCATAAAATTAAATATTTAATTAAAATCTGTTGTTTTTGATTCTTCCTCGTAAAGAGCTAATCTTTTTTCTAAGATATTAGCGTAAGCTGTCATCGTGTCATACTGTATTCTTAGTAAATAGGCTTGTGTAGTGTCTATTTGTTTAATTTTCTCGCTTTTCAAGAAATCTTTTAACTTACCTATTTTCTCTCTAAGCTCGTCATATTCTACACGAACTCGCTCAAACACTTGTTGTTTTTCTTTGTTCATACCTTATTCTTTTATAATTGTTTTACTTCTCTTGAAAGAAAATGTTGTACAGTATTGTACAAATACCTTTTCTTCGACATATTCTTTCCTTTTTTGGAATGAGAGGCACTTTCTTTTGTGCTTTCTATAAATATGTGTTCGTGAATTATAGGAAATCCCAACACATCTACACCTGTTCTATAAGAGATTATTTCTACTTTCATATTATAACACTTCAAAATTCAGTTCTTCACTTTCTGTAGGCTCGTAGTGAGCGGGTAGGGCGGGCACTTCGGGAGCCGTGGCGAGCATACGTTGTTCGTATATGCTATATTGTAGCTCGGTGGCGGGCCGCTTGTTGTAGCGGTTTTTGTCGGGATATACATAGTTCTCGCGGTAATCGGGAAAGGTCTCGGTAAAGAGAATAATATCGCCGTCATACTGGCTTTTGCTACCTCCACGCATTTTGCCGTCTGCCGTTTGCTGGAAAATCACTAAAAACAGCTTGCCGTCATACTTCTTGCGCAAGTCCTTGTCAATCTCAAAATGAGGTGCCAGCTCACGCATTTTCTGAAAGGAATCAATTACGATCACTTCATTGGTACGAATCATAGTGTCCAGCTCTGCCAAGGAACGCACGTCCTGAGCGGTGATATGCTCCAAGGCTGTATCGTTTAGGTACTGATAGGCTTTTTCCTCGTACAGCACACTTTCGGGGTGCTCCTCGATAGAGGCGTGTCCTACACGATAGCGTTGCGCCAGGGCATTCATAAACTGAAAGGCAAAGCGCGTTTTTCCGCTACCTTGTTTGCCAGTGAGCGTGATTACAAGGCTGTCCTTTGTCTTTTTCTCCAAGGCCCCAAGGAAAAGGCTCATTTGCTCGTCGGCCACTAAGAAACTCTCTCGCACTTCGGGGCATGTTGCCAACTGCTGGGCGAGGGTTTGCCTTGGAGCAGGCAAGGAGGTTACAGGGGCTTCGGACGCATTGAGACCAAAATTTTCTTCTTTTTTCTTGCGGGATAAAGATTTTTTTGTACCTTTGCCCTCAGAAAGCGGTTCAGTTCGCCCGTCTTGCAAGGTGCCTACTGGGTCTTGTGTGGATTGAACCGTTTTAAAAAGCTGAGATCCTTCGGCTGAGGGTAAACCCCCTTGTGGATCTCGGCTTTTCTTTTTGCCTACATCATAGCTTTTAAGTTTTAGTTTTCTATCCTTATCCACTATAATTGATATTCTCAGGTGCCTTTTTTCTCCATCAATAGTTATCTTTGACTTAAAATTCAGATACCCTAAAATATCAGGGTGATCTTGGGGCTTTCTATCTCCCCAATTATTATAGGTAGAGTTCTTAATCAGTGTTTTTAATTGAGCAATCACAGCAGCTTTTTCACTATACATAGCTTCACCGTGGGCTATTTTTCTACCTGCCTTATTGGTAAAGACAACTTCCTTTAAGTGTCTTTCTATAGTTACACTATCTCCTTTTAAGAATAGGTTATAATATCTCAAAGTAAAAGTTCGCAATTCATTTACTTTCATTTTTTTAAACCTTTCGGTAGAGACTTCGGGGACGGCACCAAAAAGCCCTTGGGAGTAGTCCACGCCGGAAAGGCCTTTTTTCTTCTTTTCATAATAATTTTTCTTAACCTCTTTATCTTCAAGTAATTCAATACATTCGTCCATATTATCTCTAAAGAAGAAATATAGGTCAAAGAAGTCTTCCCGTTCTAAGTCCATAAGTTTGCTCACAAACTCACTTATGCCAGCCTGCACACTGATCAAGCCAAAAGGAACCAATTTTTTTGATTTTCTCAATTTAGCCTCCTCTTGATCAAGCAGATAATGATGATATAAAAAGTTATATAACAGCCCTTTTACCTTATCAGGAAATTTAGACAGCCACGAGAGAATATTTTTCTTATCAAATTTTCCTGCTTTGCTCTCTTTTATAGCCGTCTTCATTTCTTGCATGTATAAATCAAGTTCCTTTTGTTCTCCTTCCTTGTCTTTTCCTTTTTTAGTCTCTACCTTAACGGCTTTTCCTTTCTCAAACTTCCATCCTTTTTTCAGACGACCGCAATCATTAAGCGCTTCCTTGAGAATACCTTCGTGGCGAGGGGCATTGAGACCTATATCTCCAAAAAGCCCTTGGGAGTAATCCACACCGGAAAGGCCTTTTTCTTCCTTGCGGTTTTGGGTGAAATGCAATTGGATAGGGGCAATTCTTAGCGGGCTTATCACATCAGCATAATTACTACGATCCTCCATATATACAGCCATCGTCACCACTATATTTCCATTGTCTGTTTCTATATTTAATTTTTCATCTAACTTATTGGTATATAACCTTATTTTTTTAGCTCCATTGCTTTGTAAGATTTGTAAGTCATTTAATAGATATTTCAGATTGTAATGTCCCTCTCCTACATTAGAAGTAATCTTAACCAAATAAACCTTTTTCCAATCATAAATCTTTCTTATCACCTCAAGTCCAGATTTCAAATGTTGTATAATAGGCTCTATAGCTCCCCAGTCGGAAGTATATACAGGATTTTCGGTCAATACTGCTTTATAATTAAGATAACCTATTTCTATATCCCTATAATATTCCTCCTTTGAACAGCCTCCTATATTTGTACATTTGTAATTAGGATCATACAGAGCTCCTGTTTTCAGTCCGTCATTCTTAGAACGATTCAAAAGGATTATATTATACAAGTCTGTAGCCACATAGCGATCGGCTTCTATTAGTACACATTCTAAGGTAGGACGATTTTTGTCTTTTACAACGACTGTTTTCAGACTATCAATACCTGTAACTTTTGAAATAGTAGGACTTACGGGAAAATCTTCTGTATTGATAAAGCCACGAGGCTCCTCCCTGAGATTCTGTTTTTTTAAGTCTTTTAGTACCTTCTTTAAAAAGTCAGCTCCCACAGCGCCTTGCTTGTTGGCAGACTTTTTGTAATAGGCTTGGTTTTTCTCGTCTTCAAACTCAAGAAAAACCTTAGTAGGCTCCTGCAATAGGGTGAAATTAGCCACGTTTTCGCCTTTTTCTTTCCCTGATTTTAGGGACTTTGTCGCCTTAGCGGGCGCTTTTTCTACTTTTTTTTTAGACGAATCTTCGACATTTTCCTTTTTTGTATAGGCTTTTCTATCTCTCAAAAAATTATAAAGTTTCTGTATTCCTGCGATATAGCCAAGGTCATAAGTCTTTTTTATACGTTCTACCCCTTTATGGAATTTCTCCAATAGCTCATACCCACGAGGAGTAAGCTCATAGGCACGCATTTTAGCAGAGGGATTCTGCAAACGAGTAAGGAGGGGGGGTTTTTTATATTGTAGCACGGCTTCTGTAGGCTTCTTCCCTGGTGTATTCCAAAAACGAAAGACTGTTTTTCCCTCTTCAAAAGCGTCTGTAAAATTGTAGAGGAAATCCAAGACTTCACTTTCAGGAATATCAGCATTTTCAGCGAGCAGTTGCGCCTGCAAATCATCGAAGGCTTCAAAATTTTTTACCTTGGGGCCTGATACTTCCTTAGTGGTTTCTTCCTTCTGTGGTGCTTTCTCCTTCTTTGGTTTAGCTTCTTTTTTAGGTTTTTCCTCTACCTTTACCACGTTGCCCTTGACGAACTTCCAGCCTTTGCGTAGGCGGCCACAATCGTCCAAGGCTTCGCGGTAGTCGCCTGTATGCTGCACGCCAGAAAGCCCCACAGGGCTATCATAGTGAGTAATGGTAATCTCAAAATGAGTAGCTTCGGGGCTATCATTGAGCACGCGGCTCAATCGGTATATAATAGCAGTGTTATTCTCGGCTTTTGCTTGGGTCAAGACTTGTTCTACTTCCTTACGGGAGACTTCTCGGTTATCTAAGGCGTTAAAGGCTTCAAGTGCTGTCATAGTTGGTTACTTCTTTTGGTTATAAAAATATACACCTGCTCCAAATAGTAAAAACAGGATCACGATATTGGTTGGAGTAAAGAAACCTTTTTTGGGAGCTTCTGTCTTAGGGGTTCCTTCCGGAGAAACCTCTTTTTTCTCGGTTGGTGCTAAGGAGGGTTCCCCTGTGTTACTATCCTTTACCTTGGGGCCGCCTTCTGTGTTTTTTTCGCTTATAGTAGGCGTGGTGTTTGTGGGGGGAGCTTGGGTCACAGGTGGCGTTGATGAAGGAATGACCGTATTGGTTGGGGGCGTCTGAGCAGGTGGATCCGAGGGCTTTTCAGAAGGAATTACCTTGTTTTTCTTTAATTCCGATTCATAATTAGCCAAAAGAGACTTCATGTCGGATATAAGCGAATCTATACTTGCATATAAAGAAGGGAAGACATCAATTACCCAATCTTCCATTTCTTCATTTTTTATAGTATTCAATTCTGCTAATATCTCACTATAATGCTCTATCCCAAGAGTATAAGTAAGGGCAACATCATTGTTAATAATGAAAGGCGGAATTTTCTTTTTATACTTATCTAATGTTTCTTTCTCTTGAGTTACCTTTTGCCAGAGTTCGTTAAAACCTTTTGTGGTTGCATATATAGAGGCCATATTTTTACTGTTTAGAATTTTGTTTATCGTGCTTAATTGCCAAATGTACTTGATACCCTGCTAAGAAAACAGCAGCGGCAGAAAGAGAAAGGGCAAGTATATCCTTTAGGTGGAACTGGCTTACACTTGTACTTTTTTGCGTTGTCTTTTTTTGTGCCATAGTCTGGGGTTATAATATTTATAAAGGCAAAAGGCAGCCCCCGCAACGAGGGCTATACCTATGATTCCTATTCGTTTTTTTTTTCAACAGAAGGTATGTAGCTTACATTGCCCATCATGGAAAAGGCTTTTTCATAAGCACTATACGGCACCAATGATTGAGCTGCGGCCGCTCCGTTTTCCATCTCTGTAATGGCTTTGGCTAAGGATATAAAAAACTTACGATCAAGTTTTTTAAACGGCTGGTTTTTTGCGATCTGCATTTGCGCTGCTACATAGTCTATATATCTTCCTGTTTTGTTCTCGTGAGGGGGCGCCCAAACACTAATGAGTTTTTCCAAGGTGTTTTTTCCTCTCTGTATCCATGTATAAGCATTCTTCATCAGAGCACGCAACCCATATTCCAAACTCTCGAACTGTTCAAAGGCCTTGTTGGTGTCCGTATTAAATTCCTTGGAGATTTTACCTTGCCAAGCGGTGTCGCTCATTCGAATATTTCCAGGGTTATTATTTCTCAGTCCACGAATTGTGGTAAGTCTTCTTAAATCAGTCATATCTATTGGTTTATAGGTTATTTTTTCTTCCCTTTTTGTGCATAGTGATCATACAGCAGGTATCCACCCGTGCCAACCACTATAGCGACACCTACCCACAGGAATACGTTGCTACCTTGGCCGCTATTAGGATCTGTGGGGTAGGGGTTTTGTAGGTTAGGGTCTGTAAGATTGTTTCCTCCTTGTTGGGTATTCCCTTGTTGGTTTCCTCCTCCTTGTTGAGGGGTACTATCCCCTTGTTTGTTGCCTCCGTTCTGTTGGGTATTTCTGCCACTGGGTTTATTGGGGGGTGTATTGGCAGGTTTTTTGTTCTCTGGCATTACAGGATTTCCACCACTGGTCATATTTATTCCCATATAGATATAAGCTGTATCATAGGCGTCCTCAGGAATAAAGTGCGCACTGCTCCCCATTTCTATACTGGCAATTGCCTTAGCCATCTTTATATAAAAATCCTTGGTAAATGCCGTAATTCTCTTGTTTTTGTCTACTCCCAAAGCCTTGGACAGGGTAGATTGATATAGTGCTACCTTTTGGGTGCCTGCTGCGGGGTGGAAGCGGTGGGAAAATTCCAATATGGTATTTCTCTTTCCCTTATCCATGATTGTACGAATATTGATCATTAAGGCACGCAATCCGTATTCTACAGTGATAAATTCTTCATACTTATCATTACCTTTTCTAAGTGCTTTTGGCACTTTACCTCCCCAATCTTCCCCTTTGTTGGGAAGGTTACCAGGGTTATTTTGGTATAGGGGACTGTTTTTGTATTCGTTTGTTGTAAAAGTTCTCATGTTTACAGCTTTAATGTTATGAAAAAGATTGTTTTAGTGTGTATATTTGTCCGAATCCGTCAATATCTATTTCAAAGGATAGTTTGTTAATAATATCAGTGTATTTTACCCAATCCTTTTTGTTTTGGGCAATCATGTCCCATATTTCTCCAGCTAAGGAAATTCCATTAAGTTCTATATATACATCTTCTATATAGGCAGTACCTCCTGCGCGCAAGTTTAGTTTGTAAAATTCGGGAAGGGTGGCATAACCTATCTGTTTGCCTTTGAGGTAAACACGCATGACCTTGAGTTGAATAGAGCCGTTGGTATCTATAAAAAAGTCCTCCGCTGTGGGGTTGGTCAAAGCAAAGTCCAACCTTAACCATATTTTGTTCTGAAAGATTTTAGCTCCTGAATCTCGGTATCTGTGGAAAGAGAACATGACTTTTTCAAAAAGACGCTTTGCCTGCCCTGCTTTTGCTTTTGCCATACCATATATGGCGATTCCTAAACCAAAAAGGCCTAAGAGTACAATTGATCTTGTTTTCATAATCTTATTTTTTCCTTTATTCTAAAGCCTATCCAAAACACACCAAAGAGGAGGGTACCCCCGCCGATAAAGGCTAATATTTTAACGAGCTTTGGAACATAATATTGTTTGACTATCTTTGTTTGTTCTACAGCTTTCGTATGAGAATATCCTGAAAACTTTTCTTGGTAGGTGCTTTGTCGTGCACCGATATTCTGATATACTACTAACTGCCCTTTGTGCCTATTGTAATAGACCCCTTGGCTGTCTTCTCCTTGTTGCCTATTGACCGAGATTTGTTGCATAATCTTGCGTACCTCCTCGTTACACAGGCTATCACATTCGGGCTTTATGGTTCGTATTTCAGGGATATTGATATAGACTGTATCTCGCAAAGGCACTTGTTTTTCTACAAAAATACTGTCTATACGCGTCCTTTGGGTAACCTCTTGGCTCTGCTGTGTTTCCTTAACCGATTTACAAGCAACTGCAAGGAGAGAAAGTAAAAGGGATAGTAAAATATTTTTCATTTGGTTAGGTCATTAAGGCGTTCTTCTAATTCTTTTATCTTCCTCCGGAGGTATTCGTTTTCTTTAACAAGCTCTTCATATCGTTTGTTATAGTCTTCTACGAAGTGGCCGTAAGAGGATTGTATTTTTTCTATTACATCAGCTTCTATAGCTTCGGTTTCGGCACGTCGCTTGCGGCGCTCAAATAAAATTCCTAACAAACCTCCTCCGATGAGGGAGGAGAGTATTGTTACTACATGTTCAAGGGCGATCATAATTGTTTTTGTCTTTAGTTTTTAATGTTGTAGTGCTTGGAGGTGACCTGTAAATTTGTATTTTATGATTACATCTCCATACCCAGCACTTTTATCCTTGTGGTATAGGTTCCACTCTCCTTCGGGAGCGGTACCTAAGGCTGTAGACATGTACTCAACTCCTGGTAAATCATCAAGTTTTTGAAGCAGCTCAGCGCCTGTTATATTGGGATTGTCCAACATCTCCAAATCGGTCGCTTGGTGAGGATTGTTTTGTTTCCATGCCCCCTCTAACCTAAAGCCAGGCAAGGAAGCCCATACGACTACATTTTTCACCCCTCCGTCGAAAACAGGAAGATTTAGTTCTATCTCTTGGAGGGTAGGTAGCTTGGGATCAAAAACAATCTCCTTGGTAGTGATCTTTCCTTCCTTATTTCCTGTTACTCCAGATAGCAGCACAGCTGCATATAGCGTTACTTTCTTGGGGGCCTGATTATTCCCTTGGTTATTCCCTTGATTGTTTCCCTGATTGTTACAGTTACAAATCATTCTATGAGGTATGCCGATCATAAGTTTACTTTTTTGCTTACTTTTTGAGTTTGTGAGTTGTTCAGTGTTGCTATAAGCAAACCAAATAGGAGTATTCCCCCGCCTAACATTAGCAGTTTTGCGTCCTTTAGGTTTTGGTTATAGCTATTCTTTTGTGTTATTGTCGTCTGTGGGTTATAATATTTTTGTATAGGGTTTTCTTTCTTCGGCTGGGTCGGAGGGAGATTCTTTTCGGGCTCCTTCTTGGGAGCGGTAAAGGTAAGTTCGTCCAATTCCTCGGCAACCTCCCTGAGTACCACTGTAGGAAACTTGCTGGAAGTTTTGGTAATGGGTGAGGATTCCATGGTTTGCCTACCTATAAAAGAAAATACCAATTGGCTCCCTACAGGTGCTGTGAGCTTGTATATACCGTGACTATCTGTGGCAGTTCCCTGTATGGGTTGGCTGTTCTTGACAACTACATTGACCCCTAAGAGTGGTTCCCCTTTTTCATCGGTAACCTTACCGGTTATAAATCGTGTTTCTGTCTTCATCGTTAAAAAAGATTAGGGTATCTGTCCTTGACTTGCTGGTATTCGCTTTTGTCCAATTCTTCCTTAAACCATTCCTTGAGGGTGAGCATTTTCCCACTTGCCATCGGAATCTTACCAAACAAACGGTTATAGTAGGCCCTTTTACCAAAGCGATCCGATACTATTTTCATTTGTGTCTCGTCTAAATTACTCATTATCTCCAATATCTTATTAAAATTGGTTCCTTCTTCCTTCATGGCATTGTGTAGCTGTTGGGCATACTCAGAGACCAATTCGCGATTGTTGGCAAAGTCCGCAATAAACGCCCTATAATCAGGGTCATTGAGCTTGTTGTAATACTTACCATAAGCGCCTCCTCCATTGGGGATTGCAGGCTTTTTTTTCAGTAGTAAAGAAAGAGTGATGGTAATGACCCCAACGCCGAAAGCACTCCAGAGTATATATTTCTTTTTCATAGTTATCTGTTTTAAAAAAATGCGCTGCCTACTTGTGCTCTTAGGGCGGCTAATTTGTCTCCACTAAACTGATCTTGTATCCACTGGCTCAAGTCCATATCATTTTTGTTTCCCATAGAAAAACTCGTTGCAGGGGTACGCTTACCAAAAGCATTGTAAATAGCTACATAGTTATTGTGTCCCATGCCACGCAAGGCATTATATACTGTGTTGTAGTTAGCCCCTATGCCATGCAGCGCCCTATAGATCATATCTGCCTTGCTTTTTGCCAGACCTGCGCTAATAGTAGCCGGCTTTTGGTTAGGGTCATAGTCCATCTTTCTAAATCTGTTTTTCCAATACAAGTTGTAGAACAACGCCCCGCCTATGCTTATTACTGTAAAGCTGATTAGGACAAGCCCTACATTGACAGCAGTTTTTGCCTTGCGCCCCGCAGCCTCTATCGCTTCGGGGTGATTATCTAAGTATTTACCAACAGAAGTAGCTGCAACAGTGGTAGCTACTCCCTTGAGGGCTGTTGTTTTCTTTCGTGGCATGGTTATACAAATTTTCTAAGAAGTTTTTCGTTGGCTACAAATTTTTTACGAAACTTTTCGTTAGTAGCGATTTCGTGGAAAAGCGCTAATGTCTTATCGTCCAAAAGCGCAATGGCTTGTAACTTTGCTTGGCGCGCTTGTGCGTCAATAGGATTGTTACTGTTAATTTTTATCGTTATTTCCATTTTTACTTGTTATTTAGTTTCATATTTACTTACTAATTTGCTTACTTCTTCGTAAAACTCTTTGCTTTCGAATACTAAATGTAGTATTTTGAGCATAAAGCTGTCTACCTCTGGGGAGGTCTGAGCAAATTCCTGAATAATGACCCCTTTTCCTTCGGGTACTTGGGGCAGCTCTCCGTCGGCCCCTTGGAGACCTGTAGGAGCGCCCCCCTTGAAAGCACCCATAAGCATAGGGAGATTTTGAACAATACCCAAGAGCATTTCGTTATTACCTTTGGCTTTCGCTTCGCTAAATTTGTCGGCTAAGCGTTCTTCCTTGAGGGCGGCAATCTCTTGTTCTAACTTTTCGTTTTTCTCTTTCAAAAACTTATTTTCCACCTCCAAGCGTCCTTGATCATGTGCTTTCACATGCAAGTCCATCATCTGAGGAAAACTAAGCCCCATCAGTCCCATTTGCCCCATAGGCTGTTGAAGGGGGGCAGGGGAAACGGTGGCGGGCATAACTTCGGGGGTATCTTGTGGTGGAGTTTCTTCTTCCTTGGGGCCGAGTATAAAAGTTTTTGGCTCGGAAAAGCTCCTTGTCGTATTGCCGAGTTTTCGTCTTTCCTCGACGATAATTTGGCTAATTCCCTCCGATACTAAGGAGTTAAAAAAGCCTTCCACACTGCCATATTTCTCTACAAAGCGATCTGCCGAGAAAGAACGTACCAAAGGCTGCCCCGTTTCCTTATTAATAACTGAGATAAGGATACTGGGAGAGTTTTTAAGTCTGTTAATAATATCAATGAGTTCTTTTTTCATTCTGTTCTACATTTTTGTAAGGCACGATAATCCAAGATGGCTTCCCCTCTTCCGTTTTCGAAAGAGATTTCTAAATCAATATCAGAGGCAGTTCCATCACCTTCCAAAAGGTAATAATCACCCTTTTCTAATGTTCTCTCACGGAAATATACCTTACTTTCTCCTGAATTGTAGAGGGTAAGGGAGGTAACACCTCGTAATAAAAAAGAGGAGTTGGAGTATATTTTCTGAGTGTTCCACTTGCTTTTATTCATTGCCGCAGTTGTTAAAACGAGTATCTTCGTATATAAGGATCAGTTGGCCTTTAAAATCTTTGTTGGCCACAGCCTCCTCTGTAGTGATTTCCAAGGTGTAAGTTTTTCCTTGTGTCTGAAAGTCCACGGGCTTACAGCCTGTAAAGTAGCAACTCTCACGGGAGCGATAGTTGCGGATATGCTGCATTTTGGAAATGTAAGTGCCATCATCTGCTTTTAGTCCAGCATTGGCCACAAATTCATCGCCTTTGTTGTGGTAGATGAGTAAGCCAATCACACGGCCTGCTACAGGAGTGATAAAGATGTTGTTTCCTTTCTCTCCGACCTTGATGTCTATGTTATATACTTCTTCTTTGGTGTGCATGATTTTTCTTTTTAGTGAGTTAGGGAATAATTATCAAAAAAGCCTTGCCTTAGCGACAAGGCCTTTTCATTGATAATTATTAAGAGAAAAATTAGTTTGTGAAAAACTCAAATCCTCTTAGCTCGATACGTACGAACTGTGTTTGTGAGCTTGGTACGCTGGCTCCTTGTGGGAACTGCCAAGAGATGTTGATTTCCTTTTCAGGAACGATCACAGGAGCAGAGGCAATGCTACGGAAGCCATTGTCTTCTCCTTCGGAGATCTTGGTATATACCAAGTCTGATACAGGCAATACCAACAAATCTTCGTCCTGAGAGATCTTTAGCTCAGAGTTGAGAATTGCGGAGTTAGGCGCTCCTTTCCAATCTGATTCATGCAAGGAAGTAGCCTTGTCTTCTATGAGAACACGGATCCCGTCGATAACAAAGTAGCGACCTTTGTTGAACTTGTTGGCGTCGAAAGAGGTATCCCCTACGAGCTTTTTGGTGTTACTGTCGATGAGCAACACTACAGAGCTTTTTCCCTTTCCATCGAAGGTAAGGTACTGAGTTCTGTCCATCACTTTTGCGTTGCGGGTATCTACACCCATTGCAGTAAGAACGTGGTTGGAACGTTCTAATTGAACTTGTCTATTGTCCATTTTTAATCTATTTTAAAAGGTGAATCATTCAGTTATACATAGGATTCGCGAGGGGTGAATCCTGCCAAGGGGTTACGCCCTTGTGTGCTTTCTTGAGCTTGGGAGGTGCTATCATAGGCAGAATAATCTACCTGATCATACACTGGGGTAAACCATTCAGGCTGGTCTACATAGCCCAAGCCTTCTTGTTGTTCTTGACAAGGGCAACCAAGGCCTAAAGCACGTTTTACTGTTGTGCCAGCAGTCGCTGAGGTAAATTCGCGTGCCAAGGAAATTCCTTGTGCTCCTGCCATACCTACAAAGGCACCACGCAAAGCGTTAGCCGATGTGTCATTGCCATCTACACAAGCCAATCCCAAAAGGGCAGCCGCTACGGCACCTCCTTTGACCAATTGGCGCTTGGACTTGTCTTTCTTTTCGTCGCCAGAAGGCTTTTTAGTAAGCTCGGCTACAAGCAGGTTAGAGGCAGCTGCTCCTGCCACTGCGGAACCTCCTGTTACAAGGGCTCCTGTCAGATTTTCCATTTTAGGTTTCTTAAAGTTCATTTTTAAGCCTTTTTAGAATTAGAGGAGGCAAGAGCGTAACCAGCCACAAAAGCTATGGCTACATGCCACCATTTCAGTTTATAATTAATTGTTTGTTGTTCGTTTTCTTCTTTTTGGCTCCGCTGAGGCACCGCAATATAAATTACTTTTGGTGGCTCTTGGGGCGCTGGTATGTCTACTTTTTCCACTTTCTTTGCGGGGGTAGGCCTTGGCATACATGGGTGCATAATCATTCGTTTTTGGGTTATAGCTGTGGCAAATAGCGAATACCTGTATTAAAGTTGAACAAGTCATTAACCCCTTTGTTCACTAATAGTACATGGTTCGTACGTGCCTTGGTCTCATAGTACAATAGCTTTTCCATTAGGTTTGGCTGTAACATATTACTACGCTGGGTTAGCTCTTTGCCTGTGGTCATTGTCTTGAGGTCTACCCCTATAGAGAATGGGCGCTTTTCCTTTTCTAAGAGGGCGAGCCCTTCTTGTATCTCAGCGTCCGAAAGCTCTGGTACTTGCAAAATCTCTGTAGAAGGAATGGAAAACCTACTGAGACGCTCTTCAAAAGTTCCCTGTAGGGACTGCTTCTTAAAGCGTGCGTAATAGTCACATACAGGCGATGTTGTTTGTCCTCCTCCTATGAGTACCTTTCCTCCGAAAGCGGGGTCGCCTTCGCGCCCTGATGGGTCAAAATTCAATGAAATATTCTTAGCAAAGAAATTCCAAAAGCGCGCAATCACACATTCCTCAGAGAGTGTATAAAAATCCTTCTTGGAGAACACAAAGTAATTGCTTACATTGCCGGCATTCTTTAGCGGTTGGTTATGTGCAATCTGTCTGTTATTGAGACAGAAGTAATGATAAAATATCACACTTAGTCGCTCCTGACGGGTCTGATAGGGATTATCACTGCCCACTCCTGCCACAAAAGGTATTCGAGTACCTCCGCTGTTTATGGTGCTTAATCTCTCTGCCAAAGAGGTATCTATTCCTATAGAGTGATCAAAGCCAATAAAAGTAGAGGTCATCACGCCGCTTTCTGTTCTCTTCTTCTGAGCAAAGCGCATAGGCTCCACTGTTAGGGCATTGGTGCCATGAAAAGGTTTTGCCTTATAAAAATCTACAAACTCAGGGCGTGGGTAATACAATAGGTTCACCCCTTGGCCAATTCTATATAAAAAAGGAACAGAGAGCGCATAGGTCAAGCCATAGGCAAACTCGCTTCGCATGACATTGTATACACTATTGACATTCCTGCCGTTCTGCTGAGGCGCATTGTCCGAAAAATTCTTTTTCCAATACCAAAAATGAAAATTGGCAAAAGAGGCTATCTGATTAGCAATACTCCAAAGAAGGGTAGTAGCTGCAATAGGCTTGAAGGCTCCTGCGGCTTTCATGGCCGATTCTACCCCTTGGGGGAGCCTTCCGGTGGCTAAGGCCTCGCGCTTGATACTCTCCAAGTCGCCAAAGCCTTTGCAACGCTCAAAGAAAGCCGCATTGTAGGAGTTCATCACTGTATGGACATTCTTAATAAGCGCCCGCAAGCGAGGGGTAAACTCATACTTTAGGTACTGAAAATCTCCTTGAAATTCTATATTTACATTAGCCATTTTCTTTCTTTTTAGGTTGTTGATCCTTCAACATATAATAGCCAGTTCCTATGGCCAAGATCCAAAGCCACCAGAGGCTTTTTTTCTTAGGCGCTTGTTTCTGTGGGGTCTTATTCTCCGCCTGTAACGTATTGGCAGGCGCTGAGGGTTTCACAGGTGCGGGAGCTGAGGGCGTATTCGGCGCGGGCTGTGGCTTGGGCTGCTCAGGTGTGGCATTAGGCGCAAGCGGAGCAGGTGCCGGAGCTGGCGGCGTGGCCTTCGGTACAGGCGCTTTTACACGCTCATCGGTGTAGCCATTAGGGACTTCCACTCCAGGAATTGGCCTGTTAGACCTCGTGTCTGTTTCCCCAATAGCGTTGGTAAAGGCAGAGGAGCGTTCGATTTTCTTTAGGTTGAAATCCTCGTCATAGTCATTGAGGTTAATCCCAAACTTTTTCAGTGCATAGGCAGCTCCAGGAGAGCCCCCTCGGGCTACACTCTTACAGAATCCTGATCCAGGTTTTCCCTTATACTGCTTGTCATGGTGCGCCTTGGCGTCCTTGAGTACCTTAATCACATCTTGCGCGGTGGCATTCTGGTAAGGGGGTACTTTGTTGGCAAAGTCCTGTAATACCCTATCCATTCCCTGACATTTTTGGGAGAGGTAATCCCCTTCCGTTAGGTTTCTGTTCTGAGCCGCTTTAGGGTCAAACGGCATGTTCCAGTTATAGCTATACTCTGCCTTGTCATAGGCAGGGGCTGTATTCATCCAGTTTTTGAACAAAAGGCGATCGGCTTCATCAGCCGTTAAGTATCCGTCAAGTTTTAGCGTCGAAATTTGTTGTTTTCCCAGTTCAAACAGCCCCTTTACTTCGTTGGGGTCATTAAGGACTTTTTCAAGAAAAGAGGCCTTAGGGGAGGCAGCGTCCTTGAAATCAGAAAAGGTAATACCTGCGCCTTCGTATTCAGGCTTACGCTTGAGCTTTATGGCTATCAGTTCAAAAGTAACATCGGTGAAAGGATCTTGTAAGTCTATAGGAGCCTGCCTTACTTTTAGATCATGGAGGTCTCCACTGAAAAGGCTATCTCCGAGATTTACAGGTATTTTTTGATATTCTATGTTATATACCCGTTCGTAAGTTTTTATTTTTCCTAAGAAATTACTTTTGAGAGCTTGTCCGAGGTCTCTTAGCTGATCCAAGTTTGCTTTGGTTTCCTTGCTGCTCCAATCTTTGCTTCTTTCCTTTAGGAAAACAGCCTCATAGATACAAAGTCCCTTTAGCGCTGTATTCATCATAGTTTGTACAGTCTCATCCAAAAAATGAGTAGAGGAAAGCATGGAGGCTAAACCTCCTCGGTGCTTAGGCCTTCCTTGTTCGTCTGTCTCTCCTGTTCTCTCTCCTAATACACTATACTCGTAATAATTGCTGATCTCATTCCAAGCACCCTCGGCACGATCCTTGTCCCAAGCGGATTTTTCATTGAACACTTTTAGTTCCACCAATACCCTAATGACTAAGGCAACAGCGGCCAGCACCCACCCTACAGGGTTCCATGCGTTGGAGAGCGCTCCTACAGTAATGAGCCCTACCACAAGGGCTGACATCTTTTCATGGACTGACATGGCCAGCTGGGCATGTTCTTGTAGATTGTTTTCATACTCCGCAAAAGTCATATTGATTACAGGGTCATAATCGGTATCCACAATCTCGGCCCTGCCAGGAGGGGCATTAAGTCCCTGTTGTTTTTCTTCTTGAGGAAATAAATGTACTCCCTTCATGGCTTTTATTTTTTGTTAGACATTATCACTATTGCCAAGATTCCTAATAATCCCAAACCTCCTGCCACATACAGAATAGTATTATCTTTTGGTTTGTTAGGCTCATTGTAGTTATTTCCATTTGGATAATATCCTTGTGCTCGGCGTTCGGCGTCTGCTATTCGGCGCTCGTATTCCTCTTTTTCCATTCTCAATTTCTCAGCTTCTTGTCTCTTGCCTATTTCGGCCAAGCGCTCAGCTTCTTTTTCCAAAGCCGCACGATATTCGGCTTGTTGTCGGCGGATCACATCGGAATTGTCATTATAGACAGGAGGAGGAGCGGCATTGGTACGCCCAGAGCCATTTCCAAAATATTTTTTGTATCCTTCGTATAATGACCCTCCAAAATTCAATAGGTCATTACCAACTTTATTGGCTGTGCCTATTCCCTTATGAAACTTTCCATCTTCATAACTTTTGCCGGCATTGCCGTCCGAGGTAGCTCGTTAGCCCCTTAGCGTGAGTAAATCCAAAAAGCGCATTCTGCGCGCCGTTAAGTCCTATATGTTTCATAGCTGTTACTATTTCGTCTGCTTTTTCGGAAAATAAGGTTTCTTGCATAGTAGGTATGGTGCCATCTATGACATAATACCCTTTGTGTAAATCATTGTCGTTTCTGAGAGGCCGGCACCAATAAGTATACATGCGAATACTCGTCGGGGTATTGACTAAAAGGCTGCTTGATCTGCCTTACATAACTATTGTAACCCATGGCTTTAAGTATTGCCCCTGCCAGTATGGTGTAGCTCTTGCAGTCAATGCCTGAAAAGCGTTGCGCCCACGAGCAGGCAGGAGAGCGCAACTGCTGTACTTCATCATCGGCTTTGTATTGGAAGTGATGGTACAGAAAGTTGTGCACATTCCTACAGGTAATGGCCAGAGTACGCCCTTTGAGCGCTTTGGCTATCTTATCACACTGAGAGTAATAGGTGTCAATAGTTGTTACTATCTGTCTTACAGAAAAGAACGTATCGCCATCGCCCAATACGGTACGCTTACAAGCCACTTTCGGGAATATATCCTGCGGATAGTCCGAACGTACTTTGCGGTGAAGCGCTTGGTTTATATTGGGCATAGGCGAAATGATTTTATTGTTACTTTGTTTATCAGCCACAAAGATAAAACAGCCCACAAGGAAAAAGGCAGGATTGGGCACTTTTGGGCAGGATTGGGAAGTCTTGGGCAGTCTTCGTGTTAATATATTCTTAATTTTACAAAGGAAGGGGACAAAAAAACCTCCCCTGCGTGTGCCGTGCAGAGGAGGAAAATGTAAAAAAAAAATTGCCTGAGTTTATACGGTTTTATATCTAAAGGTATAGATAAGCCAGCCAAAGAGGTACAAACGTTCCTCGGTATAGAGGAGCTCGCCGCTGGGGCTTATGTAGTGACATTTCTTTGTTCTCATGATTTTAGTTTTTTAAAGGTACAACAGCAAATTCATCACCTGCTAAGGCGTTTAAAAGTTCTTCCTTGGAGGAAAAAAGCTCTTTTTCATTAATATCTTTTAGTACAAAAAACTTATTGAAAACATTATAATGAATTTGAATAAGATTCTTTTTTCCTAAATCAACAACTTGAAGGTGTATTTCTCTTATTTTTACTTCTATTATATTTCCGCAATATACATAAAACACACGTTGTCCTACAAAATATAATGTTCTCAAGTCCATAGCTTTATAATTTAGGGTTCGTGAAATAGGGATTAAGTACCTCGGAAAGTCCGTTTAGGTAGTCATAGGCTTGTAGCACTTCCTCGGAGAGTTCACCAGAGGCTGTGTCGCAATAGCGCAGGTGCAGGCGGGTAGTTTCGTAGATCAGCATACGCATATAGCGGGTAAATTCCTGTACGTGGATCTCCTCGGCGAAGAATTGATTGACCGCTTCCACATCAAAGCAGTAAGTGCTGGGGCTACTGTTATTCACCACAGCGGGGTTGGTTTCTTGTTTCAACATAGTATATAAAAATAAGGTATCCGTGAGTGGGTGCTGTTGAAACAAGAGCTTACGCTTTTTGCTGTATAGCATTACGGCTATACGACACCTTCACGGATATATCGTAAATAATATATTTTGCAACTTTAAACAAGTGTTGCTCTTGTTTCAACGTTGCAAAGGTACAACTAATTTTGGAATAAACAAGGGAAAAACAAAAAAACTTTCACGTGAGGGATGAAAGTTTTTGTAAAATATTGTGTATGAATGATTTATTCTTCTTTGTATAAGGTAATTCCTTTTATCAGTTTAAAGTGTTTGAGATTGTGGGTATATACAGGGAGGTCATAATATACCCCTGTTGCTCCTATCAAAATATCAGGCATATCAAGGCTGTTATCTTTCTTAGAAATTTCAATAGAAAGCTCGGAAATACCCTTGTTGAGGTGTAGCATTTTCAACTCGTCCAAGAATTTTTTTATTTCTTTTCTGTCCTCACGAGTGAATTTTTGATAACTACTAAGCCAATGTATGATTTCTATATATACTATAGGGGTGATATAGATGTTTTTCATACCTCCCAGTAGGTTTATTTGCCTTAGTACTAAGGGATCTTTAAAAAGATATTTGCCAATGATATTTGTATCACAAATTACCATATAATTCTTTTCGGTTAAAAGGTTTAATATCGTACTTGCTAATAATGTCTTGAGCTCTTTTACCTAACTCATCTATTGTTTTCTTTTTAGTAGTTGTAGCTGTTTTCTTTTGGGTAGCTACTCTTTTTAGCCCTTGTGAAACGGCAGGTTTCCTCATGGCTGTTCTTGGGCGTGTTAATGTTGCTGGCATAAGATTCTTATTTGGGTACAAAGATACAAATTATTTTTATTCAAAGCACAAAAATTATACCAAAGCGAAATAGTTGTTAATAGGTATTGCAATAGTGGGTAATAGTTATTTATCGTGTGTTGTCTGTTTAGACAATACACCTTTTAGCGGTTACACTTTTAGGTTTCTTGTCTTTATCTCGTTTTGGAGTTCCTCCGAGAGGGTGTAGCCATTGGGCAAGCCGTAGAGTTCAACAAAGGTCAGGAACTCCTGACGGCTCACGTTCTTACAGTAGGCGTTGGCTTTAGGTCTGTACTGCTGGATAATATCGTTGATATAGGCACGTATGTTCTTCTCACTGTACTGGGAGAGGTACAGGGAGAAGAGATCCTTTTTTGTTTTTATGGGTTTGAGAATTTTCATTTAGTTGTTTAGTTTTGAGCGTGCAAGTTACTCATTTTCTTGTAAATATGCAAATAAATTTCGTATATTTTTAGCTGAGCTTCTTCATTGGTATAATACTCTTTGCCGCGCTGAATCTTGCCGTGATCGTTCACCTCAACGTATAGCGTATTGATACGGTTAGGAATTGCCCCAGCATAGACAAACACTCCATGATCAACGCAAAAGCGGTGAGCATCAAGGTAAAGTTGCATATTGCGGTTAAACTCCGCTCTACTTAGCATATTGGTTAAATATTTCTGGGTTATCGTACCTATTGCCAATGACCTCAATATCATTCTTAAAACGCTCCCACCAACTGAAAGAGAATTGATATAGATTGTAAAGAAAAGGATCGTTCCAATCCTCCAAATGAGCCAAGCAAAAGCCCATTACGTCCTCGTTGTAGCATACCAAGCGTATTTTGTACCCCTCAGATAGATTGATTTTCAGAAAATCCCCCTCGTAGATTTCTACCCCATGGCAGTCATGTAGGCCTGTGAACTGGGTGAGGGTGTCCCTGTCAAAATCTGTAGGATCAGAGACAGAGAAAGGAACTAAAGGAGCTAAGTTATATATCCACTCCCCGTTTTTTGTTTTAGCACGGAATTTTATGGTTTTCATGTTCTATATTTTTTCTAAATTGTTTACATTTACTACAACTGTAGATCCACAAACTTCCACATTGTAACTTAGAGATTCATAACTAATGTAAGCAATACTAATAATTATACCCTCCATATTCAATCTGGTTAGTCTTACTTTATCGCCTCTCTTAAAGTAAATTTCTTTCATGGTTCTAAAAATTTTAATCGTTTAGCTATTAATTCTACTATATCCACGGTTACGGCGTTGCCTATGAGCTTGTATCGTTGTGTCTTAGCAATTGGTTTTATTGCGCCGTTGTAGTCACCATATTGTGTCCAGTTGTCGGGAAAACCTTGCAATCGTTCGCATTCTATTTCTGTCAATCTACGCACACCATTAAGTAAGTTGTTTTCTTGAAAGGCGTTGCTCGATATGGTAGGGCAGATCTTCATGTCTGTACCTTTATTTTTACCTCGCGAACGTTGCTTTATAATAAAGTCAGAATTGTGTTTTGTTAGAGCGGGGCTTATTCCTTTAGAGTCAAAAACTCTATTTTGTTGATAGGGCTGCCTACCGTTGGATTCCTTAGACGGATTTAGTTGTATCACAGTCATATCAGAATGTAGACCTCCTGAGTGTCCTCCGCCTGTGAGGGTTGCTGCAACCTTGGGTATTATATAGGTGTCGTCAGGTCGCATTGCTCCACTTGCTTTGAGAGTTGTACTAATCGGGGCTTGTAATTGACTTTCCGTTTCTTTTGTAAAAGGGAAATCATTCTCTCCGATAGGAAATACTCCTGGGATACTTCTTCCTGCAAGATGGCCGATAAAGTAGATCCGCTCGCGATTTTGGGGAAGTAGCCATTTTGTATTAAGCAATTGTTGTTCAAATCGGTAACCATCAATGTAGGCAAACGCTTTGATAATTGCCCAAAAGTCCGCGCCAGCATTTGAGGAGTAAGCTCCCTTAACATTTTCCCAGATAAAAATACTTGGTCGGACGTGAGTAATGAGGGCAATTGCGTGCTGGATAAGGCTACTTTTGTTTCCTTTAAGTCCAGCACGCTTTCCAGCAAGGCTGAAATCTTGGCAAGGCGATCCGAAAGTGATAATGTCTGCTCCTGCAATGTCTGCGGGCTGAAGAGTGGTAATGTCTCCGATGTATTTGGCATGTGGAAAATTGTATTTATAGTTAGCAATAGCTTGTTTGTCGATCTCACTAAAATAATGCTCTGTGAATTGGTAACCTGCCCGCTGGAAGCCCAGAGCAAAGCCCCCAATTCCGCTAAAAAGGTCAATAATTTTCATACTTAAAAATCTATTTCTTGACTTAGGTTATCGGTTATATGTGGAGCGGGAGGGGTTGAAGGTTGCGTAGGCTCTTCTATGGCGGGTATATCCCCCAGCTGCTTAGTGTCTATATAGAAATGCTCTAAGGAATTGCCATTTTCGGTTTTGCGCTTAGCCTTCTGTAACTCCCATTTATGGATATTACAATACTCTTGTAGCTTCTTATACACTTGGTAAGGGGTGTATTTGTTACCCAGCTCGCCGATTGCCTCTCGGACAAATTCAGGCTTGTTAATCCAGTGATTGAGTTTTGCCTCATCGGCGAAATAATCATTGAGGAAGTTCAAGCAATTATCCCCAATAGAAAGCAATGCACGTCTGTTCTGCAAGGCTTCTAAAGGTGCCATAATAGGCTGGTCGCACGATAGGTAAAACTGCAAGCAGTTGAACAGAAAATTATAATCGGCATTCCATTCCTCCGCACTGTAATCACTATTCATTATATCACGCCCACCAAAGTCATCGGAAATCTTTCGTGAAAACAGGTAATCATTCTTAGGAGTTTTGGCATGGTAATAGTCTCCGTTTTGGTAGAATAGCAAGCGGCGCACCAAGGAACTTTCCTCAAAGTCGGGAACGTAGTTAGTTGTAGCTGCCATTTTAGGGCTTCGCTCAAAGGGAATGTAATAGATCTTTCCTCCCTTGTGGTTGGCTTCAAAGTCCCCCGTTACTTTATTGTAAAAGTCTCGGAAATCCTGATTGAAATTCATATCGTCCAAGAAAACCAACCGTGTTTTTTCGGTTACCTTATCGTAAGGGAACTTGTTATTGCCGAGTGTTTTCCCGTCAATGTATTTACTCTTTAGCATTTTGCGAATGCCATTGACCAAAAAAGACTTTGCCGTACCTCCGTAGGATCCCTTTACGCTGTTTCCTCCCTTGTAGTCAGTGCCTATTACGATAAAGCTCTCTGATTCTCGCTTGTGCTGGTGCAGCATATAGCCCACACAGTATATTTTATTCATCAGGTGCAATTCCTGTTCGTAGTTTTCGGCTTCGGTAAGGTTTTCGCTCGATATTCCAAAAGGGTTTAAGTCCTTATGTTCTTCGTTAGCGTCCTTTTCCCAATAGATACGGCTGGAATTAATCAATACTTTGAAATAATTGCTATCCTTATTAAGTATCTTGATACGTGTACGTCCCTGCTCATCGGTGTATTTCTCGAAAAAGGGCGTTAGTAGGGATATGTTATGGTTGATGATCTCATCTTTCCAAAATTGCACCTTGAGCGCTCCTGAATATTTGTAGGAAGCAATACTATCCTTCTGTATCTTTATGGCTTCGTTGGCAAAGAAATACCACTGATACGAACGCCCGTAGTTAGTAATGTCTTTGTCAAATATAGGAAGCATTTTAAGGTGTGAAGGTTGGAAAGCTGCTGCCGAAAACACTCGGTTGCGCACCTGCTCATTATATACCTTGTTGTCAATCCATTCCAATACATATTTCTTAATATCTGTACTGAGTATTTTTTCTAATTTGCCCTGCTTGAGGCTGACAAATTCGCATTCGTCCTCCTTTTGCTCAGAATAGTTGGAAGCAAAGGTATAAAAGCCCTTGAGGTGTAGAAAGTGAATGATTTTAGTAGGATTGAACTGTACAGTACCCTTGTCAGAGAACGTCCAAAAACGGAAGTTAAGCGCCTGATTGAGCATTTTGGCGAAGATAGCTTGAAGAATCTCCTTGCCTGCATTCTTCTCACGGCGCAACCAGTCGGCAAAGTCTTTTTTCTTGGAATATTTAAGATCCTTGGGAAGCCAAACCAGCTTTATATCTAAGAAGCTATCGGCTATTTGTACCGCTTGCTTAACCCCTGTTTCGTCCAAATCGGGTATGTAATAGATATTTTTGGCTATTTGGGAAAGCTCGTAATACTCTTGGCTATTGATTACCTCCGTTTCGGAGTTGAACCAAATGACATCATACCCCAGTGAGGCAATATTAATGCCGTCCGTACCTCCTGTGGCGATGATTACCGTTTCCAACTTGAGAGCGTCCAATTGAGCCAAAAGATCCTTTTTTGTCTCACTATTTCTTGCTGTTTTCAGATCCTTGATAACTTGCTTTATGGTCTCATATTCTACCTTCTCAAAGAGCCGATCCCAGCCATATATGATACGTTTGCCGCTTTTATCCCCAACAAACGAATGTTTGTGTATAAAAGCGTCTCCTTTAGGGGCATAAGGTTGGTATATCTTTACATAATCTCCCTTGTCATAACCAAAAATAGGAAAATCAGCATTGGCAATAGTTGTTTTTTTGTATTTATTCCCTTTTTCATTAACTCCAACAGTCTGGTAGCTTTCTATTTCCTTAAAAACATATTCCTTTAAAAGCTCCTCTGTATAGAAAGGGAACAAGCGTTGTAGTAGTTTCTTGTTTTTGTAAGAAGAAGAAAAATTGACTTTCCAAAAACCTTCGTCCTCCTCTACATTAGAGGAAAATTCCACCGTGGGAGTTACCTTATTACCCTCAGGAAGTGGCACCCCATATTGGCTACATAGTTTTTTCAGGGCTTCCCAAAAGGTACAATGATCACGCTTTACCACATAATCAATCGCATTCATACCTTTATTTTCTACCCCGAAATCTGTAAAGGTATAAGGGGCAGGGCCTTTATCACTTGTTTTTTGGTTAATATGGCAGGAACCAGTTTTATCCTCAGTACGTACGGCAAAACCTTTGAGGCGTCCACGATTGCGCGCTATTTCAGAGGCAAATTCGTCTTCAAAAAACTGACGGCCATAATCGGTTGCATTCCAAAGTTCCTGTTTGAGTTGTTCTAAGTTGATGTCCATTGCTACCCGTTTTTAATAGCCACTGAAAAAGAAAGCCGTGCCTATATTGCGCAGAAGAACACGGCTTTTCAGTAGCTAATGGATTAGTGTTTATTGCAAAATATATTTATAAAATCATCTATGAAAAAAGCGGCTTTCACCAGTTGTAGACGCTCAAAATAACGCTCCAAGTCAGATTGTTTGTAAGAGAGATAACAGATATTATGAGATCCTACAATAAATAAAAACCAATCCTCAGGCATTTTCTGCTTTAAATCATCTAATACCTTGTAAGATTCAAAGATAAAAGAAAAATGCACCTGTGTTTTCACTATTCGCTGGGTGATATAGGTAATACCTTCTGTATTAGAGAGTATTTTCACCAATTCGTTTATATGTTCTTGCATGTTATTCTGTATCATAAAACAATCTTATTAGTAAAAAAAGAATACAACTCCAGTAAAATATAGCTATTAACATCTATCAATGTTTATCAATTGGTCTATAGGAAGCTGTAATAATTCACTCAAAGCCAGTAAAAAGGAATAATGAGTAAGTTTTTCACTGTCTTTTTTGAGCCAATCCTTTATTGTGCGGTACTTTTCACTTGTTTTTAGGGACAAATTGGTGATAACAATATCATTAATCTTTTCCTTTATAGAAGGCTTTAGGGTAACTATTACTTTTTGCGATTTTATCATTATTTTTTTCTTGTTTAATAAATATTACGTATTTTTGTACTTAATAACAGCACGTAATTAAGTACGTGTTTTATGTTTGTTTCGCGGGACAAATTTACGAATAATATTTCAATTTGCAATATAAAATATTCTTTTTCGCAATAAAATATTATTTTTAAATATATATTATTGAAAATTAATTACTTAAATTTGTCTATTATGATTACTAAAGATAAAATATTAGAGAATATCTCAAAAATTCGTGTAAATAAAAAGATTACACAGAAGACTATTGCTGAATTTTTAGAGATAGAACAAGGGAGTTATAGTCTCTTAGAGAGAGGTGAGAGAGATTTAACTATTGACAGATTATTGCAAATAGCTATTTTTTTTAAAATGGATGTAGTGGATATTATAACATATCCCAATAAGGGATCGTATAACAAAGAAAACGAAGAGGATATAAAAGCTATTTTGCAAATAGAACTCAAAAAAGATAAGAAGGATCAAGTAATGAAACTTATCTTTGGGGATAACAGCTTAGAGATATTAAATAACTAATATGAAAAAAGCATCTATAAGTATAGTTTTATCAATAACAGCTATTATAATTTGTATTATTAACTTTTTTGTGTTTAATATAAGGGTTGCTCCCTATGAGTTTGATGTATATGGAGTATTAGTTGGTATTTTAGGTATATTAGTTACGTTTTTACTAGGCTGGCAGATATTTAGTGTATTTCAGATGAAAAAGGAAATAGACAAACTAAAAGCTGATATTTCCCAAGAAGTAGATACAGAAATAGAAAAACTTAGAGAAGATGTAAAAGAACATACAAATCAGATGGATGATGAACTTAGAAATTTAGTATCTGGATTAGGCTTTGAGTTCTATGGGACAATATTAACTGATCATTATTTGAAAAATAGTGGGAGTTTTTCATTTTTTAGTAAGTTCAAAAATCTGATAATGTTTCTATTATATGCCAATAATGTTTCTTCTCCTTTATATGAGGAAAAGGTGGAACCTGTAGTAAAACTATATTTACGTAAATTAATTAAATTATGTAGAAAGCACAAATCTAAAATTAGGAATTTGGATCCTTTAATAAAGAAAGAATTATTGGAAAAAATTGATATATTCACAGAAGAAAATAAAAAAATAGATTTTTCTTTTCTGATAGCTACCTTAAATGGAACTATATAAAAGCTAATAAAAACAGAAAAAAAATAACGAATAGTATTTCCTATATTATTAATATTTAGTATTTTTGCTGTGTAATACTAAATATTTAAGTTATGTTTTTATCAAGTACATTATCCTTTTTGGATAGCTTTTCTATAGTTTCAGCAACAGTGGGAGTATCCCTAATAGTATCTTTTGAGTATTATAAAAGAAAAAGACTAAGCTATGAGGATAAAGAGGTTATAAAAAAATTATTACAAACCCTTGATGTAAATAATTTTCAAGAAAACATCTATCAACAGAATGCTTGGTATGGTTATTCCTTGGAATCTATACAGAAAACAACAAGTTTTGTAAAGGAATCTGAAAGGATAAGTAATTTCATTGCGCAAAAGAAGTCTCGTAGAAGTGTAGAGAAGATCAGAACGCTTTTGAAAGAATTTAACCAATTGGTTATAGAGAAGATGAATACAAAACGTACTTCCTATATATTGCCAAAGGAACCTGACAAGTATTCACAAAGTGAAGCGATCGCAATAGTACTCAATGAGAAGACAAAGAAGATCTTTCAGGAGCTCGAAAAGTTTGTATTCTATATAAAGAAGGAACACCAGCTTATTTTTTAGAAACCAAGGCAATAAAATTTGGTTTCCAAAGTTTCCAAAGTCAAATAAGCGAAAATTTTTGGAAACCATTTTTAGAAACCACTTTACCCCCTTTTATTATACCCTTTTCTCTCTTTATAATATATTGATATATAATAATATAGAGAGAAAGAATAAAGATAACAAACACGCTCTTTTCGCTATGGTTTCCAAAGTTTCCAAAAATATTAGAAGTTTGAAGGGGGTGTATAGGGGAAGCGAGGGGGCTGCGCCAAAGTCGTACCCTTCGGGGATCGTTTTAAAGCGGTATAGGGCTGCGCCCTATGGCTTTTTTTGGCAGCCAGAGGCTGCAACTGCGAACGGCTTTAAAACTGCGAAGGGAGGAGAAAAACCGCAATTTCTTTAAATTTCAGTGATTTACAGAAACAACTAAAACAACGATACTGTGTCAAATCTGTGTCAAAAAACTTATATATAACTCAAATAGTCCATAAATAATATATTGATAATCACGGACAAAAATTAAAAATAATGATCAATCTTTGTCCCTTATAAAAATTAGTTTCATGAAAATATTAGTATGTGTCAATCAGGTGCCTGATACCACTTCTCAGATAAATTTCACCTCAGATCAAAGTGCTTTTGACCCTTCAGGGGTGCAGTTTGTCCTCAACCCCAGTGATGAAGCAGCGCTTATGCGAGCACTCCAGCTCAAGGAAGAGGTAGGCGCCGAGCTTACTTTAGTCCATGTAGGACTTTCCGATAGTGAGCCAGTGCTGCGCAAGGCCTTTGCTTTGGGTGCTGACCACATGCTCCGTATCGATACTTTCCCTACGGATGGCTTTTTTGTAGCTGAGCAGTTGGCAGCTATTGCCCCTGAGTACGATGCCATTTTCTGCGGACGCGAATCCTTGGATTATAATGGCGGTATGGTGGGCGGTATGCTTGCTGCACTCTTGGATTACGACTTTGTCGATGAGGTAACTGCCTTCTCTTTTGAGGGGGATAAGGCTGCCAAGATCACCCGTATGACCGATGGCGGCAAGGAGCACTTGGAAGTTCCCTTACCTGTGGTAGTGGGCATCCAAAAGGAAATCGTCCCAGAAAGCGAAATTCGTATCCCCAGCATGAAGGGGATCATGATGGCGCGCAAGGCTCCCTTGGAGGTGATCCCCCCTGTGGAGGCTTCCTCCCAGCCGAAGATAACCGCCTTGGAAAAACCTCAGCCCAAAGCACCAGTCAAAATTATTGACCCGAACAACTTGGACGAACTTATCGACGAACTGCACAACAAAAGAAAACTATTCTAAAACGACACCAAAATGACTTTAGTATATACCGAATACAACGACGGCCAATTCACTAAAAAAACCTTGGAAGCGCTCTCCTATGCCCAAGCGTTCTCTGACAAGGTAATTGCCCTTACCATAAATGTAGCCGATCCTACACCCTTAGCCCGCTATGGAGTAAGTAAGATTGTCAAGGTAACAGCTCCTGAACTCTCCTCTTTTCAGGCTAAGCCTTATGCCGAGCTCCTAAGTCAGGTAGCCAAGCGAGAGCAGGTCTCTCTTGTGGTGCTCCCCAGTTCGGCCAATACACGCTACTTAGCGCCTATGCTCGCCGTCAGCTGGCAGGCGGCTTATCTCTCCAATGTGAGCTCCTTGCCCAAGGACGGACAGGTGCAGAAGGTGATCTTCTCCTCCAAGGCCATCTCTTGGGTGCCTTTGGCGCCTAAGCAGGTCATTACCTTAGCTGGAAATACGGTCGAGATAAAGGAAGCTCCAGCCCAAGCTGTGGTGGAGGAATACACTCCTCAGCTCCCCAAGGAGCGCATCAAGCACTTGGGTACGGAGAAATTTACCAGTAAAATATCCATCGATGATGCCGCTATCGTGGTCTCTGGCGGACGTGGTATGCAGACTCCTGACAACTGGCACTTGGTGGAGGATCTCGCCGATGCCTTAGGGGCTGCTACCGCTTGTACTAAGCCCGTATCTGATATGGGGTGGCGCCCTCATAGTGAGCATATTGGGCAAACGGGTAAGCCACTCGCTTGCGAGCTCTATATCGCTTTGGGGGTATCAGGAGCTATCCAGCACATCGCTGGTGTGAATGCCTCCAAGGTCAAGGTGGTGATCAACTCCGATCCCGAAGCGCCTTTCTTCAAGGCTGCTGACTATGGCATCGTAGGCGACCTCTTTGAGGTAGTACCACGCCTGACGGAAAAGATTAAGAATTTACAAAAATAAGGCAAAAAGCCCCAACTAATCCCTCTGACAAATCATGATGAATATAACTAAGGCGGTCGCTCACCTGATCATTGCCAATGTACTCTTCTTCCTCTTGGCACATTTTATACCTATGTTGCAGGACAAGGCGGCTCTCTACTATATAGAAAACCCCAATTTCCAGTGGTGGCAGGTGTTCTCTCACCTCTTTATGCACGCCTCTGTAGCGCATATTTTCTTTAATATGTTTGCTCTTTATTCCTTCGGAATGCCTCTGGAAAGCTACTTTGGTAGCAATCGCTTTATTGTCTTTTATTTTGCTTGTGGCTTAGGAGCAGCCTTCTTACATACAGCGGTGAACTATTACGAGTTTCACTCAGCGCTGGACATCTTGCAGAGCAAAGGTTTTTCGATAAGCCAGGCGCAGGAGCTCTTACAGAAAGGTATGTATAATACGGGCTGGGAAGAAGCGCTTTCCGAGAGTGATTTCAAGGATATGATGTCGGCTTATATGATTCCTGCTGTAGGTGCCTCTGGGGCGATCTATGGGATCTTGGTAGCCTTTGGGGTTCTTTTCCCTAATGCCGAACTCATGCTCATGTTCCTCCCCATCCCGATCAAGGCTAAGTACTTTATTCCGATCCTCATCGCCTTGGATTTGTTCTCAGGGGTGACTGGTTATTCCATCTTTGGTAGCAATATTGCCCACTTTGCTCATGTGGGTGGGGCGCTGATAGGCTTTATCTTGATGAAGCTTTGGCAAAAAAATTCTTTCAATGACAGAAGGTTGTACTAAGTATAACAGAGAAATGGATCATGAATAGAACTGTAAAAAGAATATGGGGCAAGCATTCCCTGTCATTAGTGTATATACTCATCGTAAGTTACCTCTGTGGTTATATCCTTCCGCAGCTATTTGCCTTCCTCTGGCAGCGTACCGACCCTTTTGTAAGGGATCTCTTTGCACTCTCACAGGACTTTTCCCAGCTATTGCAGCAACCCTGGACAGCCATTACCTATAGCTTCTTCCATGCCAGCTTTATCCACTGCTTTTTCAATGCGATTATGCTTTACTTCGTAGGGATCTTGTTCATGAATCTCTTCACACCAAAGCGTTTCTTAGGAATATATATAGCAGGGGTAGTAGCAGGCGGGCTCTTTTTTATGCTTACCTATGCTATTTTTCCGGTCTTTGCTCATCGGGAGGATTACCTCTTGGGCGGATCTGCAGGGATCATGGCGGTACTGATATTCTTAACCACCTACACTCCTACACTTAGGATTTATCTCTTTGGGGTATGGGCTGTTCCCTTGTGGGTGTTGGGTGTACTGATGGTGGCCACAGACCTCCTTAGTATCCCCATAAGCAATGCAGGAGGGCATATCGCCCACTTAGGAGGAGCACTTGTAGGAATACTCTATGGCTTGTTTCTCAAGGGGAAGCTCTCTTTCTCTCTTCCCAAAAGAGCTCGACAGGCTCCCACTTCTCCCTATACTAATGAGCACGCCCAGGAACGAATCAATACCATTCTGGACAAAATCAGCAAAAGTGGCTATGACAGTCTCACCAATGAAGAAAAAAGATACCTCTTCTTAGCCAGCCGGGAAAACGCTAACCAATAATTTACCTTGGATGCAACTTGTAACAGATATAACTCATTTTCAATCTCCTGAGCATACGGTGCTAACCATCGGCACCTTCGACGGGATTCATATAGGACACCAAAGAATCATCACCCAAGTGGTCGAGAGGGCTAAGGAACAGGACTTACTCCCTACGGTACTGACTTTCTTCCCTCATCCGCGTATGGTACTCGACCCCTCCGCTCCTATTGCGCTGATTCAGACCATAGAGGAGCGGGCACAACTTCTGGCTTCCTATGGGATTGCCCAGCTGGTCATTCAGCCTTTCAGCAAGGAATTTGCCGCACTCTCTGCTCAGGATTATGTACGAGAACTCTTAGTGGGAAAACTTCGAGCCAAGGAGATTATCATAGGCTATGACCATCGTTTTGGGAAAAACCGTTCCGCTGGGATAGAAGAGCTCAAGGCCTTTGGAGAACAATATCATTTTCAAGTGGAGGAAATCCCTGTGCAGGAGGTAGACTCCCTCTCGGTGAGCTCTACCAAAATCCGACAAGCACTCGAGAAGGGCGACGTGCAGACGGCTAATCACTATCTCGGTTATTCGTTTTCTTTGGCAGGTACCGTGGTACATGGACAGAAGTTAGGCCGTACCTTGGGCTATCCTACGGCCAACCTACAGATAGAAAATTCTCATAAGCTCATCCCTAAGATAGGGGTCTATGCCGTGTATATGCTTTGGGAAGGAAAAAAGGTCTTTGGGATGCTCTCTATAGGGAAAAATCCTACCATAGAAGGCAAAGGTGAAAGTATAGAAGTATATTTCTTTGATTTCAGTAGTGACTTATATGGCAAGGAAATACGACTTTATTTTATAGATTTTATCCGTGATGAGGTCAAGTTTCCTTCCTTAGAGGCGCTCAAGGCACAACTGAAAAAGGACGAAGATAGTTGTAAGTGGTTAATTGCCAATGCTCAATGATCACTGCAAAGATACTCTCCCCTTCAAGGTATATAAAAAACTTATAGTGCTATAGAAAAAAATAATAAAAATCTATTGCTCAGAGGCGAAAACCGCCATACCTTTGCACCGCAAAACAACGAGAAGATAAATTGTTTTTCATATATTAGATTTTGTGGTTAGAATTGGTAAAAGAGGGCGCAAGCTCTCTTTTATTTTTATATAAGGTCAATACTTACAGTATCTCCTCTCTGGATGCCCATAAGGCTAGCACTTCCGCCCGAAACATCCGGATTGGCCTTGTAGATGGCCATCTCCAAATAGTCTAAATGGTTGAATAGCAGAAAGACCTCTCCTGCCGAAAGGCTATCTTTCTCTACCTGATTGTACTGCAAACAAATAGAATCCAAGGTGATATTCTCCACGCTTTGGTAGCGGAAATATACATGAAATCGCCTATCCTTAGCCTCTTGGGTGAGCAGTGAACGGGTGATATTGGACACCACATTACCAAAGTGATCAATGTAGATAACAGTGCCTTCTATCCTTTGGGCGCGCACCTTAGGAACAAAGTCGGTGATATATAGGTGCTTCTCACAGGGTGTTCCTAATGTGGAGGGCAAGGCACCTTCACAAAGCTTTTGGGCAATATGGGTGGAGAACTCCAGCGTAGGGAAGATGGACACTCTACTGGGTAGGTCAAGAAGATAAACTTCTGTCTCTGGGGCATTGTGCGTCAGTAGGGAGACAAATCCATTGTCGGCCGTGATAAAGTAGTGCCTCTCATGTACTAAGAGGAGCAGCCCACACTCAGGGGAAAGTTCGTTATTGACGCCTACGATATGGATGGTTCCCTTAGGAAAATAGCGGTAGGCACCTTCCAAAAGGTACGCAGCTTCCGAGATACTATAGCGATCCACCTGATGGGAAATATCTACAATACGTGCCTGAGGAATAAGGCTATAGAGCTGCCCCTTGAGGGCGCCTACACCGTAGTCTTGTTCCCCAAAATCCGTGGTAAGAGTGATGATGTTCATAACTGCAAAATCAAAAACTTGAAAAAACGTACAAATATAAGAAAAAACTCCCAAACAAGGATTATTTTTTCTCATTTCTTTTTACCTTTGCATTCTCCAAAAAATACCTACAAATTCTCAACTGTTATGGCTACTAACAAAAATGCCTTGATTCGTTATAAGACTATTGATAAGTGTCTGAGGGACACCACACGCTTGTGGACTTTGGACGATCTTATCGCCGCCTGTACCGAGGCGCTCTGTGAGTATGAGGGCAAGGAAAATGTCGTGAGCAAGCGTACCATACAGCTCGATATCCAGAATATGCGCAGCGACAAGATAGGCTACAATGCCCCTATCGAGGTCTTTGACAATAAGTATTACCGCTATGCCGACTCGGACTATAGTATTACCAAAATGGAAATCCCTTACGAGGATATCAAGAAGATGCGTCAGGCGGTGGAGTTCCTCAAGGAGTTCAAGGATTTTTCTTTCTTCCAACAGATGAATGGGGTGCTGCATCGCTTGGAGGATGCTGTCTTCCTCACCCTATCTCACCATCCGGTGATACACTTGGATAAGAATGAGCACCTTAGGGGGCTTAGTTATATAGACCCTATCTACCAAGCCATACAGCAGAAAAAGCCCTTGGCCATAGAATACAAGTCCTTCAAGGCGCGCCATAGTGCTACTATGCACGTGCATCCTCAGTTCCTCAAGGAGTATAACAATCGGTGGTTTTTAGTTGCTTTCTACAAGACAAGTCTGCTTACCTTGGCGCTTGATCGCATGGAAAATGTGAATATTTTGTCCGCTCCCTATGTTGATAAAAATATCGATGCCAATGAGTATTTCAAGGATGTTATAGGGGTTACCGTCTCGGAGGGAAACCCTATCGAGGAGGTGGTTTTCTGGGTGGATAGGAACAATGCTAACTATGTGATCACCAAGCCTTTTCATCATTCTCAAGAGATAGTAGAAGAGCGGGAGGATGGGGTTGTCTTTCGTATCAGGGTACGCCATAATTATGAACTGGAGCGGCTTATTTTGGGATTTGGAGCTAGTATAATCGTTTTAGCCCCTTCACGCCTAAGGCGGAATATATCCTCATTATTAAAAAAAGCAGCTGCTAATTATTCTTAACAAAATGCAAAAGTATAATAAAATACAGCAAGAATGGGGGGCTATGCTGAAAAAATTGTACTTTTACCCTTTTAAAACAGAAAGCGTAATGAAATCATTATTCTCGTATATTTTTCTCTTGGCAGTGCTTTTTACAGGCTGCCGCACGGCTAAGGTTACCAATACACAAGGGGTCGCCGATACCTCTCTCAGAGGAAAGGAAATTCTCGAAAAGCATCAAGAGACTTTCCCCGCTTTTGAGACACTGGCTGGAACACTCACGGTCACTTATTCCAGGATAGGTAAGATCGGGCAGGCTATCCCTCTGTCTTTTAGAATGAAAAAGGGAGAAACCATCTGGATCAGTGCTCCCTTAGGAATGGCCAAGGCACTCATTACCAAGGATAAGGTACAGTTCTATAACAAGCTTGACAATACCTATTTCGAGGGGGATTATACCATCTCTGAAAAATATTTAGGGGTACATCTTGGCTTTGAGGCCTTGGAGAATTTGCTCTTAGGGCAATTGCTTTTCCGCGATAGGCATACCACCCTCACCCCTGAGGGGGAGCGCTACAAAGGAGCGCTTAAGAAGGATGCTTTGGACTTGTCTTTCTTCCTTAACGCAGCTTTCAGAATGGAGAGTTTGCTCATCGTACAAGAGAAACAAACTGAGAGAGAGCGCTCTCTCTATGCTGCTTATACCTATCAGGCGGTGGAGGGGCAGCTCTTCCCGCTCTCCCTATTGCTACAAGGCAGTCAGGGGGGGGAGCAAGTGCAGCTAAGTTTGCAGTTTAGTGCTCTCCAGCGCAATGTGGCGGTACGATTCCCCTATAGTGTCCCCTCTGCTTACCAACCCTTAACCCTTCGTCCCTAATGCATCGCTTAGTAGTATTCATATGTATCCTGTCATTTGCAGGTGCTTTTGCGCAAACTTCTCAAAAACAAAAGCAGCTGGAAAAGCAGAAGAAAGCGCTCTTGGAACAGATCCAAGAGATGTCCGCACTGCGCTCTCAGCAGGCGCAGGAGCGCAAGAGCTTGGCCTTTCAGATTGAGGAAATTAGTGAAAAAATATCAGCTCGTACACAGCTTATACGCCTGACCAATCATCAGGCCAATCTGCTCAGCCAACAGATTAAGGACAACCAAAACCAGATCTCCACGCTCAAGAAGGATCTGGAGAGCCTCAAGAAGAATTATGCGGCGGTGATTCTCCAATCCTATAAGTCTCGTTCTCCCCAAAGCCGCTGGATGTTCCTGCTCGCCTCCGAGAGCTTCACTCAGGGGTACAAGCGCCTAAAGTACTTACAACAATATACCCAATATAGGAAAAAACAAGCGCAAGAGATTCAGCAAAAGAATACCCTCCTACAACAACTCGCCGACTCTCTCTCTTCCCAGTATAACTACCAGCGCAGGATAGTGGAGGAAAACCAAAAGGAGCAGACGCGCCTCTCTCAGGAACGAAAAGAACAAGAATCCTTGGTGGCCTCTATCAAGAAAAAGGAAAGTGAGTATGCCGCTGAGATTAAGAAGAAACAAGCGCAAGCCAATAAGATAGACCGAGAAATAGACCGCTTGATTCGCTTGGCCATAGTCGAGGCCAACAAGAAGGCAAAGCCTAAGACTTCTTCTACAGGCAAGACTACTACCTCTGCCGCCGCCAGTGATAAGGTCTTTGACCTTACTCCTGAGGGGCAAGCGCTTTCCTCGGACTTCGAAGCCAATAAGGGTAAGCTCATTTGGCCTATCGAACGAGGGTACAAGTCACAAGGGTTCGGTACCTATGACGATCCTGTGTATCCTGACCTTAAGCATTATAATAATGGTGTCTCTCTTATGGCGCCCCGAGGGGCTGATGCTCGCTGTGTCTTCAATGGGGAAGTATCCGCGGTCATCTCCATCCCTGGAGGAAACAAGGCGGTACAGGTGCGACATGGGAATTTTATTACCATTTATTATAACCTCACTCAGGTATATGTCAGTAAGGGGCAAAAGGTCTCCGCCAAGACACCCCTGGGGAAGATTTTTACCGATAGTGAGGGACGTACCGAAATGAAATTCTTTGTCTATAAAAACACCAACAAACTCAATCCTGAACATTGGCTGAGGGAATAAAAAAGAAAAGAAATGTCAAGATTCAAACTCTGGAAACAAGATCCCTTTGGGCATGCCCTTTGGATAAAAAAATTTATCATACGTACCTTGGGCTCGCTTACCCATAGGCGCTACCGAGGGTTTAACGACCTACATATAGAAGGATCAGAGATTATACGTTCTCTACCTGAGCGAGGGGTGCTCTTTATCTCCAATCACCAGACATATTTTGCCGATGTTATCGCTATGTACCATGTGTTCAACGCCAGCCTCAAGGGGCGGGTGGACTCTCTCAAGAACATAGGCTATGTATGGCAACCTAAGCTCAATCTGTATTATGTAGCAGCCTCTGAGACCATGCGCTCGGGGATACTCCCCAAGATTCTTGCCTATGTGGGTGCTGTAAAAGTCAGCCGTACTTGGCGCGAAAAAGGCAAAGAAATACACCGTGAGGTCAATCCCGATGATATCAAAAATATAGGAGTTGCCCTCCAAGATGGGTGGCTCATTACCTTCCCTCAGGGGACTACCTCACCTTGGAAACCCATTCGCAAGGGGACAGCTCACCTGATAAAGACCTACAAACCCATCGTCGTGCCCATTGTTATAGATGGCTTCAGGCGTTCTTTTGACAAAAAAGGAGTGGTGGTCAAAAAGAAAGGAATCCAACAGACCATGCGGATAAAAGCTCCCTTAGAGATTGATTATGAGCGAGAAAGCGTAGAAGAAATCATAGAAAAAGTAGCCTTTGCCATAGAGCAACATCCTACTTTTATCAAGAGTAAAGAGCAGGAATAAGGTTGTTAATAACTTATTTTTCAAAAAAATACATTTTTTTGTTGGTAGAATAAAAAAATGTCGTATATTTGCACCTCGTTAAACAAGGAGTAATTTTTGTTTGAAAAAGAACAAAAAATGCCGGTATAGCTCAGTTGGCCAGAGCACGTGATTTGTAATCTCGGGGTCGTGGGTTCGAATCCCTCTACCGGCTCGATGTTTATCATATTTATTTGTTGATTCTTAGGGGAGATACTCAAGCGGCCAACGAGGGCAGACTGTAAATCTGCTGGTTTTCACCTTCACAGGTTCGAATCCTGTTCTCCCCACTACTTGATTGACATATTTTAATAAGATTGCGGGAGTAGCTCAGTTGGTAGAGCGTCAGCCTTCCAAGCTGAATGTCGCGAGTTCGAACCTCGTCTCCCGCTCTTTTACAAGCCGATGTAGCTCAGGGGTAGAGCGCTTCCTTGGTAAGGAAGAGGTCACGAGTTCAAATCTCGTCATTGGCTCTTTTGTAGTATAAGAAATATACCTTTTATATTAATTTCTATAACTAAGATTAAAATTATTTAAACATGGCAAAAGAGAATTTTGACCGTTCCAAACCGCACCTTAATATTGGTACTATTGGACACGTTGACCACGGAAAAACAACATTGACTGCTGCTATTACTAAAGTATTGGCTGATGCAGGTCTCTCCGAAGCGAGAAGTTTCGACTCTATCGATAACGCTCCTGAAGAAAAAGAGCGTGGTATTACTATCAACACTTCACACGTAGAATATCAAACTAAGAACCGTCACTACGCTCACGTAGACTGTCCAGGCCACGCCGACTATGTAAAGAACATGGTTACTGGTGCTGCTCAGATGGACGGTGCTATCCTTGTGGTTGCTGCTACCGATGGGCCTATGCCTCAAACTCGTGAGCACATCCTTTTGGGTCGTCAGGTAGGTATTCCTCGTATCGTTGTGTTCCTTAACAAAGTGGATATGGTGGATGACCCTGAACTATTGGAACTCGTAGAAATGGAAGTACGCGAATTGCTCTCTTTCTATGATTACGATGGTGACAATGGTCCTGTAATCCAAGGTTCTGCTCTTGGTGCTCTTAACGGAGAACAAAAATGGGTAGATACTGTAATGCAGCTTATGGACGCTGTAGACAACTGGATCGAACTTCCACAACGTGATATTGACAAACCTTTCTTGATGCCTATCGAGGACGTATTCACTATCACTGGTCGTGGTACTGTGGCTACAGGTCGTATCGAAACTGGTATCGCTAACACTGGTGACGCTGTTGAAATCATCGGTATGGGAGCTGATAAGCTTACCTCTACTATCACTGGGGTTGAGATGTTCAAGAAAATCCTTGACCGTGGTGAAGCTGGTGACAACGTAGGTCTCCTACTCCGTGGTATCGACAAAAAAGATATCCGTCGTGGTATGGTAATCTGCAAACCAGGTTCTGTAAAACCTCACGCTAAGTTCAAAGCTGAAGTATATATCTTGAAAAAAGAAGAAGGTGGACGTCACACTCCATTCCACAATAACTACCGCCCTCAGTTCTACGTTCGTACAACCGACGTTACTGGTACTATCAACCTTCCTGAAGGAGTAGATATGGTAATGCCTGGGGACAACCTTACTATCACTGTGGAATTGCTACAACCTATCGCTCTTAACGTAGGTCTTCGCTTCGCAATCCGTGAAGGTGGTCGTACCGTAGGTGCTGGTCAGGTAACTGAAATCCTTGACTAATAAGACTTGATTTCATGATATTTTAAAAGGGTTTTGGCAACAAAACTCTTTTTATACGGGTGTAGTTCAAGGGTAGAATAGTGGTCTCCAAAACCATTGATGGGGGTTCGAATCCCTCCACCCGTGCCATATATAGTTTTTTATAAACTGACAAAACGAATCGTAATGATCAACTATATCAAAGAATCTTATACAGAACTAACACAGAATGTTACCTGGACTCCCTTCAATGAGGCACAACGCCTACTGTGGGTGGTAACTATATTCTCCGTTATTTTTTCTTTATTCATTGCTGGCGTGGACTTCCTCTTTGAAAGCTTCATCGCTCAGATTTTTAAAATTTTCTAAATGGCAGTCCTTGAAAAAAATTGGTATGTAGTACGTGCTGTAAGTGGCCAAGAGAACAAAGTAAAGAACTACATAGAGTCTGAAATTAGCCGATTGGGCTATGGCGACTATGTAGAGCAGGTGCTTGTGCCTACTGAAAAGGTACCACAACTTCGCAATGGAAAGAAAGTCAATGTAGAAAAAGTGTTCTTCCCTGGATATGTGATGATCAAAGCAGACCTCTCTGGCGAAATCTCTCACTTGATTAAGGGAATCTCCGGAGTGATTGGTTTCTTAGGAGAAACAAAAGGAGGAGCTCCTACTCCTATCCGCAAGTCCGAAGTCAATCGAATGCTCGGTATTGTAGATGAGCTACAAGAAAAAGTAGATACAGTTCTTATCCCTTATGAAGTAGGGGAGTCTGTCAAGGTTATCGATGGCCCTTTCAATGGCTTTACCGGCAATGTGGATAAGGTAAATGAGGAAAAACGCAAGCTCGAGGTGATTGTTAAAATCTTCGGTCGTAAAACCCCACTGGAGCTCAGCTATACACAAGTAGAAAAAATATAACAAACTTCGCTCTAAAGCGGAATATACATTTTAAAGAATTATAAATTAAAGTTGAACAATGGCAAAAGAATTACACAAAGTAGTTAAACTACAAGTTAAGGGAGGTGCTGCGAATCCTTCGCCACCGGTTGGACCTGCCTTGGGGGCTGCTGGAGTTAACATCATGGAGTTCTGTAAGCAATTCAATGCGCGCACTCAGGACAAGCCTGGTAAAGTATTACCTGTTGTTATCTCTGTTTACAAAGATAAATCTTTTGATTTTGTAATCAAGACCCCACCTGCGGCAGTTCAACTCTTGGAAGCAGCCAAAATTAAGGGAGGTTCTGGAGAGCCTAACCGTAAAAAGGTAGCCAATATCACTTGGGATCAAGTACGCGCTATCGCTGAAGATAAATTGCCTGACCTCAGTGCTTTCACTATTGAGAAGGCTATGAGCATAGTGGCAGGTACCGCTCGTTCTATGGGTATCACAATCACTGGAGATAAACCTTTTTAATTGATTGATTATGGCAAAACTGACAAAGAAATACAAAGAGGCTTTATCTAAAATAGAAGCTGACAAATTATATAGCCTTGCAGAAGGAAGCAAAAAAGTAAAAGAAGTTTCTTTTACTAAGTTTGATGCTTCTGTGGATATCGCAGTAAGATTGGGGGTTGACCCTCGTAAAGCAAACCAGATGGTACGTGGTGTAGTGACTCTTCCTCACGGAACTGGTAAGGATGTACGCGTATTAGCGCTCGTTACTCCTGACAAGGAAGCTGAAGCTAAAGCTGCCGGTGCTGACTATGTAGGGCTTGACGAATACTTGCAGAAAATCAAAGACGGCTGGACTGATGTAGATGTTATCGTTACTATGCCTGCTGTAATGGGTAAATTGGGACCTTTGGGGCGTGTGCTCGGTCCTCGTGGGCTTATGCCTAACCCTAAAACAGGTACTGTAACTATGGAAATCGGTAAGGCTGTTCAAGAAGTAAAAGCAGGGAAAATAGACTTCCGTGTGGATAAAACAGGGATTGTTCATGCTTCCATCGGAAAAGTATCCTTCACTGCTGAAAAACTTACTGAGAATGCCACTGAGCTCCTTCAGACCCTCATTAAGCTAAAACCTACTGCCGCTAAGGGTACTTATATCAAGTCTATCTACTTGTCAAGTACTATGAGCCCCAGTGTAGCTATAGATACAAAAGCAGTCTAACAAGTAGTTAAAAGAGAAAATTATGACAAAAGAAGAAAAATCAGTAGTAATAGAGGATTTAACCGCTCAGTTAGCAGCCAATCATGTGATCTATCTGGCAGACCTCACCGGACTCAATGCAAAGGAGACTTCCGACCTTCGTCGCGCTTGTTTCAAAGCTAATATCAAACTCGCTGTAGTAAAAAACACTTTCTTAGCAAAGGCTATGGAAGCCTCTGACAAAAATTTCGGAGATCTTCCTTCTGTACTCAAAGGAAATACTTCCGTGATGTATGCCGAAGTGGGAAATGCTCCAGCTAAGTTGATTAAAAACTTTAGAAAAAAATCTGAAAAACTCCTTCTCAAAGGAGCTTATATAGAAGAAGCTGTATTCATCGGCGATGACCAGTTGGACGCTCTCTCTTCTATCAAATCCAAAGAGGAACTTATCGGAGATATCATTGCCCTCTTGCAATCGCCTGCTAAAAACGTTGTTTCTGCTCTTAAGTCTGGAGGAGGAAAAATCGCAGGTATTGTTAAAACACTCTCTGAACGTTAATAGCACACACATTAATTTTATTTATAAACCATTAAAAAACGATAGAAATGGCAGATTTGAAAAATTTCGCAGAACAATTAGTTAACTTAACTGTAAAAGAAGTAAATGAACTCGCTCAAATCCTTAAGGATGAGTATGGTATCGAGCCTGCTGCTGCAGCTGTTGCTGTAACTGCTGGTCCTGCTGCTGCTGGAGAAGCTGCTGCTGAAAAAACTGAATTCGATGTAATTCTTAAGAGTGCAGGTGACAACAAATTGGCAGTAGTGAAATTAGTAAAAGACCTTACTGGTCTTGGACTAAAAGAAGCTAAAGAAGTAGTAGATGGAGCTCCATCTAAAGTGAAAGAAGGGGTTTCTAAAGCTGACGCTGAAAACCTTAAAAAATCATTAGAAGAAGCTGGAGCAGAAGTAGAATTAAAATAATTCTTTTCTTAGTTTTTACAATACGAAAGTCTCTTCCCCACAGGGGAAGAGATTTTTTATTGAAGCTCTTTTACCGAGTGGACTTACTGCCCCACATCTGCCGAAGACGCTTCTCGTATTGCTTAGGATCGAGTACTACCTCGGGTTTTCCTTTGCCATTGTACAGTACCAAAGCTGCTATATAGGGCAGCTTCTCTGTATCAATAATCCACGATTTCTCCCCGTCTATCCGTATGATACCTCCTCGTAGGGTAATCCCACAGAAACAGCTCTCTGAAGCAGCAGGAAGTAGGGAGGAGATGCGTGCCTTAATTTTCTTATACTCTGGGTGTTCCTGTGCATACTTATAGTAGGTGGCATCTTCGGCAAAGATGACCACTCGCTTAGGATTTTTTAGATGGATTCCTGTATGAAGATTCGTATCACGCGGAATCTCAGTCACATAGGAGGGCTTACAGCCTACTATTAGCAGGGCTAAAAATAGCAGCTTTCTCATAAGATAGTATATTGGTTAGGTTCAAGAGGACAAATATACAAAAAAGCAAAGAAAAACGGAAGAATTATCCAAATATTTTTTACCTTTGTCACATGAAAATAGAAGTATTAAAATCAAAAATCCACCGTGTAAAAGTAACCGGTGCAGACTTGGATTATATAGGGAGCATCACTATCGATGAAGCTCTTTTGGAAGCGGCCAACCTCATCGTAGGAGAGAAGGTCTCTATCGTGAATGTCAATAATGGCGAGCGTTTCGAGACATATATCATTCGGGGTGAGCGAAACTCTGGTACCATTACCCTCAATGGTCCTGCCGCTCGCAAGGTACAGAAGGGGGATATTGTAATCATTATCTCCTATGCCCTTATGGATTTCGAAGAGGCCAAAACCTTCCAACCTACGGTCATCTTTCCTGATGAGCAAACAAATCGATTAATGATTAATACCAACAGTAATTAATATCAGTATCATTAATTTGTAAAAAAATTTTGGATAAAAGTTTTTTTGTTCAGATTTTTTCTTATCTTTGCCCTATATTTAAAATTAAAACTTATGAGTTTATTCGGAAAGATCTTCCAAGGAGTAACCGAGGAAGTGAAACTAAACGAACAAGAATCCTTCGCAGGGATTGCTCTTGCTATGGCAGGAGCCGATGGTAACGTAGGCCATGGAGAGTGGGACGAAATCGTGAATTACATGAACCGTCTTCGTATCTATGACAGCTACACTGGCTCTGCTTTTGATAAGCTTTTTGATAAGCTTTTCCGTATTCTTAAGAAAGAAGGCCCAGGAAGCTTAGTAGAAAAATCAGTGCAAGGTCTTCCTTCTGAACTTCGTCTTACTGCTTTTGCTTGCGCAGTAGATATCGCTACTTCTGATGGTATCTTAGAAGAAGAAGAAAAGGATATGATCAACCAATTAGCTGAATTGCTAACTGTACCAGAAAAAACCGCCATTTCTATTATTGAAGTAATGCTCATAAAGAATAAGGTTTAAAACAAAGCGGCCTTTTGGCCGCTTTTTTATTCAAGTAATTCTAATAGTTCTTCTTTCATCAGGGTATCTTCTTCTATGATGTGCTCGGAGAGTTCCCTTTTGTGCTGCTGTAGCCGAATAATCTTCTCTTCTAAAGTATGTTGGCTTACAAACCGAATCACATTGACCTTCTGTTCCTGTCCCAACCGATGGGCTCGGGCTATGGCCTGCCGCTCGGCAAAGGGATTCCACCAAGGGTCTAATAAAAGCACATACGAGGCCGCCGTTAGGTTCAGCCCTACTTCTCCTGCCTTGAGCGAGATAAAGAAGAAGGGTACTTCTTTATCTTTCTGAAACCGCTCCACTTGTACTTTTCTATCGGGTAGCGCTGTGGCTCCTGTGAGCAATGCATACTTGATTTTCTGCTCGTCACACCATCTTTGGTATATTTCTAAGTGAGAGGTAAAACTGCTAAAAATAAGCGCTTTCTGTGCAGATAATAACAGCTGTTCCAAGCAGCTGACTACCTCTTCATATTTCCCAGAGGGGATGTCGCTCTTGGGATCCGCCAGTAGGGGGTGGTTGCTAATCTGTCTTAGGCGCATGAGCATGTTCAGCGAATGAATATTCTTGCCCTGTGGGGCTACCTGTAGGAGGGCGTTGCGTACCTTGGACTTCTCCTGTTCGTACCATTTCCCTTGTAGCTCACTCATAGGACAATAGATGATTTGTTCTTCCATATCGGGTAAGTCTTGTAGTACCTGCTCTTTGGTACGTCTCAGCAGGAAGGGATTGATAATTGTCTTGAGTTCTTCTAAGGCAATAGGGTTGTGCTTCTTCTGTATCTCGGGGAGGAAATACTTGCTGAACTGGGCGAAAGTTCCCAATATATTGGGGTTGATAAACTGCATCTGTGCCCATAGGTCACTTAGAGAATTCTCTATAGGGGTACCACTGAGGGAAAAGCGGTGGGTTCCCTGTAGCCTATCTATTGCCTTGAATATCTGTGAATTCTTGTTCTTGATACGCTGGCTTTCGTCCAAGATGATGAAGGAGAAGGGATGTTTCTCCAAGAGCGCAATATCTCGGGTAAGGATAGGGTAGGAGGTTAGCACGATATCATAGTTGAGCAAGCGGCGTACCTTTGTTTTCCGGTCATTGCCTATGTACTGGGTACACCTCAGATCAGGAGTGAAGCGCTTGATCTCCTCATACCAATTGAAAATCAAGGACGAAGGTAGTACGATAAGTGCCTTGAGGGGCTCGCGCTGCATCTGTCCTAACTGGAAAATATCTGTAGGGAAATCCGTCTGCTTCAGGGGGTAAGTATCATGTACTGCAATGAGCATGGCCAGGATTTGGAGCGTTTTCCCCAGCCCCATATCGTCGGCAAGGCAAGCTCCCATCTGGTTGTGGTAGTGCTCCAAGAGCCATTCTACGCCTTCCCTTTGGTAGGGGCGTAGGGAGGCTTTCAGGCGTGGTGATGGCTGATAGTGAATGCCGCTGACCCATTCCTTGGGCTTAGCTTCAGCAAGGGTGTCCAAGAGGGCATAGTGGCTTCTGGCAAGGCGTATTTTCCCCTGATGTTCTTGGCCAAACTTTGCCAGCCGTTCATACCGAGCAAACCATTCCTTAGGAATCACCAGCCAAGAGCCATCGGGTAGGGGATAGAGGGGGTTGTTCTCCCTCAGGTTTTTTATAAGGGAGGCAAAAGGCAAGCGGAAATCCCCTTGGGTAATCCAGATATCTACATCGAACCAGTCCTGTTGTCCTGTAGTCTCATTAAGCTGAATATCAAAATGTTGCAGACAGGTTTGCTTCCCCTCAATTTCTATAGGAGCAAGGGGTAGCCCTTGGGCTTCCAAGACCTCTCCGTAAGGCAATAGGTGCAGGTAAGTAGCAAAGGGATAAGGATCATCCACCCAAAGGAACCCTTCTACTTCTTGTAGTCCTAAGTCTTTTAGTATTTGTACTTTACGCGCTTCTTCTAAGGGGTTTCTCCTAAAGTGTTGTATATGAATATCTCCCTCAGGAGTAATATTCAAGAGGGACTGTTGCGCCCTGCGTTGGTTACTATAGAAGGTATATCCGCCATAATCAAAGGCGACATAGAGCTTGTATTGCCCAGAAAGGAAGTCGTGGACAAAGTGAAGGGAGGTGCCCTGCAGACTGTCCTTGGTCAGTATATCAAAGCCAACGGAGCATACCTCTACCCTTTGGAGGACTTCCTTGAGAAATTTGTCAAAATACTCTTGAACCATCCTCTGGGGAATCTCCACAGAAGTCTTTCCCAGAAAAGGCTTGACCAGCTGTGCAGGAATATCCTCAAGGAGGCTGAGCTTCTGGTCGATAACTATCCATGATTTCTTCTGGCTGAGTAGGGTGATTTGGTGCTCAGCAGGGACGAGCCTTTCTTCTGCAAGGAGGAACAAATGGTAGGCAATCCCTTCTGGGGTTTTCTCAAATTCCAATATGGGATGTAGCTCCTTAGGGGAAACCTCAATAAGTTGCCGCTCTATAGGTTGTTCCTTTTGGCAATGGGTGGTAAGCCATAGTGCTTCCTTGGCTATCAGGGAGAGAAGTGTATTGGTTTTTTCCTCTATCTGTTCTTGGATATATTTCTTTTGGGATTTGTTCTTGAAGAGCTCCTCGATGGAGAGATTCTTAGGGTTGTATTTCTGCGCAAGTACATGAGGTTGGAGGCTGTAAGTAATGGCTAAAGCCTCCTTTTCGGAGGCTCTTAGTGGGATGGAGATATTCTTCATTACCTCAGGCGAGGCCTTTTTGAGCAGAAACCAGCTATGGCTACGCTGCTGAGCTAAGAGGGTTTGAGGTAAGTATAATTGAAAATCAGGGTGAAAAGAAAAATCAAAAAAAAGGCGGTACATGCTTATTTTGCTTTTACTATTTTCTCTTGTCGGTTGATGGATTCTTGGTGGATAACTTTGAACAGTTGTATGATAAACTCCTCATTGAGACCGTGCTGTTCTCCTTCCAAGATCACCTTGCCGAGTATTTCATGCCAGCGCTGGTTCTGTAGGATAGCTACATTGTTGATTTTCTTGAGCTGCCCGATCTCATCGGATATGTCCATACGCTTTTTAAGCAGGTCTAAGAGCTGGTCGTCTAAGATATCGATACGGGAGCGTAACCCAGTGAGTTGGCTTACATAGTCCTCTTCGGAAGTAGAGGTTTTTCGTATGCGTAAGTCATTCATTATCTGTACTAATCGCTGGGGAGTAACCTGTTGTGCTGCATCGCTCCAAGCCTCATCGGGGGTGCAGTGGGTTTCTATCATCAGACCGTTGAAGTTCAGGTCAAGGGCTGTCTGAGAGACATCGAAGATCAACTCTCGCTTGCCCGTGATATGGGAAGGGTCGCAGATCAGCGGGAGGTCAGGAAACTTATTTTGCAGCTCTATGACCAATTGCCATTCGGGGATATTGCGGTATTTGGTTTTCTCATAGGTAGAGAAACCGCGGTGGATAACCCCTAAGTTTTGGATATCAGCTCTCAGAAGTCGCTCAATAGCGCCTATCCAGAGGGCTAAGTCGGGGTTTACAGGGTTTTTGACAAGGACAACCTTGTCAGTACCCTTGAGTTCGTCAGCGATTTCCTGTACGATGAAGGGGCTCACTGTGGAGCGAGCACCGATCCAGAGCAGGTCTATATCGTGTTCCAAGGCCAATCGTACATGGTCTTTGTTGGCTACCTCGGTAGCGGTCTTCATACCTGTTTCCCTCTTGACACGCTCGAGCCACTTGAGTCCTAAAGCGCCTACTCCCTCGAACATACCAGAGCGGGTACGAGGTTTCCAGATACCAGCACGGTAGTAAGTAACGTCGGTATCTTTCAGCGCATGGGCGATTTTAAGGACTTGTTCTTCTGTCTCGGCACTACAAGGACCTGCTATCACTACAGGGTGAGGGAGGTGTAGGTTATCTAACCATTTTCGGTTTGCTTTGGTAATTTCCATTATTTTTTAGGGTTTAGGTTTTAGGAATATTAAAAAATTGCTTATTTCCCCTCAAAAATTGCTTATCGATATTTTTAAGCTGATAATCAATAAGTTATAATTAAAATTTAGCCTTGCTTACGAGGGGGTAAAAATTGCTTAATCCATTCACAAAGCAGCAATGTGTATTTTTAAAAGACGCAAAGATACAAAAACAATGATTAATTGTCAATGGGTAATTGTTAATTGTTAAAGGTCAATTGTTAATATTCCCTGCTCACTTCTCACTTCTCACTTCTCACTGTTCACTGATCACTGTTCATATTGGCACAATATTTGCAAATAAAAAGGGTGCTAAAATTAATATCATGCAAGTATATACTATCAAAGGAATGGGCTGCACTGGGTGTGCAACCACCGTAGAACAAAGATTGTCTAAAGTAGCAGGCGTTACTGCCGTTAAAGTAGATTTTAACGCACAAAAGGCCTTTGTAGAATCCAAAGAGGAAGTGTCTTTGCCAGCACTCCAAAAAGCCTTAGAAGGTACTGATTACACTATTAAAAAAGACTGACATGATGACACACACCTATTATGTAAAGGGCATGAGTTGTAGCGGCTGCGAGATGACTGTCAAAAAGAGTCTGGAGGCTATAGAGGGTGTCAGCAAGGTCGTGGCCAATGCTAAGGAGAAAACCGCTGTAGTGGAGATGAGCCAACATGTGCCTTTTGAAACGCTTAAAACCGCCTTGGAGGGTACTCATTACACCTTGGTAACCTCCTTGGAGGAGGCTACTTCTGCTGCTAAGCCTCAAGCCTCTACCCACAAGGGGACAGGGGTATATTACTGCCCGATGCGCTGTGAGGGAAACAAGACCTATGACCACCCTGGCCATTGTCCTGTTTGTGGGATGGACTTGGTCGAAGAGGTCTCTGCCCAAAGCCTTAAGCAAGGCAATCAGGAGGATCACAAGCGCCAAGAGCTACGCCGCCAATTCTGGGGGGCAGTGGCTTTTACCCTGCCTATCTTCATCATCGCCATGGGGGGGATGTGGCATGACAATCCTATGTATAAGCTCATGCCACTGAGCTATTGGAACTGGGTACAGTTTGCCCTATCCCTGCCGGTAGTTTTCTATTTCGGATGGACGTACTTTTCTCGAGCATGGGTGAGTATCAAGACCCTAAGGTTCAATATGTTCACCCTTATAGGCATAGGCGCTGCCGCCGCTTGGCTATTCAGTGTGGTCGCACTCTGTGTGCCTGAGAGCCTACCGGAGCAGTTCAAGGAACATGGTTCAGTACCGCTTTACTTTGAGGCAACTACGGTGATCTTGACCTTGGTCATCTTAGGCCAACTCTTGGAGGCCAATGCGCACAACCGTACCCAACAGGCCGTACGCATGTTGCTCGAGTTGGCGCCCAATACAGCTATAAAGCTCGTGGGAGACCACGAGGTGGAGGTGCCCGTGGAGGAGGTAGTCAAGGGGGATCTACTCAGGGTAAGACCCGGGGCTAAGATTCCTGTAGATGGCCGTATCACTACAGGGGAGGCTACCATCGATGAGAGTATGATTACAGGAGAGCCTCTACCGGTAGAGAAGCAGGTAGGAGCAGCAGTTTCTGCCGGTACGATCAATGGCGCTCAGGCCTTTGTCATGCAAGCCGATAAGGTGGGTAGCGATACACTGCTTTCGCAAATTGTCACCATGGTACAGCAGGCTTCCACCAGTCGTGCACCTATACAGAAATTGGCCGACCGTATCTCCTCTTATTTTGTGCCTACAGTCATAGCCATATCGGTACTGACTTTCATTCTCTGGGCGGTCTTTGCCAAGGAACATGCTTGGGAGTATGCCTTGGTCAATGCCATATCGGTGCTCATTATCGCTTGTCCCTGTGCCTTGGGCTTGGCCACACCGGTATCGGTGATGGTAGGGGTCTCTCAGGGGGCACGTCAGGGAATCCTTATCAAGAATGCAGAGGCCTTGGAGCGTATGAAGCAGGTCGATACCCTCATTGTAGATAAGACAGGTACTCTTACCGAGGGCAAACCCAGTCTCAGGGCACTCATTCCTTGGGCAGGGTATGAGGAGCAGACATTATGGCCGATTCTCTATGGGGTCAATAAAGCCAGCGAACACCCTTTGGCTAAGGCTACCAATGCCTATGCGGTGGAACATGGAGTGACTCCCTTGCCTATGACCGATTTCAAGGCCTTAGCAGGGCGTGGCGTAGTGGCTTCCTATGAGGGTAAGCACTACTACTTCGGTAATGACCGATTGATGCAGGAGATAGGTGCCTCCCTGAGCGAGGAGCAGCTTAGCCAAGTGGCTCAGGCACAGCGCCAAGGGCAGACACTCTCTTTCCTCGCCATAGAGAAGGAAGTCGTCGCAGCGGTAGCCATAGCGGACAAGATCAAAGATAACGCCGCCCAAGCGGTCAAGGACTTACAAGAGCAGGGAGTTACCGTGGTTATGCTCACAGGTGACAATCCTCTCACCGCTCAGGCAGTAGCCCAGCAGCTCGGCATTACCCACTACAAGGCGGGTATGCTCCCCGAGGATAAGCAACAGCAAGTCAAGCGCTTCCAACAGCAGGGGAAGGTCGTAGCCATGGCCGGTGATGGGATCAACGATGCGCCAGCCTTGGCACAAGCGGATGTGGGAATTGCCATGGGCACAGGTACCGATATCGCCATAGAGAGTGCTCAGCTCACTTTGGTTAAGGGGCAGCTCAGTGGCATTGTCAAGGCCAAGAAGCTCAGTGAGGCCGTGGTGAAGAATATACGAGAAAACCTCTTCTTCGCCTTGGTGTACAACACCTTGGGGATACCCATCGCCGCCGGAGTACTCTATCCTTTCTTTGGGATACTGCTCTCTCCCATGCTTGGTGCTTTGGCAATGAGCTTTAGCTCTGTGAGTGTAATTGCCAATGCATTGCGATTAGGGAAAAGGAAATAGTTACCTCACACAAATGGAAAAATACTCATCTGCTTTGACAAAGGTATGATACACTATAGGAAATATATAGAGGAGTAGTACCATACCGAAGATAATAGCAGGTACCATTTGGAGAAAGAATAAAACACAGATAACCAACGATACACCTCCCATCAGTAAGTAGTAACTATCTGGTAGGGAGGTTCTTATTTCTATGACAGAATTTTCGTGTAGATCGCTCACTGTCTTACTATTCTTCTTAAGCAGCAGAGGAGATACTATCTCTATGACATAGTGATCGCTCTTCTCCAAAGGCATTTCTACACTTCCTCCAGGAGCAAGGCTTATTTTTTGATCATTTATCGATACAGAGATACGTGATAAGGGGAAAATGTTTCTACATAATATCATAGGATTGATGTTTAAAATACACAACAAATACCAAATACTCTTCGATCCCAAACGCACTAAGTGGTTTTACATTCTTAGAATACACTGCAAAAATATAAAATAATTTCATGCAGGCAAACGAAAAATGATAAAAATTTATCAACAATATCGTATTTCTAAACATAATGAAATTTTGTAATTATATATTTGAAATTAAAAAAGTAAAATATTGGTTTTAATAAAAATCACAAAAGTAGGTTTAAAAGTAATAGAGAAGATAAATATTTCTGATTTTCAAAACTTTATACATTTTAATCATTAACCATTGATCATTAAAAATTAATCATTTAAGTTTCGCAAGTCGTTTTTAGAGTATAATTAAGATTATAACTATTTATAAATCAATATATTATAAATAAAACCTCCCCTCACATACTCCGTTCCAAGTATTCACGGACTATCCCCTCTGAGAGGGGGAAAGCCAGCGAGTGCTCACAGCTGGGTATGTGGGATGCGTTGAAAAGGCAAAAACTGTTTGTCAATACGTAAAATTTTCTCTCTATAACTCATTGAGAATCATAAACTATCTCATTCCCCCTTTGGAGGAAGTCGCGAGAGCGAGTATGTGAAGAGGGGGAGGTTTTTGAAAATCAATAAGTTATACAACTTGCGAAACTTAAATTAACCATTGATCATTTCTCTTCTCATTTCTCCCACCTTCTTCCCTTGACTTTCCCTCCTGTGATATCGTACCTTTGCCGCAAAATAATTGAAGAACAAAGGGCAACATACAGATAACATACGTGTAGGGGCGATTTGCAAATCGCCCCCTCTATATTCTTCCCTATGTCTCTAACCTACTAAAACCTAAAATCTTGAAAAAACAAGCTGAATCCATTCTCTGGGAAATCGCCAAGGGCGATGCCATCCCTCAAGGAGAAAAAACCATCTATCCCTCTGTACGCGAACGTATCTCCGCACTCACTACCCTCGGCAAGTGGGAAGGCTGGGACAAACCCGCTCAGAAAGCTGCTGAAATCATCGCCCAAGACCTCCAGCACACCCACGAGGCGCTCAAGGAGGGTGATAATCCTTTTGAAGAAGTCTTGGATGAGGAAGAAGATGCGGACGATACCGACACCGAGGCTATCGCTGTCTCCGCCGAGGAATCACCTCCTACCTGTATTCCTATAGCAAAACCCACTGTGAAGAAGGGGCTTATCAAAAAAGCACTTGCCCAGAAGGATCTCTTGGCTTTTACCCAGTATACCCTTCCTTACTTTGCTCCAGCGGCTTTCCATCACTCCTATTACCGCCAACTCACCGAGTTTGCCATGGGGCGCATCCAGAAGCTGATGATCACCATGCCCCCACAACATGGCAAGAGCGAAGGTGCCACCCGTCGCCTTCCGGCTTTCTTGCTCGGGCGCAACCCTGAGTGCCGTATTGCTATTGTCTCGTACAATACCACCAAGGCACGCAAGTTCAACCGTGAGTTGCAGCGCATCCTACAGGAGGAAAGCTACCAACAGTTGTTTCCACAAACCTTCCTCGCAGGGGGTGCTCCACATGGGATGAGGAGCAACCACCGTGCCTATGCCCGCAATGCGGATGAGTGTGAGATAGTAGGTCATCGTGGGAGCTTTAAGACTCTCGGGGTAGGTGGCGCCCTCACTGGAGAACCGGTGGATGTGCTCATCATGGACGACCTCTACAAGGATGCCCTCAGCGCGTGGTCGCCTACCATTCGTCAAAATATAGCCGACTGGTACGATACGGTAGCCACTACGCGCTTGCACAACGATAGCCAGCAGCTCTTAGTCTTTACACGCTGGCATGAGGACGACCTGGCGGGGCGCTTGCTCGAGCAGGAAGGACACTATGATGCTCAGAACAATCCCTTAGGGTGGCAGGTCATTTCCTTCCCTGCTATACAGAATGTCCCGCCTTCTCCCGAGGATCCTCGAGAGATGGGCGCCGCGCTATGGCCTCAGCGCCATGATCTCCCTAAGCTCCTGTCTCTCAAGGAGCGCAACCCTCAGGTCTTCGAGAGTCTATACCAGCAGAACCCTCAGCCAAATGAGGGACTGCTCTATCAGGAGTTTGCCGTATATGAGTCTGCCCCTGTATATGCCCCTGTGGTGGCGTATATCGATGTGGCCGACTCGGGCAACGACTACCTCTGTGCACTGATCTACAAGGAGGCCGATGAAGGGAACTATATCCTTGAGGTGCTCTACACTCAGGAACCTATGGAGCGTACCGAGTGCCTGCTCTCAGACTTGCTCATGCGCCATCAGGTGGAGCGTTGTCATATAGAGAGCAACAACGGCGGCCATTATTTCTCACAGAATATAGAAGAACTCTCCCGCAATATGGGCAATACTCTCACCCGCTTTCTCCCCTTTCACCAGCGGGAGAACAAGGCTGCACGTATCTTTGCCTGCTCCACCTCAGTGCAGCGCATGACCCTTATGCCTATGGACTGGAAGGAGCGCTTTCCTGCCTTTGCCCACGACCTAATAGGCTATCTACGCACCGGAGGCAACGCCCATGACGATGCTCCCGATGCCCTCACCGGTGCCATAGAATGCCGACAACCCAAAAGAAAAATTCCTCTCTCGGAACTATTGCAATGGTAAACGAAGGACAAGACACCTATTACCTATTATCTGATTTAAGTTTTTTCGTTTTCAGATTTTTTACGATAGCAATGAGGATTTTAATAATTTCGGAACAATCCTTTTGGATGTTCTCATACTCTTTTAAGGAGATATAATTGGCCTCATAAAGTAGTTCAAGCCAATAAGCAGTTTCTGCACATTCTTTTAAGGAGATACTGGTTTTATTCAGGTAATCAGCTTCAGAGACAGCGAATTCTTGTTCTGCGAGATTAGCACCAATACTTGTTCCAGAGCGTAGAAGTTGTTTAGCGATAACAAACTCGTTTTTTTCTTGAGTCAGATATTTGTATAATCGAACAATTCGTATAGCAAATTTCTTAGATTTATCTCTTACAATACTTTTGCTCATGTCTTTTTATTTCAAAGACAAATATACGAATTATTTTTAAGACTATTTGCTAATAAGATAGATATTTTTATCATCAACCATTTTAGAACATGAATAAGATATCCCTATTACCTAATTATCTATTACCTAAAATAAAAAAAGCCTTCCAAAGGAAAGCCTTTCATTGGTTTAGATAAACCTGTGTAAAACCAAATATTACACAAAACAACACAACTAAATTTTTAGCGGTCTGGACGGGACTCGAACCCGCGACCCCATGCGTGACAGGCATGTATTCTAACCAGCTGAACTACCAGACCTCGCTTTTGTTTTGCGGTGCAAAGATACAACATTTTTTTATTCTAACAATAGTTTTTTTAAAAAAATATTGATTATTTTTTAGTTGATTGATTATCAAGTATTTTAAAATACATTTATCTGAGAAATTGAGATAAAAATCACCTAAAAAGGGTGCTTTTTTCTCCGGTGAGGTATCCCTTCAGAGGAAAGAAAAACGAGGAAGGCGGTTTTTGTTTTCGTATCTGCTAAAAAATGCTTATTTTTGCACCTCAAAATACATACAATGAAAAGAGACGAAATTATTAAAACAATCAATGAGGTTTTAGTAGAAGAATTTGAAGTCGAGGGTAGCAAAATTCAGCCCGCGGCTGACTTCCGAGAGTCCCTCGGTTTGGATAGCTTAGACTATGTAGACTTAGTGGTGGTCATAGAAGAAAAGTTCGGCGTGAAGCTCGTAGAAGCCGATTTCAAACCTATAGTCACTTTTGAAGACTTCTATGCGACCTTAGAGCAAAAAATCAATGGAAAGTAAAGAGATCTCCAAAACCAAATGGCAAGGCAAGTCCAAGGGCAATGTCTTAGGATATAGGATATTTGTATTCCTTATCAAGCACTTGGGGGTACGCTCAGCGTATCTCTTGCTTGTCTTTGTGGCTCTTTATTACTTCCTCTCTCAGTGGACGTCCAATGGCTATCTGTACCGTTATTTCCGCCATCGCTTAGGCTATACCCCCCTTAGAGCCGTGGTGTCAGTATACCGAAATTATTATGTTTTTGGGCAAACAATTATTGACAAAATCGCTATTTTCTCCAATCTCCGCCATCGCTTTACCTATGAATTCGATGGTCAGGAGCAGCTACATAAGCTCTTAGCATCGCACAAGGGGGGCGTACTTATCTCTGCTCATATAGGCAATTTTGAGGTCGCTGAACCTTTCTTTAGGGAAATAGATGTAGAATGTCAGATACATACGGTCACCACCGATATGGAGCGTTCAGCCATCAAGGAATATCTTGAGAGTGTCTCTCTCAAGGAGTATACCCCTAAGTTTATCTTTGTCAAGGAGGATATGTCTCATATTTTTGAGATACATCAGGCGCTTCAGGACAATGGGATTATCTGTTTTACGGGCGATCGCTATTTCGAGGGCACTAAGCACCTGACGGCCTCTCTTTTGGGAAAGGAAACACTCTTCCCCGCAGGGCCTTTTTTGATTGCCTCTCGCTTGGGAGTCCCTGTCATTTTTGTCTATGTGATGAAGGAAAAGGGCTTACACTATCACTTATATGCCCGTATGGCGCAGGTCAAGAGCCGAGATCCTCAGGCTTTGTTGGAGGCTTTTACTCTCAATATGGAGCAGATGATTCACAAGTATCCCCTTCAGTGGTTTAACTATTTTGATTTCTGGAACGAAAAAAAAGAGGCTCAGTGAGCCTCTTTCTTAATCCATAAGTAATATACCTGTACCATACATATCAGGGCATTGGGAATAATCACTGGCCATAGCTGGGGTGTATTCATAAGCCCATAGATGACAAAGCATAAACAACCTACAAGGTTGATAAGACGAATGTGTTGTACCTTCTTCATCACGAAGCTAAGGACAATACATACAGAGGCAAAATAGCCAATGTACTGAGGATCTATCATTATTTTCTTTTTTTAGTGTTCTTATTCTTGTTCACTGGTTTCAAAGGTGGATTCTTCTTGGCGCCTTTTTTGTCTTTCTTAGGCACGGGCACGTAGGCTGCTGCCTCGGGATCGAGTCCACGGTGTACTCCCTTGGGAGTGATGTTCACAGCCAAGATTTTTCCATTCTCATCTATGAGAAAGTTCGAGGGTATCTCGGTGATTCCTAAGGATTTCAGGGTCTCGTCCTTGAATTTCTTAGGAGCAATGGTAGCACTCCAGCGCACCCCTTCTCGGTGGATGTGATCCAGCCAAGTGTTGCGCTCTCCATCGAGGTATACCGAGTAGATAGTAAAACCATGGGAGCGGTGATATTCCTTATATAGGTTGGCGAACTGGCGGTCGTTCTCCACACAAGGGATGCAGTCCGAGGCTGTGAAGAGTACCAAGGTGTATTTCTTTCTCACAGAAGAGAGTTTCTCAGGAGTGCCTTTCTCTGTTTCAAAGGAAATATCGGGGAGTTGGCTGCCTACTTGGGTTCTGCTCATAGCCCCCAGAAGCACATCCATCTTCTGAAGGTCTTCCTTGTCTTGGGTCTTCTTGTCCAAAAGGTTATACAGCCTTTGGGCTTGCTTATAGGGAATCTCTCTATCGGTGATAAGTTCCGAGAGTAGCATGCCGGCAAACTGGCTCTTAGGGTTCTGCTTGATGATGGTCTCCAGGCGCGCTACCAGTAGCTCTGGAAGGTTCGAGAGGCTCGCATTCTTGTACTTATATACTAAAAAATCCTTTACTTGTGTCAGCGAAGGGCTCCCATTGAGACTCTTGATATATACTTGGTGGCGGTTCTCTATGGCTATGTCCACCGAAAGATTGCTCGCCTCCAGGACAAAAAAACCTGTATCCTTGAACTTACGACTTACCGAAAGGGAAGCTTTCGTAGGGTAGCCTACCTCACCGCTGAAGCGAAACTCTTTGTTCACCACCGTGGTACTGTCTACCTTGTCTCCATACCATAGGTATATTTTTCCTTCGTATGGACTGCTCACATTCCCATCTATAGTGAAGTTTTGACTGTGTCCTCTCCCAAAACTCAGTAGGGAAAGGGTAAGAAAAAAAAATCTCATAAGCGATAAATAATAATGGGCAAATGTATAAATTTTTTTTCATTTTTCATGCCTTTGCAAGCAAAAAAAGGAATTATCCGCTTAAATGAAATGATTCTACATAGTTTTTTCACAAAGAATTAATAATTTTTTACAGCTAAAACAGCTAAAAAATTAAATTTAAAATTCTGATAAACAAGTATTTAACTGAATAAAACGCTTTTTTTTCAACAAAGTAGTGTGTAATAAAAAAAACTTTAGTACTTTTGCAACGAGTTAAATTAAAATTTAAAGTTATGTCAGACATCGCATCAAGAGTAAAAGCTATTATCGTGGATAAGCTCGGAGTTGATGAAACCGAAGTAGTATCTGAGGCAAGTTTCACCAATGATTTGGGAGCTGATTCTTTGGATACTGTGGAATTGATCATGGAATTCGAAAAAGAATTTGACATCCAGATCCCTGATGACCAAGCTGAAAACATCTCAACCGTGGGACAAGCTATTAAGTATATTGAAGATAATAAACAATAGCATTACTCGCTTGAAAAATGCTCTACGGGGAGGCAACTCCCCGTTTGGTATATGTAGAGACTACAAACTTTAATGGAAAAACCTCAATTAGTATGCAAACAAGACGTGTAGTTGTAACCGGATTAGGAGCCATTACTCCTATTGGTAATACTTTGGAAGCTTATTGGGATGGCCTACTCAACGGTGTGAGTGGGGCAAACCTTATTACTCATTTCGATGCTTCTAAGTTCAAAACTCAATTCGCCTGTGAGGTGAAGGGCTTCGAGCCTACCGATTTTATTGATAAAAAAGAGGTGCGCAAGATGGACCGTTTTACCCAAATGGCGATCGTTGCTTCTGATGAAGCTATCAAGAACTCATCTCTTGACTTAGAAAAAGAAAACAAAGACCGCATCGGGGTTATCTGGGGTGCTGGTATTGGGGGACTCATGACCTTCCAAGAGGAAGTGCTCGCCTTTGGTAAGGGCGATGGTACTCCTCGCTTCAACCCTTTCTTTATCCCTAAGATGATCGCCGATATCGCTCCTGGTATGATCTCTATCCGTCATGGGCTCCGTGGTCCTAACTTCACTACAGTCTCTGCTTGTGCCTCTTCGGCTAATGCGCTGATTGATGCACTAAACTATATCCGTCTGGGCTATGCCGATGTCATCGTCACTGGAGGATCTGAAGCAGCTGTCATTGAGGCAGGTATCGGAGGATTCAATGCCCTACACGCACTCTCTACACGCAATGATGAGTATAAAACAGCTTCCCGCCCTTTTGATGTTACCCGTGATGGGTTTGTCCTCGGCGAAGGAGCAGGAGCTCTTGTCTTAGAAGAATACGAACATGCCAAGGCTCGTGGCGCTAAGATATATTGTGAACTCGCCGGTGGAGGACTCTCTGCCGATGCTTACCATTTGACAGCTCCTCACCCAGAAGGAATAGGTGCTAAGGCGGTAATGCTCAACTGCCTTGCCGATGCCAACGTAGCCCCCGAAGAGGTAGATGCCATCAACCTACATGGTACCTCTACACCTCTAGGAGATATAGCTGAAACGAAGGCGGTGAAAGAGGTATTTGGAGAGCATGCTTACCAAATTAACCTTAACTCTACTAAGTCCATGACAGGACACCTACTCGGAGCAGCAGGCGCTGTTGAAGCCATCGCTTCCGTACTAGCTATAGAACACCAAACAATTCCTCCTACGATTAACTTCGTGAATCCAGACGAAAATATCGATCAAAAACTCAACTTCACTTTTAACAAAGCGCAAAAACGTACAGTCAATGTCGCTATGAGTAATACTTTTGGTTTTGGAGGGCATAATGCATGTGTGCTATTTAAAAAAATAGACTAGATGAATATCTTTCATAAATTCTTATCCCGTTTTAAAAAAAAGACGGGATTTTTTTTGATAAGATGGAGCAACTTCTGGGCTTCCCTCCTAAGGAGATTCATTACTACGAAGAGGCTTTTACCCTCGGCACAGTACGTACCGATAGTGCCCAACCTCATATCAGCTATGAGCGCTTGGAGTTCCTTGGCGATGCCATCCTCGGGGCGGTCATCGCTCACTTTGTCTTCCTACAGGCTCCTGATAAGAATGAGGGCGACCTAACCAAAATGCGCACCCGTATGGTAAGGCGCGAGAATCTTAACCAAATAGGAGAAGACCTCCGCCTGAGGGAATATCTCCTTGCCGATAAGCATACCCTCCTCAGTGGCAATATTGCGGGGAACTTGTTGGAGGCACTCGTGGGAGCTATCTACTTGGATAGAGGGTATAGCAAAGCTACCGAATTTATTCACCGTATACTCATAGATACCAACCTGAGTATGCGCGATCTGGAGAATAAGGTCATCAGTTATAAGTCTCTCATGGTCGAATGGGCTCAAAAGTATCACAAAACTATTGCTTTTGTCTCCGAAGAAGATCCTACCTATAAGGGGCGTACTAAGTACTTCCAAGCCAAGGTAATGATCAATGATAAGGTATTTGCTAAAGCACATGATACCTCCAAGAAAAAGGCTGAAGAACGCGCTGCTAAGCGTGCTTTCTTCCGTGCTGGAGATAAGAAAAAAAGCAGTAAGAAGAATAACAAAGGAAAAAAACAATAGCTATGCCACAGACACAACCTACTCCCCAAAAAGAGAGCCAAGAAGAGCTCCTCACCCAGCAAGCCGATAACTACCAAATCATGCTCTACAACGATGACTACAATACCTTCGATTATGTGATAGAGCTTCTTATAGAAATATGTGACCATACCTACGAGCAGGCCGAACAATGTGCGGTATTGGTTCACTTCTCTGGCAAATGCCCCGTAAAAGAAGGCTCTTACGAAGACCTCCTTCCCCGCTGTAGCAAGCTCACCCAAGCAGGACTCACCGCTGAGATACTACCGAGATAAATCAAGAATAAGGGTAGTACTATTGTAGAAAACTTATTTCTTATCAAAGAGATTCATCTTGTCAGGAATCACTTTTACAGAGGGAGCTTTTTTAGAAGTCTTTTTTACATCCTGTATGACTTCCTCTGTGCCATCTATGCTAAGCTTAATGATTCTATTGGACAAGAGAAATAAGGCGCTATCCAAGTCTATGTTTTTTGAAATATAAAGTCTTTGAGGCTTCAGGTAGATAAATACCTTTTTAAGTTTGGTAAAGAATTTTGCTACTTTTGCCGAAAAATCTTTATCATTCGTACAAGTGTAAAAACGTCCACTTACATAGGCTCCTGAGGGATTTTTGAAAGCTGTAGAATATTCTAATATAGAACTATTATATTCATCCAATACAAGGGCTTTCCTTAGGTCATAATAAGTATGCTCCCTATAGGTAATATGTTCTTTACCCTCCACATCCGTTAGGCGGTAAAGTTTTTTATCTATGGTATCTTCAAATGGTTGTAGGCTATCTTTCGGAGAGGGAACTTCTATCATTTCTCCAAAATGTTCACGCAATATATCTGCTATGATTTTTCTATCAGCATCTGTAGCATAAAAATTTAGCTGTCTGCTCATGTTCTTTATCTTTAGCTCCTTATCAAGGATTTTTTGAGTATACTCCTATGTGTTTTATTACAGTTTAGTTATTGTTTATTGGATATCTCATGCTCAGGAATACTCTTTTAAAAGCAACAAAGGTACATTATTTCCCTAAGTTATACAACCCTAATGAGCGGATTGTTCACGAAGGTAGTACCAAGATAAATCAAGAATGAAGAATATAGAATATAGATCGATGACTAATAACCAATATCTGTAAGGATTAAGGAGAGGTATGACTGATGCTCTTGTTTTCCAATGAGGTTGCCGATTGGATTCTAATTAAATATATTGTAATATTATAGAAAAAATTATCAAAAAACACTTACAAAAATACAAAAAAGTTGTATCTTTGTGAATGGTAAAGATTTGTCTTATAAGAGGTATTTCTTATTTAGAATTTTGGGATCGTAACTGTATGTTAATTGTACGATTGATAATTAACAATTGAATAAAAAGATCTGATATAGTAGAAAGAATGCTATATTTTTTGGGATAAGAGAATTGATAATTTAAATAATAAAAATTTATGGCTAAACAAATCAAACAAGTAGCTACTACAGAGGATTATATTGTAGCGCGTTATGAAGACGATTCTATAGGAGTCTATAACAGATATGGCAATACTAAAGGTGCCTTACGTGAAATAGCTGAAGTACAGGGTTTCGAATATGATCCTACTTGGACTACTCGTCAGTTTGGTAAAAAATTGATTGATGCAGTAGACAATGGAGCCCCAGCTATAGCCAATGATCATTATATAGTGTATATAGATACTAATGGCACAGTTATCTGTGGAAGAAAAACCGAAGGAAGTGCTAAGGGAACTTTACGTATGATTGCTGAAAAATATAGTATTATCTACGAAGAAGGTTGGAATACACAACAGTTTGGACGTAAGGTAATCGAACACCTATTGAATGCTAAAACATCAACAGCTACAAAGGAAGAATTCTTAGAAAAAATAAGAAAGGATATAAAGGAATTTTTAGAAAAGAACGATAAAAAGGACAATAAATTATTTTTTAATGAACGCCATCTTCAAATGAATCTGGCTTCTTTTTTAAAAGAACAACACTACTATGATAATGTATTTTTAGAATATTCACTACCATCTTCGTTTATTAAAGATAATAGAGAGGAAGAAGTTGAGGCTAATATCAGAATAGATATTGTTGTTGAAAAAAGTAATCAATTCTGTCCTATAGAACTTAAATATAAGACAAAATTAGCAGAAGGAAATATTATAGAGCGTTTTGGGGAGGAAATCAAAACGGAACTCCTGAAAAATCAAGCAGCCCAAAATATAAATAGGTATTCCTTTTGGAAGGATGTATATCGTGTAGAAAGAATAAAGAGGAATTTCTCTAAGGTGATAGCAGGGTTCTCTATTTTTATGACCAACGACGAGAGCTATATGAATACACCTAAAGGAGCTTCAGAACCATTTACAATGGAGGCAGGAGTTCAACATTCTAAAGAATTGGATTGGAAAGGAGAGGTGGCGAAATCAACTAAAGATAAACATCCTAAAATTGAATTGGAAAAAGAATATACTATTGGGAAATGGTATGATGTAACCATAGAAAGAATTGTTTTCCATTATTGTATTGTAGAAGTATAATACTACTTATACATTATGTTTCCATATATAATTCCATCTTTTTCTCCAGAAAAGTCGGAGTTCAATGAGCTAATTTCTCAATTTTTCGTTCTCATTAGAGCCTCTTTGGACTTCTTTTATTTGAAATTCCTCTTTGGAGGTTAGGATGTAGAGGGATTTTGGGGGTAATTTTAACACTGACAATCAACCACTTAAAAAAACAATCAAAAAATATTTCAAAAAACATTTGGTTGATTGAAAAACTTGTTGTAATTTTGCACCCGCTTTCGATAAGGGAGTGACGCTCATAAAAAGAAGAAAAAAATATTTTAAAAAATATTTGGTGGAATGAAAAAAAGGTTGTACCTTTGCACCCGCAAAAAAGATGAGGGTGATAAATGAAGCCAAAAAAAAATATTTTAAAAAATATTTGGTAGAGTGGAAAAAAGGTTATACCTTTGCACCCGCTAAAAGAGCGAGAAGTTCATTAAGAAATATTGATAATACAGCACAGAAAGATTTAGACTAAGCGGGCTTTATACG
>NZ_ACLQ01000009.1 GCF_000174755.1 Capnocytophaga gingivalis ATCC 33624
CAAAACTGGGTAGAAGATAATAGAATCAAGCAAATTTTCTTGCCTCCATACTCTCCGAACCTCAATTTAATAGAGCGCTTGTGGAAATTCTTACGAAAAAAAGTAATCAATACGGGTTTCTATCGGAACAAGACAGAATTCCGAGATGCTATAAGGAATTTCTTTGATAATATACATACTTATAAAAAGGAGTTAGAGTCACTTCTAACTCTCAATTTCCGTTTGATAAATTCGCAAACCATTTCTTTTTGACTATAAATCATAATGATTACCAAGCAGTACAATGTAAAAAGATAAAATAATTATAGAGGCACGAGCTGAAAGCTCGCACCAGCAGAGGGAAGGACTTGACTTAGGAATTATGTATAAAGAGTAAATGTATGACGCAATATAATAATCTATTGATTGAAGATATTTTTCTATCGGGATTTGTAGAACGAGAGGGAGAAATATCTGTATTTAAACCTATGTTTTGGTGGTGTTTTCTTAAATTGGATAATGGAAAGATAATAGAAATATCTTCTAATGATGGTAACATCAAACTTGTAGAGACACCAAAGATAAATTGTAATTTTGATTTAGAAGAGGAAGATATTTTCTGCATAATGTCCCATTCTCCTATAGAAAACTATGGAAGAATAATTGATATGAGATATTTATTTGATGAAACTGGAAATGTGGTCGCATTAAAGATTGAAACTTCTTCTCATCGTATACAAATAAATGCTACAACATCATTTGAAGGATTAGATATTTTCATCATAAGATAAATTAATTTTAAGGATAATGTTTCAGCTGTGTTATAAAAATTGCAAAAACCAGTTAATCAATGTAATCAATAGATAAATCTTACAGACTTTATAATTGTTTCCAATTCGAAGAGTAAGTCTCGCTTGGAGGTGCCTGGGGCGGCAATAAAGCCTTCGATAACGACACATCGATCTCTCTTAGGGTCTTCTATAATATAATTGGAGAAAGGGCCTCCTAAGATAAAATCTTTTACTTCCCAGAGTCCTTTGCTTACGATAGTAGGATAGCCATTGAGTTGGGTTTTGGTATAGGTAGGTGCAAAGGCGGGGCTGGTAATCATATACATACCTTCCTGAGGGCCTGGTACATAGCGCTTTCCTATGGAGTCACGCATCTGGATAATATCCTCGGAACAGAGGTTGCTGTGTGTACAGATTTTTCCTTTAGGGACTTCATAAATAAGGATATCAGCAGTACCATTCTTGACTTTTCTTTCTAACCAAAAGAAGTTATTTTCCTGTTTGACAATATTGTACAGGGAAGGGAAAGAGAGTTGTATTCCTAAAGTATTCTCTATTAGCTTGGTATTATTTAGCGTATTTTGGAAACGGTTTCTGACCTCTTGCATTTCATTTTCCTTGAAGGTACGGATAATCTTAGGGGCATATTTTTGTATTTCACTGATGAGGTCGTCGGTGGTTTGTCCAATGATAAAAGCGACTTTCTGAGGCTTGGCATATAGAGAGTCGCGGATATCGAATCCATTGCGTGTATCGGTGGAGACAATCAAGATATTTCTACCGGCACGGGTCATACCATCGAACACCTCCAAGGGAATCTGTTGGATGTCAAAGAGAGGTTCTCGCGCACCCGCAATCTCCTCGACTGGAGAGGCAAAATATTCCCGGAGGCTATCCCCTACGACTCCACCCCAGAGTTGCGGATCCATAACGATAGTCAGAGAGTTGATACTTCCCACAGAATCAGGCAAATACTGTTCTTTTTTCTTTTTATGACAGCTTATCAGTAATAGAGAGGTCAAAAGGCATACCAAGAAATGTCTCATAAGGGTAATAGATTTTCCCATCAGATAGCTAATATTGTTCCAAAAATGAGGAAAATGAATAATTTAACAAAAAAATAACATCTTAATAATCAATGATTAATGATAATTAAAAAAGTTTTTGTTTTCAACAAAAAAGTAATATATTTGCACCCTGAATTTACAATATAGTAATTATGGCTAAATCAACAAGAAGAGAGACTGTTCTTAACGCAAAAGTAGTAGCGTTGTTACAGGAACAAGTAGGAATGGAAGCACATGCGAGTGCTACTTATTTGGCAATGTCCTCATGGTGTGAAGCGAATGGCTTTCCTAAGAGTGCTGCCTTTTTCTTAGAACATGCTGAAGAGGAGCGTGGTCACATGCTAAAGATATTTCACTTTTTAAATGACAATGGAGCACGTGCTTTCTCTCCAGAGGTGAAGGATATCCCCCAAGAGTTCAAAGGCTTGAGAGATGTGTATGAGAAGACCTTCGATCATGAGATCGCAGTTACCGATTCTATCAATGCGATTGTGAAATTGGCTAGAAAAGAGGAAGACTATGCCAGTGAACACTTCCTACAATGGTTTGTGGAAGAACAGTTGGAAGAAGAGCGTTTGGTACGAGATATTCTTTCTTGGTTTGACTTTGTCAATGAGAAAGAAAGCAAGTTTGCTCTTCGCCTGATAGACGAGCGTATTCCAGTAGGAGCATAAGCGCTTGAGACAAAAGAAAAACAAAGGGAGTCCTGAAGAAGGCTCCCTTTGTTGTTTAGAAAATAGTAAGCTGTTTGATACGATACTCTACACCAAAGGAGAAATAAGAATGTCTGAAGTTGTTATTATTTCCAAAGTTAGCAGCCTCAAGTGCGGGGTGTTTTTTATCAAAGAGATTGGTCAGGGAGTTGGTATAGCGTAGTTCCCCAGCAATATTGTCAGTAAAGCGTATTTTGAATCCTAAAACAACAGCGAAGTCGAAGGTACGATAGATCCCTTTGTCCAAGTAGTTTTCTCCACCGAAGATAGGTTCTTCAGATCCTATTTCTGGTTTTACCACAAGGAATCCGAACTGAGGGCCGGCTTGTAGGGAGAATTTTTCATGGAGCTTGACATTGGCCAAGATAGGGACATTGACATAATCCGTATTGAGAGAAGCCTTATAGGTATCTCCAGAAGGCAGAAGCCCTTCACGCTGCCAGCGAGCCCCCTCTCTGGAGAAGAGCACTTCGGGTTGTAGGGAGAAGATACGCCCAAGGAAGAGTTCGCCATAAGCTCCTACATATACTCCGAGTTTGCTTTTGAAAGTAGATACCTCGGAAGTGGTTCCTCTGAGAGAAACATAATTGATTCCTCCCTTGACCCCTACATCAAACTCTTGAGCATGGGTGTACAGATGGAGAGAAAAGATACTTAGTAGTAAAAAAATCTTGCGCATAAAAGTATCGAAATGTTATTGGTGATAAAGATTTCGCAAAAGTAATAAAAAAATAAAGACAAAAAATAAAAAGATATTCACAGGGGTAGGGAAGAGAACCAAGAGACTGTCCGAAAAGTCTTATTCATGAAGGGCGATTTGCAAATCGCCCCTACAGCAGGATCTAAAATAACTGATTTTCGATAGAATAAACTTTGAAAAATAATGTTTTGGACTTTTTGGACAGCCTCTTTACTGTTCACCTTTTTCTTTACTATTCATTGTTTTCCGATCGAGCCATTTTCGGTAGGCGTCGCGGTTTTTGTTATGCTCTTGAAGGGTTTTGGCAAACTTATGATAGCCTAATCGTGCTGTATCGGCGACAAAAAAGATATAATCATGTTGTTGGGGATGGAGTACGGCATCGATAGAAGAGATATCCGGCATACATATAGGAGAAGGAGGAAGACCAGGATGTAGGTAGGTATTATAAGGAGATTCTATTTGTAAGTCTTTAAGATAGACCCGCTTGATAATCGTATCATAATTGCCTGAAGTTTCCTTGATAGCGTAAATCACAGTAGGATCGGCCTGAAGAGGTATTCTCTGGCGTAACCTATTGAGATATACCCCTGCGATGGTAGGACGCTCGCTCACCCTATACGATTCCTTCTGTACGATAGAGGCAAGAATGGAGACCTGCTTGGGAGAAAGTCCCAAAGAATCCGCCCTTTCTCTTCTGGAATCGTTCCAGAAAGTCTTGTATTCTTTTCCCATTCTATGGACGAACTCCTCGGCAGAGGTATTCCAATAAAACTCATAGGTATTGGGGATAAAAAGTCCCAATACATTGAGAGAGTCCATCTGATGCTCATAGAGGAAGAAAGGGTTGAGGGTAGCCTTCATCAGGGACGCACTATCAGCTTCAATCTCCTGAGCGATACGAGCGGCTAAGAGGGGTAAGCGCTCCTGATTGTTAAAAGAGACTTTGATAGGCTGACTACGATTTCGGAGCATACGTACTAAAGCCAAGTTGTTCATACCTTTATGAACCACATAGCGTCCAGGGCGAACGTGTTCGGTATATCCCATGTACTTAGCCACCCAGAAGAAAGTGTTTTCATGAGAGAGCTTGGGATACAAGCTATCGATGACCGTTTGGTAAGAGCTACCTGTAGGGATATACAGAATGAACTTCTTTTCCTTGAAATCTGTATTGGGAGAGAACAGCACATAATAGATAGCGCCTCCAGCCAAGAGTACTCCCAAAAGAAGGGAAAAGATGAATATTTTGAGAATTTTTTTTATCATCGTATAATGATTAGGATATTAGTTTTATTGCGCACAAGACAGTCAGGTCTAAGACGCATAGAGATAAAAAGGCTTACAGAAGGAAATATAATAAACCCTTAGGCACTTTATCTTTAGTATCTGTTAGAAGATTCCATGATAGGCTGGTAGAAAGTAGGATTGTTCATATAAGGTTGGAAATCCTCTTCGCTAATTTCGAAACCATCTAAGTAAGGATGGAACACACTATCTTCTTCCTTTTTGTAATCCAAGTAAAGAATTTCTGTTTTGAAGATCTTATCCTTATAGAAATGATCTTTTACAATCTTATTATCTACTATTTTGTAGATATAATCAGCATTTTCATAATATCGATTATTCAATCGGATACTTCCTTGACTGAGAATGCCATCTTTTATGACTCCGGAATGAATTTCTTTGCCATTTTTGAATTGTTTGAATGATATGGTAGTCTTTATATCATATCTGTCCTTATCTTTTTCTTTTTTGATAATATAATGAAACTCTTTTTCGCCCTTTTTATTGTAAATATCGCCTACTTCCTCACCGTTTTCTTGTACTTTTTTGTAAAAACGAAGACGGTTAGTATCATCTAATTGTTTGATTTCATTTATTTCTCCCTCTTTGTAGAATACATAGCTTTCATTTTTCTCCAAATTGTCATAGAGGTATCCCTCATAAGGAGTTTCATTTCTGAAGGAGACGATTCCCTTTTGTGATTTGTTCTTATTGAAGTATGTAATCTTGCTTATACTTCCATGGATATCGTTGTCCACCTTTTGTTTGATATTTCCATTTTTGTAAAAAAAGGTACTTTCACTTAGAATACCCAATTTGTAATCCTCTTTTCCCTGAAGCACTCCACTTTCATCCAAGTTATAAGCTACTCCTTGGTAAGGATGTCCTTCTTTGATAAGAAGTTCTCCCATTTTCTTTTGTTTAGGGTTAAGGAAAGTAATGATAGTATCTTTTTGGCGGACGGTTCTTTCAGAGAATACTTTTCCGGAACGATAGAATTCCTTTTTGGTAGTAATATTACCCTTGTTATCCCACTGAGTAATCATTCTCACCTGAGCGGGGTTGAAATAGTATTCTACTTCAGTACCTTCGGCGGGTGAGTCATCGTCCTTAGTCAGGCGAGAGCCAATGAGCTTACCACGCTCGTCATAATAATGAGAGAGTATGTTGCCATTCTCCTGATTGAAGCGCTCTATACGAATCTTGGAGAGATCCTTATCGAAGAGAACGATCTTTTTTATTTCCCCATTTTCTTGAAAATAAACAATGTTGAAGTTATCCTTTTCTTCGGGATAATAATAAGACTGAGAGATTTCATTGTCCTTAGCATCCTTACTATAAAGGGTCGTAATACGACCTTTTTCATCGAACATTTTATACTTGAGTTCCCCCTTTTTCTCTTCTCCTTGGATTTCTATTTTCCCATTTTCGAGATAAAAAGTGAATTTGCCCACAAGCTCTTCGATTCCTCTAAAGTCCTTATTTTTAGAAAAAGCATCCATTTGGAGCTTGCCATTGAGGTAAAAATCCTTGATGTGATAAATTCCCTGTTTTTCAGAGATGGTACGATAGAGAGATGCCTTGTCCTGAGAGACAGGGTTTCCACTATTGTCGATGTAGATTTTTTCTTGAGCCCAACCGAAGCACGAGAGCAAGAGCAGAAGTAAGAATAATCTATTCATGAGGCTATGATTAAGAGTTTTACAAGGGACAAAAATACAAAAAACTTCATTAGCGACAAAGAAAAAGCACTAAAAGAAAAATAAATTTTTCTACCCTATTGCCTGATATAGTTTTATTCACTAACTTTGCTCCTGTTAGAAAAAGCAGACAAACCTATAACATGGAACCATATTCAATTTCATTTGAAGAATTTGCAAAGATCGTTTTTCATCATAAAAAAGTAGAAATCTCCACAGAGACAGAGAAAACGGTAAGAGAAAGCTATGAATTTCTAAAAAATTTTTCCAAAGACAAGATTATCTATGGAGTAAATACAGGATTTGGGCCAATGGCGCAGTATAGAATAGAAGAGGAAGATCAGTTAGCCCTACAATACAACATTATACGCAGTCATTCCTCTGGTATGGGAGCCTATTTTTCTCCAGAAGTCGTAAAGTCGGCTATACTCTGTAGGCTCAATACTCTCTCTTTAGGTCGCTCAGGGGTGCATCCTTCCCTGATATACCTGATGAAGGAACTCATCAACAGAGATATTACCCCCTTAATTTTTCAGCATGGGAGTGTAGGTGCCAGTGGCGATTTGGTACAATTAGCCCACTTGGCTTTAGTGCTTATAGGGGAAGGAGAAGTCTTCTACAAGGGAGAGCGACGCCCTACCCAAGAAGTTTTCAAGGAAGAAGGGCTTGAGCCCCTGAAGATACACCTTAGAGAAGGTATCGCTCTGATGAACGGAACTTCAGTGATGACAGGGATTGCCCTGGTGAATATCCATTATGCTACACTTTTGCTGAATTGGTCTGTCAAGCTCTCCTGTGCCATCAATGAGCTGGTAAGGAGCTATGATGACCATTTCTCAGAGGAGCTTAATGCCGCCAAGAGACATGAAGGACAACAACTTATAGCACGCAAGATGCGTGACTACCTCACAGACAGCCAGTTGACAAGAAAGCGTGCTGACCACTTATACAAGGGCGAACATAAAGAAACTGTTTTCAAAGACAAGGTACAGGAATACTACTCCCTACGCTGTGTTCCCCAGATACTGGGACCTATCTATGAGACCCTATCCCAAGCCAAAGAAGTAGCCACTCGAGAGCTCAATTCGGCTAATGATAATCCTATTATAGATATGGAAAGCCAACAAGTATACCATGGAGGTAACTTTCACGGCGATTATATTTCCTTGGAAATGGACAAGCTCAAATTGGCCATTACCCGCCTTAGTATGCTCAGTGAGCGACAACTGAACTACCTACTGAATCCAAAAATCAATGAGATACTTCCTGCTTTTGTCAATGCAGGTAAGTTAGGCTTCAACTTTGGCATGCAAGGAATCCAGTTCACTGCGACCTCCACAACGGCAGAGAACCAAACTCTATCAAGCTCCATGTATGTACACAGTATTCCTAATAACAATGACAATCAAGATATAGTAAGTATGGGTACCAATGCCGCCACCCTTACTCATAAAGTCATAGAAAACGCCTTTGAGGTGCTGGCTATAGAAGCTATTACTATCGCACAAGCCATAGATATACTGGGCTACCAAGACAAACTCTCCACCACTACCCAAAAGTGGTATCAAGAGATACGGCAGATTATTCCTTTCTTCAAAGAAGATATCACTCCCTATCCCTATTTGGCAAAAGTAAAGGCATTTCTAAAGAACAATTAGTAAAAACTATGAAACACTTACTCTTGGCACTTCTGACAGGCATATTGTTAGCCCTTGCCTGGCCAACCTATGGTATATCCCTATTAGTCTTTGTAGCTTGGGTTCCCCTATTGTGGGTAGAATACCAATTACGTAGTACAGGGAAGGCAAGCAAAGGTAAAGTATTTCTCTGCTCCTACCTTAGTTTTTTGGTATGGAACACCCTAACTACATGGTGGATATGGAACTCCACTGTAGTGGGCTCCCTCTTTGCTTTTTTGGTCAATAGCCTGTTGATGAGCTTAGTTTTTCTGGCTTATCATATAGTAGCCAAGAGAAATAGCACCAAGATAAGCATTATATTTTTTATAACTATATGGATTGCCTTTGAGAAATTCCATCATCATTGGGATTTCTCTTGGCCTTGGCTTTCCTTAGGGAATGTTTTTTCAGAGAATATTAGTTGGATACAATGGTACGAATATACAGGAATCTTTGGAGGAAGTCTGTGGGTGCTGGTAGTCAATGTGTTGTTATTCCATACCTTGCGTTTCTTTTTGCAGGAGAAAGATAAAAAATTGTTTTACAAGCGAATAGCAGGTATAGGATTGTTGCTACTCTTGCCTATAATCATTTCTTTGGGTATATATTCCCACTATACAGAGCAGGGGAAGCCTATAGAAGTCGTTGTCCTACAGCCCAATATAGACCCCTATGAGGAGAAATACAGTCTTACTAATGAAGAGACTATAACCCTATTGCAGGAATTAGCAGAGAAAAAAATTACTCCACAGACCCACTTTGTACTCACTCCAGAGACTGTAATTTCGCAAGGTGTATACCATTTGGACGATATCTCCCGAGGAAAAGAAGTGGCCAGTATGCACCCTTTATTGGAGAAATATCCCCAACTGAATTGGGTTATGGGAGCGGCGATCTATCAAGTACTTACCGATGAGAATAAGGTAGGGGCACAGAGCAACTATAACCCACAGCAAAACTATTGGTTCAATGATTACAATAGCGCCTTTTTGCTCAATACCTATGGTATTATGGGCTTTCATCATAAGTCGAAATTGGTCGTAGGAGTAGAAAATATGCCCTTGCAATCCGTGCTAAGACCCATTCTGGGCAATATTATGATTGATTTAGGGGGCACAGTAGCCGTGAAAACGACCCAAAAGATCCCCAGTGTATTAAGTAGTGTATCCCAAGAGAAAGTAGCACCTGTGATCTGCTATGAATCCATCTATGGAGCCTATGTGAACGAATATATAAAGCAAGGTGCCCAATTCTTAGGAGTACTCACCAATGACGCTTGGTGGGGAGATACCCAAGGACACAAGCAACTGCTAAGCTATACACGCCTAAGAGCCATAGAGACACGTAAGAGCATAGCCCGTAGTGCCAATACGGGGATATCCGCCTTTATCAATCAGCGAGGTGAAATCATCCAATCCTTAGGATATGGAAAAAAAGGAGCACTAAGGGGAACTGTACTTGCCAATGAGAACATAACTACATATGTTCGCTATGGAGATTATATAGCTCGCCTTAGTGCTTTTATAGGAATAGGAATTTTCCTGATGTCTTTTCTGAAGAAAAGGAGTGAAGTATAGTTTATAGGTATCTTACCCTACCACTGCCTTTGGTCTGGACATCTACTTTCTTAGGATTTCCCTTGATAGTAATATCTCCCGATCCTCGGATAATGGCAGAAAGTAGTTCTGTTACATAAAGTTCCACATCGCCAGAACCACTGATGGATGCTGTAGCTTTCTTGGTTATGAGTTCATCAGCTTGAAAGTCACCACTGCCGGCAATGGTTACATCAAGAGTCTCAGTAGTGCCTTTGATATCCATATCACCACTACCCTTGATAGAGACAGACAAAGAATCCGCTTGTAGAGAAAGATCTATATCACCACTTCCTACAACCTTGCAAGTCAGGTTTTTAACATGTAATTGTTCGCGAGAACTAATATCTCCCGATCCTGAAACAGATATTTTGCTCAAGGACTCATCCACAGGGATATAAAGTTCTAACTTTCTAGTAAACTGGAAAGAAAAATCAGGAGATAGTTTTATGGTAAGTACTCCATTAGTTACCTCAGTAATCACATACGGTTCTATGTTCTGAGAAGCCTTAAGAGTTATATTCCCTACTTGTCCCTTTGTTAGGATAATATCTGCACCACATTCTAAGTTGATTTGGCTATAAGAGGGGAGGTTTCTTTCTTTGGAGATGATTGAGTTATCTCCCTTGATTACGGGAAAAGAGTGACTACAACCTATCCATAATAATAGGCAAGTGCACAAGATAACTATTCTTTTCATAATTAGATTTTTGGGTTTGGTTATTATTTTCTTCTTAGTTTTTGGTTTTCCTCTTGTAAGGTCTTAATTTGCTCCAAAAGGCGGTGGATGATCTGCATACTTGGCACATTGATCTCCAAGTCATAATGCCAGTTGACAAAGCGTTCTAAGGAAGCTAATTGGTCATAGTGTACATAAGTAACCCTATCAATTACTTCGGTTTTAATCAATCCATTATCGACTAAAGCATTGAAAAAAGAAGATTTGATTTTGTAAGTTCTAATTACTTTAGTTTTTGAAATTCTAAGCGGTTGTTCCATTTTCTTGTAGTTTTTTCATTTGTTCAAGTAATTGTTTTTGCTTGTCAGAGAGATTCTTAGGGAGTTCTACTGTGTAAGTGATAAAGAGATCTCCGAAAGCTCCTTCCTTATAGACAGGGAATCCTTTTCCTTTGAGGCGTACGGTGGTGCCTGGCTGAGTTTCAGGTTTTACCTTAAGCTTTACCTTCCCCGAAAGAGTATTGACCTGAACTTCTCCGCCGAGGATAGCCGTATACATATCAATAGTCACTTTAGTTTTCAAGTCATTACCGACCCTTTCGAAGATAGGATCTGGGTGTATATGAATGGTGATATACAAGTCTCCATTAGGTCCTCCATTGACTCCTTCAGTACCATAGCCTTTGAGTTTTATCTGTTGATTATTTTGGACACCAGCAGGGAGTGTGATACGGATATTCTTACCATTGACTGAAAAAGTTACAGGATGTGTAGTGGCGGCTTCTGCGAGAGAGAGGGAGAGTACAGTCTGGAGATCCTGTCCCTTGAACTTTCCATAAGCGGATCCATAATTACTTCTGGCAAATCCCGCTTCCTTACCAAAAATTTCCTTAAAGAAATCCGAGAAATCATTTTCATTGGTATAAGTAGCCCCTTCGAATCCTTCAAAAGGATTTCTGCCTTGTCGTTGTGCATTTTCGAAGGCCTCACTATGTTGCCAATCCTTACCATACTTATCGTACTTAGCTCGGTTTTTGGAGTTGCCCAATACCTCATAAGCCTCATTAATTTCCTTAAAGCGCTGCTCTGCCGATTTGTCATTAGGATTCATATCCGGATGATACTTTCGTGCCAGCTGGCGGTAAGCCTTCTTAATTTCTTTAGCGGAAGCGGATTTATCCACCCCCAAAACTTTATAATAATCAATATAAGCCATTGGTATATAGAATATTAGAATTTATTTTTATAATGAGACAAATGTACTGCAAAATATTGGAATAACCTAATAATATTCAAAGAATTATTTGTTTTCTCCCAGTTTGAAATGCATAGAGATAAAACCGATCTGAGTTTGAGGAGCTTTGTCATCGGGATTAAATCTATAAGTAAGAGCCGACTTGCGGGCAGCCTCTAATAGGCAAGGCGCCTTGTTGGTAGTCCCCTTTTCACCAGCTTTGGCGCGAATTACTTTTCCAGACCTATCGACTTCTATCTGTACTACGACGAATCCCGATTCGTTGCAATCTTGGAATATTTTTTCTCCGCTTATGTATCGGCGGCCATTGAGTCCCCATCCCTTACCATTGCCACCAGAGCCATCGCCACCATAGAAACTATTAGAATAAGGGTCTCCCTTAGGATCACCTTTGTAGCCATCAAGATTGTCATCCCCTTGATTGCCATTTCCTTTTCCCTGAGCAGAAGTTTTGTTAGAAGCGTTGAGCACATTGGCCAGGGCATTGGTAGTGGAGGCTTCAGGTTTCTGTTCTTTTTTCTTTTTTTCAGGTTGAGGTTCTTTTTTAGGTTTTTTAGTTTCCTTTTTAGGAATAGCTACAGTTTCCTCGTCAGTATCTTGAGTGAGTACATTTTCAGCAGGTTGAGGAGTTGTTTCGGTAGGCTGTGGGGGAGTAGGGGAAGGATCAGGAGGAGATACAGCTTGTGAGGGCTGAGCAGGAGAGATTTCTCCACGACCTACCT
>NZ_ACLQ01000008.1:0-105000 GCF_000174755.1 Capnocytophaga gingivalis ATCC 33624
CCACGAGGCCTTTTGTTATTACGGGTGCAAAGGTACAACTTTTTTTGATTTTGCAAGCGTTTTTTCTATTTTTTTACATTTTATATATAATCAAATAAATATATTAATTTTTTATTAATTTTCGCTCTGTTTTTGACAATAAAATTTTTTTAGTGAAAAAATTTGCATGTTTCATGCAAAAAATATAGTTTTGCAGCGTAAATTATATTTAGATTAAGAGTAATTTCTGTATGATATACTATTAAAGAAATACTTAACACAAATATATCATCCATTTTCTAATGGATATTAGAAAAATTTTTTAACTAAATCAAACACTTTAGAAATGAGAAAAATTATTTTACTATTAGTAGCTACAACCTTCTCACTGATAGGTTGTTCCAAAGGTGAAGATACACTTGCCAAATCAGACCTTAAAGCTACAATGAGCGCACAGCTTGATCCTGTGCTCGATGGAAGTCTTTATCCTTCGGCCGTCTATAGTATGGCTCAGATCAAATCAGTTGACAAAAACACCCTCACCTATTTTAATCTTTCTATAGAAAGTGAAGTCGAATTCAATGGAAAGATAAGAGTAACAAATGACAAATTTATTCATGAAACTCTCATTGAAAAAAAATTCCAAAAAGGAATGAACAATATTTCTGTAAACTTATTATGGAAGTATGATGACTTTATAAAATTTCAGAATCCTGGAATTACACACTTTAGTTTTCAACTACTTGACCGAGAAGGTAAGTTGGTCACCAATACCGATGTAGAAGTACCTTACCGAAGTGTGAGTGAATGTGTGTTTGCCCTAAAAAATGGAAATCAAGTATTGGATTTTCGTGCTTTCTTTGCTTCTTATGTAAATGAAGATAGTAAGCTTATAGATCCTTTTCTAAGTGAAACCCTAAGAGAGCATAATGAAACATATAAAGCAAAACCTAACGTACAACTTAGTTCAGGCTGGGCAGGTTATCAGTTAGGATCTGACTATGCAGACCTACAAGTGATAGCTATTGTAGCACAACTAATGCGAAAAGGAATGAATTATAGCAACATTACCGATACAAGTAATTCTTCAACAAAGGTTTATAGCCAAAATGTACGCTTTATTAATGAAACCCTTGCCGTAAAAAATGCTAATTGTGTAGATGGAAGCGTACTTCTGGCAAGTATTTTAGAGAAGATTGGTATCCGTTGCTTTTTAGTAGCTATACCAGGACATATGTACTTAGCTTACAGCAGAACAGGGAAAATGCAAATCCCCTCAGCAGATATTCAATATGTAGAAACAACCCTAATAGGTTCTGGTAGTCTTGAAAAAGTTTTTGGTGGAAAAAATGATCAAGACCAAAAATTTATAGGTATTAAAGCAGCAAGAGAATTAGGCCTAAAACCTATTCAATAGTATGAAAAACAAAAAAACACCCTCTTGCTAGGGTGTTTTTTGTGACCTCGACAGGATTCAAACCTGTAACCTTCTGAGCCGTAATCAGATGCGCTATTCAGTTGCGCCACGAGGCCTTTATTATTACGGGTGCAAAGATACAACTTTTTTTGATTTTGCAAGTATTTTCATGAAAAAATATTTTTTACCCCAAAGTATTTATGGGTAAGGTGAGTAACTTTAAAAAACTAATTAACAAAAATATAAGAGGACTATTTTGTATTATATTTCTTTTTTTAATATTTTTGTGCACAATAAAATAATACTATTATGAAAAAAACAACTTTCACAACAATCATTGTCTTATTATGTTTATGTTTTTCTTGTAGTAAAGACAATGATTCCTCTGGAGCAGGCGCCTTAGGGGTTACAGGCAGTGGCATATACTACAAATTTGCAGGTGGGTATGGGTATTATGACCTTCGCTCAGGGAGAAACATTACTGAGATATTCAAGAGCAATATAGTTGATAAGTATGATGTCTCTTGGGATGGCCAGAAGCTATTGGTGGCTTGGGCAAAACGACCTTATGGCCAATATCAGACGGATTATCTTCAATTTACCTATCTACCTATGCTTGAGAAGAAATCTGGTGCAGCTACCAGTGATGATGATTTCGAGAAGCGTAAAATCAATTCCTTTGACTTCAATGGTTATGATGTAGGCGGCTCTGGGGGGGTAGGTTTTTTCCTCTCGCCTGACGAACGTTTTGTTGCTGTACAAGCCAAAAAATCTACGGGTTATAATAATGATAATCCTGCAAGTATATTGGATATGAGCAGTGGGCGTTTGCTAAAAGAATTTAATATTGTCGGATATGAGCCGCATAGGATCAATATCGTAGGCTGGTCAAGTGCTGGGGAACTTTTTCTTAGTGTAGATAATGAACTCATAAAAGCCTCAGAAAGAAATGATTGGAGTATGACCTATGTAAAAAAGCTGCCATTTGATGATATAGAGATGCTCAATATGAACCCACAAGGAACACAATTTGTATTCAGAAGGGGAGATAAGCATATTTGGCTCTATGATATACAAGAGGACTCACACTACCAAGTAACTACTTCAAAGGTAGATGGCATTACCGATGCAAGAACTTATTATTCAGGTGGAGAGCGTCTCCCATCCTTTTCTCCAGATGGGAAGTATATTGCCTTTACAGGACAACCCAGACACTCTGCAGTGCCCTATGCCTATGACCCAGCGGTATTTGGGACTGCAGGGGTAGTCAATATGCTTATCATTATAGAGAATAATGGCAAAACTAGAGATCTTGATGCCGATAATGACGGTACTATATTCTATCCCAAAGACGGGAAATACCCCATATCAGCAGAGGAACGACTCATTTGGAGATAATAGAGTTATTTCTTTTAGTTTGTACCCATTTATTGATAGAGCTTGTAGTTTTTTGATAAACTACAAGCTCTTTTAATAATTAAGGATGACTATATAATCATCTTCAGATAGGGAGAGTTACTCTACTCTGTAAATTTGTTATAAACGAGTTACACTCTTGTAATTCTGGCTCCGATGGCTTGGAGTCGTTCTTCTATACATTCGTATCCTCTATCTATCTGTTCTATGTTGTGAATGGTAGAGGTTCCTTTGGCTGAAAGTGCGGCTATAAGCAGGGCTACTCCTGCACGGATATCAGGGGAAGTCATAGTAGTGGCTCTTAGGCGAGACTTGAAATCATTGCCTATGACCACAGCACGGTGTGGATCACATAGGATTATTTTCGCTCCCATATCGATAAGCTTATCGACAAAGAACAAGCGGCTTTCGAACATCTTCTGGTGTACCAATACTTCTCCTCGGGCTTGTATGGCTGTCACCAGAATGATACTCAGAAGGTCAGGGGTAAATCCAGGCCATGGAGCATCATATACTGTAAGTATGGAACCATCTATAAAGTTTTGTATCTCATATCCTTCTGTATGGGCAGGAATATAGATATCATCTCCTCTTCTCTCAAGGGTGATTCCCAAGCGCTCGAATATAGTAGGTATCAAGCCCAAGTGTTCCCAACCTACCTCCTTGATAGTCAGTTCACTTTGAGTCATTGCAGCCATTCCTATCCAGCTGCCTATCTCAATCATATCTGGCAGGATGCGATGAGTACAACCACCCAATTTTTTCACTCCTCTGATAGTAAGCAAGTTAGACCCTATTCCCTCTATCTGTGCCCCCATTTGTTGGAGCATACGGCACACCTGTTGTAGATAAGGTTCGCAAGCTGCGTTGTAGATAGTAGTCGTTCCCTCTGCCAAGGAGGCTGCCATAAGGATATTGGCTGTACCTGTCACAGAAGCCTCATCCAAAAGGATATAAGCTCCCTTCAGCCCCTGGGGAGCTGTTACTGTATAATAGTGATTCTCATGAGAATAGGTAAAAGTAGCTCCGAGCTTTACGAAACCATCGAAATGGGTATCCAAGCGGCGACGCCCTATCTTATCTCCCCCAGGCTTGGGAACACCTCCATATCCGAAGCGTGCCAAGAGTGGTCCCAAAATAAGGATAGACCCTCTCAATCGCTGGCTTTGTTTGGCAAATTCCTCAGAAGAGAGATAGTCCATATTGATCTCATCTGCTTGAAAGGAATAGGAGCCCTTGCCCAATTTTTGAATCTTCACTCCTAAGTCTCCCAATAGCTCTATAAGCTTATTCACATCCAATATATCAGGGACATTGTGTATGGTTACTTTCTCCTGGGTGAGTAGTACCAAGCACAAGACCTGTAGTGCTTCGTTCTTTGCCCCCTGAGGGGTGATACTTCCATATAAGGAATGTCCTCCTTCTATCTTAAAACTTTCCATAATATATAGTATAGATTCTAAGGTTTATTTTCGTTTTCCTTTCCCATAGGACTTCTTACCTACAGCGGGAGGATTATTATTTTTCTTCTGATAATGAGTAGGCTTAGAAGTAAGGTTTTCCTCAAGCACTCCCAAGTCAATCTTCCCATTACTCAGTTCGTAGAGATGGGCAAAGATAATACTATCCTCTACCCCTTCTTTATTCCATGTCAGGAAACACTTTTTCATATGGTTGGCTATAGAGAACTTAAGAGCTTCCTTGAGCTCTCCCTCTTCCCAGCCGACACATATTTGTATCATCTTTAGTATATTGTTTCCATAGAAACGATACTTCATTCGGTGCTGAGGCGGGGACAATCGCTGTGGGTTCGGGGTGGTGGACTCTCGTGTTGGCTTCTCAAAAGGAGAGTCTACATCTATCTGAAAATCAGACATTTTAAAGAGCTGATCCCACAGTTTATGTTGGAAATCAGGTACATCTCTTAGGTGAGGGTTCATATTTCCCATGACAGCTATGATAGCCTTTGCCGTATTATTTCGTTCGGTACGATCGGCTATTTTCATTGCCTCCTGTACCATTTTTTGTATATGCCTCCCATATTCAGGGATAATAAGCTCATTACGCTCTGTGTTGTATTCTAAAGCTGATTGTTCCATAATATAATTTATTTAAATAATTTCAACGATAAATAACAAATTACCCCTCGGTAATTCAATTATTATTTGTACTTTTGCTCCTTCAAACAGCTAATATGCAATATACTCTCTCTGAAATAGATAGCATTGCCCATACTTTTGTCAAGGAAGTACTTCCACACTCTCATAGAGTTATTCTCTTTCAAGGGGCTATGGGAGCAGGGAAAACGACTTTTATCCGTAGCCTATGTAAGGCATTGGGAGTCAAAGATATAGTAAGCAGTCCTACTTTTTCCTTAGTCAATGAATACCAAGGAAACCCAGAGAGGATTTTCCACTTTGACCTCTATCGTATCGAAGACGAAGCAGAGGCCTTGGACTTTGGCATAGAGGAATATTGGCAAGGGAATGATTGGTGCTTTATCGAATGGGGCGAACGCATTCCTACACTTTTACCTGAAGCATACAGCGAATTTGTTTTTACCCTTATTGATGATATTACTCGAGACATTTCTATAATACACCATCCTACTGTCTAATACCTTACTTACGATGAACCTACTACGACGTTTTCTTCTTTTCTTTTTAGGGCTTTCGGTGGGAAGCATCTTTGTGATGTTTTTTTTCCAACGCAAAGATACCGAATTTTGTTATTTACCCAACTGCCGAGTACTCAAGAGCTTGCGTGCCAAATCCTTAGTCCTTACTGATTCCCTACAAGCACAAGGCTATCAGAAGGAGCAGCTTCTCCCTCTCCTCACAGAGGGTGATGTGGATTTCTCCCGTAGTGATACCCACTCTGCCTGCCGTACCTATGTCATCACAGGCGAAGATACTGCACATACTCCCTTAGAAATCACTATTAAAAGTTGTGAAAAAGAAGCTGTAATTACCTCTATTACGCCCCTAAAATAATCCTTAGTGTAGTCCCCTTATCTTATAGGAGAAATCCCATAGTAGGATTCCTGCGCTCACTGCTATATTCAGCGAATGTTTGGTGCCATATTGTGGAATTTCTATGGCTCTTTGGCAAAGAGAAACTACTGATTGTTGTACTCCTTCTACCTCATTTCCGAAGATAAGTGCATAAGTCACTCCTTTCTTAGGCGAAAAGTGTTCTAATGACACAGCATCCTCCACTTGTTCTATAGCAATAACCTCCACTTGCCTCTGGCGTAGGCTCTCGACTAAGGTAGTTATATCCTGAACATACTCCCACTCTACACTTTCGGTAGCCCCTAAGGCTGTTTTGTGTATTTCCTTATGAGGAGGTGTGGCGGTAATCCCACAGAGGTATATTTTCTGTATACAAAAAGCATCGGCTGTTCTAAAGACAGACCCTATATTATTGAGACTACGAATGTTATCCAAGACAACAATCACAGGAATCTTTGGGGTCTCTTTGTATTGTGCCACACTAAGGCGGTGTAGTTCTTCATTACCCAATTTTCTCATTTCCATATATTCAGAATCGATATACCAATTCTAATTTATGATCACTCAGTGCCTTTTTAGCCCTTTCATAATCAGGAGTAAAGCCCAATATATAGCCACCTCCGCCTGATCCGCAGAGTTTTAGGTAATAATCTCCAGAATCAATCCCTTGTTTCCATAAGCTGTGGAACTGCTGAGGAATCATCGGCTTGAAATGACTGAGCACCACTCGAGAGAGTTTTTTTACATTGACAATCAGGTTTTTGAAATTCCCTTGTAGGAAGTTCTCTATACAATCGTCCGTATACTTAGCAAACTGATTTTTAAGCATTTGTCTGAACCCTTCATTCTTCATCTTCTCCATGAAGATTTCGACCATAGGGGCTGTCTCTCCTATCATTCCACTATCCAAGAGGAATACTGCTCCCTTGCCCTCTTCGTAGGGGGTCGGGATTCCTGTAGTCTCGATAAGGTTGGAGGAATTAATCAATATAGGGATACTCAGATAGCTATTGAGCGGATCCAATCCTGAAGATTTTCCATGGAAGAAGGATTCCATCAGGGAGAATATCTCTTTGAGTCGAAGCAACTTATCCCGTGTTAGTGTCTCAGTAGCTTCTATTTTATCTATCGCATAAGTATCATAAATAGCCGCTACCAGAGCCCCACTACTCCCTACACCATAGCCCTGAGGGATACTACTATCAAAATACATTCCTTGGGCAATATCCTCAGACAGGCGTTCCATATCAAACTGTACCAATGGGGCTTCTCCCTGAGTAATCTCACTAAGGTAGACGAAATATTTCGCCAAAGAACTATTGGACTGTTCTTGCTCTTTGTTCTGCTCTGAGAGGGGGACTTTTTTGAGAGTCCCATTGTAGGAGTTATAAGGAATAGCCAACCCCTTAGAGTCCTTTATGATACCGTACTCACCAAAGAGTAGTATTTTTGAATAGAAAAGTGTTGATTTCATTAAGGTAAAAGATACAACTTTCTTGAGGGCAAAGATACAAAAAAAGAAAAACATGAAAAATGAAAAAATAAAAAATATTTTCCTTATTTTTGAATGTCTCTAAAAATTTAAAAACTAAAAATTAATTTTCTTGATAATTGATATTTATTTTGTATCTTTGCCGCCTTAGAACACACTTGCTAAATATCTTTTATGAAAAAAATACAGCTCCTTGTCCTACTATGTATTTCCTCTTACTCAGGAATCTCACAGGTAAGGCATTCAGTATCTGATACTTTAAAGAACAAAAGAAATAATACTCAGAGAGTTCAGAGAGGCACCACTCATGACACTCTGTCCCTGAGCAATATTCGTGAGGGACTTCTCCAGCTTAAAGATGATAACAAAGCCCTAAAATACGACAAAAAATGGCTGGAAGAGCTCTCGAACCAGTCCCTATACTCCACCATGCAGAACGATGTGGAGACCCCACCATCCAATGTCTCTTATGACGAGCTCCCCACTGAAGTCCTCAAAGAGCGCTTGGCTCGGTTAGACCAAAAAACTCCTTTTCATATAGAGTACAACCCTGTCTTGGAGAATGTTATCAAGAACTTCCTAAAGAACCGTAGGGCTTCTCTGCAAAGACTGATGAATATCAGCCAATACTATTTTCCCCTCTTCGAAAGAGAGCTAATCAAAAACCAAGTACCTAAGGAAGTCAAATACTTAGCCATCGTAGAATCTGCCCTAAACCCTAAAGCGACTTCCCGAATGGGTGCCAAAGGTCTCTGGCAATTCATGTACTATACAGGCAAGATGTATGGCCTGGAGGTCAATAATTATGTAGATGAGCGCTCTCAACCAGAACTCTCCACCCAAGCGGCAGCGCAGTATCTCAAAAAGCTCTATAGTGTATTCAATGACTGGGACTTAGTCCTTGCCGCTTATAACTCCGGACCTGGAAATGTCACCAAAGCTATGCGCCGTTCTGGAGGGAAAACCAACTACTGGAATCTAAGACCTTACCTACCTAATGAAACCGCTGGGTATGTACCCGCTTTCTTGGCTACTCTCTACATTTTCGAATATGCCAAAGAACATGGATTCCAAGTGGAAAAAAGAGAAAATGTCTTCTTCGAAACTGATACAATACAGGTAAAACGCTCAATCTCTTTCAAGGATATAGGAGATGTAGTGGGAATGAGTGAGCAGGAAATAGAATTCTTCAACCCTGCTTATTCGCTTAATATAGTCCCTTATATAGAAGGGAAAAAATATGGTGTTCGCCTCCCTGTAGAAGCCATTGGCAAGTTTGTCAATAATGAGGATGTGATCTATGCCTACTTAGACCAAGAGTCCTCCAAGCGAGAGAAACCACTGCCTGAGGTAGTGGCAGCCTCCCAATCTTCGTCCTCTCACAAGATTACCCACAAGGTAAAGAAAGGAGAAACTTTAGGTCGCATTGCTTCCCGATATGGAGTCTCGGTAAGCCAACTCAAAAAGTGGAACCAACTCAGGAGCAATAGTGTAAAAGTAGGACAACGCCTTGTCATACGTAAGTAATCATACCAAGGAAAGTTAGAGACTAACTTTCCTTCTTTCTTGTTTGCCTCACCTAAATATTGTACCTTTGCACTCTAAAAATCAGCTATGAATAAGATTCAATACCATGATACTATTCTTGACCTTGTAGGAAATACGCCTTTGGTCAGCTTACAGAAAATAGCCTCTCCCATGCTTGGACAATTCTTTGCCAAGTTAGAGGCTTTTAACCCTGGTCATTCAGCCAAAGACCGCACCGCCTTGTACATTATCAATGATGCCGAAAAGCGCGGATTACTCACCCCAGGGGGGGTGATTGTGGAGACTACCTCCGGCAATACAGGTTACAGTATCGCAATGATTGCCGCCATTCGTGGCTACCGCTGTATCCTTGCCGTAACGGACAAATCCTCTCCTGACAAGATCGATATGCTCCGAGCTTTGGGTGCTGAAGTACATGTATGCCCAGCCTCTGTACCTGCCGATGACCCTCGTTCCTACTATGAAGTGGCCAAGCGTATCCATAGGGAAACTCCCAATTCTATCTATATCAACCAGTATTTCAATCCGCTGAACACAGAGGCTCACTACCAGTGGACAGGACGAGAAATCTGGGAACAAACAGCCGGAGAGATCACTCACTTGGTGGCTTGTAGTGGCACAGGGGGTACCCTCTCTGGGATTGCCCGATACCTCAAGGAAAAGAAACCTTCGGTGAAGATTATTGGAGTAGATGCCGATGGTTCTCTTATCAAAAAATATTTTGATACAGGAGAAGTGGACAAGGGAGAACTCCATCCTTATTACATAGAGGGATTAGGGAAAAACCTTATCCCTGGAGCTTTGGATACTTCTGTTATTGATGAGTTTGTCAAGGTAAATGACACAGAGAGTGCCCTAATGGCTCGCAAGATCAGCCGTACCACGGGAATCTTCTGCGGATATACTTGTGGTGCTGCTTGGGTGGCTACCCAAAAGTACAACCAAGAACATCCTTTCTCCAAGGAGAGTGTGGTGGTGGTGGTATTCCCAGATCATGGCTCTCGCTATATGAATAAAATCTATAATGATCAATGGTTGGCTGAAAAATTAAATATCAAAGATTAATCAAAATTCAAAAAATGGACTTTTCTTACGCTAAAGAACTTGAAATCATAGCGCACGCTGCAAATGCTTTTGCCAAACAATATATACTTGCTCATCGTCAAGAATGGGACAAGTCACAGACCTTTCCTATAGATGTATTTCGCAAGGCGGGTGAACTCGGATTCATGGGAATCCTCGTTCCAGAGGCCTATGGAGGCTCTGGCTTGGGCTACCATGAGTATATCACCATTGTCGATGAGATTTCTCAAATAGACCCTGCTATAGGACTTTCTATCGCTGCTCATAACTCACTATGTGTAAATCATCTTCTTACCTTTGCTTCTGAAGAGCAGAAAAAGCGTTGGCTCCCCAAATTGGCCTCTGGTGAGCATATTGGAGCATGGGGAATTACTGAGCACAATACGGGCTCTGATGCGGGTGGTATGCTTACCACTGCTGTAAAGCAAGGAGAAGAGTGGGTGCTCAATGGTACGAAGAACTTTATCACTCATGCTATTTCCGCCGATGTAGTGGTGGTCATCGCTCGTACTGGTGAGAAAGGCGATAAGCATGGAATGACTGCTTTTGTAGTGGAAAGAGGAACTCCTGGTTTTTCTAACGGAAAGAAAATAGACAAGCTCGGTATGCGAGCCAGTGAAACCGCAGAGCTTGTTTTCCAAAATTGCCGCATCCCTGACCAAAACCGTATAGGGGCAGTGGGAGAAGGCTTCATACAAGCTATGAAAATCCTCGATGGGGGGCGTATCTCTATTGGGGCTCTTTCCTTAGGTACTGCCAAAGGAGCGGTGAAAGCAGCTATTCAATATGCCAAAGAACGTTCTCAGTTCGGGAAACCCATCATCTCTTTCCAAGCTATTGGGTTTAAGCTCGCTGAGCTCTCCACTGAAATAGAGGCTGCCGAGCTGATGCTTCACAAGGCTGCACACCTGAAAGAGACCCATCAGCCTGTCACCCAGCAAGCAGCCATGGCTAAGCTATATGCTTCTGAACTGTGTGTAAAGGCTTCCAATGAAGCCATACAAATACATGGAGGCTATGGATATACAACCGATTATCCAGTAGAAAAATTCTACCGTGATGCCAAACTATGCACCATAGGCGAAGGCACCTCCGAAATTCTCAAACTTGTTATTAGTAGAAAACTTTGATTTGGTCATTAGTCACCGCTGGTGCGAGCATATAGCTCGCCCAGCGAAAGACAAACTCGCACCCGCGAGGGGACAACTAAAAAACTAAAAACTGAAATATTATGAATAATTTAGCTCCTAAAAAAGTATCAGAATCACGCTCTGTATCCACCGACTTGGTATTGCCCAATGAGACAAACCATTATGGAAATATGTTCGGGGGGGAACTGCTTGCCCGTATGGATAGGGTAGGAACCATCGCTGCCGTACGCCACTCAGGATGCGTGGTAGTAACCGCCGCAGTCAATTCTGTTTCCTTCAACAAGACTATTCCACAAGGAAGTGTCGTTACAGTCGAGGCTTCTATCTCTCGTGCTTTTACCTCGTCCATGGAAGTATATATAGATGTATGGGTGGAAGATTCTGTAAGTGGAGAACGCATCAAGTCCAACGAGGCTATCTATACCTTCGTGGCTCTCAATGCCGAAGATAAGCCTGTGGCCGTTCCTGAGATTATCCCAGAGACAGATTTGGAAAAAGAACGCTACGAGGGAGCCCTTAGGCGTAAGCAGCTCAGCCTTGTCTTGGCTGGACGTATCAAGCCCCACGAAGCCAGTGAGTTACAATCTCTTTTCCAAGATTTGGAAAATCAATAGCCATAGCGCTCTCCCCATAGGCTTTTCAGATAAGCCCTTAGGGCATTTTCCTTGGGATTGTCACAGGGTTCATATAGGGTAGTGCCTTGCAGTTCCTCCGGCATAAAGTCCTGAAAAACAAAATTATGAGGGTAATCATGTGCATAGTGATAGTCTTTCCCGTAAGAAAGTTCTTTCATCAGGGCGGTAGGAGCATTGCGCAAATGTAGGGGTACTGAGAGGTTTCCCTGCTGTTTGACCAATTGTTGTGCCTTATTGATAGCCTTATAGGAGGCATTGCTCTTAGGGGAACTGGCTAAGTAAATAGCACATTGGCTCAGTATAATACGCGATTCTGGGTAGCCTATCACGGTCACTGCTTGGAAGGTATTATTGGCCACTACCATAGCCATAGGATTGGCATTGCCTATATCCTCACTGGCTAAGATAAGCATACGGCGTGCGATAAACTTGACATCCTCTCCTCCTTCTATCATACGAGCCAACCAATACACAGCGGCATTAGGATCACTCCCTCGAATAGACTTGATGAAGGCCGAAATAATGTCGTAATGCTGCTCGCCTGTCTTATCATAGAGTACGGTGTTTTGTTGTACGATTTCCAATACCTTGTCATTAGTAATGACAATTTCTTCTCCTTCGGGGAAAGTGTTGACAATCAGCTCAAAGGTGTTGAGTAGCTTGCGCCCATCACCATCGGAAAGCCTTAGTAAGGCTTCGGTTTCTTTGAGGGTGATTTTCTTTCTTTTGAGTTCTACATCCTGCTCTATAGCTCTGGTAAGCAGTGCCAAGAGGTCTTCCTTGCTAAAGGGATTCAGTGTATATACCTGGCAGCGAGAGAGCAAGGCAGGAATCACTTCAAAGCTCGGATTCTCCGTAGTTGCTCCTATGAGGGTAACCCATCCACGCTCTACGGCCTCCAGTAGGGAATCCTGTTGGGTCTTATTGAACCGATGGATTTCATCTATGAAAATAATAGGATTACGAGCGGTGAATAACCCCTGTTCTCGTTTGGATTTTTCTATAATATCCCTGACATCCTTAATCCCACTACTGATGGCACTGAGTGAGAAAAAAGCACGCTGACTCTCCTTAGCGATAATGTGCGCCAAGGTGGTCTTTCCAGTGCCTGGAGGCCCCCAGAAGATCAGCGAAGGAGTCACTCCTTTTTCTATCTGCATGCGCAGGGCTCCCTTCTCTCCTACAAGGTGAGATTGGCTAATATAATCCGTAAGATGTACTGGGCGCATACGCTCAGCAAGCGGACGAGAATCAAACATTTGATTAGAGTAAAAGATAAAAAGTAAAAGGTAATAGGTAAGATGCTCTTATAAGTTTTACCTACTACCTTTTTTACTCATTTAAAATTATTTTTTAAAAATTTCTTCTACCTTGTGCAGTAAGGCAGGGAAGGTATCGTAACCATCCTCTTCCTTGAAGTGCCCTCCATGGGGGTAGCGTATAAGTACACTATCCAAATGTCGGGAGAGGTCATCAATCATTTGGTAAGGAACGCTTTGGTCGTCCAAAGCAGCAAAGACATAAGAGTTGGCCAATGGTGCAATAGAGGGTTGTTTCCTATATAGCTCTATAAAAGGATCAAGCTGAGGCAAGCGCTTGAGCGGCTCATCGAAGCCTGATACTAAGATAGTGCCCAAGGCTTTAGCACCTGTATTGGCCAAGTAGGTGAGGACTGATACACAGCCTACACTGTGTCCTATGAGCACTGTCTGATCATCCATGTGGATTTCCTTCTTGAGAAAGTCCAGCCACTCTTGAGCATTAGGGGCTGTAGGGTTGGGCATAGGCAAGCAATAACAAGAGATGTTTCTCTTGGCCAGCTCTCCTACCAAATAAGCAAACCAATGCTTATCAAGGGCAGAATTGAGTCCATGTACTATATATACTTTCATGATAAATTATTTTTCAGTTCCCATCTCGGCTTCCAGAGCAGCATTCTGAGCGCGGTATACCCCTCCCTCGAGCTTGCTTCTAATAGCGGAGAAAGCCTCCAAAGTACGCTCTATGTCCTCCATAGAGTGAGAAGCTGTAGGGATAAGGCGCAAAAGAATCATTCCCTTAGGAATTACTGGATATACTACTATAGAGAGGAAGATACCATAGTTTTCCCTTAGGTCATTGACCATCGCCATCGCCTCTGGGATACTTCCTTCTAAGAATACTGGTGTCACACAAGTGTTGGTGTTCCCTATATTGAATCCACGAGAGCGAAGTCCATTCTGTAGGGCATGTACATTGTCCCAAAGTTTCTTTCTAAGCTCTGGCATGTTCTGTAGCATCTCCAAGCGCTTGAGTCCTCCTTTGACAAAAATCATAGGAAGAGATTTGGCAAACATCTGGGAGCGCAAGTTATACTTGAGGTACTCCACAATCTCCTTATCTCCTGCCACAAAAGCACCAATACCAGCCATGGACTTGGCAAAAGTAGAGAAGTACAAATCGATCTGGTCTTGTATGCCCTGTTCTTCTCCGGTACCTGCTCCTGTTTTCCCAAGCATTCCGAAGCCATGGGCATCGTCCACCAAGAGGCGGAAGCCATATTTTTCCTTGTAAGAAAGGATCTCTTTAAGCTTTCCTTGTTGGCCTCGCATACCGAATACTCCCTCGGTGATAACCAAGATTCCTCCACCGGTAGTTTCAGCCAAGCGCTTAGCACGTTCTATATTCTTAGCAAAGCTCTCTATATCATTGTGTTGGTAAGTGAATCGCTTTCCAAAATGCAAGCGTACCCCATCTATAATACAAGCATGACAATCTGCATCGTATACGATAATATCGTTCTTGGTAACCAAGGCATCAATGATAGAAACCATTCCTTGGTAACCAAAGTTTAGCAAATAAGCAGCTTCTTTTTGGACAAACTTAGCCAAGCGTTGTTCCAATTCCTCATGCATAGTTGTATGTCCACTCATCATACGTGCTCCCATAGGGTAGGCAGCTCCATATTCTGCTGCCGCTTCTGCATCGGCTTTACGTATTTCTGGGTGGTTAGCCAGTCCCAAGTAGTCATTGATACTCCAGTTAAGAATTTCTTTCCCTTGAAACTTCATATGAGGGCCTAATTCTCCTTCCAATTTAGGAAATACATAATATCCCTCTGCATGAGAAGCCCAGCGGCCTATATTGCCTTTGTTTGTTTTTATGTGTTCAAATAAATCTTTCATTTTTTAATTCTTAAAAACGGTACAAAAGTACATAATTATTTTGGGTTGGCATACTCTTTTTGGAAAAAACTTTAATTCCACTTGGCTATTTCATTTTTTTGTTGTACTTTTGCCACACATAATATGTTTAATTTTTGTAAATCATGGAAATAGAACTTGACAACAGTAAAGCGGCTATGTCCAAAAGGTTGAATGAAGTATTCCTGTACATTCGTAAAAATACAGAATATGTGAACCAGACCCTTTTTGCTCAAAAAATAGGAGAACCCCGAAGTAATTTTTCCGCAGCGCTCAATGGCAACGAAAAATATATGACCGAAGGGGTTGTCAAAAAAGTTGTAGCCGCCTTCCCTGAGATTGACAAAGAATGGCTTCTCTCAGGTAAGGGTAGTATGCTTGTCGAGAATGACGGATATGAAAATGATGGTCAATTCCTAAGAACTGAAAGGGAAAAGTATGGACTAACCCTTACCGATATATACGAACACACCCATATCCCTATCAAGAAGCTCAAAGCTTATGAGATGTGGGAGGAAGAAATGCCCCCCAGAACACGCGCTCTCTTGGAACTCTATTTCGATCAAGTAGCCTTCGAGTATGATAGTCAAGAGGATGAAGACTTGGATATCCCTATCCTAAAAACAGAATTGGTTTCTTCTTCTGTCAAGGTTCCTTACTATGATGTAGACTTCGCTGGTGGATGGACTTCCACAGAGCTTTTCAGCCAGACAAAACCCTCCTTTATCATCAGTTCGCCCGATTTTGACCGAGCCGATTTTGCCTGCAACCTCATCGGGCATTCTATCTCCAACCGTATCCGAAGTGGCTCTATCATTGGGCTAAAAAAGATTGAAGATTGGCAAACATACTTCCCCACCAATGAACTCTATGGGGTGATTACCAAGAACCAACTCCGCACTGTCAAGATAGTCAAGCGCAGCAAAGAAAAAGGATTTTTGGAGCTTATCCCTGACCCTCTACCTCAGTTCAACAACCCTCCTTTCGAACCCGAATTAGTCCCTATGAACTATGTACTCGAGTTCTACCAAGTGGTGGCTTACGCTTTCTTTGAGAGACTTGCCATGTAGAAGTGAAGAAGGTAGCCAGTGAGGGCTCGGAGGGTATGTGGTAAAAAAATAAATATATTAACACTTAATTAAAACTTGTATTACATAAAAAAACGTAATTTTGCGTTCCTAATTTTCTTTTCTATGAAAAAACTTTATATTCTTACAGGATTGGCATTGCTCCTGGGAGCCTGCCAAGGACAAAAGGTGGCCAACACCTCACACGATGATTTTCTAATCAATGGTAAAATGTATGCCGCATTTTTCCAACAGCAAGCCGCTGAGTACGATGCCTTATGCTATCAGGCCTTCAATGTGGCACGACTGAGATTGGACGAAGCGCTCTCCCACCCCTCTGACAAGCCTATCGCTATTGTTTCGGATATAGATGAGACTTTTATGAACACTTCCTACTATGCTGTAGAGTGTGGACGAAAAGGCACCGAATACGAAAGTAAGACTTGGGAGGCTTGGACAGCTAAGGGGGAAGGAACCCCGCTGGCAGGATCCTTAGCGTTTTTCCAATATGCAGCGGAGAAGGGCGTACACATCTTCTATGTAACCAACCGAAAAGAGGTAGAACGTGCCGGTACTACGCTGAACCTCAAGCGCTACAATTTCCCAATACAAGGAGAAGATCACCTTATCTTCCGCACTGCGGAGAAAAGCAAAGAAAATCGCCGTCTTGATATCGCTAAAAATTACAACATTGTTCTCCTCTTAGGAGACAATTTAGGAGATTTCGATAAGGATTTCGATGCAACTACTACCCAAGGGCGTGCGCAAGCTGTTAATAAGAATCATTCCCTCTTTGGCAAAAAATACATCGTACTGCCCAACCCCTCCTACGGAGATTGGGAAAATGCCTTCTTTGGCAACAAACCCCTAAGTTTCAAAGAGCGTAAAGAGCTTATTCTAAGCAAGCTAAAGAACAAACCTACTGAATAACTTGTTTTTCTAAATTTTCATGATTGGAAAAGTTCCCTCCCTCGTGGGGGAACTTTTCTTTTTGACAACTCCCTTTGGCATATTTTTTGAGAGAATTTCCTGCTTTCTATACTGGAAATGTTCTAAAATAACGTGAGTTCAACATAAGAAAATTACTTTTCCCTTGTAAGAAAGGGATATTTTTAGTAACTTCATGGGCTAAAAATCAAATTTTTAACTAAAAAACACCCTATAAGCAATGGATTTTGAAGTCCTTAAAGAAAAGTTGAATCAAATACATATTTTAAACTCTGTAAGATTGACAATTGGAATAATAATTGATAAATAAAAATAATTTTGTCAGGATTTCAATAAATAAACGACTATATAAAAAATAAGTGCTTTTAAAAATATATTAGATGAAATCAGTAACAGAAGAAGTTGCCCAATGGGTAGATTGCTATACCCAAAAGTTATTAGACCATGCTTACTATTTACTCTCTGATAGGACAGAAGCAGAAGATATGGTACAAGAGGTATTCCTTACTGCTCTTTCTTGTTTTGATTCTTTTGAAGGCAAGAGTAACCCTCTTACATGGTTAAAGGGGATTTTGCACCATAAGGTTGCTGACTATTATAAAAAGAAGTACAAGGCACAGCATGTTAGCTTTGATTATTTTTTTGATGAGGATGGTTCTTGGAAAAATAATCAAAATTTGGAAGAGTGGGCGGAGGAAGAGCCTGATCTGGTGGCATTATTGGACGATACTTATTTTCATGATACTCTTGAGGATTGTTTAGAGAAGTTACCTCCTAAGTGGAAGATATTGATTAAAATGTGTTATCTTGAAGCAAAAAAATATTCAGAAATATGTCAGGATATCTATATATCACAGACTAATTATTGGAAGACACTTCAAAGAAGTCGTCTACAGCTAAGAGAGTGTTTAGAAATTAATTGGTTTAAAGAATAATGAAAAAAATCCTCCATAAGTTCATCCATTTTATAATCCTTCCGTGTAAGGATGCTACTTTTCTTATCGAAAAACAGTTACATACAAAACTCTCCTTAAAGGAGAGCCTACAGCTAAAGGCTCACTTGCAACTTTGTAAGTTATGTTTAGCCTATAGTAAAAAGGCAGCTATTATTCACCAATGGCTACGGAAAAATCTTAATAACGAGATTATAAGAACCTCTAAGGATTCAGATGAATTAGAAAACTTCAAAAGAAACTTAAAAGAAAAATTACACAAACATTCCTAATGCATTCTATTTTTTGTCAATTTTTTCTTTTAAGAGAATAAAAATAAGAACACCTGTTTTTTTAACTTTTTATCTTTGTCAGTTTTTATGGATTTCTTCTACTAAGAGAATGTAAAGTTTTAAATAAAAATCTTATGAATCACAAGAAAAATACCTTAGTTCTCTATAGAATAGGTTATTATACGATTCTCTATGGAACAGCTCTTATCTTGTTATGGATAGGTGTTTTCAAATTTACCCAAGCGGAAGCAAATGCTATTAAGCCTTTATTAACCCATCACTTCTTGTTCTCATGGTTATATCACCTATTCTCTGTTCAAGGAGTATCTAACTTGATTGGTATTGTTGAAATAATTGTTGGGTTCTCCTTTATTTTAGGAATACGCTTTGTATGTTTCCGTAAGATAGCCTTCATAGGAAGTACTATTATTTTCTGTGTAACACTTAGCTTTTTGTTCACTACACCTGGTAAATGGCGCATTATTGAAGGAGTTCCAATTACTGATTTTTTTATTTTAAAAGATATAGCCCTTTTGGCTACTGGATTTATATCACTTAGAAAACCTTGAATAGTAAGACTGTAACATTATTAATTAAATATAACATTGTATGAAAAATATTCTAACATTAGTATTGGTCGCTTTATGCACCTTTGTCCTACAAGGACAAACCTCTGATAACACTATTTATTCTTTCAAAGTCAAAGACCTTTATGGGAAAGTATTTGATTTTGCTTCTTTAAAGGGAAAGAAAGTAATGATTGTCAATACCGCCTCAAAGTGTGGGCTTACTCCACAATACAAGTCTTTAGAAGCCCTTTACCAGAAGTACAAGGATAAGGATTTTGTTATTATTGGCTTTCCCTCCAATAGTTTCGAACAAGAATTAAACAATGAAGCTCAGGTAGCCCAGTTCTGTCAGGCTAATTATGGAGTTACTTTTCCCATGATGGAGATTATAACTGTAAAGGGAGAAAAAATGCATCCGCTCTATCAGTTTCTTACTCAGAAAAAATTAAATATGGTTACTGATTCACAAGTTCAATGGAATTTCCAAAAGTATTTGATAGGGAAAAATGGGATGTTAGAGAAGGTAATTTCTCCCAAGACTCTCCCAGACACTCCTGAAATCATTGAATGGATAGAAAAATAAATTACCATGAGTTCGACATAAGAAAGTTACTTTTTTTCTTGCAAGAAAGGAATATCTTCAGTAACTTCATGGTCTAAAAAATCAAATGCTTAACTGAAAAATACCCCTTGTTTAGGGAAATGTACGAGTATATCATATAAAGTCTTCGATTAACTTACCAAGAGGATATTATTGACATGAAAAGAATCGCTGCTTAAGTCGAAATCACATTAAAATAAAAATATACTATCATGAGAAAAAATCTATTTCTAAGAATTGCCTGCCTCCTTATAGGGCTCTTGGCTTTTCCTACAATCGCACAAACAAATGCAAAAAAAATGAACACCAAAGAAATCTATTTCGCTGGAGGTTGTTTCTGGGGTACAGAACACTTCCTAAAACAAATTCGAGGAGTCGTTGCCACCGAAGTAGGCTATGCCAATGGCAATACAGCCAACCCTACTTACAAACAGGTTTGCCAAGGCAATACCCAATTTGCCGAAACTGTCAAAGTAGTTTATTCTCCGACCGAAGTAAGCCTTTCTCAACTTATTGAGCTCTACCTCAAGACCATAGACCCTACTTCGCTGAACAAACAAGGCAATGACAAGGGGTCTCAGTATCGCACAGGTATTTACTACACAGATAAGGCTGATGCCACTACTATCAAAGCACACCTCTTAGCCCTTGCTAAGGAGTATAGCAAACCTATAGTGGTGGAGAACCTACCTCTGAAGAATTTCTACCCTGCTGAGGACTATCACCAAGACTATTTGGACAAGAACCCTCATGGATACTGCCACCTCTCCCCTGCTCTTTTTGAGATGGCACGCAAGGCAAATGCTAAAAAAACAGCCCCTAAGACCTCCTATACCACCAAGGACAAGGCTACCCTGAAAAAAGAACTCTCCCCTATGCAATATGAGGTTACTCAAAATAGTGCTACAGAACCGCCTTTTCGCAATGCCTATTGGAACGAGAAGCGTGAGGGTATCTATGTAGATATTACCACTGGGGAACCGCTGTTCTCCTCTACAGATAAGTTCGAGTCCGGCTGTGGCTGGCCTAGCTTTAGCAAGCCTATTGACAAAAAACTCGTCAAGGAATACTTGGACAAATCACACAACATGGTTCGCACTGAGGTAAGGAGTAAGCTGGGCAATGCTCACTTAGGACACGTATTCACCGATGGCCCCAAAGACAAAGGCGGCCTACGCTACTGTATCAACAGTGCTTCTTTGCGCTTTATCCCTAAGGAAGACATGGAAAAAGAGGGTTACAGCTTAGAACTATTAAGCAAGTAGGCAATAGTTTACTTCCAGATTTCCCAAGCAGCTTCTGCTTGAAGAACAAGCATGGAATAACCATTGATGATAGTAGCTCCTTGTGCTTCTCCCTTAGCAAGGAAGGTTGTTTTTCCTGGGTTATAGATAAGGTCATACAAGAGGTGCCTACTTGTAATCCACTGATAAGGAATCGGAGGGAAAGCCTCGGTATGGGGAGAAGTACCCAAAGGAGTAGTATTGACAATAAGGGGGTGGCTCTCTATGACCTCTCTTGTGAGTTCTTGATAAGAAATAGCCTCTGGAGTGGCTTCTCGGGAGACAAGTTGGTAAGGAATCTCGAGCATACTTAGGGTAAAGGCTACTGCCTTACTTGCCCCTCCTGTGCCGAGAACCAATGCCCTATTGTGGTGAGGTTTCAGGTGAGGGACTAAGGAATCTCGAAAGCCTATATAGTCAGTATTGTACCCCTTGAGCTCGCCTGAGGGGAGTATTTTAATCGTATTACAAGCCTTAATGGCTACAAGCGCTTCACTCTGCCAGTTAAGCAAGGGAAGCACTGCCTCCTTATAGGGGATGGTTACATTCATCCCTACAAGTGTAGGGGTGGTATGGATAAGCGAAGGAAGATCCTCTATCTGAGGAATATCAAAGTTGATATATTCACAATCTGTAATTTGTTCCTGAGCAAATTTCTCTGCAAAATACCTTCTTGAAAAGGAATAAGATATATTGCGCCCCACTAAAGCAAAGGTTTTCATAGTTTTGAGTTCTGAGTTTTGAGTTTTGAGTTAGTCATTCTTCACTCTTCATTCTTCACTTTTCATTCTTCATTCTTCATTCTTCACTTTTCACTTTTCTCCCTCCCGATAAGTATCATCTCCTTCCAATAATTGCAGATAGCTCTTGTAGCGACTCCAGTAGAGCTTGTCCTGGTCAAGGGCTTGCTTTACTGCACATTGGGGTTCGTTCAGGTGCATACAGTTATGGAACTTACACAAGTGCTTCAGGGCGAAAAACTCAGGGAAATAATCCGCAATCTCCTCTCTCTCGAAGTCCACCACTCCCAAGCCCTTGATCCCTGGAGTATCTATGATTCGTGCCCCAAAATCCAGATCATACATCTGAGCAAAAGTCGTTGTATGTTGTCCCTGTGCATGTTGCTCAGAGAGGGGTTGTGTTTTGAGCTGCAAGGATGGTGAGAGCCTATTGATCAGGGTCGACTTTCCCGCTCCTGAGTGCCCTAAGACCATAGCTGTTTTCCCCTCCAAACGCGCTTTCACTTGCTCTATATTCTTCCCTGTTTGCGCCGAAATCCCAATACATTCATAGCCTATATCTCGGTACATATGTGCCATATACTTCACCTCTGCCAGCTGATCAGGGGAGTAGGAATCCACCTTGTTCAGCAGCAAAACCGCTGGGATACTATAGGCCTGTGCTGTTACTAAAAAGCGATCGATAAAGGCCGGATAAGTAGTGGGATTGTTGAGGGTTACCACCAGAAAAGCCACGTCTATATTTGCCGCAAGGATATGTGTCTGTTTGGAGAGATTTACCGATTTGCGAATGATATAGTTCTCACGTGGAACAATCTCGGTAATCACCCCCTTCTCTGGAGCCTCTTCCTGATGAAAGACCACCCTATCGCCCACGGCAATCGGATTGGTATTTTTAATCTCTTTCAGGCGAAAGCGCCCCTTGAGGCGACACTCATAAAACTGCTGGTCTTCTCCTTTGACCACATACCAGCTCCCTGTGGATTTGTAGACAATTCCATTCATAGTTTTTAGTTTTTAGTTTTTAGTTTTTAGTTGGCTCCCCCTTCAGCCAACACTAAGAACTAAAAACGCTGCAAAGATACAACATTTTAGAAGTAAAGTCAAGAAAAAAGGAAAATTTTATTGATATGCTAACTTTTTTCTTTTGGCGCAACTTTTCTTTTTTTTTTATTCCTCGACTAAAAATCATTTTCTTTTTTTTTACGCTCTCGCTTTTTGTTTCTTTTTTCCAAAAAGAAAGAGATCATTATCATTGTCATTTACATTTACATTGTCATTTACATTTACATTATCATTATCATTAAGCGATAAATTTTTCGGGGGGCGAGGAAAGAAATCGGGGGGCGAGGAAAGAAATCGGGGGGCGAGGAAAGAAATCGGGGGGCGATAAAAAAATCGCAGTAGCGAGAGGAAAATCACAGGGAGAGAAGCATCTTTTTTAAGGAGTTTTTTGACACAAAAAAAAACAGTAAGCGCTTGACTTACTGCTTTTTGAATCATGAAAAAATCCCCGTTCTTAAGCTTCTGCTGTAGTTTCTGGAGCCCATTCATTGCAGAGCATTCCAGCAGCTGCATGTGTTCTGTTAGCACAAAGAGCGGTATTGTACTTAGCACAGCTAAGGCAATCCACCTCGTCCTTCAAGCTGGGACGCATATTGAAGCTGTCACAGGTGTGTTTTACTTCCACCTTTGTTTGGTGAAGTTTGCATACGTTTTCTGCTGTCAAATTTTCGCAATTTATACAGCCATTTACAAGTCTGATAGCCATAATAGTTCTTTTTTAGTGTTATTATATTGGTTGTTGTTTTCTGGGTGCAAAATTACAGCAAGTTCTCTTTAGAAACAAATTAAATAATTCATTTTCAGTAATATATATTTTGAATAAGTAAAAATTAGCAGCAAAAGTAAGAAAAAGTGAAAAGTGTATCCAAGTACCATTAATTAAAACTTTTTGAGGTGTCAAAATAATTTCATATATTTGCTCTCTGAAAATTAATGTATTATGGAATTATTTAAGGGACAAAGCCTCTTAGAGTTTACTGAACGCTTTAAAACAGACTTAGATTGTGAAGAATACTTAGCTTCTTTAAAATGGGAAGATGGATATTGCTGTCGCAAATGTGGTCATAAAAAATACCAAGTCAGAAAAGATTTTTCACGTACTTGTAATATCTGTGGAGATACGGAAAGTCCTACTGCTGGAACACTATTTCATAGACTAAAATTTGGGTTACGTAAAGCATTTTTTATATGTTTTGAAATGACAACTACAACTAAAGGGTTATCAGCCTCACAAGTTGCTCGTCGTTACGAAATTAGTCGTCAGACTGCACATTATTTTATGCAAAAAGTCCGTGAAGCTATGAAATCCAGTGAATCGCACAAAATGAATGATAGAGTGCAGGTTGATGAATTTACCATAGGAGGAAAAGAGGAATACAGTTTTAGAATTAATCGTTCACAAAATAAAGATACTATCTTTAACAAATTAATGAAAAGAATTGTAGAGCGTTCTCCCGTTTCCCAAAGTCAATTAGTATGTAGCTAAATAGATACCTCAAAAAAATTTTTCTAATTATTTTTGAGATTTCTTTGCAAAATACGAAAATTATTTCTATTTTTGCAGAAAACCATGTTATTATGAACGAAAAAAGAAATATCAAGCAAAAAATTAATTTGTTTATAGGTTCCATAGGAGCCTTTATAGGAGTGGCGGTATTTGTAGCCTATATTCCTCAAATTATGGCCAACTTAGAGGGGCACAAAGCACAACCTTGGCAACCTTTGTTTGCAGCGGGGTCTTGTCTTATCTGGGTGGTGTATGGCTGGACAAAAGAGCCTAAGCCAGATTATATTCTCATTATCCCCAATTTGGTAGGGGTAGTTTTAGGATTCTTAACTTTTATTACTTCGCTTTAAAGCTACTTGTATGTTTTTGCTTTGTCCTTAAAAGCAAAAATGATCACTAATCCCTACTTTGGAATAATTTGAGGTGTCAAAATAATTTCATATATTTGCTCTCTGAAAATTAATGTATTATGGAATTATTTAAGGGACAAAGCCTCTTAGAGTTTACTGAACGCTTTAAAACAGACTTAGTAATAATGGGAAGAATTTTCCTACATTACATAAGGTAATACATCAAGTAAAGTCTTGGATACGAGGTATATATTCTTGGGTATCAGAATTTAACATAGACCGATATTTAGCAGAATACAGTTTTAGAATTAATTGTTCACAAAATAAAGATACTATCTTTAACAAATTAATGAAAAGAATGCTTGAAAGAGAACCTATTTTCCAACCTCTGTTAATATGCCATTAACTTGACACCTCAAAAAACTTTTTTGCTTCTATTAGAATTATTATTCGTATATTTGCTGCCGCTACAATTCAAAATTATCATGATAAAGTTTTTTCTTACTTCATTTCTCACTATAGGCATCAGCCTTAGTAGTTTTGCTCAATGGCAGCAACATATCGACTACCAGATGGACATCCAGATGGATGTAAAAACATTCCAGTACAAAGCAAGACAAGTAGCCCTCTATGAGAATCATTCGCCAGATACGCTGCGTACAGTCTTCTACCACCTGTATCTCAATGCCTTTCAGCCCGGTAGCCAAATGGATAAGAACATGCAACAGGTCAGTGACATGCCTGCTCGCTTTATGCACAATGCAGGCACAGAGGCCGAGCCCAAGTATATCAGTAAGCTCTCTATGCTCAAGGAAAACGAACAAGGTTTTATCCGCCTACAATCCCTCACCCAAAATGGCAAAACAGCTTCCTACAAAGTTATAGGCACCATCCTACAGGTAACACTCCCTGAGCCTATTCTCCCTCATGGTAAAGCAACCCTCTCGATGGACTACACGGCTCAAATTCCAAACATAGGAGTACGTATGGGACGCAATAGCTCCGATGGGGTAGCACTCTCTCTCTCCCAATGGTACCCACGTATCTGTGTATATGATGCTCAAGGATGGCATCCTTATCAATATATCTTTGGAGAGTTCTACGGCGATTGGGCTAACTTTGATGTAAAGATCACTCTTGACAAAAACTATGTGGTTGCAGGTACCGGTACCCTACAGAATCCTGAGCAAATTGGTTTTGGCTACAACAATATCAAGGAAGTAAAAACCCGCCAGAAAACACGTACTTGGCACTTCAAGGCAGAAAAGGTCATCGACTTCTCTTGGGCAGCAGACCCTGCTTACCAACACGATATAGTAAAAACAAAGCGTGGCGTAGAACTGCACTTTTTCTATAAGAATTTTCCAGAAAACTGGAAAAAGCTACAACAAATCATGCCTGAGGTTTTGGACTTCTACGAGGCTAAGGTAGGTAAATATCCTTGGAGTCATTACTCTTTTATCCAAGCAGGACAAGGAGCTATGGAGTATGCTATGTGCACCTTTATCGAAGGAGGCAAAGACCCAGAAGCGCTTATCAAAACAGCTTGCCATGAGCTGGCACACACTTGGTTTCAGCATATTTTCGCCATCGATGAGCAACAATATCCTTGGTTTGACGAAGGGTTCACTTGCTTTTTACAACTATGGGCAGATGCCGAGGTAGTCAAAAAGGAGCCTGTAGCCAATTTCTCAGAATTTCGCCACAAGGCTTTCCTTAAGTATGTGAGTGAGAACCAAGAGGAAGACCCTTCCATTCGTGCAGACTTTTTCGAGCGTAGCCGTTCGTATTTTAGCACTGCTTATGCCAAAGGCACCATGTTTGCCTCTCATTTGGATTACATCATCGGGCGCAAAGCGATGGAGCGCACCTTCAAGCGCTTTTACAAGGAATATGCCTTTACCCACCCCACTCCTGAGAATTTTGTGCGCTGTGCCGAGAAAGAATCTGGCATGCAGCTCTTCTGGTTTCTCAAGGAGTTCATGCACACCACCCACCACATAGGCTATTGTATTGAGAAGGTAGAAGCCAAAGGCGAGAAAACCTTGGTTACCCTCACCAAAAAAGGGCGTATCCCTATGCCCTTAGACCTGATTGTAATCCCCAACGGACAAAAACCTTTCTCTCTGTACATTCCCACCGACCTTACTTTTGGAGAAAAGCCTAATCCGTTTATCAATATGGAACGTATCGTACTGCCTATATGGAACTGGGCGGAGAAGACTTATCAGTTCGAGCTCAACCTCCCCTTCACCCAAGTGAGAAACATCAGTATAGACCCTCAGGAGTTCATGGCCGATCCTAACCCTGAGTGCCATAACTACTGATTTAGTTATGAATTATGAGTTTTGAGTTTTGAGTTCTCCAAATAGACTCAAAACTCAAAACTAAGAACTCAAAATTTTAAAAACTTTTTCGTATTTTTGCGCTCAAAAAAAATGACCATTACTGAGATACAAAACGCTATTATTGAGGACTTTTCCTTTTTAGAAAACTGGGAAGATCGCTATGAATATATGATTGATTTGGGCAAAAGCCTCCCACTGATTGACCCTCAGTACAAAACGGATGAATACCTCATCAAGGGATGCCAAAGTCAAGTATGGCTCCATGCGGAGAATCAAGGAGATATCATCACTTTCACTGCGGATAGTGATGCTATCATCACCAAGGGGATTATCGCTATCTTGATCAAAGCCCTCTCCAATCAGAAAGCAGCGGATATTCTTGCGGCAGATATGAGTTTTATTGACAAAATTGGCCTCAAGGAACACCTCTCCCCTACCCGTGCCAACGGACTGGTGAGTATGATAGAGCAGATGAAGCTCTACGCCAAAGCTATAACCTTAAAAAACAAGTAATCCATGTCTGAAGAAAAAACACCTATCGACACTGAACTCATCGGCGAGAAAATCGTCGAGGTACTCCATACCATCTATGACCCTGAAATCCCTGTAGATATATACGAATTGGGGCTGATCTATGATGTTTTTATCAATGAAAATCACGATGTGAAGATCCTGATGACCCTCACCTCGCCCAACTGTCCTGTAGCAGAAGTACTCCCCCAAGAAGTCTATGAGAAAATAGGCAGTATTGATGAGATCAATGAAGTAGAAGTAGAACTCACCTTTGACCCACCTTGGGGACAAGAGATGATGAGCGAAGAAGCCAAATTGGAACTCGGTTTTCTGTAAAACACTATGTCTATGAAAAAAATAGCTGTCATTCCAGCGCGCCTTCAGGCTACACGCTTCCCAAAGAAACTCCTCGAGGACTTAGGGGGGCGCTCTGTCATTGAGCAGACATACCTGGCCACGGTGGGTACTGACCTCTTTGACCAAGTGTGGGTGGCCACCGATAGCCCAGAAATTGCTGAGAAAATCAAGCATATAGGCGGAGAAGTATTCCTTAGCCAAATCCAACACAATTGTGGCAGCAACCGCATCGCTGAAGCGGTGGAAAACCTCCCTGCCGATATCATTGTCAATGTACAAGGGGATGAGCCTTTTATCCAAAAGAAAAGCCTACAACCCCTCTTAGAAGTCTTTGACCATGATCCTAAGCAGCAGATCGACTTGGCTTCTCTGATGATGCCCCTTACCGATCCCGAAGAAATCGCCAATCCCAACAATGTCAAGGTAGTGGTGGATAGTCAGTCCTTTGCCTTGTACTTTTCTCGTAGCCCGATTCCTTTCGCTCGGGATACAGAGAGAGAATACACTTACAAAAAACATATCGGGGTGTATGCCTTCCGCAAGGATGCCCTTATGGAGTTCTATCGCCTAAGCCCCACCCCCCTGGAGGAGATGGAGAAGCTCGAACAGTTGCGCTACTTAGAAAATGGCCGACGTATCAAGATGGTACTCTCCGAGGTAGAAAATATAGGCATAGATACCCCTGAAGATTTAGAAAAAGCCCGAAAATACTGGAAAAATATCTATTAATAAACACCAAATATTTATTCTCAAAAATATGAAAAAAATAGTATTTTTAACCGCACTTCTCTCTATAGTGAGTATAACCAATGCTCAAGATAGGCAAGAGGCTATACGAACCCAAAATGTACAAAAGTCATGGGTTAAGAATATCCCTTTCCAAGCGCTTCCTCTTACAAGAGGGGCGGGAGAGATTATCCAGATAGAACGCAATCCTAAGGATCCTTATCAGCTCTATGTAGCCCTATCTCAGTCCGGAGTATGGTATAGTGACAACAATGGAGCAAGCTTCACCCCTACTTTCTCCGAGACAATGTCTCCGCAGACCATGGCCATGGCTGTGGATTGGGACAATCGTACCTTATGGGTAGCCACTTACCAAGGGGTTTTCATTAAGGAATATGCTAAAGATTGGGTGACGGCTGCTCCTATTGGCAATATGAATGTACGCCAGATTGTCCTTACCTCCCCTACCAATGCTTGTCTGAATGCTCTGGGAGAGGATGGCTCCATAGCGGGGGTACTCTGTACTTCCGACAAAGGAAAAAGCTGGAAACAGACCTTTGCTCAAGTAGGTGTCAGCGAACTAAAAAAAGTACCTTCCGCTGACCAAACACTCTACATGACGGCTTGGGATATGGAAAAAACACCCTACAATATCAACCCCTCTGGGAAAAAATCAGGTATCTATAAGAGCACCAATGCTGGGGATTCTTGGGAACTTATCTCCACAGCAGGCTCTGGATTCCCTCAGGGAAACATAGGAAAAATATCCTTGGCGGTATTCAGCCCGACCTCACTCTATGCCTTGGTGGACAACCGCGAAAGGGTCAAAGAACCACTGAACGAAATCAGCCTTCAGGGCTTATCAAGCAAGGATTTTTTAGAATTGGAGAACGAAAAAATCAACCAATACATCTATAACCATTTCTTGCAAAATAAGTACAATGCCAACAGCCTTAAGGAAATGGTTCGCGCAGGAATCGCCCCTAATGAACTGACTAAACTCACCGATGCACTCCCTGCTGTGGTAGGAGCTGAGATTTACTATTCTAATGACGGTGGAAAGTCTTGGGTGAAGAAAAATAACAAACCTCTTACCAATGTTTTCTATACTAAGGGATATGAAGTAGGGGCTCTGGCAGTAAATCCTCAACAGGAGAACGAACTATACCTCTCAGGAGTGCCACTTCTCAAATCCAACAATGGGGGAATTACTTGGACACTTATCAAGGACAACCCTATGAACCAAAAGGTATATCAGCTCTCTGCCGATGGCAAACAGATTATCTTGGTTACCAGCCAAGGGGCTTTCCAATCTCTCGACCAAGGACGTACCTGGGCTAAGCAGGAAATGCCTCAGACAGCTTATGTAACCTCTCTTACTATAGGCAAGCCCAGCGAAGGTGCTCTATATGCCAATATCCTGAACGGAGGTGTAGTGAAATATACTAACAATCAATGGCTTATGGTAAGTAGCGAGAACGGAAAGCTCATTACTACTCCTGAGAACAAGTCTTTTCTTGCCCAGCCTTTCGGGGAAATATTACCTTTGCGACAAAGCAGAATTGTTCTTCCTTATGACAAGAAAACCAAACAGCGTTACCCTATCGAAACGACCCTATCTCTTTCCCCTCAGAATAATACTATCCTATATGCAGGTGCCAATGTACTCTTCCAGTCCCTCAACGAAGGGAAGGCATGGAAGGCCATTTCTCCTGATTTGACCAATGGGGACAAGGGAGGAAATCTCTCCTATGGCACTATCTCAGCCATTAGTGAATCCCCTTTCCAGTTTGGCCTTCTCTATACCGGAAGTGATGACGGAATGATATACACCTCGGACAATGGCGGGGTCTCTTGGCAAATGATTTATTCGTCTTTCCCTGCACAGAATCGTGTCTCTTGTTTGCTGGCCTCCAAGCACAAACAGGAGCGTGTATATGCTATCCTACAGAACAGCAACCATCAAGCACTGATTTTCCGTAGTAACAACATGGGAAAAAGCTGGGATAACCTCAAGGCCAATCTCCCTGAGGAAACTGCCAATGTGATTGTAGAAGACCCTTCCAACGAACAGGTGCTCTACTTAGGTACCGAGAATGGGCTCTATGTATCTTTCGATATGGGAGAAAAATGGCATGTCTTCAAGCAGAATCTCCCTCGAACTTCAGTAAGCGCTATTGCGATCAATCCTCAGGACAATCAGTTATATATAGGTACCAAGGGACATGGATTCTTTACGGCTAATATCGCCAGTCTCCGTGAGATACGTGCTGCGGTACAAGACCAACTCTTCTACCCCTTGAAGGATACCTACTCCATCAAGTACTCTGCACAATGGGGCAATGCTGAAAACCCTTGGGCAGCTCCTAAGGTTCCTGTCCTTTATTTGGAGTCTTTTGCCTCTATGGATGGTACTGAAGTAAAAATCAGTGTAGTAAAGAATAAAATCACCTTATCCAAATTCTCTTATCAAACCAAAGTTGGGTTCAACTTTATTCCTTTTGACTTGGTTTTCAATGAGGAAGGACGTATCGCTTACGAGAAAAAACTCCTAACTACCTTCAAGAAGGCTGATAATGGTAAGTGCTATCTCCCTAAGGGTACCTATCAACTGATTTTTGAGGTAGAAGGATTCGAACAAGAACGCACTTTAGTGATTGAATAACAAATATTTACCCCCTATGTATAAAGTTTTTTTCGATAATAAAAAAATATGGGTTACCAACAACCTTAGAAAGGCGCGTAAGAAAAAGGGCAAACTCTTTTCTCTTACCACTCTCTCGGTAAAAGATTTTCTAAAAAAAGTAGAAAAGGCTAAGTCGGGAAAATTCGTTTTTTATATAGACAAGGGGGAAGATTTCTTTAGCTATTTCACCTCCGCTCTCATTTGTATAGAGGCTGGAGGTGGAGTAGTACGGAACCCCAAGGGACGTATTCTTTTTATCAAAAGAAAAGGAAAATGGGACTTACCCAAAGGGAAATTAGAAGCAGGAGAGCAGATAGAAGAATGTGCTCAGAGGGAAGTGCAGGAAGAGACAGCCCTTGCCTCGCTACAGCTATTAGGACTGAGGACTATCACCTACCATATATACGTTCAGGATCAAAAATATTGCCTAAAAAAAACCTCTTGGTACAATATGTATAGTGATGCCACTGAAAACCTCTCTCCCCAACAGGAAGAAGACATTGAGGTATGCGCTTGGAAGAAGCCTAAAAAACTAGAAAAGCTACTGAAGAACTCTTTCTCCAGTATCCAAGAAGTGTTCAAAGGCGAATACTAAATTAATGATCAATGTTCAATGATTAATGATTAATGATCAATGATTAATGATTAATGACCTCTGTTCACTGACCTCTGCTCACTGACCTCTGCTCACTGACCTCTGTTAACTGTTCACTGACCTCTGCTCACTGACAACTGCTCACTGACAACTGACAACTGACAACTGACAACTAACAACTAACAACTATTATCTAAAATCATGGAAATATACACCAGTCGTAAAAAAAACATTTTCCTGCTTTTTCTCTCTTTGCTCTTTTTGGCAGCAGGCATTTATTTTGTGCTTCATGGGGAAGAAATTGCCGCAGGGAAGAGAAGCCCTCTCTTGGTTCAGGGCATAGGGATAGCCGCTATTGCTTTTGCCTTATTGGCTTTATTCTTTACCATCAAGAATCTACTTAACAAGCGATGGGTACTTCGAGCCAATCCTGAAGGCTTATACTTGAGAATCCGTAATGAACTATTTATCCCTTGGCAGGAAATTACAGGTTTCGAGGTTTTCGAAGTCAGAGGAAGCAAATCTGTCCTAATCATGCTCAAGGATCCTCAGGCCTATATCGCCAAGGAAAAGAGCCCTTTTCTAAGGAAAATGATGCAGTGGAACCTCCGCCTGTGTGGTACCTCGGTTAGTATCTCAAGTTCCACGATGCAAATCAGTCACAAGGAGCTTTTGGCACTACTTATCGAATATTGGAATAAGTATAAAAAATAAATACAACCGACTGATAATCAATGTGATAATTACTCATTCGAAAAAAAAAGAAAAAAGATAGTAGAAAAATGTTTTAAATATCATTTTTTTTATATTTTTGTGCCCTATTTGAAAAACAAATATTTACTAATAAATTCAAATTGTATGTATTGGACATTAGAACTGGCTTCCTACTTAAGTGATGCCCCTTGGCCAGCTACCAAGGAAGAGATTATTGACTATGCCCTCCGTACAGGAGCTCCTATGGAAGTAGTGGAGAACCTTGAAGCCCTCGAAGATGAGGGAGAAATATATGAATCTATCGAGGAGATTTGGCCAGACTACCCCACAGAAGAAGATTATCTTTGGAATGAGGATGAATATTAAGAATTTTAAAGAGATGGCGCTCCCATCTCTTTTTTAGTATTATGAGTAATATAGATATTGTTTTAGGCGTCTTTTTAGGTTTTGGTATAGTACAGGGCTTTCTCAAAGGATTTATTTGGGGAGTAACCTCTCTTATTGCTGTATTTGTAGCTCTATGGGGAGCTATTCACTTTTCGGCTATGGTAGCGCCATTTATCAGTGATATTTTTTCTTTTTCTGCCAAGACCGAGCAGGTATTGGCTTTTATCATTACCTTTCTCATTGTCCTTGTTTTGGTAGGGCTGGCAGGGAAGCTCCTGACAAAGATTTTAGAGAGTGTCTCCTTAGGCTTCCTTAACCGTATAGCGGGGGCTGTTTTCGGTATGCTCAAGTGGTCTCTTATCGTAGGAACGGCACTAATGTACCTGAACGAAGGTGCTATGGAGCTGATTCCTAAAAAAACCACCGAAGAATCTCTCTTCTACAACCCTATTATGAAAACCAATACTTGGATACGCACCTATATTTTCCAGTACAAGGACTCCTTTTCCACTGAGTCCTTCTTGCCTAAATCCCCCCTCTGAAAGTTAAAACAAAATTAATTAATTAGTTTTTCTCAGGAAATAGCTGTAACTTGCGCTGTTTTTACACCTCTTGTTAAGAAACGTTAAAATGAACTGGAAAATAATGTCCTCTTTTCTCCTTGTAGGCCTTCTTGTAAGCAGCTGCCAATGGCTAAGCTCCTCCGAGAAGGATCGTACTATTGTGGCCAAAGTGGGTAATTATTACCTCTATCAGGAGGATATCCAAAAACTTCTGCCCAAGGATTATACGCTTGAGGATAGTGTACAAATCGTAACCCCCTATATCAATAATTGGGCACTGAAAAAGCTCCTTTTCCTCAAGGCGGAAGAGAATATCAACAAAGAAAAACAAGAAGAATTCGAACACTTAGTCAGTCAATACCGCACGGATCTGTACACTCAGTTCTACTTGGACTTGCTCTCCCAACAGATTGATACCACCATCTCTCGCAAGGAAAGGGAGGATTTCTACGAGGTTAACAAAGAGGTTTTCCGCCTAAGTGAGGACTTGGTACAGCTCAGGTATATCCAGCTATCCTCTACCGAGATAAGCCCTAAGCTTTCAGCGGCTTTTCGTACCTATTCGTCCAAGGATAGGCATTATATAGATTCCCTTGCCCCCCACTTCACTTCTTCCTTTCTGAATGATTCTGTGTGGGTCAGAGCCAGTGAAGTAGAGGAAAAGCTCCCCTTACTCAAGGACAAACTCAAAAAAAGCTATCTCCATCAGCTCATAGAAGAAAGAGATTCTTCTTCGGTATATTTGGTCAAAATCAACAATTTCTTGGAGACCTCCGACTATGCGCCTATGGAATATGCTTACCCTACTTTGAAACAAATTATTTTAAACAAACGCAAAAGCAAATATATCAACACTTTAGAAAAAGAGATTATCAATAGTGCCATTGAAAAAAAACAACTTGAGATCTATGAACAGAATTAGTATCCTTTGCCAATTATTCCTATTTTCCCTACTCTCCACCTCTGCTCTATGGGCGCAATCTCCCAAAAACAAGATAGATGGGGTGGCGGCCGTCGTGGGGGATTACCTAATCTTGGAAACAGATATTGACCGCGCTTTGGTGGAACTCAAATCCCAAAACGTGGATACCAAGAATGTTACCCGCTGCCAACTCTTAGGCAAGCTCATGGAGGACAAGCTCTATGTGAGCCAAGCCATTCAGGATAGTATCAAAATCTCTGACAATGACATTCGCGACGGGGTGAATCGCCGTATCGACTTCCTCGTGGAACAATTGGGCGACATCAAGAAAGTAGTAGATTTCTACCACAAGGACGACGAACAATCCCTTCGTGACGAGCTCTTCGAGATTCTTCGCCAGAACGAACTAAGCTCCCGCATGAAAGCTAAAATTGTAGAGAATATCGAGGTAACTCCCGAGGAGGTGAAGCAATTCTTCAACAAGATTCCTAAGGATGAGCTTCCTACAATCGGCACAGAACTGGAAATAGCTCAAATTGTTATAGAACCTAAAGCCCCTCAGAGCGAGATAGATAAGGTCATAGAACAACTCAAAGAAATCAAAAAAGATGTCTTGGAGAATGGAACAAGCTTCTCCACCAAGGCTATCCTCTACTCTGCCGACAGAGCTACAGGGGGCAAAGAGCTGACTTTCAACAGAAAATCAAGCTTTGCCAAAGAGTTCAAGGATGTGGCTTTCTCCCTCCAAGAAGGAGAAATATCTGACCCTTTCAAGACAGATTTCGGATGGCATATCCTACAAGTAGTCAAGATACGTGGTAAGGAAGTCTCTGTACGCCATATCCTTATGGTGCCTCAGATTCCTCAAAACTCCTTGGAAGAAGCCAAAAAGAAAATCAATGATATCCGTGATAAGATCATCAACAAAGAATTTACTTTCGCCGAAGCTGCTAAGAATTTCTCAGATGAGAAGGAAACAAGAGAAGATGGCGGACAGCTGCTCAATCCCGAGGACTATTCTACTAAGTTCGAGCTCACTCGTATGGAACCTCTACTCTACTCTCAGGTAGCTTCCCTCAAGGACGATGAGGTCTCTACCCCTATCATGGACGAAGATAGAACCGGTAGAAAAATGTATAAAATATACCGCGTGACCAATCGTACCAATGAGCATACCGCTGATTTTGTAAATGATTATATACGAATCAAAGACTTAGCGCTGAAGGAAAAACAATTGGAAGCTGTACAAAAGTGGATCAAAGGAGCTATCCAAAAGACTTTCGTCTCTGTCAAAGGAGAGTACCGAAACTGTAAGTTCTCCAACAATTGGTTGAAAAAATAGGCTTTCTTCACTAATATATTATATAGAACATTCGCCCCTTCGATAGGAGCGAATGTCTTTTTTTAATATCCCTCCAAATAAAGTTTATCAAAAGGTTGTTTATGTCATTTTTTTTATTTACCTTTGACATCGGATACAATAACATTTTAAAAAATTTTTTATATGAAAGTAACTGTAGTAGGCGCTGGCGCTGTCGGTGCCAGTTGTGCAGAATACATTGCACTAAAGAATTTCGCTTCCGAAGTTGTCCTTATCGACATCAAGGAAGGTTTTGCCGAAGGAAAAGCTATGGATCTTATGCAGACAGCTTCTCTTAATGGCTTCGATACCCGTATCGTAGGGGTCACTAATGACTATTCCAAGACCGCAGGTAGCGATGTTGCGGTAATCACCTCTGGTATTCCTCGCAAGCCTGGCATGACTCGTGAAGAACTTATCGGTACCAATGCCAATATTGTAAAGTCGGTAGTCGAACAATTGGTAAAACACTCTCCTAACATTATTGTCATTGTAGTGAGCAACCCTATGGACACCATGGCTTATTTGGTACACAAAGCCACCAAACTACCTAAAAACCACATTATCGGTATGGGTGGTGCTTTGGACTCTGCCCGTTTCAAATATCGCTTAGCAGAAGCCCTCGGCAGCCCTATCTCCGATGTGGATGGTATGGTAATCGCGGCTCATAGTGATAGCGGTATGCTACCTCTTACACGCCTTGCCAGCTATCGTGGGGTGCCTGTAAGCGAATTCCTTTCTGCAGAGCGCCTCTCTCAAGTGGCTGAAGATACCAAAGTAGGAGGAGCTACTCTTACCAAGCTCTTGGGTACTTCCGCTTGGTATGCCCCTGGTGCGGCTGTTTCCGCCTTAGTACAGGCGATTGCTTGCGACCAGAAGAAACTCTTCCCTTGTTCTGTACTTCTGGAAGGAGAATACGGACAGAAAGATGTATGCGTAGGGGTGCCTGTAATCATCGGTCGTGATGGAGTAGAACGCATCGTAGAGGTAAAACTCAATGAGGCTGAAAAAGCTAAATTCAACGAAAGCACACAAGCTGTACGCGAAGTAAACAAAGCCCTTGAGGGCGTACTATAAAAACCCTTTTATCACAACTAAAAAAGAGGCTGTCCTAAATCAGGTACAGCCTCTTGTCATACTATTTGAAAAGCTAACTAAGAGCCACAATTGATAAATATTACTGGTGTTCCATCCTCTTCATATCCTTCTATATCGAAGCCTTCAAAGAAGATGTGATCTCCCAAGTCTTTGTTGGACAAGGTATTGTGAATCAACCACAAGAGTTCCAAAGCTCCAAAGGCAGCTCCATCTCCTGAGTAGAGCTCGGCGACGATAAGCGCTTGATAAAGACCATTTTCATCAGGTTCTTCGTCAAAGAGGTTCTCATTGGCCAATATCTCAAAGTCATAGAGTTCTTTTCGGCTCTTTATCCAAGCTTCGTACATGATTTTTACCTTAGGCGAACGGAAAATAGTTCCAAAAGGATTGAAATCCTCCAAATCATTCTCTACATCCGAATTGTAGGTCTTCACAGCTTCCCAGAAGATCATCAGTCCTGGATAGGCTTCTTGGGTGAATGCCCAGTATACTTCATCCAAGAGATTGGAATTCTGAGTAGGAGTATAGCCCTCACATACATTCTGGCGATGTACATCTACCACAGGTGGATAAGGAATTTCCTTCTCTGAGAAGAGTTCTAAGAGTGCTCCGCTATCATTCTCGAGCTTGTAGAGCATCTCTTGTTCGTATAGAGGTACTATGCTATAGAAGTTGACCTCCTTGCCTGAAGGTGCCAAGTGTGCCACGGCATCCTCTCCGTCCTTATTATCGGCTGCAATGAGCAACATACAGGTGAAGTTAGTCCCTTCCAAAGGCTCTCCTGTAGGTACTGTATGTCCCCAAGCCAAAAAGGTATCTTGCTCTATAGGCAAGCGAGAGAGAATCTTTAGCCAACGGATAGGCCAATAATCTTTCTCTTCTTCACTCTTAAGATTCCAAGTAGGCGGCAAGTTAATGCACATCTCAGCATAGGGACTTCCATTGAACCCATCAGGAACATTCATCGCATAAGCGCCCATACCTCCAGTAACTAAGGTATAATAGTTACGCTCAGGAGTTGGTTTTACGATATAGATATCACAATGAATATCTGGAGATACCAACTCATGGAGTACCTCGTCGAATTCTCCTATATTCTCTTGGATATATTCCTCTAAGGATTCTCTTTCTTCCTCGCTATAGTAAGAAGGCTCAAAGTTTCCTCGAGAGAGGAACTCTAAGGCGTCTTTTTCCTCTGAGTATGCCAATTGACCTTTTTTCATTCCTTCTATCATAACATTTGCCCATTGGAAAATATTTGGATAGATAAAGTCCAGTTCACAATCTTCTATCTTCTCAGCAGGAGATACCCCTATGAGCTGCCCGAAGATTCCTTCCTGCTCATCTGGGTCAAAGTCAAAACACAAATAGCTGGGGGCATCCTCTCCTTCTAATTCTTGAACCATAAAGGGCACCCATTTGCGTGAATAGAGACGGTTCTTTATATAGCCTTCTTCTACAAACTCATCTTCTGGAATACGTACTTTTTGCCAATTCTTACCATAATGAGCCTCTAAGTATTGTTCCATTTCATCCTGATAGGCTTCTATCTCGTCCAAGGACACGAAGCGCTGTCCTGCACTATAGAAAGGCGCGCCTGTCTGTCCATCAAAGGTTCTGTGAAGTTGCTTGAACTCCTCAGATAGGGCAAAGCCTAAGCGCTTCTCGAGCGCTTCTATCTTCTGTTCGGTAGCGGGAGCTCCTAAGCGATCTGTCATCTGGGGAGCATACTGTGCTATGGCTCTTTTGTAGTTCTCCAAGATATATTCTACCCCTCCTCTACCTCCTGCTACAGCATCCAATAGAGTAATTCCTTTCTCTTCGGCTATGGAAAGATAGTCCAATAGTTCTTGTGTACCTGAAAGGGAAGTTGCTTTAAGTAAGTGCTTCTTAGCGTTCTCCATATCATTAAGATAGAAGTAAGAATAGCCTATACGATAGTTCCAGCTCTCAGTATCTCCAATTTCTGGCTCAAGGTACTTAAATACTTCTACCGCACGTTGTAGATATTTCTCATTCTCTTTATTGGAATCCAACCAATAGAGGTTGTTGTAAGCTCGGCCTAATTCACTAAGTACTTCGGTGGTTTTGCTCTCGTGTGGAAGATTTTCAATAAAATCAACAATGGCTTGGATATGGTCATCCTCATTCCACTTATCAATTTTTTTTAAGATCTGTTGCTCTGTCATAATTTATTGATTTTAAGTAGATTATAAATTATTTTCTAACATTACTAAACAAAAAATGGCAAGCTACCTACATCGCACCGCTACAACCTTATACCTTTGCTGCGTTCCCACCCTGGAGGATTCTAAGGGAGCTGGTCGTGTAAGACTTGCCGAGTGCAAAGGTACAAAAAAAATAATAATCTGCAACCTTATTCCAATATTTTTTTGTACTTTTACGCAAATTTTTTCTCTGAATCTATTTTATCTTTTTTATATACTTATAAAGTATTAAAAATCAATTGTTTAATTAAAAAATGTTTTTATGACAACCAATCAAACTTTTACCATGATTAAGCCCAATGCCGTAGAAAAAGGGCATACTGGGGCTATTATTGACCAAATCATCAAGGGTGGCTACCGAATTATAGCCCTTAAGTATGTATGGCTCAGCCAAAGGGAAGCGGAGAAGTTTTACGAAATCCACAAGGAACGTCCTTTCTTTGCTGAGTTGGTGGCTTTCATGTCGCGTAGCCCTATTGTAGCCATTGCTTTGGAAAAGGAGAATGCAGTAGAAGCTTTCCGTGAATTTATCGGAGCTACAGATCCAGCCAAGGCGGCAGAGGGAACTATTCGTGCCAAATATGGGGAGAGTGTAGGAGAAAACGCCATTCATGGCTCTGACTCCAACGAAAACGCCCAAAGAGAAATAGGATTTTTCTTCTCTGGGCGTGAGGTTTATTAAGTTTCAGTGGTCAGTCTATGATGACTGACCACTGTCTACTAAAATTCTTTTATCAGGTACAGATATACAGGAAAGTGGTCTGAGTACCCACCTGTATAGCTTCCGTTGGCATAGCTACGGTAAGGATAGCCCGCATACTTACCAGAAGGATTGGCCAGCTCTGGACTATTGAATACTCCTGCTTTCCAATATTTATAACCTTCTGCTTCTTTAGCCAAATAGCCATAGGTGAGAACAAACTGGTCAAACAGGCTCCAGCTATCGCGATAAGCTAAGGTACCTATTCCCTTTTTGTACATATTCTCCATAGGGTTATACAAGTCCCCTTGTTGTACTTTCTTCTTATCGGCTTTGGTCTTGAGAATCTTTTTGAATCCGGAGTTGGTCGGATCGTCATTGAAGTCGCCCATGCTGATTACCTTTGCCATAGGATTTATAGCCGTTAGCGAATCGAAAATCCTCTTGTTCAGTGCGGCAGCAGCCTCTCTCAAGGGGCGCGAAGCGGCTTCCCCTCCTGAGCGCGAAGGCCAGTGATTGACGATAAAGTGCACTTCCTCCCCATCCATCTCTCCAGAAATGAGTATCTGATCACGAGTATAGCGACGCTTACCGGCTGCATCTTTTATATCCAAAAAGTGTTTGGAGGTTTTTGTAGGCTTGAATACACTTTGTTTGTAGATAAAAGCCACATCTATCCCTCGGGCATCAGGCGAATTGTAATGTACAATGCCATAATAGTTGTCCTTGAGAGCTTCGGAATTGACCAAATCCTCAACTACTTCTCGGTTTTCTACCTCAGCAAGCCCTACAAAGTCAGGCGCTTGCCCAGTCACATCCTTACCTATCTTAGCGATAGTCTGGCCGAGCTTGTTCACATGATCATAGTAGTGCTTACTGGTCCAATGGTCTTTACCCGTAGGGGTACGATCATCGTCAAACTTCTTAGGATCATTGATCGTATCAAAGAGATTTTCTACATTGTAGAAAGCCACCGTACGTATCTTGTACGTTTTGTTTTGCGCTTGCAATAATAAGCTATTCAAAATCAATAAAATAGTAAATGGTAAATAGATTTTTCTCATGTGAGTTACTTTTGTGCAAAGATACGTTTTTTTCTTGAAATATTAAAACAATACTGCTGTTTTAATACCTCGTTTGCTTACAGCTCCCTTAGAAAGCCAGAGGCTCTACTTAGTAGTCGGCACGAGCTGCAAGAAATGTACCATCAGGGGCTAAACAATTAAGATGCTTAGTAGTTTTTATTAGTCAAATCAGTCTTTCAAGAACTCCCCTACCATTATACGACCGCCACTCTCTGGAGAATCTCCACGAAAGAAAATACCCTCAAAAACAATATATTTGTCCTCAAAGAAACCTACATTCTTATTAAAACCAAACAAACCTACCATAGGAATTTTATGGGTTTTCCACGTTTTCCCTTTGTCAAAAGAAAAACGCAATTCAGTATGTGTGTGAAGCTTTGTATAATCACAGATAAAGTCCTTATAGTAATAGTGCTTTTCACGATTTTCTTTGGTTATCTTACGGACAAAGTTTTCCTTGAGATCGTAAATCATCAATTCGTATGTTTCCTCATCATTCTCATTTTTTGCATTTTGCAAGGAAAGAGGGGTATTGTAATCAGACGAATTTTCAGGAAAGAAATAATTATATTTATGTTTAAGCTGATTAAAGAGTTTGTCTTCTCCTGTAATTACGTTGTAAGTACGAAGCTCTAAAATTTTATTGTAATATAGAATATCTCCATTCTGATGAATAGGATAATACTGATAAGCAGTGAGTTTTTTAGGTATCTCATATAACTTTACAGAGTCTTTACTTAATACATCTGCTAAAAAACGAATTTCATTCTTTTCACATTTGAGAAATCGACCATCAAAATCACTATAATAAGTTTCATCCCCTCTATGGTAAATATCTATTTTTTTGAACTGAAAAGTTGTATGATTAAGGAGATATACATATTTATTTTTATCCCCAGAAGTCTTTATAATGCTATAATCTTTTGTATAGGCTACCATATCATAGACATCATTTCCTTCAAGAATGAGTTCCTTGTAGGATTGCCCTCTATCCGTAGAGATATAGAGTACCGCTTGCTTTTCTGTTGCTGTAGGGTCAAAATTAGGAGTGTCCTTTTGAGCTCCCAAGATAATGACATTCTCCATAGGGGAAAACACCAAACTCAATTCCTTGTCCGAACCTGGATTGAATCCATGGTTTCTCTTTTTGTACAAATCCATAAAGTTGTATTTGGCAGTCCATTTCATATTATCATCCTTAGTTTCTTTGACTTCTTTGGTTTCTTGGGGTTCTTTGTTTTCTTTATTATCTTTAGTTTTAAAGAAACAAGAAGTTAGGAATATCGCTAAGAGTAAAAATAATAATATCTTTTTCATAAGAATAGGTTTTTTCTGCAAATATAGGAATAAAAACAAAAAAGCAATACTTTTTTATTCTTCTTCTCTTCTATAATTTAAACAATCACAAGGAAAATTTTTTATATAGTAATCACTCTGAAAATTACAATCTTTCAAATTTATTGTATATTCTCCTTTTTGAAAATGTAGGTTTTGAATGAGGATTTGTTTTCTTTCTTCTAAACTTAGGATGATACTCATAGTATCTTTCTTATAAATAAAAATATTTTTACCATTATTGCTTATTGCTATAGGCATTGTTTTTTTCATAGACAAAGACAAAAAATAAATCGTTGTTTTTATATTATTAGCCTTTATCTTTTTTACAAATAGAGGTTTTTTTGAAAAAGAAATACTATCAACTATAATTATAGAAGGTAAGGGCTGAGCATTGGAATAAAAAAATAAGAATGATAAGAAAATAATTAGGTATCTCATAAATAACTAGATTTATTGTGATGCAAATATAATTGTAAGTCAGTGATTTGTTACATCGAACTGAGGTTAAAATAACCATCTAAGGGGGGTGGGGTTATGATATTTCTATCTGTAAAAAATTAATTATCATCTATTTTCTCTATTATTTGTGGGTTATCTGGATTTTTAATCTCATAAATACCTTTTTTGAAAGGTATTGTTATATTTATATCGTATTTTTTTCTTTCAAATGGATAAAAAATAAAATTAACAATCATTTTTCCTCCTGGGGCTAAACAATTAAGATACTTAGCCGTTTTTTTATTACCAAATCAGTCTTTCAAGAACTCCCCTACCATTATACGTCCGCCACTCTCTGGAGAAGCTTGAATCCTATTTTTGCCGACAAATATACAAAATAATTCGTATATTTGCACCTAATTTTTCACTTTATTATGGCAGACGATAAAAAAATCATCTTTTCCATGAATAAGGTTAGCAAAACCTATTCATCGACAAACAAACAGGTGCTCAAGGATATCTACCTGAGTTTCTTCTATGGGGCTAAGATTGGTATTCTGGGGCTTAATGGGGCGGGTAAGTCGTCCCTATTAAAAATTATCGCCGGAGTTGACAAAAACTATCAGGGAGAAGTGGTCTTCGCCCCTGGCTATACGGTGGGTTACTTAGAGCAAGAACCGAAGTTGGACGAAGAGAAAACCGTCATTGAGGTAGTGCGCGAGGGAGTGGCCGAGACAATGAAGCTCTTGGAGGAGTTCAACCATATCAATGATCTCTTTGGCCTGGAGGAGAACTACTCCGATCCGGACAAGATGCAAAAACTCATGGACAAACAGGCGGAACTACAGGACAAGATAGATGCCCTGAATGCTTGGGAGATAGACAACCAACTGGAAGTGGCTATGGATGCACTCCGCACCCCTGATCCTGATACCCCTATCAAGGTACTCTCAGGGGGCGAACGCCGTCGTGTAGCCCTCTGCCGCCTGCTCTTACAACAACCTGACGTATTGCTTTTGGATGAGCCTACCAACCACCTCGATGCTGAGTCTGTTCTATGGCTCGAACAACACCTACAACAATATGCAGGTACGGTGATCGCTGTAACTCACGACCGTTATTTCTTGGACAATGTCGCTGGCTGGATCTTGGAGCTTGACCGTGGGGAAGGGATTCCTTGGAAAGGTAATTACTCCTCTTGGCTCGACCAAAAGGCAAAACGCCTTGCCCAAGAACAAAAGGCAGAAAGCAAGCGCCAAAAGGTACTCGAAAGGGAGCTTGAATGGGTGCGACAAGGGGCTAAGGGACGACAAGCCAAGCAGAAAGCCCGCTTGCAGAACTATGACCGCCTGCTCAGCGAAGACCAAAAACAATTGGAAGAAAAGCTCGAAATATATATCCCTAATGGACCTCGCTTGGGTACCAATGTGATAGAAGCTCGCCATGTAAGCAAGGCTTTCGCAGATAAGCTCTTGTACGACGACCTGAACTTTGTACTTCCTCAGGCAGGAATCGTAGGGGTAATAGGTCCTAATGGAGCAGGGAAGTCCACCATCTTCCGTATGATCATGGGCGAAGAAAAACCCGACAGTGGAGAATTCCTCGTAGGGGATACCGTAAAAATCGCTTATGTAGACCAGACTCATAAGAATATAGATCCTGAAAAAAGCATCTGGGAGAATTTTTCTGATGGACAGGACTTAATCCTTATGGGAGGGCGACAGGTGAACTCTCGTGCTTACCTGAGCCGCTTTAACTTCTCGGGTAGTGACCAAAACAAGAAAGTGGCTACACTTTCCGGAGGGGAGCGCAACCGCCTCCATCTGGCTATGACGCTCAAGGAAGAAGGAAACGTACTACTCTTAGATGAGCCTACCAACGATCTGGATGTCAATACCCTACGCGCCCTCGAAGAGGGATTGGAGAACTTTGCCGGATGTGCTGTGGTGATCTCGCACGACCGTTGGTTCTTAGACCGTATCTGTACTCATATCTTGGCTTTTGAGGGTGACTCTCAAGTGTATTTCTTCGAGGGAAGTTTCTCCGAATACGAAGAAAACAAGAAAAAACGCTTAGGCAAGGAGGTCACTCCTACCCGTATCAAGTACAAAAAGTTAGTCCGATAAAAAGACAAGGACATTGCCACAGAGGCAATGTCCTTTTTTTAACAAATGAACAAACTAATATTATTTTGAAAACTCTACCTTGATGATTACCACCCCGTTAAGTCCTTTTTCTTTGAAATCTTCTGTACGTTTGGCACCTTTCTTGAATACTGTAGTGGAATTGACTTTCGTAATTTTCGAAAGCTCGCTTTGCGAATATTCCATTACATCTTTGTAATTGACCAATACCAAAGGGTAAGCCTCTGTTCGTTTTTGATTCTTGTTTATATATGCTTGATAATCACGGAGTGATTTCTTTAGTTTCGCCTTGAGGGTTTCATCCAAGTATTTTTCTCCTCCTTGGAGTGCTTCTGTCGAGGAAGTTGTAGCAGTACTTCCTGCTTGAGCCAATTCAGTATTAACTACTCTTTGTCCTGTACGAAACTCTTCCGATTTACGTTTTTTCTCCTCTTCCTTCGCTTTTTTCTCTGCCTCTTTTTGGGCATTGTAGGCAGCTACTTCACGTGCGTACTGCTGCTTGGCCTCATCTTCTGCTTTCTTCTTGGCTTCCTCCTCAGCCTTTTTCTTTTCTACTTCCTTCTGTATAGCTTGCTTACGCTCAAGTTCCGCCTTTTCTTTCTCAGCTTTTTCTTTGGCTAAGCGAGCAGCTTCCTTCTCATATTCAGCTTTTTTCTGTGCTTGCTGCTCCTTTTCCTTGGCTTTTTTCTCTGCTTTTTCCTTCTCTGCTTTTTGCTGTGCTGCTAATACTTCTTCGTAGTTGGCATCAAAAATAGGTTTCCCTTCTGCTGCCCCAAAGTTATAGTTGAAAAAGAAGACAGGGCGGGTATCCTTAGTAGGTTTTGCTTTTCCAAAGAAAGCACACCAAGAAGCATTGATTCTTAGGTAGTACCCCCACCCTTCGAAATAGCGGGTATAAGTATAGTTCTTAAAACCAAATAGCTTGGTATTAAGGTTGTAATTACTTACCTTGAAAGCAGGACTACTTGTCTCTATATACTTGATTTTATTGCTCTTATCCACCCCAAGAAAATAATCTACTTTCTCTACAGTAGTTTTTTCTTTTCTAAGAAAACCCAGTGGAGTCTCGAGGGTTTCATTCAGGTGAGAGTCCTTCCAAGTCTCTTCCAACTTGGGCTGTGCAAAAGTAAAGAAAGAAGCACAGCAACATAAAGCTGTTAAAAATACTTTCATTTGTCTAATAATATAAAATTTTTGATTAAAAACTATTTTATGGCGCAAATATACAAAAAATAAAAATATAAAAATATAAAAACTTTTCCACATTATGTAAAGGTTTTTATATTTTCACTTATTCATAATTTATATTCTCTGCTATAGATCATCTTTTTCGCCCCCTACCTATCTTATTAAAAATCAACATCATTAATCATTGATCATTAATCATTAATATAGTTTTCTATATATTTCTTCAGGGGTTGTGGTTGTTGGGCAAGGTGATCTTGGATAAATTTTCTATCTTCCTCTATATTAGCACGATAGGGGACTATTTTAGGCAAATGCTCCTGCACGCTTAGGCGTATCATGCGTAGCTCTATATTCTGAGGTTCTTTCCCTATAGCTCCCTCTATCAGCGCCTTTCCTTCCTTGAGCATCGTGCGGAGTTTTCCTGATTGTTTGGAATAGATCATCAGAGAAGCTCCCTTGTAGGCTTCCTTGACAGAAGTATCGATGGCAGCCCCTTGCATAAGCTGGTAGAATCGCTCCTTCTGCTCCTTACTTTCTGAGGCAGTTGTATATGCCTTGCGTATCTCCTCTATGGATTGGGCTTGTATACAAAAGGTACTTAGGAAAAAAACAAAAAACTCTTAGCATAGCTTATAGGTATTGGTGAGTTTCAGGGCTACAGTATCGCCAAAGGAGGTAGTATTCTTAACGACTATCGTATCGGGATGCTCAGCAAGTTCCAACTGTAGGGTGAGCTCTCCTGCTGTGTTAGGATTGATTAGGGTCATGAACTTCACCTGTGAGGTCTTGCTCAGAAATAGTTTCTTTTGAGTAATTTTTTCTGTAATATTCTTGATAATCTGCAACATACACACTCCAGGGGTTACAGGATTGTCCGGAAAATGCCCTGCAAAAATCGGATGAGCAGCATTGAGGGTAATACGGCAAAGGTATTTTCCCTCTCCTTGTGACTCTATTTGATTAAGTGTATAAAAGTTTTCTAACATAATTTATTTATTTTCATTACAATACGTCCAAGGTAATTTTTACTGGCACAGTGTGATGCTCTATGACTATCTGTGAGAGTTCTCCTGCTGCCTTATAGTTAGCTGCAAAAGTGGTATAGTGTTTTGAGCCTTTTATATTCTCCTGTTTGTATATTTTTTTATCTTGATTTTCAAATAGATACACCTTTCTTTTTCCTTCTGTTGCCACATAAGCGACCTCTTGATTATGGGTATACTTATCTGCGTACCTATCTGCTTGTAACAAATCCTCGAAGTCTCGCTGAAGCAGTCTGATGAGTGGTTTCCTATCCAAGGCTTCAGTTATATATTCCACCCGCCAACCTTCCCCTCTTCTATAGTAGAACTGGAAAAGTGTATTGCCAAAATCGGTAATCAAGGCGATTCTATAGCTATCGGTAACCGTTTTTATCGCCAACACTCCATTGAAACTATGTCCATAAGCCTCAATCGTGGCTCTTAGCTGGTGCTCTCCTATACCAAAATAAGGATGGGTTATCTTCTCCCCTGCTCTTTCCTTTTGATAGCCCTCTGGCAAAGAAAAAGAGGCTCCACAACTGAGTAATAAGAGGAAGATACTATAGCTTAAAAGTCGCTTCATCAATAGGAGTATTGAATTGTTGGTGGGTAAAGGTAATCTCGGTATAGTCATCAGTGGGTTCTATAAGCTTGACACGCCCTACAGTTGCGTCAGGAGAGAAAAACAAATGTATCTCCTTGATATACTTGAGCAAGGTCTTATCCTTGGGCAAAAGTTTTGTCAAGGTTTCTTTCCCTGAAGTGAAAAAAGTAACAGCAAACTCTTTTTGGTCGAACATATCTCCACTTACCGAACGAGTAATCAACTGATTAATCTTTTTAAAAACTTTATTATCGGCCTTCATCTGGGACACCTTCCCTGCATCGTCTACTTTGATATTATCTCCTTGGAATACAATACGATAGCTATAGGGGGTGGTATAGCTCCAATTGAGCTTGTCTGGCTTGGAAAAGGCCATTTCTCCCTTGGTTTCCATATCCTTGGACATAAACTCCAGATGTTTCTTCTGAACAAAAGAAGCCTGCATTGTTTTGATAGCCTTATTCTTCTGCACTACTTTCTCTTTGAAAGCATTTGCTTGCACTTGTGTTAGAGGTTGTTGTCCCCAGAGCAGAGTGGTACATAACAGGCTCAGTAGTATGTATATTTCTCTCATAAATCAATTCTTTAGTAAGTCCCTTACAATAACTATGCCATAAGTTTAGCTAAGACAAGGACGAATAAAAGCATCCAATTGGTCAAACTCAATCAGGAAAGCATCATGCCCATGTATGGAGTGAATCTCATGATAGGTGGTCTTCTTGCCCATTTGCTTTAGTGCCTCATAGGTCAATCGGTTTTCCTCTGGGACAAAGTACAAATCGGTATCGGTAGCTATAATGTGTATTTGAGTGGTAATAGGTGCCATAACCTGAGCAAATCCCCCTCTGTCCTTGCAAATATCAATAGTTTTAACCAACTGATTCATAAGCTTATAAGCCTCCAGTGTAAAGCGGTTTTGGAGTTTTTCCCCATGATGGAGTAGCCATGTCTCAGTATTGAAGAGGTTGCGCTCTATATTGATACTGCGGTCGAACTTTTCCTTGAGCGAAGCTGGAGTACGGTAACAAAGCATAGCGTGCATACGAGCATCATGTAGGGGATTGTTCCCTTCCAAAAGGCGTTCTTGGATCAGGCAGTTGGCGATAACCCAGTCGGTAGTCTTCCAGTCGGTAGCCACAGCGAAAAAGTGGGTAACATATTGGGGGGCAAGTGCCAACATCTCCCAAGCAATACCCCCGCCTAAGGAGCTCCCCGAAAGAATATCCACATGCTCCACTCCCAATAGTTCCAAACCTAAAAGGAAGATACGCGCTACATCGCGGGCTGTCCATGCCTTGTAGTCCGTAAGGAGTTCCCCCTTGCGATAGCCATTCCCTGGGATATTGAAACAGATCACCGTATGAGTCAGTGTATTAAAGGGTTGCCCCTCCCCTACGGTTTGGTTCCACCACCCCTCCTTACCAATCACCTGTGAGTTGCCCGTTAGTGCATGATTGACCACAATCACAGGAGCCTCTCCCAAGGGTTGCCCAAAAAGCTGATAAGTAAGCTTTATCTTAGGGTACACTTTCCCTGAAAGTGTAGTAAAGTTATTGATTTCTATATATTTGAGCTCATCCATAGTTTTATTTTTCTATATCTCACTAAAGTATATTATACTTCTTTTTATATTTGAGTGCAAAATTAGGTTTTTATAAGGAGATAAACAAATTTTTATAGTTTTATAACCAAAATAAAAAATAATATACTACCGATTGTAAGAACCTCAATAGTAAGTAATTTCTCTTTTCTCCTCCATTGTTTTCTCTCCCCTTCTTCTCTGATAAGATATTCTACCTTGCGTGAGATTTTACTTTTCCAATCGGCAAATATACATAATTTTTCAGTGCTCCCAACACTTTGTCATCTTAAAATAAAATAGTACCTTTGCCTTGTATAAAACATTTTATTATAGGGGGACAATATCCCTATTTTTCGAAAAGGTTTTACCTTGGTAATCAATTATTAAAAATTATGTTACTAACGGTGACACAATTTAAAAGCGCCTATTAGTTTCTACATGAATAACCTCTTTCACGATTATACCTCTGAACAATTTCAGGCACAGGCTTTAGCTGTATTTGCTTTTCAATACCAAAACAATGCAGTATATCAGGAGTTTTGCAATTATTTTGGAAAAACTCCCCAGTCGGTGCATACCCTCTGGGAGATTCCTTTCTTGCCTATAGAATTTTTCAAAAGCAAGGAAGTCTATGCCGCTACCACACCTTTTGAGGAGGTCTTCACCAGTAGTGGCACCACTGGTAGCCAAACGTCTCGGCACTTGGTAAGCTCTCTTGCGCTTTACAGAGAGAGTTTCCGCAAGGGGTTTGCTTACTTCTATGGAGAGGTAGAAGAGTATATTTTTTTAGCGCTGCTTCCTTCTTACCTTGAGCGCAAGGGCTCTTCTCTTATCTATATGGCAGAGGACTTGATAGGGCATGCTCAGAAGGAAAGTGGTTTCTACCTCTACAATCAGGAGGAACTCGCCCAGAAGCTTAGTGTGTGGGATACACAGGGACGAAAGATTTTCCTTATGGGGGTCTCTTTTGCGCTGTTGGACTTGGTGGAACAATACCAGTTTTCCTTAAAAAACACAATTGTCATGGAGACTGGCGGCATGAAAGGCCGACGCAAAGAGCTGATTCGTGAGGAATTACACAGCATACTTTGCAAGGGATTCGGTACGGAGGTCATTCACTCCGAATATGGGATGACCGAACTACTCTCTCAAGCATATAGCCAAGGGAATGGCCTTTTCTATCCGGTGCCTTGGATGAAAATCCTAATCCGAGACAGCGAAGATGCGCTCTCTCCCCTACCCTATGGCAAAATCGGGGGGATTAATGTGATAGACCTTGCCAACTACTACTCCTGTAGCTTTATCGCCACTCAGGACTTAGGCAAGGCTTACCCCGATGGCTCTTTTGAGGTATTAGGTCGCTTCGATGCGGCGGATATTCGCGGTTGTAATCTCTTAGTTTTACAAAATTAATCCTATGGAAAAATGGTTTTTCTCCCCGCAGGAAGCGGGAACCGATGAAGCAGGGCGGGGCTGCTTAGCAGGGCCTGTCACCGCCGCCGCAGTGATACTCCCCGAGGACTTCTACCACCCACTGCTGAATGATTCTAAGCAGATGACCGAAAAGCAGCGCAACCTACTACGCCCTATCATTGAGGAGCAGGCGCTGAGCTATGCTGTAGTGCATCTGTCCCCTGAGCGAATTGACCAGATTAATATCCTCAACGCTTCTATTGAGGCTATGCATCAGGCTTTGGATAAGCTGACCCTCACCCCCGAGTTTGTCGTAGTGGACGGCAATCGTTTTAAGCCCTACAAGGAGATTCCCTACTCCTGCCAAGTGAAGGGAGACGGACGCTTTATGCGTATTGCTGCCGCTTCTGTGCTGGCCAAAACCTACCGCGATGCATATATGGAAACCCTTCACAAGCAATATCCTATGTATCATTGGGATAAAAACAAAGGATACCCTACACGCGAACATCGTGAGGCTATCCTTGAGTATGGGGCTTGCGAACATCATCGGAAAACATTTCAACTTATTGATATTCAGCTAAAATTCGATTTCTAACTATACCGTACGCTGTACTACCTCAAAGAGTTTCCCAGCATCACACTTGATAGTCTTGGAAGGAAACTTCAGTATCAGGGCATAGTCATGAGTGGCCATCAGAATAGAGCGTCCGGAGTCATTGATCTCTCGCATTACCTTCATGATCTCCACACTGGTCTCAGGGTCAAGGTTTCCTGTAGGCTCATCAGCCAATATCAGATCTGGGTCATTGAGCAGGGCTCTTGCTATGGCTACACGTTGCTGCTCTCCTCCTGAGAGTTCATGAGGGTGCTTCTGTATTTTAGTCTGCATCTTTACCTTGGTAAGCACACTATTGATACGTGTCTCTATCTTGTGAGCATCTTGCCAGCCTGTAGCTCGTAAGACAAACTCCAAATTACCAAATACGGTTCTATCCGGAAGCAACTTAAAGTCCTGGAATACAACTCCTATCTTTCTTCTCAGATAGGGAATCTCTGCTTCCTTTAGGGTAGCTAAGTCGAAATCCACCGCCATACCACTGCCTTTCTTCAGTGGGAGGTCTCCATAGAGTATCTTGAGCAAGGAACTCTTCCCGCTTCCTGTCTTACCTATAAGATAGACAAATTCACCTCGTTCTATAGTGAGGTTGATATCGTGTAAGATAAGGTTTTTCCTCTGAAAGATAGAAACATCCTTAAGTTCTACTACTGGTTTTGCCATGTTTGTTCTAATTATGCATACATTGCCTCTATTTCTCGGAAATAGTTCTTGTAAATATTTTTCCTTTTGAGCTTCAGTGTAGGGGTAAGCTCATCATTATTAATAGAAAAAGGGGTGGTAAGCAGGGTAAATTTCTTTATTTGTTCGTAAGAAGCCAACTCTTGCTGTAGGTTCTGTAACCTCTTCTGGAAGAACTCCACTATCTGGCTGTTCTTTATCAGCTCTGCATAGTTTTTATACTTCAGGTTCAGCGACTTAGCATATTCAGCCAACGCATCATAGTTGGGCACTATCAGAGCGGAGACATACTTACGTGCATCGGCTATGATGGCTATTTGTTCTATGAAGCTATCCTTACCTACTTTTCCTTCTATCTGTTGGGGAGCTATATATTTCCCATTGGAGGTCTTCATCAGTTCCTTGATTCGCTCGGTGATGAAGAGATTCCCTTCTTTATCTATATAACCAGCATCCCCTGTGCGCAAGAAACCATCTTCGGTAAAGGCTTTGGCATTTTCCTCTGGGTTATTATAGTACCCTTTGGTGATGGAACCTCCCTTGAGGAGTATCTCGTTATTTTCTCCTATTTTGACCTGCATATTAGGGACAAGTGTTCCTACTGACTTGAGCTTGAACTTATGATCATCCCAACAAGATACCGTCGCGGTAGTCTCTGTCATCCCATATCCTAAGGTGACATTGACACCTATCGCTCGGAAAAAGCGCCCTATAGAAGGTTCCAAAAGCGCTCCTCCACAAGGAATCATCTGGATATTCCCCCCTAAGGCAGCCTTTAGCTTTTGGAAAACAACTCTATCAGCTACATTATACGCTTTCTGCAAGAGGAAAGAAGGTTTTTTACCTTTTTTCTTTCTGCCCAATTGTATCTTAGCTATTCTGGTTGCTGTAGCAAAAACAAGTCTTTTAAGGACTGATTGTTTTTCTACATTTTCATAGATTTTAGTATAGATTTTCTCCAATAAGCGCGGCACCACACACATATAGTGGGGGCGTACCTCCTTGAGCACTTCAGCTACGCGATTGGTATCATCTAAGTAGCAGTTGATCACCCCTTTGTGAAGCACATAGGCGACCCACATACGCTCATACACATGGGAAAGAGGTAAGAAGGATAGGGAGACATTCCCTTCTACTACTGCCAAGCGATCATCATGGTTGATGAACTGATAGGCTACATTCTCATAATCAATAAGAACTCCCTTAGGATTGCCTGTGGTTCCTGAGGTATAAATAATAGTATAGATATCTTGCATATTGCGCTGGGCAACACGCTCTTTGAGTAACTGTTCGTATTCTTCCTCTTGTCCTGTTCTGACAAATTGAGATAAAGGCAATACAAAAGTATCTTCCTTATCTAAAAGTGTCTCATTAAAAAGTATAACACACTGCAATCCAGGACATTGTTCTTTTATTTGTGCTACCTTTTCATATTGTTCTTTTTCTCCTACAAAAAGGATTCTGATTCCTGCATTGTTGATGATATATGCGGCTTGGTCAGCCGTATTGGTAGCATAGATAGGCACTGCACAGGCTCTCAGATGTGCTGCTGCCATGTCCACCATAGTCCACTGGGGAGAGTTGGGAGCAAAAATCCCCACTTTTTCCTGCACTCCTACTTTATGATGTAGTAATGCCTTGGCAAGTTCTTGGATTTTATCGTAAAATACCGTCCAAGACATAGGGCGCCACTGCCCTTCTTCCCAATAGCGAATGGCCTCTCGATCTTTATAATGTGCTGCTTGATAGGCCAATCGGGTAACTAAGTGAAATTTCTCTAAATCCATCACTGTTAGTTTGCGTTTTAAATAGCAAAGTTAGTGTTTTTTCAGCACATAAATCTAAATGAAAAGTTAAATGATTTAAAAGATATCTTCTCCTAAATCATTGGATAAAAACAGAGAATAGAGATCAAACAAAAAACTTTGACAAGGGGTTTCTTGTCAAAGTTTTTCAAGGAAAAAATCATTATTATTTCTTATGTATCTCTACAAAATACTCATAGAAATACGGTATGGTCTCTATTCCTTTGAAGAAGTTAAAGAGTCCGTAATGCTCATTGGGCGAATGGATAAGATCGGAATCATATCCAAATCCCATCAATACGGATTTGGTACCCAATTCTTTTTCAAAAAGAGCTACAATAGGGATACTACCTCCCTCTGGAGAAGGGATAGGGCGCTTGCCGAAGGTCTTTTCCATAGCTTTTTCAGCAGCTCGGTAGCCATCATTGTCTATAGTCATCGCATAGGCAGGCCCTCCACCTAAGGAGGTTACTTTTACAGTAACCCCTTCTGGAGCAAGCTCTGTAAAGTATTTAGTGAAAAGGGCTTCTATTTCCTTATTGTCTTGGTCAGGTACCAAGCGCATAGAGATTTTTGCTGATGCCTTACTCGGAATAATCGTTTTGGCACCTTCACCTATATATCCTCCCCAGATACCATTGACATCCAGCGAAGGACGTATTGCAGAACTCTCTATTACTGAATAGCCTTTTTCTACTTGTACATCGGCTACCCCAAGGTCTTTCTTATATTCCTCTAAGGAGAAAGGTATTTCTGCAAAAAGGGCTCTTTCTTCTGCTGGGATTTCCTTCACCTTGTCATAGAAATGAGGAATAGTAATATGGTTGTTCTCATCATGGAGCTGGGCAATCATCTTAGAAAGCACATTCACTGGATTGGCAACCGCACCTCCATACACTCCTGAATGCAGGTCTTTGTTAGGCCCTGTTACTTCTACCTCCATATAGCTAAGTCCACGAAGACTTGTCGTAATAGAAGGAGTATCTTTTGCTATGATTCCCGTATCAGAGATAAGAATAATATCATTCTTGAGTTTTTCTTTGTTTCTTTCAACAAACCATCCTAAGTTCTTAGAACCTACCTCTTCTTCTCCTTCGATCATGAACTTGACATTACATGGGAGCTTACCTTCCTTGACCATGTATTCAAGGGCTTTCACATGCATGAACATCTGCCCTTTGTCATCACAGGCTCCTCGAGCAAAAATAGCTCCATCGGGATGTAGTTCAGTTTTCTTAATCACAGGTTCAAAGGGATCGGTATCCCATAGTGCTACAGGATCGGCTGGTTGTACATCATAGTGACCATATACCAGCACGGTAGGTAGGTTATCTCCTACGTGTTTCTCTCCATACACTACGGGGTTTCCTGGGGTCTCACATACTTCTGCTTTATCACAACCTGCTGCAAGAAGGGCTTCCTTGATCCATCGGGCGGTATCCTCTATAGATGACTTATAAGCAGAATCCGCACTCACTGAGGGCATTCGCAATAGGGCAAACAACTCGCTTAAAAAGCGTTCTTTGTTCTCTTCAATGTAATTTTTTATATCCATTTTTTAATTGTTAATTATCAATTCTGAATTGTTAGGGACAGAGGAATCTATTCTCTGATTATTCCCATTCTATCGTTGCAGGTGGTTTAGAGCTGATATCATAGACTACTCGGTTCACTCCTTTCACTTTATTAATAATCTCATTGGAGACTTTTTGCAAGAACTCATAAGGAAGGTGTACCCAGTCGGCTGTCATACCATCGGTACTCTCTACTGCTCTTAGGGCAACACACTTTTCATAAGTGCGTTCGTCCCCCATCACTCCTACACTGTTGATAGGCAACAGTATTGCTCCCGCTTGCCATACTTTATCATACAAACCGTTGTCCTTAAGGGAGTTGATAAAGATAGCATCCACCTCCTGAAGGGTGGCGACTTTCTCTGGGGTAATATCGCCTAAGATACGAATAGCCAGTCCAGGTCCAGGGAAAGGATGTCTCCCCAAAAGTTCTGCTGGAATCCCCAAAGAAGCTCCTACTCGGCGTACCTCATCCTTGAAAAGGGTTCGCAAGGGCTCTACAATCTTAAGCTTCATATAGTCGGGCAAGCCTCCTACATTGTGGTGACTCTTAATGGTCGCCGAAGGTCCCTTTACCGAAACAGACTCTATCACATCTGGATAGATAGTCCCCTGTGCCAGATAGGTAACATCCGTTATCTGGTGGGCTTCCTTGTCAAATACTTCTATGAATACTCGTCCTATAGTCTTGCGCTTAGCCTCGGGATCGGTGATCCCTGCTAAGGCGGAGAGAAATTCTCCTGAAGCATCTACTCCTTTGATATTAAGCCCCATCCCTTGGTATTGTGCCAAGACACTCTGAAACTCTCCTTTGCGCAACAGTCCATTATTGACAAAGATACAGTGCAGTTGGTCTCCGATGGCTCTATTGAGTAGTACTGCTGCCACAGTGGAGTCCACTCCTCCTGAAAGTCCTAAAACAACTTTCTCCTTGCCCACTTGTTCCCTAAGTGCCGCTACGGTCGTTTCGATAAAGTTGTCTGGAGTCCACGAAGGGGTCAGCTTGGCTATCTTAAAGAGGAAGTTCGCCAGAAATTGCTTTCCATCGGTGGAGTGATACACTTCTGGGTGAAACTGAATGGCATAGGTATCCTCCCCTTCTATACGATAGGCTGCATTCTCCACATCAGGAGTACTGGCTAAGCGTACTGCGCCTGTAGGTAATTGCTTGATAGTATCACTATGGCTCATCCACACTTGGCTATTGGCAGGAACTCCTGAGAGAAAAGGCTCATTATCCTTGAGATAGACTAAGTGAGCACGCCCATATTCGCGTACATCGGAGGGTGCTACCTCTCCTCCAAAAAAGTGAGCTAAGTATTGCGCTCCATAGCAAACCGCCAAGAGGGGTTTCTTGCCTCTGAAGAGAGACAAATCAGGATGAGGAGCATCACTGGCTCTGACCGAATACGGAGAACCTGAAAGCACCACCGCCGAAAAATCCTCTACACCCTCTGGCAAATGGTTGTAAGGGTGTATCTCACAATATACATTCAGCTCACGTACTCTACGGGCTATAAGCTGTGTATATTGAGATCCGAAATCTAAAATAAGTACTTTATCCATGTTTTAGTTGTTAATCCTTGTAAATAGTTATTCTTTTCTTTTCAACCTTCATCTTCTATCAAAAATAATAGATAACTCCCATTTGTACGACTAAGTTCTTCAGATCTGTATTGAAGGGAGCCTGACCACCATAATAATTAGTATAATTATTGATATTTCCTTGTCCTGACTTGACCCTTGCCTCAAGGCTTAATGAAGGTAGTATAGGTGCCTCCACCCCCACAAGCCCTGCCACATCGAAGGTTCTTGGGGAAGGTACCTTGCTATCCTTCTTTACCAATAGGTCAGTGGTCAGTCCTGCATCTAAGTATAAAAATTCGAGCAAACGAAAATGGATGATATATCCCATAGAAAGGTAGCCTAAGGAATAGCGTCCTCCATATTGTGCATTGTAAGAGTCTTTGTAGTGTGAACCTTGCCCCGAATACATCAACTCTAACTTTCCACTAATGTTTCTATCGGTACGCACTCCCAGCACTGCTCCTACATAGAAGCTCGATACATAGGAAAAATCATTCTGTTGATAGAGGAAACCTCTGGAAAAAGTTGAGAGCGAAAGCCCTGCCTTGGCTCCTATACGTACATTGCTCTCTTGTGCGGTAACAGTACTCAAGGGGAGCAATGATAAAAGAAATACAAAGATTCTCATGCTAATTGGCTTTTACAAGTGGCAAAGATAACGATATAATATCAATAATAAAAGTAGTTTATAAAAAATCTTTCCCGAAAAAGAAAAAAAGACAGATATTTCGTACTTTTGCACTAAAAAATATCTATGTAGCATGGAGACAAAACAACGTACACAATACCTCATCATTATCCTCATCTCCCTCTCTCACTGTCTAAACGACTTATTGCAGGGAGTACTTCCTTCTATCTATCCTGCTCTTCAGAGTAAGTTTGCCCTCTCTATGGCGCAGATAGGGCTGATCACTTTTTGCTACCAGATAGCGGCTTCTATCCTCCAACCTATAGTGGGGGCTTATACAGATAAGCATCCTAAGCCTTACGCACAGGTAGTAGGGATGGCCTTCAGTGCCTTGGGGATAGGGTTGCTCTCTTGGGTAGATAGCTATACCCTTGTATTGTGTTCGGTGGTCTTTGTGGGAATAGGTTCTTCTATCTTCCATCCTGAGGCTTCCCGTATCTCTTTCTTAGCCTCTGGGGGCAAGCGCTCTTTTGCGCAAGCAGTTTTCCAATTGGGCGGCAATGCAGGCGCAGCATTGGCTCCTCTGCTGGTGATATGGATTATTTTTTCTAAAAAAGTAGTCGAAGGAAAGCTTGTAGAGGAGAGCCACTTAGAACGCCTACTATGGTTTGTTCTCTTCCCTATGATTGCCATTGTCATACTATTCTTTATAGGCACTTGGCGTAAGAAACTTCTCAAGCAGGCACAAACCGTCAAAAAGAAAGAGATACCCCTACCCGACCTTACTCATGCACAGGTTCGCAATTCGATGATTATCCTCATGTTCTTGGTCTTTTCAAAGAATTTCTATACTTCAAGCATCAATAACTACTTACAGTTCTATACGATCAAGACTTTTGGTTTTAGTGATACTCAAGCACAGCTCTACCTCTTCTACTACTTAGGTGCCGCAGCAGCAGGTACGCTCATTGGCGGGTTCTTCGGGGATCGGGTAGGGCGTAAGTTCATTATTTGGTTCTCCATTTTGGGAGCTGCTCCTTTTGCTCTATGGCTTCCCTATGCTGATGCCCAGACTACGGCTATTCTAATAGTGCTTATTGGCTTTATCATCTCCTCGGCCTTTGCCTCTATCTTGGTCTATGCCCAAGAGCTTCTCCCTAAGAAAATAGGAATGATTTCAGGTGTTTTCTATGGATTCGCCTTCGGTATGGGCGCTTTAGGCTCGGCTGTATTAGGCAAACTTATTGATATGACAAGTATCACCTTTGTCTACAAGGTCTGTTCTTTTCTCCCTCTGATGGGCTTAATTGCCTATTTCCTCCCCAATCTCAAAAAAGTAAAAATGAGGGAGTAGACTTATTAAAAAAGGTAACAAGTAGAACTACTTGTTACCTTTTTTCTCTTCACTGCTTACTGCGCTAAACTAATATCCAAAGAGTTCTTCCAAAGTAAGTTTCTTGAACTCTCCTATCTTCTGGAGTTCTTCTTTGGAAAGTTTCTTTTCAGAAGCCAATATCACATAAGTATAAGGCTTTTTGGAGAGATATTTGTCATGGAAGGCCTTCACTTGGCTCATGGTAATCTTGTCCAAATTCTGATAGATTTCCTTTCTGATATCTTTGGTAAGTCCCAATTCTTTCGCATTGAGATAATTATAGATGATATCATCTTGGCTGATACGCTCTGTTTGGATATCTTTCTTCAATTGTGCCTTGGCTAAGTCTAAGTTGGCTGGTAGCTCTGGCATAGTTGTTAGAAGATCATCCATAGTGGATACAGCTTCTTTAAGCTTATCTGCTTGAGCTCCTACATAAGCCAACATATAGTATTTTTCATCTTTCTTTCTTGGGGTTCTATACATACCATAAGTACTATAAGCCAAAGCTTTGCTCTCACGAATGGTCTGGAATACCAAAGACCCCATACTGCCACCAAAATAGTTGTTGAATACTTTGATTACTGTACTTTCTGCTGGATTGTAAGGAACAGTATTGCGAATCCAGCGTGTCTCGGCTTGTACCATCTCATAATCGGTGAAGAGCACCTGATTCTTAGTTTGCTCTACTTGTTTGAATACCTTGGCAGGAGCTACTTTAGCAAAGGTGGCAGGCACTTTGTGTAGGGAAGATAGCTTAGAGGTAAGCTCTCCCATGGTAGCAGGTCCATAGTAGATAACTATTTGTTCTACATCATTGAGCTTCTTGAGCCTTTCGACAAGCTCTTGGGAGGTTGTAGAAGCTATCTCTGCGTTAGAAAGGGCGTGATTGTACTTGTTCTTAGGTCCATAGAGTGCATAGCTGGTAAGGGCTTGCATGATTTGGTTTCTATTGGCCTTGACATCTGAACGATATTTCTGGATTCTTGCCTTAAGGGCTTCAAGAGCTTGATCATCAGCCTTTAGGTTTTGTATCAGATTCTCATAGAGGGTCACTGCTGCTTCAAAGTTTTCTTGCAATCCTTCTATAGTAACAAAGGTGTATTCATCAGCAGTATGTACCCTGAAGCTGGAAGCGATTTTGTAGAATTCCTTAGATATTTGCTCTGCGGATTTCTTATCTGTTCCTAAGAATTGTATATACTGTGCTGCAAGTCCCATCTTTAGATCATTGAGGGTACCTATTTTGTAGCGGAAGTTCAATCGGTATAGCTGATTTTCTTTGTTTTGTACATAATATACCTCTGCCTTACCCAATTTGGATCTCTGTAGGTCTTTGTTGTAATCCAAGAATACAGGAGCCACAGGAGTACTTGGCATCTGGTTAATCATCTTAACAAAAGCAGATTGTTTATCCGCATTGGTCTCTACAGGTGTGATGGTAGGCTTTTCTATTTTTTCTATATCAGTGCGTTCTCCTTTGTGTTTTAGCACAGCTACATAGTTGTTACCAAAATATTTGTTGGCAAAATCCATGATATCTTTCTTAGTCACCTTCGAAAGGTCATTCACATAGGCGACTTGATCGCGCCAATTGAGTTTTCCAGTAAAGGCATCCATAAGCATATAAGCTCTATCCCCATAAGATTCTGTCTGTTGTATCTTGTGTTTTTTGATATTATTTACTATCGAAGGAATAAGATCATCATCGAAATTTCCTTTCTTGAGGTTTTCGATCTCGTTAAGTACCAATTTCTTAACATCCTCCAAAGACTGTCCTTGCGAAGGAGAAGCTGAGATATACAATAGTCCATGGTCTACCAATAGGTAAGAGTAAGCACTTGCTTTAAGAAGTTTCTGCTTCTTCACCAAGTTCAAGTCAATAAGTCCAGCCTTTCCATTAGTGAGAATAGAACCTACCAAGTTGGCCAAAGCTGCATCCTTGTCTTGGTTGCTAGGCAAGCGGAAAGCGATGGTTACACTCTCCGCATCAGGTCCTACTACCTCTTTGATCACAGGGGAGGTAATGGCATCCTCTGGAGCGAAGGTGTACTCAGGTACGGACTTTTCTTTCATATAAGAAAAAGCCTTATCGATCTTGGCGATAGCATGGTCTGGATTGAAATCTCCGGAAAGAATCACCGCCATGTTATTAGGCACATAGTAAGTATTGAAATACTTGCGTATCTCTATGAGAGAAGGATTTTTCAGGTGTTCTACTGTACCTATGGTAGTCTGTTGCCCATAGTTATGCTTTTTGAAAAGATTGGCAAGGAGTGTTTCCAGTACCAAACTGCCATCATTGTCCAGCGAACGGTTTTTTTCCTCATATACAGCCTCCAATTCGGTATGGAAGATTCGCAATACAGGGTTGCGGAAACGCTCCGCTTGTACGGCTATGTATTTGTCAAGGGCATTGGCAGGTACATCATCGGTATAGACTGTCTGCTCGAAGGAGGTAAAGGCGTTAGTTCCTTGGGCTCCCATGGCGGACATCATCTTGTCATATTCATTGGCTATAGCATACTTGCTGGCGATCCCAGAGACTCTGTCTATTTCCTTGTAGATTTCCTTACGCTGGGCAGGATCTTTGGTCTTATTGTACTTCTCATAGAGCGCATCTATCTTATCAAGCTCTACTTTCTCTTTTGCCCAATCTAAAGAACCATATTTGTCGGTACCTTTAAAAAGCAAATGTTCTAAGTAGTGAGCCAATCCTGTATTGGTCGCCGGATCGGTCTTGCTCCCTGCTCTCACAGCTACATAGCACTGTACACGTGGCTCCTTATTAGTAGGACTGAGAATGACCGTAAGGCCGTTCTTGAGGGTGTAAAAACGGGCATTGGTAGGGTCATTCGTTACATAACGATACGTATACCCTCCACTCTGAGCCTCTTTCCACTGATAGTCCTGTGCATTCCCTGTCAGTGAAGTGGCTATTGCCGAGATTCCTAAAAATAAATTTCTTTTCAACATACGTAAAAAATTTGGAGCAACAAAATTAATATTTTTTTTGCTATCTACCAAAAATAAATTCATCTTTTTACTTATTTATGATTTTTTTTCAATATTCCCTATATTTCAAAAGTTTATATTACAATATTTTTCATAAAAAATATTATAGTAATATCATTTACAAAAATAAAATCTCGATTCTTTCGTTTTAACGCAGGAAATTAATTTTTTTTAAGAGCACCTCAAAAGTTTTAAAGAGATTTAACTTTTAAATATCCTTTTCTATAGGGTTTTATTCCATAAGAAATCGTACCTTTGCGTCCACAAAAAATTTTAAAAAGAATTACGTATGAAAAAAATGGTACTTTTCTTGTTAGGCGGATTGGTGATGACCTCTTGTGTCTCCAACAAAAAGTTCCGCGCAGTACAAGAACAACTAAAAACAACTGAAGACTTGCTTAATACAGCTACTATAAAGCTCAATAGCTGCCTTAAGGACAAGGAACTACTTCAGTCTAAAAATGAAATGTTGGCCAAAAACAACGAAGGACTCATGACCAACCTTGGCAACATGACCATACTTACTCAAAAAGGAGCTGACAACTTGGAACGCTCTTTGGAAAGTCTCAAAGAAAAAGATCTTACTATCAAAAACTTACGAGATGCTGTTACCCGTCGTGACTCTATCAACTTAGCTCTTGTTCAGAGCCTTAAAGGAGTTTTGGGCAACTTGGACGATGAGGATATCACTGTACAAGTGGACAAAGGGGTGGTATATGTATCTATCTCCGACAAAATGCTCTTTAGCAGTGGTAGCTACAATGTAACTCCTCGCGCTCGTGAGGTACTTGGCAAGGTCGCTAAGGTAGTGAACAACAAGCCTGATTTCGAGTTCATGGTAGAAGGACATACTGATAATGTGCCTATCAAAAATACTTGTATCAAAGACAATTGGGACTTGAGCGTACTTAGAGCTACTGCCGTAGTGCGTATCCTTCAGAATGATTTCGGGGTAACTGCCAGCCGTATGACTGCTGCTGGTCGTGGAGAATATGTCCCTGTAACTTCCAATGCTTCTGCTGACGGACGTGCACTAAACCGCCGTACTCGTATCGTGGTACTTCCTAAGCTCGACCAGTTCTACAACATGATCGAACAGGGCATGAAAGACCCTAAAATCAACTAATTGACAAGATGATTTAAGTTATACTTCAACTATAAAAAGAGGTTACTCTCCCTTGAGTAACCTCTTTTTTAATGATTAATGATTAATGAGCAATAACAACTGCTCACTGTTCACTCCTCACTGCTTACTGTTCACTCCTCTTAGCTGTGAGTTCTACTATCTTTAGGATCACGTCTATGGCCTTGAATAAGCTCGGAACAGGTAGGTATTCATACTTACCATGGAAGTTCACTCCTCCAGCAAAGATATTAGGACAAGGCAAGCCCTTGAAGCTCAACTGCGCTCCATCGGTACCTCCACGAATGGCTTGGATCACTGGTGTCACCCCTGCATCCTTCATCGCTTGCTCTGCTATCTCTACTATATGCATTACAGGCTCTATCTTCTCACGCATGTTGTAGTACTGATCTTCTACTTCTAACTCAAAGACAGCATCTTTGTGCTTCTGTTGGAAGTCTTTCACGATTGTGCTTAATAGTTCCTTACGGGCATTGAACTTATTGCGATCATGGTCACGGATAATCAGGTTGATATACACATTCTCTACATCTCCTTTGATATTCATCACGTGGAAGAATCCTTCTCTACCTTCTGTACGTTCTGGGATTTCATTCTCTGGAAGTGCTTCTATAAGCTTACTGGCGAGAAGTACAGCATTGACCATACGCCCTTTGGCAGTTCCTGGGTGCACACTCTTTCCCTTGATATGAATCTTAGCCCCTGCAGCATTGAAGCTCTCATACTCAAGCTCTCCTATATGACTACCATCCATAGTATATGCCCACTGGGCACCAAATTTTGGCACATCAAACTTATGGGGTCCCTTCCCGATCTCCTCATCAGGAGTGAAGGCTATTCGGATTTTCCCATGCTTAATCTCAGGATGTGCCAAAAGATATTCCATAGCCGATACGATCTCTGCCACCCCTGCCTTGTCATCAGCTCCTAAGAGAGAAAGCCCATCGGTAGTGATGATTGTCTGGCCTATGTATTTCTTTAAGTCTGGGAAGTAAGAGGAGGAAAGTACTATGTTTTCTTTTGCATTGAGCACTATATCTCCCCCATCGTAGTTATGTACAAACTGTGGATTTACATTCGCTCCAGAGAAGTCTGGTGAGGTGTCATAGTGAGCAATAAAGCCTATAGTAGGCACTGTATGCGATACATTAGAAGGCAAGGTAGCCATGATATAGCCATACTGATCAACCTCTACTTCCGAAAGGCCTATCTCTTTGAGCTCTTCTACCAAAAGGTGTACAATGTCCCATTGTTTCTGGGTACTGGGGGTCTCTGTCCCCTCTGGATCCGATTGTGAATCAACCTTCACATAGCGGATAAAACGGTCTATAATTTTTTTCTCTTCCATAGGTAAAATTTAATAGAGTTCATTTTTACTTATTTTTCAAAAACCAAATGTTTTTTGCTTCTTTCATCTCACTGAATGGATTCCTAAAACAACCTTTTATTCTCTTTGAGAATTTGCCCCACATTGTGATTCGAAGTCATATCCTACTGGCAATTTCTTATCAAAATCAAGTTCTATAGGCTGATCAGGATCTTTAGTAATATCATACAATTTAGCTTCTCTGACATTGTATTTTATCCAAGCTAAGACCATTGTTTTGCTCTCTCCTTCTGTAGGAGTATACACTCCTGCATAGATAGCATCTTTCTCTACCCTATCTTGCACCACATAACAGTCAGAAGACTTCACTATCAGTGTGATATTAGAAGATTGTACTATTTGGGTAAGTAGCTCATCACATGATAGGTTATCTGACACCTCTTCTGAAGGATTTTCGTAAGAAGATGTATCTTCTCTCCATTGAGAAAGAGGAATAATCTCCCCTGAAATAGGCTCCATAATACGAATATCCTCTTCATTACTCTTATTCACATAGAGCGTATAATAAGTCTCATAACGAATTGGGGAATTATATCCTATTTGTAGCTCATAGAAGTATTTGTTATCTATCAAAAGGCTGTCTGAAAGAATAGATACCCCATGCTTCCCATCTGAGAATTTATCAATATATTCATTTATTTTTTGCGTCAAGGGCAATGAAAGCACCTTCTCTTCAGCCTCTTGCAAAGTTATTATTTTATCTCTTTGATGATGACAAGCTACAATAAGTAACACAAACCACAATCCTATTACATAGCTCCCATATTTAGCTTTTCTCATTATTATATTTTTCGCAAAGATACGTTTTTATTTAAATAAATACAATCTCTAAACGCATTTATTTTCAGAAATTGGATACAAGTGGCAGAATGTCTTCTTTTTAAAATTAATCAAATATTATTAAGAAATGAATCATTATTTTTCGTAACTTTGCCACTTATTAATTCCTTGAAGAAAAAAATGAGAAACTTTGTAGAAGAATTACGCTGGCGTGGCATGATTCAGGATATCATGCCTGAGACTGAACAACACTTATTAGAAGGGCTTCGCGCCGCTTATGTGGGAATAGACCCTACAGCGGACTCTCTCCATATAGGACACCTGGTGGGGGTGATGATGCTCCGCCACTTCCAAAACTGTGGTCACAAGCCTTATGCCTTAGTAGGCGGGGCTACAGGTATGATCGGAGACCCTTCTGGGAAATCTACAGAACGAAACTTACTCACTGAGGAGGCTTTAGCTCACAATATAGCGGGTATCAAAAAACAATTAGCCAAATTCCTTGATTTTGAAAGTACCGCTTCCAACCGTGCTGAATTGGTAAACAACTATGACTGGATGAAGGGATTTTCTTTCCTCTCCTTTATCCGTGATATCGGTAAGCATATTACTGTGAATTATATGATGGCTAAAGATTCCGTAAAAAAACGCTTTGACCCCAACGAGAATACCGAGGGTATGTCCTTTACTGAATTTTCTTACCAACTCCTACAAGGCTTCGATTTCCTTCACTTATACCAAGAAAAAGGGGTAACTCTCCAGATGGGGGGCTCTGACCAATGGGGAAATATTACCACGGGTACGGAGCTAATCCGCCGCAAGGCTTCAGGAAAGGCTTATGCCCTTACTTGCCCTCTGATCACCAAGGCCGATGGTACCAAGTTCGGTAAGTCAGAAGGGGGCAATGTATGGCTCGACCCTGAGAAAACGTCTCCTTACAAGTTCTACCAATACTGGATCAATACTTCCGATGCTGATGCCCAGCGCTATATCAAGATTTTCACCATGCTCCCTAAGGAGGAAATAGAGACTCTTACCGCCGAGCACCTCCAAGCACCTCACCTGAGAATCTTGCAAAACAAATTGGCTGAGGAACTTACCCTTTTGGTACATGGAAAAGAGGAATGGGAAAAAGCCGTACAGGCCTCTGGGATTCTCTTTGGCAACTCTACCTCCGAGGATCTCAAGAAGCTCGATGCAAAGACTTTCCTTGAGGTGTTCGATGGAGTACCTCAGGCCGAGATAGCTCTCGATGACCTTAAAAATGGCTTGGATATGATCGCTGCACTCTCTGCCAAAACAGGATTTATCAAAAGTAATTCCGAAGCCCGACGTGCACTGGGGGAAAACTCTATCTCGGTGAACAAAGAAAAAGTGACTGAAGGCTACTGCCTGAGCGAAAAGGACTTGCTCAACCAGCGCTTTATCCTTCTTCAGCGTGGTAAAAAGAATTATTTCCTTATCATCGTAAAATAAAACTAAAGTAAAAACACAAAAAATCATTCAATAGTAACCATGAAAGAAATAGAACGTGTGGCTCAGCTCTTAGCCGATATCAATTTTGTATTGATCACTGGAGGGGCAAATACACGTAGAGTTCTTAGGAATGTGAATCGAATCGCTGGGGCTCTAAACTATCGCTGTGACATCTTCTACTCTTTTTCGGCTATCATTCTTACTCTGTATAACAATACCACAGGAGAAAAGGAAACCGTCGTTAAGAGTATTCCTCACCATGGGGTCAATTTCAATGCGATTTCGGATATCAGTATTCTCTCTTGGCGTATCCTGGAGAAGAAGCTCCCTATCAATGTCATAGAGCGTGAAGTAGCTTATATCAAGGGAAAATCACACTACAATATGTACCTGATGTGGTTCTTCGTCTCCTTGGCAGGAGGTTCCTTGGCATACATCTTCGGCGGGGATCATCACAATAGCTATTTGGAATTTGGTATGTCCTTCTTGGCTACCCTATTGGGATTGGCTGGCAGAAGAATCTTACAGCTGAGAAAGTTCAATATTTTTATCTGTTGGGCTTGGGCGGCTTTTATCTCTGTCTCTGTAGTGAATGGATTCCGCCTATTAGGGGTCGAAGAATACAAAAATGCACTGGCTTCCTGTGTGTTATGGCTGATCCCTGGCGTGCCGCTGATCAATGGCTTTATTGATCTACTCACCGGCTATGTAGTCGCGGGTATAGCCAAGCTCGCTTATGCGATGATGCTTATCTTTATGATTTCTATCGGGTTTTATCTCTCTTTATTTATCTTTGGTTATGAACTTCTTTGATGCTTTCGCCCTACTGGCCGAACGTATTTTTTGGTCTATGTGGGTCTCTATTGGTTTTGCGCTTTTGTTCAACACACCACGCCGCGCACTGTGGGCAACAGCACTATTGGGGGCTATCGGATGGAGCACTAAGTTTTTGCTTATCAAAACCTTGATTCCTGATCAGGTGGTCATTGCCTCTTTTGTAGGAGCTTGTGTAGTGGGCTTCTTGGGAATGTACTTTGCCCATAGGGTACACACTCCTCCTATGGTCTTTACTATTCCGGCTGTAATCAATATGATTCCTGGGAAATCGGGATATGAATTCATGATGGGACTGATCAAGATTGTAACGATCACCCATGAGCATAACCAAACCTTGGAAACCATTTTTGAAACGATCAAGCTTGCCCTCCAGACAGGCTTTATCACCTTAGGCTTAGCCTTCGGGGTGATCGCTCCGGTACTCTTGTTCAACACTTACTCGGTCAAGGACAAAGACCTTAATAAGTTTATTGCAAGAAAAATCAAGCGTATCTATAAGCGAGAGAGAAAAACACCTCATTAAAGTCCACTGTGTCTAAGAATTTCATTATTGAAGGTAGCTAAGCTTGCCAAGGACTTATTCTCTGGAACAAACGATTGATAGTAAAGGAAGATATCTTCTTTGTCAACGACTTTTATATAACTCTCTAAGGGAGAACAAGTGATTTGAGATCCTCTTTTAGGAATCTTTCACTAAAAAAGAGACTTCTTAAGTCCTCAGGATGAAGTGACCAATAAGAGATATTTTCGAAAAAATATCCTAACAATATACAAAACTACTATCCTGTGATGAATTAATAGATAAAAACAGTCCTTCCTTATGTAAAAATATTTTTTCCTCGAAACTACCCTTTATTTCGCTTTTTTTTAGTAACTTTGTCGCAACTTTTATTTTTAATTTAATTATATACAAATCGTATCCCTATGGAATTACAAGGTCGTATAAAACTCATTACTCCCATTCAGGAATATGGAGCAAATGGGTTCCGTAAAAGAGAACTTATTATCGTAACTGAGGAACAATATCCGCAGACTATTTCCCTTGAGTTTACTCAAGGCAATTGCGAATTGCTCAATGGATACCAACCTGGACAAGTAGTCAAGGTTACTTTCGATGTGCGTGGCCGTGAATGGACAAACCCTCAGGGGGAAACAAAATACTTCAACTCCTTAGTTGCTTGGCGTATTGTTAATGTAGAAGCTCAAGCTCAAGCACCTGTTCAGGCTTCTACTCAGGCGACCCCTCCCCCACCACCTCCTGCCCAAGCACCTCAAGGAGGAACTACTTTTACCGCTCAACCCGCAGTAGCACCTTCTGGAAATGACTTGGAGGACGATGGACTACCTTTCTAAATCTTTACTAACAATTGATATTAAAAAAATAGAACGAATGAAAGTACTCGTTATCAACGGCGGTAGCTCTTCCTTTAAGTATCAGCTTATCGAGATGGATACCGAAACTGTATTGGCTAAGGGTCTTGCCGAACGTATCGGCTTAGAACAAGGTAAAATCTCTCACGAATATTGGGAAAATGGTCAAAAAAATAAGGTGAGCAAGGAAATGCACTTCGACAATCACGAAGTAGCTTTCAAGGAAATGGCCGCTTATCTTACCGATGAAAAAATTGGGGTGATCCACTCCATCAGTGAGGTAAAGTATATAGGACACAGGGTCGTTCACGGAGGAAAATTCACGGCTCCTGAGCGTGTAACTCCTCAGGTTATGGAGGAACTTCGCAAGATGATTCCTTTGGCTCCGCTGCATAACCCTGCAAGTATCATAGGAATCGAAGCGGCTCAAAAGATTTTCCCTAAGGAAACTGAAAACTTTGTGGTCTTCGATACGGCTTTCCACCAGACTATGCCCGAAAAGGCCTTCCGCTATGCCATCCCTAACCACTTCTATACCGAGGACAAAATCCGTCGCTATGGCTTCCATGGAATCAGCCATAAGTATGTGGACGAGCGTACCCGACGCCACTTCAACAACCCTCATCTGAAAAACATTACACTTCACTTAGGAAATGGGGCAAGTATGGCAGCTGTCGATGCTCAAGGACATTGTATCGATACTTCTATGGGATTCGGACCCAACGAAGGACTCCTTATGGGAAGCCGCTGTGGAGATATCGATAGTGCTGTAGTGTTCTTCTTAGGCAAAAAAGGACTCTCCAATGACGAGATTGCCGAAATCTTCAATCACGAAAGTGGTATGAAGGGAATCACTGGCAGCTCCGATGCCCGCGATGTCGAGGCTTTAGCTGAAAAAGGAGATCCTAATGGTATCCTCTGCTTGGATATGTATGCCTATCGTGTGAAAAAATATATTGGTGCTTATGCGGCTGCACTCAATGGGGTAGATACACTTATCTTTACTGCTGGATTAGGAGAAAATGCCTCTATCATTCGCCAGTTGGTTTGCGAAGATTTGGAATACTTAGGTGTGAAAATCGATGCTGAAAAGAACAAATCTCTTAATCACCCAAGTGATATCGTGGAAATTCAAGCCCCTGATAGTAAAGTGAAAATCGTTATCGTAGCTACCAATGAAGAAATTCAGATAGCTCGTGATGTATTGTCGCTTGTATAATTGTATAATCTTGTAATTTTTTATCTTATGAAAAAAATCCTTTTTACTTTTTCCCTACTCGTGTGCCTTCTTTTGGCCTCTTGTTCTGGAAATTCTCCTAAAGTAGTTGCTGAAAAATTCTTAAAAGCAATCAATAAAGCCGATTTCAAAGAGGCTAAAAAGTATTGTGATAAAGAAACTGCTGAGTTCATTGGGGTTTTGGAAGGATTCTCCAAAGGAGAAAAAGCAAAACCTGAAGATATCAAATCCTTTACCATTACCAAAGTAGAGGAAGATGGTGACAAGGCTAAGGTATACTACAAGTCCGAAGGTTCTGATAAGGAGGAATCTCTTGACCTAAAAAAAGTAGATGGCAAATGGCTTGTTTCTATCAACAAGGAACAGGGCAATAAAGAGCATGGTGCTCCTGGAGAAGAAGGCGATGACCACGCTCATCCGGATGATGCTGATATGGGTGATGAACCTCACGAACATGAGGGCGAGCCTGCTCAGGATTCCATCCCTGCTATGTAAAAAATTCTATTTTTAATTGATTTAAAATCCCAAAATGAATCGAAGAATACGCCTATTTTTCCTTTGTTTTGGGATTTTGTTTCTTTTCCTTTGGGGAGGATTTCGCCTTTTCTTCTGGGTGGATACCCTACAAGAGAAAAAACAGGTAACTCGCAATAGCTCTATTATACGCCTTACCCCCGAGCAGCTCGCTCTGCTTGAGGAAGGGGATATTATCTTACGCCGCGGCTATGGCTTCTTCAGCGATATTATCTCCCAAAAACTGAATGATTCTCTTTTTGATGTCACTCATTCGGCTATTCTCTATCGGGAAAACAACAAATGGCGGGTGATTCATTCACTCTCTTCGGACGTAAGCCCTATCGATGGCATGCAGTCCCAGTCTCTACACGATTTCCTAAGACACTCCATGCCTGAAAAGTTATTGGTGGTACGCCCCAAAAAGATTACTCCTGAGCAGGGAAAAGAGATTGTTAGCAGGGCTAAGTATTATCTTTCTCTAAAGATACCTTTTGATCATATCGGCACTATCGATGAGCCTTCCAAGCTCTATTGCAGTGAGCTTATCTACCAAATTCTCGACCATGACCTCCATCTTGTCTCCTTTCCTACTGAGTACAAAAAGAGAAAAGAGGCCTTCTATACCATGCGAACACTCTACGACCCTCAGTACTTCGAGATTATTATCAATACCTACCCAAAATAAAAAAGGCGCTCCTTGTGAAGTGCCTTTTTTCAATTTTAAAAATTAAATTTATGACTAAAAAACTTACTGTTATTTTAATCTTTGGAGTTCTATTTCCAAATTCTTTACATTGGATTCTGCATCGATGAGCTTAGACTTGCTCTTTAGCAGTTTGGTTCGCAACTTCAGTTCTTTCTCTGCAGAGAGGTTTCCTCTGGAAAGTTCTGTTTTTAGCTTCAGATCTTGCTTGTCATAATCTGCTTGCGCTTTGTTTTTCTTTATTTGAGCTTTAGCCAATTTATCTTGTACCTTTAGCTTCTTTGTTTCTCGTTTTTGAGCTGCTTTAGCATCTTTTTCTGCTTGTTTGAGCTGTTTTTCTTTGAGTTTCTGCTCTTTTTCTAATTGTTTTTGTTGCTTTTTCTGCAACTTTTCAGCTTCTTTCTGCTGTTTTTCGGCTTGTTTCTGTTGTCTCTCGGCTTCTTTTTGTTGTCTTTCCTTGAGTTTTAGTTCTCTTTCTGCTAATTTTCTATTAGCGGCTTCTTGTTTAATGGCAAACTCTTTTGCTTCCAAAGCTTCTTTTTGTGCTTCCAAGTTTGTCTTCATCTCATTTATTGCTTGTTCATTGCTGACATTAGTCTTTAGGGTGTCTATCACCTGTGCTGAAGCAAAAGAACTTGCAGTAATCAGTAGAATAAATGCTATTTTCTTCATAATTAATCTTTCTTATTTTAATTCGGTGCAAAGATATTTTTCTTTCCTCTCATTTCAAAATTTTAGTCCTTTTATTAAGAATAAAATATGTTTTTTAACAATATTTACACTCTTAATCGAAACAATAACTTAACTCCCCACCTAATCATTGATCCTCAATCGTTAATCATCGAGTATTGAAATTAACAGGTTTTTTGGCCTCTAATATCAAAAAAAAGTCTATTTTTGCACACTAAAATTATTATAATGGAAACTATTTTAATCAAGGCAGGACAGCTGGTACTGAGCTTATCTATCTTAGTGATACTGCATGAGTTAGGTCACTTTATTCCTGCCAAGTTATTCAAGACCAAGGTGGAGAAGTTTTTCTTGTTCTTCGATATCAAGTTTGCTCTATTCAAGAAAAAGATAGGCGAAACTGTTTATGGAATAGGTTGGCTTCCCTTAGGGGGATATGTCAAAATCGCGGGTATGATTGATGAAAGTATGGACAAGGAACAGATGGCACAGCCTGCCCAACCTTGGGAATTCCGTAGCAAACCTGCTTGGCAGCGCCTGATTATCATGATCGGAGGGGTTGTGGTAAACTTACTTTTAGGATTCTTCATCTATTCTATGATTTTCAGTGTATGGGGCAAGGATATCTTTACTTCTAAGGATGTCCCTCATGGATATGAGGTAAGCGAAACACTGAAATCTTATGGCTTCACCGATGGGGATATTCCTCTGAAAGTCAATGGAAAAGACTTGGAAAATACTTTTGCTATCAACAAAATGATTCTCACCCGCCATGTGGAGAATATCACTGTGCAAAAACCTGATGGACACGTGGTTACCATTGCTGTACCTGATAGCTTAGGCATGCAGATATTCCGCAATGACCGCTCACCTATTCCTTTCTACAAGCGCCGTACTACTGAGATTGATTCAGTTATGGCCGGGTCTGCCGCTCAAAAGGCAGGTCTTCTCAAGGGAGATCGTTTGGTAAGTATCAACGGACATCCAATCGAGTTCTTCGACCAAGTAAAAGGACATCTTACCGAAGGGGAAAACACTATTGAGGTGCTCAGAGCAGGACAGACACAAAGTGTCTCCATCACTCCTGACAAAGGTATCTTAGGGGTCTTTGCAGCCCACTTCTATGATACAGGAAGCACTCATAGGAGTTATTCTTTCTCTGAAGCTATCTCCGAAGGGGTGAGCTTTGGCTATTGGACGCTCAGGGACTACATCACTCAGTTCAAGTATATCTTTACCAAGAAGGGAGCTTCTCAAGTAGGCGGATTGGGATCCATGGCAGGACTTTTCTCTCCTCAGTGGGATTGGTTGCATTTCTGGGAAATCACAGCCTTGCTTTCCATTATCTTGGCTTTCATGAATATACTCCCTATTCCTGCTCTCGACGGAGGCCATATTGTCTTCCTTCTTTATGAAATGGTCACAGGCCGCAAGCCCAGCGAGAAAGTATTAGAATATGCCCAGATGGTAGGAATTATTATCGTTTTTGCTTTGCTTATCTATGCCAATGGAAATGATATCTATCGTTGGCTCACTGGCGGGAAATAATCCCTCAGCGAGAGGTTAAGAGAATAATCCCAAAGGAGGCTATCAGTAGCAGCCATAACAATAGTTCTTTGAGCCACACTCGGCGTATACGCTCTATAAGCACCATCAGCGAAAGTGCAGTAGGAAAGGTCAGATATACCATTCCTACTGCATTTTTATTAGGAAAAAGAATTATCCCTAAGAGCCCCACCAGTACCACTCCTACAAAAAATCTAGAGATGTAGCGCTTATAGGAACCCCAAAATATCCATGAAGTAAGGGTAAGATTCAGTATTATAATGGTATAGAGAGGAAGATAGGATGGGTGTACAAAGGCTTCATAGGAAAAGTCGGGGATAAAGTAATAACGTTCTACAAGTGCCGCTACTTTTCCCATAGGTAGGGCTATAGCTAAGGACAAAATACCCAATAGTACAAAAGTAACTAAGGGTATGAGCATGTTCCTCAGCCTTTTACTGGGGTAGATAAGGATATGTGCCCACAGCAAAAGTAGCCAAAGAAGGCTGGGAAGGAAAAAGTAACTCCCTACAAAAATAAGCACGGATGAGTTGAAGAAGATTTCCCTTCCATCGGTATTGTTCCTCAGGTATATAATCAGGGAAGAAAGTAGCAGTAAGCAGGTATTGGCAAGCATCACACTGCTATCTTGGTACACCTTAGGAAAGAAGAAAATCAAAAGCACCCACAAAAAGGGAACTAAGAGATTGCCCTCACTCAGCTGGTTCTTCCTTACCAAAAGGTTGATGGTGGAAAGATTCACCAGTAGGAGGAAGCTCATAAGTAAGGTTTCTAATAGGGTAGTAGGGCTTATCTCAAGGGAAAGTATCCCATAGCGACATAGTAACAATTGCAATACTCCCATACCATATATGGCAAAGAAGCGTGCAGTCTTGGTGGTATTGAGTAGGTTGTATAGCATTTAGTTCGATATCGTTAGCAAATCTCCTTGTACCACTACCTGATAGTTCAGCATAGGGTAGTTAGTATTTTTCTCTTTATCTGTGTCTGCTTTCTTCTGTGGATATCCGTTAAGTAGGTTGTACTTCACTCCTGTACATGGGCATAGCATAAAGAGGTTGTCACTCTCAAGGGTCATCTGACTACATTCGGCCAAGGCTTGGGAGGGACAGGCTCTGTCCCATGCTAAGAAATTGTTGCCTATATTGGCCACTACTATGCCTCTGAGCCCTACATTGTCTACCAATACAGCAGTTCCTGGGATTCTAAGACGGTTGTATTCTGCCAAGCGAAGATTGATAGTTCGGGAGAACTTAGCCTCTTGCAGGTAGGGATTGCGCTGACGATCTTCTTTCCTACAACTTACCAAAAGAAAGGTGAGGAGCAGAAGTATTGGGAGTATTTTCCTTTGCATAGTATTTATTTCCAATGGGTTGTTTCCATAATACGTCGTATATCTCTCTTGAGATAGAGTGCCGCCGGATAGATCGAGTCATAGTTGGGGCGTACCTTGAAGTAGATAGACCCTGTGATAAAGTGATTCACACTATCGGTAATATAGAACTGAGATTGGGAGGCTGCATTGCCATCTACCTCGTAGAACATACCGTATACCTTGTCTTTTTCGTTCAAATAGGGTTGTTCTACTATATTTGTTGCCTTGATCGTATGTTCGTAGGTGAAGTTCTGGGCATCCTTGAGCAGTTTGGTAAGGTTGTCCTTCACTGGCTTATAGGTGATATATATGGTGGCTTTCATCTGGGGATAGTCCAGATTCATACTGCACCCTTTCTGAAGATTGAGGAAGGAAAGATGGTTCTTCTCAAAAGAAAAAGGACAAGACTCTTTTATAGTGTCATAAGTAGGTTCAGGGTACTCCAAGCGAAGAAAGGCTTTTGGCTTAGGCTGTATATCGCCTGAACAACTTATCACAAGTAGCAATACACTGCTTATCAGTATCCTATATATCATCTGATGGTAACTTTTAGTTGTTTGATTCGCTTTTTATCTATATCTTCTATGGTGAAAATATAATGTTTGTATGGGATTTCTTGCTTTTTCTCAGGAAAAGATTCTATCAGTTCCAGTAGGAATCCAGCTATGGTCTCACTCTCTCCTCTGACCTTCTCAAAGTCTTCTTGATCAGTCTCTTCTACCGAAAGCACTCTATAGAAGTCTTTCAAAGAGGTCTTCCCATCAAAGAGGAAATTGCGATCGTCTATCTTGGTATAGAAGGTATCTTCCATATCGTACTCATCACTGATCTCTCCTACAATTTCTTCTATGATATCCTCAAGTGTCACAACTCCTAAGGTTCCTCCATACTCATCTACCACTATAGCTAAGTGGATTTTTCGCTGCTGAAACTCAGTCAATAGGTCATCCAATTTCTTATTCTCTGGCACAAAGAAGGCTTTTCTCTTGATTTTTCGCCAATCGAAATCCTCTTCATCCAGATACGGTAGTAAGTCCTTAGCGTAGATAATTCCCGTGATTTTATCTATATTTTCTTGATATACTGGCACTCGTGAATATCCATTCTCTTGGATAAAGGTCAGTACCTCTCTGTAGGTCATTGATTCTTCTATCGCTGAAATATCTATACGTGGGTGCATCACCGCTCGTATATCGGTATTCCCAAAGGAAACAATCCCTGAGAGTATTTTATGCTCCTCTTGGGTGGTGTCCTCCTGTGAGGTAAGTTCTAAGGCCTGTGAGAGTTGCCCTACCGAAATGGAGGAACTCTTATGTAAGCGATTATTGACAAAGGTAGTGAATAAGGTCATGATACCACTGATGGGGGTGAAGAGGGTATCCAAGACTTTGATGATAGGGGCTACCTTACGAGCAAAAATCCTATTGTTGCGATTGGCATAGATCTTAGGCAAAATCTCACCACATAGCAGTATGACAAAGGTAAGTATCCCTACCTCGAAGATGGCTCTGACCCATTCGTTCATCCCTCCAAAGAGAAATTCTCCCAAGGGAGCAAAGACAAGTACTATAGATATATTTACTAAGTTATTCGCTATCAGTATAGTAGCCAGCAGCTTTTGGGGTTTTCTCAGCAGCTGCACTATGGTCTTTTGCCCCTTTTCCTCTTCTTCTTCCAGTTCTGTATTGGACAAGGAGAAAAGTGCTGTCTCTGACCCTGATATAAGGGCAGAACAGCCTAATAAAAAGATAAATATAAATGCCCTAATGATCAAATCTGCTGTGGGCGAAGCTAATAATTGACTTATCGACGAGTCTGTATCCAAAATAATGAATTTAGTTATACAATAAGGACTTCCCTTGTCCTCTTATTTTTAGAAGGGAGCGCCTCCTGTCTCCGTAGGAGCTGCCTCTGCTGCTGCAGTAGGCTCTGCCTGAGCTGCCGTGGCTGTAGTTGTAATAGGAGTGGCTTGTCCTTCTGTACTTCTCTTGGGAGAGAGAAAGTTAATATCCAAAGCTACTACCTCGGTAACATAACGGGTGACACCATCCTGCCCTTGGTACTGGCGGGTACGCAAGCGCCCTTCTACATAGAGTAGATCGCCCTTCTTGGCATATTTCTCCACACGCTCGGCCATCTTATTATAGAATACTACATTGTGCCATTGGGTATTCTCTACCTTTGCTTGAGTGGTTTTATCCGTATAGGATTCATCCGTAGCCAAGGATACCTGACCTGTACATGAATCTTTGTCAAAATAGGTAAGTTTTACATCACTGCCCAACCTGCCTATTAGCATTACTTTATTAAGTGTTCCGTTCATATCCTATATTTTTCTTCAAAGATACGTTTTATTTTTCAAATCTTCTCTTTTTTTAAGAATTTTATCAGTAGCGCTGGCATAGGATAGTGTACAAGTTCTCTTATAGGAAGACCGTCCGACAATACTTCTGCTACCTCTACCTCCCAAAAACAGGTGTGTAAGTGCTGATGTGTGAGCTTGTGTAGAAACTCTGTGGCATATTTCTTTATATATGTCGTGTGAGGGTATTGTGCTCTTATGGTTTCTATCACTTGAGCCTCTGTTGTATTCTCTTTTACTTCTATAAGGGGAAACTCATAGAGTCCTTGCCATATATCTTTCGCCTCCCGCTTGTGCAGCTGGGTATTGCCTTGGGAATCTTTTAGGACACAATAGTGAAAATACCTATGAATAGGTTTTATCTTGGCTATCTTTACCGGTCGCTGTGTTACTTTCTTTCTATGATAGGCCAAGCACTTGGCACTAAGAATACAGCTCTCACAATCAGGAGATTGGGGCTTGCATTGTAGGGCTCCAAAGTCCATAATGGCTTGATTGTACTCTCCTGCTCGCTCTTTGTCCAGAAGCTCTTGCGCGAGTTCTTTAAAATATTTTGCTCCTTCAGTGGTATTGATAGGAGTATCTATATCGAATATTCGGCTGAGTACTCTATACACATTACCATCTACCACGGCCTTGGGCTCATTATAGCATATAGAGGCTATAGCGCTTGCTGTATACTCTCCTACTCCCTTGAGCTTGAGTAGGGTTTCATAGGTGCTGGGAAAGACTCCTTGTAGCTCTTCTGTTATATACTGGGCTGCACGCTGTAGGTTCTTGGCTCTGGAATAGTATCCCAAGCCCTGCCATACCTTTAGCACTTGAGCTTCAGGGGCCTGAGCAAGGGCTTCTACGGTGGGGAACTGCTCCACAAACCTTTGGTAGTAGGGCAATCCCTGAGCTACTCGGGTCTGTTGTAGTATGACTTCCGACAGCCATATGTAATAGGGGTTACCTGCCCCTCTCCAGGGCAGCTCTCGCTTATGGGCAGCATACCAGGTGAGCAGAAGCACTGCTATTTCTGTTGTTTGTTCTTTCATCAAGGGGAACTATACCTCTGCTATGATGTCTATCCCTCCTTTGACTTTCTGACCAAGGGTAACCTTGATTTTCGCCGATAGAGGTAGGTAGATGTCTACTCGGGAGCCAAACTTGATAAAACCAGCATCTTCCCCTTGTACTGCTTGATCTCCTTCTTTGGCATAGTTGACTATACGCTTAGCCAAAGCGCCTGCTATCTGTCGATAGAGTACCTTACCGAATTGGGTATTTTCTACCACTACTGTAGTGCGCTCGTTCTCCTCAGAGGCTTTAGGGTGCCATGCTACTAAGTATTTCCCAGGATGATACTTACTATAGACTACCTCTCCACTCATCGGATAGCGGGTTACATGTACATTCAGGGGCGACATGAATACGGAAACCATCCTACGCTTGTCCTTGAAGTATTCATTCTCTTCTACTTCTTCTATCACTACCACCTTCCCATCTACCGAGGAGATGATATGGTTAGGATTGATAGGTGTCTCTCGCTTAGGATTCCTGAAAAATTGTAAAATTAGTATATAGAAGGCTAAGACAACCAGCATTAGTGTTACCCTAAGCCACTCTATTGTGACAAACTGATCTATAAGTATAAGGAATAAAGCCACCATAGCTGTACTCCCAAAGATAATTTTTACACCTTCTTTGTGTGGTTTATAAAACATTTTATTTTAAGGGTTTAAGGATTTTGGAATTTAAGGATTTGAGAGTTGAAGGGGTAAAAGGGTAAAGATCCCTCACTGGTCACACACTCGCTTCACCACATACCCAAGCTCATTCACTTGGCTAGATTCTTCACTCTTCATTCTTCAGTCTAATAAGGTGCCACGACAAATGCAGCTGGATAGGTATTCTTTACTTTGGTTAGCGCTTTTTCCGCTTCCAAGCGGGTGCGAAATAGCCCCATACGAACTTTGTAGTTCGGAGTTTCAAATACTAAGAAACTTGGATAGGGAAACTTAGAGGTAGCACGTTTCACATGTTCATTCGCCTCTGTTACATTTCCGTTATACACCTGTATCTGATAGGTCTTCTCCTGGCGGCTGAACTCTTTTTTCACCTCCATAAGATCTTTGATTTGCTGACTCTGATTGATCTTTAGCTGTTGGGCAACTCCTTGGAAACTACCCAAAAATCCTCCCATTAAAAATAGTAAATAAAGCTTTTTCATCTTCTCTAAATATTTAGGGGCAAATATACAACTTTTTTATGGAATAGTGGTTTTTATCAAATATTTTTGTTTTTAACAGCTTTTCTCCTCTTCTTTTAAAAAAATATTTGGTAGTTTATTTTTTATGTTTATCTTTGCCCCCATAAAAATACATCTTACATTAGATAGACTTTCCTCTACCCCAAAGGGCATTTGCTCTTTGGGATTTTTATTGCTGCCCCCTCTTTCTTCCTACTAAAAAATCATTTCAAAAAGAAATTGTTTTATTCGCAAATTATCCTTACTTTTGCCCTATCTTAGTAAAGCACATGAACAATACCAAATACATCTTCGTAACTGGGGGCGTAACCTCTTCCTTAGGCAAGGGGATCATCGCTGCTTCTCTGGCCAAACTCTTACAAGCTAAAGGCTATAGAGTAACTATTCAAAAGTTGGATCCTTATATCAATATTGACCCTGGCACACTCAATCCTTACGAACATGGGGAGTGTTATGTCACTGAAGATGGCGCCGAAACGGATCTTGACTTAGGCCATTACGAACGTTTCCTCAATGTCTTCACCTCTCAGGCTAACAATGTGACCACTGGTCGTATCTACCAAAGTGTCATCGAAAAGGAACGCCGTGGGGAGTTCCTTGGCAAAACAGTGCAAGTGATCCCTCATATTACCAACGAAATCAAGGACCGTATACAACTTCTTGGTAAGAGTGGCCAATATGATATTGTCATCACTGAAATAGGAGGAACTGTAGGGGATATCGAATCGCTCCCGTATATCGAGGCTGTACGCCAACTCCAGTGGGAACTGGGGGATAACAATGCGATTGTAGTTCACCTGACCCTCGTACCTTATCTCGCTGCCGCTGGAGAGCTCAAGACCAAGCCTACTCAGCACAGTGTCAAAACACTCATGGAGAGTGGTCTGAAAGCCGATGTCCTAGTGTGCCGTACCGATAGGGACTTACCAGACGATCTCAGACAAAAGCTCGCCCTATTCTGCAATGTGAAAAAGGAGGCCGTCATCCAGTCTATTGATGTACCTACAATCTATGATGTCCCTAATCTTATGCTTTTAGAAGGGCTTGATAAGGTGGTTCTCAAAAAGTTAGCCCTCCCTGATACTCAAGCTCCTGAGCTGACCCAATGGAATACTTTCCTCCAACGACATAAGAATCCAAAACACAGGGTGCGTATAGGGCTCGTAGGCAAGTATGTGGAACTGCCCGATGCTTATAAGTCTATCTTGGAGGCTTTTATCCATGCAGGGGCTGAGAATGAGGTCAAGGTAGAAGTGATCATGATTCACTCTGAATATCTGGACGAAACCAACTTGGTTGATAAGCTCAGCACTCTTGATGGGGTCTTGGTAGCTCCTGGTTTTGGCGAACGTGGACTCGAAGGGAAGATCAAGGCTATCCAGTATGTCCGTGAGCACAATATTCCTTTCTTAGGGATTTGCTTGGGTATGCAGATGGCAGTTATTGAGTTTGCACGCCATGTGGCAGGCTTCGAGAATGCACATACAGCCGAGGTCAATCCCAAGGCTATCTACAAGGTTATCGACCTGATGGAGGCACAAAAACACATCACCCAGAAGGGGGGCACCATGCGCCTTGGGGCTTGGGATTGTGAGCTCTTGGAGGGCAGCCGTGTATATGAGGCTTACAAAAGTAAACACATCAGTGAGCGCCACCGCCATCGTTATGAGTTCAATAGCGAATACCGCAAGCCCTTGGAAGAAGCTGGACTGCTCTGCTCTGGTACCAATCCTGAGACAGGCTTAGTGGAAGTAGTCGAAGTACCTACACATCGCTGGTTTGTAGGGGTACAGTACCATCCTGAATACAAGAGTACTGTCGCTCACCCTCATCCGCTCTTTGTAGCCTTTGTACAAGCAGCTTTACAATACAAATTAGAAAAATAGTTTGATACCCAAACAGAAATCTTTAGTCAATCAAAAATGGTTCGCAAAAAATTGACATGAGCCTAAGGGCAAAGTCAGCGGGATGGTGCGGCTGAGTATGTGAGGGATTCGCCCTTCAAAATCACCCTCCTCTTTCTTAAGATATGGGATTGACTATAAATATTGTACACAAGAAAAAATAATCATTTATAGTAAAAGAAGTTTTTCTATAACAATTTTATTTTGTACCTTTGCCAAATTATAAATATACAAATTTCAGAAAATTAATTTATGGAAGAAAAACGCAATAATACTTTTTCTCTTATTGGATTCGCGCTGATGTTTGTTGTACTGATATACTACATGTACAACCAGAAACCACCTCAGCAAACTACCGAATCGACAAATAACACTACCCAACAGTCCTCCTCTCAGCAGGTGGCTACTCCTGCATCCACTACCCTACCTACCGATTCCTTAGGGCTAAGTAAGTATAAGGAGACTCTTGGGGCTTTTGGCTTCTCTGCCGCGCTCCCTTCTGCCAAAGAAGGAGCCTTTACCGAAATCGAGAACAATCTTATCAAGCTTCAGGTAAGCAACAAAGGGGGACAGATTACCAATCTTTTAGTCAAAAATCAGAAAACTTACAATGGTAAACCTGTTGAACTGATCAAGGATGGGAATGCTTCATTCTCTCTAAAGTTTACCACCAATGATAATCGTACACTGGAGACTAAGGATCTCTTCTTCTCTCCTACTCTCTCTGGAAACACGCTTTCCATGAAGCTACACGTATCTGATAATCAATATTTAGAATACGTATACACCCTCCGTCCCGATGAGTATATGGTGGATTTCTCTATTCGTAGTGTAGGGCTCTCTCAGGTATTCAATACTGGAGTTACTCCTGAGCTCTTGTGGAAGCTCAAGGCTCGCCGTATGGAAAAGAGTGTAACCTATGAGGACAGATATGTACAGGCAGTAGTGCAGTATGAGGACAATCGCGATGATAAGCTTAGTGCAGGGGGAGAAGATTCTGAGGAGTTCAAGAGTATCAAATGGGTCGATTTCAAACAACACCTCTTCAGCTCTTTCCTGATCTCCGATAAGCCTTTGGCCTCTGGAAAGATTTCTTCCAAAAACTTAGCAACTTCTGAAGGAGACAATGTACAAGCTACCAAGGCTTTCGCTGCGGAGTTCCCCATTGCTTTTACCTCTGGAGAGCTCAGCGAATCACTTCACTTCTTCTACGGACCTTCTGATTATCATATCTTTAAAAAATATGACAAAGAGTATGGACTTACCAAGGCTATTCCTTTAGGATGGGGTATTTTTGGCTGGATCAACAAATGGTTCGTAATTCCTGTCTTTGACCTGCTCTCCTCCTTTATGGCTGTTGGAGTAGCAATCATCGTGCTAACTATTATCGTGCGTATCCTCCTCTCTCCTATTCAGTATAAGTCCTATCTCTCTCAAGCTAAAATGAAAGTACTTCGCCCTGAGATTGAGGAAATTAATAACAAATACAAGGGATCTGAGAATGCTATGAAGCGCCAACAGGAGACCATGGCACTCTACAGCAAGGCGGGTGTCAATCCTCTCAGTGGCTGTATTCCTGCTCTACTCCAGATGCCGGTCTTTTTCGCACTCTTTAGCTTTTTCCCTACAGCTTTCATGCTCCGACAAAAATCTTTTATGTGGGCTGAAGACCTCTCCTCTTACGATGCTGTGGCTCAGCTACCTTTTTCTATTCCTTTCTATGGAAATCACGTGAGCTTGTTCCCTATATTAGCTTCTGTGACTATGCTAATCTACATGCTCATGACTACAGGACAAATGCAGCAAACCAAGCAGGAGGGTATGCCGGATATGAGGTTCATGATGTACCTCTCTCCTATTATGATGTTGTTCTTCTTCAATAATTATGCCAGCGGCTTGAGCTTGTATTACTTTATATCCAACCTCATTACCATATTTATTATGTTGGCAATCAAGTATTGGATTATCGATGAAAAACGCATCCATGCCAAGATTCAGGAGAACAAACAAAAACCGCGTAAGGAAAGCAAGTTCCAGCGCAAAATGCGAGAGATGATGGAACAGGCCGAAGCTCAACGCAATGCTCAAAATAAAAAGAAATAACCCTTAAGGTCAGCTGTCAGTTCCCACTGACGACTGACCTTTTTGCTATATCTCTTAGAACGAATAACAACCATTTTTAAATAGCAACGATATGAATATTATCTTAGACGTACATGCAAGACAAATCCTCGATTCAAGAGGTAATCCTACCATCGAGGTAGATGTAATCACCGATAGCGGTGCTCGTGGCCGTGCTGCAGTACCTTCTGGCGCTTCCACTGGCGAATATGAAGCCGTAGAACTTCGTGATGGAGGCAAAGAGTATTTAGGTAAAGGAGTCCTCAAAGCTGTAGAAAATGTCAATGACATCATCGCTGAGGAAATTATTGGTATGAATGTTTTCGACCAAAATCTCATCGACAAGGTGCTCATTGAGCTCGATGGCACTCCCAACAAATCTCGCTTGGGTGCCAATGCGATCCTTGGGGTATCTCTTGCCGTAGCCAAAGCGGCCGCTGAGTCTTTAGGGCTTCCTCTCTATCGCTATGTCGGCGGGGTAAGTGCCAATACGCTCCCTGTCCCTATGATGAATATTATCAACGGGGGCTCTCACTCCGATGCGCCTATCGCTTTCCAAGAATTCATGATTATGCCTATCAAAGCAGAATCTTTCTCTCAAGCACTACAGATGGGCTCTGAAATCTTCCACAACCTCAAAAAAGTTCTCCACGATCGCGGACTTAGCACTGCTGTGGGGGACGAAGGAGGATTCGCTCCTACCTTCGAAGGTACTGAAGATGCCATCGAAACCATCAAAAAAGCTGTAGAAAAAGCTGGATACAAGTTTGGTGAAGAGGTGAAAATCGCTCTTGACTGCGCTTCCTCTGAGTTCTACGACAATGGAGTATATGACTATACCAAGTTCGAAGGGGCTAAGGGTAAAAAACGTACCTCTGCTGAGCAGGTGGCTTACCTTACCGAATTGGTCAACAAGTATCCTATTATTTCCATCGAAGATGGTATGGACGAAAATGACTGGGACGGTTGGAAACTCCTTACCGAAGCCATTGGCGATCGTGTACAGCTCGTAGGGGATGACCTCTTCGTAACCAATGTAGAACGTTTGGAAAGAGGTATCGCTCAGGGAGTAGCCAACTCTATCCTTATCAAGGTTAACCAGATAGGTACCCTTACTGAAACCATCGCCGCTGTGGATATGGCACACCGTGCTGGATATACCTCTATTATGTCTCACCGCTCTGGCGAAACTGAAGACAACACCATTGCTGACCTCGCTGTAGCGCTCAATACACGCCAGATCAAAACAGGTTCGGCTTCTCGTTCTGACCGTATGGCCAAGTACAACCAACTGCTCCGCATCGAGGAAGAATTGGATGAAGTAGCCTACTACCCTCAGGAAAAAGCCTTCCGTGTAAAAAATTAATCTTACTTACATCGCTAAGAAAATAAGTATATTTTTTTAGTCTGTTCAAAATTTTTCAGCAAAAACTTTTTCAAAGTCTTGTTCTTTGGAAAAGTTTTTGTATATTTGCGCGTCACTGACCTCTGTTCTCTGTTCACCGTTCACTGACCTCTGTTCACTGACCTCTATTACCTAAAAAGACATGAAATTAGATATTTTAGCATTTGGAGCACATCCCGACGATGTAGAACTCGGCTGTGCAGGCACTCTCGCCAAAGAAATTAGTTTAGGAAAAACTGTTGGTATTATCGACCTTACCCAAGGGGAACTTGGTACTCGTGGTAGTGCCGAACTCCGCCGCCAAGAAGCTCAGGAGGCCGCTCGCCTACTTGAGGTCAAAGTGCGCGAAAACCTATGCTTCGCCGATGGTTTCTTTGTCAATGACAAAGAGCACCAGATAGAGGTGATTAAGAAAATCCGAAAGTACCGCCCCGAAATTGTCATCTGTAACCCTTTCGATGATAGGCATATCGACCACGGCAAGGGAGGAAAGCTCGTCAGTGATGCTTGTTTCCTCAGTGGCTTGCGCCGTATCGAAACCACCGATGAGGACGGTTCTCCTCAACAGGCTTGGCGCCCTAAGGTGGTCTATCACTATATCCAATGGAAGGACTTACGCCCCGATTTCGTGGTCGATATCACTGGCTTCTTAGGCAAAAAGTTAGAGGCTGTCCTCGCTTATCGTTCTCAATTCTTGGACGAGGATACCAAGGAACCACAAACTCTTATCAATAGCCAAAACTTCCGCGATAGCATCACCTACCGCGCTCAGGATTTGGGCAGACTTATCAATAAGGAATACGCCGAAGGCTTCAATGTCGAACGCTATATCGCTGTCAAAAACCTCAGTGACCTTATATAATCTCCCTCATTATTTATTGTTTATTTACTCATGATAGACAATGGTAAGTCTCAAATATATCATTATTATAGGACTCATTCCCTACTTAATAAGTTTCTTCATAATAAAGAAATTTGCAAATAAGCACCGTTGGGAGTATTTTCTTATATTAGGTTGGTTCCTTTTACAGAGTATATCCTCTTTAGATCTCTATTTTATACATGAAAATTTTGGGATGGATGGTATTACTCAGTTTAGTGACTTTGAAATTTATATAGTATATAGCTTTAAGATTCTATTTTTAGAACCCATTCACCATATTTTATTTTTAGTAGCTTTGGGGTCACTTGCCATAAAACATTTTAAGAGACTTAGTGATTAACTTTTCTAAGGAGCTTCTGTTATATCAAATTCGTGATAGATAATGACTAACTGAATGAATATAAATAAAAACATTTATAATTTATTGCCTATTATTGTTTTCCTATACCTGCTTCGGACAAGTGCTTACAAGGGCATCTCCTTACTTCCTCACGGGGAGGTGAAGTCCGTGCGCACTACGATTGATTATAGAGAAATTTCTTATTACTAATTTTTATGAAGCTTATCTACTTATTCTTATTCATAGGTTCCCTCGCTTGGGGGCAGAATGAAAGACGCCAACAAGTCTATCAGCTACAGGGCAATGTAAAATCCCTGACAATCACTCAGAGCAAACTCGAAAAAGCTGCTGAGGCGCTTTTGTTTGATCCCTTAGATGATGACCAGTTCCTCCTCTTTGACAAAAAGGGACGTATCACCGAATTGGATACTTATTTCCGGGGAAGACAGCCTAAAACAATTCAAACATGGACTTATGATGACAAAAATCATGTCTCCAAGGAAGTCCTTGAGCTTGTCCCTGAAAAACTTACTCAAACCACTTCCTATACCTATGATGATAAGCAGAAAAAAGCCTCTGCTACCATTACCTCTACGGGTTTTCCTAACAAAAAATCTAAAATGGTAATATCTTTAGGCGACAATCTCCTTCCCTCTGAGATCTTAGCGTACAATTTCGAAGGAAAATTGGAAGGAAAAAGAGTGCTCAAACATTCCAAAAATGGATTCCTCGCTCAGTCTCTTTCTTATGATGATAAAAACAAACTTGTTCATAGCATTTCCTATGAGTATGATGATAAAAATAGATTCACAAAGATAGACAATAGGGTGAATAGGACTTATGAATTACATTTCTCTACCAAATACTTATATGAAAAGGGGCTTTTCCCTACCAAATATATAGTTACATCAGGCAAAGAACCTTCTCAAACTTTTACGCTCAAGTACAAGCTCGACAGCAAAGGCAATTGGATCGAAAAAACGTATTTCCTTGATGGAGAAGCTGCCGCAACTATCGAAAGAGAAATTACTTACTACTAAAAGTGATCTCTATGAATCATTTATTTATTATTTTTTTCTTTCTTTGTACCTTATCATGGGGACAAGAAGATGTTCGCCTTTCCTGTCAGGTAAAAGGTAATGTAAAATCTATTGATATTACTAAAGAGGAATCTGATGAGATTGAAGGAGATTTCTTGGTCGATTCTTTTGACTATAATATGTCTATCATCTTGGACAAAAAAGGACGAGTCATCAAGCTCACTTCCTATAGTGAAAAGGGGAAGCCCTCCGATATCAAAGAAACTACCTATGATAATAAAAATAGAGTTGTTAAAGAAACTGTGCTTTTCCTCCCCGAAAAAATAACCCGAAAAATCTCTTATTCCTATAATGACAAGGAAAAAAAAGGTACTGCTATTGCCCATTCTTCCCACAAGAGTGATAGACGAACTAGAAGAGAGATAACCCTCAACGACGAAGGGCTCCCCATTAGAGTAATCTTTTTTGACTCCGATGGAGAGGCCTTCAAAGAAATTTCTTATGAGTATAACAAAAACCAGAAACTTGCTAAATCTACTATATACGAAGACGGTGAACTCGAACGACAGGTCTCCTATAAGTATGACGACAAAGGGAGAATCATAGAAGCGAAGCATTATTATATCGCTTTTCCCAAGGGAGATATTACTTACAAATATGTCTATAAAGACGAGATTTACCCTATAGAACACACTGCCATCATAGGAGATGATGATCCCGAAACACTTACATTTAAGTACAAGTTCGACAGCAAAGGCAACTGGATCGAAAAAACGTATTTCCTTGACGAAGAAGCTGTGGCTATTATCAAAAGAAAAATAACTTATTACTAAAATACTGCATGATGAAGTCCTTATATCTTTTTCTAATTACATTATACTCCTTTTCTTCCTTCGCACAGGATGACAATATGCTTCCCTACTTACGATTAAAGGGAAAAATCGAATCTGTACGTATCATTCCTTATGAAATAAAAGAAAATGAGGACAAATCGATTGAAAAAAATACCAGCATTGGTTTTCTATATGACAAAAATACTTTTATAAGATTCAACAAAGCTGGTAAAGTAATCGAAAAAATAGATTATAATAATAAAAATGAAGTCACAAGACACAGAAAACTCTCTTATGATAACAAAAATAGATGTACAAACGAAAAAATATATAACGACAAAGGCGAAATGACTCAAGAAATCTTTATCACGTATGATGATAAGAAGAACGAAAGCCGAGAAACCGACCATCGTCGTACTACCATTTGTCAATTGGACGATCACGATAACCCCGTTAACTGTATGACCTATAACAACGAAGGAAAACTAATCGAAAAGTGTTGGACAACTTATGATAAGGATAATAAAGTGTTAGAAAAGGTGTATAGAACGCCTGACAATGAAAAAAAATATGTCTTTCACAACGAATATAATGCTGATGGCTATCATACAAAAATTACAAAGGATGACTATGTAGATTTCGTAGACAATATGAAGGTGATTTATTTCTATAAAGACGAAAAATTACCTTACCAACAGTCTATGTCCGCCAATGGAACCCTTCCCGCTTATTCTGAGCTTTCCTATCAGTATGATAAAAAAGGAAATTGGATACAAAAAGAAGTACGTTACAATGGCAAATTAGTATTTTTAGTAGAAGCACAAATCAACTATTTCAATTAAAAAAAATCTTATTCTGTCATTTGAAACTATTAATCATTGAACATTAATTATTAATCATTAAAAAATTGATCATTTATCACAACCCTCATTGCAGCAAAAGTCGAGAATGCTTGGCTTTCTTAAAAGAAGAAGATGAACAACCTATTGAGATCATTGACTATCTCAAAAATCCTCCTTCTGTAGCTCAGATAAAAGAATTATTACACAAATTAGGCATCCCACCTATCGATTTGGTGCGCAAGAAAGAAGTTATTTGGAAAGAAGTAGGCAGTGATTCCCTCACTGATACACAAATCATCGAGCTACTGCACCAATATCCTAAGCTCATAGAGCGTCCTATCCTCATCCAAGGGGATAAGGCCATCATAGCTCGCCCCCTAAGTGTGGCGCAAGAATGGCTCAAACTACAGAAAAAATAATAAAAATCATTCTTTTAATTAATTTCATATGAAGAGAATTTTTCTTGTAGCTTCCCTTTTATGGGCTGGCTACACTGCCTCCGCTCAGGTTTATGTATCTGTCACTGGAGGATACGCCTGGGGAGTGCCCTCTACCAAAATAGGCGAGGAAAGTATCAACGGCAAGGAAAGTGTACGCTTTGGTACTTTTGGAGAAGGAATCAATAGCCAACTGAGAGTCGGCTATTTTTTCAACAAAACTTGGGGAATCGATATCAGCGCTGGGTATCTCTATGGGGAAGACCAACTCGTAAAGCGTGAGATAAGCCAAAAGAACATTGCCAATACCCCTCTTACTGCCACTATCGATGGAGAGGTAAAGGGGCGTGGACGTGCCTTCGGGGCGGCTCTTTCGGTAATCTACAACTTTACAGACAACTTCTACGGACGTTTTGGAGTCCTTACCAAAATTGGCGGAAAGACTGAGGCCATTGCCCACTCCTACACCACTACCAATCAGGACATCCCTGTTGCTGCTCTGGCTCGCCTGGGACTTTCTCTCCCTGGACTCTCTGGACTACCTACCTCTGCTGTGATCAAGCAAGGTGCTACCATTGAGACTTCTTACACTGAAGATTACAAAGGGAAAATGCCTTTTGGTACTATCGCCGCTTTCGGGTATAAGTACAATGTGACTGAAAAGCTCGCTATCTTTGCCGAATTGGAATATATGAATATCGCTGTAAAGCGTGACTATTCTGAGCTGAGAGAGTTTAACCAAACCCTCAAAGCTACTATCAGTGTAGCTGGACAAAACAGAAATGTAGAGGTACCACTCAAGTCCTTGGACGGATTCTCCAACGGATCTTACAACGATGTACTCCGCGGTCAGGTATACCACCAACGCACCGACTATGTCGAAGAAGCTACCAAGGAAGAACTTGCCAACAATTCCGCTAAAAAACTTACTGAAAAAGCCTCTTATTCTTCTTTAGGAGTCAATTTTGGTGTAAAAATTTCTTTCTAATCATAAAGGGGCGAATGGTATTCGCCCCTTTTTATCTCCTTGCTCTTATTTCTTACGCCATTTCCGCTCTATCGCTTGGTAGTCTATATGGATTGCAGGAGGCTGCATCTCCAATTCGTTTGAGGAAAAGGCTCTTAGTAGAATATCTTCTATCCAAAAATCTTCTTCTACTTCCTCCGGATTATAGGTACTCTTGAGGGACAAATCATAAAACCAAGCAGTATTATTATACCAAAAAGCACGCCACCCACTCCTGAGATTCTTCACCAAGTTGTACGCCGACTCTCCTGTCTGCCTATAGATAAGCTTGATAAGTATCCGTCCCTGCGAACGGGAAAGTTTCTTTAGCTCTTCGGTAAAGCGCGCCTCAGCATCTTCCTGTACTCGCTTGGTATATTTCTTCCGCTGGCGGTTGTTCGGCAGCGAATCCAATACTTTCTCTATTCGGTAGAGCTTATCTGCTGCCAACTTAGCATAGGGGTACACTCGCTTGACTCTGTAGCGCAATAGCTCATATTTCTTCCGATCTTCTTCATTCCTGAACACAGGCTGACTCCCAAAGAAAAGCACTTCCTCCAGATCATACACCGTCTCTGTTGGAGCTATACTATCCCTCTTAGCGATTGTGTCTTGTTGTTGCCCCCACACCACAGGCAGTGGCAAGGAAAACAGTAGTAAAAAAAAACGCTTTCGCATATCTTTTTCTTTAGTTATGCAAAAATACAACTTTTATCACACTTCTTCTTTTATAAAAATGTTAAATTCCAATAGTACATTTCTTACAGTGTGTTGGTGCGAACTTGTAGCTCCGACGCTGGCGAGAATTTGCAGCCCGTACCGCTCCAACTCGAGTTTGTACCCCTCCCCTACCAGTGTGTTTCTTGCCGTTCATCCTTCCTGAACATCTTTTTTTATAATTATTTGATTTTTAAATATTTAAAAAACATTCTTTTATTTAAAAAATCCCAACTCATTTATATTCAAAAAATTGTTGATATTTATTTTGTTTTTTTGTATTTTTGCAAAAATTTCCAAGCCTGTGGATATAGCGCCCAATATAAGTTATGTGCTTATGACCCAAGAGGGAACTTATTTGGTAGAATACTTGATTGGTGAAGTTGTCTTTACTTCAAGTATTAGCCGCGCTATGATCTTTTCCGATGTGAATATCGCTCTGAAATTCAAAACTTTACTATATGACCGCTTCAAAATTAAGGTGAGTGTGAATACTTATATTTACTGACATGCCTTTCCCTAAAGTGGTTCTTTTTCAAGAGAGTACGGCTTGCTTTAAATCGTTTCCAAATGTTCTATCAAAATACCAACAAAGAGCCTAAAAAAAATACAGATGCGGGGGTGCTCCTCCTCAGAATTGTCATAGGGGGTATTCTCCTCTTCCATGGATTCTCTAAGCTCCATGATATCAGCTTTGTAGAAATACAGCTAACCAACAATGGGTTACCTACCATCTGGGCGTATGGCACCTATCTGGGAGAACTCTTAGCGCCCATTTTGGTAATTCTGGGCTACAGAACTCGCTTCTTCTCTATGCTTATTGCTATCAATTGCCTTACGGCTATCTTCTTGGTACACCGTAGCGAGGCCTTCGTAATCGATCCTTCTACGGGAGCTTGGGCTATTGAGAACCTTGCCCTCTTCATTGGGGGGGCTATTACGCTTTGCCTCACTGGTGGCGGAAAGTACGCCCTCTCTTACAAAAGTAGCTGGGACTAAGTCTCTAACTACTATTTTTTTTATTATTTTATATTTTTTTGTCCTCCGAACCTATCATCATGAATTACGCTGCTGCGCTCTCCGATCCTATCTTTCATCTTATCTCCCAAATCGCCCACGAAAACAACCAAGAGTGTTTTGTCGTTGGGGGCTTCGTCAGGGATCTACTCCTTAGTCGTGGTCAGGCCAAGGATATTGATATTGTTACCTTAGGCAGTGGTATCTCTCTGGCTGAAAAAGTCGCCGCAGAGCTTCCTAACAATCCTAAAATCTCAGTCTTCAAGAATTTCGGTACTGCTATGATCAAGACTGAGAATATCGATATCGAATTTGTCGGAGCTCGCAAGGAAAGCTATCGAGAGGACTCGCGTAAACCTATCGTTGAGGATGGTTCTCTCTCGGATGACCAAAACCGTCGTGACTTCACTATCAATGCCTTGGCGCTCTCTCTCTCTAAGGACTCTTTTGGGGAGCTTATAGACCCTTTCCATGGGGTCGATGATCTACAAAACGGCCTTATTCGCACACCTTTAGAGCCTAATGTAACTTACTCCGATGACCCCTTGCGTATGCTTAGGGCTATTCGTTTTGCGACTCAACTGAATTTTGTCATTGAGGAAAAATCCCTACAAGCTATTGCGGATAACAAGGAGCGCCTTAAGATTATCTCCAACGAGCGTATCGCGGAGGAACTCAACAAAATCCTTGCCTCCCCTACTCCTTCTGTAGGCTTTAAGCTCCTTTTCCAGACGGGCTTACTCTCCCTAATCCTTCCCGAATTGGTTGCCCTACAAGGGGTCGACGAAAAGGAGGGACAGCGACATAAGGACAACTTTTGGCATACGCTGGAGGTGGTGGACAATATCTCCAAACATACTGATGACCTTTGGCTTCGCTGGGCTGCCCTTTTGCATGACATAGGCAAAGCGCCTACCAAGCGATTTGATAAGAAAATAGGATGGACTTTCCACGGACATGAGTTCCTCGGAGGGAAAATGGTAGTAAAGATATTCCAGCGCTTGCGCCTCCCTCAGAATGAAAAGATGAAGTTCGTCCAAAAAATGGTCACTATGAGCTCCCGCCCTATCATTATAGCACAGGATATCGTCACGGATTCGGCAGTAAGGCGCTTGCTCTTCGATGCTGGCGACGACTTCGAGGCACTGATGACCCTTTGTGAGGCGGATATCACTACCAAAAACCCTCAACGATACAAAAAATACCATCAGAACTTCCAAATCGTCCGCCAAAAGGTGGTAGAAGTGGAAGAAAAAGACCATATCCGCAACTTCCAACCACCTATCTCTGGAGAGGATATCATGAGGCTCTTTGGGTTAAGTCCCTCCCGCGAGGTAGGACAGCTCAAGGAAGCGATCAAAGAAGCGATACTTGAGGGAATTATCAGCAATTCCTATGACGATGCCTATCCTTTTATGATTGAAAAAGCTAAAAAGATGGGGCTCTCTTTAGTCGCTGATGCGAACTCGTAACACACATACTATAATAGATAGCTCATCCCTAAATGTATCACATAGAAATGAAAGAAAGTATAAAAATAAGTATCTTATCTGTAATTATAGGAGCTATTCAGATGATATTATTTTTGCCTGATGGCTATTCTTGTATCGATGGAAAAAGTGATATCATTACAGCTATTTTTTATGATATGTCTATCCAATTCTGTATAGTTCTTATCTATAGCCTAATTTTCAAGCCTCTTGAATCATCTATCGCCAAGTATATATTGCTCTTGATCGTTTTAGTTTTTTGGCTATATGTCAATAGGATTGAGTTTTTACACAGGGAGGCTTGTTGGTCTACCTTTTTGAAAGAGGAGATTAACCCTGTGGTAATATATGACTCTATCATCCCCTGCAGTATCTGCATTTTCGCTTTTTATATAGGGTTGAATTATTTTCAGAAAAAGAAAAAACAGAAAACAACCCCCTTTGATAAGAAAACAAACAACCCCTTGACTCATCTAAGTATCATTATCAGCTTTTTACTCATAAGCTGTAATGACTCAAAAAGAGATTTTGAGGTACTTCACACCGAGAAAGTAGCCGACACTTATCGATATAACCCCGATGGTTTTATAAAAAACAATTACGGGAAGTTGCTTATCAAAACCATTTCGCGCTATGATAAGGAAGGAAAATTAAAAGAGATTTCTTGGAATAGGGCAAATGGCTTTTTAAGATATACATTATCAGAACTTAAAGAAGATCCAGCCCTATTAAATAGCTTTGATATTGATACTATGTATTCTGCAGAAAAATACATTGGTTATATAAAAGAGAAAAAGAACGATACTATTTTCTATCTGTCAGGCGATAAAGTTGTGATCTACTATCCAATAAAATGATACTGGTCTCTCCACTGTACATTCCTTGTAGCTTATGCTTTCTTCTGCCCTGAAATTAGCAGAATTGTCTGAATCCCAATACTGGCATAAATCGTATAATAACACCATCAAAACTGTGAGAACCTAATAGAAGTATATGCTCAAGAATAATCCCTATAGCAGAGAGGGCGAAATAGTGGCTATTCCACTATTTTTAGCAGATTCGCCAAAAGCAAAGCCCCAAAAAGAAGATCACAACAAACAATTTGCTTTTGCAAGAGCCATTTGTGAAGAAGCAGGAAAGGTACTCATTGAAGTATTCAAACAAACAGGAAGTCTTGATACGCCTATGGAGGTTATTGTTAATTCTGGAATCCTAATGAAGCCATTACATTGATACAAAGCGGAAAGTCTATCAAAGAAGGGGACTATCTGCTTTTAGACACCCCTCCTTTCAATACTCTTACAGCGCCTGAAGGCTTGGCAGGATTTTACGTAAGTGATGTTACTTGGAATAAAACCAAAGAGGATGAAGAGGAAGAAGAACCTGAAGAAGATACAGATGATGAAGTAACCATTTTATCTTTAATACCTATCAAAAAGACAAAGAAAGGCTTTACCCCTCTCGACAAGGAGAAAGCCAGAAATGCAGTCTGGGCTAAGCTAACGCTGAATGTATAAGAGGTAATGTATCAGATGTGTTGTTAAAATTTCAATAGCTTACTAATCACCATAATACAAAAGAACTACCCTACTATTTTTCTTAACCCACCATAGAGATAAGTGTTTTTCAAACCTATAATACGCTCTAAATAGTGCGAAGGGAATTATAAATTCTGAATTGGGCACAAGCTGCAAGCTTGCGCCAGCAGGGGGATTCTTTAGGAGTAGATGTAAATAAAACGTTAGGTTCAAATAGTCCCTTTCCTAATGAAAATATAGTAGACACCACACATATGAAAGATATTAAAAAGAAAAAACATCACTAAATACATAAAAAAATGGACAAGTACACTAATTCTTTTAATATTAAAGTATTTTTAAATAGTAGAATTATTAAGGCAGATATAGAGGTAAGGGAAGAAAAAGAATATAATCCTATCATTAAGGATTTGATTTCAGGGAGAGAATGTCATTTAGAAGGCTTATTCAAAATTTTTCTTATGAAATATAAAGATCAAGAAGGCACTATATTATATAGTAAATCAGATCGTTTAAGTGATGCTTTTTATAAAATTTGTAACAAGGCTGATACACATAAAATTAAAATGCTTATTAAAGGTTGCACTTTAGGTTATTTTATGATCCCTAAATTACAGAACACTATAAAGGCAATAAATTTAAAAATTGGAGAACGAATTAATACAGAAAATAAAATTGTTTGTATTTTTGACATAGAAGAAAATATTAATAATATTGCCCCCTTTAGCCAAATATTAGAGTATTATAAAAAATGGTTACTCTCTATTAAAGGATTACCCTATTGAGTAAATATCAACCACATTGGTTGTCATATTAAACACACGAGTTTTGATTATGATGCAGTAGATAGTGGCGCGAGCTGGCACAGCGACAGTATGTCAGTATAAAAACCCCTGACCGCAAAGGGTATACCTATAGCGAGGGCGGGCGGCTTTTAGAGTGTCCTGATTGGAAGTACGTTTACGACCTTGAAGGGCAACTAATAGAGAAAATATCCAAGAAGCAACAGCTCAAGCGTTTTAGTCTGATAGTCGAAGAAGATGAGAAGCCTGCAACCTTGCGGTGGTTTTACTCGTGGAATGCCAATGGAAGTTTAAAGAGTGTCGCCAATAACGACAGGGTACATTTTGCCTTTGAGTATGATGCCTTGGGCAGACGTACGGCAAAGATAAACCTCAGCAGCAAGCGCATCAAGCGTTTTCTATGGGATGGGAATGTACCACTCCACGAATGGGAGTATGACCTAAGCGAGCGACCTAATCTCAGTAGAGATAAGGACAATTTGTTAGTTTATGACAAGGAAGAGCCTGTAACTGATAATCTTATCACTTGGGTGTTTGATGAGAACTCCTTTGTGCCTGCGGCTAAACTTGTAGGTGATAAATCATATTCTATCCTTACCGACCACTTAGGAACACCGTATGAGGCGTATGATGAAAATGGAGAAAAGGTGTGGGCACGAGAATTAGATCTTTATGGGAATGCTATTGCTGGTGATAGCTCGTTTATTCCTTTCTTATACCAAGGACAGTATTATGATGAGGAGATTGGGTTAGCTTATAATAGGTTTAGGTATTACTCGCCTGAGAGCGGTACATATATTAGTCAAGACCCGATAAGGCTGGCAGGGAATAATCCTAATTTCTATGGGTATACCTTTGATAGTAATACTGAGGTGGATGTTTTGGGGTTAAGTTGTTTAAGAGCAAAGTATGATTCTGATGTTAAACAGCTAAAAGAAATAGGAGAATTTTTTTTAGCAAAAGGATTTAGTGAAGAGGCTGTTGCAAGGTATTTACATAATAAACGAAGGGCATTAGGGATCTATTATAAGAATTGTACTCCTGAAGAATTGAGAGAACTTATATATTATAGAAATTCATTAAAATATGGAGATAGATTGGGACCTACCTATGATTTTCTAAGAAAATCAGGAAAAACAAATTTGGAAATAATAGAAAGTGCATCAAGAACAGCTGGTGAAGATCTCGAAAAACTTTTTGAAACAATATCAAAAGATTTGCCTGCTTCTGGGAAAATTTCTCTTAGCACAATGGGCTTTATATAAATATTATATTTATGGAGTTAATATTATTAAACTATGAGAACAAACAAACAGTAATATTTTATAATATTATAGATAATGTATATGGAAAAATTTCTTCAAATATGAGAAGGATAGGATTTTATGATATTTGGGAAGATATCCTTTTTGGGGTAGTAGTATTAAATTTGACTATTTGGGTTTTTATAGAGACAAAAATGGTTAAATTAGATGACATTTGTAACATTAAGAATGAGATTATTAATCAAAGGACATTTTTACTCATTGAAACAACATCAGGGAATAGTTATACAATCTCTACAACTTTAGATCTGGAGGCTGATTATGTATTAGAGTCTGATTATTATGTAGATGGAACAGAATATAATCTTGGATTATATATTGAGAAATTAAAATTGAAAAAGGATACTAAAGAATTATTTATAAAAAATGTCTCAGAAAATGGTTTGATAATATCATAAACTAAGGGTAATATTAAACCCGTTTATGCTCTCCCATTCTTATTTCTATACTGCCTCTATGTGCTATTTTGGACTTGAGGCGTATGATGAAGAGGGGGAAAAGGTATGGGCGCGAGAGTTAGATCTTTATGGAAATGCTATTGCTGGTGATAGCTCGTTTATTCCTTTCTTATACCAAGGACAGTATTATGATGAAGAGATTGGGTTAGCTTATAACCGTTTCCGTTATTACTCACCTGAAAGCGGTACTTATATTAGCCAAGACCCGATAAGGTTGGCTGGGAATAATCCTAATTTCTATGGGTATACTTTTGATTGTAATACAGAGGTGGATGTTTGGGGGTTGGATAAATTCCTAATGAAATTTATAAAGAGTTTCGTTCTGATTTAAAAAAAAAATAGAAAAGATGGGTATATACAAAACAGATCTACAAAAGCAAAAGATAAAACAAACTTAAGAGATTTAGACAGACCTTTTCATGGAAATCATCCGCAATATAATGATTATTTTAAAGAAGGGAAACATAAGAATAAGAATAAACATTAATAGTAAAAGTATACATTATGAAGTTTTATAATATAGATATTAACTTAGATCCTAAAATAACAGGAAGAAGAAATGGGAGTTTTGCAGTTGAAATAAGGAAAAACTCATTTGAAAAAGATGAACATAAAGAATATTTCAACAGCTTTTTTGATAGCAACAGTAACGATATAAAAAGGGTTCGCATAGAAACATTCCAACAATTTGATCTAAAAAATTGTCCAAATGTCATCTATTTCCCTATGACTAAAAGTATTAAGAAATTAGATTTTATGTATTACGCTCCTTATGAATTAGGAATTGATTTCTTAGTAAGCAAAAAAATTGTGGATATTATATCTGCATATAAATTACCTATTCACAATAAAATTCCTGTAAAGATTGATACTTTTGATGGTAACTATTTCCTAATAGGTTTCCCTGTATGGAGTTCCAAAGTTCTTGATTTTCAAAAAAGTACATTTTATTATCAAGATAGAGATGTATTCTCTTTTTCAAATTATGAAGATTATGAGAATTTTGACTCTGAATATGGAGATACAACAAAAATAGATTTGTATCTAAGGAACAAAATAGAATATGATATAATTTCTATAGATGAAGCTATTTTTTTTAGTGAAAAGATTGTTGAAGAATTAAAAGAGAATAATGCAACTGGGTATAGAATCGTTGATGGAATTTTAAATATATGATACTTACCTAACATAGAATTAGCGAATGATTTTCATCCGATATTTAGGGCGGGATTGGGAAGCGGTTATCAGCAGTGGGGAGAACCTGCATCCCCCGCTGGCGCGAGCTTGTAGCTCGTGCCTACTATAATAAGAACTTGTAGCTTAGGTAATGTATCAGATGTGTTGTTAAAAATTCAATAACCTACTAATCAACGCAATACAAAAGAACTGCCCCACTATTTTTCTTTATACACCATAGGGATAAGCGTTTTTCAAACCTATAAAGCGCTCTAAATAGTGCGAGGGGAATTGGCAAATTATGAATTTTGAATTCTGAATTGGGCACAAGCTGCAAGCTTGCGCTAGCAGGGGGGCAAACCATATCCCTATAATAGAATAATTATGACAGACATAGAAAAGCAATACTTGAAATTAGTAGCGTTATACAAAACTGATAAAAATTCAGCTATAAACGGAATGATTGATATATTTCAAGAGGTATCTGAAAGTTATGAGCATGAAATATATCATTCTATTATGGAGTGGATAGGCTTAAGAGGGAATGAAAATACTTTAAATCATATAGAACATATAGATCTCAGCCTATATGAAGAGGAAAATGTACAAATATTAAATAGATTGAAGGCTAAAATAAAGGAAAGATTAGATAATATTCCTAATGATGCGAGTTGTTAATGTGTTTTGTATATGCTCTTCACCCCCTCAACCTGACAAGTAGTGCAATGTAAAAAGACAAAGCCTAATTGATAAGGGCACGAGTGGCTAACTCATATCTGTAAGTTTTTATAAAAATCAAAAAATGATAAAAGAAATATTAATCATAGGATTAGGGAGTTTTGTAGGGGGAGCTTTGCGCTATGTACTTTCGGTAGCCTTTAGTAAGGTAGGGCGTGAGTGGGCATTCCCCATAGGTATTATGGTAGTGAATGTGTTAGGTTGTTTTCTGATAGGGCTACTGTATAGCTACTTCAAGCATAAAGCTACTACAGCCTCTGTATTGCCTTTATTACTGATGACAGGCGTTTTGGGAGGATTTACCACCTTTTCTACTTTCTCTCTTGAAACCATACAGTTATTACAACAAAACGAATATCTAAAAACAATTCTTTACGTAGTAGGCAGTGTAGGACTGGGACTAACAGCATGCTTTTGGGGAATGAGACAATTTTAGACTATAGGCAGTAAATAGCCTCTGATAATAAGAAGAGGAATATCTCGTTTTTATAGTTGCCATTACCCTACAACTCACTGCAAAAGGGAAAACATTCCTCGAAGATGAGTATTAGTTATTTGTGATTATTTTCGTATTTTTGCACTAAATTTCAGCGACTATGCAAGAAGACTTATTAGAACAGGCCAATGCCATTGGGAAAAATACCTTATTGGAGAACTTTGAGATTTCCTTTATTGAGGTAGGCAAGGATTACCTTATTGCGCAGATGCCTGTTACTGAGAAAAATTGCCAGATCAATGGTATCCTACACGGCGGTGCCTCTGCAGCCTTAGCCGAAACGGTGGGGAGTATGGCCTCGGTACTCTTGGCCAATCCAGACAAACAATTGGTCTTAGGTACCGATATCACAATGAATCACATCCGCCCTGCTGCTCTGGGGAAAACAGTTTTTGCCAAGGCTACCCTAATCCATAAGGGAAGTACCCTACAACATTGGGATATCAAAATCACTGATGAGGATAACAAACTCATTTCCTACGGCAAGCACACAACTATAATTGTAAAGAAAAGATGATACTTTCTCCTGAAGATTTCTTACAAAAAGCTAAAGAAGTAGCTGCTGAAGGTCTACCTTTTGTATTGTTCAAATATCCCAACGATACTCAAATCCATCTTATTTCTCAAAATGATAAGAATCTATACAAGGTAAAAGACTTTACCGAGAAAGGGTTTGTCATACACCCTTTCGTGGGGATAGAGTCTTTTCTACTAAGGCAAGACAATCTTTTTTCTACGGCTTTTGTCGGTGAAGAAAAAAAGGATACCCTCCCCTCTCCTATCCTCTCCCCCTCAGCAAGAGTGGAGTATCAGACATTATTTGGCAAAGCCCTAAAGGCTATTGACAAAGGAGAATTGACAAAGGTGGTGCTCTCCCGAAGAATTGCCTACACCAAAGCTCCAAAGCCTCTTCTCACTTACTTTCAAGACCTCGTACAGGCTTATCCTACGGCTTTTTGCTATGCTTTTTCTCATCCTAAAATAGGCAAATGGGTAGCGGCAACCCCTGAGACATTGGTCAAAATAGAAGATAACCAGCTTCGCACTATGTCGCTAGCGGGTACCAAACCCTTTGTCGAAGGAGAAAAACCTTTATGGACTGAGAAAGAGTATAGAGAACAACAAGTAGTCACCGATACTATTATCAAGGTACTATCCCCTTATACAACCGATTTATCTACTGGAAAAATTCACGAGGTACGCGCCGGTAGGCTCTGGCATCTCTGTACAGAAATCATGGCTAAAATAGCCCCTCATACAAAAATAAAACAAATTGTAAACAATCTGCACCCTACCCCTGCTGTATGTGGCTTCCCTACGGAAAAGGCGCGTCAGTTTCTTTTAGAAAATGAAGGATACCCAAGGGAGTTCTATGCGGGATATTGTGGCCTTGTGGATTTCAAACATAAAAATTCCTTAGACCTATTTGTCAATCTTCGGTGTACCCAGCTTACAGACAAAGAGGTATTTGTATATGTAGGAGGTGGGGTAAATAGTGGCTCCCAAGAGGAGAGCGAATGGCAGGAAACCGAAAACAAAGCACAAACGATGCTACGTATCTTACAATAAGCTAACGTGAAGATTTGGGCAATCGCACAAACTGAGAGACAAATTCGGGCAAACCTGTATCAGCAAGCCGCTCATTATAATCATAATAGCTAATCACACAAGCAATCGCCTGCCCTCTGACCTCTGTGGCTATATAATAGACAAAGAGTTTGTAATCCTTATGATGACTCTTTAGGATAGGATGTTGATAGTGTTCGTTATAGATAATTTCTGTAGCGCGTGTTTCCTTCCCTTCGAAGAAGAGAGTGATATCCCGCTCCATCAGAAGGCTCATTGTATGATTTTCTGGCACAGGAATCATCATCGCCCATCTCTTCTGTAGGGTAATAGCCTGCTGTGCCTCGGCTAAGGTGGGATGCAAGCTCCAATTCATTTCCCCTTTGGTGGGGCAACGTACAATATTGACCCCTGTCCAATAACATTCGTCCATCAGGGGTACTTTTCTTCCAAGAAAATCAAAGGAACGCCCTCCCATATAGTTTTCTTTAGGAACTTTCCTATCCAATACCAGCTGGAGCATCTCTGTATCAATCTCCTCAGAGGGCGTCTCGGAGACTGAACTAATCGTAGCGATCAGTAATACATCTTTCCCATCCATTTTCATTCCAAGAAAGTAAATCATTGTATTTTGCCAATGATTTTCTCCATTCTTTTGATAATAAGTAAGGTAATAATGAGGTATTTTTAGCTTAGGATTCTGCTTGGGAATAGTATCTGAGAAGTGATTTTGCTTGGCAAAATTCACCATATTCTGCTTGGTTACAAGTACATCAAAAGACTCTTCGAAGCCCTGTAACTTCAGCTTATACTTGCCCATAACATAGGCAGGATCTCCCTCCATAGGATTATAGTACAAGCGCTTTTGTGCATCCTTGGTTTGTGCTGCTAAAGAAAGTGATAACAAAAATAAAAGGTAAAAATAGGTTTTCATATAAAAGCCATGTATAATTATCAAGTATAAATCAAAAATCAGTACCAAATGTTCCCTCTCCATAAAGGAGAAACCAGTCTAAGTCTTCTACTGTTTTGTATTCCTCAGGGAGTGATGGGAGGCGCGTACCCTTTTTTATATCATCCCTGTAATATGAAAAGTCAGTTGAGATATGCATTTTGATAAAAGTACGTCCTTTAGTAGTAGGATAGGGATAAATATACTCCAAAGTATCTAAGTGCTCTCCTCTCCAACGATATTTATAAAGTCCTGTCCAACCAGGGTGTCCATATTGTACCCCTCTGATGAGTTTTTCTTGAGGATAGAACGTAGGATTTGTCAAGTCTATATGGCTTGTTACTACCTCCTTTTTAGCAGCTGGAGACAAATAGATATCATAATTATTTGCTCTACAACAGCCTGATAATTTGTAACTCTTCACCAAAAAATCCTTAGTTCCATCCCCATTGACATCAAAAATCGTATCCGTAGGAGAATAATAATCCTTCCCGAACATTTTATGTTCTATAGCCTGATTTCCCAATTTATAGATATCTATATGCTCCCATCCTTGCATATTTGTATTAATAATAGCATAATACGCCTCATCCTCAAAGTATTTCTTAATCCGTACAGTAACACTGAGGTAGCACGTATCACTGTCCTCTATCACATAGGAAAAATCTAAATCTTTCCCCTTAAATCGTTTTTCGATCTCAAGGAGCGCCTCCTTTTTAGTTTTCTCAAGGAAAAGACTATCAGCAAGCTGTTCCTCAAAGTAAGACCTCTCAAAAGTGTCTTTTTTGCTCTTTTGCAATTCCTGACTATTGTCCTCCTGAGACTTTTCGACAGTAGAATTACAAGCAACAAGAACAACAAGTAAGAATACCAGAAGAATTAGAGATGATAAATGATTCATAATTACATTGATTAGTTCAGTATTCAGTGGTTAATGATCAATGATTGATGTTTAATGATTAATAATCAATGATTAATAGAAAAAAACCGAACTATTCTTATGAATAATTCGGTTTTTGATAAGAAGGCGGCGACATACTCTCCCACAAAATGCAGTACCATCTGCGCTAAAAGGTTTAACTTCTCTGTTCGGAATGGTAAGAGGTGAGACCTTTCGCTATAACCACCTTAAGTCTTTAGTTAATAGTGAAGAACGAAAAGTGAATAGTCCCTCACTACACTTATATTTTTAGTGAATAATGAATCTTTCATCCTTCACTTAATTGACTACATTGGATAAGACACCAAATAAATGATTTATGAGTAATGCTTTCGCATTAAAAAAGAATGTTTGTACAATAAGTCTTCGGGTTATTAGTATTACTCGGCTTTGATGTTACCACCTTTACACCTGTAACCTATCAACGTGGTCATCTCCCACGACCCTCAAAAGAAATCTCATCTTGTGGTGGGTTTCGTACTTATATGCTTTCAGCACTTATCCCTTCCTAACATAGCTACTGAGCTGTACCCTTAGGCAGAATAACTCATACACCAGCGGTTAGTCCAACTCGGTCCTCTCGTACTAGAGTCAGCTCCACGCAAATTTCTAACGCCCACAGTAGATAGAGACCGAACTGTCTCACGACGTTCTGAACCCAGCTCGCGTGCCACTTTAATGGGCGAACAGCCCAACCCTTGGGACCTTCTCCAGCCCCAGGATGTGACGAGCCGACATCGAGGTGCCAAACCCCCCCGTCGATGTGAGCTCTTGGGGGAGATCAGCCTGTTATCCCCGGCGTACCTTTTATCCTTTGAGCGATGGCCCTTCCATACGGAACCACCGGATCACTATGCTCTACTTTCGTACCTGATCGACTTGTAGGTCTCTCAGTCAAGCTCCCTTTTGCCATTGCACTCTACGCACGGTTACCAAGCGTGCTGAGGGAACCTTTAGAAGCCTCCGTTACTCTTTTGGAGGCGACCACCCCAGTCAAACTACCCTCCACGAATTGTCCTCTCCCTACAGGAGAGTTAGGCCTCAGATAAGCAAAGGGTGGTATTTCAACAACGACTCCTGAAGCACCGGAATGCCCCATTCATAGTCTCCCACCTATCCTACGCATCACTTATCCAAGGTCAATACGAAGATGTAGTAAAGGTGCACAGGGTCTTTTCGTCCCACTGCGGGTAATCGGCATCTTCACCGATACTACAATTTCACCGAGCTCATGGCCGAGACAGTGTCCAAATCGTTACACCATTCGTGCAGGTCGGAACTTACCCGACAAGGAATTTCGCTACCTTAGGACCGTATAGTTACGGTCCGCCGTTTACTGGGGCTTCAATTCAGACCTTCGCTTACGCTAAGCCCTCCTCTTAACCTTCCAGCACCGGGCAGGTGTCAGACCCTATACCTCATCTTTCGATTTTGCAGAGTCCTGTGTTTTTGATAAACAGTCGCTTGGACCTTTTCACTGCGGCCTATCTTACGATAGGCGACCTTTCTCCCGAAGTTACAGGTCTATTTTGCCTAGTTCCTTAGCCATGAATCTCTCGAGCGCCTTAGAATTCTCTTCCCAATCACCTGTGTCGGTTTACGGTACGGGTAGTATCTCTCGCTTTTCTTGGAAACGTTGTCTACGCATTATCACCTCGACCGTAGCCTAAGTGTACTATCAAAGCCATAACAGCTCCTTCAACGCAAC
>NZ_ACLQ01000007.1 GCF_000174755.1 Capnocytophaga gingivalis ATCC 33624
ACTCGTATAAAGCCCGCTTAGTCTAAATCTTTCTGTGCTGTATTATCAATATTTCTTAATGAACTTCTCGCTCTTCTAGCGGGTGCAAAGGTATAACCTTTTTTCCACTCTACCAAATATTTTTTAAAATATTTTTTTAGCTTCATTTATCACCCTCATCTTTTTTGCGGGTGCAAAGGTACAACCTTTTTTTCATTCCACCAAATATTTTTTAAAATATTTTTTTCTTCTTTTTATGAGCGTCACTCCCTTATCGAAAGCGGGTGCAAAATTACAACAAGTTTTTTAATTGACAAAATAATTTGTCATATTTTTTTGATTATTTTTCTAATTTTTTTCTAAGAGATTGATTTTCAATTTATTTTATAAACTTTTTTACCAGTCCATTAGTCATCAAAGTGGTGAAAAGCACTATACTAATAGAACTGATAGGCATCAAAATCGCCGCTACTACGGGTTCTAAGTTCCCTGTTACGGCAAAGAATGTTCCTATACAATTATATAATAAGGAGAGTACAAAACTTATTTTAATAACCTGCATGGTCTTTTTACTTAGAGTAAGGAATTGTGGAAGCTTCTCTATCTCAGAGGCCTGTAGTATCGCCTCACAGGCAGGAGAAAAAGTATTGCTATTTTCAGCTACCGCACAGCCTACTTGAGCTTGCTTGAGAGCACCAGCATCATTCAGCCCATCGCCCAGCATCATTACTATCTTTCCTTCTTTCTGCAATTGTTCTATATAATGGAGCTTATCAGCTGGACTTTGATTAAAGTGCAGAGATACTTTTGCTGAGAGTTGGCTTTGTAAGAAAGCTTTTTCTACCTCAGTATCCCCAGAGAGGAGCGCTAAAGTATAGCCCTTGTCCTCTAACTCATGGAAAACGTTAAATATATGACTCCTATAAGGGTTCTTAAAGGTATATTTGCCAATTAATTGTCCATTAATACTCACATATACCGCTGTTTCATCTTTGTTATCCTTATCAGCGACAAACTTAGCCGAGCCTATTTTTATATGGTCAGTACCTGAGGTCGCCTCCATTCCCTTTCCTATCAACTCTTGGTAACTATCCAAAGCGTGAATACCCACCTGATTATAATAATCATATAGTTGGCGAGATAGCGGGTGGTTGGAGTTGCGTAATACACTTTTGAGCAAAATGAGTTGTTCTGCACTCATAGAAGTTCCCTCATAGCTAATTTCTTGGGTATTACTTTGGGTAATAGTACCTGTTTTGTCAAAAATAAGGGTATCTACCTGTGCCATTTGCTCTATAGCCTGAGTATCTTTGAGGTAAAATCGATGTTTTCCTAAGAGTCGGAGCATATTTCCCAAGGCAAAAGGAGCGGAAACCGCCAAGGCACAAGGGCAAGCGATAATAAGCACTGCTGTAAAAGCATTGAACGCCTCGGTAGGAGTGCCATAGAAAAGCCAAAAGGCTAAGGTTAGGAAAGCTATGAGCAGTACAAAGAAGGTAAAGTACTGACTAATCTTGTCCGTAAGAGTCTTAATACCTTCGTTTTTGTTCTTTTGAAAAGACTCATTGCTCCAAAGCTGGGTAAGATAGCTTTGGGAAACGGTCTTGGTAGCTTCTATCTCTATAGCGGTACCCTTATGGCGACCTCCTGCAAAGAGCTTGTCTCCACTGTTCTTTTCTGTCCATTTGGACTCCCCTGTCACAAAGCTATAATCTATCTGGCCTACCCCACGAATAAGCACGGCATCTACAGGAATCAGTTCCTCATTGCGAATGAGCAAGCGGTCGCCCTCCTTGATATCATATACTTGAATACTCTCTTCCCTACCCCCCTCTATACGAGTTACTCCTATAGGGAAATAGCTTTTGTAATCTCGCTCAAAGGAGAGAAAGGAGTAGGTGCGTTGCTGAAAAAATTTGCCTATCAATAGCAAAAAGACCAAGGAAGCCAAGCTATCAAAGAAGCCCTGTCCCCTACCCGATATGATATCATAAGTACTGCGAACAAACATGGTAAGTATTCCCAATGCCAAAGGAATATCAATGGTAAGAAAACGATTACGAATCCCCTTGTATGCAGAAACAAAGTAATCGGTAGCGGCATAGAACATCACAGGCAAAGAGAAGGCAAACATCAGCCAGCGGAAGAAATCCTTATACCGATTGAACCAAAATTCGTTGTCTTCAAAGAACCCTGGGAAAGACAATAGTCCAATATTTCCAAAGGCAAAACCTGCCACTCCCAACTTATATAGTAGTTGCTTTTGTCCCTTTTTGTCCTTCTTCTGTGAATAATCATCCAAACTTATATAAGGAGCATAGCCTATTTTGGATAGAAGTATCACCAACTCTTTCAGCGTGATTTTGTCTTTTAGGTAACTAATACGTACCATCTTTTTAGGAAAATCAACTAAGGCATGTATCACACCTTCGTGTAATCTCTGCAAATTCTCCAACACCCAGATACACGAACTACAGTGAATATGAGGAATATATAAGGAGACGATTTGTGTATTCCCCTCGTCAAACTCCAGCAGCTTTGCCACAATCTGGGGATTGTCTAAGAAATGATACTTCTCCCCTGCCTCTTCAGGACGTGCCCCAGGGGTTTGCTCGTAGGTATAATATTTGTCTAACTTATTGGCAGAGAGAATTTCATAGACCGTTTGGCACCCTTGACAACAAAAATACTTATCATCAAAGACAATAGGATGTTTTGGGTCACAATAATTTCCACAATGATAACAAGTCATAGTTGTTAGTTTTGAGTTTTAAGTTATTAATTGGGTTATATTTATTACCTTTTAGCTCTTACCTATTTCCTTTATTAAGAATAGGTAATAGCAAAAACGACAATCCTCCGAAAAGGATAATCATCAAGAATTGGGCAATCCATATCACCCAACCCAAAGCTGTCCCAATGGTCTCAGCTACACCAAAGAGGAGCAATACCTTAGCTATAAAAAGCGGATAGGCACCCAAACCACCATTGGTAAAGACAATAGCAAAGCTCCCAATGACAAAAGCGGTAAGTACTTGTATCAGTGAGAGATCCTTAGTTTGCTCCATGGAAAAAAATACTATATAGAACATCAGAAAGTACATAATCCAAATAAATAAAGTATGGGCTACAAATTGCCACTTTTTCTTCAAATGTACAATAGAGAAAATTCCTTCCTTGATGCCTGAAAGTAATTGGCGTATCTTCTGTGCTATGGAAGTAGTAGATCGGTAAAGCCAATAGAGAAATGCTACAAACAAAAGCCCTAAAACTAAGAGTATTACTATAATATAGGAAAAAGTAAAATAGCTTTCTAAGAAATGCCATACCAAATCAAACTGGAAAACAAAAACAATGGCAATGAGTAACAGCAAAATACACATATCTATAGCACGCTCAGTAAGTATGGTACCGAAGGACTTATCAAAGGGGATCTTGTCATACCGATTGATAAGCAAGGCACGAGAGACTTCTCCGGATCGAGGTATGGTCAGGTTCAGCAAATAACCAACAAATACCGCCAAGACAAGGTTGTACCGCTTAGGAAAATAGTGCATAGAAGCAAGGGTATACTGCCAGCGAAGCCCACGAGATACATGACTGAGGAAGCCCATACCCACCGAAAGCCATAAATAGGAATAATCAGCCCTAAGGAATTGTTCCTTGATAAGTGCTAATTCCTCTGTACTGAACTGAGCAAAGGCATACCAGCACAAGAAAAGCCCCAATAATAAAGGGAGTACAAGTTGTAAAGTCTTCTTTAGGTAGTTTTTGTTTGTCGTCATGACATATACGTTTTGGGCGACAAAGGTAGTGAATTATTTACAAATAGGTAGTTATAAGTACCAAAGTTTGTAGTAACCAATCTTGTGGGATTTTCTCCTGTTCTAAACGGAGATTTTCGGTTTTAACCCTTTCATAAAGAGCTTTTTCCTCTGGAGTAAGCCTCAGTTCCACCGTAATAGATGAAGGAGTGCCCTCGTATGCCTCATAGAAATGCTCAAATGTAGCCTCGTCCATAAGGAAACTCTCTACCGAAGGGAAATAAGTACGGAATTGAGAGAGAATTTCAAAGCCTTGAGCATCTATATCGCCCCAATAATATAGCTTTTTAGTGGCAAGCCAGCTGGCTTCTTTGAGTGCGGCCACCCCATAGCCACTCCCAAAAATGGCAATGCTCTTCTCCATAGCAGGAAAAGCGAGAGTGGTATAGAGCGAGGTTTTATTCTCTACCACCCACACCCGCTCCACAGGAAGAGCTAAGCGATTGAAGAGGGAGATAGGAATAGCCATATCATCTATTCCTTGAAAATAGGCATCAGCTATATCCTGATCCAAGATACGAAAGCGTACCAATGGTTCTTTGTCCTTGAGATGAAAGCGTTGTTCAAAGTGAGTAGCTCCCACCTCAAGAGTATCAGCCAGCAGTATATTGAGCAATTCCTGAAGTATGCCCTTGTGTTGCTCTACAAACTTGGTGTGTACCGCTATGGGTAGTTCTCTAATATAGCAATTAGGATGAGGATTTTCTTTAAAATAGCTACAGACCTTCAGAATATCTGTCCATTCTGTCTCATTTTGTACTACTTTCTTTGGATACTTCTGTATCCATGGGGTTAGTTGAGGAAAAATTGAGATAATAAGGGCTATATTTTCTCTGAATTTGGCAACTTCCTTTTCTTTGGAAAGGAATCGAAGAAAATCCTGTTCTGTCTCAAAGTAGATACTCACGGGTATATCCTGCTCGCCTAAGTATTTGGTACGTGTTCTCTTATAATCCACGGTATAGCCAAAGCCTTTGCGATCCTTTGCCTGACTATTGAGGCTTTCTATTTGTTGGGCAAAATCTGAAAAATTATTTTTAGCATAGGTCTTATCCCCTCGTATCTCAATAGGTGCAAAAGGGGTATCGGCCGCTATATCAGAAAGATAAGGCAGATACTTTTGGGTGGTTTTTTTGCGTATTTCTTCAGGGGTTATCATAATTGAAAGTATTTTTCCCGTTCAGCCTTGAATTGTTCTATAGGCATATTGATCAAGTGCGAGGTCTTATTCTTAGCACGAGAGACAAAATGTACAAAAGCAATATCATTCTCCACTATATGAATATTATCACTAGGAGTTACCACCAGCAATTGCAGGTGTAGCTGGCGACAGAGGGTGATGAGGTAGTATGCACGCTCCTCATCTTGTGCTTTAAAGGCCTCATCTATAGCGATAAAGCGGAAAGAATTACCCTGCATTCCGTCCTTGAGCATACCAAACTGATAGGCCAAGGCAGAACCTAAAATTGTATAAGTGAGCTGCGCCTTCTCCCCACCTGAGAGCTGCCCCATACGCTCGTAAGTCTTGGCCTTAATACCTGTCTCTCTAAAGGATTCTTCTGCCTTGTAGCTAAACCATTGACGTACATCCAACACCTTCTTACGCCAAGTTTCATTTTCTAACCGCTTGATGAAGGGGGCTATATGTTGTTCAAAGTGCAATCTACGTCCTTCTTCTTGGTTAGAAAACTCATTGATATTGACCCTTGCGCGCCTGAGTAGGTCCTTGAACTCACTTACATCGGCGCTTACTCTTTGGAAATGTACCAACTGTATATAGGTTTCAGGCTTGGTATTGAAGTTTATTTCCTTGAGTGATTCATTGAGCTGACGGATGTTCTCTCGTATCTCCTCTGCCCAACTGTCAAAGAAGGTGGCAAAACTTCCCATTTTGTGAATAGTAGTCTCATGTAGGTAGTCTTGGAACTTCTTTTCATACTTAGGTAGGTTATCCTTCTTAAGTTTGTCCAAATAATGCTGATACTCTGTCAAAAGTACAAGGTCTATTTTTTCAGGCAATGGATACGCATCTGCTGTCCAATCCTTAAATTTTTCTATAATAGCCGCTGATGGATTCTTGAACTTAGCAATTGCTTTGGTAATCTCCATTTCCTTTTTGCTAATCAGTTGCTTGTTCTCCTCTATTTGTTTGAAAAGTGCAGAGGCAAAAGCCTGTCTGTGTGTCTCTATATTAGCATAAGACAGCTCAGACAGATGACGGTATTTGGCCACAAACAGTGCTATATCCACCTCTGGATTAGTTGCCAAAATGGTCTGATGTTGTTGTTTTTTCTCAGTGATTTGAGCTATGGTTTGTTCTATGACTAACTCTTTTTTCCCCACTTCCTTTAGGGTTATCTTAAGGGCAGCTTGCTCTTCTTTGACCTTCTTGAGCTGTTCTTGAAGGGCTTTGATTCGATTATTTGTCTGCTCCAATTGTTCTATAGCGGTCTCTAATTCTTGGATTTTCAAGGCATAAACTTGCCAATTGATGGTATCAAATTTAGCAAATTGCTTATTTAAATCACCAATAATAATTTGCTTACTTCTGAGTTCCTCTCTTTTGAGTTGTAACTCCTTCAGGGTGGTGTCTTTCTTCTTTTTTATCTCTTGTAGGCACACGAGCTCCTTGGAGAGTTCGCTGAGCTTTTCTTTATTATCCCAACCCAAGACATAGTTGCTACGCTTTGCAGTGGTCTCTCTGTCGTCCTTCTCATGCTTGCCCTTACGATACTTTACCAATCCCTTAGGAGTAAGAGCCATCTCTGCAAATTGCTCAAATTCACTTAATTCTTCCACACAAACAAAATTATGCTGGTTCTCTATAAGGTATTCCACCCAAAGGAAATAGGGGTGTTTGGGCTTTATCTCTATCTTATCGAGTAGCAGTCGCTGCTCTTGTCGTGGTTGTTGGAATATCTTAGGCGGTACCTGCTCATACTTATAGTAGCGAACACGTCCTTTAAGGTTATGGGTATTGACATACGCATTGACCTTGGAATAGAACTTAGGAGGTATCACCAAGTGTAAGGCAGTATGGTGTAATACCTTCTCTATTGCATACTCCCAAGCGCCTTCCGATTCCTTGACCTTGATAAGCTCGCCTATAAAAGGGATTTCTTCCTTAGTAGCTCCTACGGCAGAGAGAATTTCGTCCCGTATAGCTGCCTCACGACCTGAGATATTGTTCTTATTCCTGCGCAATATCTCTATATTCTCCCGTAAAGCCTCCATCTGCAGGGCTACTTCCTCATTTTCATTGACCAACTTTCGGCAATTATCCTCTTGTAAGAACTCCTCAGATCTGATTTTCTTGAATAAAAGTTGTGCTTCCTCCTTGTTTGCTTTGAAAATCTCCTCATCAGGATCACTCTTCAGTTCAAAAGAAGCCACGATCCTATTATATTGTTCGGCATTGCGCATGCGTTCCTCCTTAGCCAAGAGATTTTCTTTCTTTTCTTTCTTTAGTGTTTCTATTTGCTTGCCCACTGCATCGTTGCGGATATCCTGTTCCAAGTCCAACCGCTTAGTATCTAATGCTTCGTCCTGATCTTGTAGAGCAACATTGTGCTGCTTTACTTCTTCCAAAATAGCTGTTTGCTCAGCTATCTCGTCTGTAGCAAGACTTACATATTTTTGGGCAAATCCATACACACTCTCAGATTGTAGCTGCGCCAGTTCCCTACTCTGCTCAGTAGCTTGTTGTAAGATTGTTATATGTTCACAGATAGGAGTAAGCATCTCTACCTGTAGTTTAGCTTTCTCTATATTATCATTGGCTTCTGTAAGGGTAAAAAAGCTGGTTCTAAGTTCTTCGTATCTCTCTTCAGAATCCCACTTGTCCAGCATATGGGTCGAGATAAAATCATCCAAATCGTCCAAAACTTTCACCCCTACCATTTGGTTGAATAAAGAGAAAGCATTCTCTGAACGCATGCCAAAGAGGGAGCGCATAGCACTCTGATAGTCCTTAGGTCCTGAGAAAAACTCCACTTGCTTGCGCTTGGACTTGTCATAGTTATACTTGGCCTCTAAGAGCTTTTTCCAATCTCCACGACTATCAAATTTGGGAAAATCCTTAGCTATTTCTAAGGGACGATGGGCGATCCCGTAACTCTTCTTGAGATCTTGCCCACTGAACCAGCGCAGTTGAAACAATGTTACTGTCTGCTGGGTAGTACTTGAAAATGAAGCTAATATAATAGAGTACGTATCCCGTTTGTCTCGGAGCATTTGGGTGGTGGTAGAAGAGGCTCCTTCCTTTAGGATATTCCCATAATAGCCTAATACATAGGATTCTTCCGTACGATCTCCTCGTTTTTCCACTCCTGAAGACTGGTTATAAAAACGCTTGTTGTGTATGGGTACCAAAAGGGTCAGAAGCGCATCTATATAGGTACTCTTACCCGATGCATTGGCACCCGTGAGTAAAGAATTGTTCCCTTGAGGTGCTATCCTTACAATCTCCTTGTGGAAAGTTCCCCAATTGAGTACTTCCATATATTGCAGGCGAAAACCTGCCGTATCCGAATTGGTACTAAATAGTTCCCACATAGTCTGATAGTTTTTGTTTAAAATCTTCCAATATATCTAGGGTTATCTTTTGCTTGATAATCCTATGTATCTGATAGCGTGTATCTTCCTTGGAATTTAACACCTTGAGAAATCCCAGGTCCTTAGCATTGCCTATATATCTATCTATATCCTTTAAAAACTTTACCTTGTCATACCCTTCTTGGAAAAATAAGCCTACCTCCTCCTTTAGCTCAGAATGAGAAATTATTTTTTCAAAAGACTGAAAATCAGTGGGATTATTATCAAAATCCTCCAATAATTGCCTGAGTACCACCAGCACTACTGAGGTCTCAAAGCCTATAGATTGCCTCCTGACCAAGCCCATGGTATTCCCTTGCTCGTCTTCCAATTGCCTTACAAAAGCAAATCCTTCTTCTTTTCTTACGACTAATTCTAAGCCTATAGTATGTATATAATCTTGTATTTCCGTCTGATAGGTAAGAATACGCTCCCATAATAAGCCTGTTTCCTTGTCTACAGGCCCTCTAAGTAGCTGGACTATAGCCCTGCTATAAGGTTGTTCTACTTCTTCTAACTTTTTCATAATGAGATAATTATTTCAGGGAATTGGATACGCTTCTGGTGCTCCGTATCAAAGATAATATCCTGCATTTTTTCATTATTAATCACATACTTACCTTCAGTGGCTACCGCAAAATAAGCAATAAGTTCTGTCAAGCCTTTCTTAAGTCCTCCATTAGCATTGATAAGTGTAGCCAAAGAAACTTGTCCCCGCTCTTGTAGTACTTTACGAATATGCTCCCTGATAAGCTCCTTGTTTATAATCTTATCTGAAAATAACTTGTCGAGTTGTACCGCATCGGAAAGGGTAGTATTTGCATTTTCAAAACGTTCTTGATATGTTGCCTGTTCTTTTTTCTGGTCAGTAAGTCGCCTATCAAAAGGAATCTGAATATCAACATCTGTCTCTATTTCAAAGGATACAGTAGGAATTTGTTGCTTTCTACTCAGAGAGATAAGAAAGTCCTTAATTTCTTTAATTGTATGTTTGGTAGCTTGGTTATCCGTGGCATTATTTTCCCGAATGATACGGCTAAGCTTCTCGGCCATTTTGTCATTGGCCTTATCTACACGTCTGCCTAAGTGATACAAGTGCCCACGCATACCTCTTAGGAAATAATCCTTTATAGGGATATCTTTTTCCTGCAAGGCCTCATAGAGTTGCCTAATGAGTACCTCCCATTCCTCTTGCAATTGCCGACTAACAAGGAACTCAAAGAAGGCATAAAAACTCTTCCCCTGCGGACTATTCTTAAGCTGATCCAATGCATCAAAGGTAAATTCCAATATGGCATCCTTGGTCTGCTCTCCCGAATGCTTCTGATAGATTTCCTTGGTAATCTCCTTAAAGTTATCCTCCACCTCCTTGAAGTCCGATAGCAGTTCCTTAGCCTGCTGGGTGAGTTGGTTAAAGCGGGGGACTATCTGATATTCCTCATATACCTGCACCTCTTCCCCTCGCTTGAGCTTATCTATCTGCTCCTGTAGTGCATCTCTACGCCGCTCCAGCAACAGAAGACGCTCCTGCCTGTCCTCATTGGTAAATTCCACTAACTCCTTAAGTTGATGAAAGATACTGCTGAACTTGGATTCTGTCCCTATATACTCCTCTTTCTTCAGTGACCAAAGCCAATCTATCACCTTAACCGAATGAGACGAAAGCTCATAATACACCTCCCCCTGTTCGTCCTGATAGTTTGTCAAAAAGCCTTTGCTGAGCCAATTGCGTACATAGTGCTTCGCCTTTTCATCAAAAAGCACCTCAAAAGTCGCTTCACTCTCCTCCTCTTCCAAGTGTTGGGTTTCTATAAAGTCCGATAACTGCTGGAAAAGGACCTCCTGAGCTAGCACCTTATGGTCTTCAGTAAAGGTCTCTATGAAGAAAGTAATTATAGGCACCCTATTCTTAGACTTAAGTAGTTCCACACTGGGAGAGGTTCTAAGTATATCTATCAGTTGTTGTGTAGGGCTTTCCATTTTTGGCAATAATTAGCTCGTTATCAGAGGCAAAGATACACATTTTTTTCTTATTATAAAAATTTTACACCTCTTTTTTCTGCTTTATCCAACACTTTTCATGATTTTATTATCTATATAATAAAATTGCCTCATATCTTGCACTTTTCAAAATTAATAACTATTTTTGCAGGTTATTAGAACCTATTAAAAAAATGTACAGAACGCATACTTGTGGAGAGTTACGACTCTCGCACGAAAAACAACAAGTAACCCTCAGCGGATGGGTACAACGCATCCGCAACAAGGGATTTATGATTTGGGTAGACCTTCGCGACCGCTATGGCATCACCCAGCTTATATTCGATGAAGAACGCACTGATAAAGCAGTCTTCGAGCAGGCGAAAACCCTCTCACGCGAGGACGTGATTCAGATACAAGGAACTGTGATCAAGCGCGAGGCTGCCAATACAAATATTCCTACCGGAGAGGTGGAGATCCTCGTTTCGGCACTCACCTTGCTCAACCACTCTGAGATTCCTCCCTTTACCATTGAAGATAATACCGATGGCGGTGAAGACCTCCGTATGAAGTACCGCTATCTCGATATACGCCGTACTCCTGTACGTGATAACCTTATTTTTCGCCACAAGGTAGGCATGATCGTGCGCAACTACCTCTCTGGACAAGGCTTTATAGAGGTAGAAACCCCTGTACTTATCAAATCAACACCCGAAGGCGCACGTGATTTTGTAGTGCCCAGCCGTATGAACCCAGGTGAGTTCTATGCCTTGCCACAATCCCCACAAACCTTCAAGCAGCTGCTAATGGTAGGCGGATTGGATAAGTATTTCCAAATTGTAAAGTGCTTCCGTGATGAAGACCTCCGCGCCGACCGTCAGCCGGAGTTTACCCAAATAGACTGCGAAATGTCGTTTGTAGAACAAGAGGACATCATCCAAACCTTTGAAGGATTGGCAAAACACCTCCTCAAAGAACTCAAAGGCTTAGAGTTTGGGGCTTTCCCTCGTATGACGTATGCCGAGGCGATGAAAACTTACGGTAACGACAAACCCGATATCCGTTTCGGTATGAAATTCGGTGAACTCAACGACATTGCGCAACACCGCGATTTCAAGGTATTCAACGAAGCCGAATTGGTAGTAGGTATTGCCGTACCTGGAGCTAATAGCTACACCCGCAAAGAGATTGATACTTTGGTAGAATGGATGAAACGCCCACAGATAGGCGCAACAGGCTTGGTATATGTAAAATGCAATGAAGATGGTAGCTTCAAATCATCAGTAGATAAATTCTATAACGAGGACGACCTCAAAGCGTGGGCAGAACGTACGGGCGCCCAAGCAGGCGACCTTATCTGTATCCTTTCAGGAAAGGCCAACAAAGTACGTGGGCAACTCAGCGCCCTCCGTATGGAACTCGCCGAGCGTCTCGGCTTGCGCAAACCTGATGAATATGCACCACTTTGGGTAGTAGATTTCCCTCTTTTGGAGTGGAGCGAAGAGGAAGAACGCTTCTTTGCGATGCACCACCCTTTCACCTCGCCTAAACCTGAGGATATTCCGTTACTCGACAGCAACCCAGGTGCTGTACGCGCCAATGCTTATGACCTCGTGCTCAACGGCAACGAAGTAGGCGGTGGTTCTATACGTATCTTCAACCAAGAGTTACAAGCCAAAATGTTTGAACTCCTCGGCTTTACTCCCGAGCAAGCGCAAGCACAATTTGGCTTCTTGATGAACGCTTTCAAATACGGCGCTCCTCCTCACGGTGGTTTGGCTTTTGGCTTCGACCGATTGGTGGCACTGCTCGGCGGACAAGAAACCATACGCGACTTTATTGCTTTCCCTAAAAACAACAGCGGTCGCGATGTGATGATTGATGCCCCCTCCCCTATCGATGAGGCACAACTCAAAGAACTCGCAATTCAATTAGCAAATTAGAAATTAAAATTCTTTTAATGACTAAGAAAATCCCAGCTCTATTTGTAGGACACGGCAATCCGATGAACGCTCTTGATGAGCAGAATCCTTTTAACCAAAAGTTTGCCGAAATCACACAGACTTTTGATAAACCAAAAGCTATCTTGTGTATTTCTGCTCATTGGTATAGTGAGGGATTATTTATTATGGGAAACCCTAATCCTCCAATGATGTATGATTTCTACGGATTTCCAAAAGCTCTCAGCGAAGTGCAATATCCCGCTAAAGGTTCTCCAGAGTTAGTAGCACAAGTGCAAGAACTCCTTGCAGATACTGACCTAAAAGTAGACCCCGAACGCGGATTTGACCACGGCGCTTGGGCGGTATTAAAGTTCTTGTACCCTAAGGCAGATATTCCTGTAGTACAACTGAGCTTAGATGCTACCAAGCCTGCTCAATGGCACGCCGATTTAGCCAAAAAACTCGCTCCCTTGCGCAAACAAGGAGTATTGATTTTAGCAAGCGGAGATATCATACATAACTTACGCCTGATGAACTTTCGTTATATCAACGATTTAGATGCTGGTTATGATTGGGCTTTTGCCTTTCGTGATCAAATCAATCAAACGATAACCGATAATAACTTAGAGGCATTAGTACATTTTGAGCAATTCGGAGAAAACGCAAAACTATCCGTGCCCACTCCCGACCATTACTTGCCTTTGCTCTATGTAATGGCTTTGCGAGAAGAAGATGATGAAGTGCTGATTTTCAATGATTCAATCGTAGGAGGTTCTATCAGTATGACCTCAGTACTCGTGGGAGGAAAGTCTTAGATCATAAGAATTAAACCTTTAAAAAAGGCTGTCACAAACTAAAATTTGCGACAGCCTTTGTTGTTTTTTAACTTAAAAATATCTTTACTCCTCTCTTTCCTCTATCGTTAGAATAGATAAAGGATTATTAAGACCAAATCGCTTGGTCTTATGGATAGTTCTTAAATCATACAATGCGTTTTTGTGCATAGAAGAACCTTGATGAAATCCCTTACGAAAGTTAGGGTTAGCTTCTAAATTTTTATACAACTTCTTATAAAGATACTTAGCCGAGGCGTCCATTAGTTTGGTAATGAGAATCATCCGCAAGTAAATACACTCTATAATGTCTTCCGTTTCTCTTCCTCCCGTACCTTCTATAACATAAGGCAGTATATCTTGATCATAAATACATTTTTCAGTATCTATGGTAACATTAGGGCTAGAGACAATGATAAACTGACGGTAGGTAAAACCCTCTATCTCCTCAAGCATTATTGAGGGGATAGTGCTTTCATTCTCTCGAGTGATAAGAATTTGCCGATACCCACCCTTACCATCTCCTACCTCTATATAGAATGAGGCTCAGCACTTGTCCAATATATCTTTAGCATTTGCGTAAAACTCTTGTGCAGAGGTCAATATCCAGTGTTGCATATTTTTGATATCTATTTACTTATTTGGCAAAAATACAACTTATTCTTGAATTTACTAACTATACTTTTGCCCTTCTCCATAAAAATCATTACCTTTGCCCTTTATTAAAAACAATTCCCTATGAATGACAACCATTCCCCTATCGAAATCCCCGAAAACTGGGACTTCTACCGCACTTCTTTCGGCGAGACTCCCGTCTCTATTCGGCTGAATTTAGCGCTGAAGAGCATCGCTCCTATCGCAGATTTTCCTGTGGTAGTGCGTGCCATAGTAAAAATGCAACACCCTTACGATAATGGCTTTTCATCTCAAGAAGAGTTCGAAACCCTTGCGGATATCGAGGACGCTCTTTGCGATGCTATCGAGAGTGCAGGAGCTATTGAGGTAGCTATTGTCACCGGAGGAGGCAACCGCGAAGTCTATAGCTACAGCAAAGACACCGAAACTGTTATAAAAGCCTGCTATAAAGCAATGGAAGCCTTCCCTTCCTATGAGTTTAAATGTCTTTCAGCAGAAGACCCTCAGTGGCAAGAATATTTGCATACACTCTATCCCAATAGTGTAGAAATCCACCAAATCCTCAACCGAATGGTGATTGAACAACTAAAAGAAGGGGGTGATACCCTCGAAAAACCACGTGAAATCGACCACTGGGTATATTTCGGTGAAGAAAACGAACAAAAAGCCTTTATCGAACTGGTGAAAAGCTCAGGTTTTAAAATCCTTTCAGCCAACTACAACGAAGAAAACAACCCCGAAAGCCGCTATGTACTCAATTTCTCTCGCGAAGACCACATCGAGCACATCGAAGAAATCGTATCCGACCTGATTGAACTCTCCCTCCAATTCAATGGTTACTATGACGGCTGGGGATGTAATATTATTACTGAATAATAGATAAAAAATACTATCTTTGTCCTTTCTTAAAAATCCACTCAATTATGGGATATTATATTTTTACTTACGGAGTGAAAACTCCTGAAATCAAAGCTGTTTTTGGCTCTAAAGATGAAGCCCTTTTGCAAAAGGTAAAAGCCAATGATATTTTCCAAAACTATGCCGAACAAAACCAAGAAACCTCTCAAGCCCTTATCGATATTATAAAGGGCAATCCTTACACCTTGGAGGAGTATCACTACGGATATGCTTTCATCGGAATTTGCGCTACTTTAGGGGAAACCCTGCCCAAAACACAAGAAATTAAGTTAGGGTATATAACCGAAGTTATCAATGAAACTGTTGCCGAAGATTATGATATTGAGATTGATATAGAGACAGAGTTATTCCCTGCTGATTATGCCGACCCTTTTCCACTACCTCTAATAGCCGATTTCCCTATGATAGACCTATTAGACAAGAAAAGACTTGAACATATAGCCTCTTTGTTTGCCAAAGTTCATAAAACGGAGGATGAAATAGAAGCTATGTTAGATGGAGATGATGATGAAAAAGGTTTTGCTTATGAGGCCATTATGGGGCTAAAAGAAAATATCGATTTTTGCCTTAAAAACGATTTAGATATGGTAGTTTTTTGCCATTAACAAAAAACAAAAAGTAACAAAAGGCTGTCACAAAATTTAGTTTGCGACAGCCTTTGTTGTTTTTAGTAGCTTTTTAGTTCGTTGAGGTGAGAAGGAACAGCTATTTTATACCAATCCCATCCATAATAATCTATGAGCAACAGCAAAGCCAAGAGCCTAAGAGGCGTTTGTGTAATGAGGTAATCTTCATCTTTGTCAAGTAAAAACACTTCATATCCTTTCTGGTAGAGTATCTCTATAGCATTATTGTAGGTATTAGGAGCATCTGTTATAGTCATTTTGAGATATTTTAAAGCTGAAAGTTATCTAATAAGTTCTTTCCTCTATCGTTTGGTTAGATAAAGGATTGTTAATTTCAATACATAGGCACCATAAAATAAATCTGATTCATACTTCTTAGTTCTTAAAATATATTTTGGGGCAAAAACCTTTAATAATACTGTATTTCTCGTTCGATGACCTTTACTTTCTCTTTTCTTTTCCCATAAACATGGTATTCTATCTGAGTAAGATAATTCCCCTGGCTGTCATAAGTATAGGTATAGCAATATTCTCGAGGCAGGTACACGCCTCCCCCCATATTATTGAGCTCTTTTTGTCCTATGACATTTCCTTTTTCATTGTATTGATAGCGAATCACTTGAATTACTTTCCAGTGGTCTTCTGAAGGATTGAAGTTACTAATGGTTTCCTCCAATATATGTCCTTGTACATCATACAGATAACAGTGCTGAGACCTCAGGGTATCCTGCTGCTTATACTGGGTTCTTATTCTTTCTATAAGCTGATTTTTTGCATTATAAGTAAGTTCATACTTATCGAGTTCCTCTTGTGATTTTCCCTTGGTACTTATTTCTATCAGATTATTTTTAAGATCGTACTTATAGATCGTTTCTTCTTGATAAGAGAGAGCTGTATTCTCAGATATTCTCCTGATGATTCTATCTTCTTGATTATACTCATAGCTAAAGGATAGCTGGACATCTTTGTCAATACTAAAAGAAATAGGTATCCCCTCTTTGTCAAAGAAATAGGTATCGGTAAGGACAACTGAAGGTTTCCTTTCTATCTTTTTAAGAGAAGGATAGACTTGTTTTTGCATAGGATAAAGTGCTGTTTTTATTTTTATAGATTTCACTTCCCCTCGTAGCTCCGTTTCCTTCCACTTAGGTGGTTTGATCATGCCTTGTCCATATCCCATAAGCCCTGAAAACAGGCACATTATAGTAATGACTAGAGATATTTTCATCATAAAGAAATTTTTTCTTAGGCTATTTCGCGACAAAAATACAATTTTTTTTCAAAAAGATTTGGTCATGTCGATTTTTTGTTGTTACTTTGCAGCTCAAAGTACTTTTATATGGAAGAGCATAAATACTTGGATGACCTAAAGGAAATTCGTCAGATAATGCGCAAATCCACCCAATTTCTCTCCTTAAGTGGACTCTCAGGGGTATTGGCAGGGATATATGCCCTTATCGGAGCGGGTTTGGCTTTTAGTATCTTGGAGGATCACTATTTGCAGCAGTCCTATGTTATCTTGGAGAGCAATACCTTCAGGAAGCTCATCGGTATTGCCTTGGGAGTACTGGTAGCCTCGATTGTTACCGCTTATTTGCTCTCTGCCTACAAGGCCAAGCGCAATGGAGAAACCCTGGTCAATGCGACCTCCAAACGTGCCTTATACAACTTTGCCCTCCCCTTACTCACCGGTGGAATACTCTGTATACTGCTTCTTAGGAACGGACATTATGGATTGCTTGCTCCTATGACGCTAATATTCTATGGATTGGCCTGTGTGAATGTGAGCAAATACACCTTTGGCGATGTACACTATCTGGGTATTACTGAAATTGTATTAGGACTTTTTGCAGTACAGTTCTCTGGATATGGACTCCTATTTTGGGTGATAGGATTTGGTATATGCCATATACTCTATGGAGGTATTATGCACTTCAAGTACGAGCGAAACAAAAAAGAATCATTATGATAGAGGTTCTCAAGCGCTATATTGATGCTTCTAATGTTTTTCGCAAAGCAAAGGAACCCCATCAGGGAGCTGTGGCTCTTTACGACTTGTTATACGATTTGCAAGCCAAAACCGAACGTACTAAGGAAGAGGAACGTATCCTTACTGATACTTACAGCCTATTAGAATACCATCTCTCAGCTTATGAGACTTTCTTGCGCATTGCCGACCCTACCAACTATAAGGAGAAAAGCAAGTTAGTAGTTTTGGCGGACAAAGCTCAGACACACAAAGATACTTTTTGTATCAAGGACATACGCAAATCGAAAGCAAAGAAAAAGCAGAAAATTCTTAAAATAGAAGATTTTGAGAAAGTAGAAGATTTTGAGTCCTCATATGAGTATGTACTCCCAACGAGAAAAGTAGTTATTTTCGGCAGAGAGGTAGAAGAAGAGAATTTTTCATTCTTTATAAACAAAGATATTCCTTTAGAAAGCTGTTTGCATAGTATAAATAAATATTTAGAATGGCTTTCGGATGCTAAAGCGACACTCATTAACTATTACAATGAGCATTGTGGGGCATATACACCTGAGGCTGATGACAATTGGTACAACACTTTGGAAGTATATAGCGGTCATTTGGATATTGGGAGTATAGGAATCTCTGCTCATATAAGTGCTGGGGATATTTTCTCCCCTGATCATTTGTTAGAAATAGATTTTGAAGGAAAAGAAATTACCCATATAGGATGGGATGGATAATAAATATACTATGAAGACAAAATTTTTTATTACAACCCTATTATTCCTCATAGGAGGGCTCTGCCTAAAAGCACAAACCAATGATACGGATACCCAAAAGGCTATCGCTACTTTGAAGGAGTTTTACAAAGTAATATATGATGATAATTCATGGAAAGAAGAGCAATTTTTAAAATATGTATCTAAGGAATTGTTCAATAAAGTATTTCCTCCCTCTCGCGAAGATAATTCACCAGAATATGACCCTTTTATACAAGCACAAGACTATGAAGCAAAAACTCTTAATCGCAGTTTGAAAATTACCTCTTTAGGTAATGATAGATATAGAGTATGTTTTTTGCTTTCTGACTGGGAAAAGAAGAAAACTTGCGTAGATTATCAATTGAAGAAAAATAACAAAGGGAAATATATGATTACTAATATTTTAAGTGATAAGAATTTCTATATAGAACCCAAAAAGAAAAAGAATTAAAAGACCCCTTGCTGGTTTTATTACCTAAATACCTATTATCTAATTTTGAAGTCTCTTTTAGCACATATCAACAAGTCTTTTGACCATCGCATACGCTTGGCAATCATGTCCGTACTGATGGTTAATGAAAGTGCCGACTTTAATACCCTTAAAGAACTTCTGGGTGTTACCGATGGCAACTTGGCCAGCCATACCCGTGCCCTTGAGAATGATGAATATATCGCTGTAGAAAAGACTTTTATTGGTCGAAAGACCAATACTCGCTATAGAGCTACTGCCAAGGGACGCCAAGCCTTCCAAGAGCATCTGGAAGCCCTTGAGAAAATGTGCCAACTAAGTACCTCTCCCCAAGAGAATTAGCATCATATTATTTTTTTTATATTTACACTTTGAATTACAAAGCACTTTTAAAATGATTAATGATCAATGTTTAATGATTAATGTTTAATGATCAATGTTAATAAAGGAATTTATGTCTTGTCCCGAACTATAGCCCTATAACTTCGTGACCTTATAACCTTTAACCCTATTACCCTTTAACTCTGTAACCCTTTAATTCTTAATAAAAATGGATACTCAAAGATCAACTTTTGCAAACCTATTGCAATCCAACACTTTCCGTATGTTCCTTATTGGAACTTTAGCGCTCTTATTACTCATACCGCTATCCTTTGTCAAGGACTTGGTACGAGAGCGAAAATCCCGTCAAGAGCGTGTGGTAGATGAAATCGACTCAAAATGGGGCAGCGCTATCTACTTCTATGGTCCTATCCTGAAAGTCCCTTACAAGGTCTATTCGGATGTAAATCGCACTACCTTCAAGACCTCTTATGCCTATTTCTTCCCTGAAGAGCTGAAGAATAATTCCCAAGTGCAGACCGAGGTAAAGAAGCGTAACAACTACGAATCGGCTGTATTCACCGCCTCTATGGACTTTACAGGTCGCTATATAGCCCCTGATTTCTCCTCCAAAGGAATCCTGGACGAAGATATAGCCTGGGACAAAGCCACCATCCTTATTCGCACGACCAACCTGAGCAGTATCAAGAATATCGTAACGATTACCTTGGCTGGAAAATCCTACCCACTTGAGCCTACCTATGACCAAGAGGGGGAAGATTCTTATTACTCTTGGGAGGACACCGATGCTATGATAGAAATAGAAGGAGAATACTATGGTGGTAGTAGAAGTAGCCATATTTCCTCCTTACAAACAGGCTTTATCCCCAAGGAGGAACTCAACAAGCCGTTGGATTTCTCATTTTCTATCACCTATGATGGTAGCAAGCACATCGCCATTGCGCCTATAGGCAAGACCACCGAGGGGACTATTTCATCCAATTGGCCTAATCCGAGCTTTTTTGGGCATTTCCTCCCTTACAAAAAGCAAATCACTCCGCAAGGTTTCACAGCTTCCTGGCGGGTACTGCACCTGAACCGTCCGTTCTCGCAACAGTCCTTTGGAGAACTTCCTAAAATCAACTCCTATGCCTATTTGGTAAATTTCTTAATCCCTGTAGATCAGTACCAACAGAATGAGCGAGCGGTCAAGTATGGCTTCTTAGTCATTGGGATGACCTTCCTTATATTCTTCCTCTTGCAGAGTATCAGCAAGATAAAGATTCATATTTTCCAATACGCGATGATCGGCTTAGCCTTGGTTCTTTTCTATACCCTATTAGTTTCCATTACCGAACATAGTAGTTTCGCCTTGGCATACCTGATCTCCTCCGTAATGACCATAGGGCTTATCTCTCTGTATTCGGTAGCGATTCTCAAGAACAAGAAGTTTCCTACCTTTATTGGTATTTCCTTGGCTGCTTTGTATGGATTTATCTATGTGATTATCCAGCTGGAAAACTATGCCTTATTAGTAGGCAGTGTAGGGCTCTTTGTCATCCTGGCGATCGTTATGTATGCTTCTCGAAAAATAGACTGGAACCAATGATCAATGATCAATGAACAATGATTAATGATTAATGAAAAAATAATCTTTAATCATTGGTTATTAGAAAATAATTCGTATATTTGTGCTGTTAAATTTACTAATTTATGGAAACAGCATTGAAAAACATCGTTATCAAAAATGGGATTTTCTTAGGAATAGCGATGATTATCTTTAACTTTACACAGTATACCACAGGAGTGCTCTACACAAGTAATACAGGCTTGAGTATTCTCTTATGGCTAGTGGGTGCAGCTATGTATGCCTTATTTATTACATGGGGTATCCAGCAATATAAGACAGCCAATAATGGTCAACTCACTGTGGTTGATGGTCTGAAGATAGGGGCCCTTATAGGGGTCATCGCGGGAATATTTTCTGCTATCTATAGTGTTGTCTATACCACTTACTTAGACCCTAACTATTATGAAAAAGTTGTAGAGCTAGCCCTTGAAAAGATGGCACCTTTGCTTCAAAGAATGTCCGAGGACGAAGTAATGGAATTTCAACAAGGACTTTTTGAAGGCAAACCCACTGTAATCTCTACCTTCATCTATGCTATTATAGGAAGCTCGCTCGGGGGGCTAATCCTAGGAGTGATAATAGGACTTATAAAGAAAACTAAAAATAGCGATTAATAATTGATTATCTCTGCCTTAAAAAATTAATCATTAATCCTTATTAGCATTGAACATTATTTTGTACTTTTGCACCATTATTTGAGAAATATATGCAAAAGCCCTTAATCCTTATCACCAATGATGATGGCATTACTGCCCCTGGTATACGTACCCTTATACAGGTGATGACCTCCATAGGAGAAGTAGTCGTTGTAGCCCCTGATGCGCCACAGAGTGGCATGGGACATGCTATCACGACTACTTCTTCCCTATTTTGCGAACGTGTCCATACCGATAGTGGCGCCCAAGTGGAATACCGCTGTAGTGGCACCCCTGTGGACTGTGTGAAAATTGCCAGACACGAGATCCTTGATCGTACCCCCGACCTGTGTGTAAGTGGGATCAATCATGGTTCTAACTCCTCTATCAATGTCATCTACTCTGGTACCATGAGTGCAGCTGTGGAAGCAGGAGTAGGAGGAATTCCCGCTATTGGCTTTTCACTTTTGGACATGAACTGGGATGCTGATTTCTCCCAATGTACTGACTTTGTGCGCGATATTACCCTCAATGTACTAAAAAACAAACTTCCACACGGAGTGGTGCTCAATGTGAACATACCCAAGCTCAAGCGAGAAGAAATCAAAGGAGTAAAAGTATGCCGCCAGGCACGTGCTCGCTGGGAAGAGCGCTTTGACCATCGTACCAATCCGCATGGACGTGATTACTATTGGCTTACGGGCAAATTTATCTGTGAGGATGAAGGTACCGATACCGATGTATGGGCACTTGATCATGGCTATATCTCGGTAGTACCTGTACATGCTGACCTTACCCATTACCCAAGCTTAGAACAACTTAACCAATACCCTTTCCATGAGAAGAAATAAATATAAAGAAATAGGTATAGGCTTCTTAGTAGGACTCATAGCCAATGCCTTGGGAATCCTCCTATGGTGGCTCTTCTTCGCCTACCCTACCGACCTTGTCACTATGCTTATCATGGCTTATGAGCAAGAAGTCTTAGGCACTATCATAGGCTTAGGCGCCATACTGAACCTTGTAGCCTTCTTTGGTTTTATCCGCCTAAGACATGACCTCAGAGCCCGAGGCGTACTTATCGCTACCTTCCTTAGCGCTTTTGTAACTCTTGTATTGAAGTTTTTGTAAGAACTAATAATGATTGGCAGACACTTATACTTTATCTCCTCAAAGGAATAGAAATTACTGCTATAGAAACCATTGAACTTGTAGAAGAAATCAAAGTACTCATGCAGCAAACCAAACAGCGCCTACGCAGTGAGTTACCCAAAATATATAGTCAAGACTTGCTTAATAACCTCTTTAAAAATCCTTATACCAAAATAGAATTTTTGGAAAAAGATTTGAATATAAGTAAGCGTACTGCACAGAATTATTTAGATATGATTTCTTCAATAGGCCTATTAGACAAAATTAAAGTAGGGAAAAGCAACTATTATACTAATGAAAATCTAATAAAGGTACTAAAGAGAGAAAAAAACTAACATGGAAAAAAAACGCTATTTTTTTCCATGTAGAGTATAACGTGGAAAAAAAACGCTATTTTTTTCCACGTTAATAAAATCTAAAAAAATTATCCCTTAATAAGAATTATCATTTATGCAAAAAACACATTTTGTATAAATGATAAAAATCAGGAACTCATAAAATAATGAATTCCTGATTTTTATTATTTTTGATTATCACAGATTCCCTATAACTCTATCTCTTGGGTACTTTACCTTATAGCTTAGGCGGAAGGTCTTTGTCTCATTGGGCTTGAGGGTAAGCTCCCAAGTGAGAATATGTGTCTTGTCATCTACAATAGCTTTAGAGCTTTCTAAGAGCTCTACTTCCATCGATTTGTCAGTGGAGATAGGGTACTGATCCTTAAGAACAAGGTCTACTTTCTCTTTTTTGTTGTTACGCAATATAATATCATAAGTGAATATCTGTTCCTTATTACCTGAGATAAACTTGGTTTGGGACTTATCACTGATCTTTTCACGCTTTACACTGATTTTCCTATCATTCCCCATGGTTACATTGAGTGTCTCATTGGTCTGATTAGGTTCTATATACGTTTTACCTACATATAACCCTTCAAAAACAATGTTTGCTTCTCCTGAGAGAAGATTATACTTGGAATAATCCTCTACAGCCGCTACCAAATATACTTCCTTGTCCACACGGGGAGCTGTATAGTATTTGTAATCAGCCTTCAGGTCTAACTCTTGTAGGGAAACGCTATGAGCTTTTCCATTAGAAAGAATATCATAAGGAGTATCTATATCAAAAGATACATTTAGCTGATTCTCAGCCACTGTAGTATACTCAGCCACAGAGGATTCCTCTAAAACCATTTTTTCCACATCTGCTCTTTTGAGGCTTGCATCTGTGGTAACTTTAGCATATCCCAGAGGAGCTGCATTTCTGGCGCCAGTATACTCATAAGTTTCTCTGCCAAAATAAAGATGCCATGCCTGTAATATGGGGAATTGGTTGCTTTTGTTAGGGTTGCCACTGGAGAGTGAGAGCTTCACCCCTTTCCAATCCACTCCTGTACTCTGTGAGATTTGCCCCTTGTAAAGCAGGTGAATGGGAGCAGAGAGCCTATCGGCTCTAAGCTCATAGAATGGACGCCAAGTAGCGCGATTGGAGATATAGCTTACTTGGAAATCAGCCTTTTGTGCTACAGGCGACATCAGCTGAAGGATAATTTTTCCATTGGAGAGTTTTTCTTCTTGAGAAGCATTGACATCAAGCTTAGCATTGAGCTTAGCAATAGCTGTAGTAAGTGCTTCTTCTTTTTCCTTAAGGACATCTATGCTATTGAGCAGTTCCGTACGCTTGGCGGTATAATAGTCCATAAGCTTAGGAATATCGCCTATAGCAATCCCATCTTGGCTCCCTTTGAGTGTATTGTTTCCATCCAAGAGGCTTATGGTCTTTTCTTCTGTGTAGCGCTGGTTTCGAAGCTTCTTAAGTTGTTTTTCCAAGAGAGTAAGGCTATCCTGTACACGCTTGAGAGCAGGGCTATTTTTCTCCACCTCATATTCCTGCATATAACGAGAAGTAAATTGTACTGAGAGAACTGTCACATTGGACGGAGCCAATACCCGTATTGTCTCCTCTGAGAGAGAGTTGGCGACATTCTTAATCACCAGCTCGCTTGTCCCCTTAGGAATATTGGCTGAAGCTGTGTGGGTAAGGTCTACCCCTGTAAAATAAACGGTCGCCTGCTGTATCTTTCCTTGAGTAAAGATAGGTTTTTGCTGCGCCACCATGGACATAGAAAGGGCTACTATAGCCAAAAATAATCTTTTCATGACTGGTTGTGGGTTAGTGGTTTTATAGTATTTGTCATTTTTAGAATTTCCTCTCCTTGCTTATCAAATAGAAGAAGAGTATTCTCTTGTATTTTATAGGAAGCTACCTCTTGTAAAGCTTTAAAGTAAGCACTTTCTATATTTTCCGATAAGCAAAGCATACGAGTAGCTCCAATTCCCGAAAAGGAAAGTGCTGTAGGAGAACAATGCTCTATGGAGGCAAAATAATTATTACATCCTCCATTGCCTGATATACGATTTTCCTTAAGATCTATCTGTAGGCTGGGCAAGGGAATAGAAGCTACAGGCGCTACTCCTCGAAGCGTTTGTAAGGTCCATTCCCCTTGCAGTAGCAAGTGAGTATCTACTTTCTTTTCCATTTGTTGTGGAGCTGCACAAGAGAACAAAAGTAATGGTAATAGGTATTTCATCTGTAATCAATGATTGGTAGCTATTAATAGTCTATGGCTAAGTACTACTTTTCATTTTTTTTCAAGAAAGTGAGCACTTCCTCTCCTTCCTTATTGAATAAGTGTAAATTATCCTGTTCTATTTTATAAGAAACTGTCTCCTGTAGGGCAGTATGGAAAGCCCCATCATACTCCACTTCAGGACAGAGTCTTAGGGTAGAGGCTACTGGAGAGAAAACAAGCTCGCTATCGGTCACGGTAGTAATCATACCTGTGTAGTTATTACAACTATCACTCCCCGAGATTGTTTTTTTCTGCAGGTCTACCTTCATATAGATACTATGGGTATTCTTGACAAGTTTCACCCCTTTTATATGGAGAATTGTCCATTGCCCCTCTAATTGAGGATTAGGAAGTTTATTGGTAGTAGTCTCTGCCTGTGGTGTTGCTTCTTCCTTTTTTGCAGTAGACTGATTCGCACAAGATTGCATAAAGATGGCACTTAATACAAATAAAGTTAGTTTTATCTTATTCATTTTTTTAATTTTTATTCTTTCCACTTTTTACTATCAATAGTCTCTATAAGCTCCTTGTAGCCATCAGCCAAGTCAAACTCAGTTCCTATAGCATCGAAGATAGCATCTTGAGTAAGCACCCACTGGGGTACCTCATCGGGAATCTTTCCATCATTGCTATCAAAATAATCCTCCCTCCACTGTGGACTGTCATAATAAGCTACTAAAGTTTCAAAATCTGGCTGTAAGGCCTTCCACTCTTCCAAAAGAGCTTCAGCCTTAGTAAGAGTCTCTTCTACTCGACTGAGTATCTCTCCCATTCGACGAATATTTTCATACCGTTCCTCTGGGTGTTGCTTATAATAGGTTGATAAATCCATTTTTAATTATTAATTTAGTGATTAGTAATTTAAACCTCAAAAAACTATTTTCTGTCCAAATCCGTGATGAGTAACGGGTTACCTATTTCAAGTTGTCTGATAAGTTCTTCCACTTTTTCTATAGAAAAACTTGCTCTAAGCATTTCTAATTCCTTAGCAGTAATCCCCACAGCTTGCAGGAACTGAACTTTTCCATGAGGAGTATCTATCTCACCCAATTCTGGATCAAGAACAAAAGCCACAGCAGTAATCTGGGTGTCATACTCCAAGCGTATGGGGCTATTGGCAGGGAATACATGGAAAGGTTCAAAGTAATTCCCTGAAGTAAAGACATATTTGGCTATATTTTGTAAAAAGTTTATTGCCCAACCTACATTCTCATCTCCTGATTTTTTCAGGCGAAAGGTAAGTTCAAAACCAAACCCACTATAATCGCCCCCTGCGGCTTCTTCATTATAATACAACTCGGAAAAACCATAAGTAACGAAGTGAAAATGTGGCTCTTGATACTCACTATGATAGATACTTATTCCATCTAAATAAGAGTCCCCTCCCAACGATGCTGGAAGGTTTGGAGCATAATGCTCAGGTTCTTGATGGGGGTAAAGCGCTTCTAAGGATTTGTCCATAGCCTCCCATCCCACAGCATCATCTTCGGAAAATAGTTTTTTATATGTTGCTACATCCATTTTTATATTGTTAATCATTGATCATTATTACTCGTATCTTAGCGCCGTAATAGGTTCTAATTCAGCTGCTTTCCTTGCTGGATACCAACCAAAGAATACCCCTGTAATGGTACATACCAAGAAGGAAATCACTATAGAATAAAAGGTAATACTCACAGGCCAACCTATAAATGTATTGACTACATAAGTTGCCAAAAGGCCTAAGACTACCCCTACCACTCCTCCGGTAATACTAATCAGTACAGACTCTATCAAAAATTGCGCCAAAATATCCTTACCTTTTGCTCCAATGGCCATACGCAATCCGATCTCTTTGGTACGCTCCTTGACCGATACATACATGATATTCATGATTCCTATCCCTCCTACTATCAGGGAGATACTCGCTATGGCTACTAAGAGTACGGTAAGCATCTCGGAAGTAGAAGAAAAGGTGGAAATCAATTCCTGTTGGGAGAATACATTGAAGTTATTTTCCTGATCCGCAGCGATATTGTGTGTACGTTCTAATATTTTCTTAACCTCATTAACCGCATTTTCTGCTTCATTCTCATTGATAGCCGATGCCACAATGGACTGTAGGTAGGTCTGTGCCAATACACGCTTCTGCACTGTGGTATAGGGTGCGATGATAATATCATCTTGATCTTGCCCAAAATTACTTTCTCCCTTAGCGGCCAATATCCCTATAATCTTAAAGGGAATATTCTTAAAGCGGATAGTTTGTCCTATAGGAGAATCTCCATCAGGGAAAAGGTTTTTCTGTATAGTACGACCTATAACGGCTACTTTTGAGAGATTATCCAGCTCATCTTGACCGAACATAGCACCTTCCTCTACCTCCCACTCTCGAATAGGCAGGTACTCGGTATTGACCCCATAGATAGAAGTTGGCCAGTTATTTGCCCCGACAATCGCCTGACCATTGCCACTGACCACAGGAGTCACATACTTTAGTAGCTTGGCTTCCTTCTTCAGGGCTAAGTAGTCGGTAAGCTTGAGCGATTGCATATCACTATTGTTGCGTACCCCACCAAACATACCTGCACCAGGACGGATATTGAGCATATTAGTACCCATCTTGGAAATATTCTCTTTGATACTTTTTTTAGATCCTTCTCCTATGGCAAGCATAGTAATGACAGAACCTACCCCGATGATGATTCCCAACATCGTGAGCAGGGTACGTGTCTTGTTCAGCAAGATAGCTCTCCATGCTATCCGAAATAAATTGTTTAGATTCATTGTAAAAATTCTTTGAGTACTTCTATGACATAATTCACTTCCTCTCTGGTATTAAAAATAGAAAACGAAAAGCGTATATGTGCCTTCTCCCTTTCTTTTTCAGGGAGAATCGCCTTGAGCACATGAGAGCCCTGAGAGCTACCACTCTGGCAAGCACTGCCTCGGCTACAAGCGACTCCTCTCATATCCAAGAAAAGCATCACTACATCTGTTTTTTGGGGATCTATAGGCAGGGATACATTCACTATAGTATAAGCACTCTCGGTGAGGTTGTCACTCTGTCCATTGAAGCGTACCAAAGGGATTTCTTGGCTTATGCGTTCTATGAAATATTTTTTAAGCCCCTCTATATAAGTGCGTTCCTTATCCAAGTTTTGATAAGCAAGGAGGAAAGCCTCCTCCATACCTACAATATTGTGAAGACACTCAGTGCCCGCACGCCTACCTCGCTCTTGTTCTCCTCCGAATAAAAAGGATTTTATAGGTAAGTCCTTGCGAATAAAAGCAAACCCAACACCCTTAGGCCCATAGAATTTATGAGCTGAAGCTGAAATAAAATCTATAGAGAGCGAAGAAAGGTCTATGGGGTAATGTCCCACGGCCTGTACTGTATCACAATGGAAATAAGCCTTATACTTCTGGCATATCTCGGCTACTTTGGCCACCGAAAGCAGGTTCCCTATCTCATTATTAACATACATAAGAGAGACTAACACCTTCTCATCTGAAAGAAATTCAGAGAGAATCTTATTCAAATCCTCTATATCGGGAGTGCCTTTAGCATCCAACTTCACATAAGAGACCTGTATACCATATTCATTTTCGATAGAATGTACCGTATTAAGCACTGCATGATGCTCTGTAGGAGAGGTGACTATTTGGGTAATTCCCAAGTCCCTCACGGCTCCCTTGAGTATCATATTGATTGCCTCAGTACCCCCAGAGGTAAATATAATTTCCGAGGAAGATACACCGAGCTCCTTGGCTATATTCTTGCGAGCTTTCTCTATCAAAGACTTGGCAGTACGCCCAAAGCTATGTACAGAGGAAGGATTGCCATAGTATGAAAGCGCCTCTATCACGGTCTCCTTTACCTCAGGACGTATAGGAGTGGTAGCGGCATTATCTAAATAGACTTTTTTGTCTAAGTTCATTTTACATTTTTTTACGTGCCCAAAGGTACGAATTAATTTTTTATTCTTATCGAGAATTAACTAATAATCATTTTTTATTTGTATCTTTGCCCCAATATTTTGAATGATATGAAAAGAACCTTTCCCTTTATCAGCTTATTGCTCATCTTACTTATTGCTTGTAATGATGGTAATTACACTGTAGAGCGCATTACCTTCACCGGTAGCGAAGCTACCTCCTGTACCAGAGATACTACAGCTACTTTCCTATACAAGACACAAGGTAAAGAAGCCCTTATTCTACAGTTCAGTGCTGGAACACTCAAGAACCAAGTGGACTCCATCACTGGAAATATTGGCAATAACTACAAGCTGTTTTATCGTACTTTTGACGAGGCTCCCTCTCAGTCCTACTTCTGTTCGTCTCCGCCAGCGACCTCTCCTAAAGTCCTTTCTCAGATAGAAGCCCAAGGAGGTACTGTTATTATTGTAACACGTGCAGTGAGGGATACTGTTGCTGGAGTGACACGCTACAATCACCTTGTACGTATCAAAGACCTATTACTGACCAATGACAATGGAGAGCGCCTGATAGATCAAAATTTTAACTTTGGCAGTTACCAAACCACTCGCTAAGGTTTTTCCTCAGGCATAGCCTCTTGCATTTCCAAGGTTACCTTCCACTGCCCTGCAATCTTGCGTACCTTGAGCTGTTTGTAGGATTCCCCTTCCCTAAGGCTATAGGTTACTATTGCACTATGTTCGTCTGTGGGGACTACTTGTATCACTTGAAAATCAATTGCTGGATTCTCTGGAATCTCCCCTTTGTACTCTTTGAACATCTGTTCTATCTGGGTCATCCTATGGATAACTGTACTATCACCATACTGTTTTGCCTTAGCAAACTCGTTCTTATTCACTGCTATTATAAAGTCTTTGGCTACAGCTTCAGGAGTATTTTTATCCTTAGGAGCGCAACCTACAAAAAGCAAGGAAAGCCAAAAGGCTATACATAGATAATATTTCATCTTTTTTGAGGGCAAATTTACAAAAATATCTGTATATTTGCCTGCGATTTCTATCTTTTTTCACCTTAACAAAAGAATTATCTGGCAAAAAATAGTTATTTTTAACTATTGCATTGGTCAGCAAATCAGTGTATCTTTGTACCTGAATAATCATCTTCAATATCTTTCAATACATGAAAAAATATTTTTTAGTATTATGTAGTTTATTTTTTTGCTTGAGCCTTTCTGCCCAACAAAAGTATACTCTGAGCGGTACTGTCACCGATGCCTCCAATGGAGAAAAACTCCTCGGGGTAAACCTCCTGATCAAAGGTACTCAGATGGGTACTTCCACCAACGAATATGGTTTCTACTCCCTTACCCTACCCGAGGGGGAGTACACTCTACAAGTAGAGTTCTTAGGATTCAAGACCATAGAAGAGCCCCTACACCTGAAGGGAAACCAACACCGTAATTACAAGCTACAGGAAGAAGGGATTGCCTTGGATGGAATCGAAATCAAGGCACAGCGCACTCCCAAAGCGGATATCCGCACCCCACAAACCAGTGTAGTGAGTGTACCTATAGAGACAATCAAGAAGCTCCCTGTACTGGTAGGAGAAGTAGACATCATCAAGTCACTACAACAGCTCCCTGGGGTGAGCAATACCGGAGAGGCTTCTTCGGGCTTCAATGTAAGAGGAGGAGCTTCTGACCAGAATTTGATTCTATTGGATCAGGCGACCATCTTCAATGCTTCTCACCTATTTGGCTTTCTAAGTATCTACAATGCCGATGCTATTCGGGATATGAAGCTCTATAAGGGAGGGATGCCTGCTCGCTATGGAGGGCGTATCTCCTCCGTATTGGACGTCTACCAAAAAGATGGTAACAATACCCAATACCATGCTACAGGAGGAATAGGGGTGCTCTCCTCTCGCCTTTTAGCTGAAGGGCCTATTGTAAAGGACAAAGCTTCTTTTCTTGTAGGAGGACGCGCTTCCTATGCCCATCTTTTCTTAAAACTAACAGACAACAAAAATTCGGCCTACTTCTACGACCTCAACACCAAGCTCAACTATAAGCTTAATGACAAAAACAGTCTGTACCTCTCGGGTTACTTTGGTCGTGATATCTTCGACTTAGCCCAAACTATCAAAAACAGCTATGGCAACTCTCTTGTCAATCTACGCTGGAATCACCTATTCTCCGATCAATTATTTTCGAACCTTTCCCTCATCTACAGTGATTATTACTATGGCCTGAATGTAGATATCTCGGGATTCAAGTGGGATTCGTGGGTGAGAAACTTCAACCTACTATACGATTTCAAACACTATCTGTTGGAAAAGGTCAAACTCGGATATGGCTTGCAAGCCACCTATTATGATTTCAACCCAGGGGAACTCACCCCTATAGGAGATGCCACCATACGCCATAAGGTACTCCCTCACAAATATGCCTTGGAAACAGGATTTTACGGAGATATAGAACACAAAATCAGCGAGCACCTTACCTTATCTTATGGTTTGCGCTGGAGTTCTTTCTTTCACTTAGGAAAACGCAGCATGAACAAATATCTAAATGATGAGGCTGTCGTTTTCAATCCTGCTCAGCGCATCTATGAGCGTGCGACCCCTATAGGCGAAAAAGAATACAAAAGGGGAGACCTCATTGATGTATATGCACACTTTGAGCCTCGCCTGAGTATGGCCTATGCACTTGATGACAACCGCTCTATCAAGGCCAGCTACGCGCGTATGGCACAGTACCTACACCTGATATCGAACACCGCCTCCCCTACCCCCCTGGATGTATGGGCACCGAGTGATTCTTACCTAAAACCCCAGTATTCTGACCAATTCGCCTTGGGATATGCCACCAACCTCAAGGAAGATACCTATAGTATAGAAACTGAAATCTTCTACAAAACTGTCCAAAACCGATTGGACTATATAGATGGGGCGAACCTTATCGCCAATGAATCCATAGAGCGTGAAGTACTCCCAGGACATACACGCGCCTATGGTTGGGAACTATTGATCAGGAAAAACACAGGAAAATTTACCGGATGGCTCTCCTACACCTATTCTAAGTCAGAACAACAAACCCCAGGAAGGACAGACCAAGAGACGGGGATTAACAATGGAAATTGGTATGCCACCGCCTATGATAAGCCTCACAACTTTTCCCTGACAGGTACCTATACCTTCAACAAGAAGTGGAGCGCCAGTGCGGTATTTACGCTACAATCAGGTATCCCTGGCAATTTCCCTGTAGGTAGGTACAAGTACTTCGATGTGTCCATCTCCAACTATAGTGCACGCAATGCTTATCGCTTGCCCCTATACCACCGCTTGGATGTATCTCTTTCCTATACCCCTCATCCTGAGAGAAAATGGAAATCAGAATGGGTCTTTGGGGCTTACAATGTATATAACCGATACAATGCCTCTTCTATTTATTTTAGAAATAATAAAGAAACCCGACAAAGTGAAGCTGTCAAGCTTTCTATTTTCGGAATTGTCCCAAGTATCACCTATAATTTTACTTTTTAAGCCATGAAAAAAACTATTTTATCCCATAGAATATATCTTTTATCAGCCATATTTCCTCTTTTTACTGCTTGCGAGAAAGTCATAGATCTGGATCTGGATACACAAGAGAGAGAATTGGTAGTGGATGCCCATATTGACTGGGAAAAGGGTACTACTGGAGAGGCGCAAACTATTGAGCTGAGCTATACCCTCCCCTACTATAGCACCCAGACACCCGAAGGAGCTACTGGCGCTACTATCACGGTTACCGATGACCAAGGGAATGTATTCCCATTCTTGGAAAGAAGTGCTGGGGTATATAAAAACACTCATTTTAGCCCTGCTCTACAGCGAGAATACCAACTTTCCATTCTCTATAACGGCAAGCGGTATGAAGCAGCAGATATCCTCAAGGAAGTACCACAACTCACTCAGGAGAATGTCACCCAGACACATGATGGGGGTATCAATCGTGATGAGATCATGCTCCACCTACGCTTCGATGCTGACCCTACCGATAAAAATAACTTTGTACTCCGTATCAAAGCCTCTTCTGATGGTGTAACACGCTTGTATGGATTTGACGGGCGCTATTTCGCCGATGGGCACTTCTTTACCAAAATTGTAAATCGCAGTAGCGACGAAAATGAGAAATTCAAAAAAGGAGATACCGTGGAGATTACTCTCTTCCGCGTATCGGAGAACTACATGAATTTCATCCGAATTCTCTCGAATAACAGTGCTGACAATGCTGGACTTTTTAGCATTCCCAATCGTGTAAAAGGAAATGTAGTCAATATAGCCGACCCTACCCAAAACCCCTTAGGCGCTTTCCGAGTAAGCCAATACTCGAAAATAGTC
>NZ_ACLQ01000006.1 GCF_000174755.1 Capnocytophaga gingivalis ATCC 33624
ACCCATGCCATCACTCCCCATGCAGGACTTTCTTTGGTCAACAAATACCAAATACAAGCTGGGTATTCCCTACCCCTGAGGAATGATGCTACTTTCCATGGTTTTACCCTCTCAATTGTCATCAATGCTTTTGAACATTTCCCATGGTAAACAAAGAGAGAAGCTATCCTCATTGCTCAAGCCTACAAGGAGCAATATCCCAACCTGAGGAACACCATTACTAATAGAACAGAACTCCAACTACATTTTAAAGCTTGGATTGTTGAGGGAGAAGATGAGCTTTTTGGAGAGGTATGGGATTTCTATTACGTGATTTCCGATACTACAGGGCAAGTGGAATACACCTTTAATCACCATGGTAGACAAAATCCTCACTTAACTTAAGATATACTCCTTAAAAGAAAAAACTGATTTCCTTGAAAAATTAGATTTCTTTTTTATCACAAAAAAACCGAATGAATTTCTTAGGACAATTTAAATTGACAGATGAGAGCTCATAAAAAGAACTCTTTTTATATTAAAAAGTTTGTTTTGAGACTACTGACACTTTCTCTCTCATTGACAAATTAATTTTTTTTAACTATCTTTGCACTCTTGAAAGAAGCCCTCTTTACAAGGGAGTGCTTTACTCAAAATCAAACCTTATATCTAAGACCTAAAAACCTTAAAAAAGCTAACATGGCAGAAGAAATCAAAGAAAGATCCAACAATTTTATAGAAAATATCATAGAGGAAGACCTTGCAGGAGGTTTTTCTGCAAATAACTTGCGTTTTCGTTTTCCTCCAGAACCTAATGGCTACTTACACTTAGGGCATGCCAGTTCTATTTGCCTAAACTTTGGTTTGGGCTTGCGCTACAACGCTCCTGTGAATCTGCGTTTTGACGACACCAATCCCAGCAAAGAAGAACAAGAATACGTGGATGCCATCCGTCGTGATGTAGCATGGCTGGGTTATAAGTGGGACAAGGAGTGCTATGCTTCTGACTATTTCCAAGAGCTGTATGACTGGGCTGTAATGCTTATAAAAAAGGGGAAAGCCTATGTGGACAAACAGACTTCTGAAGAGATTGCAGCTCAGAAAGGGACTCCTACCACTGCTGGTACAGAGAGCCCTTATCGCAACACCTCCCCAGAAGAGAACCTTGCTCTCTTTGAGCGTATGAAGAATGGCGAGTTCGCCAATGGTACCTATGTACTTCGTGCCAAGATAGATATGGCCTCACCTAATATGCTTATGCGTGACCCTATCATCTACCGTATTATGAATGCCTCCCACCATCGTACAGGTGATAAGTGGCATATCTACCCTATGTATGACTGGGCACATGGCGAGAGTGACTACTTAGAACAGATATCACACTCTCTATGTACCTTAGAGTTTTTGCCTCATAGAGAATTATATGACTGGTTTTTGGATCAGGTAATTCCCACCTCTACCCTTGCCGATGGAAAGGAAGTAGTACGCCCTAAGCAACGAGAATTTGCCCGACGTAACCTTAGCCATACCATTGTAAGCAAGCGCAAACTGCTGCAACTGGTTACTGAAAAATATGTAGCGGGTTGGGACGACCCTCGTATGCCTACCATTTCAGGATTGCGCCGCCGTGGTTATACTCCAGAAGCCATACGTAAGTTTGCCGATACCATCGGTATCGCTAAGCGAGAAAACTTGATAGATGTCTCTTTGTTAGAATTTTGTGTACGTGAAGACCTTAACAAGAAGGCCAATCGTGTGATGGGAGTATTAGACCCTGTAAAAGTCATCATTACCAACTATCCAGAAGGGCAAGAAGAGTGGCTTGAAGCTGAGAACAATCCAGAGGTAAGCCCTATGACTTATCGTAAGGTACCTTTCTCTCGTGAATTATATATAGAACGTGAGGACTTCCGCGAGGAAGCGGACAAGAAATATTTCCGCCTAAAATTAGGAGGAGAAGTTCGTCTAAAAAACGCCTATATCATTAAGGCTGAAAGTGTAGTGAAGGACAACGAAGGTAACATCTTGGAAATACATTGTACTTATGATCCTGACAGCCGTAGTGGTAGTGGTAGCGAAGCAAGCACTCGCAAGGTAAAGGGTACCCTCCATTGGGTATCTGTACCTCATGCACTTACTGTAGAGGCACGCCTATATGATCGTCTCTTCACTGTAGCAGAACCCGATCGTCAAGAGGATAGTTTTCTTAATTACATCAACCCTGATTCACTAAAGGTAATTACCGCCTATGTGGAGCCCAGCCTACAAACAGCCAAAGCAGGTGATATTGTACAATTCCAGCGCTTAGGCTACTTTTGTGTAGATCCTGATAGCTCCCTTGACAAGCTTGTTTTTAATAAAACAGTAGGTTTGAAGGATACTTGGGAGAAAGTCAAAAGCGAGGAGTAAGAATCTCTATTTTCAACTATTTTTTTGAAATTGGCTTACAGATTTTTTTACTTCCTATTATTCTCTTGTATTATCGCAAGTGCACAGGATACTCCTTTGAACAAAGAACTACTTTTGGAGCTGGTCAATGCTCAAAGGAATCAAGGTTGCTTGTGTGGAGATACCTATTACCCAGCAGTACCTTCCTTGAAATGGAGTGATAAGCTCACTGCAATAGCTCAAAAGCACAGTGAAGAGATGTCTGTGCGCAAACAGCTTACCCACTATAGTAAGAATGGAGCTGATCCCGGAAAACGTCTGAGCAAGGCTGGCTACCATTGGCGCGCCTATGCTGAGAATATCGCTATGGGTAGTTTTCAGGAACGTACTGTTATCGAAGGATGGCTCAGTAGTCCCGCACATTGTGCTAACATCATGAACCCTCACGTAAAAGAAATGGGAATAGCTCGTAAGGGCAGGTACTGGACACAAGTCTTTGGGAGTAAGGAGTAAAAAATGAAGAATGAAATATTATAAATAGAATAAAATAATTATAACATGAAATATTTTTTTAAAATTTCTTTTATGGCATTAGCCATTGGTCTTTTGACCATAGGATGTAGTAAAAAAGGAGATGATGAAGTAACCCCTAATCCTAAAAACCCTTCTAATCCTACCAATCCTTCTAACCCCAGTAATCCTCCTGTAGCTTCCTCATTGAAGTTTACCCCTGAAAATCCCTCTGTAGAAGTGGAGAAAACAACTACAGTTGGCATAGTAGGGACTTGGAACACTACCGATAAGGTAAAAATAGACAATGAGGAAGTTGCTACCCTACAAGGTGCTGTTCAGGATAACAAACTTACCGTCTTAGGTAAAAAAGCAGGAACAACCAAGGTACATATCCTCTCTGCTGACAACAAAGAAAGAGGAAGTTTTGAGCTTACTGTAAGCCCTAAACTTTTGCTCTCTTTCACCCCTGAAAAAGCCGTTGTAAAAGAAGGAGAAACCACTACAATTACTTTCAGTGGCGTATGGAATGCTACCGATAGAGTACAAATTGTCAATGGGGAAATAGCTCAACTACAAGGCAATGTAACTGATAACAAAATTACCCTTTTAGCCAAAAAAGCAGGGACTACCAAGGTAGAGATTTTCACTCAGGACAACCGCAGTCGAGGCAGTTTTGAAGTATCTGTGTATACCACGGCTAGTACCCTCAAGCTACCTCATAAGAATCCCCTACCCCACTATAGGACTGATATTACCAATCGAGAGGAATACAAACGCCTTATAGAGGAAAGACTTGTGGCTTATGAAAAGCTAATGCTCAAATTAGAGAATTTAGAAAAATACCCTCTTGATATATATCGCTATAGAGATCAAGACGCTTTATATCAAGAAGGAATAAGAATCTCCAGAGCTGTGAAACAATTTTATAAAGAAAATAAAGATACTGTCAGTGACAGGGATCTGAAGAATACTTATGAGAACCTACACCAATATGGAGTTTGTTATGCAGAAGTAGAGATTATGGTTCGTATAGCTGAGCAATATCGCAAGAAATATCCTACCCATACCGAGATAGAGAATCTTATTAAAGAGAATTTCAATGGAGAATATGGCAACATAGATGGCCCTAATCTTACTGATTATCTCAATAGAAATATGGTTGCTACCTACAATAAAATTATTGATATTGTAAACACCTTACAATAAATAAAAAATGAAGAGTGAAAAGTGAGAAATCATTTTTCACTCTTCTCTTTTTACTTTTCATTCTTCACTAACCTATACCCTACTCCCTTAATTGTTTTTATTTTATTCTGGCCTATTTTCTCTCGGATTTTCCGGATATGTACATCTATGGTACGATTTTTAGCCTGATGAGCATCTCCCCAAATATGCAAGGCAAGTTCCTCCCGAGTAAAGAGCTTTTCAGGGGCTGAGAGTAAGAGAGAGAGCAATTCAAACTCTTTCTTGGGAAGAACATATCTTTCTCCCCCTTTAAGAAGTGTATAAGAGTCTGGATCCAGTGAAAAATCATCATGTTGTACAAAAGTGTGTTGTGGTTCTTTCTTAGAGAGACAACACCTGACCAAAGCTTGTAACTTATAGATAAAAAGTTTTGGTTTTAAGTTTTTATAGATAAAATCATCAGCACCTGCTTCAAATCCTGCCAGAAGAGCATAGTCTTGATTTTCCTCAGCCAATAGTACCACTATAGGATAGGTAGGAAGTCCCATCTGGGGCAATTGTTCACACACTTCCACTCCATCAGTATCTGGAAGAAAAATATTAAGTAGCAAGAACTCTGGAGCAGCCTTCTTGGCTATGCGTAATGCTTGTGCCGCTGAAGTAGCTGTAAGAACTTCGAAACCCACTTGTTGTAACAAATTTGCCCTATGTTCTAACCATTGGATATCACTATCAACTAATAAGATTCTTATAGGTGCTGCTTCCTCCATTGTTCATAAAATTCAGGATTATAGAGGGATAGTGTTCCCTCCTTTAGAGTGGTGAAGACCTGTATTGTCTCTCCTGTACATACCAATTCCTTAGCAGCATTGTAGATAAGATAATGAAAGACCAACTTGGCGGCTGTAGTATCCATATAATGTGCCTGTACCTCAAGGAGTTCCCCATAGCGTACCATTTTCTTATGTTCGCAGACACTCTTGACAATAGGAGTAGCAAACCCATGTCGTTCTACATCCAGATAGGAGATACCATACTTACGACCGAAAGCCTCTCGAGCATCTTCGAAATACTTGATATAGTTGCCATGCCAAACAATCCCCAAGGGATCTGTTTCGCTAAAGCGTACTCTTAGCTGTATACTCTCATATAGGGAGGTCGGATTATAGATTTCTTTTTGCCTTGTCATATACTATAGAAATTACCATACAAAGAATAAAAAATAACAATAATAGTCCCACCCTGGGGAGTACAGAGGCGATACTTCCCGCTCGGAGGAATACTTCATAGAAAGCCTGTAACCCCCAGTTCATAGGGGAGATCCTCGCTATAGCCTGCATAAAAGATGGCATGGCAAAAACAGGAATCCACACCCCACCTATAGCGGCAAGGATTACCGTAAGCGTAGCGCCTAAGGGTGCTGACTGTTCCTGTGTCTGACAGAGTGTCCCCAAGAGTACCCCCAAGCCGATTGCTGCCAAGGTTGCGGAGGTAGCTACCAAAAAAAGAGACAACATCCGCCCTGTGATATCCAAGAGTGGCAAGCCCATAAGAGGGAAAATATACAAACCCATAAGCACCATTAGGGCAAACTGTAAAAGCCCTATTAAAAGAAAAACTCCTATCTTGGCCATGAGCAATTCCCCATAAGAGAGCGGAGAGGTCAATAGGCGTATATGAGTACCCTGTGTCTTCTCCCGTACAATATTTGCCGAAAGTGGAATAGTGATAAAAAAGATAGCAAAGAGTGCCCATGCAGGCACATTGTGCTGTACTGAATTGGGGAGCTGAGTCATCTCAGTAGGATTAATCTCAGAGAAAGTAATCATCTTCCTTCCTGTGGGAAAAGGCAGATGTTTATCTTCTCCTAATTCCTTCTCAAAAGCACTATAGATAAAAAGGTTTTCCACTTGGTACATCATCTTATCTATATGGGTTTTGATTACTTCTTTGTAAGAGAGAGATAAGGTAGGATCAAAGTACAATCGCACTTCCTTAGGATCTATTTCTTTTAATGGCTGCCTATGTACCTCCTCCTCCATAAAAGCACTAAGAATCCTATCAACATTCTCTTGTACTTCTGCTTGCAGATCAGCTGAAAGATGCTTTGGTAATACTATCGCCATGATATACTCTCCCTGGTGTACCAATCGCTTAGCTTTTTGTTCGTCCAATCCTTTGATTTGAGCATCAGTAACTACTGAGAAGAAATGCCCCCCTTCTATCCCCATGCGTATGTGCTGTGATACCTCTCCATGGTCATTATCTACCAAGAGGATACGCATTTGCTGCTGGGAGATATTTCGGAAAGCCCCATCTTGCAAAAGAGTAACTGTGATGACCAAAACCAATGGCATCACAAAAAGAATGATAAGTCCTCCCAAGTCTCTACTAATAAGGAGGATTTCCTTGTAAATAGATGCAAAAAACTTATTCATAGGCCAGCTCCTGAGAAGTGAAACGAATAAAAACCTCCTCCAAGTGTTGCACTTTCTCCTGAGAGATAAGTTCTTTAGGAGTTCCTTGACAGAGGAGCACTCCCCTATCCAAAATAGCTACCCTATGGCAGAATTCTTGAGCTTCCTGCATGTGGTGAGAAGTATATAGGATGGACATACCCTGCTCATTGAGCTCTTTTAGATAATCTATAATGATATTCTTGGACATGACATCGACTCCAACAGTAGGTTCATCCAAGAAGAGCACTTCGGGGGTGTGCAGAATCCCCGCTAAAAGGTTGATACGGCGCTTCATCCCCCCAGAGAAGTGCTTGATCTTTCGATCAGCCACCTGTGAAAGCGCCACCCTTTCAAGTCCTTGAGAAACAAGATTTTGCAAATGTTTTCCCCGAAGACCATAAAGACTAGCAAAATAGCAAAGATTCTCCCTTGCTGTAAGTGTAGGATAAAGTGCATATTCCTGAGGCACCACCCCTATCCTATAGCGAATCTGGTTGGCTTGTCCCTTAAAAGACAAGCCACAGATAGAGAACTCCCCCGCAGTAGGGGTTATTTCCCCCATAAGGATGGACATGAGCGTGGTCTTCCCTGCCCCATTGGTACCAAGCATACCAAAAATCTCCCCTTTCTCCACCGAAAAAGAAAGATCCTTCAGTGCAAAATGGGGTGATTGTTTATATTTTTTATAGAGATTGACGACCTCTATTACCTTACTCATGTGTTTGAGGGAAAATTGGTTAGTTCTTCTACAGAAATATCAAAAATTTCCGCATATTTTTTCAATGTTTTTTCAGAGAGCTTAGCAAATACTTTAGGGCGTGCATGTCTTTTGATAATCCATTGCCACTTGTCCATATAACTGGCCAAGGTAGCCCAGTCCATGCGTGCACGAGCCATGTAATAGACAATAGGGCTCTGCTTACCTGCTTGTATCAGCTCCTTCGCTTTTTGCATTTGCTCATGCAAAAGATTCATAGAGGATTCTATCGCAATATCCTTGACCTCCCAGCCTTCGCTGAGAGCCGTTGTGTAATTTCCTTGATTATCGGTTACATAACAAACCTCCTTAAGCCCCTCCAAAGCCCCCTTCTGGTTAGGCATCTCTTGTTCTTTCATACGTCCAATTCTTTGATAAATAAGTTCATCTGCCCCTGTGCCAATAGTTTTTCCTGGTGATAGACCCCACAATCCATTGCGCAAATACTATATCCCTTGTCATCATAACGAGAAAGCAAAGTAGCCTCCGTACGTATGGTATGTAATATCTTCGGCAGAGAGAAAATTTCTGCCTTTTTGATAGCACTGATATAGCCAATAACCCTCTTGGTATCCTCTTCCAAACCAAAGAAAAACTGTCCTACAATAGCCGAGCAGGTCTGTGCCATATTTTCAATCAAGCCAGATTCGGTAAAGTATTCTTCCTCCAAGAAGATACAATCCTCTGGGATAAGAAATTCGGTCACAATACTGGTATCATTGATATGGGTGATAGTATCCACCATTTGCATAGGCGCGCGATGCGGAAGGTACTTAAGGATAGAGATATTCATCATTAATATTGTTCTAATACTTGTATACGCTTCTCTATAGGTGGATGGGTAGCGAAGAGCGAGAAGAACCCTTGTGCTTTGTAGTCGATAAAAAGTTCCTTAACTTCATCATTTTGAACCTCCCGTATGGTAGAATGACCTGATATCTTTTTCAGCGCGCTGGCCAAAGCCAAAGAATTACGAGTGAGTTCCACTGCTCCAGCATCGGCCATATACTCCCGCGAGCGAGAAAGCGCCAACTTAAAGAGAATCGAGAGGAAATAGATAGCTCCTGCCACCAAAAGAATTATCAACAATACAAGTGCCCCACCTCCCTTGTCATTTTTACGATTGCGAGAGGAGGACATACTGCCATTGAGCAACATCCGGAAAGCAAAATCGGCTATGGTAGCAAATATCCCTACAAAGACTATGGTTACTATCAATAAACGCACATCACGATTGCGGATATGTGTTAGTTCATGGGCAATGACTCCCTCTAATTCCTCGTCATTCAGGGTATTGATAATCCCACGTGTCAGGGTAACAGCAAAAGTTTTTTCATTGATCCCTGAAGCAAAGGCATTCAGCGCATCACTTTCTATGATATAGAGCTTAGGCATGGTCATTCCCACACTCATACATAGGTTTTCCGTCAGGTTATACACTCTCATATTCTCTCGCCTTTCCAAGGGGCGAGAATGAGTAGCGGACTGTATCATCTGAGTATGAAAAAAATAAGAAATAAAGAACCATATCGCCACCCCTATAAGAACCATAGGGATTATCGAAAGAAACTGAGTATTGGTACGTTCTATATCTTGGTCTGAAAGTATATACAATACCACATACGCCCCTACTAAAATCAGTAAAGGGAAAGCCAATAGGAACAAGATAGACTTGATATTGTTTCTTGCGATTTGTTGTCGTATTCCGAGGTATTGCATTTCTTAATTAGGTAATGATTAATGATTAACACTTGCTTGAATATGTGCGAAAGGAGTGGAATTACCTATTTTCATCAAATATTCTTTCTTCCGTGCCGAGCCACATTACAGAGGAGGCCATATCCACAAATTTTAGTTCGTCCTCACGGAGGTCAGCCAAGGCTTTTTGTCCCTCTAGAGTATTGCGCGCTTGGATAAAATCTTCCTTATACTCATACCACAATTCTCCCATGGCGTCAAACTCAAAAGGGAGAGTTTCCCTCTGAGTTGCAGATTTCTCATCTGTAGGAAAGAAAGGAAATGTCTTGGTGTAATCCTTGATAAGTAAGATCTCCTTATACTTTATTACCTTTTGAGAATGTGCTTCCCATAGTTTTATGAATTCTTCTTTTGTAAGAGAAGCTTTCTTACGGACAAACATTATAATCTTGAACATCCTGCTGCTATTTTGTAAAATATAAACCGAATATCATAGGTAACGTGGGATAAAGAATCTTCATGGAGTTCCTTACGAAAAAGAAATCTCTGGTGCTTTGTCCAACTGTTTGCGCTGTTCTGTACCTAAGTCAAAGAAAGGCTGAGGTGTCATATGCTTGAATCCTGCTACGATATTGGTAGGGATCGATTGTATAGCTGTATTGAGTTCCTTGGTAGTGGAGTTAAAATAACGGCGTACAGAAGCCAATTTATTCTCTATATCAGCTATTTCCTCTTGCAAGTGCATAAAGTTGGTATTTGCTTTAAGCTCAGGATAAGCTTCCACTTGGACATTGAAGGCACCCATAGCTGAAGAAAGTTCCTTTTCTGCTTCTATCTTATCATTGACTCCCGTAGCAGCAAGAGCACGAGAGCGTGCTTGAGTGATACGAGTGAGTACCTCTGATTCGTGGTTCATATATCCCTTGACGGCTGCTACCAGCTGTGGGATAAGGTCATGGCGCTGCTTGAGCTGAACATCTATATCTGCAAAAGCATTTTCTCGATTATTGGACAAAGCCACTAATTTGTTATTGGCACTGATGTACCAAAGCACTACAATCGCTACTACAGCGAGGATAATAATAAGTCCTGTCATGATTAAAACAATTTAATTTGGCGCAAAAATAATTAAAAAAAATGAATATTCCTATTTCTTAGCTAAGAATTTGATAGGCTGCAAAAGCCGAAAGATAGGCAAACCCTGTCATAAAAATCCACTGAATAATCGCCCATTTCCAGCTATTGGTTTCCTTACGAACAATAGCAAAGGTACTAATACACTGCATAGCCGAGGCAAAGAAAAGCAATATAGAAACCCCTGTAGCAAGGTTGAACATAGGAGTACCATCAGGGCGCATTTCCTCCTGTAGGCGAGTAATTACTGTGCGCTGCTCTGCCTCTCCTTCCTCTACATCTACCTCTCCTAAGCTATAGATAGTAGCCAAGGTACTTACAAAAGTCTCACGAGCAGCAAAAGATCCTAATACTGCAATACTTATCTTCCAATCATAGCCTAAGGGGCGAAATACAGGTTCTACAAACTTGCCCATATTCCCCAACAGAGAGTTTTCAGTACGGTAGCTCAGTAGGTAATGCTCCTTCTGATCCTCATCCCAACCGTATTGGGCTGCCATCTGCTCGGTATGAATCTCCGCATTGCGATACTTTTCACTCAGTCCATGGGTCTGTAAGAACCATATAAGCACCGTCATGAAAAAGATAATCTTACCGGCATTGACCACAAAGGCTTTGGACTTCTCATAGACCGTAAGTAGCACATTTCGTACCAAAGGCACCTTGTAGGTAGGCATTTCTATAATAAAATGTGTTTTGATTGTATGCTTGAGTACCAAGAACTTATTCAAAAGCCAAGCCGAAAAAATAGCCATAAAAACACCCAACATATAGAGCGCAAAGAGTGCCACAGCCTGATTGTCAAAAAAGAAATAATTGCCCTGAGGAATCACCAACTTTATGATAATCAAATAAATAGGAAGCCTTGCCGAACAAGTAATAAAAGGCGTTACCAAAATGGCTATCAGGCGCTCGCGCCAACTCTCAATCGTACGGGTAGCCATCACCGCTGGGATAGCACAAGCAGCCCCTGAGATAAGCGGAATGGTTCCCTTTCCATTAAGCCCAAAGGGGCGCATGATTCTATCCATAAGAAAGACCACCCTGCTCATATAGCCACTTTCCTCCAATAAGGAAATAAAGAAGAAAAGTAAGGCTATCTGAGGGACAAAAGAGACCACAGCGGTAAGTCCTGGTATCACCCCATCCACTAAGAGAGAAGTCAGCGATCCCTCAGGAAGAATCCCCGAAAGCCACTCTCCTACCCAGCCTAAAGCGCTTTCTATCCAGCCTTTGGGATATTCGCTTACGTAGAAAATCACTTGGAAAATCAGTAGCAATATTGCCATGAAGATCACATAGCCCCATACCTTATGCAGGAGTATCTTATCCAAGAGGGCTCGTGTACCGACTGCCGTAACCTTATAGGTATCCTTGAGTGCATTGTTAATCACCTGATAGCGAAGAATTGTTTCCCGCTGTTGCATTCGCTTGATTTCAGCTTCAGTCTTGATATTTTCCTTCTGGATCTCCATCTTGCGCAGCGCACCTACTACTTCAAAATTCTGAGAAATCACCATCCAGAGTTTGCCCAATTCCTCGTTGGGGAACTTCTCTTTGAGCGAGGAGAAGAAAGGAGGATCTATACGAGCTATATCCACTAAGGTCTCCAAAGAGAGTTTTTTATAATTGATAATAAGTTCCTTGAGTTCTTCTATTCCGGTTTTCTGGCGTGTACTCACAAGAGCGATACGCGTATGAAGAGCAGCTTCCAAGGCTGGGATATCAATGGTAATTCCTCGGGGCTTCATCCTATCGGCCATATTGATCGCCAAGATCGTAGGAATACCAAAATCCTTAATCTGAGTAAAGAGATAGAGATTTTGCTTGAGGTTCTCTACATCGGCCACTACCACCACTACATCAGGAAAATCAATATCATCCCTATCCAAGAGACAACTTACAGCTACCTTTTCATCCATAGAATTAGGATTGGTACTATAAGTACCTGGCAGGTCATAGATACGTGCATTGATGATTTGGGAGAGCTTACAGAATCCTACCTTTTTATCCACAGTAACTCCAGGATAATTCCCTACATGCTGATTCATCCCCGTAAGCAGATTGAAGATGGAAGTTTTCCCTACATTGGGATTGCCTATGAGAGCTACTTTTATTTCATTTTTACTCATCAGAAGCCGTATTAAAGATTTCTACCTCGATATATTGTCCCATTTCCTTACGAATGGCCAAGTGTGTATCATTCACAATCAGATAGTAAGGATCTCCTAAGGGAGCTATCTCGACCAGTTCTACCTTATTTCCAGGAAGACAGCCCAATTCTAATAATTTGATAGGAAGCATCTCGGTATGTATCTCCTTGATAAGATACTTTTCTCCTCGCTTCATTTGATTGACGGTAAGTGTCATTTTTATTTATACTTATTTTAAAGAGGCAAAGATACTATTTTTTTTCTTCTTCTCAAAAAAATTATGTAATTTTGTCATGGATTTTTAAAGACTTCTAAAGTATGAAAAACTATCTTTTACGTTCAGTAGTAGGAGTACAAATCGCTTCTTTTGTCATCGTTGGATTACTTGTTTTAATAACTCAATTTATCAACGATAAGGTATATCTATATGAATATGAACCTGCTCAAGACTTCTTAAGTATTGTACTCACTCCCTTCTATATCCTTATGAGTAACAGCCAATATGGCAACTCTTTCTTTCTATTGTTACATTCGCTCTGCTATTTCTTGTTTTTCTCTATGGTAGTGGGAAACATTATAGGGGTTGTTTGGTATTTTATCAAGAAAAAAACGCTCAAATCTTCCCCTTGGATGAAGGATTTCTTACTGGGAGAAGTTATATTCATAGGCTTATTAGTGATCAATTATCTTATCATCTATCTGACGAATCATTTTTCCTTTGAAATAGAGAAAGACTCTTCTTTATTTATGTTTTTAGCTGCCTTTGCAGGATGCTTTCCTATTTTTCTTTTAGGCAGATGGCTCTGGCGACGTGGCACACGACTACTGGGAGGGATTGCTTTAGCCGCTTGTGGGATAGCTCTTGCCTTTGTATCAGGTATTAGTATCTATACCTATGGACAAGAAGGTGAAAAGAATTGGGATGAATACTCCTATGAGAATGACGATTATCCTGAGAGAGACAACAATTCTGATAATGAAGAAGGAGAAGACCCTGAAGATTTTCTCATCATAGAAGAAACAGGGGATGATGACGAGGAAGAAATAACCTATAATCCTGAAAAAGACACCAAAGGCACTTACGATCCTTTTGCTTTTAAGACAAGTCAAATGGATTACATGGAATGGGATAAACCACAAGAGTATTATAAGTGGGACTTTAACAAATTCAATCATGATTTTTTCCAGAAATTATTTCATCAAGAACAATATGTAGTAGATTTGGAGGACATCTATCGTCAGGTAGATAGGAGCAAAGCCAGCAAAGAAGCACAAGACAAAGGACTCTATGAGTTTACTCAAGAGCTTGGAAAAGACTCCTATATGCTATCTTGTTTTTGGAGACATTTGGGTACTTTTACCTTGGAACAGATGAATCAGAATCAACTGCTTCGCTATAGTGCCAGAGCACGCTACTTACTCAAAGTGTATTACTTAGACAAGGGTAATATCAGCCTATATGAGGCTGTCTATAAAGTAATGAAAGACACTGATAATGAAGTTACTGAATATGGAGGATACGATGAAGAACAACACCTAAAGAACCAGCTAAAAGCACTACTTAGGGTATACACCGATCAGGATCGCTCGGAGGAACTTAGGCGTGATCTGAACAATAGTGACCTGAAATATACCGATATACGCTGGGCATATTCCTTCTGGGCTCGCCGCTATAAGGAGAAGAATATTCCTATCACTCTACGTATTCTCTTAGATGTCAATAAATATGTAAAAGATAAATATCCTAAGGAATACGAAAAGCCTGTCATGTAGATAGATTCTACATTTTTTTAAATACAAATAAGATCATTCCTTAAAGATGCAATAAATTACGTCTCTACCCTAACACAAGCTCTAAGAGACAAGGTTTTTGTAGAGACGCAATTCATCACTTCTTAAAAAGTTATAGAAATTTGCTTTTCAACGTGTTATAACAATGTTTTTACTTTTTCCAAAGCTTCAGCGATACCTTCCGGTTTTCTACCCCCTGCGGTAGCAAAGAAAGGCTGACCTCCTCCGCCTCCTTGGATATATTTACCCAACTCGCGTACGATTTTTCCAGCATCTAAGCCTTTGCTTTGGGTCAATTCCTTATTGATATAGCACAAGAGTAGTGCCTTACCATCTTCTTGTGTAGCTCCGAAGAGAATAAAGGCATCTTTGACTTCTTCCCCAAGCATAAAGGCTAAATCCTTGAGAGTAGCGATATCCAAATCCAAACGTTTTGTCAAGCATTGTACACCTGAGATAGTTACAAACTCACCCTTGAGCTCACCCTTGAGCTGTTTGGCCTGTTCTCTCTTGAGTTGTTCCAACTCCTTATGCAGGCGAGCATTCTCCTCTTGTAAGTTAGTAATGGACTTGATAGGATCTTGTGGATTCTTGAGCGATCCCTTGATTTCTTCCAAGAGCTTTTCTTGTAATAAGAAGTGCTTAAGAGCCCCCGCATTGGTAATAGCTTCTATACGGCGTACCCCAGCAGCTACTGCTCCTTCGGAAACAATCTTGAAGAACCAAATATCTCCTGTATTCTTTACGTGAGTACCTCCACAGAGTTCTCGGCTTTCACCAAACTGTATCATACGTACTTTCTCCCCATATTTTTCTCCAAAGAGTGCCATAGCTCCTGCTTCCAATGCTTGTTGTATAGGGATATTGCGATGTTCCTCAAGAGGAATCTTTTCATAAATACGCTTGTTCACCAGGCGTTCTACCTCGGTAAGTTCCTCGGGGGTGAGCTTGGCGAAGTGAGAAAAGTCAAAGCGTAAGGCCTCTGGTGATACATGAGAGCCCTTTTGCTCTACATGAGTACCCAATACCTCCCTTAGTGCCTGATGCAGCAAGTGAGTGGCACTATGATTGGACTGAGCCAAAGCACGTCCCATAGGGTGTACTTCAGCCTTGAACGGATCATTGAGATTTTCTGGCAGATGCTCTGCTATGTGTATAATGAGGTTATTTTCTTTCTTGGTATCTGTAATGTAGATTAGCTCACCATTGGCAGCTTGTAGGGTACCACGATCTCCTACCTGCCCTCCTCCTTCGGGGTAGAAAGGGGTAGTGTTGAACACCAATTGGTAAAGGGTTCCATCCTTTTGGCTCTCTACCTTACGATATTTGACCAAGCGAACCATTGCTTCCAATGTGTCATAGCCAATAAATTCCTCTTCTTCATCATCACGGAGTACTACCCAATCTCCTGCTTTTACCTGAGCCGCAGCACGAGAGCGCTCCTTCTGTTTTTGGAGATGTTCCTCAAAAGAAGCCTCGTCCAAAGTCATTCCTCGCTCGGAGAGAATCAGTGCAGTAAGGTCTTTGGGGAAGCCATAAGTATCATAGAGTTCAAAAGCTTTACTACCAGAGAGCTGCTTGTCAGAGGCATTCTGTATCATCACATCGAGCATCAGTAAGCCCTGCTCTAAAGTACGCAAGAAAGAAGCTTCTTCTTCCTTAATCACACTAACAATCAACAAAAACTCTTTTTCCAACTCTGGGAAAGTACCACCCATTTGTTTGGTCAAGGTTTCTACCAACTTGTAGATGAAAGGTTCTTTCTGCCCTAAGAAAGTGAATCCATAACGAATAGCACGGCGTAAGATACGACGAATGACATAGCCTGCCCCATTATTAGAAGGCAATTGTCCATCAGCAATCGCAAAGGATACCGCCCTGATATGATCAGAGATCACACGTATGGCTATATTAATCTGTTCTTGTTCTGGAGTGAGTTGTATACCATTAGTGTAACGAGTCTTAGTAATCTCTTCTACTTTGTGGATCAGAGGCGTAAATACATCTGTATCATAGTTGGACTGCTTGCCTTGTAGCACCATACAAAGGCGCTCAAAGCCCATACCTGTATCTACATTCTGAGCAGGGAGCTTTTCCAAAGAGCCATCAGCCTTACGATTGAACTCCATGAAGACATTATTCCAGATTTCAATCACCTGAGGATGGTCATTATTAACCAAGTCTCGACCTGCTACCTTAGCTTTTTCTCCGTCTGAGCGGATATCCACATGAATTTCAGAACAAGGACCACAGGGGCCTTGGTCTCCCATTTCCCAGAAATTATCCTTCTTGTTCCCCAAGAGGATATGATCCTCGGCAATACGTTCCTTCCAAATGTCATACGCTTCTTGGTCAAAAGGCACTCCTTCTTCGGGACTTCCTTCAAAAACAGTTACATATAGGTTTTCCTTAGGGATCTTATACACTTCGGTGAGCAATTCCCACGCCCAAGTGATGGCTTCCCTCTTAAAATAATCACCAAAAGACCAGTTGCCCAGCATCTCGAACATGGTATGGTGGTAGGTATCACGCCCTACTTCCTCCAAATCGTTATGTTTTCCAGATACACGAAGGCATTTTTGGGTATCCACTACCCGTTTTTGCTTAGGCTTGGCATTGCCTAAGAAAAACTCTTTAAACTGGTTCATCCCTGCATTGGTAAACATCAGGGTAGGGTCGTTCTTAATTACCATAGGAGCAGAGGGAACAATCACATGTCCCTTGCTCTCAAAGAATTTTAGAAATAATTCTCTTATCTCTTGTGAGGTCATAATTTATTCCTTTTTAAGCCCGCAAATATACAATAAATAATCATCAAATGCAATATAGCCACTGCTTTTTTCTACAAAGATTGTTCCTTTAGCTTTCGAGAAAAATAGTAATGAAGTCTTTCTAACAAAAAATCCTTATCAAAAAAAGTTTTTGTGTAGTATGTTATAAATATTTTTATCAGAGCCCCGTCTTGCTCCAAAGAAAAAGGAAAAATACTCATAAAAGCCATTAAGGCATCCCTTGTATAAGAATTATTCAGTGCTGGCTTGTCTATTCTGTAGATTTCTGAGAGTATTTCTTCTCTTAGATATTTGGAACGTAACAGAAAATCTTCCGAAAGAAGATTTTCTTTTTGAATATCTATATATCGCTTAGCATAATTGGTAGGCATAGGCAAGCTACTTATATAGCTTTCTTCATTGAGAATGACATCAATCATAAATGTTACTTCTACTTTGAGGAAATCAAGTGCTTTTTCTCTTCCAATGACATTCTTTTTATGATACCGGCTCACCGCAGTTACATAGCTCATAATAGCCTCGATGGTTGTAGGATCTATTTCCTCAAAACGCCCCAACTCTCCAAAAAAACTTTTGAGCTTGTCAAGCAAAAGCTCTTGAGGAAATCCTAAAAGAGATAAGCTGCCACAAGTATATTCCATCATCAGATCATCCTGCTCCGGTTCATCGATAAAACAATGCTGCACCACACCAATAGTATCCCAATCTTCTTTGGTCTGTAAAAGCGAAAAAGAAAAAACTCCATTGAAAAAAGTTTCCCTATATAATTCCTCTGCTTTCTGAGAATAAGTATCATAATCATTATCACTCTTTATATTCTCTAACTGTTTTTGGATTGCTTGATGAGAAATGGGATACCTACTTAGGTTAAGCAACGGGAGAAAATAAGCAGCAAACAAAGCCTCTTTTTTGATAAAGGATAATTCTCCATAAAAGTTCTCATAACAGAAATCGCTGCATTTTTCTAAATATAAGTTATATTGGCTTTGCATATCTGATATTATTACCTTTCTTTCAAAAGAAGTATCTGTGGATAAATGTTCTCAATGACAAAGGATATTTTCAAAAATCCTCATAGAGTACCCTCACTCCCTCAGGAGCAAAGGATTGTAGTATCTCCGCATTTTTATTAGTCAGCCACAGGTGAGAGGGCACGTGCTCTTCTTTTTTGGCAAGTAGATTGTTTTGGGAGAGGATACGCTCTGTCTGCTTAGCTACAGCTTGAGCAGAGTCCATAATACGGACATTCTCGGGCAAAATTTCGGAAATAAGAGAGGTAAGATAAGGATAATGGGTACAGCCCAAAACCAAATAATCCATTCCCTCAGCTACCATAGGGCGGAGGTATTGCTCCAAGAGTGCCATCATCTCAGGGGTGTCTATCTTTCCTTCTTCTATGAGTGGTACCAGCCCTATCCCTTCTTGCTTAAGTACATTAATCCCTTTATCAAGTAGTTGCTGACAGGTGTTGGCAAAGAAAGCACTCTTTAGAGTACTCTGTGTAGCCAGTACCCCTATGGTCTTGGTTTGGCTATAGAGTCCTGCTGGCTTGATTGCAGGCTCTATCCCTATAAAAGGCACCTTATACTTAGCCCTAAGGTGAGTTATAGCATTGGTTGTAGCGGTATTACAAGCTACAATAATGAGTTTGCTATGATGGTCTAATAAATATTCCGTGTTCTTTTCGCACAGGGCAATAATCTCCTCTGAGGACTTTTCTCCATAGGGAGCATTGAGACTATCCGCTAAGTATAAAGTACTCTCCCAAGGAAGCTGTCTTACCACCTCCCTCCAGATAGTAGTACCTCCTACTCCTGAATCAAATAAACCAATAGGACTTATCAATGATTAATGATTAATAGTTAATGATCAATGATTTAAAACTACTTTAATTCTTTTTCTACAATAGTAATGAGCTGTTGTGGTGTAATAAAGTTGTTTAGGAATTTTTCTAATTTTCCTTCTTTGTTAATTTCGCTAAAGAACGTTTCATGGTCAGTACTGAATACTGTAGGGTTTTCAGGATTTGGGTCATTAATAGCGATGTAATAACCATCGGGATAACCTTCTGAGGCTAATAGATGAATAAAATTGGGATGCAGTTCCTTGGTAAGCTTAGTTATCTGATACAAATCAACAAACTCTTCATTTGAGAAATGTAGATACCATTGCTGATAGTCAGCAGTTCCTTCTTGGAAAGGGGTGAAAGGTTGTCCTATCCATTGTGCTCCCACTGGCTCATTTTGAGGAGAATAAAAATGAGCTACTAACTGACGGCGAAACTCATCCTTATCCTCTTTGTATAATTCCCTATGAGCTTCTATAAAGTCATTAAGTCCATAGATGGGCTCATCATCCTCACCTAACGACCAATCATCAAAAGCATCATCCCATTGATAAAGAGGAGTATTAAAAGTAATTGCTGATAGATCCTCTCTCAAGGAAGTACCTTTCACCTGACTTATATCTCCTCCAAGAGTCTCAATACGAGCTAAAACTTTTTTACCTAACATATTTTTCTTTTTCCTAAAAATCATGATTAAAACATAAATGACCTCCCTTATAACCTAAAATATAAGGGAGGTTAGAATGATCCTATGATTATTTATCTCTATTCTCTTTTCTTGTCATTTTCCTTACGCATGATTTCTCCTATCTGGTTGGAGGCTGCAAAGGAAGCAATCATATTGTTCAGCATTTCAGCACCTGCTTGTGGAGAGTTCGGTAAGAGGATAAGGTTGCTCTTGGTATCCTGTCCTACGGACTGTAGGGTATCATAGTGTTGTGTTACCACTATCAGTGCGGAAGCCTCTTGTGAACTGATACCTACTTTGTTGAGAACATCGACACTCTCTACCAAACCACGTGCGATTTCACGACGCTGATCCGCGATACCTTGCCCTTGTAAGCGCTTACTTTCGGCCTCTGCTTTAGCTTTTTCTACAATAAGAATACGCTGTGCATCCCCTTCATATTGTGCAGCCACTTTCTCACGTTCGGCTGCATTGATACGGTTCATAGCTGCTTTTACCTGAGCATCTGGATCTATATCAGTAACCAAGGTCTTGATAATATCGTATCCATAAGTTTCCATGGATTCTTGCACTTCACGCTTTACAGCGATAGCAATATCATCTTTCTTAACAAAGACATCGTCCAACTTCATCTTAGGCACTTCCGCACGTACCACATCGAATACATAACTGGTTATCTGATCATGAGGATATTCAAGCTTATAGATGGCATCATATACCTTGTCTTTGATCACGACAAACTGAACAGAGACTTTGATTTTAACAAAAACATCGTCCAGTGTTTTGGTTTCCACAATCACGTCCAGCTGTTGAATCTTAAGACTTATACGTGCTGCAATCTTGTCAATCACAGGGATTTTCAGTTGTAATCCTGAATGGCGAATACTTTGGAACTTTCCAAAACGCTCTATAGATACGGCTGTTTGTTGCTTTACAGTAAAGAACAAAGAAAACAATATAAACAAGCCAAACAAAAGGAAAATTACAGGTACGTAACTCATAACAAATATATTTTATTTTCGCGCAAAGATACAACATTTTATTTTAAAAAACAAGCGAAATTTCACCCTACTAAAGGTTGTAAAAATAAATAATTTTACCTAATTTTGCAGCCTATTACCCGCCACTATTATGGAATGGATTCAAATGTACATAAAATCATTGGGCAATATGTCTGCCAGCAGCTATGTCGTTCTACTCAAAGAGAGTCATGGCAAGAGATTAGTGCCCATTATGGTTGGAGAAAATGAAGCTATGGCTATCCAATATAACCACTTCAAAAGCACGGCCATCAGCCATCCTTCTATTTACAATGTGATGCTGGAGATACTGGAAAGAAATGAGCTGCATATCACTCAAGTACAGATTTCGGAATTCAAAGAAGGTAATTTCTTCTGTCATCTTCTTTGTGAAGATGAGATGGGTACTACCTCCTATCCTATCCGTGTGGCCGATGGACTGGTAATGGCCATCTGTGCCAATGTCCCTATCTACATGGTCTCCGAATTGGTAAAAAGATATGGCTCTACCTCCCGAGGGAAAGAGGATTTCACTGAGACGGAACCCGAAGAAGAGAGCACAAGGCCTGCCAGCAAAGATGAACTAAAGCGCTACCTCACAGCCGAGCTAGAGCGGCTTATGGAATCTTCTCTTATGGAAGAGAATTATGAGATGGCTGCCAAAATCCAAAAAGAACTAGACCGAAGAAAGAAAATATAACACAAATTGTCTATGAAACTTATATATGTTTTTACACTTTTGCTTTCCCCAATGCTGGGAATAGCACAATCGCAAGGAAATACAATCATTCCAAGCGAGGGTATGAGTTTGGAAAGTGTCCTTAGGGGTGTCTTAGGAATGTGTGTGCTACTGATGATTGCCATCCTCTTTAGCCACAATCGCAAAGCCATCGCTTGGAAGACTGTCGGTATCGGGCTGGCTATACAATTGCTCTTAGCCTTTGGTGTACTACGAGTAGCATGGGTGAGAGAACTCTTTGAACTGGCTGGACGCTTTTTCCTTCTGATCTTGGACTTCACCAGAGCTGGTAGTAATTTCCTCTTTGGAAACTTGATGGATATAAACGGGATTGGATATATCTTTGTTTTTCAGATACTCCCTACCATCATCTTCTTCTCTGCTCTTACCTCTATCCTATTCTACTATGGCATCATTCAGCTATTCACTCGAGGATTGGCCTGGGTACTAAGTAAATCACTAAAAATCTCAGGAGCAGAGAGCCTTTCAGTTACAGGGAATATTTTCTTAGGACAGACAGAAGCTCCACTGATGATTAAGTCCTTTTTGGAGAAGATGACCAAGAGTGAGATTCTGCTTGTAATGATTGGTGGTATGGCTACAGTAGCAGGAGGCGTATTGGCCTCCTATATCAACTTCTTAGGAGGAAATGATGATGCATTGAAATTAGAATTTGCCAAGCACCTATTGGCAGCTTCAGTCATGGCAGCCCCTGGTGCAGTGGTTATCTCCAAAATACTCTATCCACAGGATGAACCAATTCCTACAATGTATGAAAGCTCCCATGAGAAATACGGAAGCAATATCCTCGATGTCATCAGCACAGGTACTAGTGAAGGACTAAAATTGGCTGCCAATGTAGGAGCTATGCTCTTAGTCTTCGTTGCGCTAATTGCTATGGTCAATTACTTCCTTGGCTGGGTAGGAGAGATTACCCACCTGAATGGGATAATCAGTAATAGCAGTATACTCCCTTATGACCGGTTCTCCTTGGAGATGATTTTAGGCTCTATCTTCTCCCCTATTATGTGGCTAATAGGTGTAGCCAAAGAAGATATGATGTTAGTGGGTCAGCTCTTAGGAATCAAGTTAGCTGCCTCTGAATTTGTCGGCTATACTCAGTTGGCTGTATTGAAAAACCCAGAAGCTCCCATGCACCTAATGTACCAAAAATCGGTGATTATGTCCACTTATTTGCTATGTGGTTTTGCCAACTTTGCCTCTATCGGGATACAGATAGGCGGGATCGGATCTCTTGCTCCTAACCAGCGTAAGACCCTTTCTGAGTTTGGACTCAAGGCAGTATTGGGAGGAACCCTTGCCTCTCTAATGTCTGCCACTATTGCCGGAATGATCTTAGGATAGTAAATTCAATTGTTAAAATTATCAATACTAAACTAATCATTAATCATTGATCATCATAAAAGAATGGAAAGAATAGCAAGTTTTTGTGTAGACCATCTCAAGTTACAGCGTGGGATTTACCTTTCTCGTAGAGATGTTGTAGGTCAGGAAGTGATTACTTCTTTTGATATTCGTATGAAAGCCCCCTACCGTGAACCCGTATTAGGAGGAGCTGAAATACATACTATGGAACACTTGGCAGCCACTTGGCTACGCAATAGTGATTGGAAGGATAAAATCATCTATTGGGGACCTATGGGCTGTATGACAGGACATTATCTGATTCTTGCAGGAGACTATACTTCTAAAGATATAGCCCCGCTGATCATCCGTCTGTTCGAATATATGGCTAATTTCGAGGGAGACATCCCCGGAGCTTCTGCGGTAGAATGTGGCAATTACTACAACAACAACCTCCCTATGGCCAAGTATGAAGCCAAGAAATATTTAGATGAGGTACTCTACCAGCTTAAAGAGGAGAATCTGAATTATCCTGAATAATAAAAAAAAGAGGCTGTCCGAAAAATCTTATTCCTGAAAGGCGATTTGCAAATCGCTCCTACAACAGAACCCAAAACAACTAATTTTCAATAGAATAAAATTTTAAAATATTCGATTAAACCTTGAAAAATACTGTTTTTGGACTTTTCGGACAGTCTCTTTCCCTTTAGAGAATGTTAGCTTTGCTATTCACTAAAACCTGATTTTATCTTTCGTAATTCCTCTTTAGCATCAAACCTATTTTCTATAAGATTATCCTTGATGATATTGCCGTCCTTAAGTACCACGGTACGCTTGCTGAATTGGGCAATGTCGTCCTCATGGGTTACGAAGCCTATAGTACTCCCCTTATCATTAAGTTCTTGGAAAAGTTCCATTACTTCATAGGAAGTACGGGTATCTAGATTCCCAGTAGCCTCATCAGCCAGAAGGATTACAGGGTCATTCACTAAGGAACGAGCTATGGCCACACGCTGCTGTTGCCCTCCTGAAAGTTCACTGGGCATATGGTGCAGGCGTGACTCCAATCCTACCTTTTTCAAAGCCTCTATAGCACGATCCCGACGTTCTTTGGCCGAGATTTTAGGGTTATACATCAGGGGAAGTTCCACATTCTCAATAGCGGAAGTACGTGCCAAGAGATTATAAGCCTGAAAGATAAAACCTATCTTGGTATTACGCACATTCGCCAGTGAGTTCTTGGACATATTTCTCACTGAAATACCATCTAGTATATAATCCCCCGAAGTAGGTCTGTCCAAGCATCCTAAAATATTCAACAGAGTAGATTTCCCAGAGCCGCTAGGTCCCATAATAGTAACAAACTCTCCCTCATAGATATTCAGGTCAATCCCCTTGAGCACATGTAGGGTCTCTCCCCCCATCTTGAACTCCCTTCTGAGGTCTTTTATCTCAATAATTGTCTTTCCCATGATTTCCTCTATTTAGCTTTGCTATTGTCACGTCGGCGCATCTTTGGCATAAAAGGACTTGCCCCATTTTGATCTCCCTGAGCTGTTTTGGCTGTAGGATTCATAGCCGAGAGGGAGGTAACCACCTCTTCCCCTTGGGAGAGACCACTGACCACCTCTACATTGATACCATCATTGTTTCCTATCACAATAGCTTTCTGAGAGAGACTTCCATCGGGCTGTTCCACCCATACATGCTTGTTCTTTCCCTTACTGCGTTCTACCTTGGGGGTTGGTACATTAATTCCTTTTTGTGCATAATATTGCGCTAAGAGTGCCAAATCTGGAGAAAAGTTAATAGCCTTGTTATTGACGATGGTAACTCCTTTGAGTTCGTTGGTATAGATCACTATAGTCGCTGTAAGTCCAGGTTTTAGTTTCTCCTGAGGATTCTGTGCATCCACAATCACAGTATAGGTTACTACATTGGAAGTAGTGGTAGGCGAAAGCCTTACTTGTGATACTTCCCCCTGAAATTCCTCTAAAGGATAGGCATCGACAGTAAAGGTGACGCGCTGTCCTACTTTCACCTGACCTATATCTGCCTCATCCACATTAGCCTCCACTTGCATTTTTTTGATATCTTTGGCAATTTTAAAGAGGGTAGGAGCACTCATGGTAGCGGCCACAGTCTGACCAACTTCTACCTCCTTACTAAGAATAATCCCATCGATAGGGGCATAGATACTGGCATAACCGAGGTTTGTACGAGCCTGATTGAGCATAGTGAGTCGTTGTGTAACTGCTGCCTTAGCATTATGGAGCTGATAGTAGGCCTGCTCATAGTCAGCCTTGCTAATAATCTGGTTATCATACATATTTTTCTTACGCTCATAATTCTGTTGGTAGTAAGTTACCTCATTGAGCGCAGCGTTGTAGTTGGCTTGAGCATTGATAACATTCTCTTGTAGGTTGGTCTTATCCAATTCGGCTAAGAGTTCTCCTTTTTTCACTTGGCTGTTGTAGTCTACATATATCTTGCTCACCAAGCCAGAAACCTGAGTACCTACCTCTATCTCATCAACAGGCTGTACACTTCCTGTGGCGGTAACCTCCGTAGTTACATCCCCTTTTTCTACTTTTTCTTTCTGTATCTCAATGATTGCAGGTTTTTCCGTAAAGAAAAAACGATATGCTCCATAGCTCACTCCTGCAAGCAATAGGACAATTATAGATGTTTTTATTATCTTCTTCATTCCGATTTAGTCTTTAGTCTTTAAGTTCTTAGTTCTTAATCTTCAGTTATTAGTTATTGATCATTATTTCCTTCCCTTGATAGAAATTCAATAATTGTTGGTAGAGTAAGACCATATATTTATTCTGTAGGTACGTTTGCTCAGCATTAAGGTAGGTATTTCTACTAACAAGGAGTTCGGTATTGGTTAAGTTGCCAAACTCATGTTTTTTCTGAGCCAATTCGTAGGCCAATTTTGCATTATCCCGTGCTGTTTTGGAAGCTACCTCCTGTGCTTGACGGGTAGTAGCGTTGTGCCAAGCGGTCTCTATTTTAGTATAGAGGTCTTTTTCTGCTTGTCGGCGATCCAGCTCCGCTTGGGATTCGGCTATTTTGGCTAAAGCGACATTATTTCTGTTCTGATAGCGAGAAAAAATAGGAATATTAAGTGATAAACCAACCGTTTCCCCAAAGTTATTTCTCAATTGCTCCATATACTTATCAGCAGCTCGGTCAGAATACCCTGTATTGAGACCTGCACTAAGGGTAAGAGAAGGCAAATACCCCGATTTAGCGATTTGAATATCCTTTTGAGCTATTTCTTTTTGTTTTTCATACACCTTAGTATTAGGCAAATGCTGTAATGCTTGCCTAAATATCTCCTCTTTATTCTCAATAGGAGCACTAACTTCCTCCTTCTGAATAATTTCTATTTTGAAATCTGTTCCTATAGGCAACTCCAAGAGCTGCTTGAGAGCAAGCACCTGAGTCTCATATTGGTTTTGTGCTAATATAATATTATACTGATTGTTAGCATTTTGAGTTTCTATCTCGATAAGGTCAATCTTGGCGATAGCTCCATTTTCAAAACGCTTACGAGCCTGAGCGAGTTCTTCCTCGGAGGAGCGAGCTGTATTCTTAGCCGCAGTGATATTCTCATATTGATAGAGTGCTTGTAGGTATGCCTCCAAGACACTCAGGGTGATGTTGTTCTGAGCTTCCTTCCTATACAACTCACTTTGTTCCAATACCAATTGGGTACGTTCTGCCTGCAATCCGAGCTTTCCTCCTTCATACAAAGGCAAAGATGCATTCACCCCAAAGCTGTTGGTGAAGGTTGTTTGGTTCACCCTATCATTGGTAATCTGGTTAATTACCGAACCATTGTTCACATTGGCAGAAGCATTAGCCGCTACACTCGGCAGGCGATTACTCTTAGCCTGATGAAGATTGATAGAGGCCGTTTGTTGACTAAGTTCTGTCTTTTTTACAGATATATTATTAGTTACAGCATAGTTGATACAATCAGTAAGCGACCATGTCTTCTCTTGAGCCCACATAGGTAAGGACAAAAGAGCTACAAAGATAATTTTGTATTTCATTTTTGATGATTGTTTTTGAGCTACAAAAATACTCTTTTTTTTACAAAAAAGAAATATATAAGGAAAAATATATTTTAACACCCCACCGACACAACAAAAGCTCCCTGATTGTACGAATCAAGGACTTTTCTCTTAGGAAATCACAATAGATATTATTGTCTTGTAAATCAAAACACTAAAAAAGTGCCTATAGTCAATTCTATAAGCACTTTTATTAATCATTTGTTATTTTTCATTTGTCATCGTCCTGAACTGGTCTTTGAAGTTCTTAAAGAGCGTCATAAGGTTGATGATAGAGCGAATCAGTACACGAGTTTCGAGGAGCAAACTAAAATATAGCTTAGTATTCTTAGGACTGGACTCGGTAGTACGGATGTCGCGTATCTGCTTTTCTATCAGCTCAGAGATCTCGTCCTTAATACTGCTAACATCCTTGATTAGCTGTGTGGTAGAGTTCGAATACATGGAAACATTCAGTATCTCCAATATCTTCTGGAACTGCTGCTGCATTTTCTCAGAGATTGTTTTAAGATTTCGTATATGATTGTATTTTAGTTTCTTATGATTGTTATCCACATGAGTATAGCTGGTATCGGCTATGAAGCTAATAGAGTTGGACATACTGTGTAGATAGTCCAAGATAAGAATATAGAACTTACTGGAAGTCACTGAACTATCATCGATAGAACGGATAAAGTAATAGATATCACTCTTGAGGTCTTCTATATCGGAGGTGAGCGCCTTGGCTCGCTTTTTACAAGCTTTGAGCCCTTTGTGATTTTCTACTGCCAGATTATCTATCACTTCACGGTAGAGCTCATCAATGGTCTGCACAGCCCCAGCGATATTCTGGGAGCTGAGCTTCATGATTCCACTAATGGTGATAAGGTCTTCCTTGTTAAAGCGTTTCTTTTGAGCTTCTTTTTCCTTGCGTTGTTTTCTGCGATAAGCAATAGCATTGCGCACTACCAAGTAACCAACAAGGAATATCATGGTAATCAGTCCATATATTTCCCCATAGAAAAGAATCACTGCAATTCCCAATCCCATGACAAAGGCTGCTCCAGCGGTGAGGAACCACCCCCCTATGACATTGAATACTCCTGCCACACGGAATACGGCTGATTCTCTCCCCCAAGCCCTATCGGCAAGAGAAGTACCCATAGCCACCATAAAAGTAACATAGGTAGTCGAGAGAGGCAACTTCAAAGAAGTACCCACAGCGATAAGGCTACTGGAGACAACCAAGTTGATCGCAGCTCGGACGACATCATACGCTGGCTTATCTATAGAATCACTTTTTTCTTCCTCTGGTTTTTCAAAGCGGCTATGGATATACTTCAAGGTACGCTTAGGGATAAGAGCCTCAATCATGGAAGTAACCCATACACTAAAGCGAACAATCCCACGGGAGAGCCCTGTAGCCTCAAACCGTTCCTTGCCCCCTCCTTGTTGGGAGAGCTTCATCTCGGTTTGCATCACATTGAGTGCCTTTTTAGAGAACCAAATGGTAAGTATCATCAGAGTCCCTGCTATGATGAGAAAGATCTGAGGGGTCTGTACATTCTCCCTGAGGGCTCCCATGGTCATGGACTGCTCTGGAGTTCCCGCGGCTTCCCACAGCTGGAAAGAATCCCAAGCAGCTACAGGTACCCCAATAAAGTTTACCAAGTCATTACCCGCAAAAGCCATTGCCAGCGCAAAGGTACCTGAGAGAATCACCACCCGCCAGATACTTACCTTATACCAATAAAGTACCTGTCCCAAGATAAAAAAGCCAACAAAGAAACAACCCAACAGTAGGAGAGTGTTCTGATCTATCCAATCCAAAAGCTCCTTATGCATAAAAGACAAACCACTCAAGCCCTTGATGACAAGAAAATAGCTTAGCGCAGTGAGTGCAATCCCCCCTACAATACCGCTAAAGTAGCGCATGCGTTTTTCAAAGTCAAAAGTAAAGAGTAGTCGGGTGAGGAATTGCACCAAAGACCCCACAACAAAAGCGATAAAAACCGAGACAAAGATAGCCACAATCACCTGCCCTACCTTGTCCGTATTGATATAGTTTCTGACTCCATCTATCACGTACAGCAGTCGGTCTTTTTCTTTGAGTTCCTTGACAAAAGCAACCCCTACAGAAGCCCCTAAGAGCTCGAAAACGATAGAAATTGTTGTGGAAGTAGGAAGTCCTAACGTATTGAAGAAGTCCAACAGGAGAATATCGGCCAACATCACTGTGGCAAAGATCACCATCAGTTCCTCGAAGTAAAACATCTCTGGGTTGAAGATACCCTTCTTGGCTATCTCCATCATCCCATTGGAGAAGATAGCCCCTATTCCCACCCCTATACTGGCCACAATCATGATAGTGCGAAGCCGTGCCGCTCTGGAACTAAAGGCCGAGTTCAGGAAGTTCACAGCATCATTGCTCACTCCTACCACAAGGTCAAAAATAGCAAGGGCAAAAAGGGCTGAGAGGGTAAAAATATAAACCTGTTCCATTCTTTGTATTTTGGTGCAAATATATTACATTTTTTTATTTTATCCACCATAGTTTCCCATTTTTTACTTGCAAAGAACTTGGGAAATTATTTGTATACAGACTACCTGTTCCCAAGCCTTGTGGTAAGGGGTTTTCCAGAGTATATGTCCACTGTGCTATAGCCGAAAGTCCTATGTTGCCCTCCAGAGCGGAGGTAACCCACCAGCCGATATTTTCTTTCTCTGCCAAGGCTATCCACTCTTCACTTCCTCTGTACCCCCCTATAAGCGAAGGCTTTAGAATAATATAAGCAGGTTTTATCCATTGGAGTATCTCCTCTTTTCGAGAAGGACAAGCCACTCCTATAAGCTCCTCATCTAAGGCAATTGGCAAAGGAGAGGTCTCACATAGGCGTACCATCGCCTCATATTGTCCTGCTCGGATAGGTTGTTCTATGGAATGAATCTGTAAGTCCGAGAGCCTCTTGAGCTTCTCCAAGGCATCCGTAGGAGAAAAAGCCCCATTGGCATCCACCCGAAGCTCTATCTCGGAAGAGGTAAATTGCTGGCGAATACCCTTGAGGAGTGCATACTCTGTCTCGAAGTCTATAGCTCCGATTTTCATCTTGATACAGCGGAATCCCTGAGAGAGTTTCTCCCGTATCTGCTGCTGCATGAACTCCTTATCGCCCATCCAAATAAGACCATTGATAGGAATAGCCTCCTTGCCTTGGGTAAAAGCAGAAGGAAAAAGTACCCCCTCCTCTTGAGCTTCCAAGGAGAGAAAAGCCTGTTCTACCCCAAACTGTATAGAGGGATAACTCTTGAGCTCATCCCATAGAGCTTCCTTCCCCAACGAGATATGTTGGCAAACCCATAGGAGCTTACTCCGTTCGTAATCAGCAATATTATCTATACTCAACCCTGGGAGTGGGCTGCATTCGCCTATGCCAAATCGTCCGTCGTGCTCTATAGTGAGCAGCCAAGTAGGTTTTTCGGTCAGCACCCCACGAGAGGTACCCGCAGGACGCTTAAATTGTAAGATGTGTTTTTGGAAAATTGCCTTCATCTCTCTTGAAATAAACAGATGACAAAAGTAGTGATTTTCTTTGTAAAAAAATAAAATATTTTTTCTTACCTTTGCACGATGAAAACAAACCATTTTTTACTTTTTATTTTACTGATAGCCTTGACTGCTTGTGATAGAACCGAACGTGCCATCTCCCAGATCCCAATGGATGTGAAGGTCTTGCGTATGGATTCTATTTTCTTCCATACCCCTGTGAAAGAACTACCCCTTATCAAAGCAAAGTATCCCCTATTCTTCCCTGAAAATACCACAGATGAAGAATGGGCTAAGAAGCAATCCGACTCCCTACAGAAAGAGCTTTTCTCGGAAATAAACAAGACCTTTGGAGATTTTTCCGATCAAAAGAAAACAATAAAGAGTATCTACCAACATATTAAGTATTATTTTCCTCAGTTCACTCCTCCTAAGGTAGTTACCCTAACCTCCGATGTAGATTATTCATCACGTGTGATCTATGCTGACAGCCTATTGCTAATAGGGGTAGATAATTACTTAGGGAGCAAACATCGTTTCTACAGTGATATGGAAGCATATATTGCTCAGGAATTGGACAAAAAATACCTCCCTGTAGATGTAGCCCTTTCCTTTGCTGAGGCTATTATTCCTTCCTCAAGGAATACTACCTTCTTAGATGCAATGATTCATGAGGGAAAAGTGCTCTACTTAGCTCATAAGTTTCTGCCTACAGTCTCCGAGGAAGACCTACTAAAGTATACCTCTGAAAAATACCAATGGACAGAGGAGAATGAAGCACAGATATGGCGCTACTTCATAGAAAATCAACTTCTATATAGTACCGATAGGAAAATACTGACCCGCTTTATCGATATGGCACCTTTCTCTAAGTTCTACTTGGAGCTGGACAATCAATCCCCTGGGGGTGTAGGGCGGTATATTGGACTTCGGATTGTCACCCAATATATGGAAAAACACCCCGATGCTCTACAGAAATTAGGAATTATCCCTACCGAAGAACTCTTCAAAGAAGCAAATTACAAACCTAAAAAATAGAAAATGAATCATACTTCTGAAATAAAATTACAAGTCGAGCTGGATGAGAATCGTATTCCTGAGCGCCTTTTCTGGGAGGCACCTGATGGAGGAATCGCTCACCAGGAGGCCAAGGCTCTATTCCTTTCCGTATGGGATCACAAGAGTAAGGAAGCTCTTCGGATAGACCTATGGACAAAGGACATGCCTCTGGAGGAAATGAATATTTTCTTCTATCAAACATTCCAAACCATGGCTGATACATTCTACAAGGCAACTCAAGATCAGAAAATGACCGACACAATGCGGGATTTCTGTGATTACTTTGCCGAAAAAATGAATATTACTAAGAAATAAGCTATCTAAAGATGAAAAATAAACTAAAAGTAGGGGTATTGGGTGCAGGACACTTAGGAAAAATACACCTAAAACTCCTTAACCAATCCGAGAGATATGAACTTATAGGTTTCTACGATCCTAATAAAGAGCAAGCGCAGAAGGTAGTAGCCGAATTTGGTTATACTTACTTCGATAGTATAGAGAGGCTCATCGAGGCAGTAGAGGTAGTGGATATCGTAACCCCTACCCTATCCCACTATGAGTGTGCGCTGAAGGCTATTGCCGCCAAGCGAAATATTTTTATAGAGAAACCCATTACCAGCACTGTAGCCGAGGCAGAAGAAATATACCGACTACTGGAAGCAAACCAGCTCAAAGGGCAAGTGGGGCATGTGGAGCGTTTCAATCCTGCTTTTCAAGCGGCTAAGCCGTCCATAGCAAACCCTATGTTCATTGAGGTTCACCGCTTGGCGGAGTTCAACCCAAGGGGTACCGATGTTTCCGTAGTACTTGACCTAATGATTCACGATATAGATGTGCTCCTAAGTGTAGTGGATTCGCCTGTAAAGCATATAGAAGCCAGTGGAGTAGCTGTCATTAGCAAATCACCTGATATTACCAATGCTCGTATAGAATTTGAAAATGGCTGTGTGGCCAACCTTACTGCCAGCCGTATTTCGATGAAGAATATGCGCAAGAGTCGTTTCTTCCAGAAGGATGCCTATATCTCTGTGGATTTCTTAGAAAAAAAGGTAGAAGTCATCCATATGAAAGATGCTCCTGAGCACCCCAGTGAATTCGATATGATTCTCCAGAATAATGAGGGCGAACGCAAGCAAATCTACTTCGAATACCCAGAGGTACAACCTACCAATGCTATTCTTGAGGAATTAGAAACCTTTGCCGATGCTATAGAGCACAACACCACTCCTGTAGTGACCTTCCTACAAGGTACCAAAGCATTGCGCCTTGCCAAAGATATCATCACAAAAATAGAGGAAAATTTTAAATAAACTCATGAGTGAATGAGGAGAATTCACTCATTCACTCATTGATTCAAAAGGCGTTTTCAATTGGTGTTTTCGTACTTTCCCTCTCGCTGGCGCGAGCGTGTCGCTCGTGTCTCTATTGCCCCTAATTCATTGCCTAATTAGTATTATAACATTAGTTATCAGTATATAGGAACCTTGATAATGCATTTATCGTATTCCAATTTCTATATATTATATTGTTTTTACCATAAGGTGGTTTTATACTTTTCCATATAAAAGATATTGAATAAGACAAAGAACTCATCCAAAGCCTTTTCTTCTGTTTCAAATTTATAATAAAGTATATTAGCCCAACCTCTAGAGTCGCCTCTCATATTATACCTTTTTCTTAGCCATTCACAAAATTCTGTGTATAAGACACTAGCTTTTACATCTTCCTCGGTATCACGATAATGCCAACCATTAATAAAAGCTTCTAAACAAAATACATTGTGAATTCCAATAAATAATTCCGGAATAGGCTTAATAAGTTTTATAAGTTCTATTATTGTCATATTGAAAATAGTTTTTTGTTTCTGTGTTATATATATTAGGTATAAAGTCTAAAGGATTTCTCTCACTGACTCGCGCCTGTGGAAGACTTTATTTCTTTTTTATTTAGCTATACAATAAATATCATTTGCAATAGTTAGGAATTTTCCTTGCTCTCCATTAAATTCTTCTGAAGCAGATAAAAAGCAATAATAATTAGGTTCTGGATGTTCAGAGATAGTATTTCTATTTAAGGTGGTTCTATATACTTTTTTACTATGTCTTTTTATCCAACTAAAAACTTCCTTTATCCAAGCCTCTGAATCTTCATCTTCAGAAAAACCATATAATTGCCCATTTTTAAGAAACTTCCCTTTTTCTATTGTCGATTTAAGTAATTGAATACGTCCTCTGCCAATTGGATGAAAATGAGCATATCCTTGAATGTTGTTATATTCTTTAGAATATTGTGGTAAAGAAACAATATTTGTATTTAACAGACAAATCTGTTTGGTTTGAGCCTCCAAAATATTTTTCAAAGGATTAATACTTTCATTAATTAATAGAGGTTTCGTATCAATTAGAATCGTTGTGACTTCTTTTAAGAAAGAAGTAAACACACCATAATCATTATCATTTGCAAAAAAATAGCATTTTCTTTTCATTTGTTAATTAAACAGTTTATGTTTCTTAATCTCTTTTCCTTTTCTCAGCAGATAAGCGTGGTAGCTACTCGGGATATCGTTCTGCCATTTAGGTAGTAACAAAATGATAAGAATGACATCCAATTGCGAGAAAAGTCCCCAATAGACCGCCAAGAGCAAGGGGAAACCTCCATAACCAAAGCCTATAAGCGAGATAAAAGCTACTAACAAACATACACCCCACAGTTTGGAAAGAAAAGCGTGTGTACAAGTTTCTTTGCCAAATCGCCAAAAACTCACCCCATAGCAGAGTCCTTCCATTACAAAAAGGGCAATAATTTCATAACGATAGGCTGCTATCAAAGTGGGGTTGAGATGATAACAAGCCACGCCCACAGACAGCCAAAATATCAAATCTGTTTGGCTATCCATTCGCCGCATTGCCACGGTGCAGACCCCCATATAGCGCGCAATAATCCCATCGAAGATATCCGACAATAGTCCTAAAACGATAAAAACTACTATCCATAGCCTTGCGGTGGGTTCTTCTGCCTTATACGCCACCCACAGAATAGTAGGGGCTAACAAAAACCGAAATAATATCAGTAGGTAGGGTAATTTTTTTAATAGTGTTTTCATTATTCAAATACGATTTTGCCAATAGAAATCTTTTGTATTAGTATGTTGCATTTTTAAATATTACCCTTTACCATAGACTTGTTTTGTATTTTTCTTTATAAAAAGTATTGAATAAGACGAAGAACTCATCCAAAGCCTTTTCCTCAGTTTCAAATTTATAATAAAGGATATGAGCCCAACCCCTACTATCATTCATATTATATCTTTTACGTAACCACTCATAAAAGTCTGTGTATAAAATATCTGCCTTTACATCTTCTTCTTCATCACGGTAATACCAACCATCAATAAATACTTCGAGGTTAAATATACTATGCTTTCTGATAAATAATATGGGAAAGGGTTTAATTTGCTTTATAAGTTCTATAATAGTCATATTGAAAATAGTTTTTTGTTTCTGTGTGTTATATTAGGTATAAAGTCTAAAGGATTTCTCTCACTGACTCGCGCCTGCGGGGGATACGGATAAATAGAATCAAGGAATCCTTTTTAAGGGCAATTTGCAAATCGCCCCTACAGTAGCATGCAAAATAACTAATTATCTCCCTCTCAGTTGGTTATAGAGCTACAAGAAACGCACCAGCGGGGGAATTTAGTTTTCAATAACATCTCCTACTTCTAAAAATACAACATTACTAAATCCTCTTTTTTCTATATATTCTTTTACATTTTCTGTACATAAAAGAAAAGTACTTTTTTCTATTCTGAAAAAATCAAAATCTCCAAGCTCTCGCTTGTCAATAAATATACCTTTTCCAAGTTCTCTTGGTGTATGTTTTGTACCAAATAGGGTTTCTTCTCCAATATAGTCTTTTATCCAATCTTTTCCATCATTTCCCTTACTCATTATTACAGTACTTTGAGGTAATATAGGAATGTTGATTTTAGAATAGATATGTACCAAATCGACCTCTTCTTTAGGTAGCCATCTTAATCTATGGATATTTTTTGCTACTATCTCTTTTGGATTTTTATGCCACTCAAGCTCTCCTATCTCCAAACTTTCAAACTTTTGTTTGAGTTCCTTTGCTATTTCTCTTTTACATACAATATACCCACCATATAAAAAATCAGGAATACCATTCCCTTTGGAATGGTAATCATTCCAAGTCACTTTTATATATTCTCCTTTTTCATAAGGTTGTCCCATTTGAGCGTGAATACTAGCATAAATAGGATCATTTCCACCTCTTATTTTATATATCTTCATTGTTTCTATATTGTACCGCTTAATAATAGATTAAGATTTCACCACTATCTCTAAAACATTACTTATTTGTTTATATAACAGATACTTTTATTTTATTTCTAAGATTTTCAATAAGATTATAATTGCGAATCTTTGCACATTTCTCTATAGTTATATTTTTTAAATAATTCATTTTTTCAATAGCTTGTATATCCTCCAATTGATTATTCCTTGCTAAAAAAAGCTCTTCTATAGGTAAAAGTTCAATACCCTCTAATGTCTGTATCTTAGAACTATAAATATGTAACACTTTCAAGTTCAACAATGGAGACATTTGCTTCAAATCTAAGCCTGAAAATTTAGAAAAAACTATACTTTTTAGCCCGTTTGCTTTGTTAAAACAATCCAGCCCATTCCAATATTCCGCCCCAATATGCTTGATATTAGGAAATTTAGAAATATCTATTTTGAATTTCTGTTTTTGCTGAAAGTATATCTTCTGAATATCCTTCAATGAATATATGGAGTCTAAGTTGATGATTTCTGTGGTATTGCCTACAAAAGAAATCACCTTTAAAGCAGGTATTTTTTCTAACTCCTTAAAATCAATGCTATTACATTTTGTATTATTTCTTAATTGAATTTGAGGAATATCCACTTCTGCAGCATATTCAATTCCTTCTCTAAAACTTTCTCCATAAATAATCAAGTATTTACCGTCCAAATTTTCTCTTATAGTTTTGTCTAATAACATTTTATACTGTTTTTTTCTTGATTAAACCACTGGTGCGAGCCTGTTGCTCATACGCTTATCATTAGGCTTTAGCTCTTTGCATTGCACTGCTTGGCAGGTTGAAGAATTTACCAACACATCTGAACATTAGCAAACACAAAATTACTAATTTTCGGGAATTTTTACTATTATAGAAAAAGTTTAAACGGCTTCTATATTAAGTTTTTTAATGTGATTCAGAATCGGGGGCTAAAGTACAGCCTTCATATTTGCCTTCGTGAAAGTACTCATAAGCACAGGCTTCCAATTCCCCACAATCGGAAATAAGATTACCTTCTTCATCGTGTATTTTGTAAGTATGCTGGGTGTTGCCTATGCTACTTTCGCCATCTAATCCTAATAGAACACTGTAAAACACATCTGTTAAGAGGGTATCTATTACATCTTTAAGCTGCTCTTGCTGGATGCTACTGAGTGCCATTTCTTTTATTTTTGCATTTACAGCACTGGGGTATTGGGGCTGCTCTTCAAAGCAGGATTTTAGAATATTTAGTTTTTCAAGATAAAAATTCTTTGCAAATTCGTCGGAGGTCATAGAGTTGTTATTTTAAAATGATTCCTTTCTTTAAGTCTGCAATGTACTGCTTGTGTATGCTTGTAAATTGCTCTGGGGCTAACTTTAAGATGGCATAGAGCAGCTTGCGGTGAAAAGAATAATGATGGTTATACTCCATATAAGGCAGGGAGAGGTTAAAAGCCTTCTGTAAAGTAGCAACATTCGAGCTATTGCCGTAGGATTCAATTACATCCACAAGATCTTCGTGACTGTGATGCCAATCTTCTAAAAGCAAGTTTTCGTACTGGGGCAACAGCTTTTTTTCCTCACCCAATGTTGCGGCAAGAATGATAGCACACTCTATACGGCTGGCATTTTTATGGGTAATGGCATCATTTAGATAAGCTTTGAGCAGATCGATAAGAGTAGTGCCTTCAAGTAGTGGTTCTATATAATAAGGCAGGTCATACGTTCCTATTTCCTCGTTTATAAGGCGATCAGTAAGGGTGTCGAGTTCACTAAAGTTATATGACATATTAAGAAGGGTTTTAAGAGGTTTCAATTGTACGGGATTTTGTATTCCTTTTTATAAGTAATATACAAGTAATATACACTATATCTAACACAAAAATCATCAATCCTATGTATAATAAAAAGGTATTAGCTCCTCCAAGACGTTCACTACCTATCATTCCAAATAATATAGTGGGAGCTAATGTACCTATACATTTAGATATGCCTATAAGTATAGACTGAGAAGAAATTCTATTATTGTCTAAAGCCCAACCAATAAATAGTATAGACATTAATAGATTTTGTAAAAAGGCAGAATAACTACTTCCCATTATTAAACCAAATTCTCTGATAAAGGCATATTGTACTACAAATGAAATAAACAATATCACGATTCCATTCAAATAAAAGTATTTTTGGACAACTATAGGGCAGTATAATTTTCCATATTTGAAATAAGTAATGAGTATAAAGACATCACAAAATAACCATACAATATTAGCAATCATTTGGTCATTGATTCCAATTTCTTGATAACCAATTATAGTGCAAAGCAATTCCCAAGCAAAGTTTAAAGCTAATGCCCAAAAAGGAATAGCATAAGTTTTATTTCTAAAACCTATTCGAATAGCATCTACATAGACCACTGTCCAACAAATACCACTAAGGGCTACTAAAAATAATGTTGTATTCATGATGAAGTTATTCAAAAACGTTAAAAAATGAGTAATAATATTGTATTGAAAATCAAAAAGAAAACTACGCTCAATCCACTGTTGCCAAGTAGATAATGCTTACTACTTGTTTCATTCTTCAATAATACTTACGACTCCTACTTCGGCACCGAAGAGAGCCAATACTTGATTTACTTTATCCAAACGC
>NZ_ACLQ01000005.1 GCF_000174755.1 Capnocytophaga gingivalis ATCC 33624
ATTCCGGGTTTTTTAAAAAACCCGGAATTCAAACCCTTTCGGTTCCAACATGGCAGAAGCTAAAGGTTGTTCATTTTTGTCTTCAATATTAGTTACATAGCCCATATCTCGTAACATTTCCTCCATTAATGCACGAGTGCGTTCAAATTTTTTTGATTTTAATCCTTTGACATTTTCCATGAGGATATACTTAGGTTTTTTTACCTCACATATTCTCATAATATGCTGAAATAGTGTGCCACGACCATAAGGATCCTCTTCACCTTTCATCATTCCTGCTGATGAAAAAGGCTGGCAAGGAAAACCTCCAGTAAACATATCAAAGTCGGGAAGTTCGTAAGGGTCTATTAGTGTAATATCTCCCCAGTTTTTTATAGGGTTTCCTTGTTTTCCCTTATGATTAACATCAAATAACGAAGAAGCAAATTTGTCTATTTCTGAATATCCGACGACTTCATATTTAAATTGAGGATATTTTTCTTTGAGTTTCCTAAGGGCAAACGAGGCGCCCCCATATCCAGCAAAGCCTTCAAATATACGGAGTCTCATTTTATTTATTTCCATTTGTGCCATATGAATTTATTAAATCTTTTTCTCAACACCAAGAACTAATTAGGTAAATCTCCTTATATTCTCATGAGATGTTAGTTTGTGCAAAGATAGATATTTTTCTTTGATTATCCAATTTTTAGATACTATATTATATCGTCATACTGAAAATACGTGTCGTGGGTACATTGCGCTGCAATCTCAGGTCAAAGGCCATACAGATATTCCGAACAAAGGGCTTGCCTACATCGGTAACTTCAATACCCTGAGGGAGGATATGTATCAGCCCATCTTTTTCCATCTCCGATAGGCGCATTTTTACTTCCTCTGCTTCAGCAAATTGTAGCTGGGGCGCCTCCCATGAGGTGTGGAACTGGCACATCAGGTTCAGTATATGGCGGCGCAGGATAAGGTCTTCCTCCGAGAGGATATGCCCTCTATATACAGGGATTCTGTCCTGGGATAGGACTTCTTCGTACTCCTTGACGGTCTTGACGTTCTGAGCAAAACCATACCAACTATCACTAATGGCCGAGATACCCAATCCTATCATCAGCTGTGTCTTGGAGGCAGTATAGCCCATGAAATTGCGATGGAGTGTACCCCTGACGAAGGATTCATACATCTCATCCGAAGGCAGGGCAAAGTGATCCATCCCTATCTCTATATAGCCGTTGTCCAATAGCTGTTGCTTGCCGATCTCATAGAGGTGGCGCTTTTGGTCTGGGGTGGGTAGGTCATTCTCGTCAAATCCACGTTGACCGGTGCCTTTTACCCAGGGTACATGGGCATAGCTATAGAAGGATATACGGTCGGGGCGCAGGCGATTGGTACAGTCTATCGTATAGCGCATGTCTTCCTCCTTCTGAAAGGGCAGACCAAAGACCAAATCATGGCTGATGGAACTATAGCCTATCTCCCTTGCTTGTAGGGTTACTCGCTCCACATTGGCAAAGGGTTGGATACGGTGAATCGCCTTTTGTACCTCTGGCGAATAGTCCTGCACTCCATAGCTCACACGGGTAAAGCCTAAATCGTAAAGTCGTTGCAAGTGCTCACGGGTAGTGTTGTTCGGGTGTCCCTCGAAGCTGAACTGAAACCCTTCTGCCCTATCAGCTCCTTCAAATATCTGATCGATAAGATACTGCAAATTCTCTGGCGAAAAAAAGGTAGGGGTACCGCCTCCTAAGTGGATTTCCTTGATCCTCGGTCTTGAGGGCAGCACGGCCAAGTAAAGGCGCCATTCCTTCAGAACATTTTGGATATAAGGATCCTCCATCTCATGGCGCTTGGTGATATGCTTATGGCACCCACAGAAGGTACACAAGCTCTCACAGAAAGGCAGGTGTATATATAGGCTAATCCCTTGTGTACTATTGCTTTCTGTAAAAGAAGTCCGTACGGAATCAAGCCATTTCTCATAAGAATAAGAGCTATCCTCCCAATAAGGCACTGTCGGATAGCTGGTATAGCGAGGACCGGGTACGTTGTATTTCTGAAATAAAGAAGACATTTTTAATTGTTAATAGTTAATTTAAGTTCTGAAAGCTATTTTTAGGCTATAATTTTATTTATAACAAAATAATAATCAATAACATGTAACAACCTCCCCTCTTCTCTAAAGGGGGAGGCTAAATTCGTTTAAAAGGCTAAATTTGTTAGTCAATATAAAAAATATTTCCTTCCATAACTTATTGAATTTCTAATACTTACTAATTCCCCCTCTTGGAGGGGGTTAGGGGGAGGTTTTGAAAATCAGTAACTTATAGAAATTACGAAACTTGAGTAGTAATCATTCCTCATTAGTTTTTCTGCGCTGCTCTCATGAATCTTTTTCCCTTTTATAGCACGATTCTCTTTAGCAAAAAAGCCGCTTTTCTCCTTTCTGTTTTGCCTTTCTCTTCTTGTATTATCATTTTGGGTATAAGCTTAAATTTTTTTAGAAAGTAGCTCAAAAACAGATAGATATGCATTGGCAAAGGGTGTCTACAATCTAGCCATATTCATGGTGCTTGTTCTGAGGGCAAAGGTACAAAAAAGTTTTGAGTTTCGGATTTTGAATTTCGAGTTACTTCTATTCCCTATAACCCTTCAATCCTATATATAGAAAAAATCTATAATAAAAGATCTCTTGTTACCAAATATTTTTTGTAACTTTGCGGTCATTAATCTTAAAGTTAACAGATATGGCATTACAGATAACAGATGCTTCTTTTGAAGAAGTAGTACTCAAAAGTGATAAACCCGTATTGGTAGATTTCTGGGCTACATGGTGTGGACCTTGCCGCATGCTCGGCCCTGTAATAGAGGAAATCGCAACCGAATACGAAGGACGTGTTGTAGTAGGTAAGGTAGACGTAGATAGCAACCAAGAGTATGCCGCTAAGTATGGGGTCAGAAACATTCCTACCGTATTGGTGTTCCAAAACGGCGAGGTAGTAGGCCGTCAGGTAGGCGTAGCTCCTAAAAATACTTACACTGAAGCATTGGATTCTCTTTTGTAAAATTTTAATTTTATCTATAAAAAGAGGCTATCCAAAAGAGGTTTTTTGGGTAGTCTCTTTTTTTTAAAACAGCTCATTTTCTAACATCTAAAATAAAATACTATGGATATTGCAAAATATATTGATTACACCTTGCTTAAAGCAACGGCAACACCTGCCAATATCGAAAAACTCTGTAAGGAGGCGCTCGAATATGGTTTTTACTCTGTATGTGTCAATAGTGGCTATGTACCCTTGGCAGCAGAACAGCTAAAAGGATCGAAGGTCAATGTATGTACAGTGGTAGGCTTCCCCTTAGGAGCTATGAGTACCCAAGCCAAACTCTATGAGACTTCCGTAGCGCTTTCTCAAGGAGCGCAGGAGATAGATATGGTGCTCAATGTAGGTCTTTTCCTATCAGGAAATGTGGCTAAGGTACTGGATGAAATAGCCTTACTCAAACAGGAAACAGGCGATCGAGTGCTCAAGGTGATTATAGAGACTTGTTATCTGAACGATGACCAAAAACGATTGGCAAGCCAAGTATGTGTAGATGCAGGGGCTGACTTTGTCAAAACTTCTACTGGCTTTGGTACCGGAGGGGCAACCCTCGCCGATGTACAGCTGATCCGCGAGGTAGTCGGCGACCGCGCTAAGATAAAGGCTTCCGGAGGAATCCGAGACAAGCAGACCGCCCTACAATATATCTCCCTCGGTGTAGACCGCATCGGAGCTTCAGCTATCCTCGTTTAGGGAAAGATAATATTCCAAATCAATTAGGTAAAATATTCTATAGGCTGTCCAAAAAGTCCAAAACATTATTTTTCAAATTTATTCTATTGAAAATCAGTTGTTTTTAGGTTCTGCTGTAGGGGCGATTTGCAAATCGCCCTTCATGAATAAGACTTTTCGGACAGCCTCTTTTATACAATAATTATAGCTCCCTCTTCACCACATACCCAAGCTCATTCGCTTAGCTACATTCTTCACTCTTCATTCTTCACTCTTCACTCTTCATTCTTCACTCTTCACTCTCCCCTGCCTGAATCGTCTGTATAAAGATGTCACTAACACTCGGGATTTGTTGGTTGAAATGAGTGATTTTCCCCAGCTGCATAAGGTATTGTAGCAGCTCATGTACCTCTTGGGTAGGGCTGAGAGCAACCAGCCATTTCTCCTCGTTGTGGATAGTGGGAAACTGCGCGGCAGTAGGGGTGTAGCGGCGCTGAAACTCCTCGAACGATGTTCCCTCATAGGGGATAATCCCTACCTCATAAGTGTTCTCCTGAAACTGTCGCTTGATGGCAGTAAGCTCTCCACTGAGTAGCAGCTTAGAGCGGTTCAGTAGGGCTATGTGATCACAGAGACTCTCCACCGATTCCATTCGGTGGGTAGAAAATAGAATGGTACTACCCTGCTCCCTCAGATAAAGAACTTGATCCTTGATAATCTCTGCATTGATAGGGTCTAATCCACTGAATACCTCATCGAAGATCAGCAGCTTAGGCTCATGAAGTACCGTCGCGACAAACTGTACCTTCTGTGCCATCCCCTTGGAGAGTTCCTGTAGCTTCTTCCCCTTCCAATGGCTGATATCCAAGCGCTTAAGCCAAAAGTCCAATCGCTCCTGTGCCCGTTGGCGACTCAATCCCTTGAGTTGTCCTAAGTACAAAAGCTGTTCCCCTACAGTCATATTCTTATACAATCCGCGCTCCTCTGGCATATAGCCTATATGGGAGATGTCCTCTGGTTGCAAGGGATGCCCCTCCAGGAGCACCTGCCCCTGGTCAGGGAAAATTATCTGATTGAGAATACGGATAAGGGTGGTCTTCCCCGCTCCATTAGGGCCTAATAGGCCAAAGATACTCCCGCGAGGAATCTGTAGGGAAACCTCCGAAAGTGCGGTGTGCTTGCCATAATGCTTGCTGAGATTTTCTATCTGTAAAAGAAAGTCGCTCATAGTTATTTTGTTTTTGTAAGAGAGGTAAAAAGTGCTTCTAAGTCGGTATGACGATGATTCATCTGGAGGATCTTTAGCCCATTCTCCATGGCAAAATCAAAGAGCTTAGGGCGCATATCTTCCTCGGTGTCAAAGGTAAGGGTAAAGAAAAATTCTTCATTGTTGTGAACAGTCTTCACATGGGGGATACGGCGTAGAAGCTGCTCCTCCACACGGAAGTCAAAGAGTACCTCCACTGTCTGTTCCTTGTCCTGTAGGGCTGTCATAGGCTCGTTGAGGATTATTTTCCCCTGATGGAGGATTAGCACACGCTGGCATACAGCCTGTATCTCCTGCATGATATGGGAGGAGAGCAGCACCACCTTTTCCCGCCCTAAGTCTCGGATTATCTGGCGTATTTCGAGAATCTGCTGGGGATCAAGCCCATTGGTAGGCTCGTCCAAGATCAGCACATCTGGGTCGTGTAGCAGGGTCGAGGCCAAGCCTATACGCTGGCGATACCCTTTCGAGAGGGTGTGTATCTTCTTATGAGCATGGCTCTCAAGCTGAGTCAGGGCGATACTTTCCTCTATACGGTGCTTAGGCGCCTTGTAGATGTCTGCTACATAACTAAGATATTCCTTTACATACATATCCGTATATAGCGGATTGTGTTCCGGCAGATAGCCAATGTGCTTTTGGGCTTGTTCGCGCTGGGTAAGAATAGAGTATCCTAAGACACTCACACTCCCTTGATCAGGCTCAAGGGCGCCAGTCATCATCTTCATTGTGGTGGTCTTCCCTGCCCCATTCAGACCTAAAAAGCCCGTAACCTCTCCTTTGTGAAGGGAAAAGCTCAAGTGATCTACCACGGTTTGTCCCGCAAATTGTTTGGTTAAGTTCTCTACAATAACAGCCATAATAGAGTGTTGGTATACATACAAAAATAAGGGCAAATGTACGGAAAAAATACTTTGGATAAAATATATTTAACTCAAAAAAAACTACTCCCCCATCCCTCTACCTCCCAAAGGGGGAAAACTCTCATCCCTCGCCAATCCTCTTGCCCCCCCAAAGGGGAAACTCTTCATCCTTTCAAGGGCAAATTGTTATACCCTCTGAAGCTAAAAGGCGAATTGCAATTCACCCCTACTGACCCCTGTTCACTGTTCACAGCTCTCTGCCCCCCGCTCCCCGCTCACTGCTCCCCGCTCACTGTTCACTGTTCACTGACCCCTGCTCACTGCTCCCTGTTCACTGACCCCTGTTCACTGTTCACTGACCCCTGTTCACTGTTTTATGTTAAAAATCTCTTGTAATACAAAAAAAATCGTACCTTTGCACCAAATTACTTTTATGGGGGTCGACTGGTTTTGACAGCAAGCCTAAGCATAAAGTAAGCACGCCGAGCTATGAAGCTAATGCTCGTTAATCTCTGTTTCAACACTTTAAATGGCGAGAATAACTACGCTCTTGCTGCCTAATCTGAATTATAGTAAGATTTCTGGCTAAGTCCCTACAAGGTAGGGAAGCGAGATGTCTCTGAAAGCCCTTGTTGATGGCTCGTCGCAAAAGAGACACCATGAATATCAACATGGAACCCTTCGGTGGCTTCTTCCCTTGGGTTCAGCTCCTAATAGAAGCTAAGGGTAGTGTGGGGCGTTTCCACTCAGCACTGCCTCGAAAAACAAATGGAAACTAAGCGTGTAGAAAGCCTTGTGGTTACTTGTTTGGACGAGAGTTCGAATCTCTCCGACTCCACTATCCTAAAGCCATTCCCTCCCTTGGGGGAATGGCTTTTGCTTTTTATCAAGACAATCACTTTAAAAACTTCTATATGCATTCGTTAGATGATTTTATCTCCGCTCGCGAGCATCTCGCTCAAGTACTCTTGAGTACCAAGCTCATCTACAGCCCTATTTTCTCAGAGGAATCTGGAAATAAAGTTTTTATCAAGCCTGAAAACCTACAGAAAACAGGCTCTTTCAAGATTCGTGGGGCTTATAACAAAATCCTAAAACTCTCCCCCGAGGAAAAGAAAAGGGGGGTCATCGCCTCTTCTGCAGGAAACCATGCCCAAGGGGTCGCTTATGCCGCTAAGAAGCTGGGGATTAAAGCTGTAATCGTCATGCCGCAATCTACCCCGCTGATCAAGGTGGAATCCACTCGTAAGTATGGCGCGGAGGTAGTCCTCTATGGCGATGTATATGACGATGCTTATAAAAAAGCAAAAGAGTTAGAAGCCAAAGAAGGTTATGTATTTGTACACCCCTTTAACGATGAAGATGTATTGGAAGGACAGGGTACTATTGCCTTGGAAATCTTGGAGGAAGCCCCCGATACGGATATCATCTTGGTGCCCATCGGTGGGGGTGGCCTTATCTCAGGAATTGCTTGTGCGGCTAAGCTCATCAAGCCTTCTATCCGTATCATCGGAGTAGAACCCGCCGGAGCAGCCTCTGCCTTGGAGGCTATCAAGGAGAATAAGGTCGTAGAACTCCCTGAAGCCAATACCATTGCCGACGGTACTGCCGTAAAGCGTATTGGGGAAACTAACTTCGAGTATATCAAGGAATATATTGATGAGATTATCACCATCTCGGACTATGAGCTGATGGAGGCTTTCCTCCTACTGGTGGAAAAACATAAAATTATCGCTGAAAACTCTGGTATCCTCCCTATGGCAGCACTCAAAAGGCTTCACCAAAAGAATAAAAAAGTGGTGCCCGTGGTCAGTGGTGGCAATATCGATGTACTGATGATCTCTTCCATGATTAATAAGGGATTAGTAAGCCGCAATAGAATCTTCAACTTCTCGGTGAGCATTCAGGACAGACCTGGAGAATTGGCTAAAATCACTCAGATTATCGCACAAGAGGGCGCCAATGTGGTCAAGCTCGCTCATAACCAATTCAAGAATCTTTCGCGATTCCGCGATATCGAGGTACAAGTCACCATGGAAACCAACGGACTGGCGCATATCGAAAAACTCACCCAAGCTTTCCGTGAGAAAAATTACGAAATCTCCCCCACTAAGTAACACGAGTTCGACATAACTATAAATTACTTACAATAACCTCCCCCTGACTTGCTCGCTTTGGCGACTTCATTACAAGGGGGAGGTTCCCAAAATCTGTAAGTTGCTTATCTGTCTTATCTGTTACATAAATATTCTTAGAAAAACAACCTTAAATTTCCTACTATGAAAAATTGGATTCTTTTTCTTATTCTCATGGTTTGCGGCAAGAATTATGCCCAAGTACCACCTTTGGTCGTAGGTTATGAGTATATTGGTAGAAATACCTTTCATACAGGAATCACAGGGGAAATTCGTTTGGATGAGGATAAAAAATATGCCTTTTTTGGCAGTACAGGAGTACATCTAACAGGCTTTCAGGGAAGCACACGAGGGATCTTTGAGCTCTCTGCGGCACTGAAGTATCGCCATACATTTGCAGGAGCTACCTATACTCCCTACGCCATCATCCCTAAGGTAGGAGTTGGCACTAAGGATATATATGCTTATGCAGGGTATGTGATCCCTACCAATGCCTATGCCTCTGGCGATAATAATCCCTTGAGAAGGGGCTTTGCTGTAGGAATCAATATCAATCCTAAGGTGCTCCTGATCCTTCCCTTAGCCTTGATCATTGGGGGTCCTTTGAAGTAGGAACGAAGAGGTTGTCCAAAAAGTATAAGATATTGGTTATCAAAAGTTTAAATTATGTTCGATTAAAATATTTTTAAAATTTATTTCATTGATAATCAATCGTTTTAGGCTCTGTTGTAGGAGCGATTTGCAAATCGCCCTTTGAAATATTGCGCCTCTATGGATAACTATGTTCATCCACAGTTGCCTTAGCCTATATTAGGGTAGAGACGCAATTTATTGCGTCTTAGAAAGTTAGTGAAAAGCCTTCCAACTCTTGATTCGCGTTAACAATTGCCCCTTAACAATTAACTATTTCCTACAGATGTTTATCTCGTTTTTTTTCACTACTTTTGCACCCTTATAACAAGGTTTGTTTTTGATGGAAAAAGTAATTGATGAAACCCGCCAAGGAGCGCCGCTCTCTCTGGAGGGGGATGCTAAGAATACTCGTAAGCTCTATATAGAAAGTTATGGCTGTCAGATGAATTTCTCTGATAGCGAGATTGTTGCCTCTATCCTGCACAAGGTGGGCTTCAATACTACCGAAGAGCTCCATGAGGCGGATTTGGTACTGATCAACACTTGTTCAGTGCGCGAAAAGGCGGAACAGACCATCCGCAAGCGCCTCGAACAGTTCAATGCCGTAAAGCGTCACAAGCCTGCCATGAAGGTCGGAGTGCTGGGCTGTATGGCCGAGCGCCTCAAGCATCAGTTCTTGGAGGAAGAGCATATCGTGGACTTAGTCGTAGGTCCCGATGCGTATAAGGACTTGCCTAACCTCTTGCAGGAGGTGGACAATGGCCGCGATGCGGTCAATGTGCTGCTCTCTCGTGACGAGACTTATGCCGACATCTCCCCTATTCGTCTCAATAGCAATGGAGTGACAGCTTTTGTCTCTATCACTCGGGGTTGTGACAATATGTGTACTTTCTGTATCGTACCTTTCACCCGTGGAAGGGAGCGCAGCCGTGACCCTCACTCTATCATCCACGAGATCGAGGAGCTCTGGGCGCGAGGATTCAGAGAGGTTACCCTGCTGGGACAGAATGTCGATAGCTACCTATGGTATGGGGGAGGCCTAAAAAAGGATTTCGAAAAGGCTTCTGATATACAGAAGGTTACTGCAGTCAACTTCGCCAAGCTCCTCGATATGGTCGCAACTCAATTCCCTAAGATGCGTATTCGCTTCTCCACCTCGAATCCTCAGGATATGACCTTGGATGTGATTGATACCATGGCCAAGCACCACAATATCTGTAAGTATATTCACCTACCGGTACAGAGTGGTAGCAACCGCATCCTCAAGGCGATGAACCGCCTACACACCCGCGAGGAGTACTTCGCACTGATTGATGGCATCCGTGAGCGTATCCCCGAATGTGCTATCTCTCAGGATATGATCACTGGATTCCCTACCGAAACCGAGGAAGATCACCAGGATACACTCTCTCTGATGGAGTATGTCAAGTATGACTTCGGCTTTATGTTTGCCTACTCCGAGCGCCCTGGTACGCTCGCCGCTCGCAAGATTGCCGATGATGTCCCCGACGAGGTGAAAAAGCGCCGCTTAACCGAAATTATCGACCTCCAACAAAAACATAGTCTCCTACGTACCCAAGCGCAAGTAGGGAAAACGGTAGAGGTGCTCATCGAGGGAAATTCTAAAAAGTCTGACCAAGAATGGATGGGACGCAATACCCAAAATACCGTCGTGGTCTTCCCTAAGGAACACTACAAAGTGGGGGATTTTGTCAATGTAAAAATAACCAACTGTACCTCTACCACCCTCATAGGAGAGGCTGTAGGGTATAGTGAGATGAATTAATACCTTCGAATATGGCAACAAAAATTACACACCCTTATTTCGGCTCTTTAGATACTTCCAAGGTGGAAACACTGGAGGATGATATGTACGATGTCCTTTGGGAACAAGAAATCCCTTACAAGGACAGTATTGTATGGGTTTCTTTCTGGTTCTCCAAAGGAAATGACCTCTTGAAAGAACGCTTAGATGCTTTTGAATCTTTTATAAAAAAACTATCCCTAAGGGAAGAACAAGCCCGAAAAGTCCTTATACAATACCTGAAAGAGCACCCTGACTATTTCAATCACTTTAAGGAAAAAACAAAAAGAACTCCCGATGATATCGAAACTTTCGTGAGCGAATTGGAGTTGGATATGATTGATTTTTGGTATCCCCAAGAAGGAGAGGCCGATGTAGATATGTACTTCGCTCCTTATTATGACGAGGATGTCGAAACCGAGGAAGTCATCGCTGTACAGTTCGCCCTCTCAGGAGAGATCCTTTCTATAGATTGGGATTCATAATTTTTTTATATAAAGTATTTTTTATATCTTTGTCCCATCTATAATTCGTGATTTTATGGAAAGAAATATAGGAAAATTAGACAAACAAGTACGCTTGATTTTCGTACTTATCAGTGCCATTCTGGGAATGACTAAGGTTATTACCAACGATACCATTGCCTCTATCTTGGGCATCATCTCTATCGCCTTTATCGTCACCATTCTACTGAACTTCTCCCCTCTCTATAGGCTCCTTGGGATCAATACCTATAAGAATAAGAAGTAGCTCTCCTTCTAGAATCAGAGGATAACCCCAGCATAGAAAATAAAAAGAAGACTTTTGATTGATTTTTCAAAAGTCTTCTTTTCTATATTCTGGGCAAATCGCAAGTTGGCTCTTTGCTGGTGCGAGTCTCATACTCTCTTCCATTTATTCGCAACTTTAGCTTTATTTTCCATCACATACCCAACTGTGAGCATTCTTCATTCTTCACTCTTCACTCTTCACTCTTCACTCTTCACTCTAAAAAACTATCCCACACTGCCTTCCAAGCTAATTTCCAAAAGTTTTTGGGCTTCTACGGCAAATTCCATAGGGAGTTTGTTAAGTACTTCCTTCCCAAAACCATTCACGATGAGTGAAATAGCTTTTTCAGTATCTATTCCTCGTTGATTACAGTAGAAGATTTGGTCTTCTCCTATCTTGGAGGTAGTCGCCTCATGTTCTATCTGAGCAGTAGGGTTCTTTGCTTCTATATAAGGGAAGGTATGCGCCCCACAGTTATTTCCCATCAGCAGGGAATCACATTGGGAGAAGTTACGTGCATTCTTGGCATTGGGCACTACTTTCACCAAACCTCGATAGCTGTTCTGTGAGCGCCCTGCCGAAATCCCTTTGGAGATAATCGTGGATTTGGTATTGTTGCCCAAGTGTATCATTTTAGTTCCTGTATCGGCTTGTTGGAAGTGGTTGGTCACCGCTATAGAGTAGAATTCTCCTATGGAGTTATCTCCCTTGAGCACTACTGAAGGATACTTCCAAGTGATAGCAGAACCTGTCTCAACCTGTGTCCAAGAGATCTTAGCATTTTTCTCCGCCAGAGCACGCTTGGTTACAAAGTTATACACCCCTCCTTTTCCTTCCTTATCCCCTGGGAACCAGTTTTGTACTGTAGAGTATTTTATCTCTCCTCCTTCCATAGCAATAAGCTCTACCACAGCCGCATGAAGTTGATTTTCATCACGCTTAGGTGCTGTACATCCCTCCAAATAGGATACATAAGCTCCCTCATCTACAATCAGAAGCGTACGCTCGAACTGTCCTGTCCCTGCCTGATTGATACGAAAATAGGTAGAGAGTTCCATCGGACAGCGCACGCCCTTAGGCACATAGCAGAATGACCCATCGGTGAAAACGGCTGAGTTCAGCGCCGCATAGAAGTTATCGGTCTTAGGCACCACGGTTCCTAAGTATTTGCGTACAAGGTCTGGATGTTTCTGAATCGCTTCTGAAATCGCACAGAAGATAATCCCTTTCTCTGCTAAGGTTTTCTGGAAAGTAGTAGCTACCGATACGGAGTCCATCACTACATCCATAGCCACAGCAGGTTTGTCCTCTACTCCTGTAAGGCGCTTTTGTTCCTCAAGGGAGATACCCAACTTCTGAAAAGTCTCCAAAAGCTGTGGATCTACCTCATCCAAGCTGTTGAGTTTTGGCTTCTTCTTGGGGGCTGAGTAGTAAGCTATATCTTGGAAATCTGGTGTTTCAAACTTGATATTTGCCCAATGAGGCGGCTCTGGCATCGCCTGCCATATACGGAAAGCCTCCACTCGCCAGTCGGTCATCCATTGGGGCTCGTTTTTCTTCTTCGAAAGGGCGATGACTACTTCTTCATTCAGCCCCTTAGGAAACGTATCGGATTCTATATCGGTATAGAACCCATATTTGTACTCACTGTTCTCTAATTCTTCTTTGAGTTCTTCTTCGGTATATTTGGCCATTTTTTCGTTTTTTAAAATAAAATACTGTATAAAAGATAATTAAGTCTTTTATAGCAACGTCAATAAAAGACTCCAATAACAGAGGGCAAAAATACTACTTTTTTTGCACTTCTTTCATAATAAAAAGTGAAAATATAGAACTAAAATTAGGATTGTATTTAGCCCCTCAAAGATAATAATTCTCTTATTAGCTAACAAATATATTTCGTACTTTTGTGCTTTAAAATCTGGTAACGTATGAATGAGTTTTTCTCTGGGCTCTCTAACCAACACTTTGTAGGAGAGCTCTCCTTAGGGGTAGTTTTCTTCCGATTGTTCTTGGCGGTAGTCTTTGGCGGACTGGTAGGCTTCGAGCGCGAACGCAAGCGCAAGCCTGCTGGCTTCCGAACCTATATACTTGTGTGCTTTGGGGCGGCTATTGTCTCTATGATTCAGGATCAGTTGCGCATCCATATCATTGATTTTGAGAGTACACATAGTGGCTTGGCGGCAGTCATCAAGACCGATCTGGGGCGCTTGGGAGCTCAAGTGATTAGTGGTATTGGGTTCTTAGGTGCGGGAAGCATTATCAAGGAGCGCGGGGAGAGCATTGCCGGGATGACTACCGCCGCCGGCATCTGGGCTACAGGCTGTGTCGGCCTGGGTATCGGTTGGGGATTCTACAATATCGCACTGGTGGCCATCGTCTTTATGCTCATTATCATGATTGTTCTCAAGACAGTTGAGTCCAAGATTATCAAAAAATCTTTCGTTACTTCTCTTGAAATCTCTTATGCACAAGAGCAAGACCCTACCCAACTACTGGAGACTTGTGCAACACTCTTGCGTAAAAAATCTATTTCCATTACCAAAATCAAAAAGAATCCTGCTCATAACTGCTTTACCCTTTCCCTATCCTCCGAAGAGATTTCCAACTTCTCCGAATGGGTGCTCTTGCTATCCTCCCAAGAGGGAATTCTCTCAGTGATGGAAAAATAAAAAACGGGCTTTCGCCCGTCTTATTCTAAAAAAAGTCTTCCAACATAGTACCGAACTTTGCCTTATTCTTATAGAGCAAGGCCCGTGAGATACCTATATTACATTTGTCTCTCTCCATAGCGGTGATCGAAAAGAATTTTCCTAAAGCTGAAATTGCCAACATGAAAGTAATCTTATCGGTCTCTATCAGTACATAATCCAGCTTAAGTTCCTGAGAGGAAACATTAGACTTAAGTACTTGATTCACCTGATTAACAATCATCAAGTGATAAGGAGAGCCTTCCTCTATAATCTTGGCAGTCTCCTCATTCGAAGAAGCTTTCGAAAGCATTGTTCCATCGGTTGCGCTAAGTATTCCTTAGAAAAGGAACCCCGGCATACTTGCCTTCATATCTTGGCAATGAGCGTCTAGTAATTGTTGCAGTTCTGCTGCTGTCATCATTTTTAATTTTTAAAGTTGAACGCAAAGATAGTATTTTTCCCTAAATCTTATTATTTTTTAACAAACAATTAAGACTAAAAGTCTATTTATCCTCTTTTTCAAAGAGTTTTGTTTTTCACTACTTCATCTGTATTTATCCTAAAAAAAGTCGTCCAACATAGTACCGAACTCTGCCTTACACTTATAGAGCAAGGCCCGTGAGATACCTATATTACATTTGTCTCTCTCCAAAGCAGTGATCGAAAAGAATTTCCCTAAAGCTGAAATTGCCAACATGAAAGTAATCTTATCGGTCTCTATCAGTACATAATCCAGCTTAAGTTCCTGAGAGGAAACATTGGACTTAAGTACTTGATTCACCTGATTAATAATCATCAAGTGATAAGGAGAGCCTTCCTCTATAATCTTGGCAGTCTCCTCATTCGAAGAAGCTTTCGAAAGCATTGTTCCATCGGTTGTGCTAAGTATTCCATAGAAAAGGAACCCCGGCATACTTGCCTTCATATCTTGGCAATGAGCATCTAGTAATTGTTGCAGTTTTGCCGCTGTCATCATGGTTTTAATTTTTAAAGTTGAACGCAAAGATAGTATTTTTTCCCCGAATCTTATTATTTTTTAACAAATAATTAAAATTAAAAAGCCTAATTATCCTCTTTTTCAAAGAGTTCTGTTTTTCACTACTTCATCTGTATTTATCCTAAAAAAAATCGTCCAACATAGTGCCGAACTCTGCCTTACACTTATAGAGCAAGGCGCGTGAGATACCTATATTACATTTATCTCTATCCAAGTCCGTGATCGAGAAGAATTTCCCTAAGGCGGAAATCATTAGCATAAAGGTGATTTTATTGGTCTCTACCAGCTCCAGTTGCTCGGACGAAAGATTGGTCTTGAGCACCTGATTCACCTGATTGACTATCATTAGGTGATAGAAGGCTAAATTTGTTAGTCAATATGAAAAAAATTTCCTTCTATAACTTATTGAATTTCTAATACTTACTAATTCCCTATCTTGGAGGGAGGTTAGGTTTAATTTCTGAAAATCAAGAACTTACAGAACTTACGGAACTCGAGTCAATAAGAATTAACAGTCGTCTCTTGATAATTAATCATTGTTTTTTTGTACTTTTGTCAGCTGAAAACAATATCATTAATCTCGATATCTTATGTTACGATTCGATGCCTTAAGTGAAGTGCGACAAAGGAAACCGCTACCAGTTTCCTCCTGCGAAAGACTCTCTGATCTCTTCGCTCAGAATGTCTTTCATGAGGGCGCCATGCGTGAACGTATGACCCGCGAAGTCTTCGAGAGTGTCATGAACTCCATCCGCCGAGGAACTAAAATCGACCGACATATCGCCGACCAAGTGGCTATGGCAATGCGCGAATGGGCTATCTCCAAGGGGGCTACTCATTATACTCATTGGTTCCAACCGCTCACCGGCGGCACTGCCGAAAAGCACGATGCTTTCTTTGACCCTATATCCTCCCGCGAGGCTATCGAACATTTCTCTGGAAATCTCTTAGTACAACAGGAATCCGATGCTTCGAGCTTCCCCAATGGCGGTATCCGCAATACCTTCGAGGCTCGCGGCTATACTGCTTGGGATCCTTCTTCTCCTCCTTTTGTCTATGGGGATGTCCTTTGTATTCCTACGATCTTTATCGCTTATACCGGTGCCGCTTTGGACAATAAAACTCCCTTGCTCAAGGCGCTCACGGCTATCGACAAAGCGGCCACTCAGGTAGCTCAGCTCTTCGATAAGCAGGTAAGCCATGTAACCACTACCTTGGGCTGCGAACAGGAATATTTCTTAATTGACAAAAGCCTTGTCGCCACACGCCCTGACCTACTTATCACTGGGCGTACGCTCTTGGGACATCAAGCTGCCAAGGGGCAACAGCTCGAGGATCACTATCTCGGGGCTATCCCCTCCCGTGTATTGGCTTATATGAAGGAGCTCGAAAGGGAATGTCTCCTGCTGGGGATTCCTGTGAAAACACGACACAATGAGGTCGCTCCCAACCAGTTCGAACTCGCACCTATCTTCTCCGAGGCCAACCGCGCGGTGGATCAAAATGCCCTGCTCATGCACCTGATGCGCAAGGTCGCCGAAAAGCATGACTTTACGGTGTTCTTCCACGAAAAACCTTTCATCGGGGTCAATGGCTCTGGAAAGCATAACAACTGGTCGCTCTCTACCGATACGGGGGTCAATCTACTCTCCCCTGGGAAGACTCCTATGAGCAACCTACAGTTCCTTACTTTCTTCCTCTGTACCATACGTGCTGTACACCGCTACGAGGCTATCCTAAGGGCGTCTGTGGCTTCCGCTACCAATGATTACCGCTTGGGAGCCAATGAGGCACCTCCAGCTATTATCTCTGTCTTTATTGGCGAACAGCTTACCAAGATTCTCCAGACTCTAATTCAGGGTGGGGACAAGGAAATTTCTCAGAAGGAAACCCTCAATGTGATCAACAAAATTCCGGATCTTTTCATCGATACAACCGATAGAAATCGTACCTCGCCTTTTGCCTTTACCGGCAATAAGTTCGAGTTCCGTGCTGTAGGTTCCAGTGCCAACTGTGGAAAGCCTATGATGGTGCTCAATACCATCGTCGCCAAGCAGCTTTCCGACTTCAAGAAAGAAGTGGATTCTCTGCTGCATTCCTCTGGGAAAAAATCTCTCAAGAAAGAGGAAGCTATTCTAAAAGTATTGCGTAGCTATGCCAATGCCTCCAAGCCTATTCTCTTCGAAGGGGATGGCTATAGCAAGGCTTGGGAAGAGGAGGCTGCCAAGCGGGGGCTGAGCAATCACAAGACCACGCCTCAAGCACTCAAGGAGAATGTCTCCGAGACTGCGATAGCTCTCTTTGAGGAAATGAAGGTACTGAGCCGTACCGAACTCCTCGCTCGCTATGATATTGATCTGGAGGAATATATCAAAACAGTACAGATCGAAGCTCGGGTACTGGGCGACATCGCTCGCAACCATATCATCCCTACGGCTGTACGCTACCAGAATATCCTTATCGAAAATGTACAAGGACTCAAGGACATCTTCGGGGAGGGGTACAGGGAATTGGCTTTCGAGCAGATTGACCTAATCCAGCATATCTCTGAGCATATCAAGGAAATTCACAGTAAGGTATCTCTTATGGTCGAAACTCGTAAAAAGATCAATAACCTACCCTCCGTGGAGGAAAAAGCACTCGCCTACTGCCAGGAGGTGCGCCCGTTCTTTGACCCAATCCGATACCATTGCGACAAGCTCGAACTGATGATTGATGACGAGCTCTGGACGCTAACCAAGTATCGCGAATTGCTTTTTAATAATTAAAATATTGATAATCAAACTGATACATCGTGAAGATTGCTATATATTCTCAAAAATATAAGGTAGAATACCACCCTCTGCTCTCCTCCATCTTTCAGGAGCTGCGCTCCCATGGGGATACCATCCGTGTAGAGGCGGATCTGCTGCGCCGTTATAGAGAGCAGACTCCCTTGGAGGGGGTCGAGACTTTCCATTCGGTAGAGGATCTCCCTGCCGATACTTCTCTGATGCTCACCATTGGGGGCGATGGCACCATCCTCTGGGCGATGACCTATATCCAGCACTTACAGATTCCTATCCTCGGAATCAATGCCGGCCGCTTGGGCTTTCTCGCTACGATCTCTCAGGAAGAGATTACGGATATGTTTGCCAAAATTCGCGCGGGTAGGTTCCATACCGATGAGCGTTCTGTCCTACAGATCACTCATACCGACGGACGACCCATCGCTCCTCTGAACTTCGCCCTGAACGAGATTACCGTCATCCGGCAGAACTCCACAGCTATGATCACTGTGGAAGCCTATCTGAATGACCAATACCTCACTTCCTACTGGGCTGATGGACTCATCATCGCTACGCCTACAGGCTCTACGGGCTATTCGCTCAGCTGTGGGGGGCCTGTGATCATGCCGCATTCCAAAACCTTGGCACTCACCCCTATCGCCCCTCACAATCTCAATGCACGACCTCTGATCATCCCCGATAGTACAGAAATCACCCTCCACGTATCCAACCGTGAAGGGTGTTATCTGGCCACCTACGATGCCCGCTCGGCTATCTTGCCTTGCGAGACCTCGGTGAAAATATCGCTGGCACCATTCCATCTCAAAACCATCGAACTTGAAGGAAACGACTTCTTCAAGACGCTCCGCAATAAGCTCCTCTGGGGAGAGGATAAGCGCAACTAAGTAGCATAGTGGATCTCTTCTGGCTCCAGTAGGGGCTCTCCTCGCATACGCAAAAGAATCTGCGCTACCGTGAGGGTATCTTTTTGGCAGTATTGGGCGATGCGCGCTATGTCCTGTTCTTGATAGTAGACTGCCCTAACCTCCGCCCCTGTGATATCGTCCTTAGGTGAGGGAATACCCAGCACATAGGCTAATAGGTTTAGGGAGGTATAGTGCTTATAGTCGCCAAACTTCCACAAGTCTAAGGTATCCAAGAAGCCCAGCTCCCATGGCTTCTTGCCAAAAAGCTGTAGCTTCTGAGGAAGGGCAAGCCCCAAAATCAGCATCCGCCGTGCGATAAAGGGAAAGTCAAACTCCTTGCCGTTATGCGCCGCCAATAGGTGCTCCCGCCCACTGAAAAACTGGTTCACTAAGTAGGAAAAATCCTCCAAAATATCCCGCTCTTCTCCTACAAACGAGCGCACCCGAAACTGACGCTGCCCATTCTTAACCACAAAATACCCTACCGAGATACAGACGATCTTGCCGAACTCCGCCCAGATTCCTGCTCTTTCATAATAATCCTCTGCAGGAACTTCCTGGCGAATGTAGTGCGTCTTGTCCTCCCACAAGCTCCTCTCTATGGGGGATAGCTCCTCGTAGGAGGGCTGTAGGGGTACCGTCTCTATATCCAAAAAAAGAATATGAGAAAGTTTTAGGCTCGAAAGGGCTTCCATTCCCCTATTCTTCTTGCATGCCTAAACCATTCTCTATAGCATAGGCCATATTCTTAATAATAGTGGCATGTTTCTTGACAAAGACATTGCTCTCATCCCACACATATCCCGCAAGGACAGAACATATCTTTTTCTTCACCTCTTCATTGCCAGGTTCGTGGAAGAAGAGGGTCTGCAAGTTACCTGTATACCACTCTCTTACATACGAGGTAAAGACATCTATACCGCGCTTCATGTATTGGGTGTACTCCTTCTCCCAGTCTACCTTTTCTCCAGAGAGCTGGCGCTTTACCAATTTCGCTGCAAGCATTCCCGATTCGGTAGCGAATGCTACTCCTGAGGAGAACACTGGATCCAAAAACTCTGTACTATTGCCCGTAAGCACATATCCATCCCCGTACAGACGCTTTACGGCGCAGGAATAGCTCTGTATTTTCTGTGGAGGAAATAAGAATTCTGATTTTTCGAAACGATCTCTGTAGAAATCGGATGTTTTAATAGCTTGGCGTAGCGCCTTGGCTGTATCGCCTGTTGCGGACAAGCTGTTAATGTAGTGAGTAGGTCCCACCACTCCCACACTGGTATTGCCATTGGAGAATGGGATCACCCAAAGCCATACCTCACGCTCCAATATATCAAAAGAAATAAGTGTTCCTTCTTCTCCTTCTGGACGGACTTTCTCCTCTTTGATATGGGTAAAAATAGCCGAATGATCGTCCAATTTCGAAGGCTCATTCAGATCCAATAAGCGAGGCAACACACGCCCATAGCCACTGGCATCGATGACAAACTTAGAGCGGATCTGGTAGGTCTCTCCCTTCTTATCCTTGACTGTAGTGAGCTGATAACCATCGAAGAACTCTACATTAGTCACTTCTGTCTCGAAGGCCAAAGGCACTCCTTGGCGCACCACTTCCTGTGCCAAGACATTGTCAAAATCTGCACGAGGCACCTGCCAGGTCCAGTCCCAACCTTTGGAATATTTCTTAGAAAAATCGAACTGACATACTTGCTCGCCACGAATGAAGCGCGCTCCCCATTTTACCTCATATTTCTGTGCCTCCAAGGCTGGGAGGAACCCCGCCTCTTCGAAATGATCCATCACACGAGGAATCAAGCTCTCCCCTACTACCAAGCGTGGAAAGCGTGTCTTCTCCACCACCCTTACGGCTACTCCCTGCTTATGCAAATACGCAGCGGATACACATCCTGAAGGCCCTGCCCCTATGATAAGGACATCCGTTTGTTCTTGTTTCATATAAGTTTTATTTTGTTTCTCAAGGGCAAATGTACAAAAAAAATAGAAACCCACCTCTGCCCCCTCAAGATTATTTCTAAGGATATATTCTCTTTGCTAATCGCCCTGTGCATCTACATAATCCTCCCCAGCAACCTCAATCACTCCCTATTTCACGGCCTAACCAATGATGGATATCCTCCTTTGATAATTCTTCTTTAATTAAGTCAAAAATATTTGATATAGGTGACTGAGTGCTTACTTCCAATTTATTAAAGCTTTGAGTAATTGCTTCTTTTAAATTATTGACAAATAGCAACAAGGAATCATTAATTTATTATAAACGTGTTTAAACTTTTTTGAGGAACTTGGATATAAATCCTAATAGGAGCATTCCAATCCAAGTCACGTCAAGATACTCATATCTCATTATCAAACCTTTATATCCGTCAAGCCAACCATTTGCTTGTTCAATTTTAAACCTATTTTTGTACAATTCTTCATCAAAATAAATATCTGGTTGCTCTCCATTTCGGGGATTAGGTTTAATATTTGCTATAATTTCTTTGCTTTCTAAAAACTCTCTAAGAGATTTGCTATCAAATCCTGCATCAGCATTGAGAAATAGACCTTTGTGTTCTATTCCTGCTTCTTCTAATAAAGCTAAGATTTCTTTTAGTACTTCTTCTATTTCATATAAGTCATTGTGATTTCCTACTTTAGGGCTTCTCGTTGCTATTATTTTGCCCTTTATTATCACACAAAAAAATGCTATTTGTGGTTATGGCTTTTTTTCTTGCTTGATAACCTGCAGATTCTTCTTTTGGGCGACAATGTGTATGACTACCATCCAATTGAACGCAAGACATATCTAACTTTCTTTTCTTCTTACTTAATAGATTCAACCATACTCACTGAAAACTACCATCTTTACTCCATTTATTGAAGTAGTAATAAACATTTTGCCAAGAGATTTTTCCTTTTTCAAAATAGCTCTCAATTGGAAGTTCTCTCCATTGCACCCCTGTTTTTAATCTCTTGATAATCAATAAAAATATTGAGCTAAATCAAAATTACTTTTAAATCCTCTTTTTCCTACACTTAAAAAGGGAATAATCCAATTATTTATTGTATCTTTGTCCAAAGTTCCTAAATTTTGGTGTTTTTTCTCAAACACAAAATTACTAATTTTCGGGAACTTTTACTTTATTATAGAAAAAAGTTTAAACAACTTCGTAATACTAAAACAATTAAAACAATGGGCAAAACAGTAAAAAGAGAATTAAAATACGTTTGGTGGAAAAGAAACTATTTCCCCCATATCATCTTAGAACGCCCCCGAGAAATAAATGAAATGTGTAAAGAAAATGGTATCACAAGAGCAGATGACCAATTTTATATAGAGGATGAATCCATATACATAGGGAAAATGTATATTTATTTAGGAGTAGTCTTTCTTGTTTTTACATCTTTCGGGGCTTTTTCAAGAGATGCCTTTGAAATACCCGGTGTTTTTGTTCTTGTTATTTTTTTTCTTACGGGTATCCTTTATATTGTCTATCATTACACTCATCCTCCTAAAAAAATTATATTAGACCGCCTCAACGGGATCATTACCTTCCCTGGTATATTCTATGGCAAACCTATAACGATGCCCTTTGATAAAGTATTACCGTTTTTAAAATTCAACGGAATAGGGGCAAGCGTATCTCTTGGTTTTTGTCATCACAAAATTTTAGCAACCAGTATTCGTATAGATAATACCCCTAAAAGTTCTTGGTCTTTCATCGTATGGTATATGGATAAAAACCGCCCTCTACCCCCAGGAAAAGTGTTCGACCCCTATCGCAAAAGAGATTATGAGCGCCGCAAAGCTGAGGGCTTTCCTGAACCGCTTTACGAGAGCTGGATCAGCATTTTCGAATATTATGATGAACAATTCCGAGTCCGTAAGGAACAGGAAGAAAGACAAAAGAGAAGAAATAAGCGTAACAACAAGTATAAATAAACATTTATATTGGGGTGTATATCCTTGCCAATTACCTAATAGATGACGAGTTTGAACGCTATTTTAAAAACAGCTGGTTGAGAAGCGATAGTGATGTGAAGCTATACCAAAAGGCTTTAAATACCCCTTCGTGGTCATACCTCCACAAAATTTACAGAAATCGCAACCTATTGATGAACAGCAAAAATAAAAAATTGGTTAACCCTTGGAAAAACAACATACACTTGTGTTATCAATCTTTCTTAAACTTGTTCAACAAAAGTGATTTAAAAGTAATAGGAATTTCCCGTAATATGGATTCTTTATTTGATGATGATAATAGCATTTATTGCTGTACGGGAGGGGTTGATGAAGTGGATATTGTAGCCTTTCCCGAGTTTAGCGATAGTTTAAAGAATGTAGACCAATTCGATTACAGAATCTTTGTGCAGAACGTTGTAACAAAAAGTATTGAAGAAGTCCCCAAAGGAGCCATAAGCACACCTATATTAACCACAGAAAATGGGAAGTGGTGTATAAAGGTAGATATTTGTATTTCTCAGTGGCGGAGATACAAATATGGAACTGCTATGGGGGTAAAATTTATAATTGCTTATAAATTACAACTCAACCAAGAGGATTTCCCGTATACTTACGCAGGCGACCCTAAATATTTTATAGTGTCTGTACCTCTACATCTAAATTATACAGAACATAGATCAAACGACTATAAACCAAGTGTTTATTATTCTTATGAATTTACGGCACCTTTAAAAAAAGAAACTGTAGGCACAATAAACCAACTCATAAATGGTAAATTAAAACTATGAAAAGAGAATTAAAATACGTTTGGTGGAAAAGAAACTATTTTCCTCATATCATCTTAGAACGCCCTCGAGGAAAGAACGAAATGTCTAAAAGCAATGGTATTACAAGAGCAGATGACCAATTTTATATAGTAGATAAATCTTTATATATAGGGAAAATGTATATATATTTTGGGGTATTCTTTCTTGTTTTAACATTTTCTCTTTCTTTTTCAAGAGATGCCAACGAAATACCGGGTGTTTTTTTTCGTGTTATTTTTTTTCTTATAGGTATTCTTTTAATTGTGTATCAATACACTCACCCTCCCCAAAAAATTATATTAGACCGCCTCAACGGGATCATTACCTTCCCTAATGTATTCTATGGCAAACCTATAACTATGCCCTTTGATAAAGTGTTAGCAGCACTAAAACTCAACGGAAAAAATGGACCAGTATCTCTTGGTTTTTATCATCACAAAATTTTAGCAACCGATATAGATTTAGATTATACACCTATAAAATCTTGGTCTTTCATCGTATGGTATATGGATAAAAACCGTCCGTTACCCCCAGGAAAAGTATTCGACCCCTATCGCAAAAGAGATTATGAGCGCCGCAAAGCCGAGGGCTTTCCTGAACCACTTTACGAGAGCTGGATCAGCATTTTCGAATATTATGAATATTATGATGAACAATTCCAAGCCCGTAAGGAACAGGAAGAAAGACAAAAGAGAAGAAATAAGCGTAACAACAAGTATAAATAAACATTTATATTGGGGTCTATATCCTTGCCAATTACTGGAGAGATGACGAGTTTGAACGCTATTTCAAAAACAGCTGGTTGAGAAGCGATAGTAACGCAAACCTATACCAATTCGTTCAGCCATTGAAAAAGCAAAAAGCGCCCTCTCTCTATCATCTAAAGATTCTATTCTTTGATATATTATTACATTATCCATAACTTACACCCTTTTTGTCCATTTTTACTTTCTTACCTCTTGTGCTGTCTCCACTGGCACTTTTCATATCGCTTATACCGCACGCCTCGCTCCAAAAAATCCCTCTATGGAGTAGTGTTTCGATGTTTTGGCAATTACTAATTTAAGTTTCGCAGGTCATTTTTAGGTTATAATTATATTTGTAATTAGTTAATAATCAATATTTTACAAAACAAACCTCCCCTCACATACTCCGTTCCATGTATTCACGGACTATCCCCTCCGAGAGGGGAAAGCCAGCGAGTGCTCACAGCTGGGTATGTGGGATGCGTTGAAAAAGACAAAAATTGTCTATCAATCTGGAAAATGTCCTCTCTCTAACTTCTTGAGAATCATAAACTATCTCATTCCCCCTTTGGAGGAAGTCGCGAGAGCGAGTATGTGAAGAGGGGGGGGGAGTTTTTGAAAATCAATAAATTATACAATTTACGAAACTTAAATTATTAAATCAACAACATCCTGATAATTTAAAAAAGTAGCATTCTTAAAATTACTATACAAAAAAGAATCTCGCAAAGAATGTTTCTTTATATCATTATTAAAAATAGTTTGAGCCCCACAAAAATACAACTTTTATACTTGTTTGTCAAGTGTTTTATCACTTTCTTTCCCAAACCTCCTTAGAAAACAACCTGAAAATTGCTATTCTATCATCCTACATAAGAAGATTATATGAGTTATTGCATTTAACAACAAAAGAAGTCGTATTTTTTGCAATTATTTTCAAGAGAAGTAACTTTGCTTGATTTTATAAAAAGAAGAAAAATAAAAGCCTTTTTATAGCTTTTTGAGTGTATCGATAATTTCTTGGAGACCATTGGTTTTAATTTCGAAGGTAGTGGCCAAGAGCATTCCAAGCTTTCCTTTAGGGAAGCCCTGAGAGGCAAACCACTCTAAGTAGTAGAGAGGCAAATCCGCAATCATAGTGCCCTTATACTTGCCATAAGGCATAGGAGTAGTGATAATTTCTCGAAGAATTTCGTGGTTCATAATGGTTAATATTCAATGGTTAATGATTAATAGAAAAAAACCGAACTATTCTTATGAATAATTCGGTTTTTGATAAGAAGGCGGCGACATACTCTCCCACAAAATGCAGTACCATCTGCGCTAAAAGGTTTAACTTCTCTGTTCGGAATGGTAAGAGGTGAGACCTTTCGCTATAACCACCTTAAGTCTTTAGTTAATAGTGAAGAACGAAAAGTGAATAGTCCCTCACTACACTTATATTTTTAGTGAATA
>NZ_ACLQ01000004.1 GCF_000174755.1 Capnocytophaga gingivalis ATCC 33624
AAGAGTTACGCACACATCTTTATACAGATGCAAAACAAGTATCTCAATGGGTTAAAGACACTTTTGAAGTTACCTATACTCCACAAGGAATGGCTGATTTACTTAACAGAATTGGTTTTTCCTATAAGAAAACAACCGAAGTGCCTTGTGAGGCGGATCCTTTAAAACAAAAACTATTTGCTGAAGCGCTCTCTAAAATTCTTTAAGAAAAGGAAGAAGGGGATGTGGTGTATTTTGCCGATGGTGTTCATCCTACGCACAACATCCGTTCCACTTATGCTTGGATAGAGAAAGGTAAAGAGTTTCAACAACCAACAGTTAGTGGGCG
>NZ_ACLQ01000003.1 GCF_000174755.1 Capnocytophaga gingivalis ATCC 33624
CAGGAGAGTTTTTATCTGCGACCTTAACAAGGCTTGTTAGTTCAAAATTCTTTATGGCATCTCGAGTAAACTCTCCAGAGAGTGCTATCAAGTCTCCCTCTTTGTCTATAAAAAAGATAGTAAACTTATCCCGATCTCCTGAAATAGCCGCATCTACCCCACGAGCAGCATAAGTTCCTCCTGAAAGGTTGGAATAATTTACTCTTAGCTTTGTCCCATTCTGTTCATAGAATTTGTAAAGAAATCCATCAAAATTTTTCAGTGGGTCTTTATCTCCAAGACTGGTTTTAATAAGTTCTAACTCTCCAGTGGTAAAGAGCAAACCAGGGAGTGGCTGTACTATAGGAGGTTTTGTTCCTCCATAGATAGTCGCACCTCCATCAGCCATCTTTTGAATAAGGTCTTGAGAGACAACTTTAGTAACCTCTTGAGAGAAAGTATTGTTTACAATTTCTCCTTTTTTTTCGTTGTTGTCATCTGACTTAGAGCAGGATACTAGGGTAAACAAAGCGCATAAATGGTTCTTTTCATTTTTTTATCTTTTAATTGTTGTTATACACGAAATTAATTTTACTTATTCACTCATGAGTTAGTCTCTAGGGTAATTTTGTTTTTTTACAGCCAATTTACTTTGACTTACCCAAATACGTATAGTCCCTTCGGGAACCATTCTGTTACTGGTATCTCCTATTTTTTCTATTTTAAGAAACCCATACTGAAAATCCTTGATCCCTTGGGGAGTAATTTCGCCTGAGAGTACAGACACATCACGAGTTTTTATTTCCAAATCAGTAATATCCATATCCAAATAAGCAGTAAACTTATTACCATTGCCCGAAATAATAGTCCCTCTTCCTCTCGCCTGATCATTAGCAGTAATTGATTCATTTATATAATCTGTTCTTACTTTGGTGCCTTTTTGCTCATAGAACTTGAAACGATAGCTATCTATCTCTTTCCCTACAGGGTAACTATCATTCTCAAGACTGGTATATATCATCTCTAAGATACCAGTGGCGAATATCCCCTCTATATTGGGAGGATTGATTCCCTCATTAATAGTCATTCCATTAGCGTTCATCTTAGCTATATATCCCTCTGGAATAATAGCTTTGGCTTCTGCTGGAATATCAAATCGTTTAGGCTCATTACTATCTGACTTAGAACAGGAAACCATCACAAATAGGGCACATACTGCCACACAAAATACATAGATTGTTCTTTTCATTCTTTGTTCTCTTTTTATTATAGTGGGGGCAAAGGTAATGATTAACGATCAATATTTGATAATTAGTAATAAAAAATTAACAATAAAGTTGTTTAGCTTTTATCATTCTTCCCTCAGTAACTCTTTTCTTGGGACTTCTACTTGTAGCTCTTTTATACAAAAAACTTCTCTTGACCATGTATCAATGAAGAGAAGTTTTACCTTGGAAAACAAGAGATCTTCTAGTACAGAGTTTCCCTCCTGGCTATTCCTTCGTGCTGGAAAATACGATAAACTCCTACTTTCATTATTTGGTTATTGGTATCTTCCTTTTCAGTAACCGTAAGAGTAAGCAACAAATCCTTGATCCCTTCAGGAGTAATTTCACCTGAAATTAGAATTATATCATTGTTCTTTACACCTTCCGTATGAGCTGCGTGATTTAGGAAAACAGTGAAGTTGTTACCACTACCTGAAATAATAGCTCCAGAGCCTGTGGCTATGTCATTTACTCCAAATTTCAGCGCTCTGTAATCCGATTTTAGCTTTACACCATTCTGCTGATAGAACCTATACTTGTAATTAACAGCTTTATCTCCTTTAGTAAAACCTTTTTCACCAGGATCGCTAGAATAATGGAATCGTAAGTTATCAAGCAAATAGATACCTTCAATATTAGGAGGGTTTGTTCCTTCATAAATAGGCATCCCTTGAGCTCTTATTTGGTGGAGCGTTTCCTCTGGTATAATAGCTTTAGCCTCCACAGGAATATTTAGACTTTTGCTATTATTCCCATTGGTACTTCCATTATTATTCTGATTGTTCCCATTATTATATCCTCCATTGTCCACTGACTTAGAACAAGAAACTAAAGCAAACAAGGCAAATACCCCTGCACAAAGTGCATGCATCACTCTTTTCATATTTCTATTTTTTAAGGTTATCAAGGGCAAAGATAATATTTAATATCTGATAATCAATAATTAATGACAAATAATTAACAACATAATTATTAGTAATTGATTACTTATTTTTAGCCATCAACTTCGCACTTTCCACTAAGCGGACAAACTCCTTTCGATAGCCCTCTTCATCCTTGCCAAAAGCATTCTTAGCCAATTCCACCACTTGGTCATAAGAAGCGTTGGCTTTGTACTCGGAGTCTCTTAGTAGCAAACCAAACTCAGCCACTGCAGTAGCAAAGCGAAAATCCTCAGAAGTCTCAGATAGCTTTTTGAGATTAAAGATCAAAGGCTCTACCACTTCTCGACTGGCTGCATTGGTTTCCTTAGGGTCTTTGTAGCGGATTTTTAGAAAAGCTATCTCATTCCCCTTTCCTATTTCATTGAGCTGACTATCTTGATAACGAAGGGAAGAGGTTACTTTTCCTTCGGAAGGGACAATCTCATAAATAGCTGTAATTGTATGTCCTGCCCCTACTTCACCGGCATCCTTCTTGTCGTTGGTGAAATCCTCATTGGTAAGCATACGGTTTTCGTAGCCTAAGAGCTTGTATTGCTTTACATACTTAGGGTTAAACTCTATCTGTAACTTCACATCCTTGGCTACCGTAAAGAGGGTACCTCCAAATTCATTGACCAACACCTTTTTCGCTTCAGTAAGATTATCTATATAAGCATAGTTGCCATTGCCACTATCGGCTAAGGTTTCGGCCATATCGTCTCGGTAATTGCCCATACCAAAGCCCAATACGGAGAGATACACCCCTCCCTCACGTTGTTTCTCGATAAAAGCTTTAAGATCATTAGGATTGTTGATACCTATATTAAAATCACCATCAGTAGCCAGAATGATACGGTTGTTTCCTCCTTTGATAAAAGCCTTATGTGCTTGCTCATAAGCCAGCTGGATTCCCTGCTCTCCGGAGGTTGCTCCACCTGCCTCAAGGCCGTCCAATACCTTTTCTATCTTCTCTAGTTCCCTAACTGAAGTAGGCTCTAGCGCTACTCGTACACCACTGGCATAGGTTACGATACTCACCTTATCCTGCGCCTTGAGATTGTGGAGCAAGAGCTTTAAGGACGATTTCAACAAGGGGAGCTTGTTGTAATCGATCATAGATCCAGAGATATCAATGAGGAATACTAGATGAGAAGGAGGTGTTTGGGAGAGGTCTAAGGGCTTTGTCTTAAGGCCAATGCACAGGAGCTGATGTGCTGCATTCCATGGGGCAGGTGCCTGCTCATAGCTCACTCGCAAGGGAGAGGGTGTTTGTGCATCGGGGGTAGGATATTCATAATCAAAGTAGTTGATCATTTCTTCAATACGCACAGCATCCTTAGGCGGGAGAGTGCCCTGCTGTATCATACGGCGAATATTGCTATAAGCTGCTCTATCGACATCTACCGAGAAGGTAGAGACAGGCTGGGAGGCTACCTCCACAAACGGATTTTCCTTAATTTCCCCAAAGGTCTCTCTATTCTCATCTGTAGGCACTTGCATATCCCTTATATAGGGAGGATACTGATACTCCTTACTATACATTGCCTCTTGATTATTATAACAACCCCACAGTAAGAAGCTAGCAAAAACTGTAAGAACCAGGCTTTTTCTCATAATTGTCAATCATTAAATGGTTAATGGGACAAATATACAACTTTTTCTCCGTTTGACAAAGAATCTAGCCAATATACTTAATTCATTATTTTTATTCCTACTGAGAAATAGAGGGCTGGGCTATAAATTTGCTTGGGAGCTCCCTCGAAAGTTTGGGTAAAGAAAGTGCTCAGCTTTCGCTCTTTATAGATACCCATACGCATAAGGTCTGCCCCTATAACCAAGGGGATATGCAGGTACTTCCCTACCCTGAAATTGGGTTGTAAACCCACAATTGTATGTTGGATAAAGAAGACTGCTTTTTTGCCTTCTTTTCTCAAGAAAGCTGCGTAGATAGAAGCGTCAGCCAAGAGAGATAGCGAAAAAGTATCTCTAAAACGATAGCCTATAGCTCCCTTTCCTCCTTCTAAAAAATTACCTTTAGTCCATCCTATCCACTGCTCTCCTTGATATTCTACAAAAGCAGTAGGAAAAACCATAGGATATCCCAAAAGGGTATTGACAAGCGTTCCTGCCCCCTATCTGCATGTGTTGGTTGCTATGCCAGATAAAAAGCAAGGCACCATTGGCAACCACATTTTCACCAATTGCAATGGATGAAAGTCTGTTTTCAGGAGTATATGTCCCCAATCCTACAGCCGTAAGCCATGACCAACGAGTACCCAGTGGTTGCAAGTGCAAGATATTAGCACTAAGGTTCATTGTCTGATAAGGTAGTCCCTCGGTAGGATTCATTTGTTGGGAAACCATATTGCCTCCCACTGTCCAAACACTTATTCGCCTATAGGGATCCTTGGCAAGCGAATCAAGATGTATAGGCAACTGTAGGGAGAGTTCCTCTCTGAAAAGACCTTCTTTGCCCAGTATATCCGTCTTAAAGGAGACCTGAGCAGAGACAAAAATAGGTAACAGGTAAAGCCAAGCAAATAATTTATACACTTTGTCAAAGCCCTTAGACTTTGACAAAGTGTTGCAATAGAATATAGTGTTCTTCATTAGACATTAAAAATTAATTTTTGAGCATCACTTCCTTGATATCTTTCCTCTTAGAATAAGCTACTGGTTTGGCATAACCAATGCGTAAAAGGATTTGAGGATAAAGATTTTCCTTAGGAAAATTCTCACGCAGTGTTAGATTTATTTCAGGCACTTCACAGGGTTGATTCAGGTAGGCATGAGCTATACCTGCCTGAGTAAGCAATAGCAGAAAACGTTCGAGAGTACGACCAGTCTGTATCCAAGTACGAATATCATTCCCTTCGGTGGTGAGTAGTACCATATGGGAAGAGGATTGTATCTTCTTCAGATCCGTTTTGTTTTGAGTTTTTGCTTTCAAGCTTCCCCGTACAATAGGCTCAGTGACCCAGCGAGGTAGGTTAGGTGCCCCCAACACCGCATAGCTCAATCCATCATGGGTACTCTCAGAATGTTTTTTGTTAAAACGAATCCATGAGAGGAGCTCATTCTTAAAAGCTGGGTCTGACATCTGTACGGTATTACCCTGTAGGACAGCTTGGGTAAACCTTTCAAAGAGTGGAGTGTCTTTGGCAAAGACATGAAACATCCCTGCTCCCTCAAAGGGAGATAATCCCTCATATACTTTATCAATGAGACTTTGCAACAGAGCGGGGTCGATACGCCTGTCCTGATACTCAGAACGATTGGTTTGTCGCTTCTCAATAAAAGCAGCCAAGGGATCAGGGACAACGGTATTGGACTTGTGAAGTTCCACAGTAATCACTCCTTCCTCACTAAGGCTTACCTGAGTCTGATAATGTAGCTCAGAGGCCTTTGTGCAGAGATTCTCCAGTGCACACCCCAAGCTGATAAAGAGCTCTCGGTGCTGACTATCCACTGCTGGGAGCGCCTTTTCGAAGTTGGGAGAGATCACTATGCTGTGGTCGAAAGTCTCAAACCACCATGGTTGAGAATTATGTGCCGAAGGTGCTTGGGTAGCAGCCTTGATAAGGGTCATGTAATCGGAATCTTGGGCGCGACCCTTTAGGGCAACAAGCGCCATCATAAAAGTAATAGATAACATTTTGAAGTTCATTTTATTTGTCTTTGTTTTTCAATGCAAAGTAACGACGAAAAAATGTAGAAAAAATGAACTTGGGTTCATAAATGCTTTTGGTAGTTTAAAAATAAAATCGTAACTTTGAAGGGAATATCGCCTCTTCCTTTGCGGATCGCAGCAAAAGGTTAGACATAGAAAAACAACTGAAAAACAAGTAGATAGAAAATAGAAAATGAACATCATAGAACTCATTAACCTTATCAAGCCTCGTCCTGAATTATTTATTAACGAACACGATATATTCTGCTTAAATGCTTTCCTAAATGGTTGGTATTATCGCAATCAAGAAGAAGAGGTAAAAGCATATATACTCTATAAAGACTTTTACTATTGGTTGCGCAAGAAATATCACCTTAGGGATAGTAGAGGCTGGGCAAGTATACTTTTCTATAAGTTCAAAACCAAAGAAAAAGCTTTAGATGCTTTCTTTGAACTATTTGACATCTTTTACCAAGAACATATCTCCAGAGACTTTTTTGGCAAGGTAGAATGGCTTATTATCACATTAGAAGATGAAAACTATAATAATTTGGCTCATTTGCTGAAAGAGGATTTAAAGTACACTACCTTAGGGACAGAGCTTTGTATGAAATTACGGTTTCGCTTGACTACAATCCTACAAGAAAAAGATACATATCCAAGAGCTCATTTCTCGCTTGTAGAAGAATTATTAGGGGAACTCCATGAGAAAATAGCTCCTTAGAAAATACGCTTGCGTATTCTGCTGAGGGCTTGAGGGGTAATCCCTATATAAGAGGCAATGTATTTCAAGGGAATATTCTGAATCAGCTTAGGATCCTTTTCTAATAGATTGAGATAGATCTCTTCAGGTGATTGGAGTAAAAACTGAGCTTCACGTTGCATTTTCTCAATAAGCAAGTGCTCCAATATATCGGCTTTTATCTGGAGGTATTCCTGTTGTTGTATGAGATGATCGAGGTGCTCTCTACCAATCTTGTAGGCTGTAACCTCCTTGAGCGCTTCTATGGAGAGCAGAGAGGGTTCTCGCCTGACGAAAGAAGTGTAGGAAAGACAGAAACTCTCTGGGAACAAGATATCTACCGTAGTTTCCTTATCGGTGGTAGGATTATAATAGAAGAAACGTACAATCCCTTCGCTTAAATAGTACAAAGAGTTCTCCACCTCACCTACACGAGTGATGAGCTGTCCTTTGGCGAAGTGTACTTCTGTAAAATATTGACTTAGGAAATCAAGGTTCAAAATTTAGGAAATAGGATAATAAGAAATAGGTAAAAAAGGCTATCCTTACGAATAGCCTTTTTGTATATAATTTAGTAAACCCACATATCTTGTTCTCTGTCGCGGATACGCTGCTTGATACGCTCTGCTTCCAAGAGTTGGTATAAGGCATTGTCTGGGAGGTATTTTTTGATTTCCCTATCCCCATATACGTTGTCCTCCTTATAGATAACCCCTACGAAGCGACGAGCATTGAGCAAGTGGTCAAAAGAGACGCGGTTAGCAGAGTTCAACTGGTTGAATACCCTTGCTTTATGCAAGATATTTCTTGCAGAAGGATACCATACCCAGAAAAGTTCTACTAAGTTAGACTGAGCATCATCAGTTCCCAATACACTCACATCGGGAGCTACTGGTGCAATTCCTAACAGACGATACTTAAGCTCTCCTTGGCGCTTGTCGAAGTACCACAACCCCTTGATTCTGTACTGTACGATATCACGAGAAGTAAGATCAGTACGTACGATATATTCAGGAGGAAGAGGCTGTCCTTGGTTAAGGATTTCATAACCAGCATCCAAAGTATCTGCCTTAGAAAGGCTATACTTAAGATCATCATAAGTTCTCTTCTCTGTAAAATAAGAATCTACATAAGTCTCAGTAAGTCTTTTTTCCTTCATCGCTCTAAGAAGTACATCGTACAAGGAACGACGATCTGCACCAATTTCCATAGTATCAATAGGGAATAGTAGTGGGAAATTAGCTCTTTCTTCCAAGTCAATGAGTTCCCACGTAGTAGTAGACCACATGATATCGCGATCATCTACATAACCATAAGGAAGTGGCACGTCGTTGTCAGATTCCTGTTGAGCGGCAGTCTTCTCACCTATTTCAGAAGGAACTTTTGCATTGAGTATATTTACCTGAGCAAAAGTAGTTGAAGATACTATCCACATAAAAGATAGCGTCAGGATATTCTTTAGTGCTTGTTTCATAATCTTATAATTTGTTATAATACTTCAATTGATATTGGAGTAGCTGGTTTAGGAGTACCACTATATCCTGATACAGAGTAACGTATTTCAGATATTTGGATGATATCTCCTTTCTTAGCTCTATTTACCGCAGCTGCAGCAGCAGGGCTAGCACTTACTCTGCTTCCTTGAACAACCACACTTGGCTGACCAGGTACTAAGATACGGAATGAGTTTACCTTTGTAGAAAGGTCAAAGTCAAAATCGTTGAATGCTACGGAAAGTTCTCCAGCCAAGATATTAGCTTTAGCCAATTTCACAGCTCCTGTAGTACGTAGGATAGCTCCTTCTGGTTTAGGAATATCTTTTATACGGAACTTCTTAGAAGAAGAGAATTTCTGACCTTCGATAGTACCTGTAACATTGATAGTTACTTCAGCAGAACCTACGTTAGGTTTCATGATATAGTTAGGTCCACTCTTACGAGAAAGCCCTGGTGCTGAAGCTGTCACCTGATTATCAGGCACCCCTGGCATAGAGATAGTCATAGGGTTCACTACACCACGGTATACTACGTTCATCTTGTCTGCAGAAATTACTGCCTCATTTGGACGAGGGATAGTAGTGAATGATTGAGCCACCTCTACTGGAGTTTCTTGACCATCTTGTTCGTAGTACAAAGTACCAGCGATCTTGTGCTCACCTACGTTACCAGTATTCACTTTAAGTTTGATCTTTCCTTCTACTACTTCCACTTCTGATTCAGAAAGTTTTCTTCCATCAAGAGTAAGTTCTACACGTTTTGGTTTGGTAGAGTTATCCTTACGACCAAGTACGATAGCTCCATCAAACTGTTGATTAGCATAGTAAGCACCACGTGATTGTTCAAGCAAAGTAGTATAGTGCTTCATAGAAAGCTCTTCTTTCATTTTCTCTCCGAGCATAGCCTTATAGAAATCTTGTTCTGTTTGGCGTATATCCGATTGTAGTTGAGAGAATTTGGTAACAGCTGCTATGTAAGGGAATCCTTCATAGTTATACTGAACCCAACCTACAGTATTTCCTTCGCGGTTCTTTACTTTATTATTTTCTCCTGTAGAGAAACGCTCTTCAATAATTTTCTTAAGTGCTTCGTCCTTAGTTCCTAATAGACTAATTAGCTGGGTGCGATACTTGTTGATTTCATCCAAGAATTTTTGCCCTTCTGGTTTTAGTCCATCTGTTTTAAAGAACTTTTCATCCAAGAAATCAGATTTGTCCATTACTTGGTAATCTGTTTTGTTGCTTGCCTGAGACATTACTTCTTCCTTAAGCGTGCTTAAGTAAGCGTAATACTCATTAGATAGTTCTCTTACCTGACGTGCTTTTTCCAAAGCTTCTTTATAATCCTCAGGTTTTTCTTGTTCTTTTCTTTCTAATTCTGCAAAGGCTGCTTCATTGGTAAGTTGGTAACGTTCGTTAGCTGTTTGTAACTTTTCGTTCATAAGTCCAAACGCACTAAGTACCTCTTTGCCCATATTAAGAGCCATCATCGCGATGAAAACCAGATACATCAGGTTAATCATCCTTTGTCGTGGTGAATTCGCTGCTGCCATATTCTAAATTTTTTTAATGATTATTAACTAATTTAGAATTATCTGGCACCACCCATTGCAGAAAGCATTCCACCATATACTGTATTGAGAGATCTCAAATGTTCTTTAAATGAATTAACTTGTGCATTCAATGAGTTGAGGTTATCCACCATACCTTCTTGAGCATTTACCTGAAGTTCAGTTCTTTCAAGTTGGATACGATAAAGAGAGTTCAAAGCCTCTAATTGAACAGCAGCTGTAGTAAGCTCTTCTCCATATTTACGAGTAGAAGCAACAGCATCAGCAGCAGGGCCGATATTCTTAGCAGCTCCTTCGAAGTTACGGATACTAGTAGCCAATGAGTTCATCAAGTTAGCATCTATATGAGCTTCTCTTAGGATATTATCCAATTTTTCAGAAAGAGATTCTCTAAGTACTTGAGTTTCTTGATCATTTCTAGATGGAAGCTGTGCGTTTCCACTGAAATTAAGTTGTCTTGGTTCTCCTCCTTCTAATTCAGGGAATACACGAGACCAGTCATACCCTGTATCCACAGGTTCGAAAGCTGAAATAGCGAAGATGATTGCTTCTGTGATAAGACCTATCGCCAAGAGAGTACCACCCCCAAGCTTAATAGATCCTAAAGGTAATTCCCAGTGAAGAATTTTGAATAGAGCTCCGAGGATTACAACAGATGCTCCCAAACCATAAACCATATTTATGATTTTCTTTGACGATTTTGATGAATTTGCCATTTTTTTCTTTGATTTAATTATACTTTGTTTTATTTATTAATTTTTAATTTTTCACTATCTCATGTTGGTTAAGTTACCTTTTTTAGTATCCACTCTCTGAACACCCATGAAACTCTGTACGGTACGGAAACCGATGTAGCTACGGGCAGAGTCTTGATACTCATAATCACGGGTAGCCACCTGTGTATAGAAAGCCACATCTTTCCAAGAACCACCACGAATCACCTTACGTTTGTTCTTTTGGTCATTCACGTTAGGGTTCATTGAGGACATATATTCGTATGAGTTAGAATCATAAGAAGTATTAGTCCACTCAGATACATTACCTGCCATGTTATAGAGATTGTATCCGTTAGGGTGGTAAGACTTAGCTTCTACTGTATAGAGAGCGTTATCTGCGGCATAGTCCCCACGAGTTGGTTTGAAGTTGGCCATAAAACAAGCCTTACTATCCACTGTATAAGGACCTCCCCAAGGGTAAGTAGCACCCTCTAAGCCACCACGAGCAGCAAATTCCCATTCTGCTTCTGTAGGAAGACGGAAAGCATTCACATCTTTTTTCTTCTTAGCTTTTTGGAAAGAGTTCTTATATAAGGTACGCCATTCGCAGAAAGCCTTAGCTTGTCTCCAAGTAACTCCTACTACAGGATATTCGCTATAAGCATAGTGCCAGAAATAGTCATTATGCATAGGCTCGTTATAGGAGTAGTTGAAGTCCTTAATCCATACTGTAGTATCAGGATATATTTTGACGATCTCTTCTTTGATAAAGTCCTTACGACCTTTTTTGTGAGAACGAGCAGCTGCCTCAATATCCATCCATTGATATTTGAAAACGAGCTTATCTACATCCAAGGGACGACGACCATTATATGTTTCCTCAATAGGTACATACATAGTATCCATCACCTCTACGTAATGTTCGTCAGGATATTTTTCCTTATCCCAGATAAGCTTTACTTTACGATTGATCTTACGTTTTTCAGGATTGTCCTTATCTCCGTAATTTTCGTACATATACTTATCATAAGCATTGAGTTTTTCCTGATCAGTATCAAGGAAAGCATATTGTCCTATACCTTCCCCACCAGCGGACTGACCACTTTCCTCTGCCATGATAGCCAATTTACGACGAACGATAGAGTCACGTACCCAGTTGACGAACTGGCGATACTCTCCATTGGTGATTTCTGTATCATCCATATAGAAAGGACTCACTGTTACGGTCTTCGTAGTAGCATCCTCTGTATGAGCTTTGTCATAATCTGAGCTACCCATTACGAAAGCACCACCTGGCACAAGTGTCATCCCATAAGGCTTAGGCTGTTTCCACTGCCCTCCTTTTACACCTACAAGCTCTCCTCGGTCATTACCTGAACCGCAGGATACCACCAGATAACCTATTACAATAAGTGCTACTTTTTTTAGTTTCAATATCATAATCTACAATATTATTTCGGGATGGCAAATGTAGGCATTTTTATTTGTCCCACACTATTTTTTTTACAAATTCCTTCTATTTTTAAAGAATCTCTATACAATTATCTTTTTAAAGAGTTTTCTGTATATTGATTTTCAAAAAGTTACAAAGATTTCGAATAGTAATTATTCTTAAAAAAAGTTATTAACACTTCTTTTGTTAATTATCTTTTGTCTTTGTAATAGAAGATTGTATAGGACACTTACATGTACCTCCCTTTGTTGTTTAATTCTTCACGATTAGTTTTACAAGTTTTTGGACTTATTTAAACTCCAATATTACATCCTCTATATAAGTAAGGTAATCTTTTCCCTGATCTTTGAGGAATTGTTCAAAGTATTTTTCTCCAGCTTCTACACCACCGGCTTGTTCTGCCTGTAGTATTTTTTGGTAAAGGGGTCCTATATACTTTTCTATAGTCTGAGAAGGAACAGAAGTTCTACGCCCCATATAATTGATAATTTGTCCACTTGGATTTCGGATAATATCAAAGTCAGTAATCACCCAGTAATACTCCCCTGACTTAGCCATATTTTTAACAATTGCATGGAAGTTAATCCCTTTTTGGATGTTATCCCATAGAATTTTGAATATTGTCTTAGGCATGTCAGGATGACGGATTACATTGTGAGGCTTGCCTATTAGCTCTCCTTCTGAATAACCGGATACATCGATGAACACTTGATTTACATACTCTATAGTGCCCTTTGCATCGGTTTTGCTCATAATTGTCTTGGCCTTGTCCCAAGCGACTTCTTTATTCACTGGTGTACTCATAAGTCTAACTATTTATTCGGCACAAAGATATAAAAATATTTTTAGAAACAAATAAAAAAACGTTTTTTTTTATCTTTTTTTCACAAAAACTTATTAACCATTTTTCATTTATACCATAATATATAATTAAGTATAATTAGAAAAACGCTAAAATATTTATGATCAATGATTTATAAAAAATACTTTCTTAACTTTCCCTTCCTTAAATATTTATTAACAACGAGGAAATATTTCTATTCTTCTTGGATAATTTTAATATTTTTATCCCCTATTTTTACAAAATCCAATGCCTAAAATATCCCTATACTATCTCCTTTAAGCACTTTCTTATGGTAATTTTTTCTTTTAGTACCTCTGTCAACTTTTTTCTTTTATCTATATTCCTATCAAAAATATACTCAAGACAATGTACTAATACTGCCGCAAAGATACTAATTTTTTCTAAATATATGGTTATTTTGAAAATTATTTTTATCTTTGTACACTCAAAAATTCATAAAACTTTCTTATGAGACAGATTATTTTCACCTTATTCCTATTTTCCTTCGCTGGAGGATATGGGCAAAAACTCTTAAACCAAAGTGATATAGAAGAAAAAAAGTTTGGCATGGAGAGTCTCTTTAGCCTCTATGAGGATAAGTCGCCCCTAAATGGAGCCTATAAGATTTCTCAGGGCAATGGAGAATACTATGAAGCCTCTTTTTCGGATGGAAAACTCGACGGCATCGCCAAATACTACGACCGCAACGGAAAAATTATGGCTGAAAGAAGCTATAAGAATGGACAGCTGACAGGGGTCAGCCGTGAATATCATCCTAATGGAAAAGTAAAAAAAGAGATAGAACTCACCGCTGGAATCTTTACCGGATTCTATAGAGAATATACTCGTAGTGGGATGCTCTGGAGGGAATATTTCTACAAAAACGACCAAATGGAAGGAAGCTTTCGCGAGTTCTCCGATGGAAAAGTAGTCAAGGACTTACACTACAAAGCCGACAAACCCGATGGAGAATGGAAGGAATATGACGAGGATGGCAAGCCTATAGAGATAGAACACTACAAGATGGGGAAAAAAGATGGCAAACAGTGGTATATGCGCTACTATGACCGTCGCAGTGGAATAAAACAATATATCACTGAGTACTACAAAGAGGATGTCCCTGTAGGTAAGTGGGAAACAAAACTTGAGGATGGCACCCTACGTGAGAGACAGGAATACAAGCCCAATGGTACATCGGTACGTGAGCGCTACCATGAGAATGGCAAGCTCCGTGAGCTAGCTACCTTCAAGGGAGATAAGCGCCACGGACCCTACAAACTATATGATGATCTGGGAGTATTGCTCGAGGACAGCACTTATGAGAATAACTACCCTGCCCACCTGAAGACTTTCTATCCTAACGGTCAGGTAAAGGAGGAGAATTTTTCTAAAAATGGAAAACGTGAGGGTAAGTATGTCCTATATGACGAGCGCGGGCGCACCTTACTTAAAGGCAACTACCTAAAGGATTACGAAGATGGTCTCTGGCAGTACTATTCCCTAAAAGGAAACTTAGAAAAGGAAATCAACTTCAAGGAAGGTAGTCGCGAGGGTACTTATAAGGAATACCACCTATCAGGCAATCCTTATATAATAGGACAATACCTACACAACCAAAAAGAGGGTACTTGGAAGTACTTCAACCCAGAAGGAGAAACTATGCAGGAGATTACCTACAAAAATGGCAATCAGATGCAGGTAACCCGCTATGAACTAAAGGATACAAGGGAGAAGACAAAGAAGTGAGAGCTTGCTTGTTGCTCTCACTCCTTTTCTCATTCCTCATAGGATATTGTCTTGATTTTGTAGGACGTTACTTCCATAGATAGGAAGAGTCACTCCCGTCACTACTTGGTTATTGAGTTTTGTATTACTTGAGCCCCTTAGTCTTCTACACGAAATACCTCAAAGCCAATATTGTCCCTATGTGCATACCCTCGTGAGTGTTGTTAAAGAGAATGGCCTCCTCTACACTATGGAGGGTATAGCCAAAGGAGGTTTCATATACAGGGTAGTCTTTCCCAGCAAACACGCCTTTTTGATAGTCCTCAATGATTTGGTCGTGAGTGGAGGTCAGTAGCTGGCGAAGGGTAGCAATTCCCTCTTGGCTTGGGATATGTCCATCGGGGTAGGTACCCTTCCTGTAAGTGTTAATCAACTCCTCCGACACATGAGGTTGCACTCCGGCGAGCTTATAGCACAGCAGCTGTTGGGTGACCACACAGTGGGCTATATTCCATAGGATATTGTTATGAAAGCCCTCAGGGATGAGCGCTAATTGTTCTGGGGTAGCTTCGTCCAAGAAGCGTAACAGACGGGCACGGATGGCCTTGTGTAAGTCGAATGCTTTTGTCATAATGATAATATGTTAATATAATAATTTACTATTGATTTAGACCTAATCGGCAGATCGCCTAACTCTGAGTTTCCACACGGCTTCTTCATCAAAATTTTTAGGGTCGTAGTTTTCCTTAATCATCTCTTGAGCCTTTTCACTATAAGAATACACACTGTTTTTATCTTTGAAATAGCTCTTGTAACCATATTTTTCCCGTTGTGAAGCATAAAGGATTCTTTTCATTCTTAGACAGATATTTTAATAATAGACAATACTCCTTGTGTAATGCCGTACGCAATGGGAATTGGTAGTATCCTTTTTGTGAATTCAATTGCCGTGTATTATTCTTGTCCGATACAAAGGTAGTATATTATTGTACATTTGCACAGCCCCAGCCGTCGTAATCCCCTTCAAAAGGAGAGGCGAGTTCTAACAAATCCCATACGATATCATCGATATCCAAAGGACTGTCTTCACGAGTAGCTTCTACCATATAGGGATATTCTTTTCCTTCTGCTTTTCGATCTTCCACAAATTCATCATCGTTAAAACGCACTTTAAAACCTTTGGCTTCAGCTTCTTTGGCAAAAGCCTGTTGCTGAGCAGCTTCTTTGAAGTAGATAAAATGGTCGATTTCGCGAGGCACCTCCATTTTATCGCCATTCTTTTCGAGTTGCATTAGCACTTTGCGGTTTTGCATCGTTTGGTAAGAGAACTCATCGGGGTAGAGGAAATCGAAATAATCCTCCCACTCGGGGTCTTCGGCTATATTATACCCCGACTGATAGCCCTCAAAAGTTTGTAATGCATCTTCACAAGTTTTTGCCAATGCCTCTGCATTTTGGGTATAAAACCACAGTTCTAAAAACCCTTCCGATTTCACCACCCCTGCTAATATAGCCCCTATAGCTTCGGCTTTGTCGCCTAAGGCATCTTCTATATCACAGAGGATAGGATATTCTTCATTAGAAGAAAGTCCGTCGGGTCTGGGGTTTTGCATTTTGATACAGAACTGCAAGCGCTGAGAGAGTCCTTCGAGAGGAGCGACCTCAATCAAGGCTAAATTAGTGCGTATAGAGGCAGGAGCGCCTTCAATACGGCACATAAAGAAATCCCAATTTTGGGGGAGATTTTTATTGTTCATAATATTCGTATTTTATTGTTTCTATGTTATGTAAATCGCGACTGCCTGTTAAGGTTGTTTTCTTTATGGGGTTGTGGTGCTTATCGTATTCGTACTCGTAGATTTCTTCACTTTGTTGTTCCCCTTCTGAAAAATATTTATTTGAGATTTCATCCTTGTTTTCATTATAAGTAGAAAGAACTTTAACAAACTTTTTATAAATCTTATATTCCATTTCTATCAGATTATTTTGGTTGTCATATTTATATCTAAATACTTTAGCTGTGGACTTTCCTTTTGGATACGTAATTGTCGTTACAGTATCGTAATACTTGTCATTATAAGAATAAGTTGTTTGTGAGGTTAAAGAATCTTTTTCGCTAATAGGAATGGTGTTCTTTTTGGAGAATCTTCCTTTTTTATCATAAGAATAAAGATTTTTGAAAGCGTATTGGTCGTTTATATATTCATCACTTTGAATTACTTTACCTACTTGGTTATATTTATAATGAATAGTTTTTCTATCTAAAGGAGCGCCTTGATCAGAAAGAGTTACTACTGTTTCAGTAATGAGGTTATGCTGAGTGTCGTAAACATAATTTGCTGTTGTAACCTCCTTTTGAATATCATCATACGTTTTTATTTGCTGAACATACCCAGCTGTATTAAAGGAAATAGTTGAGGAGATAGTTCCAGAACCCTCATATCTGTGTGGTAGGTAATTAGGCATCATTTTCTTGACAGCTTCTAGCTTTTTAACTTTTCCGTGAAGGTTCAAACTTTCCCAGTTTTTTTTGGGTAGAGTAGTGAATCTTTCTTGTGCGTTGCAAGCCAATAGGCAAAGAGCAAAGGCTAATAATGTAGTAAGCGTTTTGTAATTCATATAAGTTTGATTTATTATTAATTACTACTAGAAATATGGTAAGTTTAGGTTTCCCAAAACAGTAAAAGAGCTTCTTCAATGGCGGTGGTATCGTCTGCAGTGGTATGACAATTGGGGTCGGTGCATATCCAGCGCAGGTATTGAGCGACTGCTTGTTTTTGCTGAGCGTTTAGCAATGAGAATTGTTGCTCTTTGTACCGGTCTAAATGGATGAATGTATAGACAAGGTCAAAACGGAACAGCCCTTGTAGGTCGGCAATAAGGAAAGCGGGCAGGTGAAATCGCATTCCTTTGGGGGCGAAATAGCAGAGGGCTACATAATATTGGTTGAGAAGCTCTACAGGTATCTTGTGCCAATGGGTTTGCTCATCTTGCTTGCGACAGCGGGTGCGTTCTTCGGCTGAGGCATAATCATCCATAGCATTGCCCTCGCTGAGCCCTATGCCGTTGCCTAAGGTAACGCCAGAAAAGGCTTGCTGTATGGTGTGAATGAGGTTTGTCATTTTGCTGATTTTCTCATTTGTTGATTACTACATACTTCTGAGTAGGAGCATTTTTACTCTCTACAGAAGTCATTTGTAGCACATCGCCTAACAAAGGATTTATATATTTTCTTTTCATCTTATAGCGGTCAGAGAAACCTAATTCTTGTGCTATTTCTTGCAAGGTGTGAGGTTCTTGACAAAAAGCTATAATACGCTCAATAATTTTTTCTTTTTTATTACTCCTTGCCTTTTCTACTCCTTGCCTTTTTACTCCTTGCCTTTTTACTCCTTGCCTTTTTACTCCTTGAGTTTTACTCCTTGAGTTTTCTACTCCTTGAGTATACTCTTTGTTAATAGCATAAGTAGTCCAACGCCCTTTGTTAGTGGATAATAGCATATCTTTTGCTACTAAGGCATAGAGTAGTTTTCCTGCTTCTAACGGATTTTTGTCAAGGAGTAATTGCACTGTATTATTAGCAATAATCCCCTCACTAAACGTTGTAGCCAAAATAAGTTGCTCTTCTTTTTCTATTTCTTTATAATCATCACCATAGATTTCCAAAAGCTGTGTTTCACATTCAGACGATATTAGTGAAATCATAGAAAGAGTAAGTTCTACCAAGTGCAAATCGGGACGTTCGCTTAATAGAGGTCTGCGCCAGTTTTCTTTTTTGCAAGCCTCTAAAATAGTAGGAAATCCAGAGCCTATATTCTCACCGAAACCAATCATTCTAAAAATAGCTTGTATATGAGGATTTCGCGCTTTGGAGTGCCCTCCTTCATAAATATCAACTACAGGTATTTTAAGTGAACCGGGATTAGAAAATACAAACCGATTGTCATACTTCTCTACTTTTAAAACTCCTGTTAGCATATAATCAGTATGAATAATTAGATTTGTAAGTGCCTCACGAATAGCTTTGTGTAGCAAACTATCATCTTCGCGTTCCATACCTTTGAGACTGAAAGGGCGCTTGATATCGCTAATAAGTTTGGATTGTACCCGCATAAAGAAGTTATAGAGGTTATTCTCCCAACGCCCATCGTAAGTTAAGCGATCGCTCCAACGGCTTTCCTCTTCTAAGTTAGTATAATCAAGATAATCCATACGGATATTATCAAAGCGTTCTCTTATAGAAAGTCCTTTGCCAAAGAGAAGCAAACCTGCCAATGTAAGCCCTTCTCTACCTGTATTTCTATCTTTGGTATAAGCCCCTATATTGAGTAAAAAATCCTTATCATCATAATCATTCCAGATATGGTCGGGGTTAGCAGTTCTAAATCTGTTGCGATAGGCACTAAGGGTAGCACTATCAATATCATCTGTATTATAATGTTCTATCAGTATTCCGTCATTCCCGCTATCATTGGCATCACGAATCATTGCTTTCACATCTTCTTCAGTGCAGTGATAATCCCCCTCATAATTTCGTTTAAAGGCACCATTCATCATATTGCCATTGATATAGATAGGGCGTTGCCTATAATCAGCTTGAGGAACAGTGATACACATTAAAGAAACACCTTCGTAATCTATAATTTCAACATCGCTATCAGTAAGGATATTACGATTTACTTTATTACTATTGAGTGTATCAAAAAACTCTTTTCTCAATTTCTGTGGATTCGTGATTCCTGTAATTTCAAAATGATTGGCTTCACCTGCAAACTTGATATTTTCAGTAATACCCAGAACAATAATACCTCCAATAGTGTTGGCAAAGGAAGAATAAGTTTCCCATACCGACTTTGGAATATTATTTTCGGCTTTCTTGCATTCAAAGGAGATGCGCTCTCCTACTTTTAGCAATACTTTTATATCTGTTGCATCCATAATTGATAATCAATTCTGTAATTCTTTTTAGATTGTTCTCCTCTCTACTTCACCCTACACCCCGTAGCTTCTGCTGCCTTGCACACGAAATCATAGAGTTGCTGACTCAGTTCAGCTTCTTCTAGATGTTTGAATGAAAAATTATTAGGATGTGCTACTTCGTAAGGGGTTGTAGTGTGCGGAGCGTAGAATAATTTTGCGTATTCTATCAATTTCTCTTTTAAAGGACTATCGCTGCTTTCAATAGCAGTGAGCAAATAGTTGTGAAATTCATCGGTTACTTTGAATACACAATTGTTTTTTGAGGGTTTCACTTTATCCAAATAACAAAATGACTGAAAGCTACACATTATGATATCCGCCTTAGAGAAATCTACGCCATCCATTCTGTTATCCACTTTTTCAGGCGGAATAATCTCACCCTTACGCAGGTCTCCTGTCTTTTCTGCTCCGTAAAACGAGCAGTCGTATAAGAGCCCTTCAAAGGTACAGTTTTTCAGATTGGAATACCAAAAAAGCGCCTTGTGGATTTCTCCGCTAAATAGGCAGTCCTCTAACAATTTACAACTATTGAACTTTAAGCGGACATTCTTTTTGATTTGGGTAAAGCGACAGTCTTTTAGTGTAGCTCCTATAAATTCTCCCCATTTGTATTTGCAACCAGCAAAACTGCACGATAAGAAGGTGGCTCCATTTCCACAAATAGCATAGGCACTCAATTGAAACATGCTTTCGTCGAAAATAACGTGATCAATCACAGGGGTAAAATCGTCTGTTTCTTCAATAGCAAAATACTGCCATACCGAGCCCGTAAAATCAGCATAAGATAGGGAGGTATGGAGGGGTTTGGATATGTTTTCCCACATATAGCCATTTCGCAAAGGAACTTGCGCTCTTTCGCCTATGAGCTTAATCCCGCGAAAGTCCTGCAAGCCCTCTTCGGTAAGTCCGAAAGGAGATACACTAAGGTTTTGAGTTGCTGTGAGCACTTCTTGCAAAGTAGGATAAACATCCCATCGCTTTTTGAGTTTTGTTGATATTGCCATAGGAGTTAGTTTGCTTGCTAATTATAGGGCAAAGTATAGTATATAATTCTCTTCCCTTACCAACATCTTGGTTCATGAAGAATCACATTGTTTTTATTTATTCGTTTTTCAAGTTCTAAAAAATGCTGGAGTGCCGTCTTGGATAGATTTTTGTTGGAGAGGACTGCATCAAATGAATATACAGGGAGTTCCCACTCCGCCCCAATGATTTCGAAGGTTTCTTGTAAAGGAATAAGGTAAGTCTCCACTGTTTTATGGGGTGGTGTATATCTTTCTTTTGAGCCACCTATAGTAATGGAAGCGATGACTACCTTGTCTTTGAATCTGCCCGAAAGATTATTACCTGGGAAATAGTCATATAACACATCGTCTATCCATTTTTTTAAAAGTGCTGGCGTGCTGTACCAATAGAAAGGAAACTGTAGGACGATAAAATCAGCATTCTTTATAGCTTCTTGTTCTGCTTTTATATTGATTTGATAATCAGGATAAAGCTTGTCCAATCTACGGATACTGATTTGCTCTCCGAAATGTTTTTCTAATTCTTTTAGAATAACTTTATTCACATTGGAATTCTCTAAATGAGGATGTCCTGAGATAACTAAAATTTTACTTGCTGGTGAAAAAACCTTATATGTTTTGGACTGTGAAAACAACATAAGAGGAAATCCTACAAGAAACAATAGAAAAGAAATGTTTTTTAATGATCTCATAGTGGAATAGTATTAAATAAGCCTGGTATTCTATCTATTTACATCTTTCATATACCCAACTGTGAGCATTCGCTGGCTTTACTAAAAATAAGCGTTGAACAGTTTCCTCCAAATCCGAACGAATTGGATAGTACATGCCTAATGGGTTTGCGCTTGAGTGTTGTCTGTGGACGAAGAGGCACCTCTGGCATAGGGCTTTGCCAGTTCAGGTTAGGCCATACCGCTCCTTCTTGGATCGCCAAAAGACTAAATATCGCCTCCACGGCAGAAGCTACCGCCAAGGTATGCCCTGTGAAAGGTTTTGTAGAACTAAAGTCAGGTACTTCTTCACCGAAGATACGCATGAGAGCACGGCTTTCTGAGAGGTCATTATTCACTGTGGCCGTACCATGCGCATTGATGTAGTCAATATCAGTAGGAGCAAGACCACTTAGATGGAGTGCTCTCTCCATAGCCAAAAAAGCCCCTTCCCCTTCTTCAGAGGAGGCCGTTTGATGGTAGGCATCATTGGCATTGCCCCAGCCCGAGAGTACTCCCCATATCTTTCGCCCCTTCTCAAGAGCTTCCTCTTGAGATTCTAAGACGAGAAAAGCAGCGGCTTCTCCTAAGTTCAAGCCCTTGCGATGTGCATCGAAGGGGGTACAATCCATATCAGAAAGAATCATTAGGGTATTAAAGCCGTTAATGGTAAATTTCGAAAGGGCATCAGCACCCCCTACCACAACTCTCTTGGCTCTTCGGGAGCGAATGAGCTGAGCTCCTGTGATAATAGCATTGGCAGAGGAGGAACAAGCAGTACTAAGACTTGTCACCATGCCTTTGATCCCGAAGTAATCAGCTATCTGGGCGGTTACCTCGCCTATATTGTGGGTGTGGATATAGCGACGCAGCTCAGGAGCAGTCGTATATTCATAAAAATAGCGCTCAGTAATATCCATTCCTGCGACAGAGGAAGCCATCACTAAGGGTATTTGCGTAATTTCATCCTTGCTCAGCCCAGCACTCTGCAAAGCCTCACCAAGAGCTTCAATACCTAAGAAAGAAGTACGTGAATAGGCATTGATAGGGGGAATCCCCAAGGAAGCAGCAAGCTCCTCATTGGAGCGCTTGATCTCCCCTACCTTGATATGTTCCCTATGGAGGGTCTCTATATAGTCTATCCGAGAAATCCCTGTGCTACCCAAGAGCAAGCGCTCTGTATGTATGGGTAGCCCCTGACCAAGAGAGGAGCTGATACCCACACCAGTGATGACAATTCTATCACCCATAGCTATTTGGTTCTATGCTTTTGTATATAGTCCGCCATAGTCTGAATAGAGTAGAATATATCTCTTCCCTGCTTAGGATCAGCCAAACGAATACCATATTCCTTATCCAAAAGGACAATAAGTTCCAGAGCGTCGATAGAATCCAAACCTAAACCTTCTGCTCCAAAAAGAGGAGTATCAGTCTTTATATCTTCTGGAGTCATTTCCTCCAAGTTAAGCACTTCTATTACTTTTTCTTTTAGTTCTTTAATAAGTGTATCCATTTATTTATGTTATTTATAATTTTTTGCAAAGATACAATTTTAATTACAAATGACAAATGACTAACAACAATTCTTTAGCGGTGAGCAGTGAACAGAGAACAGTGAGCAATAACAAATTGATCATTGATCATTAATCATTAACCATTGATCATTAATCTGACACCTAAATAAATCCTAATTTCTATTAAAAACTTTTTGCTTTGAAAAAAAAAACCGACCTTTGCTCTCCCAATTACGTATTGTCACATATGAAGAGACTTTTTCAAGGAAGCATACTACTGATAGGCCTTGCAGCCCTTATACCCTCTTGTAAGAGAGAACCCAAAACCGAACCACAATCTACTGTGGTTGAGACTCCTCCACCTCCTAAGCCTGTATACGAATATGGCTTTAACCTCTTAGAATACAATATTGTCAAGGATACCCTAAAGCAGGGGGATACCTTCGGTGCCCTACTGGGTGCTCAGCATATTTCTGCTCAGAAAGTTGCTGAAATCGCCGACCTCTCCAAGGAACTGATCCGTCCAAAGAATTTCCGTGCTGGACAACCCTATGCCTTAGTCTATGACAAAAAACAACCTGATTCCTTAGCTTACTTTGTGTACCAACCTGATTTGTTGCACTTTATAGAAATCAAGCTCCGAGATTCTTTGGCAATTCGCAGGATAGACCGCAAGGTGACCATCGTAGAGAGAGAAGGAGGAGGGTATATCAAAAACAACCTTATCGATGATGTAATGAAGTCTGGCATGTCCTTTGCAGCTGCCTATAAGCTCTCTCAGATCTTTGACTATACCATCGACTTTTTTCACCTTCAGGAAGATGATAAGTTCAAGATTATCTATGACGAGCGCTATGTGGACGACACTATCAATGCAGGCTTGGTAAGAGTGAAAGCAGCTTTCTTCGAACACAAAGGGAAACCTTACTATGCTTTTCATTTCCAGAGCGATACCACCAAAGCAGGTGGCTACTATGATGAGAATGGGAACATGATGAAGCGTATGTTCCTGAAGTCTCCTTTGGACATCTTCCGTATCACCTCCCACTATGGTATGCGCTACCATCCTATCCTCCATCGTATGAAAGGGCATTTTGGGACAGACTATGCTGCACCTACAGGAACCCCTATCCGTGCTACAGCCAGTGGAACAGTAACTCAGGCAGGTTATGGCTCAGGCAACGGAAACTATGTAAAAATACGCCATGACAAGACCTACGAGACTCAATACTTACACATGTCCAAAATCATTGCTCGCAAGGGACAACATGTATCCCAAGGGGATGTAATCGGGCTGGTGGGTAGTACAGGGCTCGCTACAGGACCTCACGTATGTTACCGCTTTTGGAAAAATGGGGTGCAGATAGACCCTCTGAAGGAGAAACTCCCTGAGGCGACTCCTATCGATGGAGCTCTCAAGCCTCGGTATATGGAGTTTGTCACTCCGCTGAAAAAGCAATTGGACGCCGTTCCTTATGCTAATATACAGACGACAGAGACCACTTCTGGCTCAGCCGACACCCCCGTGGATACCCTCCCTACCAAGTAACAAACCTTTAGACAACGATTAGACAATGAATATATTAAGATTTATCACTGCTGGCAGTGTAGATGATGGAAAAAGTACCCTTATCGGTCGCTTGTTATACGATAGTAAAAGTATCTTGGCCGATCAGCTCGAAGCCTTAGAACAGCAATCTAAAAATAAAAATGATGATGGAATAGACTTGGCCATTCTCACTGATGGCTTACGTGCTGAGCGAGAACAAGGTATCACTATCGATGTGGCTTACCGCTATTTCGCCACGGATAAGCGCAAGTTCATCATTGCCGATGCCCCTGGACATATACAGTACACCCGTAATATGATCACGGGTGCTTCCAACTCCGACCTTATCATTCTGCTTGTTGATGCTCGCAATGGGGTGACTGAACAGACTCGTAGACACTCTATCATTGCCTCCCTGCTTCACATCCCTGAGGTAGTGGTAGCCGTGAACAAAATGGACTTGGTGGGCTATGATCAAAAGGTATTTGACAATATCAAGAAAGAATACGAAGGTATAGCTAAACAACTAAACCTCAAGCAAGTACACTACTTCCCTATCTCCGCTTTTGTAGGAGATAATATAGTGAATACCACCAGCGCCATGCCTTGGTATCAGGGAGATTCCTTGCTTCATTTCTTAGAGAGAGTACAGATCAACAGCCATCCTTATGACAAGCCACGCTTCCAAGTACAGTACGTGATCCGCCCTCAGACAGAGGAGCTCCACGACTATCGAGGTTATGCAGGGCAAGTCCTCTCAGGCACCTATACCAAGGGAGATACCCTCACTATCCTTCCCCAAGGGGTTACCACTTCCCTAAGCCGTATAGAAGTTGATGGGAAAGAAGTAGAAGAAGTACAAGCGGGTACCCCTGCGGTATTGCATATCAGCGATGATATAGACATCTCACGAGGGGATTATCTGGTCAAGGCAGATAGTGAGCCACATATAGAACAAACCTTAGAAGCTACCCTCTGCTGGATGGATCGGCGAGAGCTGCAAGAAGGTAGCCGATACCTACTCCAACAGCGCGCCCGCCTTACCAAGGTGATTGTCAAAGAAATTATCTATAAAATAGATGTCAATACTCTTGCCCAAGATACTGAAAGCAAGAGTGTAAAGCTGAACGAGATAGCTAAGGTTCAACTCAAAGCCGCCTCGCCCCTTGTGTATGACCCTTTCGAAGAGAATCCTCCTATGGGCAGCGCTATTCTGATTGATGAAACCAGCAATGCTACTGTAGCAGGCGTTCTTATCAATGAGTTTTGAGTTTTGAGTTTTAAATTTTGAGTTACCAACAACTAACACCTAAGAACTAACAACTGTTTTTATGGACACTACAACTACTACTTCTGTAGAGAAAACTGCTAAGCCACAGTGGCTTAGGGTGAAGCTCCCTACAGGAAAGAAATATACCGAGCTTCGTAGCTTGGTGGACAAATATCAGCTCAATACCATTTGTACCTCTGGGAGTTGCCCCAATATGGGCGAATGCTGGGGACATGGTACCGCTACTTTTATGATTTTGGGAAATATCTGTACGCGCTCCTGCGGCTTCTGTGGGGTAAAAACAGGGCGTCCTGATACGATAGACTGGGAAGAGCCCGAAAAGGTAGCCCGCTCTATCAAGCTGATGAATATCACCCATGCGGTGATTACCTCTGTAGACCGCGACGACCTCAAGGATATGGGAAGTATCATCTGGGCAGAGACTGTCAAGGCCATTCGCCGTATGAACCCCAAGACAACCCTCGAGACCCTTATCCCGGACTTCCAAGGAGTAGAGCGCAATCTCAACCGTATTCTGGCTGTAGCACCAGAGGTGATTTCCCACAATATGGAGACCGTACGCCGCCTTACCCGCGAGGTGCGTATCCAAGCCCAATACGACCGAAGCTTGGGTGTATTACGTTATCTAAAAGAAAATGGAGCTCGTCGTACCAAATCGGGTATTATGCTTGGCTTGGGAGAGACCGAAGAAGAGGTCATACAAACCCTCTACGATCTGAAAGAGGCTAAGGTGGATATAGTCACCATAGGACAATACCTACAGCCCTCCAAGAAGCATCTGCCTGTAAAACAATACATCACTCCCGATCAGTTCCAAAAATACAAAGAAATAGGCGATTCTTTAGGCTTCCGCCATTTCGAAAGTAGTGCCTTGGTACGTTCTTCTTACAAGGCCTATAAGCATGTAGAATAACCTAAGCCTATTTACAACTTTCTATATAAAAAGAAGGCTGTCCTTTCGGACAGCCTTTCTCTTTTAAAAATCACTTATATTATAGATTATTCTACGATAGTAGAGATACTTACGCGGTTCCAATCTGGTTCGCTGAACATATCTCCGATACCATTTCCTTCTGCTTGGATACGATCAGAAGAAATTTTGTAACGAGTAACCAAGATTTTCTTTACAGATTCTGCACGATCAGCAGCCAATTTTTGGTTTTTCTCTAAGTTTCCTTCTGGAGAAGCATATCCTTTGATCACTACCTTGCTGTTAGGATATTTCTTAAGGTAAGTAGCGATACGCTCTACGTTAGGCAACTGAGAAGACTCGATATTAGTTCTACCTACACGGTAAGTAACCACTGATTCCAAAGTCTTTTTGCTCTTAGTAATAGTTCTTTCGATTACTTCAGGTTTTTTGTTGCGAGCTTCTTGCAATTCTTTTTCTAGCTGAGCAATACGCTTTTGGCTATCAGAAAGCTGTCCGTCTTTTCCTCTTAGATCTTCACGAAGACCTGCCAATTGTTTGTTAAGCGCTTCCAATTCTTCTCTGTTAGAAGGTCTGGTGAAGTGGTGAGCTCCATTGCTTCCTTTAAAGCGGTATACTACACCACCGGTAAGCTGAGTGAAAGAGGTTAAACTGTTCAAGCTGTTAGCAGAGTTTTTAGCTGGAGTATCCACAACATAGATAATAGCAGGACTAAGTTTTACACCCCATGCTTTGCTTTGTCCAAGGTTGAACAACAAGTTAGAACCGAACTGAGCTGTCATATGATTAGTATCAGCATTTTCACGTTTATTTACCCCTGGTACAATGTTTTGGATATAATCATGTGCCCATCCCAAACCAGCAAAACCTTCTACTTCAAAAGTACGAGGCGCCTCTTTGTAACCACCAAATAGGTTGCTAAGGTTTACAGTACCTACCAAGCTTACATTAGTTCCATCGATAAAGTTTCCATATTCCGGATTATTGTCAAGATCTATAGGACGAACATAAGCCATTCCTTCTACTCCTAAGCGGAAAGCAGGAGAGATTTGTTTGCCTATTTCAGCTCCAAAAGTAGCACGAGTACTTTTGATAAAAGCTTCGTGGTGTGTAGGAGAATAACCACCTGCTTTAACACCTACTTGCCAGTTGTCAAAAAATTTGCTACCGCTTAGCGTTTCTTGTGCGTTAGCACTTACTGCAGCTGTTAGGATAGCTGCGAGAGTTAAAATATTCTTTTTCATAAAAAATCTTTTTTGTAAGTTCTTTTTATCATTTTAAAATTCGGCGCAAATGTATAACTTTTTTTCTACCTACCACAAATTTTATTTCCAAAACTTCGTTTTTTAGCAGTTTTTTAGGTTTTTTAGCAGTTTTATACCATTTTGTTTGTTAAAGTTTTAATGAAAAAAGGAAGAGAATAGATAGCTCATCACAAGCAATTGGGGGATAGGAAACAATCGTTAAGTAGGGAATAGAATTAATCATTAAATCATTGGAAATTAATTATTTTTTTGTATCTTTGCTGCTGTATAAAAGGGAGAAACGAGCGATTCTTTAGAGTTGGGTATGTAGTGAAGAGCTACAATATATCTTTGAAAACTAAAAACTAACAACTGGTTATGAATAGAATTACATTTTTTAGTATGGCCATGGCCTTAGTTCCATTAGCAGGTATGGCACAGGAGCAAGGAGATGCCCCTGTGGTAGAGGAAAAGGAACACTTCTTTACTCTATCAGGACAGCTTCGTCCACGTTTTGAATACCGTAATGGTGCGTATCAAGCCCTACAAGAAGGGGAAGAACCTGCTATTTTGGTCAATAACCGTCTACGATTGAATATGGATTATCGTTTTCGCCAAGACCTACAGCTGTATGTGTCCTTGCAACAGGTGAATATCTGGGGACAAGCACCACAGGTACAAGTGATTGATCGTACAGGAGGGCTCTCGGTATTCGAGGCCTATGCAGCGCTACCTCTGGGAGGAGGATTTGACCTTAAGCTCGGTCGCCAACAGATTGTCTTGGACGAAGATCGTATCTTCGGCTCTCTTGACTGGCATCCTGCAGGACGGGCTCATGACGCGGTGAATATCAACTGGAGACCTGTAGAGAACCTCTACCTACGCTCTTTCTTCGCTTTCAATCAAAACTACTTAGATGGCAAGGCTGCCACTGACAAAATCAATGGCAATGTAAACAACCCTAAGGGACAATACTTCACTCCTGGACAGCCTTATCAGCATATGGAAGCCCTACATGCTCACTATGCTTTCACCCCAGAGCAGCAACTTTCCTTCCTTTTTGCCAACTTAGGACTACGCAACGATGACAAAGCGGATTACAACATGCAAACCTTTGGCGTACACTACCGCGGACGTTCCGAAAGCCTATCCTATGGAGCAGAAGCCTATCTACAAACAGGAAAAAACAATACAGGAGCTACCAAGGAAGCCTATCTCTTGGCTGCCATGGTAGGATACAAATTCCTCCCTTCACTATCGGCGACCATGGGTATAGATTACCTCAGTGGTAACAATACTACAGATAGCTCTGACAAGGATAAGGTATTCACCCCTTTCAGTGGCACCAACCATAAGTTCTATGGCTTTATGGACTACTATTATGTAAGCTATACCCCCAAGGTAGGACTTCTCAACCCTTATATCAGTGCCACTGTAAAGACAAGTGAGAAAGGAAACCTTTCTGCTACAGGACACTACTTCCGTTCTGCAGGCAAGATAGACGGAAAAACACATCACTTAGGTGTGGAAGCTGACTTAGTATATACCCATAAGCTACAACCTTTTGCCTCTCTGCAAGTAGGCTATTCCGTACATAAAGTATCAGGTAGCTACAATACCTTACGCGGTTTTTCAGCCACTCGCCCTTGGCAAGATTGGTTCTGGTGTAGTATCAATATCAACCCTACGATGCTTAAGCTCTAAGAGAACTCAAGAAATGGCTGCCTTGTCATAGGAAAAAATTTTCCTATTCTGATTATTTTTCGTACCTTTGTGGCGCAGCCTTTATTTTAAGACTCTTGGGCTGAATAGTAATATACATGTAATGAAACGATATACCGTCTTAGGAGGAGGCTCTTGGGCTACGGCCATAGTAAAGATCCTTACCGAGAACCTTCCTCAGATCACTTGGTACATGCGCAATGAGCATGCTATAGAGCATATCCGACAGTACCGCCACAACCCCAACTATCTCTCCTCAGTGGAGCTCCATACCGAGAAGCTTCACCTGACAAGCAACATCAATGAGGCTATAGAAGAAGCTGATTATATAATCTTTGTCATTCCTTCAGCCTTCTTGGTACAAGAACTCTCCAAGCTCACCCTTTCACTCAAGGAAAAGGTAGTATTCTCAGCTATCAAGGGGATTGTTCCTGAATCGGGCTTGGTAGTAGGGGAACATCTTATACAAGCCTATGGGATCAACCCGCTAAATGTAGGGGTGATCACAGGTCCCTGCCACGCAGAAGAGGTCGCACTGGAGCGACTCTCCTACCTAACTATCGCTTGTGAAGACCTTCTCAAGGCCGAGGAAATGGCCTCTGCCCTACGCTGTACCTTTATCCGCACCAAGATCAGTGAGGATATCATAGGAGTAGAGTATGGAGCCATGCTCAAGAATATCTATGCCATCGCGGCGGGAATCGCCCATGGCTTGGGCTATGGGGATAACTTTCAGAGTGTGCTAATGAGCAATGCCATACGCGAGATGGAGCGCTATGTGGATACCATTCACCCTATAGCACGCAACATCAACCAGTCGGCCTACTTGGGAGACCTCTTGGTTACAGGCTACTCCGCTTTTAGTCGTAACCGCCTCTTTGGTAGTATGATAGGTAAAGGGTACTCGGTGCGCAGTGCCTTTATGGAAATGAATATGGTCGCTGAAGGATACTATGCAGTCGAGAATGCCTACAAGATCAACCAGCGACAGGCATTACCTGCTTACACGCCTATTCTCAACGCTGTATACAAAGTACTCTACCTACACCACTCTGCACGTGAAACCTTCCAAAAACTCACCGAAGAAATGGACTAATAGAGTGAAGAATCTTGGAGATACAAGTTATCTAAATAAAATAGGAAGTGAACTTCAGTTCACTTCCTATTTTTGTCTACTTCTGTAGTGTATTCGCCTGTGCGGCTCTCACTTCATTTTTCACTTATTAATAGTTGTCTGTCGGTGCGACAAAGACTTCTTCTTTGTGTTTTACCCCACTGATACGCTCTTGTAGGTGTTGGAATATTACGAAGAGTACCGGAATGACGATCAACCCAAAGAAAGTACCGATTAGCTGACCTATAGCGGCACCTGTCGCTACCGAGCGGTTACCTGCGGCTCCTACCCCTGAAGCAAATACCAAAGGTAATAGCCCCACAATAAAGGCAAAAGAGGTCATCAAGATCGGACGCAAACGAGCCATCGCTGCATTGATCGCTGCCTTGGAAAGACTCTCACCATGTCGGCGCCTTTGTACGGCAAACTCGACAATCAAGATGGCGTTCTTAGCCAAAAGCCCCATGAGCATAATCAGTGAAATCTGGAAATAAATATTATTCTCCAAGCCAAAGAGCCATTGCCCCAGATATGCCCCAAAGATACCAAAAGGCAAGGACATAAGTACTGAAAGCGGCAAGATATAGCTCTCATACTGAGCCGAAAGGATAAAGTAAGTAAATATCAAGCTCAAGAGGAAAATGACAATCGTCTGTGAACCTGCGTTTTGCTCCTCGCGGGTAAGACCGGTATAGTCAATTCCATAATTACTATTGAGCTTCTGAGCAGCTACTTCTTCTATTGCTTTTACCACATCCCCTGTACTATAGCCTTCGTTGGTAGCCGCGGATATATCCACTGAAGTATAGAGGTTATAACGACTAATTGCCTGAGGCCCAAATACACGATTTAGGGTTACATACTCTGATATAGGCGCCATCTCTCCTGTACCTGTCTTCACAAAGAGATTGTTGAGACTATTGACATCCTTACGATCTTCGGGTAAGGCTTGTACCATCACACGGAATTGTTTTCCGTATAGCGTAAAGTCAGTAGCATAATACCCTCCTATATAGTTCTGTAAAGTAGAAAGAATGGTACTTACCGCTATTCCTGACTGCATGGCGCGTTCTACATTGATATCCATCTGATACTGAGGGAAATCGGTATTGAAAGAGGTTTGAGCATACTGCACTTCAGGACGTGCATTAAGGGCTGCCATAAACTCTTGAGTGGTCTTATTGATTTCGGTAACATCGGCACCCGACTTGTTCAGCAAGGCAAAAGACACCCCTGCCCCCATACCAAATCCCGATACAGCAGGCGGCTGGAAGAAGAGAATACGTGCATCCTTAATCTTAGATGCCGCAGCAAAAGCTTTGCCTATGATAGCATCTATACTTTGGTCAGGGTGCTTAGCACGTTCCTCAAAAGGCTTGAGGGTAAAAAAGCCCATACCATTGTTGCTACCTGCCCCAGAGAGCATCCCATTCCCTGTTACAAAGGTAAAGTTTTCCACTCCAGGAATCTCATTGAGGTCTTTGCTTACCTCGCGTAACTGATTGGCTACACGCTCCATAGAAGCTCCAGGAATCATAGAGGCATCCATCAGTACGAAGCCTTGGTCTTCGTTAGGCACAAATCCCTTTTGTAAGTTATTATTTGCAAAGTAAATTCCTGCCCCTGCTACAGCAAAGAGCACTAAGGTCACCCATTTGTGACGGAGGAAGAACGTAAAGGTCTGTCCGTACTTAAGCGTAGCGGCATCAAAAGCTATATTGAACTTATGGAAGAACTTACCCATCCATGATTTATTCTGATATTCTTTGTCTCCGTGGGGTTTGAGGAAGAGTGAACAGAGTACCGGACTGAGAGTAAGTGCATTGACAGCCGAAATAAAGATCGCAACAATCAAAGTAACCCCGAATTGCTTATAGAATACCCCTGTTGTCCCCTCAATAAAGGTAACAGGTACAAATACTGCTGCCATGACCAAGGTAATAGAGATAATGGCTCCTGTAATCTCGTTCATAGCCGAGATCGTTGCAGGTTTGGCTTTTTCTCCCGTATGTTCCATCTTGGAATGGACGGCCTCGACGACGACAATCGCGTCGTCCACCACAATACCAATAGCCAATACCAAAGCAAACAAAGTAAGCATATTGATAGAATACCCAAAGATATTGAGGAAGAAGAACGTACCTACAATGGATACTGGTACCGCAATAGCTGGAATCAATGTAGAACGGAAATCTTGTAGGAAAAGATATACCACCAAGAACACCAAAAGGAAGGCTTCCAAGAGGGTAGAAACCACCTTAGAAATAGCAGCATTGAGGAAGGTATTCACATTGAAGTTAATCGAATAAGTCACCCCTTCAGGGAGTGTTTTCTCGATAGACTTGAGGTATGTTTCTATGTTCTGTACCACTGCATGTGCATTAGCCCCTGGTGTCTGAGAAATTCCCATGGCAATAGCTGGGCGCCCCTTACTCTCGGAGAAGCTTGTATAGCCCATGGCATCAAGCTCCACCTTAGCTACATCTTTCAGGCGAAGGATACGCCCTCCTTCCATAGCTTTAAGTACAATGTTTTCATACTCGGAAACTTTATTATATTTTCCCTTGTACTTAATAGTATATTCGTAAGAACTCCCACTATTCTGTCCCAAGGTACCGGCAGCCGCTTCCAAGCTCTGAGAAGAAATAGCTGCAGTAACCTCTGTTGGGTTCAGCTTATATGCCTGAAGCTTCTGTGGGTCCAGCCATATACGCATAGAGTAGTTTTTCCCACCGAACTCCTCGGCATCACCTACTCCAGTGATACGCTTGAGTCCTGGAATCACATTGATCGCCAAGTAATTCTCCAAGAATACCTCATCTATTTCAGGGTTATCCGAGAAGAAAGTAAGGAACATCAGGTTACCTGCCTCACGCTTCTCTACGGTTACCCCTGCTTGTTTTACCTCAGCAGGGAGAATCGCATTGGCATATGATACACGGTTCTGTACCAACACCGCAGCATTGTCTGGATCCATTCCATTTTTGAAATATACCGTGATATTCGCTGAACCACTATTGGAAGCAGAGGAGACAATATAGTCCATATTCTCCACCCCATTGATTTGTTCTTCGAGTGGAATTACTACCGCCTTGAGTACTGTCTCCGCATTGGCACCTCCATAGCTTGCCCTTACCGATACGGTTACAGGAGCAATATCAGGGTATTGTGATACAGGAAGTGAAAGGATTCCCAATACCCCCAAGATCACTATCAAGATAGAAATTACCGTTGATAGCACTGGTCTGTTAATAAAACTTTTTATCATAAAACACTAATTATTCTTTGTTCGTTTTTTTAATTATTTGAAAGGGCGAATTGTACTCTTTGAAGGGCGAATTGTACTCTTTGAAGGACGAATTGTCCTCATCGAAGGGCGAATTGCAATTCGCCCCTACAGCCCTACTAAAATTCTTGGCGGGTAGGACGTAGCGTAATTTCGTTAATCGCTACCTCTTCTGGTTCATTAATGGCATAAGCTATCGCTCTGGCCACAGAGGAGGCAGGAATCTCATACGCCTTATAGAAAGCTTGTATATTCTCGCTGGCTTCAGGGTCGGAACTGCCATACTTGAGTTCGCTCTCCACTGCCCCAGGGTAAAGAGTGGTTACACGGATATTATCCTTAGCCACTTCCACACGTAAGCCCTCGCTAATGGCTTTGACGGCAAACTTGGTACCGCTATACACCGTACCACGACCTGCTGCCACTCGCAAGCCTGCCACCGACGATAGGTTGATGATGTGTCCGCTGTGCTGCTGTTGCATCGTAGGCAATACCGCCGCGATGCCATAGAGCACCCCTTTTACATTCACGTCAATCATCTTATCCCATTCTTCCACTTTGAGCTTGTCCAAAGTGGCTTGTGGCATAATCCCTGCATTGTTAATCAGTACATCGATACGACCATACCTCTTGAGTGTCTCTTGGGCGATACGCTCCACATCGCTTTGTATGGCTACATCGGCGACTACCACAAGGGCTTCGCCTCCTTGTGAGGTGATTTGAGAAGCTACTTTTTCCAGACGCTCCTTACGCCGAGCGGCTAAAACTACCTTAGCTCCATAGGTAGCCAAGAGCAAGGCAGTAGCTTCTCCCAGGCCACTGCTGGCACCGGTAATAATCACTACTTTATTTTTGATATTTTCGGTCATAATTACTGTATGTTACCTTGTCTGATTGTGGATAAAGACTTCCTTTGTTTACCCTGTGAGTCGAAATTCTCAGGAGAAAGCCATTGCTCAAGAGCACGTTTGTTAGCTTCCCATTCCTTGTCTATCATAGCAAACCAAGCGGTGTCGCGCGAACGCCCTTTGTAAACCACAGCCTGCCTGAATGTACCCTCATATACAAAGCCCAAGCGCTCTGCAGCACGGCGCGAAGGTTCATTAAGGCTGTCACATTTCCATTCGTAACGCCTATATTGGAGGGTCTCAAATACATATTTTGCCAACAAATACTGCGCTTCTGTAGCCATACGCGTACGCTGTAAAGCCGGCGAATAGTTCACCCACCCCACTTCTATCACTCTGTTTTTAGGGTCTATACGCATTAGGGCAAGCGTACCCACGGCTTTTCGCGTTTGCTTATCTACAATCGTCAGAAAATAAGGGTCGGTAGAGGCTTCCTGCTTGGTGAGTAAAGCGTGCAACTCCTCTTTGTTCTTTGCAGGAGCTATAGATAAATAAGTCCAATCGGGCATCACGGCAGAGGCTTCCAAATAGAAATCACTCAAATCGTCTAAATGTTTGGCTACCGAAAGAGGTTCCAACAGACAATAATTTCCCTCTAAAAGGGTTATATGAGGGGTTGCTCCTACTGAAAAATTAGGTAATGCCTCCCCTATGGGTTGATTGTATTGGTTTGTGATCATTGTATATCTTTAAATAATCGGTTGATACGCCAAACATTTGTCTACTACTTCCTCGACGGTGGGGTCGTAGGAGGAAATATCCATAGTGCGGGCGTTGTAGTTTTCCGGATAGAAGAATAACGAACTGCCCTCGGGGTGAGGTACATTGCGATCGAAGCGCTCCATTAGCTCCTCTTGGCGATCATCATCGGTTTCTTCTATGATTTGGTTTCCTAATTGTATGAGTTCTTCTCGGGTCATTCGGTAAAAAAAAGTTTTTATACTATTTAGAGGCAATCGTTCTCAGTGCCTTTTTTACAATATACTTGGTTTCCTTGGTAGGACTTTCGCGCTCCCAACGCTCACAAAGGGCTGTTACAAAATCGGGACGGGTTTTGCTGGCATCGTTCAGCCAGTTCCCTACGCTATCTTGCACATACTTAGCCTTATCGGACTTCAATTTGTCTAATATAGGCAAATACACCTCTGGCTTTTCTTTCAAGGCTTCTATATGAGCACACCAAACACCCCGCGGACGCAAGGCTTCTGTACTAAACCTGCGGATATTCTCCTCTTCGCTTTCTGCCCAATGGGAAAGAAAACCAATGGAAAAGTCTAAATGCTCGCTCATTTCGGGGCGTAATGCCATCCAAATAATCTCACGAACGCCAAAATGACTATCGGCTACCAAAGATTTTAGTTTGTGTAGCTTATCTTCTAAAGGAATTTCTGTATGCAAAGCCACCAAATAACAAGCATAACAGCGCACAGAATCGGATAAATGCGTGCTGATTTGCTTAAACAAAGGCTCATAAAGGTCAGTATTTGCATATTTTTCGTATAACAATGCCCCTATGAGCTTAATTGTATTCATTGTAGAAGGTTTCTTTTGCTGATTGATTTGGCAAACCAACTCTTCAATGATGTTTTTATCAATCCCCAAAGCAGGAAAAACAGATGCTACCAGCTGTGAATGATCTACAGCCAGCCACTCGGTAAGGTTTACCGTTTCTATACGCCCCTCATTTAATAGCGAAAGCACTTCGGCAGGTATATCTACTGCCTTTTGAGCCCCTTTTCTGTTTTTGATAATTTCTATATCCATATAATAAATTATTCCTCCTCTTCTGTGTTTATAGATTCTTTAGTAAGAAGATTTTGGAAATCAGAAAAGTTTGCGGCTATCTTCTCACAAAACATATCGTGATACCAAATCCAAAGCGAACCATCGTGCAGGTTGATAAACACAAATCCTTCGTTTACAGAACCTATAGCAAAGGCTGATTGGAGTTCTTCGGAGGTCAAAGTGTCTTCATCACGGGTTTGCAACATCGAAAAATCAATATCATCACGAGTAAAGAAAGCATAATTGCAGAAAGATTCGCTATAAGTATGCGACAAGAGATACTCTTTGCTCCATACTTCAATCTCGGTACTGTGTTCGTATTCTGTATGAGGGAACATTGTGAGCCATTCGGGGAAAGACTCTCCATTTTCAATACTGTTTACATACTCTTTTGGGAGCTCTCTCCCTAAATATGTTGTAGGTAATACTTCGTTGTTCATAGGTTTGTTATGAAATGTTATGTGTTTTTTATTCCTAATTTACTCCGTTACTTCAAGAAACCACTTCAAAAAAGGGTCTGTAATAGGTTCATCATTCATATTATGTGGAGTTACAACCTCTAAACCTATCTTAGGGATAGTGGTATGAAAGGTATTTTGTACCCACTCTTGGTATTGGGTATTAGGGTAAACAAATGTATTGTCTTTGTTGCTATTAGGAGGGAGTGGATAATCCTCGTCCCAGCAAATCTCATCATAGCCAATAGCTAAAAGGCGCAAGAAATCCAAAGCGTTTTTCACCAATATACAAGTCATTATAGAGCCTGAACCTGACCCGATATGCACGATTTGGGTATGCCCTTCATCGTCGAGCCACAAGGCACATTCTGAACCATCAGCACCACTCTGCGCGAAGACGAGCAAACGGCGTCTTACTTCATCCTTATGTTTTTTGTAACAATTCTCCAACACTTCCTCACGGTCAATGTTTTTTAATACCGAAAAAGCAATGTCAGTCCCTCCTTCTCGTTCCTCTTCTTTCCAGCTTTCTCTTAGCTTATCTTGCGGGTAGAGATATCCATAACGAATGCCTTCATTCTCTGAATAATAGCCGTTATCCTCTATCCACTGGTAAAGTTTGCGGAGTTCCTCAGGGATTTGCATTCCCTTTGGGAGGGCATTTTCTAATTGTTGTAATAGAATGTTGGGTATCATTAAAACTATTTTTTAGTTGCTCGTTTAGGTTTTTCAAGTGTTTTTATTTCATTACCTAAAACGGTAATTACTTGATTGTTGGAAATAGGTCGCAAATCTATTTTCTGTGAATAGTCATTTACTATTTTTTGAGTAACTTCCTTGAAAGGAAAGTTCAGATAATGAGGTAAAAAATAAAAATCTACCAAATGTAATCCTGAATAATCAGTGAGTTCAGGAGCTTTTTTGGTCTCGTCCATATCTCTAACAAATTCAATAGTAGGAGAGGCAATGATAGAACCTGCCGAAGTACCTATGTACAACTTTCCATTATCAATTTGTTCTATAAGTAGCTTGTCTGCTCCTTTCTTTTTTAGTTCCTGCATTAGGTAGAATGTATTCCCTCCAGAGATAAAAATATAATCATTTCGTTCTAATACTGTCGCTATTTCTTCGGTAGTAGCTGTAGAAATTTCTAATTCTTCTATGATAAGACCTAATTTTTCAAAGGCTTTTCTATCATCATCTACATAAAAACGCACTTTTTCTACCAAACTTGCTGTTGGGATAAAAGCAAGTTTTTTCCCATTTACGGGTTCACCTGCAAAATCTTCAAACAATTTAGCTACTGAACTGAACGATGAGGTTAAAAATAATCTTTTCATTTGTAATAATAATTGCTGTTATTGGACAGTGGAGGCACGAGCTACAAGCTCGCGCCAGCGAGGGCTGTTATTGGATAATTCAGACGGAGCTGACCTGTCGGACGAGTCGGACGAAAGGGGAGTCTGTCTGAAAAATTTTATTTGTGTGGGCGTTTGCAAAACGCCCGTACATAACATACTTCAAAGATTATTGATAATCAGAGTAGTCAACTTTGCCAAAGGTCGTAGCACGACGAGCAATTAAAACTTTGGCAAAGTGTAGTGATACAAAAGCGATTTTGAGACTTTTCGGACAGCCCCTTACGAATAATCAAAAGTGAATAGCACAATACGGCTTACGGGTTCGTACAACATAATGATATAGCCTCCTGCCCCTACCCAATGGAAAGCTGTTGCCTCGGCTACAAGATAAAAAGGGTTTCCTTTGTATGAAATGTCAAACACTACCTCATCATCTTCTTCACCATCTTCTATGTTCATCTTAAAAGCCTTTGGATATTCCTCATCTTCAATAGTGGAACACCAGTTGCCATACTGAGGCTCTCCCCCTAATATCTCCAAAAATGTTTTCCTATTCAGTTTCCCCTTATATTCAAGATAATGCAAATCCACTAAAGTGCCATATTTGGCTACATTTTCCTTACTCTTTTCATAGTTATCAGCCATTTCCCGAAAGAGTTCCTCTTCTTCAGAGTTAAAATCCCAATGGTGAATAGCAGTTCGCTCAAAATATCCTTCCTTGCCGAGGAACTCAAACTTATTATCGTCGGTTAGACGGAAAGCTAACCAGTTAGGCGCGGTATATTCGTTGTGATATTCGGTGGTATTATCACCTATATACCCCTCGTAAGGCTCAAATGGAGCGAGCATATAGACCTTTTGCCCTGCCCAATCGGGATTGATTTCAGCTAAATCGATACTCATCAGGGGCAAAAAATGATTTTTGAGCCACGGTTGCTCTTTTACAAAAATGTCTTCTGCCTTGGGGAACGCCTGCAAATGGTCGTTCAATTCTTTAATTTCTTCTCTTGTTGTCATTGTTTTTTTATATTAATTAATTTATTTTTCTTACGAATAATCAAAAGTGAATAGCACGATACGACTTACGGGCTCGTACAGCATAATGATATTGTCGCCAGCTCCTACCCAATAGAAAGCTCTTGCCTCGGCTACGAGATAAAAAGGATTTCCTTTGTATGAAATGTCAAACACTACCTCATCATTTTCTTCACCATCTTCTATATGCATCTTAAAAGCCTTCGGATATTCCTCATTTTCAATGGTGGAACACCAGTTGCCATATTGTAACTCTCCGCCCAAAGTATCTAAATAATTTACCACATTCAAGTTCCCATCATAATCAGCATAACCATTTAACACTAATGCCCCATATTTTTTAAAATTTGCCTTGTTTTCTTCATATTCTTTCTGCATCTCTTGTATTTCTTCCTCCTCTTCAGAATCAAAATCCCAGTTGTGAATAGCGGTTCGTTCAAAATATCCTTCCTTGCCGAGGAACTCAAACTTATTATCGTCAGTTAGGCGGAAAGCCAACCAGTTAGGTGCGGTATATTCGTTGTGATATTCGGTGGTATTATCGCCTATATACCCCTCGTAAGGCTCAAAGGGGCACAACATATACACCTTTTGTCCTGCCCAATCGGGATTGATTTCGGCTAAATCGATACTCATCAGGGGCAGAAAATGATTTTTGAGCCACGGTTGCTCTTTTACAAAAATATCTTCCGCTTTGGGGAACGCCTGCAAATGGTCGTTCAGTTCTTGGATTTCTTCTCTTGATTGCATAATGATAATTGTTTAAGGTTTCTAAATTTAGGGCGAATTGCCATTTGCCCCTATACATACCACAAAAGCGATGTTATGTAAAGTCAAAAGTATATAACACGATACGGCTTACAGGTTCATAAAACATAATGATACCATCGATACCACCATCATACCAATCATAGCTTGCAGTTTCTGCAATAAAATAAAAAGGATTTCCTTTATAAGTTATACTAATCCCATCGTCAGGAAGTCCTTCTTCTCTATCCAACTTCATTGCAAATGCTTTGGGATACTCGCCACTTGAAATAGAAGTTGCCCAATTAGAAAAAGAATATTCCCCTCCTAATCTACTTAAATAATTTGCTTTTTCTATTTTCCCATCATATTCTAATGCAAATATATTAATCAATGTGCCGTATTTCTCAAAATTCACTTTGCTTTTTTCATAGCTTTTCTGCATTTTTTGAAATTCTTTTTCTTCTTCAGAGTTAAAATCCCAGTCGTGAATAGCAGTTCGCTCAAAATATCCTTCCTTGCCGAGGAACTCGAACTTGTTATCGTCGGTTAGGCGGAAAGCCAGCCAGTTAGGCGCGGTATATTCGTTGTGATACTCGGTGGTATTATCGCCTATATAACCCTCGTAAGGCTCAAAGGGGCACAACATATACACCTTTTGTCCTGCCCAATCGGGATTGATTTCGGCTAAATCGATACGCATCAGGGGCAAAAAATGATTTTTAAGCCACGGTTGCTCTTTTACAAAGATGTCTTCCGCTTTGGGGAACGCCTGCAAATGGTCGTTCAGTTCTTGGATTTCTTCTGTTGTTGTCATTGTGTTTTTTATATTAATTAATCTATTTTTCTTACGAATAATCAAAAGTGAATAGCACAATACGGCTAACAGGCTCATAAAGCATATGATATAGCCACCAGAACCCACCCAGTCGGGATTGATTTCGGCTAAATCGATACTCATAAGCGGCAAAAAATGATTTTTGAGCCATTGTTGTTCTTTTACAAAAATGTCTTCTGCTTTAGGGAATGCCTGCAAATGGTCGTTCAGTTCTTGGATTTCTTCTCTTGTTGTCATAAAAATAAATCGTTTATAAAATAATTACATAGCTATTAGATAGCTATTAGTTACATATTCTGTTAGAAAAACAAATAAAAACTAATCACAAAAATACAATTACTCTCCAAACTGAACAAAATTCTACACTTCAACCTATCATCTACACCATAAAAAAGCTCTGAAAACAAGTTTCAACGTATCGTTTATGTTACAAAAATCATCTTTTTTGATAGTTCAACGCATCGTTGATATATGAATTTTATTCTATTTTAAAGATTTATTCATATATTCACCTATTCTTTTTGTACTATTTCCAACCTCCACCAAGTGCTTTGTATAAGGAAATACCATATTGCATACGTGTAAATTGTGATTCGGCAACACTAAGTTCCGCATTTAGTCGATTTACTTCGGCGGTGATTACCTCTAAATAATTCACCATACCACTATCGAACAGCTGTTTGGAGTAGTCTGTAGCTTCTTGATAGGCTTTCATCTCCTTGTTTTTTAGCTCAATAAATTCTGTTTGGTTGGAAAAATTCTGCATAGCATCGGCTACTTCCTTACCCGCAGAAAGTATCACTTTCTTGAAATTGAGCAAAGCGGTTTCTTGTTCTATCTGTCTCATTTCGTATTGGGTACGAATCTGTCTTCCATTGAGGATAGGTTGTGCCAATCCTGCTACAAAATTAGCAAATATGGACTTAGCCGAAATCCACGTATCGAGTTCGGTAGAGGAGAATCCACCTCGCGCGGATAGTGTAAGCGTGGGGTAGAAAGCGGCACGGGCTACATTGGTCATCTCAAAGGCGTTGCGCAGACTGAGTTCTGCACGTGCTACATCGGGGCGATTCTGAAGGAGCTTGGCAGCATACCCTTGCTTAAATTCGGTAGGGAAATTCTGCTCGGCAAGCGTGGTGCGCTCTATCGTATGAGGTTCTTCGCCAAGGAGTACACAGATGGTATTCTCCAATGCCCACACGCTATTCTTGATAGAAATGAGTTGTGCCTGAGCATTGTATACCAAAGCTTCTATCTGTTTGGTAGCTACTTCGGTAGTGGAGCCCGCCTCCTTGAGGTGCTTGGTAGTCTCCAAGCTCTTTTGGCGGAAATCAATAGTTTGTTCCAACACCTTTTTCTGCTTATCAAGCATCAGCAGTTGGTAATAAGCCGTTGCCAAGGTAGCCACTACCTCGGATTGTACGGCTTTCTGTGCCTCTACCGTAGCGAGGTAGGAAGCATAAGAAGCGCGTTTTTGGGCAGAGAGCTTACCCCAGATATCGGCTTCCCACGAAGCTGAGCCTGTAAGATCCCATAGGTTGCCGTAAGTACGTTCGCCCACGCCTCCCATCGCATTGATAGAGGAGGTAGCGCGGGTATAATTCGCCTGAGCAGCAAGGGTAGGGATAAAAGCGGCTTTGCTTTGCTTGAGGTACGCCTGAGCGGAAGCCACATTCTGCATCGCTACACGTACATCAAGATTGTTAGAAAGCGCCTTATTGATATGTCCTTGGAGGGTGGCATCGGTGAAGATGTTACGCCAAGAGACATTGGCACTGCTAAGACTATCCGTAGGGATATTATCCGTACGGAAAAGTTTTTCATTCACGACATTGGGACGCTCGTAAGTTTTGCGACCTGCACAAGCGGTGAGAGTAAGGGCTACAAAAGCCACTGCGAAACCTTTATAAATGATTCTGTTCATAATCTTAATTTAGGTAATAAGTAATAGATAATAAGCGATAAGGTTTTATAATATTAATTATTTTTGTTTGTTTTTGATATGCTCATTATAGTAATCTTGGGTGTAAACAAACACATTATACATAGAAATCTGTTCTATTTCCTTAGGCATCTCATCCCAAGTGCGTATCTCATAGGTATAAAACTCTCCATTGCGCACACGCTCCTTGAATGCTTCTTCATTCGATTTTTCAACTTTTGAATCATCTAGGTAAAAACTAAAAGATACTGTATAAGGATCCACAAAATATTTATAAATTACATCAGAATCTAATTGTACTTTATACTTTTGATGCGGTATATTCTTGATTACAAAGTAATATTGTTTATTCATTTTATACCCTTTATATTCGCTTTCAACAGAGAATTCTAATATATCAAATAGTTTTGCTTGTATAGTATAGTTTCCTTGGGCATCGGTATATACCTTTTCTCTACCATTGGAGACTATTAACTTAGGGAAAGGTTTATTTTCCTCATCAAAAACCCTTCCTGATACGGTGATTTGTGCCATAGTGGAAAGCGTAAAAAAGAATAGAAATATAGCAAGTCGGGTCATAGCTTATGGAAATTTTTATTTTTTTCAATATTCAACGATACGTTTATTTAACGAAAAGTATCTTTTTCCAGAAATCTACATACCGTAGAAAATACAAAACAGCACAGAAATTAATGTTCAACGATTTATAATAAAATGTATTTATTTCTTTTTCTCTTTGTCTTTGATATGCTCATTATAATAATCTTTGGTATAAACATATAGAATATAGTCGTAATAGTCGCTAATTCTATCCGAAAATATAGCATCTTCCTTTAGTGAATACTGAAAAAACTCTCCGTTTCTGAGTCTTTCCTTAAAGGATTCCTTATCCTTTGCTTTAATAGGCACTCCATCGAGCACAAAAAGTATATCTGGATTTCTTGCCCCTTTTATACACTCATATATAGAACTAAAACCTACAAAAGCATCATAACTCTGATGAGGCGTTTCTTTTAGTACATAGTATGGAATTCCAACATAATAAATTTGAGACTTCTTCTCAAATCTATAAAAATAAATAACATCCCATAGTTTGGCTTCTATTTTATACCTGCCCTCACTATCGGTTCGCACCGTATCTCTTCCATTGGTAACCGGAAAATCAGCATAAGGTTTCTTTTCGTCATCAAAAACCCTTCCTGATACGGTGATTTGCGCCATAGTGGAAAGCGTAAAAAAGAATAGAAATATAGTAATTCGGGTCATATCAAAAATATTTTATTTCTTTTTACTCTTATTCTTTTTATGCTCATTATAGTAATCCTTGGTATAAGCTACTAATCCATATTGACTGAGATAGCCATATTGCTCAAATAACTCTTGCTTCTCCATTACAGAATACTTGTAAAACTGTCCGCTTCGGAGTTCTTTTTTGAATGCTTCTCTATCTTTTTCTTCAACTATCTTATCATTACGTATAAAAAGGATTCCACAACCATAAGCATACTCAATATGAATATTACTATTCCTATAGAGTCTGTCCATAGTATGGTTATATACTTGGTGAGGTGTGTCTTTAAACACAATATAACAGCCCATATTGTCAAAGTGGATTGTATCCCACTGTTTTGCTTGTATCTTATACATACCATTGGCATCCGTTGTTACATAATTAGCAGCATAATGCTCTTCATTGGTATAAATTATCACGTCTGTTTTTACAGTAATATTGGCAAGAGGTTTTCCTTCTTTGTCAGTAACCTTGCCTGTTATAGTAATTTGCGCCATAGTGGAAAGCGTAAAAAAGAATAAAAATATAGTAAGTCGGTTCATAACTTTTATTTTTTAGTGTTTATAATGATTACTCCATAGGCTCCAAGAGAGCCATATAATGGAACTCCTGATTGTTCATCTATTTCTATTATTTCCTCTATTTTCTTCCGTCGTATTTTTTTGAGAAACTCTTCCTTTTTTTCTATAGGCAATCCGTCGAGAACAAACAACTTGTCGCAAGGAGTTTTCAAACTTATAGAGGGTGTAGAGGCTCTTGGGTCGCTGTTTCTGCTTTCAATAGGAGGGTGTTGTACAAAGTTATGGCTTTGTTCTCTTGCTTCTTTTACGACGAGATAACAATCCTCTATATTTTCAGGTTGTATCGCATTCCAGCGACGGGCTTCAATCGTGTAATTACCTATGCTATCGGTAAAGGTTCGAGTCCCCCTATCGTTGTTACGCACTTTGATATTAGCCAGAGGATTCCCTTCTTTGTCTGTAACTTTCCCTGAAACCACTATAAGGCGATACGTTTGATAGAATTCTCCAATTTCTCTATAATGTCGCTCTCTTCTGTTGAGCTTTCTCTCAGCAGGAATATCTATAAGAGCTTCAGCCTTGCTAAGGGTTTCTTTAGTGATGATATATAACGCTCCGTATTTTGCGCTATTACCAAAGATATTTTTAGCCTCTTCTCTAAAAAACAGCAAGATTTCTGCTATCTCATCGGGTTGTAGCTTTTTAGTCTTCAAGCTCCATCTACTCAATTTCTTCCCATCGATAATACAAAGAGGGGGCTCGTTAGGAATTCTCCCTATATCCTTTATGCCTCCCTTTTGAGTTTTATCCTCTTGAGCCATTAGGGGCAGTGAAAACAATGTAAAAAATAAAAGAAACTTCATAACAACTCAAAATACAAAACTTAAAACTCCTACTTATAATTCCAGTCCTCACCCGTAAGATCATAGACCTTTTGGATACGCTTCATCAGCTCTACGAAGTCTATTTCCAAGTCTATCAGGCGTCCTGAACGGATATCAAACACCCATCCGTGGACAATAGGGTACTGGTGATAGAGGTATCCCTCCTGTACACAGGCCATTTTCGCCACGTTGATACACTGTTCTTCCACATTGAGCTCTACCAAACGGTTGTAACGTTCCTTAGGAGAGGTGATGCTATCGAGCTCATCCTGATGTAGACGATACACATCGCGTATGGTTCTCAGCCAAGGGTTGAGTAGCCCCAAGTCCTTGGCTTGCATAGCGGCTTTTACCCCTCCACAGTCGTAATGCCCACATACGATAATATGTTTCACTTGCAGGTGTTCCACGGCGTATTGTATCACCGCTGTAGAACTCATATCCAGCGTATTGACCACATTGGCGATATTGCGATGAACAAAGACATCGCCAGGGCCTAATCCCATCAGTTCCTCAGCCGTTACACGACTATCCGAACAACCAATATAGAGAAAGTCAGGGTTTTGTTCCTTGACAAGCTTTTTGAAAAAATCCTTATCTTCGCCAGTCTTCCTTTCGACCCACTGGCGATTGTTCTCAAAGATGGTTTTGTAAGTATCCATAGTAATGATTAATGGTTAATTGTCAATGGTTAATTAACTCAACCGCTCATTGACTCCTTAGAATATAGGCTGGATGGCTTTGACAATACTATCCATAGAAACAGGTTGAGGGGTTACCTTGTCGCCTGTGCGTACCCCATTAAGCCCTTGTACGATGATCACATCGCCTGCCTTGAGGCCACTCTCTACCACTACCAAGTTGTCGGCACGGCTCTTGAGGGTTACCACCACCTGCTTGATAGTATTGTCTTCTACCTTGTAGGCAAATATCTTCCCTTGTTGCTCAAATACCGCCACTTCAGGAATTACCAAAGAGTTGTCAAAAGTCTGTGGAATAAGGATGGTACCACTATTTCCGTTGGTAAGTAAGTGTTCTGGGTTAGGGAAAGTAGCACGGATCTGTATAGATCCTGTAGTAGGGTCTATCTGTCCGGTTACTGTTTGGATCTTTCCTTTGTGATTATACTCTTTTCCATTGGCCATAATCAAAGATACTTCGGAAAAATTAGCCAATTTTTCCTTGACTGTAGCTCCTTTTGCCTGAGCGAGGAAAGAGAGATAATCCTTTTCGTTCATAGAGAAATAGGCATATACATCCTTTACATCGGAAACGGTGGTGAGTACCGTGTTATTGGCTGTTACCAAGGCTCCTTCACGGTACTGGATGGCTCCTACCACTCCATTGACAGGTGCTTTTACAACAGCAAATCCGATATTGCTTGCCACTTCGTTATAAGCCGCTTGGGCTCGCTGTAGGTTGGCCTGAGCTGTTTCGAGCTGCACCTTGCTTACGATATTCTTTTCCACAAGAGGGAGGAGTCTGTTCACCTCCACACGAGCTACCTCCACCTGTGCCTTGGCGGAAGCCGCTGATTGGTTAAGAGTTTGTGTCTCGAGCTGGAACATAGGCTGCCCTTGGCGCACTGCCTGCCCTTCGTCCACAAGTACTTTGGTGATATATCCAGAAATTTTGGCCTGTACAGGGCTATTGACCACCCCTTCTATATTGACAGGGAAAGAGAGGTTCGAAGTGGTACTCTGCTCTCCTACTGTAATGGTAGGCAATACCTTCTGAGTGGCTCCCATACCGGCGCCTTGTTGTTCTTGTCCTTTTTTACATCCTATGGTAAGGACAAGCATACTTACAAAAATTAAAACTTTATTCATTATTTAAAAGAATTTTAAAATTATAGTTTTTTAGAGAAATCTATATTATCGGTTAATTTCCATTTTTTAATTGAATGATCCATGAGCTCACATGAGCGTATATATTACCTTTACTTTTTACTTTTTACAAGTCCCTTATACATTCCTACTGAAATAAGGATACACAAGGTTATTGCAAAGAGCATAGGTTGCTCGGTTTCGACTGAGAATAGTGCCAATATAGCACCGATGATAGCGCCGATAGCGAATCGGAACATTCCTATAAGCGAATTGGCGGTCCCTGCTGTACGTGGGAATAACTCAAGGACAGCTGCATTGGCATTGCTCGAGACAATAGAGACCATCCCTACATATAGTGCTACTCCAATGGCAGAAGGCCATAGCCCCCAATGAAAAAACGCACAGAATGCCAAGTAGACACCCATGATCAGCTGTATCCAAAGCCCAATCCTTAGGATACGTTCGGTGCCTAAGCGACCTACGAAGCGCCCCCCAAGAAAAGTAGCGATCATCATCACGCCTATATTCAATATAAAAAAGTACCCAAAATTCTTAGGTGCTACTCCATAGACTCCTGTATAAACCAATGATCCTGAAGTCAAAAAGCAAAACATTCCTGAATAGGAAAAAGCATTGGTAAAAATATACCCCAGTACTTTCCTATTGGTCGCTACTGTACGATAATTACGCAATACACCTATGATATCCAAGGGAATGCGTCGTTCTTTGGGCAAAGACTCTGGGATGCGCAGCCATACCAAAAGGGCCGCGAGCAATCCCAATACTGTCAATAGGTAAAAAATGGCCTGCCAATGAAACCAATCGGCTATATACCCTCCCAAAATAGGAGCTACCAAAGGAGCTATCATGGTGACAAGCATGATCATAGACATCATCTTGGAGAAGGCTTCCTTATTGAAAAGGTCTCTGAGTAAAGCACCTGCAACCACGGCAGGGGCTGAACCAAAAAAGCCTTGCAAAAAGCGCAATATATAAAAATGATATAATTCCCCCACCTGTGTAAGCCACAAGGCAATCACTGCCGCTACGATCACCCCTACAATAATAGTAGGCTTGCGACCATAGCTATCCGAAAGTGGTCCCCAGAGCAATTGTCCCAAGGCAAAGCCCAAGGTAAATAGGGCTAAGGTCGTCTGGATGCGCTCCTTGGAGACATGCAAGTCCGAGGCTATTGCCCCAAAGGATGGTAAGTACATATCTATCGCCAAAGGAGTAAGCATAGAGAGCAATCCTAAGATTAAGATAAAAAGAACGTCTGTATTATAGTTTTTCACGTATATCTTCCTGTTTTAGTTTTTCCAAGAAATCTTCAGTAAGTGATTCCATTTTTCCGAGATAATCCAGCAATATCCCCGTTTTTTTCATTCTTCTCTCGAGGAAGCGATCTGTATGTTGAGGATCTTGCTCATCGATATATTTTCTAAAACGAAGGGTAAAATCCCTTTCGTAACGAATCAGTTCGAGAAATTCCGAAAATCGCTTGTCAAAAGGAAAGGATTTGAAGTATTTTCTTCGCTTTCCCTCCTTAGTGTCATAGTAGATCAGCCCTTTGTCCAAAAGAAAATTGATATTGGTAGAAAGCGTGCTTTTGCTGGCCTGTACCCTCTCAATGAGATATTCAAAGGTAAGTCCCTCCGCACAGCCTTCAATGACCAATACAGACAATATCTTAGCGGCCATAGGAGATACATGGTGCATCTTCCTAAAGAGCTCAGACATCATCTCAATAAGAGTGTTTTTTTCAATATTCAATGTTCAATGGATTAATGTTCAATGATTAATGCTCAATGATTAATGCTCAATGATTAATCACTATTGGTATTAATAATTATTTCTGGGAGCAAAGATAGTTATTTAGTTCTATAGTTTGCGAACCAAAAAGATAATCTTTTGTTAAAACGATTAATAGAGAGCTTATACACCTTACTATCAGTCATTTGCCCTTACAAAATATTTTTCACTTTTCTCTTTTCGTTTCTTGCTCAAAATCGTACCTTTGTGTCCTAATTTCAAAATTTGATACTATGCAGTCATTTTTACCCAACATGTTTTATTATGGCTTCCCTGTAGTATTACTCACCACAACCAATGAGAAGGGGAATGCAAATATTACGCCTATCAGCTGTACCTTTACCCTGAGTACCCATGCGGTAATGGCTTTAGTAAAGCTCAATAAGGCTTATGAGAATGTACTTGTTGTCCCTGAAGTAGTCTTTAACCTGCCTACAGCTTCTATGTGGGAACAAGTGGATACTATAGCACCCTATACAGCCAAGAATCCTGTACCTGCGCAGAAGGCAGAGAAGTACACCTTTGCTCAGGACAAATTTGCTATAGGAGGTTTTACACCACTACCTTCGCAGAAGGTGCGTCCGCCCCGTATTGCTCAGTGCCCCATACAAGCCGAGGCCAAAGTGACAGAAGTCATCGACCGCAATGGTTATGTATTGGTAGAGCTTGAATTCGTTGTAGTTCATGCGGAAGATCATTTAGTTATGGACGGAGACAAGATCAATCCCTTAGCATGGAATCCACTAATCTATAACTTCAAGCATTACTATGGCTTAGGAGAACACAAAGGAGTAAATTTTGCCCTGAGACCTCAGCAATGATTTATGGAAATCAATAAATTGCGTCTCTACTACGACAAGGAAAGTATCGAAGTAGAGACGCAATTATTGTGTTTTAACAAATTAGGTATTATCCCTCAATTATTAACCATTAATCATTATTACCAGATTTTGACCCTATCCTGAGGAGCTCTGTAGAGCTTATCACCTGTTTTCACCTTGAAAGCCTTATACCAAGCCTCCACATTGGTTAGTGGTGCATAAGCACGGATATACTGAGGAGTATGAGGGTCTGTTTTTACCTGATTGAGTAGGTGTTTTTCAGTGGAAAAGCCACGCCACACAGTCGCCCAAGAGATAAAAAAGCGTTCCTCTTGGGTATATCCACTTATCTTTTGTACCTTGCCATGCTCTTTGAGGTATAGCTGTAGCGCATCATAAGCGATATTAACCCCACCGAGGTCGGCTATATTTTCGCCATTGGTAAAGATTCCATTGACAAAAACTCCTTTAGCCACTTCATATTTATCGAACTGAGCTGCGAGAGCCTTAGTTGCTTTTTTGAAATTTTCCTTATCCTGAGGTGTCCACCAGTTTTTAAGATTTCCATCCCCATCATACTCAGCGCCACTATCATCGAATCCATGGGTCATCTCATGCCCAATCACCGCGCCTATACCACCAAAATTAACCGCAGGATCCGCATCGAAGCTAAAGAAAGGAGCCTGAAGGATAGCTGCTGGGAACACAATCTCGTTGTTCATAGGGCTGTAATAAGCATTGATTGTTTGTGGAGTCATACGCCAGCGGGATTTGTCCACCTTTTGTCCTACATCGGCCAAGTTCTCCTTATAGCGCCATGCACGGATACTACATACATTGTCAAAATAAGAAGCTGTGGAGGCTGGTGCTATCTCCAAGCGAGAGTAATCTGTCCACTTATCAGGATAGCCAACCTTTACCCCAAATTTGTTCAACTTGGCAAGTGCTTTTTCCTTAGTCTGAGGGGACATCCATTGTACCTGTTGGATATGCTGGGCAAAACTTCTTCTGAGATAGTCGATCAGTACCAACATTTCCTCCTTAGCCTTAGCAGGGAAATACCTCTCTACATAGAACTTGCCGAAGGCCTCCCCTAAGAGCCCATTGATTATGCCCAAGGCACGCTTGTTCATAGGGCGTTGTTGCTGTTGTCCTTTGAGATAGCGGGTATAGAAATCGAAAGAGAGTTCGTCCAATGCACTGTCCAAAGTATGGAGGTTACTGGAGACCTGCTGATACTTGAGGTAAGTCTTGAGCAGTGGGATATTCTCCTGAGAGAGAAAAGTATCATACGCCTTGTACAGACGGATCTCAGGAACGATAACCCTATCGGTCTGTACCCCTACTGTGGAGAGATATACAGGGAGGTTCACTCCCTTAACCAAAGAAGACAATTCCTTGATTGATAAAGGATTATAAGTGATGTTAGGATCCCTTCTCTCCTCATTGGTATAGATGAGCTTAGCAATACGGCGCTCCATATCGACCAACTCCTGTGCCTTCTGAGCAGGGTTTTCCTCCCCAATCATAGAGAGTACTTTAGTGACATATTCTTGATACTTGGCAATGGTCTTGGTATTGGCCTCAGAGTCCTTTTGGTAGTAGCTTCGAGAAAGCCCTATGGAGAAGGCTCCAAGATAGACAGCATTCATCTGAGAATCCTTTTTGTCGGCAGAGACACTCCAGTTACAGATAGGGTTTTCCCCTTGTGGTGTCACTTCAATAAGGTATCGCTGCAGGTCAGCCAAAGACTGTATGGCATCAATTTTCACAAAACACTGTCCCAGAGGCTTGAGTCCCTCGGCATTGCGCCGATTCCAATCGAGATAAGAGGCATACAAATCCTTGATTTTCTGTCCTTCGCTTCCCTTAGGAAAGTCCTTCTGCAGAAGTTCGTCCAAGATCGCCAAGCACTGTTCGTCGGTCTTATCTCGAAGGATTTGGAACGTACCCCAAGTAGACTTATCGGCAGGGATTTGTGCTGTTTTAGCCCATTTGCCATTGACAAAATTATAGAAATCATCCTGAGGGCGTACCGAAGTATCCATAGCAGAGAGGTCTAATCCCTTTTCTATAGGATCATTTTTAGATTGTTTTTGAGAGCCACAAGCCACTAAAAAAGCAACAGAGGCAAGCAAATAGATTTTTTTCATGTATTTACAAATTTTCTGCACAAATATACGAATTTTAATTGTAATTTATCAATGGTTTTATGAATGATTTTTACTCCACAAACCCACTAATAATCCTTAGTGCTTTATCGATAGAAGTAATCTTATCAAAGGTAATAATCAGCCTTAGCCCATTGCGGGTTTCCTTTTCATTGAGGTGACATTTATCCGAATTGCGCTGGACAAAGGTAAGCACTCTCTGGAAAGTCCCACTCTGGTAGAACTTACTCTGCTGATCCGCAATAAAGTATCCCAGCATCTTGCCCTGCTTCATCACTAAGCGCTCTATTCCCATCTGAGTAGCCAACCACTTGATACGTACCGAATTGAGCAAATCCCTTGCCTGAGGTGGCAAGGCTCCAAAACGGTCAATAAGGCGATATTCATACTGGGAGAGCTCCTCTTCGTTCTTAAGATTGCTCAGCTCATTATATAGGTTCAGTCGCTCGGTGATGCTATTGATATAATTGTCTGGATAGAGCAACTCAAAATCACTATCCAGCTGTGTATCTGTAATATATACCGCCTGCTGAGCCTCATCGGCATAGAGCTCGGCGAACTCGTTTTCCTTCAGTTCGGTAACGGCTTCTTGGAGAATCTTCTGATAAGCATCAAACCCTATATCGTTGATAAAGCCACTCTGCTCACCCCCAAGCAAGTCTCCAGCTCCACGTATCTCCAGATCCTTCATAGCGATATGGATACCACTCCCCAGATCCGAAAACTGTGCGATAGCCTGCATACGCTTACGAGAATCCTCTGGTAGCTCTGAGAGATTCGGAGTGATAAAGTAGCAAAAAGCCTTCTTATTACTACGCCCTACCCTACCCCGCATCTGGTGCAGGTCAGAGAGCCCAAAGTGCTGTGCATTATGGATAAATATGGTATTGGCATTAGGGACATCCAATCCGCTCTCAATGATAGTGGTTGCCACCAAAATATCATAATCGCCATTGATAAAGGCAAGCATCACTTCTTCCAACTGTTTACCTTCCATCTGACCATGTCCTATCCCTATTTTTGCATCGGGAATCAGTCGCTGAATCATCCCTGCTACTTCCTTGATATTCTCTACCCTATTGTGTATGAAGAACACCTGTCCTCCACGCTGTAACTCATAGGCAATCCCATCGCGGATCACCTCCTCATTGAAGGAGATAATCTGGCTTTCGATAGGATAGCGATTGGGTGGTGGGGTAGTAATCACCGAAAGATCTCGTGCTGCCATGAGACTGAACTGTAAAGTACGCGGAATAGGCGTAGCCGTAAGAGTAAGTACATCGATATTCTCGCGTAACGTCTTGAGCTTGTCCTTGACCGCTACACCGAATTTCTGTTCCTCATCTATAACCAATAACCCTAAGTCCTTATACTTCACTTTTTCATTGACTATTTGATGGGTTCCTATAAGTATATCTACTTTGCCTGAGGCCAGATCGGCAAGTACTTGATTTTTCTCCTTGGCGGTACGGAAACGGTTGAGGTACTCCACCCTTACAGGGAGTTCCTTAAGGCGCTCACAGAAGGTCTGGTAATGCTGAAAAGCTAAGATCGTAGTAGGCACCAGTACAGCTACCTGTTTACCATTGTCCACCGCTTTGAAGGCGGCACGTATGGCCACCTCCGTTTTCCCAAAGCCTACATCACCACAGACGAGCCTATCCATAGGGCGCGCACGCTCCATATCTTGTTTTACCTCGAGTGTTGCCTTACTCTGATCTGGAGTATCCTCATAGATAAAAGAAGCCTCCAATTCTTTCTGCAAATAAGAGTCCGGCGCAAAGGCATACCCCACCGCCTCACGCCGCTTGGCATAGAGCTGAATGAGGTTGAAAGCGATTTGCTTGACCCTTGCCTTGGTCTTCTGTTTGAGTGCTTTCCATGCAGAGCTTCCCAACTTATATAGGCGAGGAGGAGCTCCATCCTTACCATTATATTTGCTAATCTTGTGCAAAGAATGAATGCTTACATACAGTACATCCCTATCTCCATAGATGAGCTTGATCGCCTCTTGCTTTTTGCCTTCTATATCTATTTTCTGTAAGCCTGCATATTTCCCTATTCCATGATCAATATGTGTCACGTAATCACCTATAGTAAGCTGATGGAGTTCCTTGAGCGTAATAGCTTGTTTTTTGGCATAGCCATTGCGAATATTGAACTTGTGATAGCGCTCCAAGATCTGGTGATCTGTATAACAGTTTATCTTATTTGCTGTATCGGTAAATCCCTCTGAGAGAGAAAGTTCCAAGAGCTCGCAAGGCACCTGCTGGTGTAATTCTTCGAAGATATCCAAGAAGCGCTGTGCCTGCTGAGCACTTACACAACAAATATAATTGGTATACCCCTCATTATACTTTTCCTTGAAGTGCTCGATCAGTAATTCGAATCTCTTATTGAACGAAGGCTGAGGTCGCATAGCAAAAGAGACACCTTTGCCCTCCATTTCTTGCGGGTTGTGCGGATTGATCCTTACCACATACCGCTGAACAAAATCCCTAAGTCCTTCTTGTGCATTGCAGAAAAGCTCCTCAGGAGGCAAGTGTGCAATTTCTCCCTTAAGAGTCGCAAAGGCTTCTTGTGCCTTCTGGTACATCTTTTCCCACTTAGGGGCAAAGAGTTCAAAATCTTGTACAAAAATCAATGTCTCTTCAGGCAAGAGAGAGAGGAAAGAGGTACGCTGCTCTCCGGCGACCTTACTCTCTATATTGGGAATAATAACTACCGAGGATACCTGCTGGAGAGAGAGTTGTGTCTCCACATCGAAGGTACGGATACTCTCCACCACATCAGAGAAGAACTCGATACGATAAGGGGTATCATTGGAGAAAGAGAATACATCGACAATGCCTCCTCGTACAGAGAACTCCCCTGGCTCACTGACAAAATCCACCCGCTGGAACTGATACTCAAAAAGTGTCTCATTGAGTATATCCAAAGAGAGATGCTCCCCCCGCTTGAGCGTCAGTGTATTTTTGTCCAACTGCTGGCGAGTGAGTACTTTTTCAAAAAGAGCTTCGCTATAGGAAACCACCACCCTTGCACCTTGTTGGAGTTGGGAGAGTACTTCTGCTCTTAGGAGCACATTGGCATTGTCCGTTTCCTCTGTCTGATAAGGACGGCGGTAACTACTGGGAAAAAAGAGTACCTGCTCCTGCCCTAAGAGGAGCTCCAAATCATTGAGTAAGTAGGCGGCTTGCTCCTTGTCATCTCCTACAAAGAGAAGGGTCTGCCCTGTTCTTTTGAAAATATCGAAAAGAACAAAACTAAGGGAAGAACCTACAAGATTCTCTGCAAAACAAGATGTTTTCCCTTTGATATATTCCGATAACTGATGATAAGGTTTCCCTTCCAAGAAGGAGGAAAGCAGTAGTTCTTTGCTCATTGTCTGTATAGTCCTAATAGTAAGGTTTTAAGGAAAGGCAAAAGTACAACTTTTCTGAAGAATCCCCAAAGAAGAAGAGAGAAAATAGTTTAATTAGGAAAAGGCTACCCTTGTGGGCAGCCTCTTTTATAAAGAAAGACACCAGTTGTAACAGCTATTTCTCTTTGCCTAATCTACCTCTCTTTGTCATTGAGAATTAAGGTTTTTCTTTTGCAAAGCTTCCTTAGGAAGTATGTAGGTATGTCCACTCTTAGGATTCCACTCCTTACCATTAAGCCATGCCTTATAGACTTTTGGAATGCTACAGCACCTGGGCACAGTAATGTATTCTCCTGAGAAAGTCATAGAAATAGGCTCAAAATTAGGAATTTCCAAAGAGAAATTAATAGTACGCTTCCCCAAAACCCTATTCATATCATGCAGAATAGCAAAAGTGAAATGAATAGTATCTTTTATAACCTGAGAGTAAGTGAATTGCTTTTGCTCTATTTTTTCTTTAGCCTCATTCTCTTCATACAAAACAAACTTCTGCAAAGAACCCTCTGGCACTAAAGTCTTATCTATAAGAATAACAGCTTCCTCATTAGGTGAATCGTAACATGTCCAGTCTCGAGGCTGATTCTCTTGTTTGTTTTCTTTGTGACAAGCCCCAAAAGCCAATATCACCACCAATAAATATATTACTTTATTCATAATTCATTTTTTAATATTTTATAATGCTTATATCATATGGGTATCTATCTGAGAAAAGTCTACCTCTCTTTATCACTGAGAATTAAGGTTTTTCTTTTTCAAAGCTTCCTTGGGAAGTATGTAGGTATGTCCACTCTTAGGATCCCACTCCTTACCATTAAGCCATGCCTTATAGACTTGTGGAATGCTACAGCACCTAGGCACAGTAATGTATTCTCCTGAGAAAGTCATAGAAATAGGCTCAAAATTAGGAATTTCCAAAGAGAAATTAATAGTACGCTTTCCCAAAACTCTATCCATATCATGCAGAATAGCAAAAGTGAAATGAATAGTATCTTTTATAACCTGAGAGTAAGTAAATTGCTTTTGCTCTATTTTTTCTTTAGCCTCATTCTCTTCATACAAAACAAACTTCTGCAAAGAACCCTCTGGCACTAAAGTCTTATCTATAAGAATAACAGCATCCTCATTAGGTGAACTGCAACACCTCCAACCTATATCCTTATCTTCTTGTTTCTTTTCTTTGTGACAAGCCCCAAAAGCCAATATCACCACCAATAAATATATTACTTTATTCATGACTCATTTTTTTAATATATATTGTTTATAATGCTTATATCATATGGGTATCTGTCCATCTGTGGATAGTTTCCAAAAGATTCTTTTTCATTTTCATAATAAGGTTTTGGACTATACCACAAATTAGAACCCATTCCCCAGCCCAAGTTATGATGTATCAGAGGAAAATACATAGTGTCATGATAAATTTTCTCCATACAATCTATATAAATAACTTCTTTACTAGTCGCTTTATACTTTCTATACCCATCAATCACCCATGCATGCCCTATTCGAGGTCTATTCTCTTTTGTTTTATCAAATCCTCCTATATACACAGGTCGTTTAGCTAAAAGATCTTTTTCTATATCATACCTATCTGAGAGCGTTGCATGTATATATCCTAATTTTTTAAAAGTCTCACATGCATTTTCATCAGAAGCTCCACTACTTCCACATTTATAGTTCATTTTCAGATATGTTGATTCTCCCAAATCAGCTAATAAATGTTGAACATCTTCTTTTCCTTGAGGACTTAAAGAAGTTATAATAGGATTAGTCGTCATCTGATCCCAATGCATTATCCTACCATTAAATATAGCAGGTCTCTTATAGTAGGCCATAATTTGGCCTACTGCCACAGCCACACAACCTACTGGAGTTTGTCCAGAACTACAATTTCTATACCTAGTAAATAAATTATAGTCACCAAACTGCGCCCATCCAGTTTTTAGTAATACTTCTGTTTCTTCAACAAGTTCCCAATTATTATAAAAAACTTCATAATCAGTTCCTTGAGGGCAATTTGGATCATTAGGATTGTCAGGATCAAATTCATGATATCTTTGATACGATGCTCTTTTAACCACTCTCTTTAAATTGCCCTTATCATCAAAATATTCTTTATACAAGTTTTCTTTTTCTTTTACAGAAAAATCTTTGGTAAACTCTTCCCATGCTTCCTTAACAAGTTTATCCTTTCTTTTATCAAAGATGATCCGGCTTTGTTCTATATAGTTAAGAAGCCTTTCATAAAGAATCTTCTGAACAGGATTTGTAAGAGACTTTTCCCACTTTCCTCTATCACTATAAGCAAATATCCCAGGAACTCGCTTATCAGCTGCTGTAAGAACAAAACCATTGTTATCCTTAAAATTCACAATATACAAATCATTCTCCATAGAAGTATTTTGTGAAATTCTCATAGTAGTGTTAGAAGCCTTTACGGCTTCTATACTCTCTATCTCAAGTGATACAGCCCTTGCAGTAGAATTTACCTTCTGTGTTTCTCTAACAAAACTTAAGACAAGATTTTTTGCTTCCTCCTCAGAAACATTATAGTCCTGAGTAAGAGCAACCCACTTGAGGTTAGGGTTGTTCTGTGTGGCTTGTTGTACCCCCTCAGGGGTAGGCTTAGGAGTAGGTGTTGTAGAAAGCACCTCTCCTTCTCTTTGGCAAGCTATGAATGTCATAGCTACACCCCATAAAAGAAATATCCTTTTCATGATAGTTATAAATTAATTTTTCTCTTTAGATTTGGTCTGACAAAGATACGTTTTTAGTTTCTAAAAAGCAATTATTTTTTTAGTTTTTTTTAGTTTTTACCTCTGCACTCTTCTATAAATCACCCTTGATTTTTTATCTAATTTAAACTAACTATAAATTAGTCGTGTTTTAATATTTTTGTTGGAGATAAAAAGAGAATATCGTATCTTTGTAGCTCTGAAATTATTATTAGATAATTTAGTTATTTTTAGAAACTTATATTTACAAAATATGCAAATATTCAAAACTTCCGTAGCAAGAAAAGTGGCGATGGCACTCTCGGCATTTTTTCTAATCCTTTTCTTAGTGATACACTTGGCTGTAAACTTCATGTCAGTGTTAAGTGAAGGTACTTTTAACATGCTCTCTCATTTCATGGGTACTAATCCATTGATTCAGTTTGCGATGCAACCTGTACTCCTTTTTGGGGTAGTATTCCACTTTGTAATGGGTTTTGTTTTGGAGCTTCAAAACAAGAGAGCACGAGGCAACCAACCTTATTATAGTTACAATGGAGCGGCCAATGCTTCTTGGATGTCCCGCAACATGATCATCACAGGAGTAGTTGTGCTTGGGTTCTTAGCCCTTCACCTTTACGACTTCTGGGCTCCTGAGATGGTTTACAAGTACATTGATTTCAACGAGCCTGATGAGACTCGCTACTATGGCGAACTCATAGAGAAGTTCCACGATCCTATACGTGTAGGTATCTATGTGTTCTGCTTTGTATTCTTGTGCTTGCACCTACTTCACGGATTCCAGTCTGCATTCCAATCCATGGGCTGGAAAGATGACAAGCGTAAAAAATTCATTAGCTGCTTAGGCAAATGGTATTCTTTCCTTATCTGTGGAGGCTTCATTTTTGTAGCCCTTTTCCATTACATTAACTCCTTAATATAAGACATATGAGTACATTAGATTCCAAAATACCTGAAGGTCCACTTGCGGACAAATGGACAAAATATAAAGACCATATCAACCTTGTAAACCCTGCTAACAAGCGTAATATAGATATTATCGTAGTAGGGACAGGGCTTGCAGGAGGCTCTGCTGCAGCTACCCTTGCTGAACTTGGGTACAATGTGAAGGCTTTTGCCTACCAAGATTCTCCTCGCCGTGCACACTCTATTGCGGCTCAAGGAGGTATCAATGCTGCTAAAAACTATATGGGGGATGGCGACTCCAACTATCGCCTTTTCTATGATACTGTAAAGGGAGGTGACTACCGTGCCCGTGAAGCGAATGTATACCGCTTGGCGGAAGTATCTGGAAATATCATTGACCAATGTGTAGCTCAAGGGGTTCCTTTTGCACGTGATTACGGCGGACTCTTAGACAACCGTTCTTTTGGTGGGGTGCTCGTATCACGTACTTTCTATGCCAAAGGACAAACAGGACAACAGCTCCTCTTGGGGGCTTATGCGGCTATGAACCGACAAATAGCTCGTGGTAAGATAGATATGTACAATCGCCATGAAATGATGGATGTGGTTATCGTAGATGGCAAAGCTCGTGGTATCATCGCTCGTAATATGGTTACTGGTGAGATAGAGCGCCACTCGGCTCACGCTGTAGTTATCGCCTCAGGAGGATATGGTAATGTATATTTCCTCTCTACCAATGCAATGGGTTGTAATGCTACTGCCGCTTGGAAAATCCACAAAAAAGGAGCTTTCTTCGCTAACCCTTGTTTTACACAAATCCACCCTACTTGTATCCCTCGTTCTGGAGATTATCAGTCTAAGCTAACCCTTATGTCCGAATCCTTGCGTAATGACGGACGTATCTGGGTACCTAAGAAAATGGAGGATGCTGTAGCTATCCGTGAAAAACGTAAAAAACCTACTGAAATCCCAGAAGAAGACCGCGATTACTACTTGGAACGTCGCTACCCTGCCTTCGGTAACCTTGTCCCTCGTGACGTAGCCTCTCGTGCAGCCAAAGAACGTTGTGATGCCGGCTATGGAGTGAATGAAACTGGAGAAGCTGTATACCTTGATTTTGCTTCTGCTATCGAACGTTATGGTAAAGAGCAATGTAAAATCCATGGGGTAGAACCTACCAAGGAAGAAGTAACTAAGCGCGGCGAGAAAATTATTGAAGCTAAGTATGGTAACCTCTTCCAAATGTATGAGAAAATCGTTGCAGAAAACCCATATAAGACTCCAATGATGATCTACCCTGCTACCCACTACACCATGGGAGGTATTTGGGTAGACTACAACCTGATGACTACAGTACCTGGGCTTTACGCTATTGGAGAAGCTAACTTCTCTGATCATGGTGCCAACCGCTTGGGAGCTTCTGCACTTATGCAAGGATTGGCCGATGGATATTTCGTATTGCCTTATACCATAGGTGATTACCTTGCAGCTGATATCCGTACTGGAAAAATCTCTACCAATACGCCTGAATTCGATGAGGCTGAGCGAGTAGTGAAAGAACGTTTGGCTCACTTTATCAATAACAAAGGAACCCACTCTGTAGATTACTTCCACAAAAAACTTGGTAAAGTAATGTGGGACAAGGTAGGTATGGCGCGTAACGCTGAAGGTCTCAAACAAGCTATCAAAGAGATTCGTGAGATTCGTGAAGAGTTCTGGCGCGATGTGAAAGTACCTGGAGAGCTCACCGGAATGAATGTAGAGCTAGAGAAAGCGAACCGTGTAGCAGACTTCCTCGAACTAGGAGAGCTCTTTGCCAAAGATGCACTTGAGCGTAATGAATCCTGCGGGGGTCACTTCCGTGAAGAATACCAAACACCTGAAGGAGAAGCGCTCCGTGACGATGTAAACTATGCCTATGTAGCCGCTTGGCAGTACACAGGTAATCCTACAGAAGTAGTGAATACCTATAACCCAAGCGAAGAGGTCTTACACAAAGAGCCTTTAGTATTCAAAGATATCGAACTTAAACAACGCAGCTATAAATAACAGGTAAAAGGTAACAGATAACAGGTAATGGTTATTACCTGTTAGCTCTTGCCTATTATCTAATAAAAACTGATTATCATGAACATGAATCTTACCCTTAAAATATGGCGACAAAAAGACGCCAAATCAAAAGGTCAAATGGTAGAATATAAAGTCACTAACATCTCTGACCATATGTCCTTTTTGGAAATGTTGGATATTCTCAACGAACAACTCATAGAAAAAGGAGAAGAGCCTGTAGCTTTTGACCACGACTGCCGTGAAGGTATCTGCGGTATGTGCTCTCTCTTTATCAATGGAGAAGCGCACGGACCAGATCGTGGTATTACTACTTGCCAATTGCATATGCGTATGTTCAAGGATGGTGATACTATCACTATCGAACCATGGCGAGCTACCGCTTTCCCTGTAATCAAAGACCTTATAGTGGATAGAAGCGCTTTCGAGCGTATCCAACAGGCGGGAGGTTACATCTCTGTCAATACTTCTGGAAATACTCAGGATGCCAATGCTATTCCTATTCCTAAGCGTGATGCTGACCGTTCCATGGATGCTGCCGCTTGTATAGGTTGTGGAGCTTGTGTGGCTACTTGTAAGAACTCTTCTGCTATGCTCTTCGTAGCGGCTAAGGTATCTCAGTTCGCCCTACTCCCACAAGGTAGAGTGGAAGCGACCGAACGTGTGCTCAACATGGTCAACCAAATGGAACACGAAGGCTTTGGTAACTGTACCAATACAGGAGCTTGTGAAGTAGAGTGTCCTAAAGGTATTTCTTTGGAAAATATCGCTCGCCTAAACCGCGAATACCTGAAGGCAAGTATTCAATAGGTACGGCTCTCGCACGCGATTATACATAATAAGAAAGCTGCTTCGAAAAGAAAGCAGCTTTCTTATTATATTCTGTGAGTTAATTAACGTATCAGGAATTGTGAGAGTCCGATTCCGACCAAGCAGGATACACCTACCGCAATAAGTCCTGGCACCATAAAACTATGATTGAAGTAGTACTTCCCTATCTTGGTAGTCCCTGTAGGGTCAAAGTTCACTGTGGCAATATCCGAAGGATAATTAGGAATAAAGAAGTAAGCATAAGTAGCAGGCATAATTCCTATAAGCAAAGGCACAGGAAGCCCCATAGTAATGGCCACAGGGAGCATCATCTTGGCTGTAGCCGCCTGACTATTGATCACTATAGAGACCGCAAAAAGAGCAAAGATAAATGTCCATGGATAGGCTTGTACCATAGCAGTAATACCATCTTTGAAATAAGGCATGGCATAGGTAAAGTAAGTATCACTCATCCAAGCAATCCCAAAGATAGCCACACAGGCTACCATTCCTGACTTGAAGACCACTCCTTCGGGAACGAGCTTGACAGAAGTCTTACAGGTGGTAAGAATAATCCCTCCAAAACAGAGCATGACCATTTGGATAATAACTCCCATAGGAACTACCATCTGGGTAGTTACTCCTTCCTTGAGCACCTCAAAAGTACGGATATCCTCATAGAGCGCCAAGACCACAATCAAGACAATAGAAGAAAGGAATATATATACCGCATTCTTAGAGGATTGTGGGATAAAATCATTTAGAGTAGTCTTGGTACTATTGAGAATCTGATCCCTATAGATAGGATCCTGTAATCGGCGTTGGTATTCTGGATCAGCCTCTAATTCCTTGCCACGACGAAGGCTGTAAAAGCACATAGCCATCAATCCTAAAAAAGTAGCAGGCAGAGTTACCGAGAGAATATTGATCAAAGTAAGCGACTCCCCTCCTTGTTGATGAAAGAGATCTAACAACCCTTTGCCCAAATATACGGTAACCACTGCTGAGATAGGACTTGCTGTAAGTGCTAACTGAGAAGCTACAGAAGCGGCCGCCATAGGTCGCTCTGGGCGAATCTTATTCTTCAGTGCAATATCGCCTATAATAGGCATAATAGAGTAAACTGCATGTCCTGTACCAAGCATAAGAGTCAGGGTATAGGTAGCTATAGGTCCTAAAAAGGTAATTTGCTTAGGATTCTTCCTAAGAATCTTCTCAGCTACCTGTAGCATAAACTTTAGCCCCCCAGCGGCCTCCAGTATGGAAGCACAAGTAACTACCGCCAAGATAATGAGCATCACCTCGATAGGAGCAGAAGCAGGAGGCATACGGAAAACAAAAACCTCAATGACAAGTCCTATCCCTGAGATAACACCTAATCCTATTCCCCCATATCGACTCCCTATGTAGAGAATTCCTAAGAGGAAAAGAAACTCAAAGATCAATATATATGTATTCATAGCAATAAAAATTAATTTCTGTTAGAATTTGTTCTATAGCCACCTCTTTGTATCGACATTTCCTTTTCTTATGACTACCAGTAGGTTATCTTTCTTATCTGCCGACAAAGGTAATTATTTTTTGAGAAAAAAAAAGATTTTTGAGAAAAAATTTCATCCTTATGTCCCGCTTATTCTGAGGATTCCCATTTTTCCTCTTCCAGATTGAGTTGTCTCTCGAAGGAGCGTATAAGCTGTTCGTTGATACGAGGATTTTTATTCAGTTCGCTGAGATATTCCCGTTGGTAGCGGAGAATAGCTATGTACTTATCGCGCACCTCTGCTGTAACATTACAATAAGCCGTCTTGAGCTGGAACTCCCATACATCTTTTTGGTTTTGCAAAAGAAAACTATCGGTGATCCCCTCCTTGTAATGATCATTCATATACTCCAAAGCCACCCGAGCCAAGTCCTTACGAATAAGAGTTTCTGCCTCAGTATCTGGGATATGATCATCATAGTCAGGGAAAGTAACCTTTTTGATAAACCAAGGAAGTGTAAGCCCCTGTAGGACAAGAGTTACCAAGATAACAATAAAAGTCATATAGAGAATCAGATTCCGATGAGGGAAGGGAGTACCATCGGCCAATGTTAGCGGAATAGAAAGTGCCACCGCCAAGGAGAGCACTCCACGCATCCCTGCCCAACCCAGCAGTAAGGGTATCCAAACATTGTTATACCTGCGTCCATCAGCGACTTTAATAAAGCGCTTCATTATCTGAGTGGTCACCACAGCAGCATAGGCACAACAGATGCGCACCCCTATAATCACTCCTGCCATCAGTAAGCCATAATAAGTAGCAGTACTAAGAGCCATCCCCTCCTGTTGGAAGCTTGAGAGTACTTGGGGAAGACTCAGTCCTATGAGAGAAAAAGCTAATCCGTTGAGTATAAAAACGATATTATCCCAAACAGCCTCAATCTTATTGCGTGTGGAGGCTGTGAAAATCTCATTGCGATAATAGTGAAGATACACCCCACCTGTCACCACGGAGAGCACCCCTGAAGCATCCACAGCATTGGCCAAGATATACATAACATAGGGAGAAATATAGGTTAGGATAATATCCATATTGGCATCGGTAGGCAGAAGTTTATGGATAGCCCTAAGAAGCCATCCTACAGCCAAGCCTATGGCTATCCCTCCTAAGACAACCCATACGAAGCTCCCCGCCACCTCATACCATACAAACTGACCGGTAGTAACCACAATAGAAGCAAAACGAAAGACTATCAAGGAGGAAGCATCGTTGAGCAAGCTCTCATTCTCCAAAATAGTAGAAAGGCGATGTGGTACCTTGACAAACTTGAGTATGGCCGAGACACTCACCACATCGGTAGAGCCGACCACCCCACCAAAGAGAAAGCCTAAGGCCAAGGAAAATCCTGGCAAGACCATATTGGCCACCCATGCTACCACCGCAGCTGTGATAAAGACGACAATAAAAGCAAAACTAAAGATAATACGTCGCCATTTCCACAACTCCTTAGGAGAGAGTACCCATGAGTCCGCATAGAGCAGTGGTGGTAGGAAGATTAGCAACACCCAATTAGGATCTATAGCCATTGTAGGAAGCTTGGGGATAAAAGCCAAAGCCAACCCTCCAAAGACCAAGAGTATAGGATAGGCCACCCGTATACGATTGGCAAGCATAGTAATCCCTACAATGACAATCAATAATAGTAATAGATAAGGAAAATATTCGACCATTTTTCAGATACTTTTTCAGATGCAAAAATAAAAAAAAATGATGAATACCACATACTATCTAATCTTTTAATGTACTTTTCTTCATTATTTTTTGTAATACAAGAAATATGTATTATTTTTGCACAACGAAAGATAACATGATACTATGCGCTACTTAGGGGCTTATTTTTTCTGCTTTTTATTGTTGGTTGGTTGTTCCTCCAAGGAAGAAGCTACCGATCAAGTGGATTATCTATTGAGTAAAAACCCTTCCCTACTCTTTCAGATACACCACAAGGATCAGTTCGTCAACCAGCTGATTCACAATGATTTTTGGAAAAACTACTTCAAGTATTACCCCAATCAAAATGTGCAAAATCTCCTGCGGTCTCTTCCTGAGGACGATCATATTTGGGTAGCCTATACCCATGATGGGGTATACCTAAGCGCCACTTTAGAAAAGCAAGACAGCCTGAGTGTCTGGAAAAATCTCTCCTCTGGAAAGTTAGATTCGCTAACTGTGGAAAATAAAAAGTGGTATTATATCACAAAAGACAAAGAGATTCTTATCAGTTCCCTCAAGGATATATCCTTCCCTGAAACCCCTGTAGTACGCCAAGAAGCCTTTCACAAAGTAGCCAAGACCATTAGTGGAGAAGTACCTGCCAATATATTCCTCGCTCAGAAGAAGAACAAGGAGTTCATAGGGGGAATCTTTCCTGAACGCATTGTCAAGCATCTGGATGGGTGGACAGCTTGGGATATCTACTTGGAAAAGAACACTCTACGCATGAGTGGTTCCCTACTGCGACCAGCAGATAGCCTTCCACAATTGCCCATAGTACCCTCCCAGAAGAACACCATAGAAACCTATGCTGTTATCCCACAAACGGCTCAAGGGATCAGCTGTTTTTCCTTTGAGGAAAAACTTGTTCCCGAAGAGTTTTATTTCGATTTCCAACAGGATATTTCCTCAGTTACCTTCTTTGACTTCCAGAGAGATTCTATGGCAGTACTCCGCAGCTCCAATCCAGAAGAAACCTTGCGCTACTTCACTATACTCAAGAGCGATACCTTCCAAGGAGAAACCCTTCATCATATAGAAGAATTCTCGGATATACAATCCTTTTTCTCTATCTTCGAGCGGGAATTACAACCTAAGTACCTATACCGAAATGAGGAAAACCTTATCTTTGCTCAAAACAAAGAAGCCCTTGAAGCCCTTATCAACGCTATACAAATGAAGCAGACCCTCTCCCAAGGAAAGTCTTTTGAGGCGCTGCAACAGAAGAGTAGCAGCCAAAACTCTTTCATCACCATAGAAAACCTACAGGAGCAGAAGGATTTTTCAGCTAAGTACGCTTCCTTAGCACAAAGATATGCCTATGCCTCGCTACAGATAAGCCCACAGGACGAGTTCTACCAGCTGACCCTGACCACCACCGCCGATACTGGAGGCTCCTCCACCGCTACAGCTACCTCTTCAGAAGAGAGAGGAATAAGTGAGCGCTTTCTCATCACCTTGGACAAGGAAGCTCTCACCCAGCCCGTCTTCGTTACCAACCATCGTACAGGACAAAAGGAAGTGGTTATACAAGATGCTGACAATCAGCTATACCTTATAGGAAATGATGGAAAAATTCTTTGGAAAAAGCGCCTTGATGCCCCTATTGTAGGAGGAATCCATCAGGTAGATCTTTTCCAAAATGGATTCTTACAAATGGCTTTCAATACGGCTTCTTCCTTCTGGATACTGGATCGCAATGGCAATGTGGTAGCCCCCTTCCCTATGTCATATAAGGAAAAACTACTACCCTTACAAGTGTTTGATTATGAAAGAAATAGAGAATATCGCTTTGTAGTATGTTCCGAGAAGACAATTCGCCTGATCGACAAGCGAGGGGATATAGTAAAAGGGTTTGAGAAAAGTCAAGTGCCTAATGGTCTTGCTCAGACACCCCAACACTTTAGGATAGCTGGAAAAGATTTTATTGTCTTCCCTGAAAAGAATGGTACCCTGAGTATTCTTCACCGCAATGGTACAGTGCGTATTCCTATCTCTCAGAAGTTTGATTTCTCAGACAATCCCATAAGTACCTACAAGGATTTCTTTTGCTTCACCACCAAAGCAGGCAAATTATTTTTTGTAGATACTAACGGAGGGGTACGTTCAGAATCTATAGGGGAAGGTAATTTTAGCTTTGATTGCCAAAGAGATATAAAAGTACTCCTACATAACAATATCCTGACCATCAACCAAACAAAAGTAGAACTCCCCTATGCTGACTACTCAGGGGCTAAGCTTCATTGGGAGGATAGAAATCCTGTTATTTCTGTCTTTGATCGCGAGAATAGTCGTCTTTATCTGTTAAATACACAGGGAGAAATCTACTCACAGTTTCCTGTCTTTTCTCTTTCCCAAGCTGATGTAACTCAGGACAAAGGAAAACTTCTATTGGCCTTTCTCAAGGAAAAGAATGTGCTCTGTGTAAGTGAGCAATAGAAAGGAGATAAGTTTTATTTCACGCGTGCTATTGAGATACCATCGCGAATAGGAAGCAAGACAGTTTCCAAGCGGAGATCTGTAGCCAACCGCTGGTTATACTCCATAAGGATTTGGGTATGTTTGTCGCTTTCCTTGAGAGGTTCTACGACCTTTCCACTCCAGAGAACATTGTCGGAGAGAATCACTCCTCCATGGCTCATTTTAGGCAAAACAGCCTCTAAGTAATTGAGATAATTCTTCTTATCTGCATCTATAAAAGCTATATCAATCCCTGTCTCAAGGGTAGGAATCACCTCAAGGGCAGGTGCAAAGTGCTGTACAATCTGCTCTCTATAAGGACTTTGTGCAAAATATTTGTTCTGTATCTCTTCCAGTTCTTCATTGACCTCAATGGTATGTAGCACCCCTTCTGGGGCAAGACCTTCGGCTAAGCAAAGGGTAGCATATCCTGTAAAAGTACCTATTTCCAATATATATTTAGGTCTTATGAGTTTGGAGAGAAGACTCAAAAACCTACCTTGTAGGTGTCCACTAAGCATGCGAGGCTGTAGTACCCGAAGGTGGGTTTCTCGATTAAGAGCCCTCAGTAGCGCAGGCTCTTCTTGACTATGAGTATTGGCATAGTTTTCTAAGTCTTCTGAAAGAAAATGCATATAACTAAAGCGTTTAAAATAAAAAAAGAGGCTATTCAAAAAGTCTTTGTAGGCTAATCGTCATTAATAGGCAAATTACTATTAATGAGCGAATTGCTATTAATGGGCGAATTGCTATTAATGGGCGAATTGCAATTCGCCCCTACAAAGCACAATGTATAACTTTTTGAATAACCTCTTATGATTAATTGAATATCACTACTGGATAATAGTCATTTCATCTACTATATGTTTAGCTCCTCCAAAAGTATCTATGCACCAGAGGACATAGCGGATATCCACTACAATAGTCCTTTGGAGTTTTTTATCGAAGATAACATCTCCAGCCATAGCTTCTATATTCCCATCGAAAGCCAAACCTATGAGTTCTCCCTTACCATTCATTACAGGAGAACCAGAGTTTCCTCCTGTGATGTCATTGTTAGTAAGGAAGCATACATGCATAGTACCATCTTTGTCAAGATAACGACCAAAATCTTTCTTTTCATACATTTCAACAAACTTCTTAGGCATATCGAATTCGGCATCCCCAGGTTTGTATTTTTCGAGCATGGTTTTGAAAGTAGTATAATAGTTTCTCTTCACATCATGATTACGCTTATCCTTAGGAAGTGATTTCACACTTCCATAAGTAAGGCGAAGGGTAGAGTTAGCATCTGGATAGAGTATTAGGCTCACTTTAGAATCACGCATTCCCTTTACATATTTGCGGAAAGCCTTTTCATAACCATCCTTCAAGGCTTCTGATTGAGAGTTGTAATACTTGTCAATCATCACACGAGCTATCTGAGCGATAGGGTCGCTCTGTAGTGCATCGGAAGAAGGATTGTTCATGAAGTTTTCGAAATTCTCTTTGGTAGTAAAGATACTACGAGCAAATACCTCAGCGGCGAACTTCCTGAAATCTCCATTGTATTGACTTTTTATCTGGGCTATTTCTTGAGGAATATCAGTAGCCTTATCAGCATATAGCTTAAGGTTGTCTGCGAAAAGGTCAATTTCGGCAGGTAGGTAAGACTCACTATAATAAGCATCCAATTCCTTAGCAATGCGTTCTCTGATCTGTTGTTTTTCTTGGTCAGAAGAAGAATTAAGATAGGTATTGAGTTGTTTTACATATCCATTGGCTTGGGGTACAATACGGCTTGCTCTGAAGAAAAGCAACAAGTAATTATGATTAGCTGCTTCTTGATTGGTTTTTTCGAAATAAGTAGCTAAGTCACTCAACACATTACCATATTCTGCCTTATTTTCAGGCTTATTAGCCCAGACAGCGAATTTCTTTTCTGCAGCACGCTTAAGATCAGCTGTCTTGTGAGCTGTGAGGGCATCGATCATACCCTGTCTGTTTTTCCAATAGTTAGCTAAACTGGCATAGCGTGAAGCATATTTTAGGCGTACTGCTTTGTCCTTATCCATATGAGCTTTCATCGCATCCATAGCTGTTTTGGAAGCCTCTACCCAAGCAGGATAGCCATATTTCACCTGTTGATCCACCCAATGAGAAGATACCCAACGGTTGGTACGACCAGGATAACCTAATATCATCGCAAAATCATTCTCTTGTACTCCTTTGAGGGTTACATTGAGATATTTTTTTGCTTTCATAGGAATATTGTTAGGAGAATAAGGTGCAGGGTTACCATCCTTATCTGTATATACGCGGAATACAGAGAAGTCACCTGTATGGCGAGGCCATTCCCAGTTGTCTGTATCACCACCGAATTTTCCTACATTTTCAGGAGGAGTCCCTACAAAACGAACATCCTTGAAGTCCTGATATACGAAGTAGTAGTACTCATTACCTTGGAAGAAAGGACGTACAGAAACTACATACTTACCCCCTTCGCTATTTTCTTTTTGGATTTTCTCCATTTCTCGATTAAGGGCATCCTGACGTTCTTTTTCGCTCATAGAAGAATTCACTACAGAGAGCATACGGTCTGTTACATTGTCCATACGTACAAAGAAACGCACATAGAGGCTCTTGGGAGGAAGCTCCTGAGATCTGTCTTTTGCCCAATAACCATCCTTTAGATAGTTATGCTCTGGAGTAGAAAGCCCTGCTATGGCACCATAGCCACAGTGGTGATTGGTAATTACCAGCCCATCGGGAGAGATGATACTGGCTGTACATCCTCCATTGAACTGTACAATAGCATTTTTGAGGCTATTGTTGTTGATACTGTAGATCTCCTCAGCGGTAAGCTGTAGACCTTTTTTCTGCATGTCGCGTTCGTTCAAACGCTTGATGAACATCAGAAACCACATCCCCTCATCTGCCCTTATTACACTGGGTAACAACAAGAAGAAAGAGGTTACTAAGGAAAAAATAAGTTTTCTCATCTGAATTTTTTTATGTGTTTATTTTGAAGGTCAAAATTAGTAAAAAAAATGGAGTATAATCGTTAATTAAATGTTATTTTTATCTATAAATATTAAAAAACACCTTAAACCAAAATTTTTTCTTGTGAATACTTTATCATTACAAAAGAAGTTTATATATTTGCGTTTGGAAAAAGCAGAAAAAAAATGGGATTATTAGATTTATTTAAGAAAAAAAAGTTTGACGAAACAGATTTAAAATCAATAACTTACAAAAGATATTGGTTAGATCCTATTTCTACTATCCTCATTCCTACCGATTGGGAAGTGAGCAATACTGACCGTTTTTTAGCAAAATCTGCCGATGATAGAGCCAATCTCACCGTGATGAGTTCTGAAGAACCTATCAAGGGAGAGATTACCAAAGACTTTTTCGAGAAGCTTAAGGGAGACTTTTTTAAGGAATATGAAAGAGATGGTTTCACGGCTCTGGATGAAACTACCTCCAATGAGCGCTATATAAGCAAAACCTTTCAAACTTATGACGAGGTAGAATACCACTTCACTTGTGCCAAAAAGATTGATGACAAGGCAATTATCACTGAGCTTATCCTACGCCACAAAGAACCTTATAGCCTCGAAATGAGAGAGTTGGTGGACAAAATAGGAATGAGTATACAGTATGTAGCTGACTTCACCCGCCTTTTTGCCGAACGCTTAATTACCAAAAATCCCAATGTACAAGTAAGGAAAACCAAAGGATTAGAGATAGAGTGGATGCTCAAGAGTGAACCAGGACAACTCATCACCAGCTTCTTGGACAATGCCTATGCTGAGTACATGCATCGTAGTGACTTCTACCTAAGTGAAATCATAGAGAAGTATGCCAGCTCCATCCTTGAGACTATTCCTAAGGAAAAACCCAAGCCCAAACCACAACCGCAACCTACAGCTAAGCCACAGCCTGAAAAACCTAAACAAGAACCACCTAAGGTTATCACCCCTGAACCACCTAAGGAGGAACCTATAATTATAGCTACTCCACCTCCTGTAGAAAAAGTAAAAGAAGAACCTAAAAAAGAAGAGGTTACAGCAAAAGCAGAGCCTATCATAGAACTTTCTGGAGGTATAGAGAGTGTTGCAAAAGAACCTGTTACCCCACAAAAACCTACAGACAAGGAGGAGATTGTAAAAGAAGAAAAAGAACCACAGAACACTCAAGAAAAAACACAAGAAATGCCTGCCATGAAAGAGACCCCTGAATCTATGGCTAAAAAGGCAGAAGGTCCCATTTTCCCTGATATAAGCAAATTTGTCCCTCAAGCGAAAGTTGAGGAAGAAAAAACAATTACAAAAGAAGAAACTCCTATCGATATCAGTGAGTCACTCAAGGATATCCTCGATGTAGCTATCAACTTAGATACTACCCAAGAGACTCCTGCTGCTATGACCACACCAGAGCCTATAGCTCCCGCAGCTCCTATAGTAGAGACTCCTGCAACTCCTGTAGAGCCCCCTGTGGCTACTGTAGAGGAGCCTCATGAAGAGCCTCTTATGGATGAAAATGCTACAGAGGTAGTCTCTGGCAATATCATCATCAAGAAGGAAGAGATCTTCCCACTGGTGAGAACCACCTCTTTTATCAACGATCTAAAGAGAGAACTCCCTGACCTACTCTATGAAAATATCAATAGTGAGCTTGGAGTAATCTACTTGGTACGCAACGAGAAAGTAAGTCTGACCACTGAAGACCTCAAGAACCTAAGGCTTGACCGATTAGCCCTCAGGTCCTTGGCTGTAAAGAATCTCATAGAACAGGTAGAGGTAGGGGTAGAGGAAGAAGGCAGTCGCTACACTATCGTAGCAGATGGTAAGTTCGAAGCCAGCTTCTTGGTAGTCTCTGAACTTTGGTCAAAGGACAATATCCCTGTAGAAGGGACTATTACCATAGGAGTGCCTTCGAACAATGTATTGCTCATCACCGGTAGTGGGAACGCTGCTGATATGAACTGGATACGCCATCGTGTGGCTCAGGCTTATGTGGAGAGTAACATCCCTATCTCAGACAAACTTTTTGAGATAAAAGGAAATACACTTATCCCTTTGGAATTCTAAAAGACTTATGAAAAAACTATTTTTTATTTTCTTACTCATAGGATCCTCTTGTGCTCTGTGGAGTCAAGAGGATAATGGCAATATCCTATTACCTAAGAACCAGAAAAATCAAAATCCTTTTGGAGGTTTTACCTTCGGAGGAAATATAGGTGCTTCTTTTGGTGATAATGTATGGGGTGTATCCCTCTCCCCTCGTATAGGATACAAGCTTACAGACGACTTAGAATTGGCTTTTTCCGTAAACTATAACTGGCAGAAGACAAGCTATAGCCAATATAACTTTTTAGGCTTAGGCCCCGCTGTGAACTACTATTTCTTTCGTTCTGCCTATGTACATGCCTCCTACCAACATTATTTCATCAAACAAAAATTTGACAGACAAGAATCCTATCGTACAGAAGAAGATGCCCTATACTTAGGAGGTGGCTATATGCAACCCTTAGGAGGGAATGCTTACCTACAAATGGGCTTCTCTTACAATGTATTATACAAAAAAGATAAGAGTATTTTCTCTTCTGGATTCTCCCCCTCTGTAGGGGTTGTTATTGGTCTGTAACCCTTAGCTTAGAAAGACGAATGGATTGGATATATGATATTTTCGAATTCTCCAAAAAATACCCCATGGACTTCACTCAGATGAGTTTCTGGATATTTTTTGTTATCATATATATAGGTTTCGCTCTGGTATACAAACGTATCTTTATCCGAAATTTGTTTTTGTTCTTTGTTAGCTGCTTTTTCTATTACAAAACCAGCGGACTATTCGTACTTCTACTGATATTCAGCACTATAACCGATTTCTATTTTGGCAAACAAATAGATAAGAGTGAGAATGAATCCAAGCGGAAATTCTTCGTTACCCTCAGTGTCGTTCTGAACCTTACTGTGCTGAGTTACTTCAAGTATGCTTATTTCTTTACCGATACCTACAATACCATTTTCCACACCGATCACAAGGTATTCAACTATTTAGCTTATTGGGGAAATGGATTTTCCTCCAAGGGTGCTTTCTCTGTAGATGAGATTGTGCTTCCTGTAGGTATTTCCTTCTATACTTTCCAGACCATTAGCTATACAGTGGATATCTATAGGCGAAAACTCAAGTCCTTGGATTCCATTTTGGATTTTGGTTTCTATGTCACCTTCTTTCCTCAGTTAGTAGCGGGACCTATTGTCCGTGCAGAAGAGTTTGTCCCTCAGATACTTCGCCCTACAGAAATCACAGCACAGGACTTCAACCGAGGCACTTACTTTATCTTTAAGGGACTGATTAAGAAAATGCTTTTTGCCAACTTTATCGCTGTAGAGTTTTTGGATAGAGTTTTTGAGATGCCCACCATGTATTCAGGATTTACGAACCTTATGGCCTTGGTAGGTTACTCTCTACAAGTATATGGAGATTTTGCAGGCTATACGGATATAGCTATAGGGCTTGCCCTGCTGATGGGCTTTGAACTCCCTCGCAACTTCAATTCCCCTTATAAGGCTATCAATACAGGAGACTTCTGGAAGCGCTGGCATATCTCCCTTTCCACATGGCTTAAGGACTACCTATATATCCCCTTGGGAGGAAACCGTACAGGCTCATGGGCATCGGTGGCCATTGCTTTGGTCTTTGTCGTGGTAGCCCTCATTGGAGTAGGTAATCCCTATTTCTCATTGATTATAGGCTTTTTGCTCTTAGGAGGCACCTTATTAGCAATGAAAAGCACTCGCTTTCAGCACTATATCACTACCAATATCAACCTAATGCTCACCATGCTCTTAGGAGGACTCTGGCATGGTGCCTCGTGGAAATATATCCTATGGGGAGGGATCAATGGCTTAGGTATTGTCTTCTACAAACTCTGGCGCAAGGTAAGTCCTTATGAGCATTCCACCCATTGGCTGGCGCACTTCTGGAAGGTGTTCTCTACCTTCCTCTTTATCGTCTTTGTTCGTCTCTACTTCCGTGGAGAAGACATGGAGCGTATCAACCAATGGTATGGACAAGTATGGAATAATATGGACTGGGCAAGCAGTGGGCAAGTATTATGGTACTTCAGAGAAGCCTTCTTGGTGATGATCTTAGGCTATACTGTACATTGGCTTCCTCAGTCACTCAAGGACAAGGTAGAGCAGGCCTATTACCGCAGTGATCTTTGGGTAAAAGTCCTTGTGATGGTCGTGGTAGCCGTAATCTGTTATCAGACTTTCTCCAATGATGCTCCTGCCTTCATCTATTTCCAATTCTAAGACAGACAAAGACTAAAATTCTTGTAGTGTTACCTCATTTTTGACCTGTTTGGCCAAAGCCTTGTCTATCTCCAGAGAGAAATCACTTAGAACATTCATATAGTTGATATAAGCATCGTAAGGAGATGCATAAGGAGATACTTTCTTAAGACGTTGTTCCAAGGATATTATCTTAGTACTCATATAGTTAAAGTGATTACTACATTGCAATCGGCTATAGGTACGATGCAAGGCTTCATCTGGAATATTTTCCACCTTAGGACTTAGAGCAAAGAGTTCCTCGAAAGCATTCTCTTGTAGTTCATTCCCCAGCCATGAGGTAATATCGCGCTCTTCATCTGTCCAAGAGATAGGATTGGGTACATAGATAGCCTCCTTAGCGGGAAAAGTTTCCGCCACCTGCGAAGGGGTAAGGAAAGCATACTGCTCCTCGTCCAAGATATATTGTGGTAAGTAGCGTAAGAAATCAAAAATACCCGAAGAAGCCAAATTATACTTACCGAAAGCCTGATAGCGGAAGAAAAGATTTACCACATCCCCCTCCTGAAGGCTGGCCTTTAGCCAACGAGCATATTTTTCTGCGGTCAAAGGATATTCATCCCAATCCCTTGAGGAAAAGCGCAAAGAAATATCATCGCTGAGTTTAGCATTTTTGAGCAATATCTTTACCTTGTCATTATTGGGGTGATGGTGCACGAAGTTAGGATTGCGCCAGCCCAAAATATGCTTAGCCCCTTCGGTGAGTATGGTATGGAACCCCAAGCGAGCAATACGTTCCCCTATACTATCGGAATAGATTAGGGACGTATTGCGGAAGGCTGTAGGGGCATGACCGAAAAGTTTCTCTATTCGCTGAGCGTGCCGGCGAACGTCCTTTTCGAATTCTGTGGTAGTATTGGAAAGAGAGGAAAGCGAATGTGCATAAGGCTCACAGAGAAACTCCACACAGCCTGTTTTGGCCAAAGCCTCAAAACTACGAATCACCTCTGGAGCGTGCAATTCTAAGAGTTCAATAGCACTTCCCGATAGGGAAAAAGCTACCCTAAAGCGTCCTTTGTATTGAGCAATAAGCTCCAATAAGAGATTATTGGCAGGGAGATAACACTCACGAGCCAACTGCTCTATCTCTGTACGATTTAAGTAATAATCAAAATAATCATGTTGTTTGCCTATATCAAAAAAATGATACTGGCGAAGCTGTTCAGGGTGATGAACTTCAAAATAGAAACATATCGCTTTCATGGTTGTCTTTCTTTGGTAACAAATATACGTTTTTTTTCTCAATTATACTAACTTTGTAGCTCTTTTTTTTAAGCTATCATTGTCTGATAAATGCTTTTTAACTTACCAGCAGCCCCCTCCCACTTGAGAGCATTGACCTCTGTAAGTCCTTCCTTTTGGAGCGATTGGGCGAGTTTTGGATAGGCCAGTACTCCATAGATAGCGTCGGCCAAGGCATCGACATCCCAATAATCGACCTTGATAGCGTGTTGCAATACCTCCGATACTCCTGATTGCTTAGAAATAATCGTAGGCACGCCTATTCGCATAGCCTCCAGCGGTGAGATACCAAAGGGTTCGGATACCGAGGGCATCACATATACATCACTATAGCGGAACATCCGTTGCACATCTGTTCCTCTTAGAAATCCTGTAAAATGAAAATGTCCACCGAGCTTAAGCTGTGCCACTCGCCTTACCGAAGGGGTCATTTTGTCCCCATTGCCAGCCATGACAAAATGTACATTGGGCAAGCGCTTGTGTACTTTTGCAGCAGCCTCTATAAAGTATTCTGGTCCTTTCTGCAAGGTGATACGCCCTAAGAAGGTAACAATCTTTTCATTGAGCGCACGAGGAGGAAGGTCTAACTGCTCATCGGAGAAATCCACTGCATTGTGTACCGTACTTACTTTTTCGGGAGCTACTCCATACTTCTCTATCACTATAGCTCGTGTCCAATCACTTACAGTGATCACATGATCCGCCTGGTGCATGCCGCTTTTTTCTATCTCATATACGATAGAATTGCGGTTGTACTCCCCTCCCCTATCATATTCGGTAGCATGTACATGCACTACCAAGGGCTTACCACTGATACGCTTGGCCAAGATCCCCGCCTGATAGGTCAGCCAATCGTGAGCATGAATAATATCAAAATCGTATTTGCTCGCTATAGTTCCTGCTACCAAGGCATAGCGATACACTTCTTCCAAGAGGTTTTCTCCGTATTTTCCAGAGAAATTATAAAGGCGCTTATTGTGATACTCTTGTGTCTGTATTTTGGTACGTTCTTCCTCCCAATAGGAAGCAAAAACTTCTGGAGAGAGATAGGGACGCAGTGTGGAACCTATTTCCATGAACTTAATATGCTCTGCATAGTCCTGGGAAAGGGAATAATCCTCAAGCATCTCTTCCTCACTGGCATTGATAATGCGAGCCGCTTGAGCGTCTTCGTCTCCAGAGGCCTTGGGCATCACAAAGAGAACCTCTACCTCATTCTTGGCCAATCCCTTGGTAAGACCAAGGCATGCGGTACCTAAGCCACCGCTTATATGGGGAGGAAACTCCCATCCGAACATGAGTACTTTTATCTTCTTCATATAATGATTGTTTTTGGGTTTACCTTTATTTTATATTTTCTTTGTATTTCCTTCTCTATAGCACTGGATAAGGTAGATACTACGGATAATCTCGGCTGTATTTCTCGCCTGTGAGATACATCCATGACCTACATAAGGAGGATTTCCATCATAGAATTCTGATATAAGTCCTATACCATAGTTCTGTATATCCTGATCGACATGGCTTAGGAGCTGTTCTGCCTCTGCTACAAAATCTTTTCCATAGAGCTTCAGGGCACTTTCTATATAGAAGCTCAATAACCATGTATGAGTACCCCCCTGGTAGATAGCCTCTTCTTGTTCTCGCATACTCCCCTCACAGCATCCTCTGTAGCGCTTGTCATCAGGAGCCAATGTACGCAGTCCGCGGTCATTAAGCAGTTTGTCTTCAACTAAGTCAATAATATCTTTCTTTTGGCTTTCTTTCAGTGGGCTATAATCCAGCGCACAAGCAATGATCTGATTAGGTCTGACGGAGAGATCCTGTACGCCCTCATCCTGCCAATCGGCCAAGTACCTCTTGTGTTCATTCCAGAAAGTCTGTACGAACTCTTGAGCTATCTGGGCAGGATACGCTTCCCATTGGGCTACAAAATCCCTATCATCTGCTTCTTGAGCCAAAGTTAGGGCATAGGATACGGCATTGTACCATAGAGCATTCACCTCTACTATATACCCATGTCGCTCTACAAGAGGTTCCCCTTGTATGGTGCCATTCATCCAGGTAAGGGGGCGGTGATAGCGCTGGGCATAGATGAGCTTATTCTCAGTCATGTGTACTTGTGGGAAAGTACGTCCATCTCTATAAGCCTCAAGTACCGAAGATAGAGTATGTTTGTAGCGTTCCCAGAGCATTTTAGGAGGTATCTTTGCCCAGTGCTCATACTGCTGGAGTGTCCAGAAGAACCATAAGGAAGTATCCGCATTGTATTCATTTGGTGCATGGCTGCTGATCAGGCGAGGGAAAAGTCCTCCCTTCTGGTATTGCTGCATGGAGGAGAGCACCTGCTCAAAGAGCCCCGTATTGCCTGAAGCAATAGCAATCCCCGGAAGAGAGATAAAAGTATTACGCCCATAAGAGAGATGCCATGGATAACCTGCCTTGATACGTGTTTCGGTAAGTTTTTCTATCACAAACTGGTTGGCAGCATACTTCAAGCAGTTCTCGAAACTATCCCGAGGCGCCCTCTGCTGGGCTGCCTTTGAGAAATTCATAGGCAAAGAAGCAACCTCTTCCTCCTTAGTCGATGCTGAGAAGACAACGGGTATTTCCTTATGCAGGGTGAGCTCCATATACCCTGGCACCAAGAGATCTTCCTGATAATCTCCTCCACGAGCCTTGTCCTTGCTATACTGGATATGCTTATACCAATGGGGGTCATGCAGGTAAGTATGCTCGCCACTAAGCTGCATATAGAGGGTAGGAAATCCCTCATAGAGCCTTGTGGCAATTCCCTGTGACACATATTCATAATCGGTACAAGCCACCGTATTCTCTACCGATAGCGCATGAATATCACGAAAAGCCAAGAAAGGTTTCAGTCGCAACTGTACAGCGTCGGCTCCTCCCAAAAGTGTATAGCGGATAAGCACTTGAGGTTGCCCATGAAGCATCATAATATCCTTGCGTAGACTTATCCCTGCCACTTGATAGGTGATAGAATAATACTTATTGAGCTCGGAGGAGACAATATACTTATGCCCCTTAGGAAAGAAAGTATCGGGGTATTCATGGATAGCAAAATTAAACTCCATGTCATTGACCACGACAGTCTCATCCAACGAGGAGAGCAAGAGATGGTTACGCCCTTTGAAGGCATCAATCGGCACTACCAAGAGCCCATGGTAACGACTGGTATTGCAAAAATTGAGAGTGGTGGACAGATACCCTCCTTCTCGGTTAGTGCCGAGAAACTCTCTCTGTAAGGCAAATTCTAAATTTACCAAATCACGCTGTTTGAAACTTAAAGCCATTAGATTAATGATTAATGGTTAATTATCGATTGTTAATGAATATACCCTATGGAAGGACGAATTGTTCGCCTTATAAGAGTAAATTGTATCCTAATACTTTGTGCTCGTACGAACTTGTAGCTTGTGCCTAATTTTTTATTCCATCTTGCTCCAGTCATAGACCCCATTGATAAAGCCTCTTTTTATGGCATCATCTTCGTAATAGCCCATCATCAAGTATTTCTCCCCTTGGGTAAGCTCCCACCAGCCACCTGCATTCATACTATAGAAATAAGGTTCATCCTTATAGATAAGCACCCCTTCAACCACACAAGGAAAGACACCAAACATATCATGCAATTCACGAAAATCTATCACTTTAGAATGCTTCATTACATACTTTATAGTCTTTTCAGGGACAGACCAACCTCTGCATTCCTTGTAATCCCCTGAAGACTGCTCATAAGGGGCACTTTTCTTGGTAAGCAGCAACAATTGATCATCCTTGAGCTGTTTTCTTCGCTTAGTATTAGTTAGAATATCAAATAATTCACCCTTGTTAGAGGATTTTCCTGCTACTTTCTTGGGGTAAAGCACTACAGAGTCATTCTGATACAACTGAAAATTATTAGTAACAATAATTTCTTTAGTATACTTTGTCTTATATAAGAAATGAATGATGTAATCTTTCCCATAGGAGCCATTATGATAGTATTCTTCTTTCACCAATTTCCCATCCTTATAATAATACCAAGTCCCTACACTCATTCCTGTATTGATATCCTCACTTGCTGCGGTACCTTGGCATCCTCTGAATATGATATTCCCTTTGGGATCATAAAGAATATGTAGAGCATTACACTTTACCGTATCTATATCATAGATGATACTGTCTTTTTGGGTAAAATAGTAGATTTTTTCACTTATTTGTCCATTATCATGATACCAATACTCCATAAAGGGATCGGTATATTCTGTGTTTTTCCTATAGAAAATGATACCTCTTATATTCCCATGAGTATCAAAATAAGAATGATATTCCCTACAATAGAATGTGTCTTTTTCACGAACGAAAAGGCTATCCTTGTGCAAATAGTACTTTTTCCCTTCTTTAACCCTCTCATACATATGATGAGCATCAAAAGAGACAATACTGTCATAGCGTGAATCTTTTAAAGAATCTTGCACGGAAGCAGCCATAGTCCTTCCTTGCTTGGAAGAAATATTCTTACAAGAGGTAAAACACACCAATAGGATAAAAATACAATACTGAATTTTCATTTTTTACTATTCTCTCTTTAGTACCAACCCTATACGGGGTGGGATATATAGGGAAATAAGGTTCTGATGGTTTATATATTGTGTAAAATGTTCCGTTTGCTCATTGATAAGCCCTTGCCCACCAAAGGCAGGATTATCCGTATTAAGTACATAGGTATATTTGCCTGCATAAATAGGAAAAGTATAGTTCACAAAAGCCTCTGTGGGGTTAAAGCTAAAGACAAACAAATAGCCTCCCCTACTGAAAACCAAAATCTGCTTTTCTATATCCTGTACCTGTACCTGAGGAGTCTCTTCCAGAAGAGAGCTTTCCTTAACAAAATGAATCATGGCCTTATCAAAAGCATTGAGATACTTGAACTTCAGATTAGGATCATCCACGAGGCTCCACTGTCTACGCGCATGAGCATAACTATCACAGTTTCCCATACGGGGAAAATCTATCCACTCAGGATGTCCCCACTCATTACCCATAAAGTTGAGATACCCTCCTCCTGAGGTAGTGATAGTCACCAGGCGTATCACCTTGTGTAGGGCTATGGCACGATCTATGATAAGACTTTGTTCAAAAACACTCATCCCTGTATAGATTTCCTTGTCTGTAAGGCGAAAGAAAATAGTCTTATCCCCTACAAGCGCTTGGTCATGGCTCTCGGCATAGCTGATGGTCTTTTCTTCCTGCCGCTTGTTGGTCAGTTCATAATAAATATCCCCCACATGCCACTTATAGTCTGGCACTTCCTTGATAAGCTTGATCCAATAATCAGGAATCCCCATACTGAGCTTATAGTCAAAGCCCATGCCTCCTTCTTGGATAGGTGCAGCTACCCCTGGCATACCACTCATCTCCTCAGCGATGGTCAAGGCAGAGCCATATACCTGATGGATAAGCTGATTAGCCAGCGCCAGATAGGAATAAGCATCGTTGTCTTCATTACCATCAAAGTATAGACTATAGTCTGTAAAGGCCTTTCCCAAGCCATGATCATAATAGAGCATACTGGTGACCCCATCAAAACGGAAACCATCAAAGTGATATTCCTCAAGCCAGAATTTGCAATTGGAGAGTAAGAAATGTACTACCGAGAGCTTGCCATAGTCAAAGCAGCGAGAATCCCAAGCAGGATGCTTGCCACGACTTCCTTTATGAAAATATTGGTATTCGGTACCATCAAAAAGACTCAACCCCTCAGCTTCATTGCTCACCGAGTGAGAATGAACCAGATCCAAGATAACCCTAATTCCCAAGCCATGTGCAGCATCGATGAGTTCCTTGAGCTCCTCAGGAGTCCCAAAGCGTGAGCTTACTGCGAAAAAGTTGGATACCTGATAGCCAAAAGAGCCATAATAAGGATGTTCCTGTATGGCCATAAGCTGAAGTACATTGTAACCAAGGTTGGCTATACGAGGGAGTACAAAGAGGCGAAATTCGGTAAAAGTACTCACCTTCTGTTGTTCGGTGGACATACCTATATGTGCCTCATAAATCAGAGGAGGTTCTCCCCCCTTGGGGCGTAAATGTTTCCAAGAATAAGGGTTTTCAGGTTGCCATACTTGAGCTGAAAAAACCTTACTATAAGGATCTTGTACAGCACGCTTAGTATGGGAGGGCAATCGCTCTCCCCCTCCTCCGTACCACTCAACCAAGAGCTTATAGAGCATCCCATGAGAGAGTGTCTCCTTAGGCAAACGCAATTCCCAATTTTCGTCCCCTACTTGGGTGAAGAGGTAGTCCGTATGTTTTTTCCAGTTATTCCCCTCAAAGAGTAGAAAAATAGCTGTTGCATGAGGTGCCCATTCCCTTAGCACCCACTCCTGACCTGTATAGTGCAAGCCGTAGTACAAATACGAATTGCAACTATCGGCCAAACAAGGGGCTGAACCCTGTAATAGTTGTGCTTTTTGCAGGGTCAGCAACTGCCTTTCCAAGAGAATTTTCTTGTAAGGAAGTAATAGAGTATCACCATCATACAGCATATTATGTGTTCTTTAGAATTGAGAGTGTAAAAATAGTAAAAAAAAATGAATTTCACTATTAAAGAAAGTATAAATTTAATGATTAACGATTAATATTCAATAATCCATAATCCCCCTTACGTTCACAAGGAAGGGAATCAGCTCTTCAGAGGGAAGAAGGAAAACAAGGATGGATACTATATTAAGGTATAGTGTAAGATTTTTTTTTAAAAAAGATTGGTCGTTTGATAAAAAAAACGTAACTTAGCACCACTTTTTTAAACAGTATAAAACATTTGTATATGAAAGAGTTTAGAACAGAATCTGACTTATTGGGAGAGTTACAAGTTCCCAAAGAAGCGTACTATGGCGTACAGACACAGCGCGCCTTAGAGAATTTCCACATTTCAACAAGCAAAATGAATGATTATCCTGAGTTCATCCGTGCTTTTGCTTTTGTAAAATTGGCAGCAGCTCAGGCCAATGCTGCCCTTGGTGTAATCCCTAAAGAAATAGGTGCCGCCATAGAAAAAGCAGCTCATGAGATCATTGATGGTAAGTTCCATGACCAATTCCCTGTAGACATGTTCCAAGGAGGAGCTGGTACTTCTGTGAACATGAATACTAACGAGGTAATCGCTAACCGTGCTTTGGAAATTCTTGGCTTCGAAAAAGGAGACTATGTACACTGCTACCCCAATGACCATGTAAATGGTTCTCAATCTACCAATGATTCCTACCCTACTGCTATCAAGCTTGCAGTATTCAATATGAATAAAATTTTGGTAAAGCATGTACAGGCACTTGCCGATGCTTTCCGCGCTAAAGGAAAAGAGTTCGCTGATGTGATCAAAATGGGACGTACCCAGCTGCAAGATGCTGTGCCTATGACTCTTGGACAAGAGTTCGAGTCCTATGCAGTGAGCATGGAAGCCGAAATCGCTACCTTGAACAAGACAGCAAATTCATTACTCGAAATCAATATGGGAGGTACTGCTATTGGTACCGGTCTGAATGCCCCTCATGGTTATGCTAAGCTATGTACTGAGAACTTAGCCAAAGCCACTGGAGAGGCATTTGTACTTTCTCACGACTTGGTAGAAGCAACTCCTGATACCAGCGCTTATGTATTCTACTCTTCAGCATTGAAGAAATTCGCTGTAAAACTTTCTAAGATATGTAATGACTTACGTCTCTTAGCTTCTGGTCCTCGTGCTGGACTTAGCGAAATCAACCTCCCTCCTATGCAACCTGGTTCCTCTATCATGCCTGGTAAGGTAAACCCTGTAATCCCTGAGGTAGTGAACCAAGTATGTTTCAAGGTAATTGGTAATGACCTTACTGTAACTTTCGCTGCTGAGGCTGGACAATTGGAACTTAACGTAATGGAACCTGTAATCTGCCAAGCTATTATGGAATCCATCGTTCTCTTCCAAAATGCTGTAGATACCCTTAAGGACAAATGTGTAGTAGGTATCACTGCCAACCGTGAGGTATGTCTCAACATGGTAAAAAATAGTATTGGTATCGTAACCGCTCTTAACCCTCATATAGGATATAAGAACAGTACTAAGATTGCTAAAGAAGCCCTACAGACAGGCAAAGCTGTATATGACTTGGTACTCGACCACGGATTGCTCTCCAAAGAAAAATTGGATGAAATCCTTGATCCTAAGAACATGATTGTGGCTAAATAGTTTGTGAATACATCAATCTGAGAAAAAAGAGGTTGCCTTTCAGGCAGCCTCTTTTTGATATCTTTCCTTTCGGTTTAGACTATATCTCACAGGATAACTTTTGCCTGCCAGATATTAGCAGATTTAAATAAAAATGATTAACTTTGCCTCCGGAAAAGACAGGTATGGAAGAAGCAATCATAGCTGCAGGATGTTTTTGGTGTACAGAAGCTATCTTCAAGCGGCTCATAGGAGTGACACAAGTAGAAGTAGGATTCACTGGGGGCAGTCTCCCTGAGCCTACCTATAAGCAGGTATGCCATGGACAGACAGGGCATGCCGAAGCTATTCGTATCACCTACGACCCTAAAAAGATCAGCTACTGGGATATCTTGGAGGTCTTCTGGAGGGCACATGACCCCACTACCCGCAACCGACAAGGAGAGGATATAGGAGAACAATATCGCTCAGCTATTTTCTACCTCAACCCCGAACAGCAACAGATAGCCCTCAAGAGCAAGGAACTTATAGAACAGTCTGGAATCTTTAGTGATCCTATAGTCACCGAAATCCTACCCGCAACTATCTTCTACCCTGCCAAGGAGGAGTATCATCAGAACTATTACGAAAACAATACAGACAGAGGTTATTGTATTTTTTCTATCGCACCTAAGATCAATAAAATACACAACCTTTTTGAAGAAAAAATAAAACCCGAATACCAAAATTTAGAAAATGAAAACAGAACTCAAGAAACTCTATGAGGGAGATATTCCTACAGTAACTATGCTTGTTGGAGCCTTAGAAGAAGTTGGTATCACCCCTATTGTAAAAGACCCTATGGCTTCAGCTGCTATTGCTGGTTATGGTGCCTTAGGCGGAGACCAACAGGTATATGTATTCCAAGATCAATGGGAGAAAGCCAGCGAGATTCTCAGCGAACTTAACCTTAGCCAAGAATGATCAAACTCATTATTTCCGATATGGATGGGACACTCCTGAATAGCAATCACGAGTTGCCCCAAGACTTCATGCATGTATTCGAAACCCTCCAAGAGAGAGGCATCTACTTCTGTGTAGCCAGTGGAAGGCAGTACCTAAGCCTGCTTTCCTTCTTTGCTCCTATCAAAGACAAAATGGCTTTCATCTCAGAAAATGGAGCTTTTGTCAGTATTAACGGGAAAGAGGTATACCAAAATGCCATCAGCCCCTACCATATCCAGCAAGTAGTGGCCCGTTACAAACAATTTTCAGGTATGGCTATAGGCCTATGCGGCAAGAAAGCGACCTATCTACTCCCTACCACCCCCTATGCCGAGGAGCAGGTAAATATATACCACCATACTGTAGAGAAGGTAACAGACCTCTCCCAGATTGATGATACCATCTCTCAAATCACTATCCTTGACCCTATAGGAGCCAGAGAACACTCTTTTCCTGCCTTTTCTTCCCTTTCACAAGAAGGGCTTAAGATCACTATTTCAGGAGCTTACTGGATTGATATTACCAATGAAGGAGTAAACAAAGGTGTAGCCGTAACCGCCCTACAAGAATTTTTAGGAATTTCTCCCGAAGAAACGATGGCTTTCGGAGACTATCTTAATGATTTAGAGCTACTTAAAAGAGCTTCCTACAGCTATGCTATGAAGAATGCTCAAGAAGAAGTAAAACAAGTAGCCTTCTATGAAACTAAGGATGACAACAACCATAACGGGGTGTTAAAAACTATTTGTGAGGTGTTAAAAATACCCTTATCTTCTTAAAAGAATGATTCTAAATTCCTCTGTAGGGTAATTGTTTTTATTAATATATTGCATTTTCCAAACAAAATTAAGGGATTAACTAAACTTTAATGAGAGATATTGACTTATCCGTAAAGAAGACGTACTTTTGCCCCGTGAAATTTCAAGCACTCTCCTTCACCTTTTTTTAGGAATGATAGAGGGGTCAGCCTTGAAGAAAAAATAAAAAATGCATATTACTCAAAAGACAAATTACCTTACCATGGCTCATGACCTATTTATTTCAGCATGGATCACAGCCATTATTACCATTCTTCTAACTCCTTCCTTAGGCAAAAGAAGTGACCTTCATAACACCCTAAGAGTAGATACTCCTAAAGAAGTAGGTGTATATGGTTATACAACCAACACGGATACTTCTCTCCCCTCCCCTCGCTTGGTATCACTACAGCATTACAATGATTTCATTAGTTTCAAGGAAAAAATGGGATACCGCGAATCTCGTAACAACTATTTTATTACCAACCCTTATGGGCATATAGGAAAATACCAGTTTGGCAAGTCTGCCTTAAAATTCTTTGGTGTTTCCAGATCAGATTTTCTCAATAACCCCTCCCTACAAGAAAATGTTTTCTATACAAGTCTTGCACACAACAAGTGGAAGCTACAGCATGAAATTGATACCTTTGCAGGAAAGCACTTTGCAGGAGTATATGTAACCGAATCAGGTATCTTGGCTGCTGCCCACCTTTTGGGAGCCAATAGTGTCAAATCCTTTTTCAAATCCAAAGGCAAAAATGTATTAGTCGATGCCAATGGTACTACTATTACCAACTATATGAAGAGCTTTCAGAACTTTGACCTATCCTGTGTGAAAGCCAGCAAGTATGACGGAAGTAAGATTAATGGTTAGTTGGCAGAGCCCCTATTCATAGCAAAGATACTACAATCATAAAAATCAAAAACTTATATAACAAAAGCCGATAATGATTTTATTATCGGCCTTTTCTCGTTTGCAAAATATTCTTTACAGTATTTTATATAAATACATGAATATCAATTTATTATAACTTTTTTAAATGCCTATGAAAAATATTTTAAAAAATATTTGGTTTATAAAATAAACTTATTTATCTTTGCATCGTATTTAAAACCTTTTAATCTATATCATCATGGAACTACAACCTGTCGATAGCTTGAAGATTATTCAAGATATCATCCGTCAAAGAAAACAAAAGTATGAAGAAAACGGCTTCTTCCTTATCTTTTGGAGTGTACTGATTGCCCTTTCAGGGATTGTACAATTTGTAATGCTCGCCACAGATTACTATCCGAAATACTCTTGGATAGGCTGGGGTGTACTGATGCCTTTGGGATTTTTCATCTCATTCTTTAGCAAAATGAGAGAGGGCATAAGAAACCGAAAAGAACAAAAGAGTACCGACCCTCTCGACTGGCTTTGGTTGGTGGCTGGACTGGGAGCTATCTCCTGTTTCTGCTTGCCTTATAGCAATTGGAAGAATTATGAGATTGCCCTATTGGTGATTTACTTACCTTTCTCCTTTGTCTCCTTGGCTATTGCCTTGCACCTGAGAATCTCCCTATGGATTGTGACTTCTATCATAGGAATCATACTTACCTATAGTGTGTTATTCTTACATTATGGTATTGCTCTACCTCTACTTTGTGCTATATTGGCCTGTCTATTATTCCTCACTCCAGGGATTCAGTTTTATTCTAATTATAAAAAACAGAAGAATGTTCAGTGATTTAGATCCTATCTTACATTCTCAGTTAAGATTAGCCATAGTTTCCCTGCTTATAGCCGAGGAAAAAGCTGATTTTGCTCGAATCAAGAAGATCACCAAGGCCACTTCTGGGAATATATCTGTACAGATACAGAAACTTGAAGCTGTGGGGTATATCTCTGTTACCAAATCATTCAAGGATAATTACCCCAATACCGAAATCTCACTGACTCACAAGGGATTGCTCGCCTTCGAGAGTTATGTGGAAGCTTTGAAAAGCTATATTGTGGTCAATCGTTAGTCCTTAGTGGTTAGCCTCTATCTGTAGGAGGCTAACCACTAACTTTTTAAAAAAATAATTAAATCCTTCCTTTCTAACAATTATTTTTTGTACATTTGCTGTTTTAAAATTACACACTTCATGTCATTACAAGAGATTCTCTTAGAAAACACTATAAAAGGGATCTCCTCGCTCTATGGAATTGCTATGGAGAATGTAGAGATTCAGCAGACCCGCAAGGAATTTGAAGGGGACTACACCCTTGTCCTCTTTCCGCTACTAAAGCATATCAAAGCCAATCCTCAGGAAATAGGCGAAAAGTTAGGCGATTACCTAAGCTCTCATGCACTTTGGGAAGGGCAACCGATAGTCAGTGGCTACAATGTAGTCAAGGGCTTTCTGAACCTTTCGATCTGTGAGAATTATTTTTTACACTTCCTCCACCAGATAGCCCCAGAGAAGGACTATGGCAAAAAGCCTATAACCAAAGATTCCCCAGCAGTGATTGTGGAATATTCGTCCCCCAATACGAACAAGCCCCTACACTTAGGACATATCCGTAACAATCTCTTAGGCTTCTCCATGGCCAAAATCATAGAAGCTACTGGGAAAAAAGTCTACAAAACACAGATTATCAATGACCGAGGGATTCATATCTGTAAGTCTATGATTGCTTGGCAACTCTTTGGCAAAGGGGAAACTCCTGAGAGTACTGGAGAGAAAGGAGATAAGCTCGTCGGAAAGTATTATGTGCTTTTTGATAAGGCTTACAAAGAAGAAATCGCTGGGCTCATCTCTGCAGGAAAAACAAAGGAAGAAGCCGAACGTGAAGCCCCTATCTTTCTAAAAGCACAAGAGATGCTCCGCTTATGGGAACAAGGAGACCCTGAAACCTTAGCACTCTGGAGACAGATGAACCAGTGGGTATACGATGGCTTTGAGGTTACCTACCACAACTTAGGAGTGAGTTTTGACCGCAACTATTATGAGAGTGAAACTTACCTACTGGGCAAGGATATTGTTCAGAGAGGTTTGGACGAAGGAGTATTCTACCGCAAAGAAGATGGATCCGTATGGATAGACCTCACCGCTGAGGGGTTGGACGAAAAACTCGTTCTCCGTTCGGATGGTACTTCTGTGTATATCACCCAAGACCTTGGTACAGCTACCAAGCGTATCGAGGAGGATTTTCCTAAAGTAGAAGGCATGATCTATACGGTGGGCAATGAACAAGATTACCACTTCAAGGTACTCTTCCTTATCCTACAGAAATTGGGCTATACTTGGGCTAAGAATCTCTATCACCTAAGCTATGGTATGGTGGAGCTGCCTAATGGGAAAATGAAAAGCCGTGAGGGTACCGTGGTAGATGCCGATGACCTGATGGAGGAAATGGTACAAGTAGCCCAAGAACTCTCCCAGGAACTGGGTAAGCTCGAGGGGTATAGCGACCAACAAAAGGAACAACTCTATAGGGTGATAGGATTAGGAGCCCTTAAGTACTATATTCTAAAAGTAGACCCTAAGAAAAAAATCGCCTTCAACCCTCAAGAATCTATTGATTTCCAAGGGAACACAGGACCTTTTATCCAGTATACCTATGCAAGGATACAGTCCATACTACGAAGGGCGGAAACTTGTGAACTTCCTAAGAGTGTATCCCTACACCCTAAAGAAAAAGAACTTATCAAGCTATTGAGTCTCTTCCCTGAAGTAGTACAGAATGCGGCTGATACTTACAGCCCTGCCCTAATTGCCAATTATGTATATGACTTAGTGAAAGAATTCAACTCTTTCTACCAGAATGTTTCTATACTTGGAGAAGAAGACACTGACAAACGTTCTCTAAGAGTACACCTCTCTCGCAAGGTGGGAGAAGTCATTGCTATTGGTTTTGACTTATTGGGTATAGAAGTACCTGAAAGAATGTAAGTAAGCTATATAAAAGAAAAACTAAAGGGTATGCTCCTGATTAAGGTAGCATACCCTTTTGCAATAAAATTATAAAACAATAAAAACTATGAAATTCTACTAAAAGCGGAATCCTAAGCGCACTCCTGCATTAGGCTCTATAGCTATGAATCGGCTATTTACAGGACCACTGAAGTTACGACCTATATTCACATAAGGCGCTACGACAAACTTGTCATTGAATACCCAAGCATATCCAGCTCCTACCCCGATGATAAAGGCATCCATCTTAGTTTTTTCATCTACTCCATTTTTATTTTCGGTAAAGGTACCAAAACGAGCCTTAAGGAATGGGTTGATGTAAGCACCCTCTCCATTGACAGAGTTGAAATAATAGTTGTATCCTACCTTGAAACTGGTGGTAGAGAACTTATATTCCTTGCTTCCTGACCATATATGCCAGTAAGAGAATCTGTCCAAGAACATGAGTTCTGCATCTACAGATTGGTTTTCATCTAAGTAATACTCATATCCAAGCTCTATAGAAGGGCGGACAATTACATTGAGGATATTGATCTTCGCCTCATTCTTATACGTTTGCGCAAAAGCCCCTACAGAGAGTAGTGCCATGGCTATAGTAAAAAACATTTTCTTCATAAAGTATCTATTTTTGAATTAAAGTGCAAAAGTACTAATTTTTTTTGAATATCCTAATTTTTATATGCGAAAAATCCATCCTACAGAAAGCATAGTCTCAAAGAAGAAGAAATCATGATGCGCTCTATCACTTTTGCTTTGGGTAGTTCGCACATCATACATATTGAGATATCCCCCACGTAGTTCGCCCACCATCATAAAATGTTTGAAGAGGAATAAGTGTAAGCCTGCTTTGGCATGCATACCTACCCCTGCTACATGGAACTCATCATAGCGCTCACGATTGAGTAGTTTGGTATTAGTCTTAGGATATACCGCTCCGAAACCAAGCCCTTCGGTTAGGTTTACCTGAAATATATCTGTGTTACGAATCCCAAACAAAGAAGAAATATCATCCACACGAGCCCCTTCTACCAATACATAATTGAGCCCATCGGTATGCTCAAAGGTAAGAAAATCCTCAGTGAGCTTCTTCTTCTCATTATTATATACCTTGTCATGAGTGGTACCAGCCCCTACATATCCATTGATATTGACCTCCTGATCTTGTACCATCACATACTTCATGTGATCTACTCCTGCGGAGATTGTCCAGTTGTCCCCCAAGTAGTAGCCAATACGGAAGTTGGTCTGAGGAATGGTCATTCTAAGAGGGTTGATGTAGTCAATATGCCATCCCTTGGGCTTGTCCACAGCCTCTACATTGGAGAGGGTAAAGTCATAGTCATTCCCTTTGAAGGTAATATCAGAGTTGGTATAATACCCACGGTTTCCACCCCAAAAGACAAAGATTTTCCCTTTGTTATGCTGGGTATAGTCCTGTGCATAGGAGGCTATTGTAAAAAACAAAGCCATAAAAAGTCCTATTTTTTTCATGTGTAAATGATTTATAAATTGGGGTGCAAAATTACTATTTTTTATAAAACAGCAAAATAGAAAACAATCTATTTTCGTAAGATTAAAAATTATAACGAAAAATGTTTACCTTTGCAGCTTGTTAAGCACTTAACTTAAAGAAGAACGTGAGAAAGTTATTAAATAATTTTTGGGTATTTGTCGCGCGTCTTGTTTTGCGCAATCGCTATATTTTCCTATCTATTTTCATAGGGATTACTATCTTCTTAGCCCTACAGTGGAAGTATATCCGCATGACCTATTCGGAGGCGAATATGCTCCCAAAGGACAGCCCTATCAGCAAAGAGTATGATAAGTTCCTAAGTATGTTCGGTGAAGAGGGCAACCTGATTGTCATAGGAGTAGAAGCCGACAAGATCACCCAAGCAGGGGGCTTTAACCGCTGGAATATGTTGGCTCATGATTTACAGAAATTCCCACAAGTGGAGGGAGTACTCTCGCTGAATACCATTAAAGAGTTGTACAAGGATACGATCCATGAGCGCTTTGCCACACGTAACTTTTTCCCTCAAGAAGTCTCCACCCAAGGGGAAGTGGACAGCCTTTTCCCAAAACTATTTGACAAAACACCTGTATATGAAGGTCTGTTGTATAACAAAGACCATTCCACCCTGCGAATGGCCGTTTCCTTACGCAAGGATATTGTCAATACAGCTATTCGTAAGGATTTTATTCTCAAGGATCTAAAACCCTTGATAGAAAATTATCAGAAAGACTTAGGGGTTCCTATACATGTATCGGGTATGCCCTATATACGTACCCTAAGCACCGAGATTATCACTGGAGAGATAGGCTTTTTCATCATTGGGGCACTCTTGGCCACCTGCTTGGTGTTGCTCTTTTTCTTCCGTTCGTTTAGAGCGATGTTCATCTCCATGTGTACAGTTCTTATAGGAGTGATGTGGGCTTTTGGTTTCTTAGGTCTTTTCCATTATGAGATTACTATACTCACGGCAGTAATTCCTCCTTTGGTAATCGTTATAGGGGTGCCAAACTGTGTCTTTCTCATCAACCGTTACCAGCAGGAAATACACAAGCATGGGTATAAGGCAATGGCGCTCCAACGTGTCATTACCAAGGTCGGAAATGTCACGCTACTGACGAACCTAACCACGGCCGCAGGTTTTGCTACCTTTATCATCACTGAGAGCAGTATCCTAAAGGAGTTTGGGATTGTCTCCTCTATCAGTATTATGTGCTTATATGTGATTTCCTTGTGTGTGATCCCTATCATATATAGCTTTATGCCCACTCCTAAGCCTCGACATCTCAAGCACCTAACCAAGCAATGGATAGGAGGGCTCTTGGAGGGGATAGAGCGTATTGTCAAGAAGCACCGTTTTGCTACTTTCTCTGTAGCGGTAGCCCTCTTAGTGGCGAGTATTATAGGAATCTATCGTATCCATATCTCAGGAAGTGTCATAGAGGATATGCCCAAGGGAGAGACTTTCTATGATGATATTCTCTTCTTTGAAAAAGAGTTTGGCGGCATTATGCCCTTAGAAATCACAGTCGATACGGGCAAGAAAAATGGGGTCATGCGCCCCTCTACCCTACAAAGCATGGACAAGCTCGAGGAATATCTGGAGGATATCCCCGAAATATCCCAACCTATCTCAGTAGTAAGGTTAGTGAAATATGCCAGACAAGCTTTCTATAATGGCAATCCTGAATATTTTGCCCTGCCTACGGCTCAGGAACGTGCCTTTGTCCTTGCTTATGTAAAAAACTCAGAGGGAAAGGCCGATATGCTACGTAGTATTGTAGATAGTACGGGACAGGTAGCCCGTATCACGGTTTTCATGAAGGATATAGGTACCGAGAAAATGCATCAGATAGAAGAGGCTATCGCCAAGCAAACAGAAAAATTATTCCCTCAAGAACAATACAAGGTACACCTAACAGGTAAGGCTTATATGTTCACCAAAGGAACTGATTACTTAGTAGGGAACCTCATTCAGTCGTTGCTACTTACTATAGTGATTATCGCCGTGATGATGTTCTATATGTTCCGTTCGTTCAAAATGGTTATTATCTCTCTTATCCCCAATCTATTACCACTACTGGTTACCGCGGGAGTCATGGGATATGCAGGTATCCCACTGAAGCCCTCTACTATATTGGTCTTTGGAATTGCTTTTGGGATTTCCATCGATGATACCATCCATTTTTTGGCCAAGTATCGTCAGGAACTTGTCCTGCATAAGTGGAAGGTGAAGCGCTCGGTATATGCTGCCTTGCAGGAGACAGGGATTAGTATGTTCTATACCTCTATAATATTGCTTTTTGGATTCTCCATCTTTACCCTATCGAGCTTTGGAGGCACAAAAGCTTTAGGAGGGCTTATCTCAACCACTCTATTCTTTGCCATGACCAGCAACCTAATTCTCCTACCGTCATTGCTGATTGCTTTGGAGAAGAGTATCGCCAACAAAAAGACACTTATAGAACCGCATATAGATGTATTGGGAGAAGATGAGGAGGAGTAAAAAGTGAAGAGTAAAAAATAACCTAAGTAAAATAGCTTTACAAATATTTATGAACCCATATATACGTAGTTTTCTCAAATATTTTCTACAAGGCGTTGTCATTATAGGCCCCTTGAGTACGACCGTTTGGATTATTTGGTCTATTTTCTACAGCGTAGACAACCTTGTACCTCATATTTCAGAACGTTTCCCAGGACTTGTCTTTATCCTTGTGCTGGGGGGTACCACCTTAATCGGTTACTTAGGCAATCGTTTTCTTGTAGGAAAACTCTTAGTGGAGGGATTGGACTATCTTTTGGAACACACCCCAGGGGTGAAGTTTATCTACAAGACCATTCGGGATGTGATAGGCTCCTTTGTCGGAGACAAGCAAAAGTTCTCTAACCCAGTATGGGTAAAAGTACAAGAGCAGCCGGATATATGGCGTATAGGCTTCCTTACCCAAGAGGACATGTCTGCCATCGGTCTTAAAGAAATGGTCAGTGTATACCTACCCCATTCCTATGCTATCTCTGGTTGGGTGATTGTTGTCCATCAGGACTATGTAAAACCTGCCGAGGGCTTCACAGCCAAACAAGCTATGGAGTTTGCCGTAAGTGGAGGCACTGTAGGGGCGGTGAGTAATCCGTGAAAAAGTTCCCTCATCGGGGAGCAGAGGGATAAGCCGTAGTCAGCCCTTTATTATAAATAACTCAAAAATTAAAAACTCAAAACTATGAAGATAGGAATCATCGGAGCTATGGAGAGTGAGATACAGCTTCTTAGAGAATATTTAGGCAATCCTGCCCCAACCCACCTCAGGCGTTATGCTTTCTATGAGGGACAGATAGGCAACCACCAAGTGGTAGTACTCCTCTCGGGTATTGGTAAGGTAAGTGCCTCCATAGGGACTGCACTCCTTATAGATCATTTTGCTCCAGAGCTGGTTATCAATACAGGGACTGCTGGAGGTTTACGACACAGCAAGGTCTTCGATATGGTACTGGCTACAGAGGTCAGCTACTACGATGTAGATGTCACAGCCTTTGGTTATGCCATAGGCCAACAAGCCCAGATGCCCCGAAGCTACCTCCCTGCCGAACAATGGTTCTACAAAGTCCAAGAGTTGGTAGCTCGCTATACCTCTCAGCTGCATTGTGCCCCGATAGTCAGTGGAGACTCTTTTGTGAGCAAGAAAGAGACCCGCCAATGGATAGAAACCCACTTCCCCGAGGCTGTAGCTGTAGAGATGGAAGCGGCAGCTATAGCGCAAACCTGCTACCTTATGGACACACCTTTCCTTATCCTACGCGCTGTTTCAGACAATGCAGGCGAAGGAAATACGATCTCCTATGATACTTTCGTAGAAAAAGCCGCAGCACTCTCTGCTAAAATGAATATTGATTTTATAGAACACTTAATATAATACCCTATGTCCTCATGTAGAATTCCCCAAGGATATAACCCCAAGTATGGTATCATGGATACCGAAAGGGCTATCAAGCGCATCAAAGATTTTTTTGAGACAGAGCTATCCAAGGCACTAAACCTTTCCCGTATCTCTGCACCACTTTTTGTAAAGAATTCTACCGGTCTGAATGACAACCTCAATGGAGTAGAGCGCCCTGTTTCTTTCCAAATGAAAGATGCTCCCGAGGATACGATAGAAATTGTCCATTCCTTAGCCAAATGGAAGCGCTTGGCACTCAAGCGCTATGCGATTGGTGTAGGGGAGGGCATCTATACCGATATGAACGCCATTCGCCGTGATGAGACCTTGGACAATACCCATTCCATCTATGTGGATCAGTGGGATTGGGAGAAAATCATTACCAAAGAGCAACGTACCTTAGCTTATTTGGAGGAAACTGTCAGAAAGATATACAAAGTGTTTTTGGCCACTGAGGCGGTCATCACCCTCGAATATCCATTACTAACTCCTTTTTTGCCAAGGGAAATTACCTTTATCACCTCTCAAGAACTTGAACATAAATATCCTAATTTGTCTCCTAACCAGCGGGAACAATGTTTTGCTAAGGAGAAAGGAGCTATCTTCATTATGCAAATAGGAGGTGCACTTCTCTCTGGTGAAAAACATGATGGTCGTGCCCCTGATTATGATGATTGGCAGCTCAATGGCGACCTAATCCTATGGAATCCTGTCTTGGAAAGTGCCTTAGAACTCTCCTCCATGGGGATTCGCGTGGATGAAGTTTCCCTTATGCAACAGCTCAAAGCGACCAACTTAGAAGAGCGCAAACACTTAGACTACCACCAAATGCTCCTACAGGGAGACTTGCCTCTTACCATAGGCGGAGGGATTGGTCAGTCCCGTATCTGTATGTTCTTCCTTCAGAAAGCCCATATAGGCGAGGTACAAGCCTCTATCTGGACAGAGGAAATACTCTCCCTATGTGCAAAGCATCATATTAACCTATTATAAGATATTGTCTATGAAAACTTTTGGACTTACACTCTCTGGGGGTGGAGTGCGTGCTTTAGCCCATGGGGGAATGCTCAAGGCCTTGGAAGAACACAATCTGCGTCCTGTGGTGATCTCAGGTACTAGTGGAGGGGCTTTGGTAGGAGCTCTCTATGCCTCAGGAAAAACTCCAGAGGAGATAGTAGATTTCTTCAAAGAGACTCCCCTCTTTAAGCTATCGATGCTCTCCCTCCCAAGAATGGGACTTATCAATAGCAACAAATACCCTGCTTTATTCCAAAAACACCTTTCTTGCAATACCTTTGAGGAACTCTCCATCCCACTATACATAGCCGCTACCAATCTACTCAATGGAAAAGCTATTTACTTCTCTAAGGGAGACCTCATTTCCCCTATGGTTGCATCTTCGGCCTTGCCGCCTTACTTCTCCCCTATAAAGATAGGAGAGGCTATCTATTGTGATGGAGGGCTTCTGAACAATTTCCCAATAGAGCCCCTCAAGGGAAAGTGTGACATCCTTATAGGAAGTTTCGTAAACCCGCTCAAGGAGGTTAATGAGAAGGAGTTAGGTAATCCTATCAAGTTTCTCCAACGTATCTACAATGTAGTCATGGATGGATCCTATGAGAAAAAGTTCAAGAAATGTGATTATGTCTTCCTACATGAATTAGACAACATAGGAGTATTAGAAACAAAACTTATAGATAAGGCCTTTGACTATGGATATGAGAAGACGCTCTCTCATATAGCCCTTATCAAGAGTTTAGTAGAGAATTAAAAGAAAAATCGTATCTTTGCACTCCGTAACTTTTTATAAATAGCTAAACAATTCATGAATTGCGTATATATCACCAAAGCTAACAAATTCTTACCCAATACCCCTATTGACAATGACCTGATGGAAGCTTTCTTAGGAAAGATAAATGAAGCTGCCTCGCGAGCCAAGCGTGTCGTACTGAGAAATAATGGCATACAAACCCGCTATTATGCACTTGATACACAAGGCAATCCTACTCACACCAATGCCGAGCTGACTTGCTTAGCGATAGAGGGGTTATTAGACAATCGCTTTAAGGCAGAAGATATAGAAGTACTCTCTTGTGGCACCTCCACACCAGACACTTTGTTACCCTCGCATGCAGCTATGGTACACGGCCTATTGAGAGGAAGTGGGTCTGTGGAGCTTAACTCCTCAGCAGGAGTATGTAACTCAGGCATGAATGCCCTGAAGTTTGGCTATTTATCTGTAAAAGCAGGCAATAGTTCCAATGCTGTCTGTACAGGATCTGAACGTGTTTCTACTTGGCTAAGGGCGAACAAATATGAGAATGAAATACAGACCCTTGCCCTCTTAGAAGAACACCCTATCTTGGCTTTCAAGAAGGACTTCCTTCGCTTTATGCTTTCCGATGGAGCAGGGGCTTTCCTTTTAGAGAACACCCCTCTTCCTTCACAAGATTCCTTACAAATCATGTGGATGGAGGGATACTCCTATGCCCATCAGTTGGAAGCTTGTATGTATGCTGGAGGCGAAAAACAATCCGATGGCTCTCTAAAAGCTTGGAGTGACTACGCTCCTGAAGAGTGGTTAGAATACTCTATCTTTGCCATCAAACAAGATGTGAAACTACTTAATGAAAACATCTTGGTAAAAGGAGCAGAGAGTATGCTCGTTGCCCTAAAGAAACATGATCTTTCCGCTGAAGAAATCACTTACTTCCTCCCTCACATCTCTTCCAATTATTTCAAGGAACGCTTATATGAGGAACTTAAGAAAGTAGGGATAGATATCCCTCTTGATCGCTGGTTCATGAACCTGACCAAGGTTGGCAATGTAGGAAGCGCTTCTCCTTACCTAATGTTGGAGGAACTTTTCAACTCTGGAAAGCTACAAAAGGGGGACAGCCTATTGCTTTCGGTACCCGAGAGTGGACGCTTTTCATATTCGTATGCCTTGTTAAAAGTAGTATAACCATGGACTCTATGTATCGTATCTATCCTCAGAAGCGCTATGGCAAAACCCTGACTATCTTAGAGCGATTTGCTCCCAAGGGAACCACCATATTGGACTTAGGGGTACGCAACCCCTTTTCCGAAGTAATGGAAAAGGAAGGGTACATCGTGAACAATACTCAAGGAGAGGATTTGGATCTTTTCCCTGAGAAATTAGCCGACTATACAGGAGAGTTTGTCACCGCCTTAGAGATATTAGAGCACTTGGTAAACCCCTTCGAAGTGCTCCAGCACTTACCTGCCCAAAGACTTTTGGTAACTGTACCCTTACGCTTGTGGTTCGCCTCGGCTTATCGCAATGACAACGACCCTCGCGACTGTCACTATCACGAGTTCGAGGATTGGCAACTGGATATGCTTTTGGAGAAAGCCGGTTGGAGAATAAAATATAGAGAAAAATGGACGCACCCTGTTGGGAAACTTGGTATACGCCCCCTACTAAGATACTTCACCCCAAGATACTATGCAGTATATGCTGAGAGAATAATCGATAATGAATATCAAGTTAAAAAGATATAATAAAACAAAATAAACATTAATTAACCCATTTATTTTTTAGAAAAAGTGTACCTTTGCACGCTATCTATAATAATTAAAAACAGAAAATTATGTGTGGAATTGTAGGATATATAGGAAATAAAGAAGCGTATCCGATTATCATCAACGGACTCAAGCGCTTAGAATACCGAGGCTATGATAGTGCCGGTTTTGTTGTAAATGCTGGAAAATTTATCAGTGAAAAGACCAAAGGAAAAGTTTCCGACTTGGAGGAAAAATCCGCTAAAGACACCCTCTCTGGAGCTACTTTCGGAATTGGCCACACCCGTTGGGCTACTCATGGGGTGCCCAATGATGTGAACTCCCACCCTCATTTTTCCAATTCTGGCAAATTGGTTATCGTACACAACGGGATCATAGAGAACTATCAGCCTATCAAGCAGCGCTTACTCAAAGAAGGCTATGTATTCCATTCTGATACGGATACAGAGGTATTGGTTAACTTCATAGAATACATCAAGAATAAGAAACAACTCCCCCTAGAGGAGGCTGTTCGCTACGCTCTTAATGAAGTAGTAGGCGCTTATGCTATTGCGGTAATGGAGGAAGATCATCCTTCTAAAATGGTCGTAGCTCGCTTAGGAAGTCCCCTGGTAATAGGAATCGGTGAAAATGAGTTCTATATAGCCTCCGATGCTTCTCCTTTTATAGAATATACCCAGAATGCACTCTATCTCGAAGATGGAGAGATGGCTACCATAGAGCTCAATCAAGAGGTTCAGGTACGCAAGATACATAACAACGAGGAGGTAGACCCTACCATACAAGAGCTTAAGCTCAGTATTGATGCTATAGAAAAAGGAGGATATGAGCACTTCATGCTCAAAGAAATCTTTGAGCAACCTCAATCTATCCAAGATACTATGCGTGGTCGCCTCTTAGAAGATCATACCACCAAAATATCAGGAATCAATAACAACCTCAAGCAGTTCCTTAGTGCAGACCGTATTGTTATCGTAGCCTGTGGTACCTCTTGGCATGCTGGATTGGTAGGAGAATACCTCTTTGAGGAACTGGCACGTATCCCTGTGGAAGTAGAGTATGCTTCCGAGTTCCGCTACCGCAACCCAGTGATTAATCCTTCGGATGTAGTGATCGCTATATCCCAATCAGGAGAAACTGCCGATACCTTGGCAGCCTTGAAATTGGCCAAAGAGCGTGGTGCCTTCATCTATGGTATCTGTAATGTCGTAGGTTCGTCCATCGCTCGCCTTACCGACTCAGGAACCTATACCCACGCTGGACCAGAGATAGGGGTTGCCTCCACCAAGGCCTTCACCACTCAGCTTACTGTACTAACCCTCTTAGCCCTCCACTTAGGACACAAGAAGGGAACCATAGATCACACGACCTATAAGAAGCTATGCCAGAACCTTGCCTTAGTGCCTGATTTGGTAGCTAAAACTATCGAAATGACCAAGGATAAGGTTATAGAAATAGCCCAAGAGTACAAGGATGTATCTAACTGCATCTATTTAGGGCGTGGCTACAACTTCCCTGTAGCCTTGGAAGGAGCTTTAAAGCTGAAAGAAATCTCCTATATCCATGCTGAAGGGTATCCAGCAGCAGAGATGAAGCACGGCCCTATTGCCCTAATAGATGAGAATATGCCTGTAATTTTCTTGGCTCCTTCTAAAGGTCATTATGAAAAAGTAGTCTCCAATGCACAAGAAATCAAAGCAAGAAAAGGAAAAATCATTGCTGTAGTAACAGAGAATGATACCCAGATGAGTAGTCTTGCTGATCATACCTTGGAGATTCCTGAAGTAGATGAGATATTCTCCCCTATTCTAAGTGTTATTCCTCTGCAATTGCTCTCTTACCACATCGCTACTATGCGTGGTTGCAACGTAGATCAGCCGCGTAACTTGGCCAAATCGGTAACGGTAGAGTAGCATATCTTCTATACAAAAACAGGTTTTTATAGTGAATTCTTGCTATAAAAACCTGTTTTTCAATTAGATAAAGTTTGTCAAAAAATATTATTTTTTTATTTGGGTAATTAAAAAAAAGGTCGTACCTTTGCACCCGTAAATCGCGGGGTAGAGCAGTAGGCAGCTCGTCGGGCTCATAACCCGAAGGTCACTGGTTCGAGTCCAGTCCCCGCTACTAAATAAGCGTAATTAATTGTCTCTCAATTAATTACGCTTTTACTTTTATATTCGATTAGGATTCAGGATACGACTATTAGCAATATAGGCATTTTCTTCTGAGAGGAAAACACCTATTATTCAAATATTGTCTTCCAGTTATCTGCAAACATCTTGATAGAAAGTGCCAAAAGAATGACCCCTGCTATCTTATTGGCGATAACAATTCCTGTTTGCCCCATCCAATCATTGATTCTTCGACAGTGCTTGATAACTACATAAGCAATAGCTACATTGATCAGGATAGAAATAACAATATCCACAGAAGAATAAGAAGAGTGCAAAGATAGTATCATGGTAAGTACCCCAGGTCCTGCCAAAAGTGGGAATGCTATAGGAACTATCGAAATGCTATTGGCTTCTTCCATTTTATGAAAGCTGACCCCAAGGATCATCTCCACCGCAATGATGAAAAGGATAAAAGCCCCTGCTACAGCAAAGACTTTCAGGGGAATATCCAAAAAGCGAAGCATAGCTTCTCCTGCAAAAAGAAAAATAATCATCAAACAGGCTGACACCAATGCAGCTTTCTCTGTTTGTATCTTCCCAAAACGATTCATCAGGCTGATGAAAATAGGAAGTCCTCCTATAATATCAATAATCCAAAAAAGCTTAAAAGAAATCTGTGCAATATGTTCTAAATTCATCAGAATATGTTTTTGTCACAAAGATACGTTTTTTGCATGAATCTAAGCTCATTTATGAGACTAAAAATTACCACCTTGTCATTTCTCCAAACAGAAAATTAAGGACTCCAAAGGTGCTATATCCACTCGCATATGCGCTTGCCCTCCCATGGTAAAGAGTTGGGTCTGTTTCTCCCCATAGAGTCGATCTTCCAGTGGGTAAACACCATCGGAGAGTAGCCAATGTGCCCTAAGCACAGGAGGGATCTGTAGGTCAAAGCCGTAAGTATCTTCCCTACTGAAATTAACTATAATAATCCATTTGCGCTGTTTTTCCTCCCGCACAAAGCTATATACCTTATCATTATAATAAGAGGTATGTTCTCGATTATATCTATGTATATTTTGGAAATTTCCTTTTATAGGTAAGCGTAACAGGCGGCAATAGAAATCCCTTAGGGAAGCCTGTTCGGGGGTAAGGCCTCCACCATCATAGCGCTTGCCATTGACCCATCCCTGATGAGCGGGCACCCCTATATAATCGAAAATAGAAGTACGAGTAGGCGCACCAAATCCTGCATGCTCTCGAGCTGGTTCGCCTACTTCTTGCCCAAAATAAAGCATTACTGCTGCCTGGCTCAAATGAGCTGTGAGTGTCATGGCAGGTAACCCATAACGCGCCTCTCCAGCAAAGCCCTCACTGGCAATGCGCTGCTCATCATGATTCTCCAGAAAGTGAAGCATCCGCGGGGCAATATCGCGAAGAGGTTCTTGGACAAAATCAATCCTGTCGGACGAATGTCCATAACAGATAATATCTCTCAGGGTATCATAGAGCCCCACCTTATGATAGAGAGCATCCATCTTCCCCATCTGTAAATACTCCCGATAGCGGGCTTCTTCGTAAATCTCAGCCATGAGAAAGCTATCAGGCTTTTGTGTCTTGATAAAGGAATTGAGATAACTGAAGAACTCCACTGGTACCATCTGTGCCATATCATAGCGAAAGCCATCCACCCCTAAAGCCAACCAGAAAGAGACAATATCCTTGAACTTTATCCAAGTATTGGGCACTACACGGCTACGCCAAAAGGCATAATGAGCCCCCCAATCCCACTGAGCAAACTCTGGAGGCAGGGTATCGAAGTCCTTTTCTCCTTCAGGGCTTACTCCATAGTTGAGCTTTACAGTCTCATACCAATCGGTAAGAGCAGGGGCACTACTACGGCTATTCCCTGTCCACTTAGCGGGATACTCCTGATAGGAAGTGTAGGGAATGGTAGGAGTATATCCTAAAGAAAATTCTGGCAGTTGAAAGGATTCTCCGACATTATAATAGAAGTTATTATCACGCCTATATCCTACTGTAGTATCATCTTCTTCTCCAAAATCTTTAATTCCTTCCCGCTTGGAGGTAGAGTGATATTGGCGAGCTACATGGTTAGGGACTATGTCTATAATGACTTTCATCCCCTGCCGATGGATACGCTCCACCAGAGCGACAAACTCCTGCAAACGCTTGTCTGGATTCTCCGCCAAGTCTGGATTCACATTGTAATAATCCTTCACTGCATAGGGGGATCCTGCTCGCCCCTTGACCAAATAGGGATTGTCATGAGCAACCCCTATAGCAGTATAGTCGCCCACCAAGGCATGATGTAGCACCCCTGTAAGCCAAATATGAGTTGTCCCCAACTCCTTTATCCCTTGTAGGGCAGCATCGGTAAAGTCGGAAAACTTCCCCACGCCGTTCTCTTCCTTAGTACCATAAGGAATATTATCAGTAGATATATTGCCAAAAAGCCTTACAAAGGCCTGATAAATAATCACTTTCATTTTTTAGATAATAAGTAAAGTCGCATGAGCAAATAGTGAGTAAAGCCAGCGAGTGTCCACAGCTGAGTATGTGAGTAATAGCATGTGAAGAATAAAACCCAATCACAAACCTCTTAGCTACTCTACTACCAATCACAGACAAAAGGAGGGCAAAGATAAGTATATTTTGAAGACTAACCAACAAAAGCCAAATAAAAGTTAAAAAACAAATAGTGTTACTTTATTTTGTACCTTTGCACTGACCATTCTTCTAACCCTTCTAAACAGTTTTTCCCCTCTTAACAGATAAAACCTAAAAAAAATGAAAAGATTCATTCTACCAGGGATCTTGGCAGCAGTTGCTTCTTGTAATTGCCCTAAGACCGCACAGTCCGCAGCACAAGAGACTGTAAAGCAAAATGTTGCAAAAGAAAATTGGGGTAATCCCAATGAAGTAAAAGCACAAGGTAAGTTCCAGCTTTCTGGTCTTGCTTATGGATATAGTGACTTAGAACCTTATATAGATGGGCGCACTATGTCTATCCACTATTCTAAGCATTACTTGGGATATACTAACAACCTAAATAAGGCTATTGCTGGTACCGCCCTTGAGAGCCAGACTATAGAGGAGATTCTCGCAGGATTGGACTTGAACAACAAGGCTGTACGCAACAATGCTGGAGGTTACTATAACCATACTCTTTTCTGGGAAGTGATGACTCCTAAAAAGACCACTCCCAAAGGAGCTCTATTGGCACAAATCAATGCTGATTTCGGTTCTTTGGAGAATTTCAAAAACCAATTTGCAGATGCCGCTGCTAAGCAGTTTGGTTCAGGCTGGGCATGGCTTGTAGTAGGGCAAGATGGCAAGTTGCACATAGGAGATACTCCTAACCAAGACAACCCTCTCATGCCTAATATGCCTATACAAGGAACTCCTATCCTTGCCTTGGATGTATGGGAACACGCTTACTACCTCAAGTATCAGAACCAACGCCCTAAAGTACATTGATGCCTTCTTCAATGTAATCAACTGGGATGTAGTGGCTCAGAAATTTGAAAAAGCAAAGAACTAATTCTCAATGATCAATGAATAATGAGTAATGACTAATACAGTATTAGTCATTACTCATTATTTATTTTGGTATTGATCATTATCCTCGTTTCCACATAGGCTCCTTGGGGGACTTGGCTAATGATTGCTTCGCGATACCCCTGCCACAGATAACCTCCTGGCAACCAGAACTTATTGACTCCTGCTTCATTGCCTGTAGGCATTCTCAGAAAAAAATTCTCAGGAGAAGGAATATCTATCCGAGAGAGTCTCCTTCCTGCCCAATGCCCATGAGGCACCCCTAAAGCTGCTTCTATATAAGAAACATCTCCCTTTGCTTCTTCCAAAAGACAATCCATTTGTTCCTTAGGGATTACAAATTGACAATTGTCAGGCCTGCCCACAAGCGCACGCCCATACTTATCCAAAATATCTTCAGGTACGATATAGGAGGCCCCTTGTAGAAAAGTACTCAAATGCACTGCTATATCGTTAGGGCGCAAATAGGATGAGGGAGCTGGTCGCTCCCCCTTAGGTATTTTCATAAGAGAAGCACTGGTCTCCCCATGAAGATAATGCACCCATTGGCAAGTATGCCAAGAGGTAGAAGATAGGAATATCTCCTTGCTCTTCTCTACTTTTCTAAGAATAGGCGAGGAAGATTGCTCTTGCCAAATGTCCTCCCTCTGTCCATACGTATTCCCTATTAGCAACAAAGAAATAAGAGATATCTTTGTGAGAAAAGGTAACATATCTCATTAATTAAAAATCTACAGTTACTCCTAATTTTTCAGCAATAATCTGATTGATATGCTCCGAGAGAGCCGGGATTTTTACGCTTTCTAATACGGTATTTGCAAAAGCATAGGTAAGTAGGGCAGCCGCTTCTTTTTTGCCTATTCCACGTGTTTGCAGGTAGAATAAGGAGTCTGCGCTGAGAGAGCCTACAGTACAACCGTGTGAGCACTTCACATCATCGGCGAAGATTTCGAGTTGGGGCTTGGTGTATACCGTTGCCTTATCGGAGAGGAGGATATTGTCGTTCTGCTGATAAGCATTTGTTTTCTGGGCGATTTGCTCTACCATTATCTTACCATTGAATACATTGGTAGCTTCATCACTTACGATACTCTTATAATCCTGATGACTCTCGCAATTAGGACAAGCGTGGTTTACTAGCGTATAATGGTCGGTGTGCTGAGTGCCTTTGAGGATGCTCAACCCTTTGAGGGTAGATTCCAAATACTCGCCTTGGTGATAGAAATTGAGGTTGTTGCGAGTGAGTGTGCCTCCAAATGAGAAAGTATGTACGCTGGCGTGACTATTTGCTTCTTGTGAAATATAGGTGTTATCAATAAGAGAAGCTGTCAGGCTATCATTTTGCAATTTGTAATAGTCGAGGAAAGCCTCTTTGGCTACAAAAGCCTCGGTTACTACGTTGGTAAGGATAGCCGTAGCAGTATCCGATAAGTTTTGGTGTACTTCAATGACTTTGAGCTGTGCATTCTCGCCCACGGCAATAATATTGCGTGGCTGATAGCAAGTGATTTCTTTTCTGTCATTGAAATACAACAACTGTATAGGTTTATCTACTATTTTTCCTTTAGGTACTTCTATATAGATTCCTTCTGAGGCAAAAGCCGTGTTGAGGGCTGTGAATATATCGCCTTTTTCGGTATTGGTATTGAAGTATTTTTTGATAAAGGCTTCTCCACCTTTGTGCAACGCCTCTAATAGAGGGCTAATAGTAGCACCTACAATCTCTTTGCTCGACATTTCGGGGCAGTAATAGCCGTTTACAAACACAAGCTGATAGCAATCTGCGATAGCGTACTTGTGCAACACTTCGGGTGAGAGGGTTGTTTTATTGTGAATAGGTTGCCACAAGCTGTAATCAGTAGCTTGGAGGTTAGAGAGTGAGGTGTATTTCCACGCTTCTACTTTTTTATGTGGGAAACCTTTTTCGACAAAGAAACTAAGGGCTTCTTTGCGAATATCTTTTAATATATCGTCTTTATGAGGGAATGCCTCGAAGGCAGCAACCCATTTTTCTTTTAAATTCATCTTCTTAATCTTTTAGTGCGAGCCACATAGGCTGTCAATTTGCTAATGAGCCAATGGCTAATATTCTAATTTGCTAATGAGCCAGTGATATATGGCGTTGCGATTGCTATCTACTTCGGTATATCCTCCTATCAGCTGACCGTTGTGATAGTGGAGTTCGTCGATATCGCTTACTAAAAACTCTTCTACCTCATCTTGATAAGGTTCAAAACCTTTGAAAATGATTTCGTCTTCCACTGTGAGGGTACTGATATCAAAAATGTAATGCCGATTGCAGTACATATCGGTAATCAGTATTTTGTCACCTTTGAAAGGTTGTGCTATGGCTCCCCAATCCTTGGAGAAATGGTGTTTTTTGAGTGTTTTTAGCGATGGATAACTCATTACATAAAGCTCTGCCTCGTAGAAATTGGTGAATACAGCTTCTTTTTCACTGAGCATACAGCAGAAATCTACATCATTAGGCAATTGTTTGGCTACTTTTAGTTTTTCGTTTTCAAAAGATAGCAGATAGCTCATACAACCATCTTGTCCGCCATAGAAAGTGATAACCACTTTGTTATTAGGTAATGTTTTCAGCTCTATATTAGCATCGTAGATTTCGTCGTCCATAGGTATAGACGCCAAAGCCTTCCCTTGCAGGTCATACACCCATACGGTGATGTGCTGGGCATCGTGGCGCTGGGCAAGCCAAATTTGCTGGCGTTCTATCGCTAATAAAGCCCCCACAATAGGTTTGTTTATTTCCCAAAGCAGTTCTTTTTCAAAAGTGTAGAGCGAAAATCCTTCTGACTCATTGCATACGCCTATTTGCTGATGTTCATAGTTGATAGCAAAGATGTCTTTTCTTTTTGAGAACTGAAACGCCTCAGGTAACAAAGGGTTTGTTAAGGTTTCTGTGTATTTTTCAATGAGCATAACCGTAATTAATAATTAATCATTAATAATTAACCATTATCCTTTCAGCCAATCATAACCTTTAGCTTCCAATTCTAAGGCGAGGTTTTTGTCGCCTGTTTTTACGATTTTACCATCGGAAAGCACGTGAACATAATCGGGGACGATGTAGTCTAAGAGGCGTTGGTAGTGGGTGATAACGAGCACTGCGTTGTTTTCGTTTTTGAGTTTGTTCACGCCATTAGCGACAATGCGGAGGGCATCGATATCGAGACCAGAGTCGGTTTCGTCGAGGATAGCGACTTTGGGCTCGAGCATTGCCATTTGGAAGATTTCGTTGCGTTTCTTCTCACCGCCAGAGAATCCTTGGTTGAGGGAGCGAGAGAGGAAATCGGGGTTTATTTCTAAAAGGGCTGCTTTTTCGCGTATTTTCTTGAGGAGTTCAGCAGCAGGCATATCGGGGAGTCCTTTTGCTTTGCGACTCTCGTTGATAGCTGTTTTGATGAAGTTTGTTACAGATATACCAGGGATTTCTACTGGGTATTGGAAAGACATAAAGATGCCTTTGTGAGCGCGCTCTTCGGGGGCATCTTCTAACAGACTTTCGCCTTCTAAGAGGATATCACCCTCGGTTACCTCGAAGTTTTCGTTGCCTGCAATCACCGAAGATAGGGTAGATTTTCCGGCTCCGTTAGGCCCCATGATGGCGTGTACTTCACCTGCTTTTATTTCTAAGTCAATCCCCTTGAGGATTTCTTTACCATCCACACCTGCGTGGAGATTTTTTATTATTAACATGCTTGATGATTTTATAATTTATTATACTTTCTGATTTATTTCATCTCTTCAAAAATAGCACTATACACCACATCAATGTCTTCTGACAAGCCCCATTCCAATTTATCTTTTGCTATTTGCAGTTCTTCATAAGTAAGCCGCCTGCCTAATTTCTCTTCTGCCCAATGTTGTACATCGGCTACTGTTATGACAAATAATATTTCCTCTTCTTCCATAGTTCTATTTCAAGGTGCAAAGATACATCATTTCTTTTTGTATTCCAAGAAAAAGACGATTTTATCTTTTTAGTAATCTGGAAATTACCTTCTCTCCAAAAAGGTCCTTCCTACAATTTTTCTAAGAACTCTAAGAAACTTCCCGCGACTTTGCGCCATTTCCACTGACCTGCTCCGTGGGGAGCTTTGTAGATAGGCGTATCGTTGCCGTCACTTTTGGAAAGGTCGAGTATATAAGGGTCGGCATCTTTATCGGCGATTACGAACCAATGGGCTTTCCAATCGGGGAAGAGTTCATCATCGGGACTACTGAAAGCATAACCGTATTGATGCTTTATTAAAGTATTAGCACCATACAGATTGATGCCCTTGAGAAAAGCATCATCGGCAGGCGAAAAGCGTTCTAAGAAAGTGAGGTAGACAGCGGGCAGTTCCCAACGCGCTTTAATATTGTTGATAACTTGCTTTTCGGGGACTTCCAAAATAGCGCGGTTGTATTGATATGATTTCACGTGCCAAAAATCTCTCTCTTTTGCTAAAGCCTGCTCTATTTTAGCCATTGCCTTTTCTAAGTCGGTTTGTGGATGGGTTATTAAAAATGGAAACTCGCTGTGTGCTTGTTTTCTTGGGTAACCTTGCGTCTGCCATTCAAGGACTTTTTCTATAGGCAGGGCTTGCCAATAGGCAGGGTCGGAGGGGAGGTCGTTATTAAAAGGCTGTCCGCTATGCTCGGCTAAGGCGATGATAGCACTTCCTTTATTTTCTTTGTTATCCTCCTTTTGCAAGTAGTCTACCAAAAAAGGATAGCACTTGTCTCCCTCTACTTTCAGCAGTCCGCTAAAAGCCCAATAGGGTAAGCCTTTGGATATCATTTCGTAGAAGAAAGGTGCAAGTGCAGTGTCGTTTTCGGTTACAAGTTCCGAGATACGTGCGATCACAAAGTTGCGAGCGTGGGTAATTTTGCTTTCTTTTACTGCTCGTACTAAGGTTTGTAAGGTTTCTTGACGCATTTTCTCGCCGTACTTCTTCACTATTTTTCTTACCAATTCGTGATACTCACTGCCATCGGTAGTGGTGAGGAGTTTTTGAGAGAGGTCGCTGAAATCTTTTTCTTGTTTAGTCATTGTTTGCTTGTTCAAAAGTTACGGTTACATTGGGGAATTTCCTAAGCGCCTCAATACGCTCTTTGAAAGCACCTAAAATATACTCTTCCCACGGAACGCCATACTGGTCGTTGTAGTACAATTGCATTTTCTTGCTGTACTCTAAGCGGTCGGTAACAGCTTTGTTTTGTCGCCAATTCAGTGCTTTGAGGGCATCATACACTTTGTCGTTTTTGGCAGGGATAGGACTTACCCTTACATAGAGCGTTCCGTCTATATATCGCGAAGGGGTGCTTTCTATCTCATTTTCAGTTGTATATACAAAGGTCTTTTCGCCTGTTATGGGGATATGTTGTTGCAGGAGTTGCTCCAGTTCTTCATCGGATAATAATCCTTGATAGGTTTGGGTAGAACGTGGCAACACACGTGTGAAATCGGTGAGTTTCCGGCTGTAAACATCTTGTATTACTTGCCGTTGCGCCTCGTTGCTTATGTAAGGTAGGTGGCTTTGTAGTAGGCGGGTGATGTTTTCGTAGAAATTACCTTCACTGCGTACGAGCGACCCCTCGTATATATCGTTTACCGAGTTGAGCATCTCATAGAAAAAGAAGTCTTCGAGGGTGTTTGCCAATAGCTCAGCCTCGTCTGAGTCGTGTTGTAACAAGGCAATAGGAGGTGTGGGTTTAGGGTGATTTTGGTCGTACAAAAAGCAATAATAATCACCGCCCCCTGTTTGTCCGAATGGGATAAAAAGGTAATCGGGGTTGATACTGAACCAACTGTCCTCGCCGTTGAGCTCTTCGATAGTTTCGGCAATATTAGCAAGTGGAATCAACTCAAAATCACCGCGTGTACAAAAAGAGCGGTGGGTGGTTTTTCAAGCGGGGATATACTTCTTTACTCCAATGTGAAGTGTATTCGCCTATATCTAGCATTTGGTCAGCATAAAGCCGATGATATAGTTCAGGATATTGAAATTGGTATTGTTGTTCTAAGGTTTTTAACATAAGGAGGAAATTAGCGAGTTGACTAATTGGCAAATTGACTAATTTGCTAATTTGTGAACGTGAATAGCATCCGATTGGTGGAGTGGGGTTACAGTAATATCAGTAATTTGAATTTTGTCGGGCAGATTGACGATATAGGCGATAGTATCGGCGATATCTTCGGCATATAGGGGCGTGATGCCTTTGTATACATTATCTGCTTTCTGCTGGTCGCCCTTGAAACGCACCTTGCTGAAATTGGTCTCTACCAACCCTGGTTTTACGTTGGTTACCTTTATATTTTTGTCCATTAGCTCTATGCGCATCGCATCGCTGAGGGCTCTTACGGCAAACTTGGTCGCACAATAAATACTGCCATTAGGGTAGGCTATTTCTCCCGCTACCGACCCTACATTTACAATCGTTCCCACCTTGCCTGTGGCAATCATTAGCGGAATCACATTGTTGGCGATATAGGTAAACCCTTTGATGTTGGTGTCTATCATCTGGTCTATATCTTCAATGGCGTAGGTATGGAGGTGTTGCAATCCTATTGCCAAGCCCGCATTGTTGATGAGGATATCTATTTGTTGCCATTTTTCGGGTAAGGATTGGATATTTTTCGCCACCTCTTGGTAGTTTCTCACATCGAAAGCTAAGGTAGTAACCTCTATAGCGTGTTCTTTTTCGAGTTGGGTTTTCAGTTCTGTCAATACCTCAGCACGGCGAGCGCAAAGAATAAGGTTTACGCCCATTTGTGCCAATTTTTCGGCTACGGCTTTACCTATCCCGCTACTGGCGCCCGAGATAAAAGCGATTTTCCCTTTGATACGATTTAGTTCCATTTGTATAGATTTTTAAGATTAATTGTCAATTCTATTCCCTGACACCTACTTCCATATTTTCTCCATTACCTCCTCCACAGTAGGCTCGTGATACTTGCCTTTTTTATCCTTGGTGGTATTGAATACAGAAGGGTCAAAATGCGGACAGTTGAGCTCTAAAAACTTATAAAAGTATTGATGTGCGTAGAACATATAAGGCATAAACTCCTCCTGAAAGTCGTTTTCGCACTCAAATTCATTGTCTATGATGATACGAACAAAAGCAGCGATATCTTCACGAGTGAGGTTGTTATGCTTTACAGGGTCGGGCATTGCCAAATCAAAGGCAAAAACCTCAATACCATTTCCTTCCCACCATTCCCACAGCCAAGTATTGGAAAGGTCTTTACCCGTGAGCTCACTGAGGTATTGCTCCATCGCCTTGTATTCTTTGTCAAAGACTTCTTCGGGAGTATCTTTACTTTGGCTATCCCAAAATGCTTCGTAGTCTTCTAGGCGTTTTAGTACAAGTGGGTACAGCTTTTCGGCTGTAGCAAAATCGGGGCGTAGTTCTTTTCGTAGGGTGTTCATTTAATTTGATTTATGCTACAAAGGTACTAATAATTTGTAAATTATTACTATCTTTGCCATAAAAAAGAATTAGGCAGTTCACAAAATGAAGAACTTAGAACTTAAAATCCCACCTGCTGCAGTATGGTTTATCTGTGCCTTGATAATGTGGGTGCTTGCTCGTTTATTGCCTTTTGGCGCATTGCCTCACTTGCCTGTAGTGGCTATGGCTGTTGCAGGGATAGGTATAGGTATTTCATTTGCAGGCGTTTGGAGTTTTCGTAAAGCTCGCACCACTATCAATCCTCTCGAGCCATCGCAGGCTACTCATTTTGTTTCAAAAGGGGTATACCAGCTAAGCCGTAACCCAATGTACGTAGGCTTGGCTTGCTGTTTGCTCGCTTGGGCAATATGGCTCTCTTATCTTTTAACTTGGATAGGGATACCGCTATTTATAGTCTATATGACACGCTTCCAAATCATCCCATAAGAGCGCGCTCTCAGACTGAAATTTGGCAAAGAATACGAAAACTATTGCCTGAAAGTACGCCGTTGGCTGTAATTTTAATTACCATACCCCAATACCCTCAAACTCTCTTCTGTTTTTAATAACTGAAACTGACCTATGCTGTGGAGCAAGGTTTCGATAACGTTGAGGTCTTGTGTCTCGTAAATAGGAGGAACTAACTTGCCAATATATGCCTTTTGCCAGCGTGCTTTGAACTCTATATATTCAATTTCGCGGTAATAAGTAGGGTATTCACCAGTGGTAATGTTTTCTGAAATATAATCTTCTTGAATGGATAAAGCACTGTCATTGCCTACTTTGTGCCAAGCGATTTCGTTCACACAATAGCCAAAGAAATCATATATTTCGCACTGCTTGATAAGATTTTTATGAGCGATGATAGCCGTAAAGAGCTTGCGCCATTTGGCATTGCTCATATACGAAGTAGCAAAAGTGCTTATTTTCTTTTCCAATTGCTCTATATAGCGATGGTAGTCTTCTGTGGATGGAAATAGTTCCTTGTATTTTTCCATAGGAGTATTTTTAATTGACAAATTATTACAGACTTCTTCTTCCTTCTCTGATATAGAATATTTCGTGGTAAGCGGTAGAAAACCAGCCGTCTTCTATCATATAAATAAATTGACTCCAAAGGCTTCCTTCCTCTAATAATTCAGGATGAAGTTCACGAATAGCCTCGGTTATTTGCTGGGCAACTTTATCCAGTACTGCAAAAAGTTTTTCTTGGGTAGAAGTATCACTACCTTTAAGCTGAAATACCCCCGCTAACAACCAACTATAACTTTTGATAAACTCATCCAGCGAATGATTCACCCACACCACAGAGGCGTCAGTATAATCGTCATTGGTAGAGAGTAAGTATACATTCCCCTTAGCATTCAGTGCAAAATAACCATAACAGCATTTTCCAAAACACTGGAAATGTTGCCCTTGCTGTTGCATAGGTATAAGCTCATCGGGAAAGCGAATGAAGTAAAACCCCATTTGTGGATAGTCATTTAGTAGGGCAAACTTGTTTTGCAGTACCTCGTCAAGGCTCATTAAGTGGGGTTGAGGAGAGTGCAACTCAGCAGTAATGCCCGCTTGGTGTAGGGCTTCTATATCGTCTTTTGTAAAACTAAGCATAAACTATTTTTGAGATTTTAATTAGAAATCTTTGGAGAATTTCAAAAAGTGTTGTATCTTTGCCCCCGAAGATGAGTTAAAATCATAGACTCGCTGGGCTAATAACCCAGATGCGTTATCGGGCGTGTTGAGTAAGGATTTTAACTCATCTTTTTTCTTCTAATAACCTAAATTAATATACTTTCTGTTCTAGTTTCCATTTTTAAATTCTATCTAAGGACAAAATCACCATATCTCTTAATTTCACTCATTAATCTTTCAGCATTTACTTTGTCTTTATCAGAGAAGTAATGTAATGTCCAAGTAGCCTTATGGCTGATAGATTCAGATATTTTCTTGAAATAAGGGTAATCTATTTCATTATATGAGTGTCCAATTACAATTACCTCATCTATATCGGAAAGACTAGAAAAATAATTTAAATGTGTGTTTATAATTTTGTTAGTATCCTTACTCATCTTGTCATAGAATTCACAAACAGCATATTCTGCAAATTTCTCATACCCAATATCCATAATAATATCATTCTCTGCTTCTTCTAAATCAGTGTTATCATATCCATACAAAGCTTTTTTAATATTAAATTTTTTAACATCCTTACCATGTCCAAATATTAACTCTTCTCCTACTTTATTATGTATGTGCATGATACTCTCATCAGGAATTCTATAAACCAATTCTAATACTTTAGTATAATTGAACGAGAAGAAATGAGCAGTTTTGTCTATGTCATACTTCTATTATGATATTTAAATCTAATGAATTTATCCACTCTTTAAAGCCTGAACGGATCTTTCCTAATAGCTCATCACATTCTTGCTCTGTGAAAATTTGTGCATCATACCATTCCGCATCCCGAAAATCATCCGAACCAAGTCTTGGAACATTTTCAGATATAATCTCCCTAAAAGAATCATAACAGATCTTTTCTTCCAAGTTTCGTTCAAAGTCTGACCATAAATCAGAACCTTTATCAACATCATAATATTGCTCCATTTTTTCTAATACATCACATCTTTTTTTTTCAAGATATGTGTAGAAGTCAGAATATCTACATGGAATTCCATGAGCTATGTCAAATCCATTTCCTATAATATATAATTTCATAAATTTATATAATGCGTTTTTTGTTTCATCAAAAGGCTCTCTATTTCTTCCTAACAAACTAAAGAAATATTATTTTACATTTAATCCGATAAGAAAAGAGGGCTTTGATTTTGAGTCATTATTACCATGAGTATAAACCCTGATGTAAAGTTTCTATGATAGGTTGAGGTGTTTGCTTTCTACCCCAATAACTCTCTGCATATTTAATAGCGTCATTAAATGTAATATCACATGGAACATCTGTAAACCAATTCATATCAAAATTCTCTGTTTTCCCTGATAATAATTTGATTTCACATATAGAATACCGATCATCTCGATAATTTTTAAAGAATTCCGAAGCTTCCTTTTTGTTATTGAAAAGAAAAACTGATTTTAATCGTGAAGGTAGGTTTGAATATTGATTTTTTCTAATATATTCCCAAATATATTCCCACAGTACATTTCCGTTATCGATATCAAAATATAACTTTGTATTATTTATTATCCCGATGTAATTATTGGAGAATTCGATTAAATCATCCAATTTAATATACTTTATTGGATCGTTTACACAAAGTTCAATAAGAGGACACAACTTTTTTCCATTATTTATAAATTGTCGGACAATATCAAGGAAGCATGGTATATTTTGGGCTAAACACATCGCTCCTTTTAGTTGCATTCCTGTACTTTTAGAAAGATTACATACAGCTTCACTATAAGGAAGCATAGCAATTGCTTGTTTTCTAAACTCAGATAGTTGATGTTCTGAGTTAAGTTGAGTGTTTGAAGGCTCTTCACTTTGGTTTAATACTCTATAATACTTCATGAATTTTTCTATATTTTTTAAATTAAACTGATGTTAATTACCATATTTCTTCTCTATTCTCTTGGCGATGGTTTTTCCTGTGCTTTTGTAATAGGCTTCTGTAAAAGGGAGTGCTTTGAGGTAGGGGATATCGTTCTTGTCGCCAAACGCCTGAAAGCACACTGTCGCACTACACATTAGCACTTCGTCTTTTTTAGACTGCCCAAAGCTGATGATCTGCTTTAAGATAGGTACAAAAGTGTCGTGATGGTCTTTGTTTACTTTCTCGCCTTTGAGTTGGTGTGATATATTACAAAGTGAATAGGCATATTTTTGTACAAAATCCCGTTGCTCATCGGTGATATTGGTAGAGAAAGTTTGAGCAATTTCCAAAAAGGTAGGGAGTGATTCCTCTGTGGGTAACTCTTCCAATACTCCAAAGACGATATGAAAGAAGTCTTTTGTTTTATAAAGGGCTTTTGAAAGTCCTTTTGTACCTTCTTCCAAATAAATACAAATGGCTTCTACCCACGAGGCAAAAGGTACGATAAGTTCATCATTGAGTGGTTGCCAATGGTATTGCGCTATCATTTCCTGCAAGGGAGTAATGTACTCTTTATTAGGTGTTTTGAGAATTTTTAGGAGGTGTTCTACCTCCAAATTGCCTTTTTTCTCCAACTGATGGAGCTTTTTGATGTGTTTTGCTACTGCTTCGGTCATATTTTTTTAATAATTTAAAATATTTAAAGGGACTTATAAAGCTATTTGCGTGGTAAAGACCACCATCTTTTAAACAAGTATCGGTGAAGCGCCCTGTTGAGGATAATTGTTGCCAAAAATGCAATTATCAGATTTCTATCATCGCGCAAATATTCCTTTACTGGAAAAATAGTTTCTTCTTTTTTAGCTAAATAAGCATATTTCTCATTAGGTTTATACCAAATGTATATATAGTTTTTATCATTTTCCTTTTGAACATAGTTATAAAAAGTACCTTTTTCGATATTCACAATTTCAATAGTAGTTTTACCCTTATTCACTTGGTTTGAATAAGCCTGCCGAGGGTAGCGTGGAGTCCCTTTCATAGTAGAATATATGACAGAATCAAGTGTTACAAACCTTTTGGTATAGGTATCGGGATTAAAGATCATATCACGATGCTGTACAAATGAAATTATCATTAATATCAAACCTCCAATAATCATAGGAAGTAAAGCAGCATAGGAAAAGAGATAAATATATGTGAGTATTTTCTTTTTCATAAAAGATAGATTTCTTTTAAAACTCTTCAAAATCGTTACTATTCTGTCATTGGTAGTGCAAAAGCATCTAACTTAATGTCCATAAGCCTTTGGCTTTTAGTTCATTTAATTCAGCTTCTGAGACTTCTTGAAAATCATCGTCATCGTAGGAAGTGTAATCCCATTGTAAGCCAAAGTTTTCCATAGCGTCTAAAAGAGTATCAAATAACTCTTGTTGAGCGCTGCCTATAAAAATAGCTGTGGCTCGGTTTGTAGTTTGGTGTATGGCAAGGGTAATGACTATTTGAAAATCGGTATCGGTAAAGGTGCGTTGCCCTTTCCAGCTGAGGGAGGTAAGCTCGGTATATTGTTTTTCTATATGGGCAACAGCTTGCTCGGGTACTTCAAAGTTTTCGATATCCCAACCGCCCATTGCATTGGCGTTGTAAGGCAAGCCTCCCATCACACCATTGTAAATGGCGAGGTACAGCCAAAAGTCCGAAAGGTTTTGGGTTTCTTGTATCCAATTGGGGTCGGTTTCGGAGCCATAATTACCCCAAACGGGAGGGTTAGGGTTGGTTAAATCTTCTTTGCGGATTGCCCACATCACTACCCCTTGATTTTCTTCACAAAAGCATAAGTAATCCCCTGCAAAATACAATTGCTGAGGTGTTGCCAACGAGTTATAGGATTGGTTTACACTTTTAGTTGCCCCTAATTGTAGGTAATAGGCTCGGAACTCCTCAGGCAAGGTGATGTGTAAGCGTTTTTCAGCTTTTAACAACTGTGCTTCCGAGAAGCCTTTGCAGTCCTTGGACGTGAGATTGTATAATTTTTTGATATATTTTTCTACTACTTCAGTCATATTCTTAATTGTATTTCATTTTTTTGTTTTATCTTTGCAAAGGTAAATAAAAAATATCATTATGGCATCTATTACACACCCTTATTTTGGTACTCTTGATACCAGCATTATACAAGAAGATTTTGACCCAGATGTGCTATGGGAACAAAAAGTAACTTTCCAAGAATTAAGCGACCCTGTTGAGTTTAGTCTTTGGTTGGCTAAAAAAGAGGAAATCAGTAAGGAAAGATTGGATTTGTTTGAACAATTTATCAAGCATTTTCCAGAAAGAGACCAACAGGCACGCAAAGCGCTCAAAAGCTATTTAGAACAAGATAGCGAGTATATAGATTTTCATATAGACGAATTAGAGTTAGAGGTACCTACCTCTATTGATGATTTTGTGACAGCTATGAAAATTAATAACGTGGGGCTTTGGTACTGTATTTCAAAGGAAGAAATTATTGTCGATTATATGATAGACCCTGACCAAAGTGACGAGATTCTTGCTGTTCGTTTTAACTTAGACGGCAGCTTTAGTTCTATTGCTTGGGAAAGCTAACTTGAGTCCTTAGTTGTTAGGTAATCACTAATGGCTAAGGACTAATAGCTATTTTTAATATTTCAACAAATAAAAGCCCCATATCATATTGCTAAACTCACCTGCTACAAAGCTGTGTGTCTCGCCATTTATCACTACTTTATAAAGGCAAAAAGACCTTTGGGCGTGATAGAGAGGGTCTGTTACTTTTACATATTCTCCCGTTTCTTGCCACTGGTAGTCAAATATATTTACGCCAAAGAGTTTTACCTCGCCTTCTACTCCCGAGGTTTCAAATTGCCACGATTTTTGCTTGCATAATTTCATACTAAGATAATCATTAGTTTTTGGTTATAGGGAATAGATCCGTTACTATTGAAGGCTACGCCCTACCAATTTTTTATAATCACTATCAGCTTCTACACATAGTAAAAACTGCTGTTTTTCAAAGAAATGAATGAGCTTCTCGCCTCCTGAGATTACAGTTGTATCTGTTATTCTTTCTTCTTGCAAAGAGAACTTCCATAGGTTGTGATCATTGCTTAAAAAGAGTGATTGCTCATCCTCTGAAAGTTGTATAGGTTTTTTAAAAGGGAGCCCCAGAGGATAGTCCTTTTGAGTTCCATCTGTTTTCAGTACTCGTATGATGTACAAAGGTTTCTTAATCCCTGTAGTATTGCTCCTTGGCGGAATATACTGCCCCAAATGGAAATACCAATTGCCCTTACTATCTCGGCAAACGGAATGGAAGCTGTCTGTTTTAAAAAGGAGTTCTATTTTGTTTGTTGTGGTATCATAACGCTGTATTACCCCATTTTGGTAAGAGGCTATGAGGTAAATACCTGCTTTTTCTCGTGCTATCAAGGCACAACCTTCTCCTTTGATTCTCTTTTTCTTTGCACTTTCTTCTACATAGTTGTAAGCGGTAACGGTTATACCACTAAAATTCATCAGTATAAGGGTGTCTTGGTCATTGGAGGCTACGTAATCAGAGAACTTAGGCACACCCTTTTCGATTTTTTTGACTACCTCCAAAGTCTCTCTGCTCAGTTGGAATATCTTATTATCAGTAAGGGCGAAGATATGTTGCCCATCTGTGCTGAAATACATACAGCGTACATTGTTGCGTATCAACACATTGGCTACTTCTTTACCCGTAGAGAAGGAGAGCTTGTGCAATCGCATAGAGGCATACTTCGAGCCCCAACCATCAGTTACATAAAAATGGTCGAGATTAAAAGGGTCAGCAAGTGGAGGGGTAAGACTTCCATAAATACCGTTTTTCAGTGTTGTTTTCCAAATGATTTCTGTTTGCATAGTGTTTTAATTACTAACGATTAGTTCTAAAAACTTCGGTGGCACTTCATTTGTAAGCCATACTCCATTGGCAGAGAGGTAAAAAACATACCCTGCCTGGTGCATTGCCATTGTATTTACTTTAAAGATGATGGGTTTGCCGTGTCGCGCACCTACTTTGGTTGCGGTTGTTATATCAATGCTGAGGTGTACGTGTTGGCGGGTTTGCTTTTGGAGTCCGCTTTTGAGAATGCTCTCTACGAACCTGCTGGCAGTGCCGTGATACAAATATTCAGGAGGTGTTTGGGGCTGTAATTCTAACGCTACAGCAAGTGAATGCCCTTGATTGGCGCGTATTTTTGTGTTATCCTCGCTAAAAGCATACCGCTGTTTGCTATCGGTAGTGACGATTTCTTCCAACATTTTAAGGCTGAACACTGGGAATTTACGCTTCATATTCTTAATGAGCATATTTACCTCAGCCCAACCGTGTGTGTCGAGGGTAATACCAATAGCCTCAGGGTGGTGTCGCAGTACCAAACTGAGAAACTTGCTCTCTTTTTTATGTTTTTCTTCTTTAGACATTGTTCAATATTTTGCGCGCTTTGCGGGCTTTTTGCGCGCTTTCTTAACTGTATTTTAACATATAAGATGTGTTTACACTAGCTCCTATTATTTCTTTACACAAACACTAATCCCGTTTGCTGTAAGTAATAGTTCTTCCCTACTTGTTCTTTTGCCTTGTCGGAAATCCAAAAATCGGGTTTGAGCAATTGCTCTCCTTTCATCATCTTTGCTTTATGACTGATTTTCTTAATCTGCTTGATAATATCCTCGAAAATGGCATACATAGGATACTTTTCGGTGCTGTAATTACCTCTTAGGTTATCATTCTTATCTGCAAGACTGATGGTTTTAGGATAGGTGAGCTTGAGCCCAAACGTATTTTCAGGCGCGTGATAAATGGTAGAGAGCAAGTTCTTTTCCTTTTTATAGAGAAGATAAAAAGGGTCTATATTCATAAAAGGTTCTTTCGTACGCACTCGCTTATACTTAACAGCATCTTTCTTGTTGCCCTCTACTTCAAGGAAAATGAGTTTTTTGGTTTGATCAATCATACTTTGTCGCATCTTATCCTCAACAGTCCATAAGGTTTTATGATCATACTTTTCCTCACGAAGTAGTATTTTTTCATAATATTGCTGATAAGCATTAAAGATTTCCTGCTTTTCAGTGCTGATATAGTCCATATCTACTAGCGTATTGCCAGTTACAAACTCATAATCATCTCTACTGAATACCGCTTCAAACTCCTCAGGAGTGATTACGAAATTAAAACTTTTGTGCCAAGTGTTTGCAAAATACATAATTCAACGATTAATGACTCTAATATTTGTTGTATACGTCTCACTTTGTAGGGTAAATCACCTCTGTTTGCTCTTTGCCATAGCTGTTAAACGCTTTTGAAATATAAAAAGCCTTTATCTTAGATACTGTCAATTGGTCATTCTTAGCTACCAAATAAATATCATAGCGATGAAATCCCCCTGCTGATGTCCATAAAACATTCTCAAAGGTAAGCTTCATTAGGGTTTCTTTTTTCTTTTTCTGATATTTTACCTTGTAGGGAATCATTTTCTTTGTGCCCAGCTCTACAAAGGTGGTATCGATAATGATAGATTTCCCATTGAATTGAATTTCAATATTCTCTAAGGGCTTCAACTTCTTTTCCAAATCCCTTGTAACACTGCATTTGGGATCATTGTCAAAGATTATTGTACAATCAGAATGACTAAAAATTTTCAGCTCATCATTCAAGAGCTTTTTCTCTGTCTTTATAAACGCTTTACGATGTGCCTTATAGTCCTCAATACAATAATTTTCGTAGTTTTCATCAGGAATAAAAATAGCACAATAGTCTAATTTACTTTGTATAGTTTGAGATTTACCAGACAAAGTTATAGCTGAAAAAATTAATAAAAGAACTGTTTTCATTTTACCTTAAACTTATGAATGAATTACAACACATATTCCTTTTGAAGTGTATATACCAAGGACGTATGTCGCTCCCCTATAAGAGGAAACAAGAAATCTTCAAGGGTATGATGATAGCAAAAACCGCATTTTTCAATAACCCGCTGTGAGGCTATATTTTCCTTGTATACACTCGCCCACAACCCTGTAAGATGCAACTCCTCAAAGGCATAGTGTATAACTTGTAATGCAGCTTCTGTCATATACCCCTTGCCCCAAAAGTCTTCTCCCAACCAATAACCTATTTCGGCTTCATTTTTACCTACAGAAAGTCTACTTTCTCCTTGTAAAAGCAGGCCGATACTCCCAATAAGGGTGTTATCAGATAGGCAAAGAGCGAAAGAGTGAGGTCTGCGAAGTACGTTTTGAATAATCTCTCGGCTCTCTTCTACACTTTTGTGAGCAGGCCAACCGCACCTCTTGCCTATGATAGGGTTACGTGCTTGTATATATAGCGCCTGGGCATCGGAGACTTCCCAAGGACGAAGCAAAAGACGTGTAGTGTGGAGTGTTTTCATTTGTTTTGGTTTATTTATTTTACTTTATTTATTTCCCTCCATTTTTCTTTCTTCTAAGGTTTGTTGGAGGAATGGCAGCTCGCTATCCGTATCATACATAAGAAACCAACTAAGATCTTTTAAAACAAGGTATTCCTCTGGTATTTTGTGCAAAAGCTCTCCATCCTCTCGTGAGGGATAAGGCCCATCCTTTTGGGTTCGTATAAAATATTTTCCATTGGAAATATAATCAGGATAGATATATTCTTGTGCTACCCACTGACCACCTATCCACTTGTATTTGTACAAACCCACTACCCCTGAGAAGCCTGTTTCTACCCCTCGCACTACCTGCTCTTTTGGAAAAAAATCAGCATTTTCAAATTCGTAACGCTCAGAAAAAGTCGCCGTCTTAGGATCAAACAAATAGATATAAGTAGGATTGTAATTAAGTGCTCCTGTACCAGACCACGCTATCGAAAGATCTTTGATTCCATCTCCATTGACATCAAAAATAGAATCTTTTGCAAACTCCATCCAAGAACTTATATAAGAAAATTTCTTTCTAAAGGTGTGATTTTGCTCTATCTTATATACTTCTATCAATCTATCTTCCCAAGTGCTATTAACCATTACATAGGGCTGTTGGTCAAAGAACTTACCTACCTTGATTATCGTCTCAGAAATAGGTAATGTATCACTATAGATATAAGAATAGGTCAAATCCTCCCCTTTGTAAAGAGTATCCACTCGCTGCAGAGCTTCTCTCATCATCTCTACAAGCTGTGGATCTACCCATATATCTTTCTCTTCTACCTCTCCAGCAGAGGTGGTCTTTATCCCATCTTGTAAGATAGTAATACTCTGTTGCTGTTTGCCAGATTGCTCTCTACAAGCAAATAAACATAGACAGATCCCATATAAAAGAAATACTTTTTTCATTGCTATAATGATCTATATATTACTAATTAGTGACCAGTGACCAAAAACTGACCACTGATCACTAATGAGTAAAAATTACTTTATCTTACTCTTAAGTTCTTCCAACATTTGGATTTGTTCCTTTACAGAAGCTGTATTAGAGAGTTTTTTCTTTTGGTCAATACCTAAGTCTATAACTTTCCAAAGGGTTTGTTTGGTTTTGGAATCATTTTCCTCTTGGGTAAAATCCTTAAAGGCTTGCTGAACTTGCTCTGTGAGAGGAGTATTATCCAAGCTCATTGCCCAGAGATAGGCTTTTTTGAAATCGGCAGATCTTTGGGGTTCATCTTCCTCAAAGAAGGGATAATTCACAAGGTAAGGCATCAGGGATGGGAGGTATTTCTCCATCTTATGATTGGTAATGACACTGACTAAGCCTAAGAGTTGATCACCCTCCAGGTCTGCAGGGTTTGCCTTTTTTAAGAATTGTTTAGCCCTGCTCGGGTTGGTTCGTGCAATTCCGTTAAGAGCGGCATTTTTAATAGCTGCTGAAGGGACAGTAAGTGCTTTTTCATACAGAGGAGTGTAGCGCTTATCTTCTTGGTCGTTCAAGACCCAAATAGCAGCAGCACGGGCGAGGTTCTCAGGGTCTTTGGTTGCAATTTTCTCTACCAGAGCTAAGTCCTTTTTGGTAAGTTGATAACCTTCCAGAAGTTCCAAAGCAGCTTTGCGTATTTTGAAATAAGGATCTTGTAGGGCTGCTAAAACCACCTCTTTACCCTTGCCTGTTTCCAAGGAGGAAATAGCTTCTAAGCGGCTCTTAAGCTCAGGAGCATGTTGTATCTGAAAGAGGTATTCCTTAGTTGTTTTAGGGTATTGTTCCTGCATCACCACCACCCCTTCTGGGTTGATATTCACCAAGGCAGGGGCTTTGCTCACTGCAAAGGTAAAGGCATTTTCCTGACGAGCATTCACCCATACTGTATGGCGAATAGGCTTGTTATCTTGGTAGATATCAATATCCAAAGGAAACTGAAAATATAGGTCTTCACTTTGGAGCTGAGTGATTTTTACAGTAAGTTGTTTCTTAGTAGCATCATAGTGTTTTTCTACCTTTACAGTAGGGTTTCCATAGCCAAAGTACCATTGGTTAAAGAACCAGCTAAGGTCTTTTCCACTTATCTTCTCAAAGGATAGGCGTAGCTGATGGGCTTCTCCATTGCCATAGGCATGTGTCTTGAGATAGTCTGTGACACCCTGAAAGAAAGCCTCATCCCCGAGATAGCGACGAAGCATATGTAGGATAGCTCCTCCTTTGTTATAGGAGACCATATCGAACATATCATCGGTGGAAATATAGCTAAAACGCACCAAGTCTTTCTTAAAATCATCAGGACGCTGGTGGTACTGTTGGGTATTGTTGCGTAGGTGGTAGTCGGCAGCATCTTTGCCATATTTGTGAGCAATCCAAAGATATTCGCTATAGTTGGCAAAGGACTCATTGACCGTAAGGTTTGCCCAGCTCTCAGCTGTAGCGAGGTCACCAAACCAGTGGTGTGCCAGCTCATGAGCGATGATATACTCCCAATAGTTCTGGTCATTAAGCGCTTCTTCGCTTTGGTAAGCACTTTCGGAGTGGCTCACCGCAGTGGTATTCTCCATAGCACCTGTAACAAAGTCACGCACAATGATTTGCGCATACTTATCCCAAGGATAGTCATAGCCAAAGCGCTCAGAGAAGAAGGATATCATTTCTGAAGTATTGCCAAAGAGTTTCTTGGCAAGGGGTGCATAGTCCTTCTCTACATAATATTCCACAGGTACTTTACCGTGCCAAGGTGTATCCTTCACCACTGCAAATTCACCTGCTCCCATGAAGAAGAGATAAGGAGCATGAGGCTTGTCCATCACCCAATAGTCTGTACGTAGGTTACCTTTTTTCTCAGAACTTTTCAAAAGTCCATTGGAAAGGGTAACAAAACTATCAGGGACAGTCATCTCAATCTCTTGAGTGGTCTTCTGATTGGGCTTATCAATGGTAGGAAACCAGCAAGAGGAGCTCTCTGCCTCTCCTTGTGTCCATATCTGGCGAGGATAACCCTCTGGCTTACCCTCAGGGTTGATAAAGTAGAGCCCTTTGGTATCAGAAATAGAGAGGTTTCCCTTATTGGCCACTTTTTCAGGCTGTGCTGTATACTTTATATACACAGTATAGGCTTCTCCCTTTTGGTATTTCTTAGGGAGCTTGATACGCAAGAGATCATCCTTATAGCTATAGGCAAGGGGTTGCTGTTTGCCTTTCTCCTCAAGGGCGACCTTGTGAATAAGCATAGCCTTAGCATCGAGGACAAGGCTATCAGTAGGATAGAAGAAGGGAGCGGCAGTGAGCCATTCTTCCCCACCCATGGTCTGGTTAGAAAAATTGAAATCCACCTTGAGCTTGGTATGCTTTAAAGCGGTTTTCTTGTCAGGAGTAGCACGATAGAGCCCTCTGCCTGAAGTGTCTGTTTGTGCAAAAGTATAGCCAGAGGAAAGCAGACCCAAGGCTACTAAAACTATTTTCTTCATGAATAAAAAAAGATTGAAAGCGCAAATATACAATTATTTTCTGTACCTTTGCGTCTCTTTTACAATCCTTTTATGAAAAAATTTTCTTATCTGTTTTTGTCTTGTTTCCCCTTGGTGAGTGCAGCACAGACAGACTCTCTTTCAATCACAGGAGACCCCTTACCCGAGGTAAAAAGAAGTGAGCCAGCCGACCTGGACAAAACCATCTCAAAGATATGGGAATTAGACAAAGAGGATCAGCGAGGTACCTTTCGCTTCTTGGAGTACAAACCCATGTACGCCATACCTTTTAGGCTAACGGACAAACCTATAGAGCAGCCTGTGAGCCTGAACCCCAACCGCCCTGTACCTGAGCATCGTGACTACCAACATGTAGAAATGAAGTTCCAAGTAAGCCTCAAGGCCAAAATTATGCAAGATGCTTTTGGTAAAGGTGATGTATGGGTAGCCTTCACCCAGCAAGCCTATTGGCAAATGTATAATGGAAAACTCTCTCGCCCTTTTAGGGAAATCAACTATGAGCCGGAGCTTATCTTTACCTATCCTATGAACCTCTCGGCGGGAAACTTCAAGTTCAAGATGCTGGGACTATCCATCAACCACCAGTCCAATGGTAAGGAAGCTGCCCACTCTCGCAGCTGGAACCGTATTATCCTTATGGGAGTGGCCTCTTGGAAGAATAGTATCATTACGGCTCGGGTATGGAGACGATTTTCAGAAAAATCTATAGAAGACGACAATCCTCAGATAGAGGAGTATATTGGTAGGAGTGAAGTAACTGCCGCTATTCCGTTTCGAAAAAATGTTTTCACGCTCACTGTACGGAACAATCTAAACTTCAACCATAACAGAGGACATGCTGAACTCTCTTGGATATACCCCCTAAGCCGTGACTTACGCATCATGTTACAGGCTTCCCATGGGTATGGCGATTCACTCATTGATTATAACTACAAACAGACAGTATTGGGAGTAGGTTTTACTTTCTTAAATTTATAACGGGAATAAAACGTTTTTTTAACTTTTATAGCGTGTTTTTTAACGAAAAAATGAGTAAATTTGCACAAGAAATTTTATATTGCTTAACTTATTCATTTTAAATATAAAAACACGATGAAAACATTCTTTTTATCCTTATTTTTCTTTCTGGGAGGCTCTTTGATCTTCGCCCAGAATGTATTGTTAAAAGGAAGTGTTGGTGATGGTAAGTCTCCATTGCCTGAGGCCACACTCTCTGTAGAAGGGCAAGAGGTTCATGCTACAAGTGATGAGGCAGGGAATTTTCAGCTCTCCTTGCCTAAAGGATTTTATATCTTGGACATCCATGCTAAGGGATACCGTTCCCAGAGAATGAACATAGAACTCACTGACAATCTTACCTTGCCTACCATAACCCTTCAAAAAGAACTTATGGCTCAGGGTGAGCATACTGTTGGAAATACAATCAATCTCTCTGATGAGGAGCTCGATGACGAAGAAGGTAGCCCTGAGATGATCTCTGGCTTTCTACAGTCCTCACAAGATCTCTATTTCCGTCGTTCTTCCTTTGACTTCAGTCCCGTATTCTATCGTCCTCGTGGCTATCAGAGCAATGCGGCCACTGTACTTGTCAATGGGGTACTGATGAACAAGGTAGAGACTGGTCGCCCCCAATGGAGCAACTGGGGAGGACTGAACGATGCCACTCGTAGCAATGTGATTACCACCGGAGTAGGTGCCAGTGAGGACGATTTCGGAGGAGTATTCGGTAGCAATGTGATGACTATTGCCCCTTCTGAATTGCGCAACGGATTGCGTATCTCTGGAACTACGACCAACCGTAACTACTTCGGACGTGCTATGGTAACCTACAACACAGGGACTCTACCCAGCGGATGGGGCTATATGGTATCAGGCTCCTATCGCGGAGGCAATGGCCGTACTTGGCTTGTCCCTTCTGTAGAAGGAATGGTCTATCAGTCCTACGGAATCTCTGCCGCTGTAGAGTACAAGGCAAGCCCTTACTTTACAACCAACCTAATGGGTATTTTCTCGTATAACAACCGTGGAAAATCTGCCCCTCTTACCCAAGAGGCTATTTCCTTAGGCGGACGCAACTACAACCCTAACTGGGGCTTTCAGGGAGATCATATACGCAACTCCAAGATGAAGCGTATCTCCGAACCGCTCTTTGTTCTCTCCAATACCTATCACAAGGGAGATACTAAAATAGCTCTACACTTGGGCTATCAGTTTGGGCAAGTAGGTGATACCCGTATTCAATATGTAAAGTCTCAGAATCCTGATCCTTCGTACTATACCAATATGCCTACCTACTTCTACAATATGTATGACCAGGAGACTGGCGAAGGAGATCCTTTTGCTTGGGATAAGGCTGCCCGACAGATTGATTATTTCAAAGCTAACAAACAGCTCAATTGGGATGCGCTCTACCAGACCAATAGCCATACTGGTGGCGAAAGTATGTTCTCTCTCAATGAGGATATTATCGACACTAAAACCCTTACAGGGAATCTCTTGGCCACTACCAAAATTGATCCAAATATCACCCTCAACGCGGGTGCTTCTTTCCAGCGTATAGGTACCGAAAATTTCCAACAGATCAACGACCTATTAGGAGGACAATATTTCCTAAACAAGAGTTACTACTCTGGAGAAAATTATGATACCCCTGAGAACCTACGCCTAGGGGAAGGAGACAAATACCAATACCACTACAAAGCGCTTGTACAAAGAGCCAATGTATTTGGCCAATTGCGCTTCAAGTATGGTCGTGCACTCTTCTATGTAGCCGGACGCTTTCAACATACAGACTATGAGAGAGAAGGTCTCTTTGCTAACAATGCTGTATACAACGATGCCAAAGGTAAAAGTGGCATGAAGTACTTCAATACCCTTAGCACCAAAGCAGGACTTACCTATAGCATCAATGGTCGCCATATCCTACAGTTCAACACAGGATATTTCGAGGAAGCTCAACCACTGAACAATATCTTTGTCAATATTCGCAATTCCAACTCCTTGCTCCCTAGCAAGCTTTCTCCAGAAACTCAAATCACTGCCGATGGAAGCTATATCGTACGTATGCCTTATGTAAAGGCACGCCTTACCGGATATGTCACTAAGTTCGAGAATGCTACTGAGAAAAGTTACTTCTTCACCCAATCTCGTTTGGGCGACGAGTCTGCTGGATTCCTTACCCAAACCATGATGGATGTAGAAAAACTCCACTTCGGAGGAGAACTCGGTGTAGAAGTACAGCTTCACCCTTCTTGGAAGGCTTCTGCTGTAGTTTCTCTAAACCAATATACTTATACCAACGACCCTATCCTCTTCCAATCCTCCGACAAGCGATTGGTGAGCGAACCTATCGTTTCTCACTTGAAGAACTACCATGCTGGACAAGCACCTGAGCAAGTATATTCCTTAGGATTAGAATACCAGAGCCAACACTACTGGTGGGTAAGCCTTACAGGCAACCTATTCAACAATAACTACATAGGTATTGCTCCAAGCCTTCGCACCGAGAATATCTACCTTGACCCCAACACAGGTAGCCGCTATACCAATATAGATGAGAATGCTGTACGTGGTCTGCTCAAGCAGGAAAAACTCCCTGTACTCTTCCTCATGAATGCCTCTGCTGGAAAATCTTTCCGTATCAAAGGGCACTTCCTCAATGTATTTGCCAGTGTGAACAACCTGCTCAATACCCAGTACAAAACCAACGGATTCGAGCAAGCACGCAAGGGAGATTACCAATCCATGCTCAAGGATCGCAAGAGCGGCTATCCTACCTTTGGGAACAAGTATTTCCTCGGGTATGGCACTACTTATTACCTAAATGTAACCTTAAGTCTCTAATCTGAACGAACATGAAAAAAATAGTATACTTCGCACTATCTCTTGCCTTACTCTCTTCTTGCAGTAAGGTAAGTGGATTCGATACTCCTGATGTACAACAACTCGAAAAACAACAACAGGAAAAAGCCAATGCCTTCAATGGTACACGTATCACCTATGCCCAGCTTAGGGCTAAGGTAACCCCTTCCTTTACTCAATATACAGACAACGATGCCTTCGAGGGCTATGTGATCTCCAGTGATGAGGCGGGAAACTTCTACAAAAAAGTATATGTGCAAGCCCCTGACAAGTCTGGAACTATCGCTGTGGCTATTGATAAAAAAGGACTCTATGGCGAATACCCTGTAGGAACCAAAGTACAAGTAAGGCTCAAGGGGACTACTGTATGGTATAGCGGCCGCTATTCTACTCTTGAGGTAGGGTATGGACACGGAAAAACCGCAGGGGGCAACACCAAAATAAGCAACCTCCCCTCGGCTATGTACCAAGAGGTATTGGTCTCTACTGGAGAGAAGATAGGTCTTGACCAGCTAGCTACTACCTTTGACAACTTGAGTTTTGACAAACAAGCACAAAACAACAAGCTCTTGATAATCAATGGAGTATCTTTCGAAAACACTGCGATAGGAAAGACTTTCCACGTCTCCACCAACCAGTACAATACTACCTACAACCTCACCGATGGAGCAGGAGGTACACTTCCTTTCCTTACCAGTAGCTTTGCTGCTTATATCAAGGATATAGTTCCTTCAGGAAGATTGCGTATCACGGGAGTACTAACCCGATATGGAAGTAGCCCTCAGTTCTATATCAATTCTGTCAATGATATTCAAAAAATAAACTAAAAACCCTCATACCATGAAAAAGTTATTCATTTTAGGAATCGCCCTTTCACTATTTATCTCCTGTGCTAAGGAAGACAATGCGGGGATTCCTCCAGTAAACCAAGGACAAACACCTCAGCAGAAAGACCTCTCTATCCTTGAGGCTTCCACTGCTAAAGCCTCTGATTATGTAAATGGAAAGAAAGTAAAAATCCACGGAAATATCGTGCGAGATGGAAATCGTTCCTATTTCAAATTCTCCGATAATACTATGGTGCTTATATATGCAGCAACTTCTGTATATGATGCCCTTCCACAGGAGAAAAAGACAAAACTCTCTACCGCAGGACAAGAAATCACTGTGACAGGGACTCTTAAAGATTTTACCCCTAAAAACAGTACCAGTGCTGTAAAGCAAATCGTATACGAAAGCGAAAGCGATTTGGTATTTGGACAAGCAGGCAGTACTACTCCAGGAGAAATTACTACCTTGGAAGCGGCTACAGCTACTGCAAGTGACTATGTTGTAGGAAAAAAAGTAAAACTACATGGTACAGTTGCAGAAGTACAAGGAAACAAATCTTTCTTTAAATTCTCTGATGGTACTTTGGTACAGATCTTTACTCCTAAGTTCAAAGAACTTTCGCAAGAGACAAATAACAAACTCAAAACAGTAGGTCAAGAAATCACCGTAACAGGTACTTTCACCGATTTTACTAAAAATGGAGTTACTGTTAAAGAGATTGTTTACGAAAGCGAAAGCGATTTGGTATTTGGAACTGTTTCTAATAATCCTCAGCCTCAGCAACCTACAGATGTCTTAGAAGCGGCTACGGCCACTGCAAATGATTATGTGGCTGGGAAAGATGTAAAGATTCACGGAACCATCGTTAGAGATGGAAATCATTCTTATTTCAAATTCTCTGATAATACTATGGTTCAAATCTATGTAGTGAAATCTGTATTTGACCTCCTCTCTCAAGAAGATAAAACCAAATTCGCTACTACTGGACAAGAAGTCACTGTAACAGGGAAATTCAAGGATTTCAAACCTAAAAACAGCACCAATGTGGTTAAGGAAATAGAGTGTACCTCTAAAGATAACTTAGTATTTGGAGCTGCTTCTAATAATCCGCAACCACAACCTCAGCCGCAGCCACAACCACAGCCACAACCTTCTCAAGGAGGAGTTTTTGACTTTGAATGGATTACAGATAATAGCACTGGCTATGGGACAGCTGTTCAAAAAACAATTGATGGAGTTTCGCTAGAAGCTATTGGACGTACCAACACAACAGAAGGAAACATAGATTATGCCATCAATGGTAAAGGATTAGTGCTTAATGGATATGACAAAGGGCATATCAAAATTACTTTCCCTAATGGAGTGAAAAACTTTTCTTTTGATTATAAAGCATTCCATACCAACACCAAAGCGCGTGAGATCGTAATCCGCGAAGGGAATACTGAAATAGACAAGGTATCTGTAGCAAAAGATGCACAAGGAACTTACACCAAGGCTCTTAATAAAACAGGACAAGTAGAAATTACCATCAAGGGAGGTGCAACAAGCAAACAATTTGTCATAGACAATATCAAATGGACAAATTAATTTTTTACTCATAACACCTTACAAAGAGGCGCCTTTTTAGGCGCCTCTTTTTTTAACTTTTTTCAAGAAAAAAATAGCTTTTTTATTTGGAAATTATTGATAAAAGTGTTAATTTTGTGGAGTGAATCCTCTCCCCTATTTTGCAGGATTTCGATTCCTATTTGTAAACAAAAAAATCATTACTATCATGAAAAGATTATTTCTACTTCTCTTTGCAGGACTCTTTGTATGGGGTGCCTGTGTAAGAGAGGATCAGACGGAAATTCCTCCCGTAGATCCCAAAGAAAAACCTACCCCGAACCCCACACCTACGCCTCCCGTTCTCTTTACTTTGGAAGCAGCTACAGCCAAGGCTTCGGATTATGTAGTAGGGAAAAAGCTCATCGTACACGGATTTATTACCGTGAAAAACAAACGTGCTTACTTCAAGTTCTCCGATGGTACTTTAGTACAAATCTTCACCCCTAAGTTCAAGGAACTTTCTGAGGAAACTTCTAAGAAATTGCAAAAAGAAGGACAAGAAGTGAGTGTCACTGGTACTTTTACGGACTATACCCTACCAAAGGGTGATGTAGTGAAGGAGATTGTGTACCAGAATGAGACTGACTTAGTCTTTGGTGAGGGCACTCCTACCCCTGAAGAAATTCCTTCATTGGAAGCCTCACAGATCTCCATGACCGACTTCACCGCTTACTTTGACAAAAAAGTAAAACTACATGGCTCTATTGCCGAAATAGAGGGAAACAGATCCTTTATCAAACTCTCTGATGGCACTTTAGTACAAGTCTTTACACATAAGTTTAAAGAACTTTCCGAGGAAACCTCTAAAAAACTCAAAGAGATAGGACAAGAAGTGACTGTAATAGGAAAATTCTCTGACTATACCGACAAGAAGACACAGAAAAAATACCATCAGATTGTCTATGAAGAAGAAAAAGATTTGACCTTTGGAGCAGCTCCTACACCACAGCCTGATCCTCAGCCGCAACCCAATCCTCAACCTCAACCCGATCCTAAGCCTCAGCCCAATCCACAACCGGATCCTAAACCACAACCCAAACCATCTCCTGATCCTAATGAGATTGTGAATCTTGAGGCAAGCAATGCTACTATCGCTGACTACCAAGAAGGGAAAAAGGCTAAGATACATGGGAAGATCACCATCAAAGGAAATTTCTCTTACTTTATCTTCAAGGATGGTACAGAGATACAAATCTATGGAAAAAATTATAAGAATCTTTCTAATGAAATAAAAGATAAACTCAAGATTACAGATCAAGAGCTTACTGTAACGGGTGTTTTCAAAAACCATACTACTAAGGATGGAAAGTCTATTAGGGAAATCGTGTATGAGACAGAAGCGGATCTAATCTTTGGTAAAACACCTGAGACCAAGCCAAATCCACAACCAAATCCACAACCTCAACCAGATCCTAAGCCTCAGCCCAATCCACAACCAGATCCTAAACCATCTCCTGATCCTAATGAGATTGTGAATCTTGAGGCAAGCAATGCTACTATTGCTGACTATCAAGAGGGAAAAAAGGCTAAGATACATGGTAAGGTTACCATCAAAGGAAATTTCTCTTACTTTATCTTCAAGGATGGTACAGAGATACAAATCTATGGAAAGAATTATGCAAACCTTCCTGAAGAAGTGAAGAAAAAACTCAAGATTGCAGATCAAGAGCTTACTGTAACGGGTATTTTCAAAAACCATACTACTAAGGATGGAAAGTCTATTAGGGAAATTGTATATGAAACAGAAGCTGACTTAATCTTTGGTAAAACACCTGAGACCAAGCCAAATCCACAACCAAATCCACAACCTCAACCAGATCCTAAGCCTCAGCCCAAACCACAACCGGATCCCAAACCACAACCCAAACCATCTCCTGATCCTAATGAGATTGTGAATCTTGAGGCAAGCAATGCTACTATTGCTGACTATCAAGAAGGAAAGAAGGCTAAGATACATGGTAAGATTGCACCAGAAGGAAATTTCTCTTACTTTATCTTCAAGGACGGTACAAAGATTCAAATCTATGGAAAAAACTATAAGACTCTTCCTGAAGAAGTGAAGAAAAAACTCAAGATTGCAGATCAAGAGCTTACTGTAACGGGTGTTTTCAAAAATCATAGAACTAATAGTGGTCAGGTCATTAAGGAAATTGTATATGAAACAGAAGCTGACTTAATCTTTGGTAAAACACCTGAGACCAAGCCAAATCCACAACCAAATCCACAACCTCAACCAGATCCTAAGCCTCAGCCCAAACCACAACCGGATCCTAAACCAAATCCTGATCCTAAACCAAATCCACAACCACAGCCCTCTTCTGGTGTATTTGATTTTGAATGGATTGAGAAAGCTAATAATGGTTATGCCAACCATGTCACAAAGACTCTCAATGGAGTAACATTGGACGCAACAGCACGTACTGATACGAAAGAACAAAATCAAGACTATGCTATCCAAGGAAAAGGTTTGGTGCTCGATGGAAGAAGAGGACTCATAACCATCACTTTCCCTGAGGGAGTCAAGACTATCTCTTTCGATTATAAGGCATTTCTTGCAGGTAATAAAAAGCGTGAAATTCTTGTATCTGGAGGGGGAATAGAAGATACTATATCTGTAGGAACAGACAAACAAACCTATACTAAGACCCTTAATAAAACAGGCAACGTAGAAATTACTATCAAAGGAAATAGTGGTAGCAAGCAGTTTGTCATTGACAATATCAAATGGACTCGCTAAGAATTTCTCTTATTCATGTAGATTTATTGTCAATTAATTCGTATCTTTGTCTCATCGTAAAAAAGTTTATTGGAAATTTTCCAATATGTTACATAAATATTTACTTGTTATGAAAGAAAAAATAGAAAAAATGAGAAGTGGCAAGGGATTTATTGCTGCTCTTGACCAAAGTGGGGGTAGTACTCCTAAAGCGCTAAAACTCTATGGAATAGAAGAAAGTGCTTACAAGAATGATGCTGAAATGTTCGACCTTATCCATCAGATGCGTACCCGCATTATCAAGAGTCCAGCTTTCAATGAAAATAAAATTCTTGGAGCTATTCTCTTCGAACAAACCATGGATAATAAGATTGATGGCAAGTATACAGCCGAATATCTATGGGAAGAAAAACATATTCTCCCTTTTCTAAAAGTAGATAAAGGACTACTTGACTTGGATGCTGATGGAGTACAACTGATGAAACCCATTTCCAATCTCGCTGACCTTCTCAAAAGAGCTAATGAACACCATGTGTTCGGCACTAAGATGCGTTCGGTAGTCAAGAAAGCCTCTAAAGCGGGTATTGCTAGAATCGTAGACCAACAATTCGAAATAGCTGCACAAATCATCGCCGCTGGTCTCGTTCCTATCATAGAGCCAGAAGTGGATATCAATATTCCTGACAAGGCAGAAGCAGAAGCTATTCTTCGTGAGGAGATTCTCAAACACTTGGATAAGCTCCCTGCCACCTCGGATGTGATGCTTAAGCTTACCCTTCCTACCGTAGCTGACTTCTATAAGCCTTTGGTAGAACACCCAAGAGTAGTACGTGTAGTAGCGCTTTCAGGTGGTTATTCCCGAGAAAAAGCAAACGAAATCCTCGCCAAAAACCATGGCGTAATCGCTAGCTTCTCTCGTGCACTCTCTGAAGGTCTCTCTGCTGGACAGTCTGATGCTGAGTTCAACAAGACTTTAGCCGAATCCATAGAGGGTATCTATGAAGCTTCTATAAAATAACCATTATAGTCTTAATAAAAAACCGAACTTAAAACAGTTCGGTTTTTTATTTTGCTGTAAAAGCTCTCTAAAAAATCATAATAACAATACGAACTATAAGCTGGCGGTAGCGTATAGCTGATTATTTATTATTAATAATTGCACCTACTCCAAAGGCAGCAAAGGCTGGAAGTAACCATTCTATATGGTATTGTGCTAAGGGAAGACTATCTTGTATCCCTTTTAGAGTCTGACTCTCCATAAGATTTCCTATGACAAATATAGCTGAAAAGACAGCCGTAAAACTTACTCCTATGATATAGGGTGTTTTCTTCTGTACACGTTTGCCAAATAATAGTATAAAGAGTGTTAGAGCAATAGTAATAGGATACACGAAATCCAAGATATAGCCTGCATAGAGAATAATCTGATCTACACTTTGGATAGAGAGCACAAAGGAAACCAGTGTACACCCCCACACTCCCCAGCGGTAAGGAATACGTCCATGACTGAGGGTCTCAAAGATTCCTCCCATAGCCGAAACAATAGCTACTGCTGTAGTAAGACAAGCAAAAGCTACTGCCACAGAAATCACTATAGCTCCATTATTTCCCAAGCCCTTATGAGCAATATGCTTGAGAATATCTATATACTTAACCTCTTCTGTTGTCACTACATCGGAGGTAGCTCCTAAATATAACAAACCTCCATAGATAAAAACCAAGCATCCAGCAGCGATCATCCCTGAGAGGATGGTAATCTCACGCTTCTGCCGCTCTGAACTATACCCCTTTTGTATGATAGCTGAAATAATCAGCCCAGAGAAGATAACCCCTGAGAGCACATCCAAGGTAAGATATCCTTTGGAGAAACCAAAAGTAAATGCCTCCTTGAAATTCAACCCATTATCTGTAAGCCCCTTAGGAGCATTAATAGTCCCTTCCACAATGAGTACTATCAGTGAGAGAAAGAGTATAGGGGTGAGCCAACGGCCTATGATATCTACTAATTTCGAACGAGATAAGGCTAAAAATAAGGTAATTGTAAAAAAGATAACTCCAAAGGTGACTTTTCCCACCATCGGGAAGAAAGACTCTATAGCGACCTCATAAGTAGTAGATCCTGAGCGCGGGACACATACCAGAGGCCCAAAAACCACAATAATAAGCACCACTAAACTATTGACAAAGGGCGCTGGAAATCGTTTGCCCAAATCGGTAAAAGAAGTACCTATGGAACTAACCATTAGTACCGCTAAAAAGGGAATAAGAATCCCTGAAAGAAAAAAACCCACAAAGGCAGCTCCACTGGCCGCTCCCATCTTCAGCCCTATATAGGGTGGGATAACTAAATTTCCTGCTCCAAAGAACATTGCAAAAAGGGCAAACCCTGTAGTGGTAAGTGTCAAAAATTTCTTTTTATTCATATAAGTAATACATATGGCGCAAAGATATAAAAAAATAACGAATGGATAACATTGTAACAAAATTTTTTGTATATTTGCTGCTTGATTATCTATCTCTATCCTTTATGAGATACAGTATCTTCCTTTCTTTCCTTATGTTCATAGGCTGCCTCTCATCCCCAAAACAGCAGAAGGAATCTTTCTCTGAGAAGGTTTCAGATACACTTGTTGAGGCTAAGGAGCAGCGCTATTTTTCTAAGAATGTAGAAAATGAGCTCCTCTTGGAGAAGGCTATGGTAGATGCACTCCAGAAAATAGCGGATTCTTTTCATGGGGAGGATTGGGAATATACCTATGATTTTGATAAGGGAGAGGGTGATACACCTCATATCAGGGTTGATATTAAGGTACAAAAATACTTTGAAGAAACTTATTATGCAGTTATCTATGCGTCTGATTATGTCAATACTTTGGTAAGGTTATATAGAATTGATCACGATGCTATACAGGAGAAACTCTCTGAGTATTTTCCTTGGATGACAGTTCCCTCTGATACTATTTTTGATGCCAATGGAGATGAGGTCAAAGATTTTGCACTGAGATTCTATCCTTCTTCGGGATGTTGCAGAAGAGATATTTATTACCTCTACCTCTCCCCAGAGAAAAAAGAGGGACAACTTTCCTATATAGAACTCATAAACCCAACTTTTTATCCTAAGGAGCATCTTATTCGTGGGATAGGTTATGGCTGGCCTGGTCATGTGGAGCTGTACAAATATCGTTGGCGTGGAGAGGAGTTGGATACCTTGGAGTATATCCTACCCGATGTGGCCACTAAGGGTAAAACATTCCTAAAGAGTAGGAATCTTTATGGCTTTACCAAGGAAAAAGAAATACGCCTGACTAAGCTCCCCGAAGAGTACCAAACAGTTATAGGATTGGACTATTTTTTAGATTATACAGCGGAAGACTTTAATAGTGACTAATGACAAATGACTATTGACACATCATTAATATTTGACAATTAATAATTTACAATTATGAGAAAATTACTTTTCACTCTTGCTATAATGGCTTCTGTAGGAAGTTATGCACAGAAATTTGCTTCAGATCATGAGATTACCGAACAGGTTTTCGGCACTGAGAAGCTATATAAGTTCAGAAAAAGTGGAGACCCCTTGGATGGTCACTATAAGGTGGCTCAGGGAGAAGGGGCTTACTATGAAGTAACCTTCGAGAATGGCCGTATGAATGGCACTTACAAAAGCTATGATGCTCAGGGAAACCTAAGAGCTGAAAAGAACTTCAAAAAGGGCATTCTTGATGGTAAATCAGTCTCCTACAATGATGAAGGTAAGGAGAAAGACCTCCGCACCTATAAAGATGGAAAGTTAGAGGGAATCAGCAAGGAATATAGTAGTAATGGAAAGCTACGCACTGAGCTTAGCTACAAAGGGGGAAAACCCAATGGAGAGTGGAAATACTATGACAATGAGGGAAAAGTACGCAAAATCGAAAGCTATAAAGAGGGTAAGCTACATGGCAAACAGTGGCAAAAAATGACCAGTAATCGTGGAGAATATACTGCTACTGAGTACTATGACAATGACAAACCTACCGGAAAATGGCAAGAAATATGGGAAAATGGGCTTGTACTCTCTGAAAAAGAATATAAGGACAAAGGTACTTATACTGAAAGAGAGTTCTTCCGCAATGGAAAGATGGAAAGTGAAGTATCCTATAAGGATTTTAAGCTACATGGCCTTAGAAAAAAATATAACGATGCGGGAATCCTTGTCCGTCAGGATACTTATGACGAAGACAAGCTAACCAATAGAAAATATTTCTTTGGTAACAATGGAAAACTCAGGGAAGAACTCAATTATAAAAATGATGGCAAGGAGGGTAAGTACATAGAAAACAATGAAAATGGTACTATAAAAGAAGAAGGAAATTATAAAAACAACTTCAAAGAGGGAGTTTGGAAAGAATATACCGACAAGGGAGTACTCCATGAGCAAAGTACCTATGTGGCTGGCAACCTACAAGGTGCCTACAAAGAGTTTTATGCCAGTGGAAAAGTACGTCAAGAAGGCAACTACAAGGACGACCAAAAAGATGGTACTTGGAAGTACTACGATGCCTCTGGGAAGCTCTCTGCAGAAGTGATCTATGAAAAAGGCAATCGTATCAAAACAGTAGACTACGAATAGTGAAATAACCAGTGACAAGTAACTAACGTTACTTGTCACTTCTCTTTCAGGCCTACAACTGCTTAAAAGTATGAGCAGTAATAATAGTATAGAGGTTATACAAACTTTTCACTATTCACTTATATTTATAGCCCTTAGCTATTGCTTTTTTGATAGTATTGGAAGGGTAGTAAGTAGTAGGCGTATAGCCATTGTCAAGGATCTCATATCGCTTGACAAGGCTATTTTTTATATCAAAAAGGTGGATATAGTATTCGCCAAGTGTAGCCTCTGAATAGCCGACAATAGCAAAGATATCGTTATCCTTCCAAAACACATCATGAGATACCTCAAGGGAACCTAAAAAGAGGATCATGGTATGGTGTCGTAGCCTTCGGTCAGTAAGGTTGATGTTCTGACTGTCGTCCATGTTAAAAGAAAGTTTGCCATCGGAGATCTCACACCCTTTGTACTCATTGACATAGCGCATCTTATCAGGAGAATAGAGGTTACAGAGATCATCACCCACATCATCTGCTGCCTCAAAAGGGTGGTAATAGAGACTCTCCTTATCTTCTCCTGCATTGATAGGGGCATGCTCTTCTGTACGAGTAAGGCGTGCCTCATGAAGGTCAAGGTGATAGAAGTCCAACCATTGTTTGATAAAGGGCTGTAAAAGAGCTATATCCTGCTCATCAATTAAGGGGTTCTCATAAAAATCTTGCAAGTACTTTGCCTCTTTCTTCTTCTCCAAATCCTCTGAGTCCCTCTCCTTCCAAAACTCACGATCCCCCAGCCTGCTAAAAAGAGTAGGCTCCTCATTGACAGGCACCTTCCTTTTAGGGCTACAACTACTTAAAAGTACAAGTAGTAATAATATGGAACTATACAAGTTTTTCACTATTCACTGCTTTCTGTTCACTGCTCACTGCTTTCTGTTCCCCGTTCACTGCTTTCTGTTTACTGCTCACTGGCTCCCCGTATAGGTCAAAATCAGTAGCCTCTGTAATTAGGATGTCGGCAAAGTCGCCTATTTTTACATAGTGCTTGGCAGCATCTATAAGGACTTCGTTATCGACATCGGGGGAGTCGTACTCAGTACGACCTACAAAATATTGTCCCTCTTTGCGGTCAATCAGGCAGCGGAAGGTCTTCCCTACCTTGGCTTGGTTCAGCTCCCAGGAGATTTGGGATTGTATCTCCATAATCTCAGCGGCACGGCGTTGCTTCACTTCTTCAGGAATATTGTCCTCCAGCTCATAAGCTGCGGTGTTCTCCTCATGACTATAGGTGAAGCAGCCCAAACGCTCAAAACGCATTTGTCTGACAAACTCTTTGAGCTCCTCGAAATCTTCCTCTGTCTCGTTAGGATAACCCACAATAAGAGTGGTACGAATGGCTATCTCTGGCATGGCCTTGCGGAAGTCCTCCAAAAGTTGTGTGGTCTTAGCCTTAGTTGTCCCTCGCTTCATACTCTTGAGGATAGGATCGGCAATATGCTGAAGGGGAATATCTAAGTATTTGCATATCTTAGGTTCCTCTTTCATCACCGTAAGCACATCCTTAGGAAAACCTGTTGGGAAAGCATAATGAATACGGATCCACTCTATTCCTTCTACCTTGGCCAAGGCACGGAGTAGATCGGCCAACTTGCGTTCGCCGTATAAGTCTAAGCCATAGTAAGTTACATCCTGAGCAATGAGAATCAGTTCCTTTACTCCCTTCTTAGCCAATTTTTCAGCCTCTATCACCAAGTTTTCGATAGAGGTACTCTTATGGCTACCACGCATGATCGGAATAGCACAGAAGCTACAAGGGCGATCGCAACCTTCGGATACCTTTAAGTAAGCGTAATTCTTGGGGGTGGTCGTGAGGCGTTCGCCTATAAGTTCATGCTTATAGTCGGCTCCCAATACTTTGAGCAAAGCAGGGAGTTCAGTAGTACCGAAGTACTGATCCACATCAGGGATTTCTTTCTGCAAATCAGGCTTATAGCGCTCCGAAAGACAGCCCATAACGAAGACCTTGTCTACCAATCCCTCCTCTTTCTTTTGGATGTATTCCAAAATGGTGTTGATACTTTCTTCCTTGGCATTATTGATAAAGCCACAGGTATTAATAACCACAATGTTCCCCTTGTCCTCATGTACTACCTCCTTGCCACTGGCCTTGAGTTGTCCCATAAGCACCTCACTATCATATACATTCTTAGAACAGCCTAAGGTTACTACATTGATTTTATTCTGTTTGATGGATTTTGTCCGCATGATGTTGTTGCTTGTTTGAGGGTGCAAAATTACGTTTTTTAAAAGAATAAAAGAAATTTTTAACCCATTGTGTGTCTTCATTTGAAAAAGATCTATATAAGCCTACCAAAATAACTAGATATTGAAACATAAGCAAAAAACAGTAACACTAAAGAGAACTAAGTATCTAATATGGAGATTTTTAATTTTAACTCTCTTTTTTCTATAGAGAAGAGAGGCTTGTTTCATTTATTTATTGTATCTTTGTCAAAAATTCCAATATAGAGGACTTAAACAGTAAAAGGATCGATAATTTAGCCAATTACTATTAGAAGGAACAGTAAGGATTCTTAATCAAACTTTTTATTGGTATAAGAAATCCGTTAAGATTTAAAATAGTGAGAGGATGAATAATTTGGACATTCATTATTATGAAGGGGTATTATTAAAGTAAAAAACATGTGAGTCAGGTAATGAAATAGCATATGATAATCTAGAAAAACTATACTAAAATGAGAAATATCCTATTAACAATCCTATTATTAGGTTCTGTATATACTTACAGCCAAGACCTAGATAAACCAATCAAAGATACAACTCTTCATAAGGCTAAAGCTCCTAACTTTGCACAAAATGTCGAAGAGGAACATATTGTTAAAAAGAAATTACAAAATTCAAGGAAAGAAAGTATTACTAAAAAGAAAAAAGAACTACAAGATGTAGAAATAGGATGTATTAATGAAAAGGAAAAGGAACTACAAAAAGCGGATAATACTTTTGAAGGAGGAGAATTTGAAAAAGCTTTTTCTCTATATATTAAGTATAAGCAAGAATTAAATGGAGAACAATACAATAACTTAGGGTGGATGTATTATTTTGGAAAAGGAGTAACTATTGATTACAAAGAAGCTTCTTATTACTACCAAAAGGCCGCTGAAGCAGGAAATAGTGATGGAATGTTTAATTTAGGTATTTGTTATTATTCAGGGAAAGGTACTCCTTATGATGCTAAAAAAGGCATGTATTGGCTAAAAGAGGCTGCTTCAGAGGGAAGTAGTAAATCTATGTATCAGTTAGGTTTAACCTATTATTCTGAGGGATTTGAAAAAGAAACGTTCTATTGGTTAAAGAAAGCTATTGAATCAGGCTATACTGAAAGAGAGGTCTATTATTTATTAGCAAGATGTTATTATTATGGGAAGGGTACTTCTCAAGATTATGAACAAGCTTTCTTTTATTTTAGAAAAGATATTGAAAATAGAAATGACTATACTAGTATGAATTATGTAGGATCTATGTATGAAGAAGGGAAAGGAGTAACTAAAGATTATAGTCAAGCTTTTTATTGGTATAAGAAATCTGCTGATGGTGAAGATAGTGGAGGGATGAATTATTTAGGAGAGTTATACAGAGATGGAAAAGGTGTTGCTAAAAATTCAAAGCAAGCGTTTCTTCTTTTCGCTAAAGCTCATAAGAAAGGAAATAAAAAAGCAACATATAATCTAGTAAGTTATTATTATATGGGAGATGTTGTAACTAAAGATTTAGAATTGGCAAGTTATTTATGTCGTGAAGCTTGTGCAAGTGGAATCGAAAGAGCCTGTGCTGATATAATTCGACTAAAATTATAAAGTGGAGTATGTGAGATAATTTATTCTTTAAAAAATAACTTATTACACTAATTTAAAGAATAATGAAAAATAGAGAGTTACCCTATAATTCTTTAATTTAATATTAACTATTTAGATTTTACCTATTTTTATAACAAGAACACAATATATTAGTAGTTTAGTAATTCCATTACTTAATAAATATAGTGATTATATGTTTTTTTAGCTTTAAAAGCATAAAATGTTCACAGAAAGGACAAACCTTAAAATCTAATGCACTTTAAAGTTTGCTTACCGATTTATTTAAAAATGAAAACAAATGAAATCGACTTCTTTTTATTCAACATATAAACCCCTTCCTAGCAACACCAAAGACTTTGACCTATCCTTGGTCGAAGATTCTAAGTTTCCTGAAGCGGTATATGTGGGAGAGTTCAAGACTATAGCAGGAGAGACCGTGCCTGCTCTGCTTCCTCTTAAGGAAGTTAATGGTTTGTGTTTTCTTTCCCATCCTGAGAATGCGCAGCAGATACACAACTGTATGCAGACAATAGCTTTGCGAATACTTTTATCACTTCCTCCTGGACTTTGCAAGTTTACCCTATATGACGGAACAAATCTTGGTGCCAATCTAATAGCACTTTCGAGCCTAAGTCCAAAAATCAAAGGAGAAAATATTCTGACAGACCCTGAAGAACTACGACGTGCTTTGACCTCTATCAAAACCGATATTCCTAATATTATCCAAAAAGTACTAGGACATCGCTATCTTGGAAAAAGTCTTATAGAATACAACGCTGATGCCAATGAGTTAGCCAAGCCCTACCATATACTGATGATTGCCGATTTTCCTAACGCCCTCTCAAAAGAACATTGTGAAGCTATTGAACGAATTGTAAGAACAGGTAAGCAAGCCGGAATTTTCGTTATTATGAATCTGGACTCTTCCTATAAGCCCAGCCGCTCTTACGACTATGCACCCCAAGCACTGTTAGATATAATGACAACGATCTATCAGTCCCCCAATACAAACGATTGGTATATCCGAAACATTCCTTATGAAGAATATTTCAATAGTAAGTTTTATTTTCAATTAACTGAGAATTTCCCTAGTGATACTATTGATGAAATTTTAGATTTCATCAACAACAGACTCACTCAATATAAGAAGGTTGAAGTGGATATACTTAGCAGACTTAATCAGAGTAATTTATGGAGTAGAGATGCCAGTGCAGGGGTTGAGATTCCTATCGGAAAGGTAAACTCTGTTGACTTGCAGAATTTTGTACTTTCCCTAAGCGATGGCATCAGTGATACACCTCATCATTGCCTTATAGGAGGAGCCACAGGCTCTGGTAAGACCGTATTACTGCATAACATTATCTGTAATGGGGCTTGGTTTTATTCTCCCGAAGATCTTCAATTCATATTGCTTGATTACAAGGAGGGAACTGAATTTAAGATCTATGAGAACTTACCTCATGTCAGGGTTTTATCCATGAGAAGTGAACGAGAATATGGGGTGAGTGTACTTGAGTATCTTTACAAAGAAATAGAACAACGAGGAGATTTGTTCAAGGAGTACAATGTATCCAATCTATCCAAATACAATACTGCATCCAAGCATAAACTCCCTCGTATCCTGGTCGTTATTGATGAGTTTCAAAAATTACTAGATGGCAATAGCAGCACCGCTAATTTTGTCTCTGCTGCCTTAGACGATATTGGACGTCGAGGGCGCTCTTTTGGCATTAATTTAATACTCTCTACACAGTCACTTAGTGGGGTTAATATCCATCAAGCTATGAGCCATCTTGGCCTTAGAATCTGTCTGAAGTTGAATAGCGAACGTGACTGCGATCAGTTATTGGGTTCTGGTAACCATGTACCCTTTACCACCATCACGAAGCCTGGTGAAGGCATCTATAACGCACGAGGCGGCCTCTCTGAGGGGAACCTACGTTTCCAAAGTGCTTATGCCAGCGATTCTAAAATACAGTATCTGATCAATAGTATCAAAAAGGAGGTCGAGGCTCACTATGGTACAGCTCAACCTTTCAAACGCTTTATTTACGATGGAGAGCAAACCGCCTCTATTAAAAATAATCCTATGCTCATCGAAGGTGATTTACCCGTCAATGATAAGGAGTGTGAGATCTTCATAGGAGAACCTACTGCCCTTGTCACATCTCATACTAGCTATAAGCTAAGCCGACAAAACGGATCTAATGTATTGATCGTTGGGGGTGATGAGACTGCCTCTTTGTCTATTTTAAGCCACTCCATAGAACAGGCCATCAAACAGAGTGATGAAAAGGCGGCTTTCTACCTCTGTGACAAGACAAACGTGGATAGTGCCAACTATGGTGTCTTACAAAGACTGACTCAATATCCCGCTGTCAACTATTGCGAAGACGACTCTGCTATTGAACAGGTTATCACCTCCCTATATGAAATATTAGAGAAACGAAAGAAGAAAGAAGAGCAACGAGATCGTATCATCCTTGTATTGGCCGATTTATTTAATGTTCGATCTATGCGCAAGTCCGGCTATAACACCCCTACAGCTACACAATCATTGCAGACCATCCTGCGCGATGGTCCTGCTTTTGGCATCCATACTTTGGCCTCTTTCAAGAGCTATTCGAACTTCTCTCAGCTACTTGATACGATCAATACACTTCAAGATTTTGATATTCGTATTGAGCTAAGAGGGGGGGAAGGGCATAAAATATTCGTTTCCAACACTTTTGACACACAAAAAAACAGCCCTACCAAACAAAATATTGGTGTAATACAGACAAGTGCCAATACACAACTATTACAGAAATTCAAGGTCTATTCATTATAAAAAGCTACAAAACCTATGTCAACATACAGCGATTATATAGAATATCTCAAGCATGTGGATAACATAGCTAAAGAAGAAATCGACAAACAGATTAGTGCCCTTAATGAGAATATCAACACTCTTAAATCATCTTTGGCGGGGCTTCAAAAAGAAAAAGATGTACAAACAACCGAGCTTGCGCAACTTCAGAAGAAATTGGCAAGCAAGAACGATATGCTCAACATGAAGGCGGTTGAAATCGATCAACACCTTCGCAAACAAACCGAACTGAACAATACTATTGATTCTCTCAAAGAACAAAAGGAAAAGATCAACACCACCTTAGAGCAAGAAAAAATAAAGCTTCAACAAAAAATTACAGAAATAGAAGAAAAAGACCTACAACTGCTAAAGCAAAAAAAAGAACTCGATAGCAAGTTTATAAGGCTACAAGCAGAATATAATGAGCTCTTAGCCAAACAAGTCTCTGCAGATAGTTCCACTACTATACTCAAAAGAGACTTAGAAGCCTTACAAGAAAAATTAAATCTAGAGACTGAAAACACCCAACAACTAAAAACAGAGATTAACAATCTTAACAGACAAAAAGAAATCCTCAACCAAAAGATAACACAACATAATAATGATAGTGCTGCCTTACAAAAAGAACTGAAAAGACAACTCGAAGAAGCCAATAATAAAACCAAAAGGCTCAGAGAGGAACTCAATAAAAAAACAGACAATGAACAGCTGTTACAAGAGGAAATAGACAATCTTAGTGAGCAAAATAAAACACTCTACCAAAAAATAGGACAGAACTTAGATGATAGTTCTAAGCTGGAGAAACAACTCGATGAGGCATATAACAAGATAAAAAAACTCTGTAAAGAAAAAGAAAATCTCAACAAAAAAATAGGCGAAGAAGAACAGCTCCGAGTGGAGAACAACAATCTTAATGAGCTAAACAAAGCACTCCAAGAGAGAATAAAGAAAATCGAAAAGGAATCTAGCGACACTAATTCTAAAATAAAAGAAGCCTCCACAAAAAACACTCAATTAAAAAAAGAATGTAGAGAGTTGGAGAGCTCCATCTATTCGCTCCAATTGGATCTTGAAAAACAAAAGAAGTCTAAAAAAAACAATTTCTTTATTGGTCTACTATTGGGCTTTGCTGCCCTATCTCTCTTATGGTTTATATCGCCTAATCTTATAGGGACACCTTTAGACTTATCATCTGTAAGCCCACCAGACTTACCATCTGCCAACCAAGAGCAAGTAGATATTTATGGCTATACAGAAGACAAAGCGTTACCCGAAGATAAAGCAAAATATACAGGACAGACAAAAGAGGGGGTACCTCATGGTATTGGCACCAAGGAGTTTTCCGAAGGAGGTTCTGACAAATTTGTAGGGGCCTTTAAAGAAGGAGAATTCTATTATGGAGTACGTACCTTAGAAAATGGGAAAATATACATAGGACCTTATGTCAATAACCAAGCCAATGGTGTAGGGAGCTATCAATTTGGGGATGGAAGCCGTTACATTGGAGAGTTTAAGGACGATGCCATGAATGGCTATGGTATATACATTGATGAAAAAGGAAATAAGACAATGGGGGAATTTAAGAATAATAATCTTGTAAAACCGAATAGTTATGGAAATTAGATGCTTATATATCCTAATAGGATTTATTATCACTTTAAATAGTACTGCCCAAGACATCTCAAAACCTGGTGGGATAAAGCTAAGTCAGAAAGAACCTGATAAAAGCAAAGAAAAGACAAGCAGTAAAGCGGATACTCACATTCAAAAAACTTATAACACTAATTCCAGCTTATACCAACAAGAACTAACGGCTGAAGATATGTTTAAAAAGGGAGAAGAATACGAAGATACCTCTGATTATGCTAAAGCTGTAAAATGGTATCAGAAAGCAGCCGAAAAAGGACATATAGAAGCTCAATCGGCATTAATCGAAATCTATTACGAAGGTGCAAAGGGAGTACCAAAAGATATTGCAGAAGCCATAAAATGGTGTCGAAGATTAGCAGAACAAGGACATATAGAGGCACAGTTCAGCTTAGGTCAGCTGTATGAGGAAGGAAAAGATGTTTCAAAAGATTATGCAGAAGCTGTAAAATGGTATCGAAAAGCAGCTGAACAAGGGAATCCAATGGCTCAATCCAGTTTAGCAGAGATGTATAAAAATGGAATAGGAGTTTCAAAAGACTATACAGAAGCAGTAAAATGGTACCGAAAAGCTGCAGAACAAGGATATGCAAAAGCTCAGAATCATTTAGGAGATTTGTATTATTTAGGTTATGGAATTGTTTCAGTAAACTATACAGAAGCAGTAAAATGGTATCGAAAAGCTGCCGAACAAGGGCAAGAACAAGGACAATTCAATTTAGGAAAAATGTATATAGAAGGGAAAGGGGTTAAAAAAGATTTTCTGGAGGGTATAAAATGGTATAAAAAGGCTGCAGAACAAGGAAATGTGAATACGCTAATCCATATAGGTATGATGTATTATGAGGGCCTAGATGGCGCAAAGAGAGATTATACAGAAGCTATAAAATGGTATCAAAAAGCAGCTGAACAAGGTTATGCACGTGCTCAATACAAAGTAGGAGATATGTATGAGAAAGGAGAAGGTGTTTCAAAAGATGTTGCAGAAGCTATAAAATGGTATCGGAAAGCAGCAAAGCAAGGACACGAGATCGCAAAAGATAATCTAAGACGATTAAACGAAACTTGGTAGTTTTATGAGTATTTTCAATTCCAATGATTACAAACGAGGTTACGAAGATGGCTATACCGCTGGCTTTGGGGGTAAAGATAAGGACTTTACGAGCTCGGGTATGTCTATGAAATTCGCCATATATGGAGGAAAAGCAATTGACTCGTATAACCAAGGATATAATGAGGGGTATAAAAAAGGGATAGAGGATCGCCTCTCCAAGCCCAAACCACAAACAGTGAATATAGAAACAGACAATACAGCTAAGTCTCCTGTCATAAATACAAAAAATACAAAACACTCAAAAAATAGTTATTCAAATCATTATTCAACAGTAAATACAAATTCAGAAATTATGGCAAGTATCCAACAGTATCAAGTACAACTCATGAAGTTGGAAGAAATGGTCTCTTTCTTAAATATGTTTAAAGAGCAAATGGAACAAAATCTAAACGGCTATAAGGCGCGTGTACAACAGATGTATGAAACAGGGATGCCAGAGGAGGTGATGAGACGCTTTGAGAGCGACCACATCCCCGAAACGGCTAACCTGATTACACAAATCAAAATGCTTATGGATGACAGAATCATTCCTTACACCAATACTCAGATAGAAATCATCAGGATGGCTTTGGAACGTAGTTAATAAAGAATAAAAGAAATTTTTGTTTGTCAGAAAAAAAATTCCTACTTTTGCGTGTTTGTACATAAAAAATAATTTATATGAAAGTAGCCGTAGTAGGAGCCACCGGATTGGTAGGCAATGTGATGCTGGAAGTCTTGGCTGAGCGCAATTTTCCAGTAACGGAGCTCATTCCCGTAGCTTCAGAAAAATCAGTAGGAAAGACCATATCCTTCAAGGGGAAGGAATATAAAGTAGTGGGTATGAACCAAGCCATCTCTCTTAAGCCTGATGTTGCTTTATTTTCTGCTGGAGGGGATACCTCCAAGGAATGGGCTCCTAAGTTTGCTCAGGTGGGAACTGTCGTAGTGGACAATTCCTCCGCTTGGCGTATGGATCCTACCAAGAAATTGGTCATCCCTGAGATCAATGCTGAAGTACTCACCGCTGAGGACAAGATTATAGCCAACCCGAACTGCTCTACCATTCAGATGCTGGTAGCCTTGGCGCCTTTGCGCAAGTATGGTATCAAGCGTATTGTGGTTTCCACCTATCAGTCTATCACTGGAACAGGGGTGAAGGCCGTGACTCAGCTGGAAAACGAGTACAAAGGAATACAAGGGCCTATGGCTTACCACTACCCTATCCACCGCAATGCCATCCCTCACTGTGATGTGTTTGAAGAAAATGGATATACCAAGGAGGAAATGAAATTGGTCAGAGAAACTAAGAAAATTTTTGGGGACGATTCTATCCAAGTAACAGCCACTGCTGTCCGTATCCCTGTGGTAGGAGGACATAGTGAAGCGGTCAATGTAGAGTTCGAACAAGAATATGATCTTGCTGAAGTACGTAAGCTCCTTAGCCATGCTCCAGGGGTAATCCTACAGGACAATACCGATACCAATACTTACCCTATGCCTATCTATGCTCATGGTAAGGATGAGGTATTCGTAGGGCGTGTGCGTCGTGATGAATCCCAACCTAAGACCCTCAACCTATGGGTGGTAGCAGATAACCTCCGCAAAGGAGCGGCTACCAATACCATCCAGATTGCCGAGGCTCTTATTAAAAAAGGAATCCTCAAGTAATACTTCCCTAATCTTAAATAATGAGCAATATTCTGTAAGGGCGAATAGCTATTCGCCCTTACTTTTCGCCTTTATTTTGTTCTTGTTTTTCATCCTCTATGATTCAATCTATGAAACATATCTTTCTTTTACTCCCCCTTTTTTTCTACATCAATACCGCAAGGGCACAGGAGATAGTGGTGGGCACTTTGTCCGATACCATCCCTGTAGATGAAAATTGGATTCCTAAGGAAATAGAAGGTGCTCATTACCAAATAGAGCCTGATCTGTATTTCACCTATCAGAAGCCAAAATTTTGGGATTTGATCAATAAGGCACCCCGCAATGCCCTTAATACCCTCAAGGACTTCGTCTCCAAACCCTATTATCCGTATGGTATCGCTGCTTTGGGCGCTACGGCTGCCCTGATTCCCGCCGATCCTTGGCTGATTCGAGAGAGTCGTAGCTTAGGGGAGAGCATGGGACTGAATGAAGCACATACCTATAAGAAATTAGGATTCCTCAAGATTGTCCCTGCTGATGTGAACTCGGCACTGTACTTTATAGGCAATGGTACTACCTTTATCCTCATCAGTGGAGGGCTGGCTACCTATGGCCTGATCACCGATGATTATAGGGCGAAAAGTACCGCTATGCAACTGATTGAAAGTATCCTCATCACAGGAGTATTCGTACAACCTCTCAAGCGCCTTACCGGAAGGGAAAGTCCCTTTATCACTGCAGAAAATGGAAATTGGCACAGTTCTTGGACATTTGCTCCAAGCTTCGCTGCTTACCAGAAGCATACCTCTAACTATGATGCCATGCCTTCTGGACACCTGACCACAGCTATGGCTGCGGTTACGGTACTGGCTGAGAACTATAAGGATTATAAGTGGATCAAGCCTGTGAGCTATACCGCTTTGGCTCTGATGTCCTTCGAGATGATGCAGAGCAAAGTACACTGGGCATCGGATTACCCTATAGCCCTCTTTATGGGCTACCTCATCGGGAAAAATATTGCCAAATCGCGTATTGAAACCTCTGACTATCGGGTCAAGACTGCCCAGAAATACCATTGGAACCTCTCCAGCTCCACCGCTTGGGATGGCACACCTCTATATGGAGTAGCCTTGAGTTTTTAGTTTTCAGTTTTGAGTTTTGAGTTGGCTGTAGGGAGCGAATGACCATTCACCCTCTTTGACTATTTCTAAAACCCTTTCATTCTATAATCCTAAAACCCTTATATTATGAATTTATACCAGATTTTACAAGAAAAACAGTGGGTAGACCTCTCCCATCAGATTGACGAACATTCGCCTAAGTTTCCCGCCTTACCCGCACTGGAACAAAAAGACCTCTTCACTCTCAAGGATGGCTTCCATGTACAACAATTCTCTGTGGTAGGCCAGTATGGCACTCATATTGATGCCCCTATCCACTTTGTAGAAGGAGGGCGCTGGCTCGATGATATACCCTTAAAAGACCTACTCTTGCCGCTCTATGTAATAGACAAGTCCCAAGAGGTCTCCCAAAACAACGATTATATCCTCACTCGCGAGGATATTTTGGCTTTCGAAGCACAATATGGACAAATAGTTCCAGGAGCTTTTGTGGCTTTCCGTAGCGATTGGCACAAGCGCTGGCCTTCGTATGAGCAGATGCGTAACTTGGACGACAAAGGGGTACAACATACCCCTGGCTGGAGTCGCGAAGCTTTGGAGTTTCTCATTCATGAGCGCAAGGTCAAGGCTGTAGGCCATGAGACCTTGGATACCGATGCAGGAGTGCTTGCCGCCGCAAAAGGATTAGTAGAAGAATATTATCTTCTCTCTCAGGATATCTACCAGATAGAAGTAATGGCCAATCTTGACCAATGCCCTGCAACAGACGCTATCATCTCCATTGCCTACCCTCACTGGAGAGGAGCGACAGGATCTCCTGTACGTGCTGTAGCGATCTTTTAGATAACAGGAAACAAGTAATAGGGAAAATCCGCGAGAGTTCACTGATCTCCGGCTGCTGTTAATAAGTTAATTTTTTTAATAAATTATATAATCGTAATTTTGCACTCTGTAGATTATATACAAATTTTGTAACCAATGAAGAAGTATTTGTTACCATTGTTAGCGCTGTCTTTCTCCGCTATACATTGTACAAAAGAGAATGAGAAAATCGTTGTACAAGAGAAAGTAACACAAGGCAGTATGATCCTCTCAGGTGAGGGCGTACCCAGCGCCGAAAAAGGACAAACAGGTGATTATTACCTGGACTTGAGTTCTTCAGCTCTCTATGGCCCTAAAACGAAGGACGGTTGGGGTAATAGCGTATTGAATCTCAAGGGATTAAAAGGAGATAAGGGAGACAAGGGAGATAATGGTACCAATGGACAAAACGGACAGCTTGGCCAAAATGGACAGCCTGGACTTACTCCTCATATTGGCGAGAATGGCAACTGGTGGGTTGGGAATACCGACTTGGGTGTAAAAGCACAAGGGAACCCTGGAACTAATGGACAAGATGGACAACCCGGCCGCGATGGACAACCCGGACAGCCCGGTCGCGATGGACAAAATGGACAACCTGGTCGTGATGGACAAAATGGAGAAACCCCTCGTATTGGTGACAATGGAAACTGGTGGATAGGTAACGAAGATACTGGAAAACCTGCACGTGGAGCTCAAGGACCTCAGGGAAACCCTGGAACTAACGGACAAAATGGACAACCTGGTCGTGATGGACAAAATGGAGAAACCCCTCGTATTGGTGACAATGGAAACTGGTGGATAGGTAACGAAGATACTGGAAAACCTGCACGTGGAGCTCAAGGACCTCAGGGAAACCCTGGAACTAACGGACAAAACGGACAGCCTGGTCGTGATGGACAGAATGGGCATACCCCTCATATTGGTAAGAATGGCAACTGGTGGGTAGGTGATCAGGATACAGGAAAACCCGCTCGTGGAGCTCAGGGGCCTCAAGGGTCTCAAGGAAACCCCGGACAACAAGGAGCTCAAGGAAACCCTGGCCGTGATGGGAAACCTGGTGCTGATGGCTCTAAGATCTTAGCCGGTAATGGGACTCCACAAGCCTCAGATGGTAATATAGGAGACTACTTTATAGACAAAACAGCCAAGATATTCTATGGCCCTAAAACAGCCTCTGGATGGCCTACTACAGGGATTTCCTTGACAGGAAACCCCGTGGTTACAGAAGACTATCAGCTAAGCCCCGACGGGAAAACCTTAGTAAAATGGCTCAATAAAAAAGCGCGTTATATAGATATGAACACAGATCCTAAGCTTAGTGAGGTAGAAAAAATAGCTGATAATGCTTTTGATGAAATGGGTGCTGATAATGAACTTTCTACCATCATTGTAGGGGACAAAGTAACTGAATTAGGAAAGTTTACTTTCTCCAAATGTAGAAACCTAAGAAGAATAGAACTTCCTGATGGGCTTACTACCATTGGAAAAGGTGCTTTTGATGCTTGTTCCAACTTGCAGTATATAAATATTCCTGAGACAGTAACTAATTTAGGAGAACAGGCTTTTACAAATTGTACAAAACTTAAAACCATCACCATTCCAAAGGGAATTAGCAGCTTTGGAAAACGTACTTTTTTCGGTTGCAGTGCCTTGCGAACCCTCATTTTAGAGAATCCTGTAGGTTTTGAGATTAATAAAGCCAATATGCAAAATGCTTTTCAAGGTGTTACTCTTAATGTTATCTATGTGCCTTATGGATCTGCTGATGATTATAAAAACAAAAATAAGAGTTCTTATAGTAATTACCAAAATATCATAAAATCTATTGTTATTCAATAGTTTTTTTGAAACTAATATAAAAGAGATCGGCTGCCCTAAGGGTAGCCGATCTTAATTATTTATAAAAACATTAAAAGGAATTGCTTATTCTTGCATTCCTGCTTGAATAGCGGTGATAAGCACTGTATTGTAAATATCAGGTACTGTAGCCCCACGACTAAGATCGTTTACAGGCTTGCGCAAGCCTTGTAGCATAGGTCCTATAGCGATAGAGTGCGTTTCTCTCTGTACGGCTTTGTAAGTGATATTTCCTGCATTGAGGTCTGGAAAAATAAGTACATTAGCCTTACCAGCAACAGGAGAATCTGGCATCTTCTGTTTGGCTACAGTGGCATCCACTGCGGCATCGTATTGGATAGGGCCTTCTACAAGTAGATCAGGGCGTTGTGCTTTTACTATCTCAGTGGCTTCACGCACTTTGTCTACATCTTCTCCACTTCCTGAAGTACCTGAAGAGTAAGAAAGAAGGGCTACTTTAGGTTCTATGCCAAAGGCTTTGGCTGACTCGGCAGAGGTGATAGCAATTTCAGCCAATTGTTCTGCTGTAGGCTTAGGCACTACCGCACAGTCTCCATATACCAATACACGATCAGGTAAGATCATAAAGAAGACTGAAGAGACTGTCTTCACGCCTTTCTTAGTTTTGACAAACTGCAAAGAGGGGCGTATGGTGTGTGCTGTGGAGTTCACTGCTCCAGATACCATCCCGTCAGCCTCTCCCATGAATACCATCATAGTACCATAGTAAGAGACATCAAGCATCAGCTCTTGAGCTTGTGCTTCAGTCATGCCTTTTTCTTTGCGTATTTCATACAATTTCTTCCAATAAGCCTCATAGTTAGGGTTCTTCTTAGGAGAGACAATTTGGATACGCTCAGGGTTCCAAGTAAGGCCTAACTCATCCACACGAGCGAGGACTTCTTTTTCTTCTCCTAAGATAGTCAAATAAGCCAATCCATCTTCAGCAAGCTTAGCTGCTGCAGAGAGGATTCTCTTATCTTCTCCTTCGGGAAGAACAATGCGTTTTTGAAGTTTCTTAGCCGTTTCTACCATGTAATTTTGGAACTTCTTGGAGGTATCAGGCGTTGCGTCAGATGTGTTCATTATCGTTCTATTTTTTTTAATATTCCTTCTGAACCACAAAGGTACGATTTTTTTAGGTAATAGGTAATAAATAATAGGTGAAATTTTTTAATAAAAAAGCTGCCTTTTTGGGGCAGCTTTCTTTATCATGGAATTGAAAATTTTATTTATCCTCTAGAAGATTTTCCTTTTTTGGCTTTAGAACCTACACGGCTCATAGCACATCGGAAACCGATATAGTCAGTAGCACTATACTGAGGGAGATATCTGCGCTGTGCTGGATCTATCCAATAAGCACGATCTCTCCAAGAACCTCCTTTGATTACACGAGCTTCGTCGTCTATAAGGGTAGTACGGTCGTTAGAACGGTCATATACTTTTATGATACCTCCTTGACCATCGCTAAGGATTTTTTGGTTAGGAGAGTTATACATGGTACGAGACACATTAGCTCTCTGGCTTGCTGTAAGAGAATCTATGTTTTCAGAATGTCTGTCCATAGTAAGTTTTGCATATTCCTTGCTTGATACTCTATCCCCATCACGGTAGTTACGATTATCTGCAGTAGTAAAGTTATAACGGAGGTAAGTTTCGTTATCGTCCACAGCTACCTTAGCCAACTGACCAGGAAGGTTTCTTGCTATGATACGTCCGTTACTTAGGGTATCATAAGTGATAGATTGAGCATCTACTACTACAAGCTTACCATCTTCACCGATTTTGTTTTTAGTATACACATTACCACGATAGTAGTTGAAGTCACTAAGTTCATCATCTACACGAGGACGATATACGTCGGCTACCCATTCAGCTACATTACCAGCCATATCATAGAGCCCAAAGTCGTTAGGAGCAAATGTTTTCACCTTAGTTGTGATATCTCCCTTGTCTTCAGACCATCCTGCAAGTCCACCATAGTCCCCTTGTCCTTGTTTGAAATTGGCCATTTGGTTACCCATCTCAGCACGTTTTCCATTACGAGTATAGCGACCTGCCCAAGGGTATTTCTTACGCCCACGGATACTGTTGTATTCACGGATACCATTAAGAGACTTAGCAGCATATTCCCATTCTACTTCAGTAGGGAGGCGGTATTCAGGAAGGAGGATACCTTCTGTCTGCTTAGCATAGGTCACATTGCCATCCTTATTAGTAGCTTTCTTACCTGCAAATTCGGATACTTTTCTACCATAAGAATTTTCAGGTGTGTTTAGGTAAGTATCCGTACTGAAAGTACTTTCAGCATCTACTTGATAGCGAGAACCTTGTTGTATATAGCCATCTTTTTCAAGGATAGACTCATTTACACGGTTGGTACGCCAAGAGCTGAATTGGGTTGCTTGTACCCAGTTCACCCCTACTACAGGATATTCTGCATAGGCAGGGTGACGAAGGTATTCGCTTACCATTGTTTCATTAGCACTTAGTGGGCTTCTCCATACGAGAGTATCTGGAAGCGCTCCTAAGTAAATGTTCTTATAGTGACCGTCCTTATCTTCTGGAGGGAAAACTTGCTTAAGCCAATCGAGGTACTCCATATACATTTTGTTAGTTACCTCAGTTTCATCCATATAGAAGGATTGTACGTGTTGTTGGCTTGGAGTATTATTCCAGTCATGCATCACGTCGTCTTGTACTTTACCCATAGTGAAAGTACCCCCTTCTACAAATACCAATCCAGGACCGGTTACTTGTTCCTTGAAGTTTGTATTGTATTGGAATCCACCTTCTTTAGCGTTTATTTTCCACCCTGTGGCACTGGAAGTATTCTTATCAGATCCTTTCTTTCCACAGCCTACTAGAAATGCTGCCACTAAGAGAGAGGCTAACATAGGTTTTTTTAAACTTTGCATATCCATTTCTAAATAAAATTTTCTAATTGTTCAATTTTGGCGCAAGTTACTACTTTTTTTCGATACAAAAAGCATTTTTTGTTTTTTTTTTCATATGTTGATAACTTCTTTTTTAACACTGTTTTTCCTTTAAAAACAAGGGGTTACGAAGTTCACAAGATAAAAAACTTTTAAACACTCATAAAAACATTAGCTAAAATTAACACTTAGTTTGTCATTTTGATAGGTTAAATTATATTTTTTAGATAGAAAATTACGGCTTTTTCACCTGTTGTGGAGGATACTGTTTGAGGATCTCACTGACAAACTTATCTATCTGTTCGTCCTTGTTGGCTCTTTCGGAGAGCATTCCAGCTCCTTTCCCTTGCCAGATAAGGTCTTTCCCCTTGCCATCAATAATATCAATGAAGAGGATTCCCTCTGTCAGGGTAGGGGTCACTTGTACCGTGCTCCCCCATACGGGTCCCCAGCCCCAACCGACTCCTACAGTCTGGTACAAATCCTGTCTTTCTCTCTCTCGAGTAAAGAAATTAACAAAGATATCGGGAGTCTCCGATAGGGTATACCCTTTCTCTAACATTCGGCTCTCAATGCTTCTGAGGATACGCTTCTTGTCTAAGTCGGAGACTTCTGCCTTATCTATTCCTTCCTTGAGGAATGCAAAGGTCTTATACTGAGCAAAAGGTGCCTTACTGTCATAATCTGAGCTTACTTGTATGCCTGCACAAGAGGTCAAAACAGTGGCGACTATTGCGAGGGTAATGAATGGTTTCATAAACACAATTTTTTGATTAAAAATATACCTATCAAAAAATATACCAAAAATAATGAACAGGGAGCAGTGAGCAGGGGTGTAACAATTTCCTTTTAAAATTTTATACAATATCAAAAGTTAATGGTTAATAAGAAATCTCATTAACCATTAACCCCTAATCATTGATTATTTATTTGATTTTATTAGCATATTTGTCATAGTAGAAAATAGGTAATGGTTTTCCATTATGCTTAAGGGATTCCAATTCTTTGATAAAATCACTAGATTTTCCTACAATGATAAAGCGTAAATTGTTATACTTTATATATTTGTTAGCTACACGCTTTACATCTGCTACAGTTACTGCTTCTATATTCTTGATATAATTGCTGTAGAAATCCATAGGGAGCTTCTGTGTCTCTCTGGTTACAGCAAGGTTGGCAATGGTAGCAGGGTATTGGGTAGACATGACAAAGCGTCCGACCAGCTGTCCCTTTACCTCTTTGAGCTTCTGTTCGCTAACATTTTCTGTCTGGATACGCTTGATCTCTTTAAGAATTTCTACCACTGACTTAGCTGCTACTTCGTTACGTACTCTCACTGATACAAAGAAGTTAGCCAAAGTAAAGCGGTTTGTCCCCATGTAAGAGCGGGCTCCATAGGTGTATCCATGCTGTTCACGTAGGTTGATATTGATATAGCTACCATAGTCTCCTCCAAGTATTTGGTTGAGTACTCTTACAGCAAAATAGTCCTTATCACTCATCTTAAGTGGATAGAGGTTGAAGACACTAATTTCTGTCTGTACTGCGGTAGGCACATCTACTAAGTTCACCTGAGTATACTGTACATCCTGAGGAGTAGGAGTGGTCATCTGTAGCGATTTGGCAGGCCACCATCCATGGAAATATTTGGATACTAATTCCTCCACCTGAGCGGTATTGACATCGCCCACCACTACCATATAAGCATTGGCTGGAGAAAAATAAGTCTTATAGAAGTTGGAGACATCACTAAGAGTAATACTCTTGAGGGATTCTTCGGTATAGAAACTTCCATAAGGATGTTTTTTACCATAGGTAAGAGCACTATTGAGACGGTAGATAATGCTCTGAGCACTATTCTCTTCTGCTTTGAGTGAAGCAATGGCTTTGTCACGTGCCTTATCCAATTCTGCTTGGGTGAAGTTCGGGTGCAGGGCAGCCTCAGCAAATAGCTCCAATACACGTGGAAAATAGCGAGTCAAGGAATAGGTATTTCCTCCATCGACAGTAAGGTATACCGTAGCTCCCATACGATCAGTTTCCTCTACGAATGCCTCTTTGGAGATATTTTTGGATCCACCTCCCATAAGCTCAGAGGTGAGATAGTACATCCCTGGCTTCTGAGTTTCATCGATAGGAGGTCTGTCCAAGGTAAGGCTAACAGAGACATGAGGTAGCTTATGGTTTTCCACGACCATAAGGGTAAGCCCATTAGGGAGTTTTTTCACATGAGGTTCTCCCAAAGTAAAGGAAGGCATTTGGGTAGGCTCAGGCATCTTGTCTCGATCTATCTGGGCAGACAAGAGAAAAGGGGTAAGCAATGAAATGCTTGCTAATAATATTTTTTTCATGGAGATGCTTTTTAGTTGGATTTTTTTTCAGGTAGATAATCTATTTCTAAGCGTTGGTTTGCATTGAGATATTGCTTAGCTACACGGCGAATATCCTCACGAGTTACCTTACGATAGAGATCTAATTCTTTGTTAATAAGGTTGGTATCCTTGTAGAAAGTATAGTCCACAGCCAAGGAGTAGGCTATTCCTCTTACATCTGAATTATTAGCTATAAAACTGGTTTCAAAGGAGTTAAGAAGCTTTTCATATTCTTTTTCAGAGATAAGTTCTGTCTGTAAGCGCTTAATTTCACTGTCCATATCGCGAGTAAGCTGTTCCAAAGGTGCATCCTGAGCCACAGCAGCAATCATAAGGATTCCTATATCCTCATAGTTACAAGTGTAAGAGATGAATTGGAGTACTTCTTTCTTTTCCTCTACCATCTTTTTGTAGAGGCGGGCACTCTCTCCATTGGCCAAGAGAGCTTGGATGAAGTCCATCACACGTGCATCTTGTTCGGTCATCTTAGGAGTACGCCAAGCCAATACTTTGGCTGGAGCTGTGATATTAGCATCATAGTCAGTTACTTTTTTAGTCTGTGTGATGGGGGCATCCATAGGATAATTACGAACTGGCTTAGCCTGACGATTTTTGATAGGACCAAAATAGGTTTCTATCCAGCTTTTTGCCTGATCTTTCTGGAAATCTCCAGCTACGACCAAGACTGCATTGTTAGGGTTGTAGTAACGGTGGTTGTAACGGATGAAGTCTTCGAGCTTGGCGGAGTTCAGGTCGTCCATACTACCGATGGTAGGGTGTTTGTAAGGGTGCTTATCGAAGAGCTGATTTTGCACCACAGGCATATAGATGATTTTTCCATAAGGTACATTATCCGTTCCTTCGCGTTTTTCTTCTTTGACTACTTCCTTCTGTGTATCCACACCTATCTGATTGATTACAGGGTGAAGCAATCGTTCGGACTCCATCCACAAGGCCAGTTGTAAGTTATTGGAGGGAACGGTCTCATAGTAATAAGTCTTGTCCACATCGGTGAAAGCGTTGTTATCTCCACCATGAGCAGAGACAATATCGAACCAACGACTTCTGGGGATATTCTTGGTTCCTTCGAAGAGTAGATGTTCAAAAAAGTGAGCAAAACCGGACTTCCCTGGGAGGTCATCTTTGGCTCCTACATGATACATAACTGTAGTAGTGACTACAGGAGCAGAATTGTCCTGATGTAGAATCACATGCAATCCATTAGGGAGGTCATACTCTTCAAAGTTGATTTTTTGTGCCATAGCTATTCCAGTGGAGAGTAGCAAAGCATTGAGCGTTAAAATATATTTTTTCATAAATGAAAGTGATAAAAACATTACGGCAAAGTTAGGTTTTTTTCCTGAGATAAAGAAATATTTTAGGAAAAACTTACCTTTATAAGAATAAAAAAAGGTTACCCACATGGGGTAACCTTTTTGAAGGTATTAAATCCTAAATAATTATTTTATTAGGTTGATTTCTACACGACGGTTAAGTTCTCTACCTTTCTTGTTCTTGTTAGAAGCGATTGGTTTTTCAGGACCGAAACCTTGAGATTCTAAGCGGCCTGCATCGATACCACCTTGGATGAGGTATACTTTCACAGCATCAGCTCTGTTTTGAGAAAGGATCATGTTTTTAGCTTTCTTACCAGTGCTATCAGTGTGACCTTCGATACGGAAGCGGCTGTTAGGATATTTCTTAAGAACATTAATGATTTGGTTCAATACTTCAGCAGATTGGAACTTAATAGTAGCCTTACCTGTATCGAACAAGATAGTCTTAGCATATTGGTTCAACTGTTTTTGTTCTTTTTCATCAGGTTCTGGACAACCTTTGTTGCTTGCAGGACCAGCTACTTCAGGGCAAAGGTCATCTTTGTCAAGAACACCATCACCATCTGTATCAGGCCAAGGACATCCACCGTTTTCAGCAGGACCAGCTACATCTGGACATTTGTCATCTTTGTCAGGAATACCATCCCCGTCAGTATCAGGACATCCGTTGAATTCTTTTGGACCAGCTACTTCAGGACAAGCATCGTCTTTATCAGGAATACCGTCACCGTCAGTATCAGGACATCCGTTGAATTCTTTTGGACCTTTTACTTGTGGACAAGCATCGTCTTTGTCAGGAATACCATCACCATCAGTATCAGGACATCCGTTGAATTCTTTTAGACCAGGTACTTCAGGACAAGCATCCTTATTATCAGGGATACCATCTTTGTCAGTATCTTTAGAACCGAATTTGATAACGATTCCAGCAGAGTGTTGGAAGTAGTCAGTTCCATTCTTTTGGAAACCATGGTGGTAACCTGTCTGAAGGTTTACACCAAGGTGGTCAGTGAACCAGAAGTTGATACCACCACCAGCAAGAGCTTTGAATCCTCCTTCTTTGTCATCGAAGCGGCTTTCGTAAGCAGTATATCCTCCCCCTACTTTGATATAAGGATCGAACCAGCCTGATTCTGTAGTAAACAATCTTCTAAGAGCATACTTAGCTTGTAGGTTAGCACTCCAGAATGATTTATCTTCGCTGTATCCATCGAATCCTTCTTTGATTTTGTTCAAGGATCCTTCGATTTCAGCAGAGAAACCAGCACCTATGTAACGAGCTACAGAGAGCTTAGTCACAGCAGGAAGAATGTTCAAGTCTTTAGTTCCTCCCCAATCTTTGAGGAAATCTCCAAACTGATGAGGTGTACGGATATCAACAGCATTGATTCCGAACCCTATCGCCCATTTGCTGTTTTCATCCTGCGCTTGCACAGAGCCTACTGTAGCTACCAATGCTAAAGACGCTAATGAAATTTTAATTCTTTTCATACGTTTGAAATTTAATTTAATATTTGTAATTGTTTAAAACTCGCCGCTAAAGTACAATTTTTTTTTCTCCTACACAAAAATTTTTCAGTACTCGAAAAAAAATTAACATATTAATAATGTTTGTTATGTGTTTTTAAGCTTAAAAATCTCCCTAAAAAGACCTTATTTCTGTTGATAACTTTTTTCATCCCCCTTCAAAACACCTAAAATCCCTTTGACTAGAAAGGGATGAAATAAAGTGCAAAGATACAGATTTATTTTTAATAATGAAAGACAAATCTACTTTTTTTAAAAACTTTTTACTTTGTTGTCTCTTTTCTTGCAATACAATGAAAAACAAACTGTTGCAGATCAGGCAAACTTTGTTCTCTCTTTATTTTCTGTATTGATGGATATTTATTTGGTAACTTCTGAAAAAAAATGTACTTTTGCAAGGAATTATTACACTTTTTAAGGATATTGTTATGAAAATGTCTCCTTCTGTAGCGCAACAGTATACACAAGAGCACCTTTCAGCCCTTCAGGCACAGCGCTTGGCTCACGAAATAGCCTTTGCCCCTGTGGTGTTTCAGGTATCGCGCTTGATGATAAAGTTTGGCATCCTTCAGCTCCTCTCGGATCACAATAAGGGATTGACCCAGAAACAAATTGCCGAGCACACTTCTGTGAGTGAGTATGCTGTGCAAGTGCTCCTAGAGGCTTCTCTCTCTATAGGAACGGTTCGAGTAAGTGAGGATCGCTTTGTACTTACCAAAGCGGGGTGGTTTCTTCTCAATGACGAATCGGTAAGAATCAATATGGATTTTATCCATGAGGTATGCTACCAAGGGCTTTTCTATATGGAAGAAACCCTTCGGGAAGGGCGTCCGGCAGGACTTGAGGTCTTCGGACAGTGGCCTACTATCTACGAAGGACTCTCCCAGCTACCCAGGGAAGCTCAAAAGAAATGGTTTGCTTTTGACCATCATTACTCGGATAACTCCTTTCAGGAGGCTTTGGAGATTGTCTTCTCTTCTCCTGTAAAAAAGCTCTTGGATGTAGGGGGCAATACTGGGCGCTGGGCAATGCAGTGCGTAGGCTATAACCCTGAGGTAGAGGTTACCATCATGGATCTTCCCCAACAGTTAGGCCTCATGCGAGAGGCTACCCGAGGAAAGGCTGGCGCAGATCGTATCAAGGAATATCCTGCCAACTTGCTCGATCCAAAGGGAACATTCCCCAAAGGGTTCGATGTGATTTGGATGAGCCAATTCTTGGATTGTTTCTCCCAAGAGGAGGTCATCAGTATCCTCAGGCGGGCTGCTCAGGCAATGGATGCACATACCGTACTATATATATTGGAGAGCTATTGGGACAGACAGCAGTATGAGACAGGAGCTTACTGCCTTACTCAGATCAGCCTTTATTTCTCGGTGATGGCCAATGGTAATAGCAAGATGTACTATTCTCAGGACATGATACGCTGTGTGGAAGCTGCTGGATTAGAGGTTACCCAGATTCATGACCACTTAGGAAAGGGACATAGTATCTTCGTATGTAAGAAAAAATAATAGCTAATAGCAAGCTAATGAAAATACTACATATTGACAGCAATCATCCCTTGATGATAGCTCAGCTCCAAGAAGCGGGTTTTGAAAATGATACAGACTACCTCAGCAGCAAGGCTGAGATAGAGGACAAGATCGCAGCCTATGATGGTATCGTGATTCGTAGCCGCTTCCCTATAGATAAAGGATTTATTGACAAGGCCTCTCGCCTGAAGTTTATCGCTCGGGTGGGGGCAGGTATGGAAAATATTGATACAGCCTATGCCCATCAGAGGGGTATCGCCTTGATCTCTTCTCCTGAAGGGAATCGCAATGCGGTGGGGAATCATACTTTGGCTCTTCTACTTGCCTTGCTCAATAAGCTCAAGAAGGCGGATCAAGAGATAGCTCAGGGGCTATGGCTCAGGGAAGAAAACCGTGGCTATGAGCTGGATTCTCTTACGGTAGGAATCATCGGCTATGGCAATATGGGGAAGGCTTTCGCTAAGAAGTTACGAGGGTTCGATTGTCGAGTACTCTGTTATGATATCAAGGAAGGTGTGGGAGATACTTGTGCTACACAAGTGCCCTTGGAGGTATTCCAAAAGGAAGTAGATGTGGTAAGCCTACACACACCAGAAACTCCCCTGACTCTTGGGATAGTCAATACTACTTTTATAGAAGGATTTGCTAAGAATTTCTGGCTTATCAATACAGCCAGAGGTAAGAGTGTCATCACTGAGGACTTGGTCTCAGCCTTACAAAAAGGTAAGATCTTAGGTGCTGGGTTGGATGTCTTAGAGTATGAACAATCTTCTTTTGAGAATTTCTTCAAAGGGACACTCCCTGAGGCTTTTTCTTACCTGACTCAGGCTAACAATGTAATTCTCACCCCCCATATCGCAGGGTGGACGATAGAAAGTAAAACGCTTCTATCTCAAGTGATTGTGGACAAGATCAAGGCACTGGGTCATACCCACTCCCTCCCCATGGATGACAACGCATGATACGCCTGAGGGCAAGCCTACCGCCCTTAAGAAGTCCATACTTCTTGAGGGCTTCTAAAGCATAGGTGGAACAAGTAGGGCTAAAGCGGCAGGTGGGCGGTTTCAAAGGGGAAATAGCCACTTGGTAGAAGCGCACCAAAAGGATAAAGGGATAGGTCAAGAGTTGGCTTATTTTTCTTTGCATTATTCCTTCTTCTTATGAGTGCCTCCTTTGCTTGTTTGGGTACCTCCCTTGCCCGCTTTTTTACCTGTCTGCTTACGAGGTTTACGTGCAGGTGCTTTCTTTCCTTCTGTATCCATCACTGCTCTTAGGTTCTGAGCTTTAGAAGGTTTTTCTTCCACAGGATGCTCCTCTTCTTGTACCTCTTTGTCTGAAATAGGAGTCGAGAATACTGGATGGAGGACTTCTTCTGATTTCTCCGCCACTACTCTCTCAGGGACAGCCTCTTGCTCTCCTTCGAAGATAGTATCTACCAAAATGTTTTTCTCTGAAGTATATTTGCTAACAAAGTAGTGACTGTCTTTCTTGGTATTGGCAATATCCTCTGTTCTTAGTTGAGATAGTTTTGAATTGGCCTCAGAACGTATCTTGCGAAGAGTCTCGCTGAGCTCCTCTCGTGGAGCTATTCTCCCTTCTTTCTTCTGCATAAATGGATGCACCTGATCTACTTTATTAGTCACATCCTGAAAGAAAGGTATCTCCTTCACCTCTTCTTCTCTGTAGGAAGATTCTCGATATTCCTTAAGCATCTTCAGCCATAAGCTGTGAATATAATAGATCCCCTTGTATGCAGGGATTAGCACTGCCGCCGTAAAACAGCACCAGAAATACTGAAAAGTCTCATCATGAGGAACATACATCTGCCCTAAAAACAACATTGAATAGATGACACTTCCTATAATGGCTATCATCATCAACCAAGCAAAAGTTACTAAAAATAAATTTTTCATTTTTATATATTATTAGGGGTTATCTTTTTTAATTTTCTGATTATCAATACTATAATCCTTTCTTTCTCTCCAAAAATACAAGATGTATTGATTTGGCAAATATAACACTTTTTAAATAAAAAAACAACACTTCTTGCAAAATTATTTTAATTCTCATTCTTTAATCATTCTTAGAAAAAAATACTGTTGATAAATTTTTCTGATTTTTCACTAAAAAAATTGTATTTTCGCACCCATTAAAAACACAAGGAAAATGAAAATCAATTTTTTTAAAACTCAAAAAATCAGGCAATTTTCCTACCAACCTCGTTATTATCAGGAGACTGAGGAGCGGGGTGGATTTTCCATTGTAAAGCACCAGAGTAGGGCGTCTTCGTTTCGCCGCCAATGGAAAGAGATGCGCCAGCCTGCCAGTATTCGAAGCCATTCCAATCGGTTGGTATGGGTTATTGTACTAGTACTGATTCTCATCCTCTTCTATTTTTTCGATTTTAATCTGTCTTTTTTCCTGAATAAATAATTGTTTTTGAGTATCTTTCTTTTTCCTAACACAAATAGATTTTTTTAGATGTCCGACATTATACGATTACTTCCTGACAATGTAGCCAATCAGATAGCCGCCGGTGAAGTCATCCAGCGACCTGCCTCCGCCGTAAAGGAGCTCTTGGAGAATGCTATTGATGCCAAGGCTACTCAGATAAAGCTCATCCTCAAGGATGCAGGACGTACCTTGGTGCAGGTGGTGGACAATGGTATAGGTATGTCTCCTACCGATGCTCGCTTAGCTTTTGAGCGACATGCTACTTCGAAAATCCGTGTAGCTGATGACCTTTTCTCCCTACAGACTAAGGGCTTCCGTGGAGAAGCTCTGGCTTCCATTGCTGCTATTGCTCAGGTAGAAATGACCACCTGCCAGGAGGGGGAGGAGATTGGCACTGCTATTACCATAGAAGGGAATAAGATTACAGATCAATATCCTACTGTAACCCAGAAGGGAACCTCTATCGCAATGAAGAATCTTTTCTTCAATGTGCCTGCTCGGCGCAATTTCCTCAAGTCCGACAATGTGGAACTCCGTCATATCTTGGACGAATTCCATCGTGTAGTCTTGGCTCACCCTGATATACAATTCTCTCTGATTCACAATGGGGTCGAACAGTTCAACCTCCCTCCTACTTCTCTGAAAAAGCGTATCGTACAGGTATTCGGCAACCGCCTGAACGAACAGTTAGTTCCTGTAGAAGAAAAAACAGAGGTAGTCAATATACATGGATTTATCAGCCGCAACAGTTTCAAGCGCAATAAGTCTCTTCAATTCTTCATGGTCAATCATCGTTTTATCAAAAATCGCTATTTGCACCATGCCGTACTAAGTGCCTTCGAGGGACTGCTCAGGGAGGGGGAACAGCCTGAGTATTTCCTTTATTTGGAGATAGATCCCAAACATATTGACATCAACATACATCCTACCAAGACTGAAATAAAGTTCGACAACGACCAAACGATCTATGCTCTTCTGCGCTCGGCCATCAAGCATAGCTTAGGGCAGTTCCATGTGCTCCCTACCATTGATTTTTCTTTGGATGAGAGTCAGGAGGTTCCCTATTCCTATAAGGATAAGGAAGCTCAGACTCCTACCTATCAGGTGGATCGCAATTTCAACCCCTTCAAGATGGACAACCCCTCCACCTTAGGAGGAACTTTCTCTTCTCATAGAAATACTCCATCTCCTCAGTGGGAGTCGCTCTATGCGGGGATTCCTTCTCGAGTAAACGATCCTTTTGAGAAAGAACAAGTCGTCCCCACTCTGATAGAACACCCTACAGAGGTCAAGGTTCAGACACTCTTATACTTCCAGAAAAAATACATCATCACTTACTTGAAGGATAAGGTACTTTTTATCCATGTATCACGTGCCCACCAGCGCATTCTATACGAACGGTTTCACAAGAGTATTACCCAAGGGGTGAGCATAAGCCAATCGTTGTTATTTCCTCTGGAGTTCGAATTTTCCCCTACGGAAATCATCTCCCTACAGGGGTTGATTCCTTTACTTAATAGAGTTGGTTTTCTCTTGGAGATTCAGGGGAACAAAATCTGTTTTACCGGACTCCCCCCCATGGTCAAGGAGAGCCAAGTGGAGGATATCCTGCACCAGCTATTAGAGAAGGAAATGGAGGATATCCCTCAAGATGAACTCTCTCAGAAGGAGGCCTTGGTCAAGAATCTATCCAAGAGCCTTGCTGTTAAGGCCGGACAAACACTTAGTGCTGAGGAACAGGAACAGCTGGTCTATGACCTCTTCTCCTGTAAGGATAGTCTGATAAGCCCCTTTGGCAAAAAAATATATACAGAACTATCCTCTAACGAACTGGAAAATAGGCTACAATAATCAACAATTAATGATCAAAATGATTAACGATTAATGATTAACTACAACTAACAATGGAACACTAACAACTGACAATAAAACACTAACAACTGAACCCTATGAACATACACAAGAACATTTCACTACAAGCTTATAACACCTTTGGCATAGAACAAAAAGCAGCTTTACTTATAGAAGCCTATGATACAAAAGATATCCTTGAGGCACTGCGCTCTTATCCAAACCTAATCGTACTGGGGGGAGGTAGCAATATCTTACTTACCCAAGAGATACAGACCCCCATACTGAAAATCATGCAAAAGGGAATCTCTGTAGAAAAAGAGACAGACTCACATGTATGGATCAAAGCACAAGCTGGAGAAGTCTGGAGTGACTTTGTGGACTCCTGTGTAGCAAGAGGATATGGCGGTCTGGAGAACCTATCCCTAATCTATGGCACAGTAGGTGCTGCTCCTGTACAGAATATAGGTGCCTATGGGGTAGAGCTCAAGGATGTACTTTCCTCCTGTGAAGTGCTTGACCGAGAAAGTGGTCAAACCATGACCCTCTTGAAGGAAAACTGCCACTTTGGCTACCGTGATTCGCTCTTCAAACAGCAAAAAGGAAGGTATATCATCCTCTCTGCAACCTTTTGCCAGACAAAGCGCGACCACCTTTTCAAAACACACTATGGAGATATTCGCGCACTTTTACAAGAAAAAGGCTGGGGAGAAACTCCTGAACTCATCTCGAAGGTTATCAAAGAGATTCGCCTAAGCAAGCTCCCTAACCCTACAGAACTGGGCAATAGCGGAAGCTTTTTTAAGAATCCTGTCATCCCAAGAGAACAATTCCTCTCCTTACAAGAACGTTACCCTACTATGCCGCATTTTGAGATATCTGCCGAGGAAGTCAAAGTTCCTGCGGCCTTCCTTATTGAGACTTGTGAGCTGAAGGGCTTCAGAATAGATAAAGTAGGGGTTCACCACAAACAACCCTTAGTCTTAGTCAATTTTGGTGGGGCTACTGGCGAAGAAGTACTTGCTTTGGCTCGCCATATCCAAAAGCGTGTTCTGAATCGTTTTGGCATCCAGTTGGAAATGGAGGTAAATGTTTGGTAGGGTGGCAAATATTTCTTACTTTTGCACAAAATTTTCACCTGATGCAATCATCACCTAAAAAACCCCAAGGAAAACACTCCTCTACCAAAGGAAAACGCTTTGACAGCAAAGAAAATACCACCAATCAAAAAAGGAAGACTTCTTCTGGTAAGGAGAATTTTTCTTCTGATAGGAAAAAGACTACTACTGGTAGGGAAAAGACTCCTTACAAAAAAGAAAAACCTTCCTATAACAAGGAGAAATCTGCGGAATACAGCCCCACTACTCGTGCTCCCTATAAGAGAAATACGCCTAAACCCAATGCCACCGACCAGAGCAAAGGTATTAGGCTGAATAAGTATATTGCTAATGCGGGAATCTGTGCGCGCCGAGAAGCCGATCGCTACATAGCCGCTGGAAATGTAGAGGTCAATGGCAAACCTATGACTGAGCTGGGGTATAGGGTACAGCCTACCGATGTGGTTAAGTTCGACGGAAAGAATATCTCTGCCGAGAAGAAGGAGTACATCCTACTGAACAAGCCTAAAGGCTTTATCACCACAACTCAGGACGAAAAAGGTCGCAAGACTGTAATGGACTTAGTTGCAGGTGCTGCCGAGGGAAATATAAAACCAGTAGGTAGGCTCGACAGACTCACCACAGGATTGCTCCTGCTAACCAATGATGGTGACCTGATGAAAAAGCTCACCCACCCTTCTCATGGAGTACGCAAGATATACCATGTGATCTTGGACAAAAAACTCGCTCTGGCAGACTTCCACAAGATCCAAGAAGGACTTACTCTTGAGGATGGCTTTATCCAAGTGGATGATATCAACTTCGTAGATGGAGCTCCCCACAATGAGATTGGGGTAAAGATACACAGCGGTCGCAATCGTATCGTGCGCCGTATCTTTGAATCCTTGGGCTATGTGGTAGAGAAGCTCGACCGTGTAGTCTTCGCTGGACTTACCAAAAAAGATCTCCCTCGTGGACACTGGAGAACCCTTACTGCACAGGAGATTATCAATTTAAAAAATCTTAGTCTTTAGCATTATGAATAAAATGAAAAAAACTTTACTAATTGGTCTTCCTCTCTTACTACTCGTACTGGGAGGGTGGATCTATATGCGTTATTACTTTGTCTTTGCCGAAGGTGTGAAGTCTGGATACCTCAACTATGCCGTATACAAAGGGGATCTATTCAAGACCTACGAAGGCAAGCTCATCCAGGAAGGTTTTGCCAAGACCAAAACAGGGAGTGGCATGCAGAGCAATGAGTTTGAGTTTTCTATAGAAAATAAGAAAATTTTTCAGCAGTTAGAAGTAAATAGTGGCAAGCACTTTGAACTTCATTACAGAGAATACCACAATGCATTGCCATGGAGAGGGAATACTGTATATATAGTGGATAGCATTGTCAATATGCGTGACTAATCGGCCTATGAAGAACACACAGATTTTCGGCCTACGCCCTGTCATAGAGGCCATAGAAGCCGGCAAGACCATTGATAAGATTTTTATCCAAAAAGGTCTCTCCGGCACTCTTTTCACCGAGCTCAACACTCTGATAAGCCAGCAGAAGCTCCCTTGTTCTTATGTACCTGTGGAGAAGCTCCAGCGGCTTACACGAGGGAATCACCAAGGAGTGGTAGCGCTACTCTCCCCAGTGGAGTTTGTTCCTTTGGAAGAACTCGTTCTCTCTACCATAGAGAGTGGGAAGGTTCCCCTATTGCTTATTCTTGACCATCTGAGCGATGTGCGCAACATAGGAGCTATTATCCGCACAGCCGAGTGTACTGGAGTCAGTGGTATTATCCTTCCCAAACAGGGAAGTGCCTCCATAGGAGAAGATATGGTAAAGACCTCCGCAGGAGCTATCTTCAATATCCCTTTGTGCAAGGTGGACAACCTGATCGATACCATCTACTACTTACAGGGTAGTGGTATCAAGGTCATAGGAGCTACCGAGAAGGCTTCTTCCCTACTCTACCAGCTGAACCTTACCGAACCTTTGGCTATTGTCATGGGAGCAGAGGATACAGGCATCAGCAAGGGAGTACTTAAGGTCTTGGATGAAAGAGCCAAATTGCCTATACAAGGAGAGATTTCCTCCCTCAATGTATCGGTGGCTTGTGGCGCTTTCTTGTATGAAGTGGTAAGACAACGACTTAATGGTCAATGACCAATGATTAACATCTCCCCTTCAAGAGGGATCATTCTAACCATTTTCCCCCATGCCTTCTTTTGAATTTAGATTTCTCTAAAAAAATATTTTTGTTTTTGAAATTTTATATGTAATTTTGCAGCCTAAAAAGGAGGAAGGAAAGATCCCTAAAAATCCTTTATCCTAAATAACTGAAAACTAACAATTCAAAATTCAAAACTAAAAATGGTTTCTTCAATTATAGAATATTTGAGCAGCATCAATCCCGTATTAGCAGCTTTGTATGCGACTCTCTTTACTTGGGGCGTTACCGCCTTGGGGGCAGCTTTAGTCTTTTTCTTTAAGAGCAGCAATAAGTTGGTCATGGATGGCATGCTGGGCTTCACTGGAGGAGTGATGGTTGCTGCCAGTGTATGGAGCTTACTGATTCCTGCTATTGATATGAGTGGGGGGGAACGCTTTGAAAAAGTACTTCCTGCCGTGATAGGCTTCTTAGGCGGCTCTCTCTTTATCTACGCTTTAGACAGGATTCTTCCCCACTTCCATCCTAATTTCAAACAAACAGAAGGTGTAAAATCCTCTTGGCAACGCACTACACTATTGGTATTGGCTATCACCCTACACAACATTCCTGAGGGGCTGGCCGTTGGGGTACTCTTTGGAGGGGTAGCCGCAGGGATTCCTGAAGCCTCCATCGCAGGAGCGGTGACCTTGGCTATAGGGATAGGCTTGCAGAATTTCCCTGAGGGAGTGGCTGTATCCATGCCTTTGCGCCGTATGGGGCTCAACCGCTGGAAAAGCTTTTTTTATGGACAGCTTTCGGCCATAGTAGAACCCATTGCTGGGGTATTGGGTGCCTTTGCTGTGGTTTTCTTTACCCCTATACTCCCCTATGCTTTGGCCTTTGCCGCTGGTGCTATGATCTATGTAGTGGTGGAAGAGACCATTCCTGAATCCCAACAGAGCCGCAATACAGATATTTCCACTATTGGCTTTCTTATAGGCTTTGTAGTGATGATGGTCATGGATGTAGCCTTGGGATAGAAAAAGTAAAAAAGACTTTCCTCTATGGAAAAAAAATGGTATATTTGCGTTTTCTAAAACGCAACCTATGTCTTTGACAGCCATCTCTCCTATTGATGGGCGCTATGCCTCAAAAACTACCGCCCTACAGGCTTATTTCTCCGAACAAGCCCTAATCCAGTACCGCCTACGAGTGGAAATAGAATACTTTATTGCCTTGTGTGAACTACCTCTGCCACAGCTTATGGGAGTTGACAAGAGTATCTTCCCCTCTCTACGAGCTATCTATAGAGAGTTTTCTCAAGCAGATGCCCTTGCCATCAAGGAGATAGAGCGTATCACCAACCATGATGTAAAGGCCGTAGAGTACTTCCTAAAGCAACAGTTCGACCGCTTAGGTCTTCATCCCTATAAGGAGTTTATCCATTTTGGCCTTACCTCACAGGATATCAACAACACCGCTATCCCCCTTTCTCTGAAAGAAGCTATCGAGAATGTATATCTCCCTGAAATAAAAATCCTTATCCAGAAGATAGAAACCCTTGCTCGGGAATGGAAGGATATCCCTATGCTGGCACGTACCCATGGGCAGCCTGCCTCTCCTACTCGCTTAGGAAAGGAAATGAAGGTTTTCGCAGTGCGCCTTGTGGAGCAGCTCCAGTACTTCTCCACGCTCAAGCATGCGGCCAAGTTTGGCGGAGCTACAGGCAACTACAACGCTCACAAAGTAGCCTATCCTCAGATCCAGTGGAGAAGTTTCGGAAAACACTTTGTGGAGGATATCTTAGGCCTACACCACTCCTTCCCTACTACTCAGATAGAGCACTATGACCACTTAGCGGCTCTCTTTGACCTTGTAAAGCGTATCAATACCATACTTATAGACTTCAACCGAGATATATGGACTTATATCTCCATGGATTACTTCAAACAGCGTATCAAAGAAGGTGAAGTAGGCTCTTCCGCTATGCCCCATAAGGTAAATCCGATCGACTTTGAGAACTCCGAAGGCAACTTGGGAATTGCCAATGCCCTCTTGGAACACCTTTCCGCCAAGCTCCCTATCTCCCGCCTACAGCGCGACCTTACCGATAGCACTGTATTGCGCAATATAGGCGTTCCCTTCGCCCATACCCTCATCGCGACAAGTTCCACGCTCAAAGGGTTGGATAAGCTTATTCTCAATCCGGACAAGCTCCATGCTGACCTTCAGGACAACTGGGCAGTAGTAGCCGAGGCTATACAGACTATACTGCGCCGTGAGGGATACCCCAATCCGTATGAAGCTCTAAAGGGACTCACTCGTACCAACCAAAAAATCAACGAGCAGACCCTCCACGATTTTGTAGATACCCTCGCTATAAGTGATTCCCTAAAGGCAACACTCAAGGCGATTACTCCAGAGAACTATACCGGTGGTGATTATCTTGATTACTAATCTGCCATGACCGAAGAAGATATTCTCGCCCTACTGGCGCTACAGCACACCCCTAATATAGGCGATATTACCGCCAAAAAACTCATTGCCCACTGCGGAAGTCCTGCAGCTATATACAAGGAGAAAAAACACAAAATCGCCCATATAGAACGTATAGGAAGCACTATCCTACAACACCTTTTCGACCCTATACACCGCGTAGCTGCCGAAAAGGAATGGCAATATATTCAGGATAATCACTTTAGCTATCACACATTCTTTGATGCCGATTATCCTGCCAATCTCAAACAAATCATTGATGCCCCTATTATTTTCTTTTCCAGAGGGAATATTGACCTGAAGAACAAGAAAACGCTCAGTATCGTAGGCACACGACAGATAACCACTTACGGAAAGGCCTTCTGTGAGAAGTTTGTCGAGGAGCTCTCTCCCTTGGAGGACTTGGTTATCATCAGTGGTTTTGCCTATGGAGTAGATATCGCTGCTCATAAGGCTGCTATGGACAATGGATTACAAACCATCGCTTGTTTAGCTCATGGATTGGACATCATCTATCCTGCCTCTCATAAGAAGTATACAAAAGAGGTAGAGGCCTATGGAGGATTCATTACCGAATTTTGGCACCAAAGCTCCTTCGATAGGAAGAATTTTATTGGACGAAACCGTATCATCGCAGGACTTTCCGATGCTACTGTTGTGATAGAATCTGCTCTGAAGGGCGGTAGCTTAGTCACTGCCGATATGGCCTTCTCCTATGACCGAGAGGTGTTTGCCATTCCTGGTCGCGCGGATGACACCTATAGTCAAGGATGCAACAAACTCATCAAGACAGACAAAGCACGACTTATCACCTCGGCTGCCGACTTGGTCTATTACATGGGTTGGGAAGTAGAAAAGAAAAACCCTAAGGTGATCACCCCTGAACTCTTCGTAGAGCTCACCCCTGAAGAAGAAAAAGTAGCCACTTACCTAAGAGAAAATGGCAAGCAGACCTTGGACGACTTAGCTCGAGAATGCTCCCTCCCTGTATACAAACTCTCCAACCTGCTCTTCCAAATGGAAATGAAAGGGGTGGTAAGACCCCTGCCTGGGAAAATGTTTGTAATGGCAAATAAGCAATAACGAACATTCTTTTCAATATAGTTTTTATCTATTATCTTATAGAAAAAAACAATACAAAACTATTGCTGTGAGCGAAAAATGTCGTAATTTTGCACCCGAAAACAAAGGGGAAATAAATTGTTTTTCATATATTAGATTTTGTGGTTAGAATTGGTAAAAGAGGGCGCAAGCTCTCTTTTATTTTTTTATCCCCTAAGCAACCGCTCTATCTCCTTTAGGTCATTTTTATAGCGAGTGAGTTCTGTCTGTACCACTAAGTATCCTCGCTTATTTTCTTTAGAGAGCACAAAAATAATAACAGGGGTATATTCTTTAGATTTTACAATAATATACTGATATGTTCCCACTTCCAATATTTCCCGTTCCAATCCCTTTGGTGATTTGATGCCAGTAAAAGCTTTCCACTGAGAGAGGAAATAGCCTTCCTCTGAGAGTTTTTCCTTAGGAAAATCCAACTTTAGCATTGCTATACAAGCATTGAATCCTTTTCCTAACTGGAGCAAATATTCTGGCTTCCCCTGCACTTCTTTTTGAGACAATTTCCACGGGGCAGAAACTGAGGAAAACGGAAAATCAAACTCAGGTGGAAGTTCATTGATTTTCTTTTTCTTCTCTAAAATATTTTTCTCTATGGTATTGAGCTCAATAGGTGCTTTGCAAAAGGTGTCCTCGAGATAGTCAAACCGCTCCTCTACATTGTAAAGCACCTCACAATCACAATAGCCACCATGGGAAGCAAGCCAAGTGATCACTTTTTCTGGATCAGATACCTTTTTTTCTGCAAGAAAACGTGTGATACCTCTTAGAGTGTGGTCACAGGGTGTCTTCTGTAGAGTCTTTTCTAAATAGTGAAAAAGCTCCGAGAAATACTTTTCTTCCATAGGCAAAGAAGCCCTAAAGTCGTTTAACTCTTTTTGAGCCAACGCCTTTCGGGCTTCTTTACATTTCTTCTTTTCTGCTATTTTCATTCTTCACTTTTCATTTTTCACTACACAGAGACTTTCCCTTTTATGGTTGGATAGGGATCATAACCCTCAAGAATAAAATCTGAGTAATCAAAAGCGAAGAGGTCTGTCACCTTTTCGTTGAGCTTCATGGTAGGCAGCGGACGTGGTTCACGGCTGAGCTGGAGCTTGACCTGCTCCAAATGATTTTTGTAGATGTGCAGGTCTCCAAAGGAATGCACAAAATCCCCTACTTGCAGCCCCGTCACATGCGCCATCATCTGGGTAAGCAGGGCATAGGAGGCAATATTGAACGGCACTCCTAAGAAAGCATCGGCGCTGCGCTGGTAGAGCTGACAGGAGAGGCGCCCCTCCATGACATAGAACTGGAAAAGAGCATGACAAGGAGGCAGTGCGGCCTTGTTATTTGCTACATTCTCAGCAAAGGATAACGAGGTATCGGGCATCACCGAGGGATTCCAAGCTGAAACCACCATACGACGGCTATCAGGATTGGTCTTGAGGGTATGGAGTACTTCAGTAATCTGATCAATCCCCTCTCCATTCCAGTTGCGCCATTGTGCCCCATATACAGGACCAAGATCTCCCTGTTCGTCTGCCCATTCGTTCCAGATACGTACCCCATGCTCGGTGAGGTAGTGGATATTGGTATCTCCCCGAAGGAACCATAGGAGCTCATAAATCACCGACTTGAGATGTATCTTCTTAGTGGTGAGCAAGGGGAAACCCTCTTGGAGGTTATGTCGGAGTTGGTAACCAAACACACTAATGGTACCTGTGCCTGTGCGGTCGTCCTTACTATGCCCATAGGTAAGTATATGATTGAGAAGATCTTTGTATGCTTGCATTTCTTACTGTTTTCAGGGGCAAAGGTAAGAAAAATAATGATTAATATTTAATATCTAATGATTAATGTTTATTAGTAGTATTAATCATTGATCTTTGTCGGCATTAATCATTGATCAAGCGCCTGCTTGAAATCGGCTATTAAGTCCTCTATATTCTCTAAACCTACCGCTACACGTACGAGGGTTTGGGTAACCCCACGGGCTACTTTCTCCTCTTCTGGGAATTCAGTATGAGTGTGGGTACTGGGGTGAGTAACGAGGGTCTCTACCCCGCCTAAGCTCACCGCAAAAAGGGCTACTCGAAGTGACTCGAAGAAAGTCTTTACCTTCTTCTCATCCTTCATCACAAAAGAAAATACAGCGCCTGCTCCTGAGGCTTGACTCTCTTGGATAGCCTTACCTTTATTGCTTGGCAAGGTTGGGTAATAGACCTTCTCCACAGCAGGATGTCCTTGTAAGAATTCTATAAGCTTGAGAGCATTGGACTGTGCATAATCCATACGCACCTTGAGGGTCTTGATACTACGTATAAGTAACCAACTATCGAAGGGAGAAATCAGTGCTCCTATGGCCACCTGAGCAAAACTAATTTTCTCAGCCAAGGTATCATCATTGACTACTACAGCTCCCGCAATAATATCGTTATGCCCACTGAGGTATTTGGTGGCACTGTGCACTACTATATCTGCACCCAACTCTAAGGGGCGTTGCAAGTAGGGAGAGAGGAAGGTGTTATCCACTATGGTCAGCAGCCCATGCTCTTTGGCAATGGCTACCGTACCCCGTATATCGGTCACATCCAAGAGCGGATTGGAGGGAGTTTCTATAAAGATTCCTTTGGTATTGGGGCGTATCGCCTTACGAATATTGTCCAAGTTGGTTGTATCGACATAGGTCGCTTCCAAACCGAATTTGGCAAAGACATCCTTCATGATACGGAAAGTTCCCCCGTAGATATCTAATCCAAAAACGAAGTGATCCCCCTTCTCAAAAATAGTAAAAAGCGAGGTAGTGGCTGCCATTCCTGAGGAGAAGCCAAAACCATGTCGACCACTCTCCAATTTGGCAATCAATGTTTCGAACTCCTTACGAGTAGGATTAGAGACACGACTGTACTCAAACTCTTGAGTTACTCCAAACTCATTAAGCGGAAAGGTAGAAGCCATATTGATACAGCTACCCCACTTCTGTGAGGGATCTTCCGTATTGCGAATCCCATGTATTGCGGTGGTTTCAAATTTCATACAATAGCAATTTTTTAAATAAATGTTTTTTTATAAAAAGCTGGTGCAAAAGTACAATTTTTTTACGAAACTACAAAATGAAAATATATTTTTATTTCAATTGTTGAAAAAATAGAATATTTTAGTTGTCAAACATTGAAGGATTATAGTTATACCTCTTTTAATTCTTTATCCCTATAATTCTAATTTTAAATTTTATTCAAAACAAATAAAGATTATTTACTCTTTTTTTGTACCTTTGTAGCCACAAAAAATATCATATTATGAATACAGAAAATACACTGAATGAGCACCAAGGGCACTGGATGCTTGCCAAATTGGGCAAACGAGTATTGCGCCCAGGAGGAAGAGAACTCACCGAGAAACTCATTGCAGGGCTTCAGATTACTCCAGAAGATGACATAGTGGAGTTTGCTCCAGGATTGGGATTTACAGCCAATATTGCCTGTAGCTACCATCCCAAAAGCTATACAGGGGTAGATCTAAATCAAGAGGCTGCCTCTGTAGCTCGCAAGCGTATCAAGTATGACAAGGCAAAGATTATCAATGCCAATGCCGCTGAAAGTACCCTCCCCGATACTTATGCCGATAAGGTATATGGCGAGGCTATGCTAACCATGCAACCTCTCGAGCAAAAGAAGGCCATCATAGCTGAAGCTTTTCGTATCCTTAAGAGTGGAGGCTACTATGGAATACACGAATTGGGTATCAAGCCTGATGATGTCTCTGAAGAAGTCAAAGAAGACCTCTTCAAGGAGCTAAGTGAGACCATCCGCGTACATGCTCGCCCGATGACTACAGCCGAGTGGACTGCTCTCTTAGAAGAACAAGGCTTTAAGATCATTAGGGTAGAACATAACCCTATGTTGCTCTTGGAGCGTAGTCGTATCATTCAGGATGAAGGCTGGCTCAGAATGCTCTTGATCACCTTCAACCTACTACGTTTCCCCGAGATAAGAAAACGAGTAAAAAAGATGAAAGCCTGCTTCCGCAAGTATCGGGACAACTTAGACGCGGTAGCGATTATTGCTCAAAAACCATAACCTAATGAAGACTATAAACAAATTTGCCAATGAGTCAATTATCCATTGACACATTGGCAAACTGCTTAATTGGCTAATTGACAAATCAGAATTGAATTGTTGTAGCTATAGAAACATCTTTTTTATCATTATCCTGTGGCTGTATAGTCTTTCCTTGAGCATCTTTTAGGGCATAGGAAAGCGTATATTCGCCTGCTTTAGGATAGAAGACTTTACCACGATAGAAATTACGTTCATAACGAAGTGTAGTCGTAGAAAGCACCACTGTTCCCTCCTTAGACTTCACACTTACTTCTACTGTCCAATCAGTTACTCTGGGAAAGTTCTGCAAGTTTTCCATTTTCCAGATACCTAAAGCAATCTCGTTCTCACCCACCTTGGGGCTTTCAGGAGCCACTAAAGCATAAAGGTGTGTCTGTCCCTTAGGAGTAGCCTCAGAAAAGAGTTTAAAACGATTTACTGTTCCTAAAGCCTTATTGGTCTGTGGTTTTACCTCAAAGTCCAAGCGCTTGTATTCGTAGTCTTTACCTGCTGCCCTAAAGGTAATGGTACCAAACCATACCCCTGATGGAGCTGTCATCATTTGGAATAGGACTTGAGATTTCCATACATTGCCTTCCTTAGCCAAAGCGGTATGAGGGCAAGTATGAGTATGCATAATTTCTTTAGAGAAACCTCCTTTGCCATCTCCCTTATACATTTCCATCCAAGGAGTGAAGGTAGCTGCTTGCAGGTCTACTTCCTTGCCTGAGGCATCGGTTACAGAGAGGGTAACATCATTGTATCCCATCACAAAAGTACCTGAGGTATTCTGTAGGCGTACAGTATAAGTATCCACCTTTGTCTCTGCTACTGTTTTAAGCTGTGTGGGTGGAGTTGGTGGAACAGGTGGGGTTGGCTTGTCATCATCTTCTTTAGAACAAGACAATAGGGAGACTATGGCTAAGGCAGCCATGGTGATATATTTGAATTTTTTCATTTTCTTTAGTTTTGATCGTTGAATTTATTTTTTTGATAGTAATAAAAAGGGACATGCCTCACAAGGGAGGGCAAATTGCGATTCGTCCCTACGAGCAATGACACTACTTAGCGTCACTTTCCCCGCTTCATTCTTCTTGTGGTGGTCTGAGCAAGGTATTCCCTACCCCTTGGGATAAGGAAAAAAGATAGAAGTAGCTATGAACTACTTTTTGCAGAAAGGTTTTGCTATAAATAAGTATAGGTATTTCTTGGAAGAAACTCTCAGGCAGAAATATTGCTTTTTTCTCTGTGAGAGGGGTATCAGAAGTCTCTTTGGTTACTTCAGCGAACTTACAAGCACCCTCACAATGGCGCTCAGGTTGGGCTTGGTTTTGACAATAGGCAGCAACAAAGTCTCGCTTGCTTACTAAGAAATATGAAAGGTAGATCCCACTAAGCAAGGTGTTGAGTAGAAAAACAAAACTCATCAAGATAGCTATGCCACGTATTGCTTTTTTCATTGCCACAAATATACGAAAAAAAGAAATACAAATCTTTTTTAGGGCTTTTATTTTTACTTTGTAAAGATAAAAATAATAGCGTAAGGGATAGCTATAGAAATTATCTATAGCTATCCCTTCTTAACTATTTCTATTACATGTGTTTTTTACTTTTCTTTCTTGGCCTCTCACTTGAAAAGTCTTGCATATTTCCTGTAAAGGAACAAAGCACAAAGAAAGCCTACCAAGGCCATTGTGGCTCCTACCAAAGCAGGATAATTGCTTGTATAACCATACTTAAGGGGTTTTCCTCCCAGATAGGCGCCTAAGGTATTGGCCAGATTGAAGGCCGCTTGCATAAAAGCTGCCCCCATCATCTGTGCTTGTGGGGATACACGGAACATCATGATATTCAACGGTGCCCCAACGGACATAGCCGCTATAGCACATACAAAGGTCAAAACCCAGGAGAGCCAAAGCTGATCCGAGAAGAAAAAGATAATCAAAAGTACACAGATTGTAGAGGTAAAAACAATGATGCTCGCCCGAACCAAATGGAGCTTATCGGTAAGCCATCCCCCGAAAAAATTACCTACGACCATACCTATCCCCACCACAATCATTACTGTAGGCATCTGTTCACGAGGCAGGTGTGCATAATCAAGCATTAAGGGCTCTATATAACTAAGCCAAGAGAAAAGTCCGCCACAACCCAAGGCTGTAATGACCAAGAGCAACATAGAGGGTACCGAAAAGAAGTGTTGCAATTCTTTCCATAGGGTCATATCTCGCTGGGAATCGACCTTAGGCAAGAAAAAGAACACACATAGAGCTGTGACTAGCCCCAAAGCAGCAATCATACCCACCACTGGGCGCCATCCTATCACTCCTCCTAAATGTGTAAAGAGCGGTATCACCAGCAGATTGGCAATGGTAAGTCCGCCAAACATGACCGAGATAGCCATCGCTTCTTTCTCCCTCGGAGCCAATTGCTTGGCTACAATAGCTCCTACTCCAAAGAAGGCTCCATGGGGTAATCCTGAACAAAAACGACTGACCAACAAAGTCTCGTAGGTAGGCATCAAAGAAAAAAGCCCATTGAAAAGGGTAAAAAGCAGCATAAAGGCAATCAGTACCTTCTTTGGCTGAAAACGAGTACTAAGTCCTACCAAGGTAGGAGCCCCTACCACGACCCCTATTGCATAAGCAGCAATGAAATTCCCTACTTGATCATCCGAAAGGTGCAGATCTCCTCCCATGGTTCGCATCAGTCCCATAGGGATAAATTCTGTACTTCCTAAGGCAATCCCTCCTATAGCCAAAGGGAAAAGCTGTCGTATCATTTTCATGTTCATAATATCGAATTTTTTAAGAGGGTGCAAAAGTACAAATTTTGTCAGAAATACAAGAAAAAAATAAGGAGATTACTCAAAAAGAATAATCTCCTTGTATATCAATAAACTATGTTAAAAAACATTCTCCTTGAATTGCTCTTGTATAGCCTGTAGCTTATAAGAGATACTCGCATTGTACTGCAAGTCATTAATACGAAGAATGAAGCCTCCTATGATAGAAGGATCTATCTTGTTCTCCAATGAGATGTTTCGCTTTCCACTCAGTGCAACTGCTTTGGCTACAAACTCTTCTTTGAGCTTATCAGAAGCCTCCACAGCAGTGGTAAGGTGAATGACTATCTTTTCTTTATATTCGTTATATTGCTCTACAAATTCACGAGCGATAGCATACAAATCCGATATTCTTTTATTTTGAAAAAGAATAGTAAAGAGTACCTGTAATTCAGAGATATGCTCAGCGAAGATTTCTTGTAATACCCGCTGTTTGACTTCTGTTTTGACAATTGGTGAATGCAATAGTGCTTTCAGATCAGGATTTTCATGAATCACCTCCACCACAGAAGAGATTTCTCCGAAGAGAAGTTCTTCTTTTTGGTTCTCTATGGCATAGTCCAAGAGTGCTTTAGCATATCGTTTGGCTACTTTGGTAGAGTGTATCATTTGATAGTAATTTCGTTCAACAAATCTTCCACAAGTTTTTCTTGTCTTACTTCCGAAGCAAGTTCTTTAGTAAGAACTTTCTTAGCAATATCCAAAGAGAGAGAGGCTATTTGTTCCTTCATTTCAGCGATAGCCATTTTCTTTTCTCCTTCTATTGTTGCCTTTGCTTGAGAAATAATCTTAAGCCCTTCTGCATGTGCTTCTTCCTTAGCTTGAGAAATCAAACGCTCTTTTATCTCGCGGGCTTCCTTAAGAATAGCCTCACGCTCTTGGCGAGCCTCAGTTAAGAGTTTTTCGTTATCGGCCTTCAGGTTTGCCATTTCTTTCTTAGCCTCATCGGCAGCTTCCAAGGCATGATTGATAGAATCCTCACGTTCTTTCAGGGCTTTGAGAATAGGCTTCCATGCAAAAGCACGAAGCAAAAGTAATAAGCAAACAAAGACAATCAGTGTCCAAAAACTAAGACTTTCGGGATGGATGAAATTCATGTATTTTTATTTTTCTGTTGTAATGACTTTTTTGAGTTTTTTAAGATAAGAACCGTTCTGCAACCAACCGTTACAGAACGGTATACTTTTTTCGCAACTTATTTTGCTACCAAGGCAACAACCACAGCAAAGAGGGCTACCCCTTCGATAAGTGCGGCAGCAATAATCATCGCTCCTTGTATTTTAGAAGCCGCTTCTGGCTGGCGTGCAATTCCTTCCATAGCGGAAGAACCAATTCTACCAATACCAATTCCTGCTGCAAGAGCTGCAATACCAGCTCCAATTCCTGCTAATACCATAATTTTAAATTATTTAAAAGTGTTAATAGATACAATTTTGAAAAACGAAACTCTCCTAATGATGTTCCTCGGCATGATGCTCCTCAGCTACCGCTCCTCCTATGAACAAAGCTGAAAGTAAAGTAAATACATAGGCTTGGATAAAGGCTACTAAAAGCTCTAAGATACTAATAAACAAAGAGAAAGCAACCGATACAGGAGAAATAAACACTGTCTTGAAAGTAAAGATAAGCCCCAATAAGCTCAGGATAATGATGTGCCCTGCTGTAATATTGGCAAACAAACGTATCATCAAAGAGAATGGCTTGGTAAGCATCCCGATCACCTCCACAGGGATCATAATAGGAGAAAGCCATAATGGTACGCCTGGAGTAGCAAATATATGTTTCCAATAATGAGAATTTCCACTAAAAGTAGTAATAAGGAAAGTCACTACAGCCAAAGTTCCTGTGAAGATAATGTCGTTGGTCAAGGTTCCTGAAATAATAGGGACCAAGCCCAAAAGGTTTCCTATGAGAATAAAAAAGAAAACAGTAAGCAAATAAGGCATGTAGCGTTGGTACTTTTTGTCTCCTATATTAGGCTTGGCAACCTCATCACGTATAAAAACGATAAGTGTTTCTAAAAGGTTAGCAAATCCCTTAGGCGCTTTAGGATTCTTCTTATAAGAACGTGCTACAGAGACAAAAGCTAAGATCATAAGTAGTGCAATAAGGAAAAGCAATACTACATTCTTAGTAATAGAGAAATCCAACGGACGCGCATTGGTCACCTTGTGGTCTTCACTATAAGAAATATTACCTGTCGCATCAGTATAGTAGATTTGTCCATGTACACGAGCGAAGTATTGCCCTGCTTTCTCTACGATTACCTCCCCTTTATCATCGTGATGAAACTCACTGGAAAGGAAAGTCACCAAACCATTGTCTGTCCATAGGATAATAGGTAAGGGAAGAGTAATGGAAGTGCCCCCCCAGTCCAACAAATGATATTCGTGCGAGTCTGCTATATGGTGCTGAATCACTTGAGTAAAATCTACCTCCTCTTCAGAGGCTTGTTCAGAAGCCCAAAGAGAAGTGCATGGAAGAATTAGAATGCTTAAAAACAGCCACTTACTAATGATTTTTTGTATCATTTTTTAGTAATTATAATTTGTATTGTGTTTGCCTTATTTTGCAGGGACAAAGATACATTTTTTCTTTTTACTTTCACGTGTTTTTTAGTCTTTTTTAAGAAATAAGTTTTTCACAAGGGGGAAGAACAGTGAAAAATGAAAAGCGAAGAGTGAAAAACGAAGAGTGAGCAGAGGTTCTCTATATTGGTATGAGGGTTGTTGCGTCCTGTTGTAGGGGCGATTTGCAAATCGCCCTATACTGGTGCATGCGACAGTAAGCAGTAAACGGTGGGCAGAGGATATGGGGAGTTGTAACAATAAAAAGAGACCTTCCATTACTGGAAGGTCTCTTTTCAATTATTGTTATTCCCTTCTTTAGGTATTAATCAGTGATCATTAATCATTGAAGATTGATCATTGATCGCTACCTATAAAGGGTGAAGTGGCCTTTGAAGGTACGGCTGTCATCTGGCTCGTTCAGACGAAGTACATACCAGTAATCTCCCGTTGGAAGTGGTTCGCCTCCGTAGGTACCATCCCACTCTTGACGGTTGTTCAAGGTCGCTATCTGGCGGCCGTAGCGGTCATAGATGATCGTTTCGGCATGTGGATAGCTGGCCAAGTTCAACGGTGCCCATGTGTCATACTCGCCATCTCCATTCGGTGTGAAGTAGTTCGGTATCACCACATCCATATATTCCTTATAGATAAATACTGAATGAGCACATACCTGCTTGCCTCCATTCTCTTGCTTGAGCTCGCCCTTGCTGTCCTCTACATATACACGGACTTTCTTCTCTACCTTGCCTGTGGCTGGGTTCACCTCTTCATAATCCCGTCTTCTGTACGTAGTAAACTACCTCATCTCCTGCCTTCACATCGTCCACCTTCTGTACATAGTGCGCCTTAACCTCTTCTCCTGTGTGGTATTGAGCTCCACTAAAGTATACCGTATAGCGCTCTTTACCTCCCTCTACTTTCACTTTTACTAAGTTAAGGTCGTTGGCGATACTCTGGTTGGTGATCTTGATCGGTGGATAGTACTCAATATTGAGTTCTCTCACTTCCTGACACAATGGCGGATCACTCATCGCTGGGTTATCCTTATTGAAATAGTACAAGTGCAATTCGTATTTGTTCAAGCCTTCTTGCAACGGACGTACCGCATTGAGCTGTGCAAGTAGCGATGCATGGGCTATCTTGTACATATTGTGCGTATTATCAGTTCCTGTAGGCGTAGTTCCATTGAACTCATATCGCTGGATTGGGGATCCACCCTGGGTGGTAATCGCATATCGCAAGCGGTTTATCGCTCCTCCTGAACTTGGGTTGATTACCAAGTATGGAGTCGTTACCGATACATATACATCGTAAGTAGCTTCGGCAGCTGTGTCACTATTAGGACCTGAACCATCCACTACCAAGACCTTGTTGTTCTCACTGATATCCGCATTACACTGATAGTGTTGTGTGATCACTCCTTTGAGGTCTACCCCTTCTATGATCTCAAACTCTTTCTTCTGGCTACAACCCTTAGCGTCTTTCACCACCAAGAGGTATTTACCAGCCTTAAGACCTTGTATCTTGAATGGTGTAGCTTCTCTCTCTCCTGTACCTCGCTTAGAAGTGCTTTCTCCGTTTTCGAAGAATACCTCCCAGCTATACTGAGGATTTCCTCCCTTGAGTACATACTCTATCTCTCCATTGGCTTCGCCCTTACATCCTACATGGGTGATGCTATTCTGAGTGATCAGTATCGGTGTAGGTGCGATGATCGCTGTATTGACTACCTCATAGATACATCCATATTTTGTATCTTTCACTCCTACCGTGTAAGAGCCTACAGAAAGGTCCTTGAACTGGTTGTTCGTACCCTGCCATCTGTAAGAGCCATCGGCTTGTTTAAGTCCATATTCGTACTTACCTGAGCCTCCCTGAGCTACTACCTCGAAGGAACCATCAGCGCCATCGTGACAGCTTACGCTAGTGATCTTATCTGCCTGCGCCTTAAGCGGTGTCTTTGGAGCTACCAGAATCGGTGCAGAGTCTTTTCTACATTCTCCATGACCTGCTACCTTATGGATTACAGAGATTACATAGCTCTTAGTTGTATTGGTCTGAAGATCCACATCCAACTCAAAGCGGGTATTGTTATGAGCTACTCCATCGAGCAAGTAACGTACATTAAGCGCTGCTGATGCAGGTTCTACACTGGCCTCTACCACATACTTAATCACATTGTTCACACACTCGTACTTACCTTCGCTGAGCTTGAGGGTCACCTCTGAGCCCGCTTCTATGGTAAGGGTTGCTTCGGCTTGACAGCCATTCTTATCTCTTATCTTGATGGTATGGTCGCCAGGGGCTAAGCCATCTATGAGGGTACCATTACCATCACTATGGTATTCAACCCATGTAGTGCCTCCATCCTTAGAGTATTCGTATACCTTATCATTGCCCACTGTTCTTAGTGGTGTTCCTCCAATCACTCGCAAGTAAGCCTTTCCGTCATTGCTTCCAGCACAGCTTTCGTGCTCTACCGTATCCATACGTACTGTTACGCTTAGCGGATCCGGTTCGGTGATGGTAAACTCTATAATATCGGTTCCAAGTGGTGTAGGTTGACCTTTCTCCTTAATCTCATTAGGACGACAACCATTTTCATCCTGTACAATCACATAGTACTTACCTGGAGCTAAGCCTTCGAACTTACCACCATTGTCCAAGAAGCGGTCTAAGCGAGGACTAATCGCATAGGTAAGCTTTCTCTGAGTACCATCAAGTTTGGTCTGACCTGAAGTTGTAGTGATCTCGATAGAACCATCATGATCTCCGTTACAAGTCACCTGTTTCACTTCGTATTCTACCGTGTACTTGGTTTCTTGTTTTATCGGTACTTGAACTACCTTAGGAATACATACTCCAACGGCTTGGCTAATCTCTACGCTATAGTCATCAGAGGCATCAAGTCCTTCAAATACTCCTTGTGCATTCGGATTCGGTGTAGATAAGCCTGGTACAACACTTCCATTTCTCTTAAGGGTAAAGACATAAGGCTCATCGTTCTTACCTCCTGTAGCTGTTACCACAATCTTACCATAAGAGCTACCATAGCACTTGAGGCTTGTCACACTCTTATCATTATCTATAGCGCCATCTATCGGATTCACTTTGGCTACATGTACCTCGTTGGATTCTCCTTCGCAAGCACCTGTACCTCCACCGTTATCCATTACCTTAGCATAGTATACTCTATCCGAGCTTACTGGTGTAGTTACTGCTGCGGCAAAGACAGCCGTTACTCCTGTCTGGTAAGCTCCCGTAATAGTTGGGGTTACTGGCACTAAAGTACCTGGACGACCTGCACTAATGTCATAGAGTTCTACCTTATAAGTACCTCTTGTAGGATTCATATTCGGTCTGCCCTCTATCTGTACGGTGATGTCACCTGCTGTATTACAGCCTGGGTACTTAGTCAATTCCGCTCTGGCAATGATTGTACCTGGGTCATTGACTGTTACAGGTTGTGAATCAACCTTGTCATCGGCACAAAGCATATCCGAGGTGATTCTGATAAAGTACTTACCAGCTCCTAAACCAGAGAAGGTTACCGTACCACGAGTGGTTGGGTTATCATCTGGCAAGATTCTACCTAAGGATCTTTCTGTGGTCGCATCGAACAACTCGTAAGACAAGCGTCCTTCTATCAACGTTGGTGTAGATCCTGAAGGTGATGGTGTGGTAGCTGTTACACTACCTCCTATTACCCCAGTGAGCTTAATCTCTCCATCCTGAGAGCCTACACAGCTTGGTATCTTGGTCGCTGTTGGTGCATTCGGTGCTTGTAGCTGCATAGATGGACCATGGTAAGGCACAAAGGTAAAGCTATCCAATTTCCTTGTACATCCGCGTGAGTCTCTCACTTCTATATAGTGGGTACCCACCCCTACGGTAAAGGTCATCTGATCGGTGAAGCTACCTGCATTACCATCGGTTACTACTCGGTATTGGTATGGTGCTCCCCAACCTCCTGTCGGAGCTGAGGTAACCCCTATCTGAGCATCGTTCTGAGCTTCTCCATTACAGTAAGTCATATAGCGCAATACCTTGCTCACTGCATTGATATTCTGTGGACGGGTAGCTGTAAGCTGCGCCGCTGTCTTACACTGTGTACCCACTACAGTTACCTCAGTCTCAAAAGTTATCGCAGTACCCTGTGGTACATCTCCTACAGGTATATGTACGGTCATCTGGTCTGAAGCTCCATGCCCTGTCTGGGTACCATAGGTAGTTCCTCCTGACTTCTTCACAAACCAAGTATATCCTCCAGTACCTATTTCCCCTTCTACTTCTACTCTGAAGGTTACACCAACTGTACCTGGAGCAGGTGAAGCAGTATCTCCACAGATTCCTGCCGTTACAAAGAAGTTCACTCGTGGTGCTTTAGCCTTCTCTACTCTATATCCACTTGGTACCACAAAAGTACATCCTGTATCCTTATCGGTCAAGGTAATCTCATAATCGGCACTTTCTTCGGCGATCTGAGGGAAGGTAATCGTACCTACCCCTGTACCCCCTATCTGAGCAGTACCCGCTGTTCTGGCAGCTGAGTCATAGCCTGCTACCTCAGTAGGAGCTCCTGCTCCGGTCATCTTTCTTATATATACATTGTATCCTCCTGTATTTGAACCATTCGTACGGGTCACTGTCATGGTCACCTGTTCCGTACCCGTTGGCTGACAGCTCATCTGTTGGGTACGATGGAAGGTTGCCCCTGTGATCTTTTGTAGTGTCTTAACAGTTCCTACGAATGAACCTGGAATAGCCAATACACATCCGTTCGCATCCGTTACTTTTACTACTATCGTATAATCCACATCCTTAGCAGGAAGGTCTATAGTGGCATTCGCTGTGTACACTGTAGGTCCTGGGTAAGGTGCTGGAGGTGTAGTAGAGGTTACTGTCTGAGTAAGGATTACATTACCTGCCTCATAAATCTCTACCTTATAAGGTGCAGTACCTCCCTTAATATTGAGGTAGAGCTGTGCATTGGACTGCTTAGGCGTTACCCCATAGGAAGTGGCAGCACCACAACCTGCCTGAACAATCTCTATACCTGGGTTGGCAGGTGGGTTGGCATCAAAGGCTGGGATAGGACGTTCTGTTATCTGAACTACCCCTCCAGAGAAGCCTGTAACATCCTGACCACAACTACCATTGGCTGAGCTCTTCACTCTGAGCTGGTAGTAACCCGCCTTAAGTCCTGTTACCTTATAGCGAACTGTACTTGTAGTACGCTCTATGATGTCTCCATCACCTACTGTACCTGATCCTATAAATGAACTTGCAGCTCCTGTCGTACTGTAGTATAACTCATATACAAAGGATACATTCTCTCTTCCTGTGGTAATGGTACGGGTAAACTCAAAGCTACCAGTAGTACCTCCTGGGGTACA
>NZ_ACLQ01000002.1 GCF_000174755.1 Capnocytophaga gingivalis ATCC 33624
TAGCTTGTAGTAAGAGGGGTATCCTCTCCAGAATATTCCCTGATACTGCATATATTTCTTATAATCAAAATGATAAATATCACCAGAAGCAGGGATAGGCGAGAGCTTACTATGGCATAGGATAGATTTGCCACATGCAGTGGGATTCAATGAATCTTTCAGAAATAGAGAAATCTTACCACTACACTTTTCTCCTTCAACTTCAGCTAAGGATACTACAAGTTGTCTCCCTTTAATATCTTCAACTACTCCAGAAAAAGTATATTCCTTATCAGGGATCAGTAGCTGCACATAATGATCTTTTCTGCTTGCAGGATTATGTACATTATAACAAAGAGCTCCTATGGACAATCCACATAGAAAGATAGCTATTTTTTGAAATTTTTCTAATAGGTAGAAGCAAGCCCAAAGGAATAGAATACTCCCCAAGGAGAATAATATACAGACAAAGGGAGGTAGGATACTCCATGTATCTTGTATAATAATTCCTAAGCATATCCCTAAGAGGATTAGAAACAAAGGGAAATTAAAGGCTTCAGGCTTCATGATCTGGGTTAGTATAATAAAAGTCAGCTACTTGAGAAAATAGCTGACTTACATAGTTTATGATTTTCGACATTCTGCCTCTTCAGGGAGTCTCCCACAGAAACTGCAAGGTGTCCCCTCGGGGTTTAGGTGAGGGTTTTGGCTGGCACAAGTACCTGAAAACTTGCCATCTTTTTTAGCCCATATTTTGATAGCCATACCTAAAATACATAGGGCTAAAATAATAGATACAATGATAAACAATTTCATGATAATATATTAAAAATCAAAATATTCTATAATACATAATCGTTGTGAACGAAATTGGAAATTCCCGTTTTGAGTAGGTTCTCCAAAATCTCGTTGTTATAAGGGTTGTCTTTCGATGCTACGAATGTACGGATGGAGAACGAGCGGAGGGCATCATATACACTGAGCGTTCCCACAGCCGAATCTTTTCGTCCTGTAAAAGGGAATACATCAGGGCCTCGCTGGCATAGACTATTGAGGTTCACTCGGCATACGAGATTGACCAAATTGTCAATTAGTGGGGCTAAGGTATAGATATCTTTCCCAAAGAGACTCACCTGTTGTCCATAGTGAGAGTCGGCTATCTCCTGCCTTACTTCTTCTATATCAGAGAAAAAACGAACAGGCACTACAGGACCAAATTGCTCTTCTTGGTATACACGCATATCAGGAGTTACAGGGCCTAAGACTGCTGGGAATATAAAGTTTTCACTACGTTCTCCACCTTTTTTATTCAGTATTTTAGCTCCTTTGCTTAAAGCATCATCTATCAGATCTTGGATATACTGTGGCTTGTCAGGCTCAGGTAGGGGAGTGAGTTTTACATTTAGCTCCCAAGGGTTTCCAAAAGGCAGTGCATCGACTCTTTCGGTGAACTTAGAAAGAAACTCTTCCTTGATAGCATTGTGGACATAGATGATTTTCAGAGCTGTACAACGCTGTCCGTTGAAGGTTAGAGCTCCTACGACACACTCATTTACAGCAAGTTCTATATCTGCATCAGGGAGTATAATAGCTGGGTTTTTGGCCTCCAACCCCAAGATAAGTCGCAAGCGATTCTTGTGAGGATGTTTGTCCTGAAGAGCGATTGCTGAGCGGCTATTGCCTATAAGGGCTAAGACATCTACACGGCCCGTTTCCATGATAGGAGTAGCAATCTCTCGCCCACGTCCGAAGATAATATTGATAACCCCTTTTGGGAAACATTCTTTGAAAATCTCTAACAAAGGAGTGATGAGTAGTACTCCATACTTGGGCGGCTTATAGATAACTGTATTTCCCATAAGAAGTGCGGGTATTAGCAGTGCAAAAGCCTCATTAAGCGGATAATTATAGGGGCCTAAGCACAATACAATTCCCAGAGGGCCTCGGCGAATATGAGCGTATACGCCATCCCTTTTCTGAAAATGTGCACTATCACGATCTAGCTTTTTATACTCCTCTATGGTATCATAGATATACTCAATAGTACGGTCAAATTCTTTTTGAGATTCACTAATAGTCTTCCCAATCTCCCACATCATCAGATGGATGACTTCATCCCGTTTGGTCTTCATCTTCTCAGTGAATCGCTCTAAGATTTCTATACGATCCCTAACTCTCATGGTAGCCCATAAACCATTTCCTTTCCCAAAAGCATTGGCAGCAGCCTCCAAGGCTTCCAAGGCTTGTTCTTTGTCCAAGTGAGGCACACTACCTACCAATGTGGGTGCATACACTTCGGTAGAGGAAATAGTGGAATAGACTTCATCATAAGCACCTGTCCACTCCCTAAGCTCTCCATTGATTAAATAGGTCTTATGTTGCAAAGGGTTACAGATGTAAGCCTTTGGAATAGGTTGAAATTCAGACATTTTTTAGTTTATATTTTAATATTCTATTTTATACCCTCCCTTTTAGAGAATCGAATACCCAAGCGATGGCTAAGAAACCAGCTCCTGTGGTAGCAAATCCCCATCCTGCAACTTCCTCATAACGAAAAATACCCAATCCTATGAGAATTAGTCCGAATAGAATCATGATAAGGGTAGCGTATCCTAAAACAGAATTCTTATTTAAACTCATAATAGTTGTAATAAAGTTTGTATTTTATTTTTTGGCGAAAACAGTGACTACTCTTGAGCAGGTACTGCAGATCTATTTTTCATAGCTTTCATAAAATCCTTAGCAAAAATAGTGCCAATTCCTATAACAATTCCTAAAAAGCTCCAAATGGCAATGATCATTCCTTTTTTAGGTTTTGATTTTTCCAAAGGAATACTTACAGGCTCTATAGTAATGAAAGCAGGCGTATCTTCTTGAACTTTTATTTTTTGGTTTTCATACTGCTTAGCCAGTTCTACATAGAGATTATAGGCCAAGTTATAGTCAGATTGTAGTTGTGACTGTCGTGTCATAGGTACTGCTGTGATAAGCCCCCTATTACTGTCCTGAAAGGCTGCCAATCGGATTTGTTTTTCCTTGAAAGATTTTTCAGCTTCTTCGTATTGCTTTTGTATAAATTCTAATTGTTTTTTAGCCTTACGTGTTTTGAACTCAATGATAGTTTCTTGAAGATAGTTTTTTGCTTGTTCAAGCATTTGAGCCGCAGCTACAGGATCTTCCATGGAGAAAGAAAGACTTACAGTATTGTCTTTGTCATTATTGGTAATTTTTAGTTGGCTTTTCAAAAGTCCAAAAAGACCTTTTTCTTCATGGGTGAGAGGATACACCTCTAAGGTATCTTTTTCTGAGGTAGTATACTGTGGAGTGTTTTCCTCAGAAGGAGTAACCTTATCTACGATAAGAGAGGGGAGTCCTATGGTATATTTCTGTATTACATCTAAGAAATTTCCCTTATCATATTTTTGGTAATATTCCTGATAAGTAATAGGTGTATTACTTTGTTGTACTTTGATGCGGGCTTGTATCATTTTCCGAAGGAAAGGAATGCTCTGAGCAATACTGGTGTAAAGCTTAGGAGAGATAAGGTCAGAGCTCCCACTGCTGAGGTTGATTCCAGCCAAAGAAGCTAAACCAGAGAGACTTCCTCCAGCAGCCGCATTGTTTTCCTGAGCCAGTACAAGTGAAGTGGCTGTGTATTCCTTCTTAGAAAAAATGGCTATAAAGACTCCTATAACAAAGAAAACTAAGAAACACTTAAAAATTGTCTTTTTCCCTTGCACTATCTTTTGTAGGAGTGCAAGCAAATCTATTTCATCATCTTTTTGAATATCCTGACTCATAATTATTTGAATGTATTATAGATTAAAATAGCTAAAGTGGTTAGAGCCGTGGTGATACTTACTGTTTCAGTAGTGGTAAGTCCTTTCTTCTCAGGTTTTTCAGGAACGATAACAACAGCTCCAGGAGCTACTTTAGGATAGCTCTTAAAGAAAAGAAAGCGGTTGGTTCCTTTTACATCTCCATTGGCATACATTACATACACCGATTTTTTTTGAGCTTTGTCAGAGAAGCCTCCTGCACTATTGATATATGATCGAGTGGATTTTCCTTTTTCATAACGTACTAAGGAAGGAGCCAGTACCAATCCTTTAACCTCAACAGTTTGTTTTTCAGAAGGAACAATAAGTACATCTCCATCCTTGAGGATTAGATCTTGGTAGGAACCTTTGTGTTCCATGATCTTCTTTAGATTGATTCCTACACGATATTCAGAGAGTTCTTCCTCCTCAGTATCTTCTTCCTGATTTACTTTCTTAGTCTTTGTAGTATCTTTGTCTTTATTCTTATCCTTATCCTTATCCTCATCAGTATTTTTTGTCTCAATAATGGATAATTCTTTATCAATTTTCTTTAGTTCATTGAGTCTTTTCTCTTGAGTTTTTTCATCTTTTTCCTTTCCCTTTTTTCTAACCAAGGTAGCTCCTTCTATATAGGCATAAGGAGCTAAGCCTCCAGCACGTTCTATAAGGTTAGAGATACGTTCTTCTTTGGAAAGGATGGCATAGAACCCAGGGAAAGAAACTTCTCCCTCTACTTTTACAATCTGCTGAGGAGTATATCCTTGTTGGTAGCGAACAGTAACAATGTCATTAGGCTCCAGCTCTATAGTTTCTGTGGGGACTCCCTCAGATAGGGTGATGTCATATACCTTACTGATAGTTTTGAAGTTAGTATCATTGAGCTGTCGTGCTACTTGTAGATGTGTCTTGTCTGCATTTTCAGTGAAACCACCTGCCATAATCACTAAATCTTCAGCTTTGAGTCCCTTAGCAAAAGGAAACTTCTGTGGTTTGCGTACAGCTCCTTCTATACGTACCATAGGTTTTATACTCAAGCTGTCTTTGCCATATACATGTAGACTATCATTGGGTTGTAAGGCTATGGTTTGCTTTTTATCTAAGATGTCTTTAAGAGAAAAATTGACACTCTGTCTATCCACTCTATCAATAGTTCTAAAGAGAATAGCTCGATTGAGATAAGCTTCATCACGTACTCCAGCGGCTCTATTGATGAGGTCTAAGGCAGTCATACCCTCTGAATAGGCATAATTCCCTGGCTGGTATACTGCACCTGTGATACTAAGTTTGTTGTGGAAAATATCTGAAAGGCGGTGTACCAATAGCTTGTCACCACCTTGCATAGAAAAACTTTGTGCTTGGCTAAGAGAGACTTCTTTTACTTCGCGCTTAGCTCCAACGATACGTTCTACTATTAAATTATCCTTGTATGCATTGGACTTGAATCCGCCAAAATAGTCTATTAGAGCCGTAAGTTTTTCTCCATCTTTTACCTCATAGAGTCCTTCTCTTTTTACAAATCCGATCACTTCCACTTGGTTTTTGTAAGGAGGGACAATGATAACGTCTTGGTCAAGAAGGTTGATATTCCCTTCTTGTGAACCTTTGAGTAAGAAACTATAGATATCCAAGTGAGCAACAGTTTTTCCTCCACGGACTACCTCAATATTTCTAAAAGAACCATTCTCAGTGGGGCCTCCACTAGCATAGAGTGCATTGATGACGGTAGATAGGGCACTGAGAGAGTAAGTGCCTGGTGCTTCTACTTCGCCAATGATATTGACTTTCACAGTACGGATGTTGGCTATAGAAACTCCAGTGTATACTTTGGAATAACTCCCTTCTGGAGCAGAAATACCTGCGTATATTTTGCGTAAAGCACTATTGATTTTCGCCTTAGCTTCTACGAAATTAAGACCTCCTACATGGACTTTTCCAGCCATAGGAAGGATAATATTTCCTTGGTTATCTACCTTTTGTGTAGTAGAGCTCTCAGCAGCTCCCCATACTTCTACCAAGAGTTCATCTCCTGTGTTGATGATGTAGCTCTCAGGAGTAGGCACATTGATTGTAGGACTGAAGGAAATCTTAGGATTTTGGAAAAAGTCATACCCAAAGACACGGCTTTTCTTTGCAGGTGCCAAGGTATCTCTTTTGTATTCCTTACCTGTACGTCCAAAGATTTCTTGTTCTGGAGTGTTATTCTTGTTGGTTGTAGTATTTTTCTTATTATTTGTAGAGGAAGAAAGTGTCATGATACGTTGGCGCAGCTTATTGATCTGGGAGACAGGAACTCCTTTTACTCGAGCAGCTGTTTCCAAGTCTGTAATAGAGTATCCTTGGGCTTGTACTTTATCCCAAAAAGCCTGTATCTGCTCATTGGAGAGCTGATCCACATTGATATAGGAGAGCTGATCCAAATTCAGATTCTGTATCTGTGCCGAAATGGGCATAGAAATCCCTACACTTAAAAAAAGAAAAAATACTATTTTCCTAATCATTGTTTGCTGTTTTTAATCAGAGTGCAAATATACTTCCTTTATCTGAAAAAATAAAATTTTTTAAGGATTAATTACTCCTTTGAGGTTTCATAAGTACCTGTAAGCTATTCTTAGAGGAATATGAGATTATCTAATGTCCTGTATGCTAATATCTTGTAGAAAATAGTTGAGAAAACATATTTACTATAAAGTCTTAGAAAGCAAAAGCACAATTAATAATCAATATTGCAAATCAAGAGCAAACGAAAGAATGAGAAACCTTACTATTCAATCTCAGAATTTTCCTCTATTATGATTTCTGTATCTAGAGCAAGGGTAGGCTTTTCTTCTTGTAAGGTATTGAGCCAACGATCTTCGTCATTAATACGATAGGGCATATGAGAGGCAGAAAGCCAATCGAAGAGTTCCTTGCTGATAGCTATTTTAGAATGGGGGCAGTTCAGCGTCAATTCGATTTTTTTTTTCTCATTTTCTCCAATGATAAGGAAACTTATAGGAGTATTTCCCTGAAATTCCTGAAGAAACTCCTTGAAAGCATCAATATTTACTTTATTGATTTCTTTTAGTTCGGTGGCTATCTGCAACTTACGTACGAGACTAAGGGTGTTTTCTAAGAAATCAACAAAAGTAAAGTTCATCTTAGGGGCACTTCGGATTCCCTCTTTATTGACATAGCCCGGGCTGATATGTGCTTTGATGAAAACGAATTGGTTTTCACATAGGAAATGACGAAACTTGAGGTATTCCTCTCCAAAGATACGGAACTCAGCCCCTCCACTATAGTCTTCTATAGTGAAGAGCCCCCAGCCCTTACCGGTCTTACTGGTTTTATGTTCTATTTTAGTAATAATTCCTCCAAATCTAACTTCTTGATTTTCAAATCTTTCAATTCCTTCAGCGAGCTCTATAACTTCTTTGTTGCAGAGGTACTTTAATTGGTAATGGAAGATATCCAAAGGGTGTCCAGAGATATAGATCCCGACAACTTCTTTTTCACGATGAAGTTTTTCCATAGGACTCCATTCCTCTGTTTTGGGCATTTTGGGTTCTGGGAATTGGGTTTCAGGACTGTCTCCAAAGAGGCTCAGTTGTATCGACTTAGCACTTTCTTGTGCCTTGGCACCATAGCGGAGTATTTTCTCTAAGAAAACCATATTCTCTGAGGGTTCTTGGTGGAAAAACTGTGCCCGATGTACCTCTGGAAAAGAGTCAAATCCTCCAGCTAAAACAAGGCTCTCGAAAGCCTTCTTGTTGGCTGACTTGAGGTCTATACGTTTTACCATATCAAAGACAGATTTGTAAGGGCCAGACTTTCTGGTCTCTACAATTGTATCTACCGCAGCCTTGCCTAATCCCTTGACAGCTCCCATTCCAAAACGTATAGCTCCCTCTTTGTTTACAGTGAATTTATATTCAGATTCGTTCACATCGGGGCTGAGTACCTTGATTCCCATACGGTGACATTCGGAAAGGAAAAAACTGATGGACTTGATATCGTTCATGTTGTTGGAGAGCACTGCCGCCATGAATTCAGCTGGATAGTTTGCCTTCAGGTAGGCTGTCTGGTAGGCAATCCATGCATAACAAGTGGAGTGTGACTTATTGAAGGCATAGCTGGCAAAGGCTTCCCAGTCTTTCCATATCTTTTCCAGAGTCTCGGCAGGATGCCCTTTTTTACCTCCTCCTTCGATAAACTTAGGCTTCATCTCGGCCAAGACATCCTTGAGTTTTTTTCCCATTGCCTTTCTGAGCTTATCGGCTTCCCCCTTAGTGAAACCAGCCAACTTTTGAGAAAGAAGCATTACCTGTTCTTGGTATACAGTGATCCCATAGGTATCCTTGAGGTATTCTTCCATATCAGCCAAGTCGTAAGTGATAGGTTCCTTCCCGTGCTTACGATGGATAAAACTTGGGATATAATCCATAGGTCCTGGTCGGTAGAGGGCATTCATAGCGATAAGATCCCCGAAAACAGTAGGCTTGAGCTCTCGCATGTGTTTTTGCATACCAGGGGATTCGTATTGGAAAATGCCAATGGTCTCACCACGCTGAAAGAGCTCATAGGTGGGGACATCATCTAAGGGAATTTCTTCTATATCCAGAGTGATGTTATGTCGTTTTTGGATCAAAGATACCGCATCCTTAAGGATAGTTAGGGTCTTTAGTCCCAAGAAGTCCATCTTCAGTAGTCCTGCACTCTCCACAACAGAGTTGTCGAACTGGGTAACGAATAGGTCTGAGTCCTTGGCAAGCATCACAGGAACGAAGTTGGTGATATCATCGGGAGTGATGATAACCCCACAGGCATGAATTCCTGTATTACGCACTGATCCTTCCAAGATACAAGCTTGTTGTACTGTCTTGGCAGCCAGATCATGCCCTTGTGCAATTTTCTTCAGTTCAGTGACTTTTGGGAAATCACTCCCTACCTTTTCCTTAAGTTCTTCATCAGGGAGAGAAAAGATTTTTTTGAGAGAAATATTAGGAACAAGTTTGGCAATCTGGTCAGCATCCTTCAGCGGAAGATCTAAAACACGTGCAGTATCTCTTATAGATGATTTAGCAGCCATAGTGCCATAGGTAGATATTTGAGCTACTTGGTTGGCTCCATATTTACCTATTACATAGTCCAATACCCGACCACGTCCGTCATCCTCGAAGTCAATATCAATATCGGGCATGCTCACACGATCGGGGTTGAGAAAACGCTCAAAAAGTAGGTCGTAAGCGATAGGGTCTATATTGGTGATTCCCAAACAGTAAGCCACAGCAGAACCCGCAGCAGACCCACGCCCAGGGCCTACAGAGACTCCCATATTACGCGCGGCAGTGATGAAGTCTTCCACAATGAGGAAGTATCCAGGATATCCTGTTTTTTCTATAATAGAAAGCTCAAAATCAATACGTTCTCGAATTTCGTCAGTAAGCTCTTTATAGCGCTTTTCGGCACCTATGTAAGTGAGGTGTCTTAGATATTTATTTTCTCCCTTTTTGCCTGTCGGGTCATCCTCTACTTGAAATTCCTTGGGAATGGAAAATTTAGGCAAAAGAATATCTCGTGCCAGTTCGTAAGGAGTAATTTTGTCAATAATCTCTTGTATGGAAAGAATTGCCTCAGGGATATCCTTGAAGAGTTCTTTCATCTGTTCGGAGGATTTAAAATAATATTCCTCATTGGGCAGCCCATTGCGGAAACCTCGCCCTTGTCCTATGGAGGTAGCTTGTTTTTCTCCATCCTTTACGCAAAGCAAAATATCATGGGCATTGGCATCTTTAGGATTGATATAATAAGTGTTATTGGTGGCTACAAGCTTGATGGCATGTTTTTTAGCTAATTCTATAAGGACAGTATTCGCACGATTTTCGTCCTCTTGTCCATGTCGCATTAGTTCTATATAGAAATCATCTTGGAAGAGTTCCTTCCACCACAACAAGGCCTCTTCTGCTTGTCGGTTTCCTTGGTTGAGAATCTTAGAGGGTATTTCTCCTTGGAGATTTCCAGAGAGTGCAATGACCTGATCTTTATAGCGCTGTACGATTTCTTTATCTATACGAGGCACATAATAAAATCCTTCTGTATAGGCGATAGATGCCATTTTAATCAGATTTTGGTACCCTTCTTTGTTTTTCGCTAAGAGAACTATCTGATAGCCATTGTCTTTCTTTGTTTTATCTAAATGGTTTTCACAGACATAGAACTCACAACCAATGATAGGTTTGAGTAGGGTATGGGTAGGTGCATTCCCCTCTTCCTGGGCTCGGGCATTCTTGGCTTTAGCTTCTTTGTTATACTTGGCAACCTCCTTGGTGAAGTGGAAAGCTCCCATCATATTGCCATGGTCAGTCAGCGCTACCGCTGGCATCTGCTCTTTGGCGGCAGCATTTACTAAGTCGGATATAGATGCAGTAGACTGCAATACGGAATGTTGAGAATGGTTGTGCAGATGAGCAAAGGGAGCCGATTGTAAAAGGGCGAGATTTTCGCTAATCTCAGAGTCGGAAAGTCCTCTTTGTTCCTTACTTTTTAGTTTTTCAGAGGCCGATTTTAGGTTGATATGTTTCAACCCCCAAAGAGAAATAGGGGAGGGGTGGTTTTCTTGGATAAGTAGTATAGCCTCTGGGGAGATTGCCGAGGAGGAAAAACCTTCATTTCTGCGTAAGAGTTCAAAGAAACAACGAGCAGTAGCTTCCACATCGGCAGTAGCATTATGTGCTTCAGCAAAAGGAGTTCCAAAGAGAAACTCATGTAGCTCGGTGAGGTTGGGGTACTTAAACTTTCCTGCACGTCCACCAGGAATTTTGCATAATTCAGCTGTAAGCTCGCTACATGTATCTAATATAGGCAGTTTGTCCAAAACGGTACTTACCCCATACCGATAGAATTCGGCACCCATGATATGGATATCGAAGCCTATATTCTGCCCTACTATGTATTGTGTTTTGGAAAGTGCTTTTTCGAATTCTTCGAATACCTTGTGAATGCTTACTCCCTGCTCAGTGGCCAATTCGGTAGAAATTCCATGGATACGCTCTGCATCGTAGGGAATAGTATAGCCATCAGGGATTATTAGGAAGTCTTTATGTTCTAAAAGAGCTCCCTTTTCATCGTGCAATTGCCAAGCAATCTGTACAGCACGAGGCCAGTTTTCACTATCACTGATAGGTGCATTGTAGTTGCGGGGTAGCCCTGTGGTCTCTGTATCAAAGATTAAGTACATAGAAAATTCTTTTAGCTGATTGATAATGAATATTATACAATATAATATTGATTATCAATATTATATATAGTGAGTTTGTGAGACAAAAGTACTATATTTTTTTGAAACAATAGTGTTCTTCTTGTCAATAATTTGTTAAAAAGAAGGTGTGCGAATAAGAGATTGGTTTTCTGTGAGTTTGAGGTATGAAAAGAGGAAAACCCGTCAAAGCGATTGACGGGTTTTCGGATTATTATGAATGTACGGATACAGATTGATTACATCATTCCGGGCATTCCTCCACCCATAGGAGGCATAGCAGGAGTATCTTCTTTGATATCTACTAAAGAGCACTCAGTGGTAAGGATCATACCAGCTACAGAAGCAGCATTTTCCAAAGCTACACGAGTTACCTTTTTAGGGTCAATAATACCTGCACGGAACATATCTACGTATTTTTCTGTTTTGGCGTTGTATCCAAAAGAATTTCTGCTTTCCAATACTTTGGCAATCACTACAGAACCTTCACCACCAGCATTTTCTACGATAGTACGTAGAGGGGCTTCCACTGCACGGTATACGATTTGGATACCAGTAACTTCATCACTGTTTTCAGTTTTGATTTTATGAAGTACATTTCTTGCACGGAGGAGAGCAACCCCACCACCTGCAACAATACCTTCTTCTACAGCAGCACGAGTAGCATGTAGGGCATCATCTACACGGTCTTTCTTTTCTTTCATTTCCACTTCAGAAGGGGCTCCTACATAGAGAACAGCTACCCCACCGGCCAACTTAGCCAAGCGTTCTTGAAGTTTTTCTTTGTCATAATCAGAAGTAGTTACTTCTATCTGAGCTTTGATTTGTCCTACACGTGCTTGAATTTCTTCACTCTTACCAGCTCCATTTACAATTGTAGTATTGTCCTTGTCTATAGCTACACGTTCGGCACGACCAAGCATATCTACAGTTGCATTTTCAAGAGTAAAGCCTCTTTCTTCGGCGATAACAGTACCTCCGGTAAGGATGGCAATATCCTCAAGCATTGCTTTGCGGCGATCACCAAAGCCAGGAGCTTTTACAGCAGCGATACGTAAGGCACCACGCAATTTGTTAACCACAAGGGTTGCCAAAGCTTCTCCATCAATGTCTTCAGCGATGATTAAAAGTGATTTACCAGACTGAGCTACAGGTTCCAAGATAGGAAGCAAGTCCTTCATAGTTGAAATCTTCTTATCATATAGAAGGATAAAAGGATTATCAAGCTCAGCAATCATTTTTTCTGAGTTGGTTACAAAGTAAGGGGAAAGATAACCACGATCGAACTGCATACCTTCTACGATATCTACATAAGTATCGGTACCTTTAGCTTCTTCTACAGTGATCACTCCTTCTTTGCCTACTTTTTTGAAAGCATCGGCGATAAGTTCTCCTACTGCTTCGTCATTATTGGCAGAGATAGCTGCTACCTGACGAATTTTGTCAATAGAATCTCCTACTTTTTGGCTTTGTTTGGCCAATTCATTTACGATAGCTTTTACAGACTTATCAATACCACGCTTTAGATCCATAGGATTGGCACCTGCAGCTACGTTTTTAAGTCCTTCACGTACAATAGCTTGTGCAAGTACAGTAGCAGTAGTAGTACCATCTCCAGCTAGGTCATTGGTTTTGGAAGCTACTTCCTTAACCATTTGTGCTCCCATATTCTCAAGAGCATCAGGAAGTTCTACTTCCTTAGCTACAGTAACTCCATCTTTGGTAACGGTAGGAGCACCGAAGGATTTGCTAATAATAACATTACGTCCTTTAGGACCAAGAGTTACTTTTACAGCATTGGCTAGAGCATCTACTCCTTTTTTTAAGCCATCACGTGCATCAATATCAAATTTTATATCTTTTGCCATGTTTTTTTATTTTTAATTTTTTACTTATTTAAGCGATTTGAATAATTCTACACTTTTCACACAAAGGATAAGAGGTTACAAAATCTTTGATTCGTTCTTTAGCTTCTGCAAAACTTCCTTTTACATAGAAGTACAAGGCTGTATCATTGTTTCCTTCATGATAGGAAGTAAGAACCAAAACATCTTTTAAAGTCTCAGAGATAGTGTCGAAGACTATATTGATATCACAAGTTTCATAGACTTGTTCTGGCAAATCAGTGCCATTGATATAGAGCCCTAAACCTTCTAAGGAACCTACCTCATAGGAGCAGTCTTCATTGTATAGCTTAGAGCCTTTGGGAACCCCTATCTCTTCTAATTTTTGTAGTAATCTCTCTACTATATTAGGAGTGTCATTGAGTTCTATTTCTATATCACAATATTCTATTTCTCCCTCTTTTGACATTAGGGTGCCCCCACCAGAGGTATTTCCTAAATTCTCTTCAGAGAGAAATTCGTCTATGAGATCTTCTAAATCATGTCTGTCAAAGGGTTGCAGTTTTGCATTGAGTTGTAAAGTATAGAACATATTTAAGGTTATATTAGATTATTCTAAGATTCCTAACAAATCATTTTCTCTCATGATAAGGTAGGTTTTCCCTTCTAATTTTAGTTCTGTACCTGCATATTTGCCATAGAGGACAGTATTCCCTACTTTTACAGTTATAGGATTTTCTTTGGTACCTGCTCCTACAGCAACTACTTTTCCTTTTTGAGGTTTTTCTTGTGCTGTGTCAGGAATGATAATACCTGAAGCAGTGGTAGTTTCAGCTGGTGCTGGTTCTATAAGCACTCTATCAGCTAATGGTTTTAATTTTACACTCATATTGATCTTATTTAATTTATAATATCTGTCTGCTTTATTGCACAAAGTGTGCCATTTTTAAAAATATGTCAATTTGTCAGCCCTTTTGTGTGTTTTTTGAGGATTTCCACTCATTGTAGGGGTGTTTGCTTAGATAGCTATTGTAGTAGCAGGCTTCAGCGGTAACTTCTTTTCCTATCCAATCGGGTTTTTCAAAAGTTGCTTCTGTGTCCTTGAGTTCTATCTCGGCCAGAATAAGTCCTTGGTTTTTTCCATGAAAGACATCGACCTCCCACAGGGACTGACCTACAAGGACTTCGTATCGGGTCTTTTCTATAGGAAAGGGCTCACACAGAGGTAATAGTGCATGTGCTTCACTTAAGGGAATTTCTTTCTCCCATTCGAATCGACTAATGCCATCCTCACTTTTTCCTTTGATGGTGAGATAACTTTTTTCCCCTTTGATACGTACTCGTACTGTTCGTAAAGGGTCTGAGTTGAGATAAGCCTGTATAATAACAGTGCTTTTGTATGATTGAGAGATAAAATCGGTATTCTCAACCAAAAATTTGCGTTCAATTTCAGTAAAATTCATATTCTTTTATTTTTATTAGGTGTATAACTGACAAAAGGGCAGAAAATTAGGTGATAAGTAACAGATAACAGGTAATAATAGTTTGTTCACTCTTCATTTTTTATTCTTCATCCTTCACAGCCCTTGATAATACTTCCTCTTTCGTTATCCTTAGTAATGGTCAGGGAGAGAGGGATGCGCTCCTTGAGTTCTTCCACATGTGAGATAATTCCTACAATGCGGTTGTCTTTGAGTAGTCCTGTGATTGTTTCGAAAACTATATTGATAGCCTCACTATCTTGGGTACCAAAACCCTCATCTATGAAAAAGAAGTTTTTATCAGCTTTGGCTTTGCTCTGTACACTTTCGGCTAAGGCCAAAGCAAGGCTTAGGGATACTTGAAAAGCTTGCCCGCCTGAAAGTGTTTTTACACTTCGGCTTTTGCCTTCGTTGAGGAAATCAATTACTTCAAACTCATTATTTTCTCCCAACTGGAGTTGTAATTGCCCTCGTGTCATTCTTTGGAAACGTACATTGGCATGCTGGCAGAGTTGTTGTAAATAGATGGAGGATATATATTGTACAAAACCCTGTCCTCGGAAGATGTTTTCCAAGAGTTTGATATGCTCATTGCGTGTTCTAAGTTGGGTCACTGACTTGAGAAGTTCCTTTTTATGAACCAAGGCCTTGGTGATACGTTCCAGTTCGCTGGCGATTCTTATGCACTGCTCGTGAAGCGCTTTTACTTCCTGTCCCTTGAGTGTATATTGTTTTTCAATTTCAGCAAAGGCTTTAGGATCAAAGGATACATGGACAAATTTGGATTCTAAGTTCTGAATTTGTTCTTGAAGCACCTCGTAGTGTATCTTGAAATCTTGTATCTTTTTTCTGTTCTCCTCTATAGCTATTGGGGAGCTAAGTATTTGAGTTACCTCCTCAAGGCTTATATGCTCCTGAGCCAAGGTACTCTCTAAAGTATGTTCCACACTTAATAGCTCCCTTTCCCATTTTTCCAATAGTTCACTGGTGCCTTTTAGTTGAGCTTCATATTGGGATTGTAGAGGAGCTAAGCGGTTTTTCTCCTCAATAAGGGAGGTGTAAGTTTGTTCTATATATTTATTGGTCTTTGTTACGAACTGATATGTTTTTTGAACAAATTCAAAGTCCTTATCTTTATAATCTTCAAAGTTATATACTTTTAGACTTTCTTTTTTGCTGGCTATATGTCCTTCAAGAGTTGCTATTTCTTTAAAGATATTTTCTAATCCTTTTTTGTACTTTTCTATGGTGATTTGTAGGTCTTCAATCTCTTTGGAGCCTTTTTTGTATAGTGCTTCTTTGGTTTCTATTTGTTGTTCCAAAGCAGAGGCAAATTCGCGTTTCTCGTCAAATACAGCACGATTTTCTTTGGAAAATTCGCTCCAAATGAACTTGTCATGATGTGCCAACTGTTCTTTTTCTATTTGCAAGGCTATTTCCTTTTCTGATTGGATTTGTTTTTCGAAGAATTGTTTTTTATCTACAGTTTTTTCTATCTGAAAAAGGCTTTGTTGTAACTGCTCTTGTTGGGAATCAAGGATTTTTATTGCTTTTTGAGTGGCTGCAAGTTCTGTGCTAACATCTTCGAAGTGCGTAATGTTTGGATGTTCTGATGATCCACACAAAGGGCAAGGACTTCCTTCATGAAGTTCTTTTGTGTAATGAGATAATTGGCGCTGTAGTTCCAGTTGGTTAAGCTTTTGTCGAAGTATATCTTTCTCCTTTTCAATATTTTCTCTTTCAATAGTGATTTTTTCTTTGAAATCGGAAACAAATCCCTCCTTGAAGAGCGAAAAAAGACTAAGTTCGTGTGTAATTTCTTCTAATTGTGCTGTGGTACCTTGAATTTTTTGCTGTTGTTTGTTTTTGTTTTCAGAAAGGGCATGGTTTTTTTCATACCAATTGCCAACTTCCAAAAGCAATTGGCTATCTATACGTTGCTTCTTGAGACTTTCTATCTCGTTTTCAATGGTGTTGTTATAGTCTTTTTTATCTTTAAGTTCCTTTTCTACAGCTGCTATCTTTTCAGTTCCTTTTATAGTTCTTCCTTTTTCTTCTATTAGTTTCTCTTGTAAGGGGAATGTTGATAATATTTGTTGCAAATCGGCTTCCATCTGTTTTGTCTCAGAAAGTTTTTCATAAGCCTCTTGTAGATAATTTATATTGTCAGAGATGTTGATTAATTTCTCTTGTACTTCCTTGAGTTTTTTTGTATCTGTATCTTTTTTATAAGTATAGGATTGCAGCTCTTTTGTTAATCTTGTTTTGTTTTCTAATAGATTTTTGAATACTTTTTCTATCTTCTCATAGGTATTGACTTTTTTTTCTAATTCGTCAAATGATTTTTTTTGAGAATAGAGTATAGCAAACTCTTTTCTCTTTTGCTCTAAGAGTTCAAAATCCGATTTCAGGCTTCTCAGATGTTCGTAATGTGTCTTTAGCTGATCAAATTCCGTTTCTAAGGATTTTTGTTTATCCTTTTCCACTTTGAGTTTGTCTTGTTGTATTTGTATAGCTTCTTCATGGATTTCCTCATAGCCCTTGAGTTCTCCTTCCTTGAAACTAAGTTGTTCGTTATTCTCTCTCTTGAGCTTAGCTATATTGTCTGAAAGATCAAACTTTTGTAGGTTAAAGATTTCTTTCATCATCTCAGTTCTGTCCTTAGCTCCCAGCTCCAAAAATTCTTTGAATTGCCCCTGTGGAATGATGATAGTACGCTTGAAATTTTCATAACTTAGTCCTATCAACTTCTGTGGATTGGCTTGTTCTAAAGGAATCCACTGGTTACCTACCCTCTCATAGAATTGCACAATGGGGGTTCTTACATCTTCGAACTTTTTAGAGTTCCGCTTGAGCTCTCGAGTCACACGGATATGCTTGTTCTCAAAGTTAAGGAACTCAAAATCAATATAAAATCGATTGGACTTGAGATTCATCATATTGTACCCTCTCTTGTCTGCCTTGTTTAGCCTTTCGGTTTCTCCATAGAGGGCAAAGGTAATAGCCTCCAGTATAGAGGACTTACCTGAGCCCACAGCTCCAAAGATACCAAACAATCCAGCATCAGTAAGTTGTGAAAAATCAATATGTTGTTTTTCTTGATAGGAGTAGATTCCTTCTATGGTTAGGTACAAAGGTAACATTATTCTGTAGGGGTATTAATCACTTCGTTGAACAAATCTAAAATTTCTTTATTAGGGGCTATGCCTGAGTTTTTATATTTGAAATAGCTTTCAAAGAGAGGGGTAATATTTTCAAAATTAATATCTTGTAAAGACAATTCTCCAGAGGGAGATTTTCCTAACTCCCAAGATATTTTAGGAATAAGAAATACTATACCTTCATGAGTACTATATAGCTGTTTTCTCTCTTGGGCTTTGAGATATTCCTTGAGCTCTAAGGTAAGCTCCACCCAAGTATTGGGGTTTTCTCTGAGCCATTCAAGTGCAAGGGGTACATTGTCAAAGCTTTTTCTAGCCAAGGGCTTTCCTTGTGTGAGGGGGATTTTCTCGAACGAAGGTCTTTGGTCGGGGGTTACCTCTACAACAACCACATATTTCTGTTGGCCAGCCTCACTGAAGCTATAGGATAGAGGAGAGGAGGCATACACAACAGGATTCTCCTCACTGCCAATGTTCTTGAACCCGTGGAGATGTCCTAAGGCGGTGTATTGTATCTGTGGAGGAATAGTATCGGTATAGATCATATCGGCATTGCCTATACGTATGGGGCGCTCTCCTTCAGGTTCTTCTAAGGTTTCTCCATTTTTGGGTTGCATAAAAAGGTGAGCAGTAAGGATATTCACTCCAGAGGAATCACAATAGGTGTTCGCCAAAAAATGCCATTTATCCGAAAGTAATTGGCTCAGCGATACCTGTTTGTCTCCCTCTAATTCCTGCTTTAAGCGGGGTTCATTGGCATAGGGAGTATGGAGTATCCTTAAGGGATACGGGTATTTTTCAAAACAAAATTCTAAGAAGCCTTCTTCTGAGGTAGTAATCTCAAAAGTTTCAGCCTTTATGGGAGATACTATGGCATTAGGGTAGCCTATGAGGAAAATACCACATTCGCGAGCCAAAGGGTCTGGTGCATCAATGAGCTTAGGGGAGTCATGATTGCCAGAAATTGCCACTATAGGGCGTTTTCCCTCACAGGAAAGTTGTTTGAGTGTTTTGTAGAATAGCTCAACCGCATCTGTATTAGGGGTGAAATTGTCAAAGAGGTCTCCAGCTACAATTACCATATCTACCTTTTGGTCATTGGCTATTTGCACAATTTCTTCCATTACAGCACGTTGTTCTTCTATACGAGAAAAGCGATCTAATCTTTTTCCTAAGTGCCAATCGGCAGTATGAAGTATTTTCATTATCAAATAAGGGCTGAATGTTAGAGCTATAAAAAAAATCCGTAAAAAAATATTTCACGGATTTATAAAACAAGTTTTAACTATAGAAACAATAGTTTTAATTGTTAGTCATTGAGTAAGGAAGGCTTTCCTTCTTTGGTAATATAGTTGATTTTCAAGGCATTGATGTCTCTCAATTGTTCTTTTAAGTCACCTATAATACCCATTTTAGTATGTTTATCTATCTTCAAAGAAGTGATAAAAGCCTCTTTATATCTCTCTTGCAAGCCCTCTTTGTATTTGAGGATGGGGGTACCTACCTGCTCTACATCTACAAATACATCATTGATTTGGATCTTAGCATTTTTACCAAATTTCTCTTGGTACATTGGCAAAGGTTCCCCAGCATATACATATATTACAGGGTCTTTTTTATCCAATTTTTGTACTTGGTTGGCCGTAGGGATATCATTGGCTACTTTTATTTCACCATCTTTAGTCTGAGTTACGGTCATAAAGAAGAACAAAAGCATGAAGATAATATCAGGCAGAGATGCAGTTGAGATAGGGGGGACACCACCACTTTTTTTCTTATTGAACTTTGCCATAGATTTTAATTTTTATCTTTTTTAACACTTGCTTCTACCAATTTTTTAGGGAATAGCTCTTGCAACTTTTCCAATTTTGGTCTTAGTTCATTTTTTCTTTTCTCAGAAGTTTTAGCAGCATTGAATTCTGCATCCATTTCTGTATAAGGCACTTCTTCTTTGAAGAGTTTTTGGCGTTCTCTTTCTCGCAATTCATTGTAAGCGGCTACTAACTCATTTTGGACAGTGATGTATGTCTCATAATTGGTCTCACGGTCATTTTGCAATGAGATAACAGCTTTGTTTGGATTGTCAGAAGAAGTGGGATCATGTTGCCCTTGGCAGTAGCTGCAAGCTTCCTCTCCTTTACCTCCTCCATTATCTAAGAATTCAATAGCTGCTTTTCTTAGATCCTTGATATCCATTAATCTATCTTCTACAAATAATTGATTGTTTTTATTAACTAATACAACAAACAAATTACGTTCATTGATCGGAGGTTCTTGTTGTTCTTGTTTAGGGACTCTTGGAGGGAGCTTGGCGACTATGCCCGCATTGGATGTGATGTCCGTTGTTACAAGGAAGAATATTAGCAAAAGAAATGCAATATCCGCCATGGAACCGGCATTTACTTCGGGTATGGAACGTCTTGCCATTTTTAAGATTTTTTAACAACTGAAAAAATTACAGAAATCAGTGTGATTAACAAAAGTAAGTAAGTGGCCATAATACCAGCACTTATCCACTGATATTTGCTATCTGTACCAAAAAGAACATAGGATAGTGGGTAAGATAAAATCATAATACCCAAGAAAACTCCTGAATAAAGCAATGTCTTTTTGATAGATTTTGGCGAAGATAGTATATTCTTTGTAGCAGAAAAAATTACCACTACCAGTCCTATAGCCAATAAAAGATATCCTAAGATAAACATTCCATTCATAGGAAAGTTGCTAAGGCTATTTTTTACTTTATCTGAGCTAATCATAAGCCAACCACAAAGAGCAAGCCCCAAAACGCCTAAAATAAGCGCTATTATTCTTGTTATTTTGTGCATAAAACAGAGATTTTAGGGGTTAGTGAATTATTTTCTGTAGGATACCAATAGGTCTACAAGTGAAATAGATGCATCTTCCATGTCATTGACTATGCTATCTACTTTGGCTACGATATAGTTATAGAATACTTGAAGAATCATCGCAACGATAAGTCCAAACACTGTGGTAAGTAGCGCTACCTGAATATCTCCTGCGATAAGAGAAGCATCCAATCCTCCAGCTAAACTAATTTTCTCGAAAGCCTGGATCATCCCAATTACTGTCCCCATGAATCCTAACATCGGTGCTATAGAGATAAATAAAGAAATCCAAGAAATATTCTTTTCTAAAAGACCCATCTGTACTCCTCCGTAAGAGACTACTGACTTTTCTACAATATCAATACCTTCATCTACACGATCAAGCCCTTGATAGAAAATAGACGCTACAGGACCAGGAGTGTTTCTACATACTTCCTTAGCGGCTTCTGTACCACCATTCTTTAGTGCATCTTCTACATTGGTTAATAGCTTCTTAGTGTTGGTAGTAGCCATAGTAAGATATATGATACGCTCAATAGCTACTGCAAGCCCAATGATAAGACATAAAAGAATGGGAGCCATGTATGCAGGTCCTCCCTTTATGAAATATTCTTTGAAACTTTGATTGACACCTCCATTGGTGTTTTCAGCAAAAGCAACTCCAAAATTTATAAAAAATAAGGTAGCTAATGTCAGTTTTGAATACATTTTTTTCATTTTTTTATTATTATTAGTGGGTTTTTAGCAGAGAGGAAGGGATTCGAACCCTCGATACGCTTTTGACGTATACACACTTTCCAGGCGTGCTCCTTCGACCACTCGGACACCTCTCTAAAAGTATCTTTTTACAAGTCGCTAAATTACAACAAAAATCTGATACAGCAACTTTTTTAGTAAAAAATTATGATATTTCTCCTTGTGCTTCTTTTTCGTATTTGATTTTCAGTGATTTACTATCTATATTTTTTCCTAATAAATACATTAATTTAGTGATAGCAGCCTCACTGGTGATGTCTTTTCCGTTGATTACACCTATATTTTCGAAGTGTGAACCGGCTTCATACTTGTTTGGAAGCACAAAACCTCTCATACATTGTGTAATATTAACCACTACAACTCCCTTCTTAATTGCTTTCTCTATGCTCTCCAAAAACCACTGGCAAGTAGGGGCATTTCCAGAACCAAAGGTCTCCATCACCACTCCTCTGAGGTTCGGTAAGTTCAGAATTCCATCTAATATGGGTTGGGTGATATTGGGAAATATTTTTAAAAAGGCAACATTGGGATCGAATTTGGTGAAAATTCTCAGTGGCTCTTGTCGCTCTCTTTTATATAAAAATTCATCATGCACTTTTAGGTGTACTCCACTCTCGGCAAGAGTAGGGTAATTGGGCGAGTCAAAAGCTTGGAAGTTCTCTGCATCAATCTTTGTGGTCCTATTGCCTCGATAGAGCTTGTATTCGAAGTACAAGCACACTTCCTTGATCACTGGTTGTTCGTTCTCTTTAAGGCTGGCCAATCGGATAGAGGTGATTAGGTTCTCTCGGGCATCGGTTCTGAGATCTCCTATAGGTAACTGAGATCCTGTAAAAATCACTGGCTTGGAGAGATTCTCTAACATGAAGCTAAGGGCAGATGCCGAATATCCCATCGTATCACTACCATGAAGTACTACAAAACCATCGTATTCTTGGTAATTTTCCTCAATACTTTGGGCAATCCTCTCCCAGTGGGAGATGTTCATATCCGAGGAGTCTATAGGAGGATCGAAAGAAACGTGTTCGATATCGCTGTCCAATTGCGAAAGTTCGGGTAAGCGCTCTTTTATTTTTTCAAAACGAAAAGGTTTGAGTACCCCTGTTTCGTAATCCTTCACCATACCAATGGTTCCTCCTGTATAGATCAGGAGAATTTTTGTTCTTTGAGTCATAATTTTAATTTATTAATGACAGGATTGGCATACATTTCTAAGAATTTTGTACGAGAAATGTTCCCTTCCGAATTACTTCTATTCTCTAATCGTCTCTCGAATTGTCTTAGTTCTTTTTCGGTATACTTATCGGCAAACTTGTGTATTCCTGTGAGCATATCATACGCTATGTAGTTGCTGGAAAAGAGCTTATATTGTGCATATATCTTGCTGTCCAATAGTTCTACAAGAGCTTGTATCTGCTTGTTGGCATGTTCTTCTTTGGCTGCAATCTCATCAAGTTCTTCATATAGGGGTTTTCCTAACGAGATATGGACACTTCCTTTCTGTCCTACGAATCCTTGTACTATATTATGGTAATCCTCGTCTTCTGTTTTTATATATTCCACTCCGTGATGTTGTGCCAGTAGGGCAGGCATTTTTAACACATCAGTAGGGTCGAGCTCGTAGGAAATAGCCATGGGGACTATATGTAATTGCTTGAAGTAATCCATTAGTGCCATTTCTTTAGGGCAGTTTATTGAAAGCATTTTGATGACTCCTTGTTGGGTACGGTCATTGCCATCTTTGGTCCGACCTTCTCGTTGGGCTATCCATACAGAACGATTTTTTTCAATGATACAACGTCCGATAAACTTTGATACAATCTGAGATTTTTCCAAGGTCTCTCTCGGGGAAAGTCCTCTGTGAATGATAAAATTGCGATTGAGCTTGGCAAAAGCCAATAGAAAAGGTGTATTCACTAAGTTGCTCCCCATAGCGGAAGCGGTCATTTTGAACCCATTCTCATGAAGTAATACATTGAGAAAAGAAGTATCTAAAATAATATCTCGGTGATTGGAGATAAAAAGATAGGCTTGTGCAGGGTTTAGGTACTCGAATCCCTCACCTGAGAACTGTGTTACACTCTTGCTAATGGCATTCTTGATGATGGGGTACATAATTCTTGACTGAAAATCTCGTATTTTCTTGCAAGAGAGGAGTAGCTTTATCTGTTCTTCCTCACTGAGCTTAGGAAAGCCAAAGTGTAGTAACTGACGCATAGTAGGATTATCCTTGATATATCCTAATATTTCTGAAACCTCACTGTCGTGAAAAGGACGTATTTGAGAAAAATCTGTCAAAATATATTAAGTTAAATAATAGCGCAAAGTTACGTAAAAAATACCAATGAGCGAACGTTTAGGGCTTAAAAATTTCAAGAGCATTGTTAGTCGTCCTTTTAATAATCTCATTTTCAGATATATTATAGATTTCGACTAATTTTTTTACAATATAAATAAGGTAACTGCTTTCATTACGCTTTCCCCGAAAAGGAACAGGGGCTAAGTAAGGGGCATCTGTCTCTAACACAAGGTGTTCCAAGGGTATTTCCTTAAGGAAGGTGTCTATTTTTCCGTTTTTAAAGGTCACTACTCCTCCGATTCCTAATTTCAGTCCAAAGGAAATAGCTCGTAGGGCTTGCTCTTTATTTCCTGTGAAACAATGGAAAATACCGAACAAATCATCGCTTTTCTCTTTTTCAAGCACTTCAAAGGTTTCTTCAAAGGCTTCTCTACAATGAATTACTATAGGTAGATGGTGTTCTTTGGCAAGGCGTATCTGTAGGGCAAAGGCTTCTTTCTGTGCCTCTAAAAAAGTTTTATCCCAATATAGGTCAATACCTATTTCGCCTATTGCATAGAAATCCTTGGAATGTGCGCTCACAAGCGCGTTTACCTTTGCGATTTCTTCTTGCCAATTTTCTTTCACACTACAGGGGTGCAGTCCATTCATTAAGTACATATGTTCTGGGTACTCTTTTTGTAAGCGGAACATACGTTCGGTATAGGTGGAATCTATGGCAGGAAGAAAAAATTTCTCTACTCCATAGTCTATGGCTCTTTGGATAACTTCCTTGTAATCAGTGTCAAATTCTTCCACATACAAGTGAGTATGGGTGTCTATAATCATGGTATAAAAAAAATTAAAGGCTGGCAAAGGTACAGATTCTTAAGGAGGTGGAAAAGTTAAATCTATTATAATGTGTATTAAATTTGCTATCTGTTTAAAAATTAAATTGTAAATTTGTAGTACAAAATATAAAGAGATATTCGTATGAAAGAAGAAAAAAGTCTGCCCACTTTAGGGGAGTTTATCATTGAAAAACAGCGTGATTTTAAGTATTCTACAGGGGAATTATCACGGCTTATCAGCTGTATCCAGATTGCTTCGAAGATGGTAAATAGGGCTATCAACAAGGCCGGAATTGCCAATATATTGGGAGCCGCTGGAAACGAAAATGTACAAGGCGAAGAACAACAAAAATTGGATGTAATCGCCAATGAGACTTTTATTAAATCTCTTTCTCAGAGGGAGGTTGTATGTGGTATAGCCTCAGAAGAAAATGATACCTTTATTGAGATCAAAAGCGGAGCTAACTCAGAACTAAGCAAATATGTCGTACTTATCGATCCTTTGGATGGTTCTTCTAATATCGATGTAAATGTCTCTGTAGGAACGATCTTTTCTATCTACCGAAGAATTACTCCTGACGGAACTCCTGTTCAGTTAGAAGACTTTCTACAAAAAGGGATCCATCAGGTAGCCGCAGGGTATATCGTATATGGCTCTTCTACTATGTTGGTATATACTACAGGTAAAGGGGTGAATGGTTTTACATTGGATCCTTCTTTGGGTAGCTACTACCTCTCTCATCCTGATATGAAATTCCCTGAAAAAGGAAAAATATATTCGATCAACGAAGGAAACTATATTAAGTTCCCTCAAGGGGTAAAGGATTATATCAAGTATTGTCAAGAAGAAAAAGAAGATCGCCCTTATACTTCACGCTATATAGGTTCTTTAGTTTCTGATTTTCATAGAAATATGATCAAAGGGGGAATCTATATGTATCCTTCTACTTCTCAATCCCCTAACGGAAAATTGCGCTTGCTTTATGAGTGTAACCCTATGGCTTTCCTAACCGAACAGGCAGGAGGAAAGGCTTCTGATGGTTTTCAGCGTATCTTGGAAATAGAACCTTCTAAGCTTCATCAGCGTACTCCTTTCTTCTGTGGAAGTCGTGCTATGGTCGATACCGTAGAGGCTTTTATGCGAGGTGAAAAAAAATAACTACTCATTATTTATTAAATAAGGAGGCTGTCCGAAAAGTCTTATTCATGAAGGGCGATTTGCAAATCTTTCTTACAATAGAATCTAAAAAACTGATTTTCAATAGAATAAAATTTGAAAAATAATGTTTTGGACTTTTTGGATAGCCTCCTAATATTATTCCTTTCCTTCAAGAATAAGAACAAATTCTCCCTTGGGTGGATGTTTCTCAAAATGTGCAGATAGCTCCGTGAGTGTCCCTCGGAGGGTTTCTTCATGCAACTTGGTAAGTTCCCTACTGATACTTGCTCTTCGCAAAGCCCCAAAATAGGTGGTGAACTCCATCAGTGTCTTGACCAATTTGTGAGGAGAGACATAGAAAATCATAGTACGTGTCTCCTCAACCAGCTTCAGTAAGCGTGTTTGCCGCCCCTTCTTATCGGGTAAAAAGCCTTCGAATACAAATCGGTCATTCGGTAGACCACTATTGACCAAAGCAGGCACGAAAGCGGTAGCCCCTGGGAGTGTCTCTACTTCGATATTTTCAGCTATACAAGCCCTGACTAAGAGAAAACCAGGATCGGCAATGGCAGGAGTACCTGCATCGCTGATCAGTGCCATTTGTTTTCCTTCCTTGAGCTGACGGATAAGGCTGTTCAGGCTCTCATGTTCGTTGAACTTATGATGAGAAAGCATCGGAACATGGATCTTGAAATGCTGTAACAATTTACCACTGTTGCGAGTGTCTTCAGCCAAGATTAGATCCACTTCTTGAAGTACTTGTAGCGCACGAAGTGTAATATCCTGTAGGTTGCCTATAGGAGTGGGGATGAGGTATAGCTTTCCCATTATCCAAAACGTTTAGATACTATATAGAAGAAGCGATCTTCGTATTCTTCCTTACCTTGCCAGTTGTTATAGGAGGGCTTTACTTTGTTCAGTATAAAGTCCCAACATTCATCTGGGGTATGTAGGTTATTGATCATTCCTATAGCTTTGTTATATTCGTCAATATTTCCATCAAAAAGATGGGCTACAAAAGCAATACGATCATTTAGCCCTATTTGCAATTGTTTAGAGGCCACTTGATCATTGAGGGATTTTTTTGGTTCACTTATAGGCTTTTCTACTGTTTTTTGTTCGAAAAAAACCTCTTTTTCAGGGGCATGCGCTTTGATATCCGCCCACCCTTCTGAGAGAGTAGGGGAGGGGTTCTTTAGTGTCTCTGGCATGTTTTTCTCTAAAAAATTGAGAACCAAAACATCTTCATACAGCTTGCGCAATTCTACCACCAATAGCTCAGAATTATCTAAATAGGAGGAATTGGTGAGGATTTTTTGCGCAGTTTGTACAATGTCCATTTGTATTTTTTCTTTCATAAAAATATATTTTTTTCTATTATATATTCAAATATTTTATGTAACTTTGTCCCATAGAAAAGCAATTATCTCTTCCTCTATCATAAGAGGGGAGAAGGGCTGCAAATGTACAAAAAAATTGTCAAAGAAAAGACTATAATTCTATTTTTTCTAAGATAAAATCAGGACATTTTATGGGTTTGAAGGTCTCTTTGTTGACAAAGACCAAAGTCGTATTGGCCTCAGCGAGTAGTTGCTTTTCCTCATTGAAAATCTGATAGTCAAAAGTAATTTTGGAGGTTGGCCTCTCCCTAAGGGTAAGGGTAATGGAAAGGAGTTCATCATAGCGAGCAGGTCTCTTGTAGTTGATTTGTAATGATACTACAGGGAGCATTACTCCTAGAGCTTCTAATTCTTTGTAGGAAATACCTAAGCTGCGAAGCCATTCTACACGAGCTACTTCCAAGTATTGAGGGTATATACCGTAGTATATTACACCCATTTGGTCTGTCTCCCCATATCGGGTGCGAATCTCAAAGGTGAAATTAGAATTCATAATCTATATAAATATTTGATAATCATACATGTATAATTGATTTCATAAAAAAGCAAAAAAATTTTTTTTATTCAAAAAAAAGTTGCATTTTTGCCCAATCAAACAAGGCCTATTTTTAGAACGCAAATATATAAAATTTCTTATAACTAATGAATACCGATGTACGGAATATTTGGGAAAATTGTTTGTCCTTTATAAAGGATAATGTAACAACAGATGTCTATGATGTTTGGTTCAAGCCCATAGAACCAGTAGAGCTAACATCAGATAACACCTTGGTCATAATGGTTCCAAGTATGTTCTTTATGGAATGGATTGAGGATCATTATATTAACCTAATATGGAGTGCCTTGACTAAAGAATTGGGAGCCCGCCCTAAGCTTATCTATAATATTAAGATGGAGAACAATCCTAATAAGACAGAGCAAGCTACAGAGCAACTTCCTAGTTCTAATCGTAAGGCAACGAGTATGGAGGTGTTGGGGTACAAACAAAAACCACAACAATCCTACAATCCTTATGTCGTACCAGGGCTTGTCGAAATAGAAGAGGTAAAGGTAGACTCCCAGCTGAATCCTAATAAGAACTTTGATACGTTCATTGAGGGAGAAAGCAACCGATTGGCACGCTCTGCTGGAAAGGCTATCACAGAGAGACCTGGAGGTACTTCCTTCAACCCTCTATTTATATTCGGTGGGGTAGGACTTGGAAAAACGCATTTAGCTCATGCAATAGGTAACGAAATACAAGAAAAACATCCTAAGAAAAGAATTTTATATATTGAAGCTGAGGATTTTACTAAACAATACTCAGTAGCCGCTAAAAACAATAATCGTACTGACTTTATTCATTTCTATCAGCAGATAGATGTACTTATCATAGATAATGTACAATTCTTTGCTTCTAAGCCGGGAACTCAGGATGTGTTCTTCCAGATATTCAATCATTTACATCAGAATGGAAAACAACTCATTCTTACTTCAGACAAGGCACCTGTCGATATTCAGGACGTAGAACAGCGATTACTTTCTCGATTTAAGTGGGGGCTTTCTGCTGAATTGCAAGCTCCTGACTATCAGATGAGAAAACGTATTCTTCAGGCAATTCTCTATCGCGATGGAGTCGAGATGAGTGAGGAGATTGTTGATTATATCGCTCAGAATGTCAAGACAAATATCCGTGAATTAGAAGGGGTAAATACCTCTCTTATGGCAGAAGCACTCTTCAATAAAAAGGAAATTACGCTGGATTTGGCTAAAAAAGCAGTCGATAAGATTGTTAAGAATATCAAAAAAGAAATCACTGTAGAATATATTCAGGAAATAGTATCGGAATATTTCCAACTCAGTATAGAAGAGTTACAATCAAAGACTAGAAAACGCCATGTCGTACAAGCACGCCAGTTGGCTATGTTCTTTGCCAAAAAGTATACCAAGCTCTCTTTAGCCAATATAGGAAAGTCAATAGGGAAAAGAGACCATGCTACTGTATTGCATGCTTGTAAAACAGTAGATAACCTCAATGAAACAGATAAACAGTTCAGAAAATTCTTATCTGACCTTACTACAAAAATAAACAATCGGTAGTTTAGTTATCATAAAAAAGAGATTGCTCAACAATCTCTTTTTTTTATAATCCTACTTTGACTATAATTTCTATTTTCGAAGGAGATTCGGCTTAGGTGCTTTGTTACTTCTCAAGAATTTTCCGAAAGTTATACCCTTTATGAGATACTATTATAGAAACTCTATTTATGATATATTATCTCGTTTATTTTTTCAGGATCATAATCTTCAAAAAGGATTTCTCCAAAGTCTTTTTGTGTTGCTTGAACATTAGAAGGCTTTCTCTCATCCCACCAATAGGTGATATCTCCAAATCGGTGTAGAACAATCTTATTTTTACTATATTTAAAAGTGATATACTTTTCAGCGGTATATTCATCAGGTACTTCAGCATCTAATTCAATGGTGAAAAAATTGTCTTTAAAAGCAATTCTTTTGAAGAAAAAACCTTCTATACTTGGATAGATTTTTTCATTGTGAAAGAATTTGTACTTATCACCTCCTTGATGAATTAACAAAATAACAGGGGCAACCAAAGTCTTATCGTCATCAGACTTTAAATCGTTGTTATTTTTAAAAACAAGAAAGATATCTTTATTACCATCTTGATTGAGGTCGTGTAGATACATTTTTTTCAGCGTAAAGAGCTTATATTTTTGTATGCGATTGATGACCTCAGTAATATTTTTAAATTGAATCATCTCCCCACTATCATTTTGAATGATCCCCTCTTCTGTTATGACGATGTCCTCAGGAGTGGCAAAATCGTTTTTCAAAAACTCTTCGTAATCTCCTTTTTTATCACCATTCATATATTTCTTGTAATAAGGAAGTTCCGTATAAGGAAACTCAAAATAATATATATTTTTATCTTTAACGAGAGTTCCTTCTAAATAATCAGGATAATCATTGTATTCACTATCCTCTGCTGAAATATATTTTTTAGGCATAGCAACAATATATTTTCCTTCGGATCTATATATTTTCACAAAATCACCATAAGTAGTTTTAGACTCTTCATACTCTGCTTTCCAATAGGTTATTCTCTGTCCTAAAGGAAAGATTTTGTTGTCCTTATAACAATATAGTTCCCAACCAAAATTATACTCACCCACCAAAGGAAAAAGCAAGATGTACGTTTTGTTTTCCTCATCCAAATAAACAAAAGGGCTTGAAGTAAGTAAATCATTAGGCTCTTTCTTTCTGATGATTTTTCTAGAATCCTTACCAACAGTTACTGTAATTATTTCAGATATACTATTTTTACCTTCTTCTATTTCATTTGCAACCCTTACATTTTGGCAATTCAACTTATAAAATTCTTCTTTGTTAGAGACATTACATTCTAATTTTAAAAGTTGAACCAGTCCTTTATAGTCTATAGTTGTTTCTTGAATTTCAGTATTCTCATTGCTATTTTTCTTACTTGTATTATCATTACAAGAGCAGCAAAGGAGAATTATTAATATATTAAAGAATATTATCTTTTTCATATTGGATACAATATTTCATTATATTTTTAATATCAGTTATCATACCAATAGCGTTCATATTTTTTACCTCCCTTTACTCCATAAAAGTACTCATCAGGTTCTTCTGAAGAGCTATAATCACTTGGAGGCGGGCAGTCATATATCAACTTGTTTAAAGGCTCTTTTTTGAGTTTGTTATCCAATATTGAAAAAATATGTTGAATCTCAAAAAACTCTTTATTGTTTGTAATATGGTATTTTCCTATGGCAATTCCAAAGGAATGTCCTTTTTTATCTAATTGACAGATAGCATAATCATTTGTTGTAAAAACTTTTACTGCACTTTTTATTACTTCTTTACCATTTTCTTTTTTAGTGATAAGCACGAGTCTTTCTCTTTGTTTACTATTAGTATACGTGTAATCAGAAAAACTCTTTAAAACCACCCATTCTGAAACTAATACATTGCCATAAAGCACCTGTCCTCCTCCATCTATAAAATATTTGTTGTTTAAACCAAATATTTTGGCTAATTTCTCAGAGCGATAAATCATCGTTCTACTGACTTCTTTTGAAGATTCTGAAAAGTCAGATAAATCTTGAAAAGAGATATAAGGGAGGTCGTTTTTTATTTCTTGAGCGATTGCTAAAGCAAATATAAAGAATGTGATAGTTGTTAAGATTTTTTTCATTGATTATTTATTTTTAGGAGCCATTAGACGAGGTAGACAAGTCGGATGGGGCGGATAGAGGAAATTTAATTGCTTACCGATTAAAAGTTAATTAAGGTGTCTATTTAGTTACATACTAATTGACTTTGGAAAACAGGAGAACGCTCTACAATTCTTTTCATTAATTTGTTAAAGATAGATAAGATGCTTTGAGAAGCCTAAATTTTAGCTTGTAAAACAAAGTCCCTACTTGTAGGACTTTCTGTATCTGAACAAATGTTGCAAGTGCGTCAAAAATCTTTATGAACTTAGTATTTTGTATGTACACATTTACGGCACAATACCCTTTTTTCCATTTTATGGAAGCTAAGTATTCTTCACAATCTAAGTCTGTTTTTTTAAAGCGTTCAGTAAACTCTAAGAGGCTTTATTCTTTAAATAATTTCATAATACATTAATTTTCAGATCGCAAATATATGAAATTATTTTGACACCTCAAAATATTTATTTCATCTTGTCGGCGCTGTTTCAGACCAGCTCCTCCTACTACTATATTTGCTAATTCATCCGTAGAGGGAGTACTTACGGTATCTAATTTATTAGTAAAAAAGGCCTCTATACAAGAGGCCTTTAGGTATTAATAATAAACTATTTTGCAGGTGGATAAATCCAAGTACTCAATCCTTTGTTTTTGATTTCAGGCATATAGCTCTCTGCTTGTGCTCTTGTGGAAAATCCTCGATAAGCTACTAAGTAATAGCCTTTTTCATTCTGTCCTACCATCCCAGCAGTGCTGTATCCACTATTCTTAAGCTGTCTTACACGGTTTTGTGCGTTGCTCTCTGAACTGAAAGCACCTGCTATGAGGAAGAAACTACCTGAAACTTTTGTCGATCCAGAAGAGCTACCTCCACCAGAAGAAGTACGGGGAGTATTTGTACTTTTGGGAGTTGTAGGTTCACTGGTAGTCGTATTGGTTGTAGTGCTGGGTGTATCTGTTGTACCAGCAACTTGCGCTTTTTGTCTTTCCTTTTCCCTTTGTGCCTCAAGAGCAGCTTGTTTTTTTAATTCTTCCTTGCGTTTCTTTACAAGTACGGGGTCTTTAGTTACTTTGATAGCTGTTGCTGTAAGTTCTATTTCAGGTACATAGGTGGCCTTAGCTACTTCTTGATTGACAAGCTCTTCTACCTTAGCAGGATCTGGCTCTACCTGTACTACAGTAGGGTTTTCCTGATTGGTCATCAGAGAATATACTGCATACCCAATGGCAGAAAGTCCTACAATAGCCACAGCTGCATATTTGATAGGAAGTGGCATCTTAGGCTTAGGCTTTCCGGCAGCGGCCTCCTCTGGAGTTACACTGGGGTTCTCTACCAAGCCAGGCTTGTTATTCTGATCATTGTAGATGGGATTGGCTACCTCCACTCCTGTCTCTCCCTTGCTCACTTCTTTGGTAGTTACTGGGGACATTCCAAAGGAATCTGTGAGATAGTTCTCTTTGGATAAAGAGGTGAAAATGATATTGTTATCCGTACCTTTGGTAAACTTCCCTATATTGGCCAATCTCACCTCTTGTCCTAAGCTAAGCTCCTGTTTCCAGCGAGTAACTACGGACTTTATATATTCTTGGGCTTCTTCGTAGGAAGAACGTTCCACCTCTGAGATATGCTTGGCCACCAATCCATCATTGTAGGTAAGGCGTGAATTAAAGGTCAATTCCTTCTGAGGTGGAGAAAAAGACTTGTCTGCAGCCAGTTCTGCCGCTTTTCTGTTGGATACAAAGGCGCCAAACTCTGGTATGATAACACATTGATGCTTGAATAACAAGTCTTCTATATAGGTATCTAAATTTTTCATACGTTCTGAATATTACAAATCTTAGATTTTTTCGGCACAAAAGTACACAATTTTCATTACACAAGAAAAAAAAATACTGATTTGTTGATAAATATATTTATTTACTCATGTATTTTAGTTTTTTTTAACCATTTTTAAGGACTTAGACGCTCTATTTTCCAGTCGTAATCCTCCTCAAGGGTGTAGCGAAGGCGATCGTGGAGACGGTTAGGACGTCCTTGCCAGAACTCTAAAGAATGGGGTCTTACCAAAAATCCTCCCCAATGTTCAGGACATTTCAGGCTTTTTCCTTCATATTCTTTTTCCAAAGCAGCAAGCTGTTCTTCTAAGTAAGCTCGTGAGGGAACTACCTGACTCTGTGCTGAGGACATAGAACCTAATTGACTGCCTCTTGGGCGGGACTCAAAGTATCCTTCAGAGAGGTTTCTGGCTAATTTCTCCGCAACTCCTTTGATGATTACCTGTCGCTCCAGGGCTGACCAGAAGAATGACAAACACACATGTGGGTTGGCAGCAATGGCTTTTCCTTTCTCACTATTATAATTAGTATAGAAGATAAATCCTTCATCGGTGAACTTCTTCAGCAGCACCACACGTGTTTTTGGAAAACCGTCTAATCCAATAGTAGCCACCGACATAGCATTGGGTTCTTTCTCAGATTCAGACTCTTGTGCCTGTAGGAACCATTGCTGGAATTGCTCCATTGGGTTCTCCCGTACCTCAGTCTCTAAGAGGTGTCCTCTCTCATAGACAAGGCGTAAGTTGCTTAAATCTTTTTCCATAGTTATTTCTTTTTTAGCACAGTAGGGTGTTTCAGCCCATTGTAGTGAATGATTTCTCCTACTAAGGAGCCTACCCTGAGACTGGCTTTTATTTTTACAGGAATTTTATTCTCATCATCACTGATCCAAAGGGTCAAGCTTTCTTGTTCCTTGAATACACGCCCATCTTGTACTAATGGACGGAATATCAATGTGTTGATTTCTCCTAAGGGGGTGTCTACCTTTTCTTTTCCCAAGAATCTTAAGCGAAATTTGTACACCTCATCATCATCAAAAATCATATCCATGCCCACTTCATCATTTTTTTTGAGGTTGTTCATCTTGGAGTTGTTGCGAAGATAGTATAGGGTAGAGATAACATCCTTGATATCAGGCTGTACAGACATATTTTTTTCTTCGCCATTCTCTAAGTTTTTGATCTTTACACTGTTACTATCAAAATTAAAGAGGAAGTTGAGCTTCTGTGGTATATCCTCCTTCGTAGATATCTCGATTGAAAAAATAGGGTTTTCCTGTTTCTTTGTCAAAATAACTCTCATAGGTATCATCTACTTTGAAGAAAAGTTTCGCAAGTCCTGTTGTCTCTCCTTTGCCTAAGGCATGATAAACAGTCTTTCCTTGGTAGGTCTTGTTCTTGAGCGTTAGCGAAGCATAGCTGGCATTGAAGATGCCATAGCGAACGCGAAACTTGAGATATTCTCCTTCCTGAAAGGCACTCTCAGCTTGTGAAAAACAAGGGATTGCCATAAAACTAAGAATGGCTACTAAAAAAATTTTCCTCATAAAAATCATTTTTTATTACTTAAAATTTTGCGACAAATGTACCTCTTATTTTTTACATAGGCAACATTTTCTATTCACATTTGCTTTATTGAATAGAAAAAATCATGCCAAAAATTTTAGAGGAAAGAATATAAATCCTTTTAAATCTTAATCGTATATTCAATTATCTATAAATCAATAATTTATGTATATTTAGTTTTATGATTGTATTTTTTAAGTAGGAATCACAAAAATAATTTTTCTTTTATCAGGAGAAATATTAGTTAAATAGCAAAAAAAAGCGTATTTTTGCCCTCAAAAATATAGTAAGATGAGAAGGTTTTTATTCTTTTTCTTTGTTGTGAATCTTTTTCTTATCGCTTGTGGTAGGAAAGAGCTTAGAAATGATTTACAACAACTCTATCTACAGGGGGAGATCAAGCAGATAAGGACTTCTTCCTATACAGTCTTGGAGAAGTTTGACCAGATTGAGAAAAAAAGCAAAACAACTGAAAGGGAAAATACTTTATTAACCTTCAATGAGAAAGGAAATCAGGTAGAAAAAACTCTTTTCTCTCCTACAGATAAGCCTACAAGAATCTATACCTATCTCTATGATATGAAGGGCAATCGAGCGCTGGTCAATGAGACGTTGGATGATGGTACTCTCAAAAAAAGATACATCTATACCTATGATGATAAGGGAAATAGAACTGAGATAAATACTTATAGCGGAGATGGTATCTTCCTCCAAAAAGAGAAACGTACCTATGATGAAAAACAAAACCCTCTTGAGGAAGATACTTACAATGGTAAGGGCGAACTCGAACAAAAGCAGATTAATATATATGATGAAAAAGGTCTTTGTATAGAAAGCAACCTCTATACTCCTTCAGGGGAACTCAAAAATAGATATACCTATTCCTATGATGAGAATAAAAATATGTTGGAGAGGAAAAAGTATGATAAAAATGGGAAAATCTTAGCTAATCACACCTATACTTATTCCTTTGATAAAAGAAAAAACTGGACTCAGCGAATAGAATATCTCAATGGTAAGGCTATCTACCTCACTGAAAGGGAAATTGAGTATGGGGTAGGGGCAAAGGAACAGCGACAACCTGTTGCTCAGATGGATACTGCTCCTCAGAAGAAGTTTAACTATACTGTAAGTGTTAAGAATGACTGGACAGCTCAGGAACTCAAAGGGGCAGTCAAGACACTTAGAGTAAGAACATACAATGCTCAAAACCACAAACAGAAGGATAACGGTCAAAATACTCTTACCATTTTCTCCAAAGAAGGCTATTTGACTCGCATCACTTATTATGATAAGGATAATATCTATTCTTATGAGAAAAAATTTTCTTATCAGTATAATGATAAGGGTTATCGTAGAGAAGGAAAGATGTTGATCAATGAGTCCGATTATTTAGTATCTACTTATGACGACAAAGGATATATCACAGGTGGATATTTGTTCCAAAATAATACACAGTTTGAGCAAAAAGCCTCCTATGATGACTCTGGTAATATGACTTCTTACTATCTGGGAGATGTAGAAATAACTTATATATATGATAAAAATCATCAGCTGATAGAGGAGAAACATAAAAATGGGGGAGATGCTTGGGATATTCGCTATAGTAGAGGTAAAAATGGCAGTATCTTAGAAGAAGAAATCTATCGCAAGGGTATTTTGGATGAGAAAAAGACCTATATCTATACTTTTGATGAAAGAGGGAACTGGACTGAGCGCACTCAATATAAGAATAGAACCCCAGTGGAAATCACTGAGCGTGTGATAGAGTATTATTAGAATTTTTAATTAAGTGTTTCGAAAAAGAAATGAAAGTAACAGAACATATAGCTAAGGCTCAAGGAAAGACCTTGTTCTCTTTTGAAATTGTCCCTCCTAAGAAGGGAAATAGTATAGAGGAACTCTATAAAAATATAGAACCTTTATTGGAGTTCAAACCTCCATTTATTGATGTAACTACCTCTCGTGAGGAGTTTTACTACAAAGAACACCCCAATGGTTTGTTGGAAAAGAAGCTTGTTCGTATGCGCCCTGGAACAGTGGGAATTTGTTCTGCTATACAGCACAAATACAATGTCGATACAGTCCCTCATGTACTCTGTGGAGGCTTTACCCGCGAGGAGACCGAAGATCTCTTAGTGGATTGTTTCTATCTTGGAATTGATAATATCATGGCTCTTCGTGGCGATGCCATGAAGGAGGAAAAGTATTTTCGTCCTACCAAAAATGGAAATGTATATGCATTGGACTTGGTAAAACAGATAAATGATCTCAGAAAAGGGATCTATCTACATGATACCTTGGAGAATAATACAGGAATGGATTTCTGTATAGGGGTAGCAGGATATCCAGAAAAACATATAGAGGCTCCTTCAAAAGCTTTTGACTTGGAAAAACTCAAAGAAAAGGTTGATAATGGGGCTGATTATGTGGTTACTCAAATGTTCTTTGACAACAAACAGTATTTTGATTTTGTAGAAAAAGCTCGCCAAATGGGGATCAATGTTCCTATAATACCAGGGATTAAGCCCATCAGTGTCAAGAGACATCTGAATATCATACCTCAGGCGTTCTTCTTGGATTTCCCAGAGGAACTGGTCAAGGAAATAGAAAAATGTAAGAATAATAATGAAGTGAAGCAAGTAGGAATAGAATGGGCTATCGCTCAGAGTAAGGAGCTCAGGCAGGCAGGAGTGCCTTCTCTGCATTATTATTCTATGGGAAAATCTGAAAATATTATTCAGATTATATCAAAAGTATTTTAGAAAGAAATTGGATAAAAATTTAAAAATTTTTAGAATATCATTTGTATATAAAAAATATAATCTTTACCTTTGCCCTCCAAAAATAAAGAATTATGTCAAGAATTGTAGAAAAATACTTAGAGTATATTGTAGCTGTGGTTATTGGTGTGATTACCAGAAATATATGGATAGCTATAGCGGTTCTATGTTTGGGCTTGTTACTTCGTCTAACCCTCTTCAAAGGTAGGGGAAGTAACCAAGTAAACTTAAATCCTCAGAGAGCATTAGAAGGAGGATTTAATCCTACTGATTTTGAACTGAACTTATTATCACTTTGTGCCTTGGTGATCAAGGCTGATGGTACAGGCCCTACTCAAAAAGAACTGGATTATGTGCGCTACAAGTTCGTATCGCTCTATGGAAAGGAAAAAGCCAATGAGATATTCCGTGCCTTCAATCAGATAAAACAAGCAGAAGTTCCTGTTACACGCATTTGCTTGTATATCAGGGCTCGTACCAATTATGAAGCACGCCTCTCTATTATCCACTTCTTGTTTGACATTGCCAGTCTTGATGGGCGTATCAAGGAGGCTGAAATGGCTTTATTGGAGCGAATTAATAAGAACTTGAATATAGACTCTTCTGATTTTGAGAGTGTAAAGGCTATGTTCCGTCAAGAAAAAGATGACGACTATGCTATACTAGGAATAAGCAAAGATGCTTCCGAAGCAGATATCAAGAAGGCTTATCGTGATATGGTTAAAAAATATCACCCTGATCGCATAAATACTGATGATGTAGCTATTCGAAAAGGGGCTGAGGAAAAATTCAAACGTATACAAGAGGCATATGTATAGTATTCAAAAACAAAGAGGGTTCTAAGCCCTCTTTATTCTATTTAGGACATCTGCTTAGGATATTTCTTTGGATGGGAGGATTGCTCTTATTACATATTTTTATTGTTGAAATATACTGTGATAGGATTTTATTTTATTCTCTACCAAAGGTTTATTTATTTCATACACTCTGTGCTATCGTGGTGTGTGGAGTGTTGTCCTTCCCTATAGGAAAGATTTATATAGCTTACCGTTTTGTGGCTCTAACTTTCTTACAGATGATTTTTTGCATAGCCTTCCTATTTCCTGCTCTTTATATGAAGGAGAGAAAGGTAGATGATTGGGATATACTTTCCTTTATGTTTGCCTTCTTTGTAGCGCTTTTTTTGGAGGTGTGTTTTGCCATATCATTGATAAAAAGAGAAGAAAATCAAAAAAAGGTATTGTGATGAAAAAAAGTTTTTGTACCTTTGCAGAGAATTAAAAAATTCGTAAATTTGCAACTTGGAAAAGAACTTTAAATAGAAATATTAATTCATTTGTGATAATGAAAAAAATAGATAAAAAGACGTACTTACAATGGTATGAAGAAATGCTCTTCTGGAGAAAGTTCGAGGACAAATTGGCTTCTGCTTATATCCAACAGAAAGTAAGAGGATTTTTACATTTGTACAATGGGCAAGAGGCAATCGTAGCAGGGTGTATGCATGTGATTGACCCTAAGAAAGACAAAATGATTACAGCGTATCGTAACCACGTGCATCCTATCGCTTTAGGAGTAGATCCACGTAGAATTATGGCTGAACTTTTTGGTAAAGGAACTGGAACATCTCACGGATTGGGAGGTTCTATGCACATTTTTTCAAAAGAACATAACTTCTTCGGAGGTCATGGAATTGTAGGAGGACAAATCGCCTTAGGTGCTGGATTAGCTTTTGCTGAAAAGTACAATGAAACTGGGGGGGTTGTCCTTACTTTTATGGGGGATGGGGCTACTCGTCAAGGTACTCTTCACGAGACTTTCAATATGGCAATGAATTGGAAACTTCCTGTTGTATTCATCTGTGAAAACAATCACTATGCGATGGGAACTTCTGTAGAGAGAACCGCCAATCACCCTGATATATGGAAGTTAGGTTTGGGGTATGAAATGCCTTGCGAACCTGTCGATGGTATGAATCCTGTCTCTGTGGCTGAAAAAGTATATGAAGCAGTAGAACGTGCTCGTCGTGGAGATGGCCCTACTTTCTTGGATATTCGTACATACCGTTATCGTGGACACTCTATGTCCGATGCGCAACACTATCGTACCAAAGAAGAAGTCGAAGAATACAAAAAAATAGACCCTATTACTCAGGTACTTGACGTGATTAAGGCTAAAAAATATGCAACCGATGCAGAAATTGAAGCTATTGACGAACGCGTGAAAGATTTAGTAGCAGAGTGTGAAAAATTCGCTAACGAATCTCCATTCCCTGAAAAGAATGTAATGTATGATGTAGTATACGAACAAGAAAATTATCCTTTTTTACCTCATAAATTATAAAAAAAATGGCAGAAATAGTAAATATGCCGCGATTAAGCGACACAATGGAAGAAGGAGTCGTTGCAAAATGGCTCAAAAAAGTAGGTGATACTGTAAAAGAAGGTGATATTCTCGCTGAAATTGAAACAGATAAGGCGACTATGGAATTTGAATCCTTCTACTCTGGAACTTTATTATACATTGGTTTAAAAGAAGGTGAAACTGCTCCCGTAGATACTCTTTTGGCTATTATAGGGGAAAAAGGAGAAGATATATCAGCTCTTATAGGTGGAGGAGCTCCTGCTCCTGCTAAGGAAGCAGCTCCTGCTGCCCCAGCTGCTACCGCTCCTGCTGCTGCTCCAGCGGCTATGCCTGCAGGAGTTCAGATAGTTACCATGCCTCGCCTTAGTGATACTATGACTGAAGGAACTGTAGCTTCTTGGCTTAAAAAGGTTGGTGATACTGTAAAAGAAGGTGATATACTCGCTGAAATTGAAACAGATAAGGCTACCATGGAATTTGAATCTTTCTATGCAGGTACCTTATTATATGTAGGCATCAAGGAAGGAGAATCTGCTCCTATTGATTCACTTTTGGCAATCATAGGCCCTGCAGGAACTGATGTAAATGCTGTTCTTGCTGCCGCTAAGGGTGGCGCTTCTGCTGCTCCTGCAGCTCCAGCTACCGCTGAGGCTCCTAAGGCTGCTGAAGCTCCTACCGCCGCCGCTGCTCCTGCTGCTGCGGATTCTCGTGTATTTGCTTCTCCTTTGGCTAAGAAGATTGCTCAAGATAAGGGTATCGACCTAAGCCAAGTAAAAGGAACCGGAGAAAATGGTCGTATCGTGCGTAAGGATGTCGAAGGATTCACTCCTTCTGCAAAACCTGCAACTGCTGCCGCTGCTCCTGCTGAAAAATCTGTAGCTCCAGTTTCTTATATCCCTGTTGGAGAAGAGGTTACTGAAGAAGTGAAAAATTCTCAAATGCGTAAAACTATTGCCAAACGCCTTTCTGAATCCAAATTCACAGCTCCTCATTACTACCTTACTATCGAGGTAGATATGGACAATGCTATGGAATCTCGTACTCAGATCAACAACTTGCCTGATACTAAGGTGTCTTTCAATGATATGGTAGTTAAGGCTTGTGCTATGGCACTGAGAAAACATCCTCAGGTAAACACTTCTTGGAAAGGTGATGTCACTGTATACAATAAGCATGTACATATAGGAGTTGCTGTAGCTATAGAAGATGGTTTGGTAGTACCTGTACTTAAGTTTGCTGATAATATGAGCCTTTCTCAGATAGGAGTATTAGTAAAAGACTTGGCAGGAAAAGCACGTAACAAAAAGCTAACCCCAGCCGAAATGGAGGGTAGTACTTTCACTGTCTCTAATTTAGGTATGTTCGGGGTAGAACAATTCACTTCTATCATCAACCAGCCTAACTCAGCTATTCTTTCTGTAGGGGCTATCATTGAAAAACCTGTAGTGAAGAATGGACAAATTGTAGTAGGCCATACCATGAAGCTTTGCTTAGCTTGTGACCACCGTACTATAGATGGTGCTACAGGAGCTCAATTCTTGCAGACTTTGAAAGCATATATTGAAAATCCTGTTACTATGTTAGCATAGTAATCATACAATTTTTCATAGTTTATTGACAAAGAGGCATGTCTTTATATGCCTCTTTTCTTTTATAACGTCAATAAAACTTGTTTATGTAAAAAAAATGTCGTAATATTGTACTTTATTTAGGATTGAATTATGTATGCTATATGCCATTTGAGTATAGTACCTATACGTGAAGAGTCCTCTCATAAGAGCGAGCAGATCTCTCAACTGTTGTATGGAGAGCTGTGCTTTATTATCAAGAAAGAGGATGATTGGTGCTATATACGTACCGATTTTGATGATTATGAAGGCTGGGTGGAAGCAAGGCAGCTTACCCCTATGAGCGAGGCTATCTATGAAGAAACAAAAAAGATTCTTCCTCGATATGCTTCGGATATGGTTGATTATGTGCAGGTTAGTGATAAAGAATACGACTTGTTGCCTATATGTATAGGAGCTACAGTAAGCAACGCTCCTTTCATAGGGCACCTCTTTGCAGGTGAAGTGCAACGAAAAGTATTGCGCAAGAATATAGTGGAGATAGCCCTAAGATACCTCAATGCACCCTATCTCTGGGGTGGGAAATCTCCTTTCGGAATTGATAGCGCAGGGCTTGTCCAAATGGTCTATAAGCTCATCGGAATAAGGCTTCAGCGGGAAGTCTCTTTGCAATATGATTCTATAAAGAATGATGTAAATTCTTTGCAGGAGGCTGAAGTAGGGGATTTGCTTTTCTTCACCAATAATGTAGGGAGAATAGTCCATGTAGGGATTCTTATCCAACCGGGGTATCTTATTCATGCTTATGGAAAAGTAAGGGTAGATCGCATAGAACCTGAAGGAATTTATGATGTAGATACCCAAAAAATAACTCATAGTCTATATGCTATCAAGCGTATTTTGGATGATGATGAGAAGAAACTAACAAAATAATATGACGATTAAGCTATTAGTAATAGGAAAAACAGATGCCTCTCCCTTAGAAAAACTTATAGAGGAGTACAAAAAAAGAATAGGATTTTATGTTAAGATAGATATCAAAATAATTGCTGATCTGAAAAATGTGAAAAATATCTCTCAGCAAGAACAAAAAAGTAAGGAAGGGGCTCTATTACTAAAAGAAGTGGCGGAGAATGATATACTTGTTCTTCTGGATGAGAGAGGAAAGGAGTATACCTCTGTAGAATTTGCTCAGTATATCCAAAAGGTGCTCAATACAGGGGTTAAGCAGTGTGTATTCGCTATAGGGGGGGCTTATGGTTTCTCTTCTGAGGTATATCAAAGGGCAAATCACTCTTGTGCGCTCTCAAAAATGACTTTCTCTCACCAGATGGTACGCCTTTTCTTCGTAGAACAGCTCTATAGGGCTTTTACTATATTGAATAACGAACCTTATCATCACCAATAATGTATAGCAAGGAGGAAGCAGCTAAACTTAGACAGGAATTTTGGATCTCTTTCGGTAAATCTTTCCCTTACAAATGGACTTTGTACAAGACAGGAGTGAAAAATCTCTCTTTTAGGTTTTATTTTGATACCAAAAAAGCAATGGTATGTATTGATATAGAGGGTAGTGAAGAGGAAAGAAGGGAATGTTTCGAGAAAATGTGTTCTCTTAAGGGGATTTTGATAGAGATATTTCCAGAAAATACATATCAAGAACATTATTTCTTAGAAAATGGAAAGGAGATTTCCCGTATATGGGTAGAAAAATCTCAAGTTTCTATTCATAATAAGGAAACTTGGCAGCAGACTATGATCTTTCTACACAAGCGGATGTTGCAAATTGAGACTTTTTGGGAGGAATATCAGGACTTTTTCAAAGAAGATTTTTAACCATATAAGGAGGTATATTTTAAGAAAAACAATTTTTTCAAGTCAAGAAAAATAACTACTTTTGCGGAAATTTTAGTAGATGTTACTTATAGGAATAACTGGAGGCACGGGATGTGGAAAAACTACAGTCGTGAATCAGATAATCAAGGAGTTACCTCAAGGGGCGGTCAGTGTCATTTCTCAAGATTCCTACTATAAGGATCTGTCACACTTGAGCTTTGAGGAAAGAACCAAGGTGAATTTCGACCATCCTAAGTCTTTGGACTTCGAGTTGCTTAAGGAGCACCTCTCTCAGCTTAAGGCTGGAAAGACTATTATGCAACCTACCTATTCCTTCGTAGAGCACAATCGTACTCCTCAGGTAGTGCCTATTGCTCCCTGTTCAGTACTGATTGTAGAGGGTATCCTTATTCTCTCTCATCCCGACTTGAGAGATTTATTCGATATTAAAATATTTGTACATGCCGATTCTGATGAGCGGCTCATTCGCCGTATCAAAAGGGATACTACCGAGCGTGGAAGGGATATTCAGGAAGTACTCAATCGATATCAGACTACTCTGAAACCTATGCACCAAGAGTTCATAGAACCTACCAAGGAGTATGCCGATATCATTATTCCTAATAACCGCCATAACAAGGTTGCTATTGATATTGTCAAGGCTATTGTTCACAATCGAATTATGCACCAAACCCAATGATAGATTTTCAGTTTTATATCAAAAAATACGCCTATCTTATTGGTATTGTTGTCTTTGCTATATGGATGCTGTTCTTTGATTCCAATTCTTGGCTCTCCCACCGAAAGCTCAATAAGGAAATAGAAGTACTCAAGCGCCAAAAAGAATTCCTACAAAAGGAAATAGTCAAGGATAGGGATATCATAAGGGAGATTAATACTGCCGAAGGTAGGGAAAAATTTGGTAGAGAAAATTATTATTTCAAAAAGGAAAATGAGGATATCTTTATTATTGAATATGATACAATAAAATAAATAATTTGTACACTTAAAATATAGAATATATGTATGAAAATGAAGGAGAAAACAATGAAATTTTCTCAAAGGCTCTAAGAGCAGGACGACGAACTTATTTCTTTGATATACGCGGCACTAAGGCTGGCGATTATTATCTGACTATTACAGAAAGTAAAAAGTTCACTCATGAGGATGGGTCCTCGCATTATCAAAAACATAAGATTTATCTCTACAAAGAGGATTTTAATGCTTTCAGAGAAATTCTTGACGAGATGACCTCTTATGTCTTTGAAGAAAAAGGAGAAGAAGTTATTTCTGAAAAACATCAAAAGGATTTCAAAAAGAACTTCTATGCAGAAGGAAGAGAAAAGAACGATGGTTCTTCATCATTTACTATTGATGATTTCGAAGATATTAAGTAATTCAATCTTTCCTAAAAGAAAAGAGGCTACCCTTTTTGGACAGCCTCTTTTTTATATAAGTTTTTATCCTTATTACAAGCAGCGTTTCGCTTTAGTCTATCATAAGGGAGCTTTTAGCTCCTTACAAGAAAGCCATAAGCTCTCAAGCAGGTGAAAAAGACTTGGTCAACATCAAGGCAGAGACTGCAATTCATTGCGTCTTATCTCCAAAATACATTTCGTGTCTTATCCCCCAAATATCTTTTATCTTAGAAAGGAAAGAGCAAAGGCAGAGCTAATACCATGACAATTCCCATGAGTATCTGCAAGGGAAGTCCTACTTTCACATAGTCCATAAAGGTATAACGTCCGGCTGACATTACTAAGGCATTGGGTGGGGTAGAGAAGGGAGAGGCAAAGCACATACTCGCTCCTACCGATACGGCTATGAGCAGCGGCAAGGGGTTGATGCCCATACTTGTGGCGGCACTCATCGCTATAGGGGCTATAAGAATGGCCGTAGCTGTATTGCTGATGAACATGGTAAGTAGGGAGGTCGTAAAGTAGATACTCGCCAAAAGGATATAGGGACTATAGCCCCCTAACTTGCCTACAAGCATCTGGGATACCCATGTCGAAGCTCCCGTTTTTTCTAAGGCTAAGGCCATAGGAAGCATCGCAGCAATCAGGACTACACTCTCCCAATTGATAGTCTTGTAAGCGGCTTCTACATTGGGTAGTGCTCCTGAGAAAACCATCAGTAGCGAGGCAACCAATACGGCAGTTATAGGCTGTATTGGAATAAAATCGAACATCATACTCACTACCATCAGTAACATGATAATCCCTGCTATAGGTGCCTTGTGGGTAAGGGTTACCTTCGAAGCTTCTCTCAGAGGTTGTCCCAGCACGATCAGGTGTCGCTGTTGCTCATTGAGCCTGGCTATGTCCTTCCAAGAGCCCTGTACCAAGAGAATATCTCCAGAGTGGATACGCTGGTCTTTTAGGTTCTTCAGGATATAGCTTTCATTGCGCTGCATTCCTAAGATATTTAGGGAAAACTGTTCTCTGAAACGTGATTTTTTGATGGGCAGGTTCACCAGGCGCGAGGTGGAGGTAATCAGTACTTCTGCTATGCCGTGTTTCTGCGAGTTCATCAACTCTTCTTGGGAGGTGAACCTATCCTCTATCAGGCTTAGGGATTTCTCCCATGCCATAGCTTCTATCTTACGAATATCTCCTTGTACAAAAAGGATGTCGCCTTCATGGAGAATTGTACTGGCTTGTGCTAATTCTCGATTGGGATTCTGGAAAATAGAACTGTTTAGGCTTGGCTTGCGTAGGATTTCGGTTACATTGACTTCGTATTTATCGGCTATATGGCTTTCAAGGAGGGTTTGACCTACAAAGGGGGCATTCTTGCCTATCATTACCAGATGTATATCCTTGGATAGTTGGTATTCTTCCATAAGGTCTGAAAGGGATTTGCCGTCTTTCTTACTTTCCTGATGGGGATCTGTCTTGTTCAAAAAGCGTTTGCTCACTGGGATAAGGTATAACAATCCCACAGTAAGGGCTATCAGTCCTACAGGAGTAAAGGAGAAGAAGGTCAGGGAGGAAAAACCATGCTTGATTAGCTCTTCATTGATGATAAGGTTCGGCGGGGTACCTATAAGGGTCATCATACCTCCCAAGCTACTGGCAAAAGCCAGTGGCATCAACAGTCGTGATGAATTGATGTTTGCACTCATGGCCATACTCACCACAATAGGGAGCATCAGGGCTACGGTTCCTGTATTGCTCACAAAGGCACCTATGAAGGAGGTTGCCAAGATTACCAGCACGAAGAGCTTCAGCTCACTCTTGCCAGCGAGCTTGAGTAGCTTGTTACTAATCATTTTTGCCAATCCTGTCTGGAAAATAGCACCTCCTACTACGAAAAGTCCTATCATCATCACCACTACTGTGTTGGAAAATCCTGATAGGGCTTCCTCAGGAGTAAGGATACCAAAAAGGACTAATAACAGCAGAGAAGAGAGAGCTACTAAGTCTGAACGAATCTTTCCCATCATAAAGAAAGCGGAGGCGATCACAAGGATTGCTAAGGTAATATACATATTCATAGGCACAAGGATTGGGGTTAGATAAGCGCTCGCATCTCCTCTATAAAGCGTTGTGCTAAGGCATCGGCTTCTTTTTGGCTTTTTGCCTCGGTATAGATACGAATAATTGGCTCTGTATTGGATTTTCTTAGGTGTACCCAGCTATCGGCAAAGTCTATTTTAAGACCATCAATAGTGGTAGTCTGTTCATGAGCATATTTCTGTTCCATTGCCTTGAGAATTTGGTCAGGATTTATCTGCTCCGTCAGTTGTATCTTGTTCTTACTCATAAAGTAAGCGGGATAGCTTTCTCTAAGTTGCTGCACACTGCCGCCTCTCTCGGCCAAAAGGGATAGGAATAAGGCTACCCCCACCAAGGCATCGCGCCCATAGTGTAGCTCTGGGTAGATGATGCCTCCATTACCTTCTCCACCGATGATGGCTTCTACGCGCTTCATTTCGGTAACGACATTCACTTCTCCCACCGCTGCTGCTGAGTAAGTTACCCCATACTTCTGAGCAATGTCACGTAGGGCACGGGAGGAGGAAAGGTTGGAAACTACATTGCCTTTGGCTTTGCTCAGTACATAATCCGCACAAGCCACCAAGGTGTATTCTTCGCCGAACATCTCTCCTTGGTCAGTAATAAAAGCCAAGCGATCTACATCAGGATCTACTACGATACCAAAATCAGCTTTTTCTTCTACAACTTTTTTGCAAATGTCCCCCAAGTGTTCCTTTAGCGGTTCGGGGTTGTGTGGGAAGTGTCCATTAGGCTCACAATAGAGTTTGACAACCTCCACGCCCAATTGCTCCAAGAGTCTTGGAATGGCTATCCCACCGGTGGAATTGACGGCATCCACCACCACGCGGAATTTCTTTTTCTGGATAGCTTCGGGAGTAACTAAGGGGAGGGCAAGCACCTTTTGTATATGAAGGTCAATATATCGATCATCATAGTTGAACTTGCCTAAGTGATCGACTGTAGCAAAAGAAAAATCATTTTCTTGAGCGATTTTCAAGATAGCTTTACCATCTTGGTCAGAGACAAATTCTCCTTTATCATTAAGGAGTTTTAGAGCGTTCCACTCCTTAGGGTTGTGGCTGGCAGTGAGGATAATACCTCCGTTGGCCTTTTCCAAAGGGACGGCTACTTCTACAGTAGGAGTGGTACTAAGACCTATATTGACCACATCAATTCCTAAACCAATAAGAGTGTATTGGACTAAATTTTGGATCATTTCGCCAGAGATGCGTGCATCTCGCCCAATGACTACTTTGACGTGTTCTTTGCCTACTTGTCCCTTGAGCCAAGAGCCATAAGCAGCGGCGAATTTGACGGCATCAATAGGGGTGAGGTTCTCATCTACCTTGCCTCCTATGGTACCACGAATACCTGAAATAGATTTGATTAATGACATATATCTTTAAATTTTATTTTTTTGAGACTTATAGTAAATAAAAGTGAATATCCCATAGAATATAAGAAAAATGGGATAAGTGAAGGCTATAAGAAAAACATATCCTTGATCGCTTGGACGACCTAAAACCCAGTCAATAAAAGGGATTGCAGCAAAAAGTCCTACATAGAAAAGCAGGGGAGCTAAGAATACACCTAACCATAAGCCCCATTTGCTTTTTTTTCTGATAGTATAAATGTGCAGCCCTGCGGCAACTAAAAAGAGAATAGCTCCAAAGCCTAAAGGGTTTATTGTAAGGACGATACGACCAAACCAAGAAGGTTTAGGAGAAAATCGCCAATAGTAGTTACCATAGGTAATATCCTTGATCTTTCCCTTAAAAAGTTGGTCACTTACTGTATATTCCTCTTTTTCCATAGAGGATTTTTCAAATTCTAATTCCTTTGGAAAGTGGATTTCAACCTCTATCTCAGGGAAAGTCTTCCAAAATTTGGAAGGATATAAGTTGTATTCAAACCGGTAAGGGGGAAGAAACCCATAAAGGAAAGTAGTAGGGAAAGCACTATAGCTAACCTCTATCACATTCTCTCCTGTCTTAAGAGGCGCTGTAAAGTAGATAAGATCTGAGGGGGTTACCTCTTCTTCTTCTTTTCCATCATAGGAAATATAGTACTTAGTATAAGTATTGTATCGGGTAGGAGTACCATCAGAATATTGTAGGGTGTCAATGATTTCTTCTTTTCTCAGAAAAGGATAGTCCTGTTCTTGGTCAATAGAGTTTGAGGAGATAGCTTGTCCATTTACAAAAACTTGCTGGTCATTCAGATAGTTGGAAGCCATAAAGAGCAGTGGCATAGACTGTTCTTTAGGGGAGGAGATATGATATTTTGCCCTAAAGCGGATGATATAATCATTAAAGGAATTCTTATCATCTTTGATGATTTCCGCAATGATTTTCTCATGGGTTACGCTGCAATCATTGGTAAGAATAAGACAAGTATGAGAAGTCCCATCTATAGTTGGTTTTGCCATATTGGCCTTACTTGCCCAAGAGCAAGCAAACAATAGCAACAAAAGAAGATGTCTGTTCATTATAGTGGAATATTTCTTATCAAGGGACAAATATACGAAAAAGATATAAATATTTGACCTACTAAATAAAAAGAAAATTGTACTGAGTTTAGGATCATTTCGCCAGAGATACGTGCATTCCTCCCTATGGTTTTTTCTCTACTTGCTCTTTGAGTCATGAATCATAAGCAGCAGCGAATTTGAAGGCATCAATAGTGGAGAGGCTCTCATCTACCTTGCCTCCTATGGTGCTACTATTTTGTTATTTTAGATTGATATTTTTTAGACAAGCTATCTATATATTTTTCTTGTTGCTTGTATATTTGAGTATCTGTATCTTTGGTTATCAGATAAGTCTTTTCTTTACTCCATTTTCCATTGGTTAGTAGAAAAGTTTCTTCATAATAAGGATAAGTAGGATTGTAGGAGCTATCCAAGTAGGGGGTATAGTCCAAATAGTAGGGGTTAGTCAGAAAAACAACAGCACAAAAGTGCTTTTTGATTTCTTCAAGAGATAGGGACTCAATTCTATTCTCTAAAGCCTCGATATATCCTTCTTTCTGATGATCTTTCTCCCAAGCAAGATGGGTGTCAAAGGCAGATGTCCGTGGAATTAGGATAACATTTGCCATCCCTAATTGCTGAATTTGACTCCAACAACCATAATCAGGAATTTGATAATATCCTTCTCTCCACGAGAAATGGCCACATTTTAGGAGTTGATACAAATTCTTCTCTATCTCTGGAGTAAGAGTGGTTTTTGGAAAAGGGTTTTCTATTTCATCTAAGACATTTACATATCGGTATCGGTAAGTGTCTTCATTCCAGTATATTAGAAATCCTGACTTCTCAGGTAGTATCAGATTGATAATATCTTTTCCATTTCTCTTGCCTTTTTCTATATAGCATTCAATTCCTTCTGGTTGCTCATAGATGACAGAGTGATTATGCTCTTTATAACTATCTAACTGATAGATGATAACAGGATCTTCTACCTTGGTCTCATAGCTGTGGAAGATTGCTAAAAAGGGGGTGTTGTCAGGGTATGTTCTGTCTCCTACTCCCTTGTAATCAACCATAAGAGCGGCATCTTGCTGACCATCAGCATTGAAATCTCCATAACAAATAATAGGACACCCTTTACCTTGATGAATTTGGTAATATTCCCAAAATTCTTTAGAAAACCGTTTTTCTATGTCAATAGGAGTAAAAGTATCTTGGTTGGCTTTTATATAAGAGGCAATATTTTTAGGAATTTTACACAGAGGATGGAGAGTATCTTCTACAGGGGGAGGCACTGTCTCCTCTGATAATTGGGGGGGTGCTTGTTTTTTGGGACAAGCGACTAAGAGTAATAGAAATGGGAAAAATAAAAAAATTTCATAGGTTTATTTTTATGGGCAAAATTACTAAAATCCCTTGGATTTCTTTAGATGGTAGTAAATAAAAGTGAATATCCCATAGAATATAAGAAAAATAGGATAAGTGAAAGCTATAAGAAAAACATATCCCTGATTGCTTGAACGGCCTAAAACCCATTCAATAAAAGGGATTGCAGCAAAAAATCCTACATAGAAAAACAGGGGTGCTAAGAATACACCTAACCATAAGCCCCATTTGCTTTTTTTTCTGATAGTATAAATGTGCAGTCCTGCGGCAACTAAAAAGAGAATAGCCCCGAATCCTAAAGGGTTTATTGTAAGGACGATACGACCAAACCAAGAAGGTTTAGGAGAAAATCGCCAATAGTGGTTACCATAGGTAATATCCTTGATCTTTCCTTGAAAAAGTTGGTCACTTACTCTATATTCCTCTTTTTCCATAGAGGATTGCTCGAATTCTAATTCCTTGGGGAAATGGATTTCAACTTCTATTTCAGGAAAAGTTTTCCAAAACTTAGATGGGTAGGTGCTATATTCAAGGTCATACAGAGGTAGAAAATCATCTCGTAGTACCTCAGGAAAGGCAGTATAACTGACCTCTATGGTATTCTCACCTTTTTTAAGAGGAGCTATAAAATGAATAAGGTCAGAAAGCTCCACTTTTTTTTTCTCCTTACTATCATAGGTGATATAGTAGTTGGTATAAGTGTGGAATTCTACAGAGGAATTGCTCTGCTGTAGTGTGTCTGTAATAACCTCCTTCCTCAGGAAAGGATAGTTTTGTTTTTCATCTATAGGAATGGAAGTGAGTTCTTCTCCATTGACAAAAATTTTATGGTCTTGTAGATAATTGGAAGCCATAAATACCAGAGGCATAGCCTCGTTAGCAGGGGCGTTAATCTTATATTTTATCTTGAATAAAATGATGTATTTATAAAGAACTTCTTTGTGAGGATTTTTAAGAATTTGAGCGGTAATTTTTTCATAAGAGACTGTACAATCATTGGTGAGAATGAGGGAGGAATGAAATGTCCCATCTATAGAAGTCTTTGCCATATTGGCAGTACTTGTCCAAGTGTGGATAATTAGGAGTAGAAAAGATAAATATTTATTCATAGATCTGAAGGTTTCCTTATTAAGGGACAAATATACAAAAAAGATATAAATATTTGACCTACTAAATAAAAGATTTTTTTAAGTAAAAGTTTCATTTATCCTAAATTATTTTGTACTTTTGCTCTTCTATAGAGAAGAAATAATAATATAAGATACTATGGATAGACATCATATCTTACTAATTATCCATCTTATCAGTGCAACTATCTGGGTAGGTGGTCATTTGATCTTGCTTTTGGGTTTTTTACCTAAGGCACTCAAGCATAAAAATTTTGATTTTATCTCTCGTTTTGAGAAGACTTATGAGCCTATAGGGATGCCTTCTCTGCTTCTTTTAGTTGTCACAGGTATTTGGATGGCTTATGACTTGAATGCGCCACTGCCTTCGTGGTTCTCTTTTGCCACAGGGATAGAAACGGTCGTGTCGCTCAAGATTATTGGTCTTCTTACCTCTATTTGTTTTGCTATCAGTGCTCAGACAAGGGTATTGCCTAAGTTGGCGAAGGGACAAATCAAAAAACTTCCTGAAATGGCGGTTCATATCTTATGTGTAACACTTATTGCGGTAACTTTGCTTATATTGGGAAGTACTATTCGCAATGGAGGTTTTCTATTCTAAAATAAAAAAATGATAGAGGCTTTTGAGAATTATCTCTCTTTGGAGAAAAAATACTCCTCTCACACGGTGACAGCTTATCTTGCCGATGTGCAAGAGTTTGCTGCTTATCTCACTGAGGTAGAGCCTACAATGCTCCTTCCCCAAGTGAACTATTCTCTTATTCGTTCATGGATTATCCACTTAGTAGAGAGAGGAATTACCAATAGATCTATCAATAGAAAATTAGCCTCGCTCAAGGCTTATTACGCTTTTTTAGTGCGTACATTGGCTATCAAAGCCTCTCCTTTTGTCCCTCATATCCCTCTGAAAGCACCTAAAAAAATATCTATTCCTTTCTCTTCCAGGGAGATAGACTCGGTTCTCTCTCAACCCATTGTTGAAGATTCTTATACCCAAATGCGTAATAAGACGATTATAGAACTCTTTTATGCAACAGGAATGCGTAGAGCAGAGCTTATCGATTTGAAAATAAGCGATATAGATTTTTCTCAGAAAACAGTAAAGGTATTGGGTAAGCGCAACAAAGAGCGAATAATCCCTCTGATTCATACAGTGGTGGAGACTCTTGAGAAATATTTAACCTTACGTAAAGGGGTAGAAACCAATGAGGTATTTCTATTTTTGACGGATAAAGGAAAAAAAATGTACCCAAAACTTGTGTATAATATAATAAATTCGTACTTTAGCACTGCCACAACAAAGCTAAAGAAAAGCCCTCATGTACTGAGGCATTCTTTCGCTACACACCTTTTAGACAATGGGGCTGACCTCAATGCTGTCAAGGAATTATTGGGGCACGCAGGGCTCGCTGCTACTCAGGTCTATACACATAGTAGTATCGCAGAGCTCAAAAACCAATATAAAAATGCGCATCCGAGGATGACTAATAAAGAGTATTAATTTAAAATTTTTAGATTATGAAAGTAAATTTACACAATGTCGGTTTTACAGTGGATCAAAAATTGGTCGATTTTATTCAAAAAAAATGGACAAATTAGACCTTTTCTATGATAAGGTGATTGACGCTGAAGTCTACTTGAAGTTAGACAATACCACTGCCAAAGAAAATAAAATAGTGGAAATTAAAATAAATGTACCCGGAGATAGCTTTGTGGTTAAAAAACAATTCAAATCCTTTGAAGAAGGAGTCGATTCTTGCGTAAATCCTATCGAAAGATTCTTGAAAAAATACAAAGAAACTCGTTAATATTTTCTGTAGGGGGCGAATGACAATTCGCCCCTTAATTCACTCTTTAAAGTTGTATTACCTCCCTTATATCATGGCAAGGAAATTAGCCACAGCTCCCGAACTTCTTTATAAGAGTACACTAAGGGACTATCTCTCTGATTTTTCTTCTAATAGAATTGTAAATGGAATTTCCTTTTGTATTTGAAATTAAATAAAATCTATTATATATGAATAGAGTGCTTATACTTGTTGATATTCAAAATGACTTTATCACAGGAGAGCTTCCTGTTCCTGATGGCAGGGCTATTGTAGATCCTGTCAATCATCTTATTTCGCAGTTTGATCATGTGATTGCTACTCAGGACTGGCATCCAGAAAATCACTTTAGCTTTTTTACCTTACATGAGGGGAAAAAGGCTTTTGAATCCATCCCTCAAGGGGACTTCCTACAGACGCTCTGGCCTCCTCATTGTGTGCAGGAAAGCAAAGGAGCAGAGTTCTTTCCAGAACTGCATACCCAATCCATCAATACTATATTCCGTAAGGGAACAGACCCTAATATAGATAGCTATAGTGCTTTCTTTGATAACCAAAAGTTAAAGAGTACAGGACTGGATGGGTATCTCAAGGGATTGTCTATTGAGGAACTCCATTTTGTAGGCTTGGCTGCGGACTATTGTGTCTATTATTCTATGGTGGATGCGCTTGATCTGGGCTATAGGGTGTTTTTACATGAGCATTGTACCCGTGCCATTAGCAAGGAACATTTTCAGCAGCAAAAAGAGGAACTTATCAAGCATCCCAATTTTACTTTATTACCTTAAGAAGATTTGAAAGAAAGACAACAAATGCGATTTGGTATTGTCATTCCTGCTCACAACGAAGGGGATATCTTGGCGCTGACCTTGGACTCGCTCCTCAATCAGCACTATCCTGCTCATCAGATTATTGTTGTGGATGACAATTCCTCGGACAATACAGCCGAGGTGTTGGCCGCTTATTGTGCCAAGTATCCACAGGTGAAACAGCTCTATAGGAGTTCCTCTGCTTATCGTTTGCCAGGGGCAAAGATCGTTCAGGCTTTCTATGCGGGGCTCCCTCTGCTGGAACAGGTAGAGGTCATTTGTAAGTTCGATGCTGATCTGATCTTTCCTCCAGATTACCTCCAGAAGCTACACCAATATTATATACAACACCCTAAGTTAGGGATGTGTGGTGGAGTCTGTAGTATAGAAAAACAGGGGAAATGGCTAAGAGAAGAACTTACTGATAAAAATCACCTCCGAGGAGCACTAAAGAGCTATCGTCGAGAATGTTTTGAGGATATCTCTGGGCTTAGACAAGCCATGGGGTGGGATACAGTGGATGAGCTATTGGCTCAGTACTATGGCTGGGAGGTCTTAGTGGACAATACTTTGCAGGTAAAACATCTGCGCCTTACCGCAAGCCGTTACAACTCTCAAGCTCAGTATATGCAGGGAGGGATGTTCTACCGCTTGCGATATGGGATGATTCTCTCTTTTTTGGCAAGTGCTAAACTCGCTTACAAAAAGCAAAGTTTCCGCTTGTTTTGGGATTATATAAAGGGATACTTCAAGGCTAAGAAGGGAAAACAAGATTTTTTAGTAACTCCAGAGGAGGGAAAGTGGATACGGGCTTACCGCTGGAGAAATATCAAGAAAAAATTCTGAATTGTTGATAAGAAAATTTGCTGTATACTGATTTTTTCTTTACTTTTGCGCTGTATTAAAATAATACCACAAGGAGAATGAAAATAGCACTATTAGGTTATGGGAAAATGGGTAAAACCATTGAGCGTATTGCCCTTGAGCGTGGTCATGAGATTGTTCTCAGGGTGGATGCTCCAGGGGAGTATGATCTCTCAGTAGCTCAAGTGGCCATTGAGTTTAGTACCCCTCAGAGTGCTTTTGCCAATATTAGCAAGGCGCTTTCCGCTGGTATACCAACCATAGCTGGTACTACGGGTTGGCTTGAGAATTACCCAAAGGCGGAAGCCTTATGCAGGGCACATGATACAGCCTTTCTCTATGCTTCCAACTTTAGTATAGGGGTCAATGTTTTCTTTGAGATTAATAAGGTCTTAGCAAAGCTCATGCAGAAGTATCCTCAGTACGCCATTGCTATTGAAGAAATACATCACACTCAAAAACTGGATGCTCCCAGTGGTACCGCCATTACCTTAGCACAGGATATTATTGAACAGACCGACAAAGTTGGTTGGCAGTTGGGGGAAACCTCTGAAGATAAGATCCCTATTACTGCCAAGCGTATAGAGAATACTCCTGGTACTCATATAGTTACTTATAGTAGTCAAGTGGATACCATTGAGATCAAACATACCGCTCACAGCCGTGATGGTTTTGCCTTAGGGGCTGTTTTAGCAGCAGAGTGGATACAGGGGAAAAAAGGTGTCTTTTCTATGAAAGATGTCCTATTTGAAAAATAAATTTAATCATTTGTAAAAATAAATTTTATGGCAAGCGTAAGACGTTTAAAAAAGAATATTGCTTCTGTCTTAGGAGAGTTAGTAGATACTCTTATCATTTGGGAATTGGTAACTGATAAAAAAAATGAGGCTTCTCAAGCTGTGGTAGAGGAAATCTACGCCGCTTATGATAAGTATCTCGGACAAATTAATAATCCAAGTGAAAACAAAGGGGCTTTCTACAAACAACTGCTTAAGAATTTCGAAGAAGAAGTCAATGCTATTGTAGCAAAGATCAATGCTTTGAGCTAAAAAGAAATTACTTTTTTGTTTTACACCAATTACATTTGTTCACAATGCAATTGGTGTTTTTTGCATATATTACTATGAAGAAGCTATTCTTATTTCTTTTCTTGGCCTTTACCTCTGTAACTTTTGCACAACAGACTTATAAGCTTTATGTAGAGGGCGAAAAACAGTGGGCATATAGGGAAAATGTGCTTACTGATTTTGTATATGCTTTCTGTACTAAGGATTTTGAGGCCATTGCCAAAAATCCTATGGTAAGGGATAGTTTAAAGGTAGCCTTATTAGAATCCATATATGATAAAATGCTGCAAAGTATCCCTACGAAAGATAAAAATACACAGATAAGTCTCTTTTTCGGAGAACGAAAAAAGGGGAAAGGTCGTATTTTCTTTATGACTTTCTTCGAAGGAAACCTAAAAGGTAAGCGCAAAGATGCTTTCTTTCAATTCCTGTTGGAAAACAATACTAAAGAAGGAACGTTTAAGTGCGATACTATTGTGATTTCAGAGGGAAAGCATAGATTTACATACCAAGAACCCTCTGTAAAACTCAAAACAAGATATCAAAAGGAGGTGATGCAGGAATATGAAGCGCATGCATTAGAAAAAAATGCCAAAAAAGAATTGGAAAACTATATAAATACAAGAAAACGCTGGCGAAAAATGATTATCGTCAATTAGCGATAGTTTGCAAAAATACTATGCATAGGGGTAATTTACACATAAATAATTCAAAACTCAAAACTAAATAGATGGCAGACGACGATTTGATTACAGACGATGAGCTGTACGAACACTATAGTTTTAAGGCAGGAAAGGGACAAGAACCACTACGAGTAGATAAGTTCCTGATGAACTTCGTGGAGAATGCCTCTCGAAATAAGGTACAACAGGCGGCTAAGGACGGCAATATATTTGTCAATGGAGTAGCCGTGAAGGCTAACCACAGGGTCAAGGCCAATGATGAAGTCAAGGTTATGTTTGCCCATCCTCCTCACGAATATCTCTTGGTACCTGAGCCTATTCCCTTGGATATTGTCTATGAGGATGAGGAACTAATCATCATCAATAAGCCTGCCGGTTTGGTAGTACATCCAGGGCATGGCAATTATCAAGGAACTCTCATCAATGGACTAATTTACCATTTTCAGCACCTGCCTATGAACAGTTCCGACCGACCTGGCTTGGTACATAGAATCGACAAAGATACCAGTGGCTTATTGGTTGTGGCTAAAACGGAAGAGGCTATGAATCACTTGGCTAAGCAGTTTTTCAACAAAACCAGTGAGAGGGAGTATGTAGCTTTGGTGTGGGGCAACCTCGCTCAGGACGAGGGAACTATCATAGGGCATATCGGAAGGCATCCTAAGAATCGCCTCCAGATGACCGTTTTCCCTGATGGAAGTGAAGGTAAGGAGGCCATCACTCATTACAAGGTCTTGGAGCGTTTTGGCTATGTAACCATAGTTTCTTGTCGCTTGGAAACAGGGCGCACACACCAGATTCGAGCCCATTTTACCTATATAGGACACCCGCTTTTCAATGACGAGCGCTATGGTGGGGATAAGATACTCAAGGGAACAACTTCAGCTAAGTATAAGCAGTTTGTCGAAAACTGTTTTAAGATTCTCCCTCGTCAAGCGCTTCATGCCAAAACCTTAGGGGTGGAGAAACCCTCCACAGGGCAGATGCTCCGCTTTGATAGCGAAATACCTCAGGATATGCAACAATGTATAGAAAAATGGCGTAACTACCTTAGCAATAGAGAGGTAGTCAATGATTAATGAAAATAATAGGGCGGATTGCAATTTATCCCTCAAAAACAAGAATTTTTCAGAAAACCTCTAATCATAAAATGGAATTTTACTCTTTTATGTAAAGTGATTTTATAGCTAATTAATTTACATTTGAAAATATATTATGAAACAATTCTTTTTTCGACAGGCGAAAATAGAAGATTTAGAGGCTATATGGCCACTCTTTCTCTATGCCAAAGAAACCATGCGACAAAGAGGAACCCACCAGTGGCAGGATGGTTATCCCTTTAAGGAAACTATTGAGCAAGATATAGTTCATCACTATGCTTATGTAGTGGAAGAGGCAGGTGAGGTTATCGCTTATGTAGCCATCACTAGGGATGGAGAGCCTACCTATCAAAAGATAGAGGGAGCTTGGCTTAACCAGGAGCCCTATATAGTAGGGCACAGAATGGTAGTAGGGAAGAAGGGACGAGGTAAGGGATTGGGATCTTTTATGATACGAGAAGCTGAAAAAATAGCTATTATTCATGGAATACGTTCTGTACGAGTGGATACTAACTTTGATAATCAGGTCATGAAACATATTTTTGAAAAAGAAGGCTATACTTACTGTGGTATCATTCAGGTACGTGATGGAAAACGTGAGGCCTTTCAGAAGATTTTAGTTTAAATAAAGAGTTATGAAATACAATCAGATAGATACAGGAGCCTATACCATCTACTTCGCAGAAGAGGGCTATAAATACTTAGCAGACTATATAAAAGAAAAGAAATATTCAAAGATATTTGTTCTTTCCGATACACATACCCATGAGTGTTGTGTATATACTTTCTTACAGAAATTCCCTTTTGAAGTGGAAATCATAGAAGTAGAGGCTGGAGAGGAGTACAAAACCTTGGATACCTGTCTTTCTCTTTGGCAGACCCTCTCTGATTTAGAGGCGGATAGAAAGAGCTTGCTGATCAATGTAGGTGGAGGGGTGGTTACTGATATGGGAGGATTCGTGGCATCTACTTTCAAGCGAGGAATTGATTTTATCAATATTCCTACTTCTCTCTTGGCGATGGTGGATGCTTCTATTGGAGGGAAGACAGGGGTCGATTTAGGAACCCTCAAAAACCAAATAGGCGTGATAGAGAACCCTAAGCTTCTTCTTATTGATGTCAATTATCTTAATACCTTACCCAAAGAGGAATTTCGTAGCGGTTTGTCCGAGATGTTTAAGCATGGACTCATACAATCTCCTCCTTATTGGGAAAAGATGAGACATCTCTCGACTTTGACTACCGATGATTTGGAAGAAATTATTTATCAATCGGTAGTGATTAAGTATCAAGTGGTATCTGAGGATCCTAAGGAACAAGGATTGCGCAAGATACTCAACTTTGGCCATACTCTGGGGCATGCTATTGAGTCCTATGCACTATCTCACCGAGAAAAGCGCTTATTACATGGAGAGGCTGTCGCTATAGGAATGATCTTGGCCGCTTATATCTCTCATAAGGTGCTACAGTTCCCTTGGGATAAGGTGGAGGAAATCAAAACAACTCTTTTAGAATATTTCCCTCAAGAGAACTTCACCTCACAAGAGAGAGAAGCCATACAACAGCTACTCAAGTATGATAAAAAGAATGCTTACGGACGTATATATTTTGTATTGTTGGAGGAGATCGGAAAACCTAAGTGGGATATAGAGGTTCCTTCCTCTCTCATAGAGGAGGCTTTTGACTATTATGGTATTAATCATTGATTATGGTTATAGTTATACTTAATTGGAATGGAAAGCATCTATTAGAGCAGTTTCTTCCCTCTGTGGTACGCTATTCCTCAGGGGTAGGGCTTTATGTGATAGACAATGCCTCTACCGATGGAAGTGTTTTGTTCTTACAAGAGCACTATCCTCAGATAAAGATTGTCCAAAATGCTGAAAACTATGGGTATGCCAAGGGATACAACGAAGGATTAAAGCATATCCCTGCCGATGTGTATTGCCTGATCAACTCCGATGTCGAGGTCACCCCTCATTGGCTCGAAGCTCCTATGCATATCTTTGCTCATGAGCCTCAAGTCAGTATATTACAGCCCAAGATAAAGTCTTATAAACAGAAAAACTATTTCGAATATGCAGGAGCTGCTGGAGGGTATATAGACAAATACGGTTTTCCCTATTGCAGAGGGCGTGTCTTTGATACAATAGAGGAGGATATAGGACAATATGAGGAACAAACGCCTATTTTTTGGGCTTCTGGGGCATGTTTTTTTATTAAAGCGTCCGTTTTTGAGCATCTTGGTGGTTTTGATGAGGATTTTTTTGCCCATCAGGAGGAGATAGATCTCTGTTGGCGTGCACAAAATGAGGGGTATAAGGTGTATTATACTCCCTTGTCTCAGATATATCACTTAGGAGGAGCAACACTTGAGCAAGGAAGTACACAAAAGGTGTTCCTTAATTTTCGCAATAGCCTTTTTATGCTCTTGAAAAACTTGCCTAAAGGGGCTTGGTTCTCCACGATTTTCTTGAGAATGGTTTTGGATGGCATTGCGGGGATACGTTTTTTCTTTCAGGGAAAACCAAGCTATACTTGGGCTATTCTTAGGGCGCATTTTGCTTTCTATAAGTACTTTTTTTATTTTTATCACAAGCGGAAAAATCCTATGCTAAAACAGTATTACTCAATAAAATCAATAGCTTATAGCTACTTTATAAAGAATAAGAAAGTAGGGTATTAATGGGGGAACAAAAATTGTAGGTATACCCAAAAATAAAATTATCAAAAGATTGTGTCTTTCCTATATTTTTTCTATTTTTACGGCAGATTTTAAATCTTTCTAATAATATTTTTAAAGTATTGAAAATAAATATTTTATGAGAAATATTCTTCTAATTTTTTTATGTATCTGTTCATTCTTGGGGTACGCACAGGAAGAGACTCTTATGCGAGGAAGTGTGTTCAATACCAAGACAAACTTACCTTTAGATAATGTGAATGTGCTCAATATCAATCAAGTAAAGGGAACAGTTACCAATATTAAGGGAGATTTCTCAATACGGGTAGCCGTGAATGATACTTTACACTTTTCTTATCTTGGCTTCAAGTCTATCAAAATAAGAGTAACTCAGGATATGATTCGTTTCCCTGGAACGCGTATAGGAATGACCGAACTGGCCTATGCCTTGGAAGAGGTAGTAATCTCTCCTTATCGCCTGACAGGTTATTTGGATATTGATGCAAAGTATATGCCTGTCAATACCAATAGACAGTATAGTATCTCTGGATTAGACTTAGGATATGAGCCCAGAACACGGGATAAGAATAAAACGGAAGAGGTCGTTACCTCTGTACTAAATCCCGCAGGACTGCTTTATAAGGCTTTTAGTAGTAGGGCTAAGGATTTACGCAAACTCAAAAAGATGAAGCAGAGTGATGAAATCCGTAGTATGCTCAATGGAAAATATGACCGAGAAGCTCTGGCCGAAATTTTAGGTATATCCAAGGACAAACTTGAAGAATTGCTTCGTCATTGCAATTATTCAAAAGATTTTATCAAGAATTCTAACGACTTACAATTCTTGGATGCTCTTACCCAATGTTATGAAGAGTACAAGCTCCTCAATAAAAATGGAGAACCTCAAAATAAAAAATGAAAAGGGAAGCTATTCACTGCTCTTAGCCTCCTAATGCCTAACACCTAATACCTAAAAAACATGAAGAAGTTTTTTAAAATTTTTGGTATCATTGTTTTAGTATTGATACTATTACTTGTTTGCATACCCTTTCTCTTTAAGAATACTATAAAGGAGAAAATCATGGAGAAAGTAAATGAAAGTGTGAATGCTCAGATTAGTTTTACTGACTTTTCTCTGAGTGTCTTCAAGAACTTTCCCAATGCAACAGTAGAACTCGAGGGCCTAAAGGTCATTAACAATGCTCCTTTTGCTGGAGACACTTTGGCTTATGTGGGGAATTTCTCAGCAAAGGTGAACCTTAAGGATATCCTTTTCAAAGGAGATAAGGATCCCTACAAGCTCTTAGGATTCTCTCTATCAAATGCTGTAGTGAATGTACACATGAATGAGGAGGGGAAAGGTAACTTTGATATTGCCAAAAGTACTTCTGATACTACTGACGAAGAACCCAATAATTTCTCTCTTGATCTCAAGGAGTATAGCATAGAGAATCTACGCTTTACATTCAGGGATGATACTTCTAAAATGAGTGTTATCCTTGATAGTCTTTATCATAAAGGAAAAGGAAATTTCGCTAATCAAGTACTTGATTTAGAGACAACTACAGCTACTAAGGTTTCTTTTGCTTCTGATGGAACAGCTTTTCTACGCAACAATGTAGTTACCCTAGATGCTGTCTTAGGAATCGACCTAAACCAACAAAAGTATACGCTCAAGGACAATACATTGAAATTGAACGCTTTGGAACTTAATTTTGACGGATTTGTACAGCTTTTGGAAGATGGACAACTCTACAATCTATCTTTTAAAACACCTAAGACAACCTTCAAGAATTTCTTGGATCTGATCCCTGCTGCCTATACCAAGAGTATAGAAGGAGTACAGACCACTGGTGAATTTACTATCAATGGTAAGGTAGATGGTAAGTATACTCCTACCACTATTCCTAAGCTGGATATTCGTATGCTCTCGAATAATGCGTCGTTCAAGTATCCTTCCTTACCTAAGTCTGTCAAAAATATTGATATAGATGTAAAAATAGGAAATGAAACAGAAAAATTGGAGGATACTTATGTGAATATCAATCGTTTTGCCTTCACTATAGACCAAGATGCTTTTTCTGTAAAGGCCTTGCTCAGAAATCTTACTAAAAATATGTTGGTGAATGCGGATCTGAAAGGAGTGATCAATTTGGAGAATATCCAAAAAGCTTATCCTGTGAAGATGGATTTGGATCTGAAAGGTATTCTCAAGGCGGACATCTCTACAGCTTTCGATATGGCTTCAGTAGAAAAGAAGGCTTACGAACGTATTCAAAACTCAGGACACGCTTCTTTGGAGAAATTTGTCTATTCAGGAGCCGGCTTCTTGCAGCCTTTCCATATCAATAAGGCGGGAATTTCTTTCAATAATGCTAAGATAGAACTTACAGAACTGGATGCTAAGACAGGTAAGACTGATTTCAATATTAAGGGGACTTTAGAAAATTTCTATGGGTTTACACTTCGTAATGAGGTGCTCAAAGGGAATTTCACCCTCGCTTCCAATCATATAGATGTAGGTGATTTCATGCAAACCGATACACCTGCGGAAACTCCTAAGCAAGATAAGCAAGAAGAAAAGCCTACAGAAACTAAACCTACTTCCAAGACAAATGCTTCTATCAAAATTCCTGCTTTTCTAGATTGTAGTCTCGATGCCAAAGCCAAGAGTGTACTTTATGATAAGCTCAATTTGACTAATGTATCAGGAAAACTTATTATCAAGGATGAAAAAGTAAGCCTACAGAACCTGCAAACCGATATCTTTGGTGGAAAAACCGCTGTTACAGGAAGTGTATCTACCAAAGGGGATACCTCCACTTTTTCTGTGGATTTGGACATGAACAAACTTAACGTTATGGAGTCTTTCTCTCAGATAGAAATGCTTAAGAAAATTATGCCTATTGCCAAAGTAGTAGAAGGTTTTTTTAGTTCTAAGATTAATGTAAAGGGAAAGCTCACTCCAGAACTTACCCCTGATATCAATTCTATCTCAGGAAGTCTTTCTGCAGCCCTATTGGATAGCCATCTAAAAGAGGCTTCTCCCTTAGTTTCAGCTTTGGATGCTCAGTTCAATCAGTTGAATCTTTCCAAGCTAAACCTTAAGGATCTCAAGGCTAATGTAACCTTTGAAAATGGCCGTGTGGTGGTAAAACCTTTTGCTATCAAGTGGAATGGTAGTACTATCAATGTAGCAGGAACACATGGGTTTGACCAAACCATGGATTACAAACTTACTTTCAATGTCCCTGCTAAAATGCTTGGTCAGGATGCTTCAGCCCTATTGGCTAAGCTTACAGTAACCGAACAACAGAAGTTAGGGGATATTCCTGTCAATGTGAATATGGGGGGTAACTTTACCAAACCTCAGGTATCGACCGATATGAAACAAGTTGTCAATAACCTTGCGCTACAGGTAGCCAAAGCGCAAGCAAACCAGCTTACGGATAAGGTGATGGACAAAGTAGGTAAAGAGGTGACTAACAAAATCACTGAAAAAGTAGGAGGTGAAGCTGTAAATAAGGCTACAGATGCTTTAGGTAAGCTCATAGGAGGAAAAACCTCAGCTACAGATACCACTAAGACTACTCCTAAGGAGCAAACCAAGAAAGCTGTAAATAACCTTTTGGATGGTCTCTTTAAAAAGAAAAATAATAATGAGCAATGATTGTAAGGTTCAATGATTAATGATTAATGTGCTTATTAATCATTGAGGAAAGACGTGTGATTTTTTTAAAACACACGTCTTTTTACTAAAATTATTTGTTATTCGTTATTTGTTATTTATGATTCATCATTTGTTATTGATTATGAGGTCTTTAGTATTTTTAGTTATTCTTATAATAGCTCAAAGTTGCCTTCTGAATAGGACTCATTATACAGGATATGTATGTGATGCTGCTACTAAAAAGCCTTTGGCAGGAGTAAAAGTTACAGAATTGGAGAGTCAGCAGTATACTTTTACAGATGAAAAAGGATTTTTTACTTTGAAAAAGATGGATGATATAGCCTCTCGTCTTATTTTTGAAAGAGAGCCTTATATAAAAGATACTCTTAGCTCTGTACTCATACAGCATGGAGAACATTTTGAATTTCTTTTTAAGGGAGAGCAAATCTACCTCAGAACCATACAGTACATGGATTCTATCTACAATGATTATGAAAAGAGTTTGTATAAAAGTACAAATCCACGAGAGCAGATCCTTCCTAAGGATAGTCTTATTATCCGAGGAAAAGATACTGCAGTGGTAACCCGCTTACGAATTTATCATTATCCTGAAGAACAGCTTATAACAAAAGATTATATAGGATACTACAAAGGAGAAAAGCCACGTAAAAATTCTAATTATATAGAAAAGCACGCCCTGCGAACCTACTTTATCAGACAAGGAAAGTTGAGTACAGAAACTATTTATTTTCCTAAAAAAGACAGCCTTATCTATGATCGGGATACTGTCAGATGTGAGTCCTTATTTATCAGGTATGATCTAGAAGGAAATATAAAAGAAAAAATCTGTGAAGGAAATTTTTCTTGTCCCGATATAGCCGCTCATACACGAGTGGGTACAGCATTTTTCTATAAGGGGGATAAGCTCATCCAAGAGAAGTATTATCACAATGATCGCAGAGAAAAAGATTATATTCGTCATAGAGTATATGATACAATGGGAAATTATAGGGAAATCTATACTAATAATTATGAATTGTTTAATAATGATAGTCTTGTCCTCTCTCCAGAGGAAGTAAGACGCCGCACAAAGAGATAGATAGAGGAAAAATAAAACAAATGAAAGATACAGTAAGGCATCAGGGGATGCGCAATCTTTTGGCTCGACAGCTTACTGAGCGCAAAGAATATCCTATTTCTGATGAAAAGGTATTACAGGCGATAAGAATGATTCCACGTCATTTGTTCTTAGATAGTATTTTTGAAGAAAAAGCCTATCAAGATATTGCTTTTCCTATAGGAGCAGGACAGACGATTTCTCGACCTCATACAGTTGCTTTCCAGACAGAATTATTACAGGTGAGTGCTGGGCAAAAAGTACTAGAGATAGGCACTGGGAGCGGCTATCAGTCAGCGGTATTGGTAGCACTCAATGTAGAGCTTTACACCATAGAGCGCCAACAGGAACTCTTCAAAAAAACAAAGTTATTACTTGATAAAATGGGCTATATGCCCCGAAAGATGATTTTCGGAGATGGATATAAGGGATATGCAGAACAAGCCCCTTATGATCGTATTTTGGTAACAGCAGGTGCACCAGAGGTGCCCAAGGAGTTGTTAGCACAACTCAAAGTAGGAGGGAGGCTTGTGATTCCTATAGGTCGGGGTGCACAGATCATGACGGTTTTTGTACGACTCTCTCCCACAGAGTTCAGCAAAGAGGAATATGGCACCTTTGGCTTTGTACCTATGCTGGAGGATACGCAAGTCAGGAGAAAGCAGTGAGTAGCAGTCAGAGAACAATGAACAGAGATGAACGGGAAAAAGAGGTAAAAAAAATAGAAAAAAACAGAAAAAGTGTAGGTTTTTTGATTTTTTTTCAGTAACTTTGTAGGGAAAATAAGCAGTAATCTATATAATTTTTAAGGATATGAAACAAAGAGTTCCCGTTTCCCAGATTATGTCCAAAGACATAGTTACTCTAAGCCCTACTCAGACATTGTATGAAGCAGAGGCCTTATTCAAAAAACACCACATTCGCCATATTCCCGTGGTAGAGGGTCACAAACTCATTGGTGTACTAAGTCTTACAGACTTGCTTCGCATCAGTTTTGCTGATCTCTCTGATGATGAAAAGCATGTGGATAGTGTGGTGTATGATATGTTCACCATTCCACAGGTGATGGCTAAAGTACCTTTGGCTATCTCTCCTGATACAACTATCAAGGAAGCCGCTGAGATTCTTGCTGAGCAAACTTTCCATGCACTTCCCGTTACCGATAACGGCAACTTGGTGGGCATGCTTACCACTACAGACCTTATCAAGTATCTTTTGGAACAATATTAATTTAAAAAAGTTAGAAAACAAGAAGCCAAAATTCCTCAGGAATTTTGGCTTCTTCTTTATCCAAAATAATCAGCTTATTGTAGGGTTTCCTTTAGCCAATCAAAGAAGGTTCTTTGCCATAGTAAGGCGTTCTGAGGTTGTAATACCCAGTGATTTTCATCAGGGAAGTAGAGCAATTTGCTCTTGATTCCCCTGAGCTGAGCTGCAGTGAAGGCTTGGAATCCTTGTTCCTCAGGCACACGGTAGTCTTTTCCACCATGAATGATAAGGATAGGTGTATCCCAAGCGGCTACCTTCTCAATGGGGTTGAATTCGGTATAAGCTTTCTGAGCCAGAGCATTGTTTTTTTCCCAATAAGGGCCAGCAAACTCATGATTGTTGAAGAAAGTCTCTTCAGTAGTACCGAACATACTTTGGGTATTGAATACTCCACAGTGAGCGATAAAAGTCTTAAAACGCTTATTATGGATACCAGCTAAGTTATATACTGAATAGCCGCCATAACTAGCTCCCACAGCTCCTAATCGGTTACTATCTACATAAGGTTCTTTGGCAATATCATCAATAGCAGCGAGGTAATCCTTCATGACCTGTCCTCCCCAATCTCCACTGATCTGAGCATTCCATTCTACCCCATGTCCTGGCATACCACGACGGTTAGGAGCGATGACGATATAGCCTTGGGAGGCCATCAGCTGGAGGTTCCAGCGGAAGCTATAGAACTGAGTGAGCGCCGATTGAGGTCCTCCCTGACAATAGAGAAGGGTAGGATACTTCTTCTTAGGATTGAAATCAGGAGGATAGATCACCCAAGCGAGCATATCCTTGCCATCAGTAGTTTTGATAGTGCGTTCCTTTACAGGACACTTAGCTATATTCTTATACAAATAGTCGTTGATATGAGAGAGCTGTTTTACTTCTAAGGGAGCTTTTCTTCCTTTGAGGTTCACAGTATAGATCTCAGGAGCTCTGTTCATATCATTACGAGTCACCACTAAAAGGTCTCCAGATTGCCCTATGATATTGTTGATGTCAAAAATTCCTTTGGTAAGCTGTTTTACAGTAGGGTTTTTGGCAAAAGGCTCTATCTCAAAGAGTTGTTGAGTACCATTGGTAGCGGCGATAAAATAAATTTTCTTGCCATCATCACTCCATAGGTAGCTAAAAACTGTATTGTCCCAAGTGGCAGTAAGATTAATCTTCTGACCATTGTGAAGGATGTATAAGTCGTTCTTATCCGCTTCATTGCCATCTTCCTTCATGCTTAACCAAGCCAATACCCCTTCTTTGCTAAAAGAAGGATTGGTATCATACCCCATCATACCCTCGGTGAGGTTGGTTGTAGTTTTGGTAGCGATGTCATACTGATAAATATCGGTATTGGTGCTTACTACATACTGAGTACCTACCTTGGCTTTGGTTACATAGAGTACCTTTTTGCCATCAGGGCTCCATATATAATCCTCTTCTCCTCCATGAGGTTCTTGAGGACAATAGTAGGGAAGTCCCTGCATAATATCGGTAAGAGCTCCAGAGGCAATATTTTCTATAAATACATGATTATAAGAGCCTTCATTCCACTTATCCCAGTGGCGATGATCAAGTCCTTGATAGATTTTTCCAGAAGATTTGTCCAAATCCTTATAGAAATCCTTGGCAAGAACAGGAGTGAGTTTTACCTCCTTGTGGATGAGCTTAAGAGACTTATTGTTATTAAGTTTTTCTGTAAGCAGTTCCAACTGTTCCTTAGTGATGGATACCGTTTTCCCATCTTTGATAGCGAGCTTGTAATACTCTTTGTCAAAGGAATTATTTTTGACATTAGGAGTGGTAACCCCTATGAGTACATGGTTCTTGTCGGCTGTCATTCCGATGCCACTAACCCTATGCAGCTCCCATAACTTTTCAGGAGTAAGCGGCTGTTGTGCAAATGTACTATACACCATAAACAATGTAAGTATTAGAGTGATTTTTCTCATGATATATATAATTAGAATTATTTTTCATGATAGCTTAGAGAACAACCAATGAATCATTCAAGAGAACATATCCTTTACCTTCTCAAAGAAAGTTTTTTCCGATTTGTCCGGATTGGGGGTAAAATTCTCATCTTCTAACATTTTCTGGAAAAAGTTCTTTTGTTCTTTGGTCAAGGTCTTAGGAGTCCATACATTGACATGTACTAAGAGATCCCCAGTGCCATACCCATTGATATTGGGCAATCCTTTGTTCTTTAGGCGAAGGATTTTTCCAGATTGGATTCCTTCTTCGAGCTTGATACGAACCTTTCCAGTGGCTGTTTCTATATCTTTGGAAGTACCCAGAACAGCTTCAGGCATACTTATATAGAGATCCAAGTGAAGATTTTCCCCTTCACGCTTGAGAGTCTCATGCTCAATCTCTTCGATAAGTACCAAGAGATCCCCTGGAATACTGTTGCTTCCAGGAGCTTCATTTCCTTTTCCAGAGACTTTTAGCTGCATCCCTTCCATGACTCCGGCAGGAATCTTGATTGATACAGTCTCTTCTATGCTCTTGAGGCCTTGAGAGTCAGCCCCATCAGGTCTTTTGTCAATAATCTCACCACTTCCTCCACAAGTAGGACAAGGAGAAGAGGTTTGCATACGACCGAGCATAGTATTGACCTCACGGACGATACTACCATGACCATGACAGGTGGCACAACTCTTATAAGTGGCACCTTCTGCTTTTATTTTTCGTTGTACTTTTACTTTTTTCTCAGTACCTGTAGCAATATCGGCTAAGTTGAGCTTTACACGGATACGCAAATCCCCTCCCTTTACACGATAGGAATGAGAATTACCTCCTCCGAATCCTCCGAAACCAGAGAATCCGCTAAAGTGCCCACCAAATATATCCCCGAAGTTACGGAATATATCCTCCATGGTACTATATCCACCACCAGCACCCCCTTCGAAGGCAGCATGACCATACTGATCATACTGAGCACGCTTTTGTTCGTCACCAAGAATCTCATAGGCCTGAGCTGCCTCTTTGAATTTTTCTTCAGCCTCTTTGTCACCAGGATTTTTATCAGGGTGGTATTCTAAGGCTTTTTTTCGATAAGCTTTTTTTATTTCAGCGGCAGTAGCATTTTTGCTAACACCTAATATTTCGTAATAATCTTTTTTCATTTTTAATACTAAGAACAAGAACTTATTGTCCTACAACAACCTTTGGATAACGAATAATTTTGTCACCCAACTTGTATCCTTTTTCTACTACATCTAATACTTTTCCACGAAGGTCTTCTGTAGGAGCAGTGGTCTGAGTAATAGCCTCATGAATATCACTATCAAAAAGATCGCCAGTGTCAACCTGGATCTGTTCTAATCCTTTAGATCTTAGTGTATTAAGGAATTTGCTATGGATAAGTTCCACTCCACGAAGGAGGTTTTCATCTTCAGATTTGGATATTTCCACAAGAGCACGATCAAAGTCATCAAGGACTGGGAGCATAGAAAGTATGACATCTTGTCCTGCTGAGGTGAGCAATTCAAGCCTTTCCTTGGCAGTTCTTCTTTTGTAATTTTCAAATTCGGCAAACAGACGAGTGAATTTATCTTTTTCTTTATGTAGTTCAGCCTCTAATATAGAGATAGCCTCATCAGCTTCAGAAGAGTTATTTGACTGATTGTTATTGGATTTCTCAGTTTGTTTTTCTTCAGACTTCTGCTCAGGATTTTTTTTGATAATAATCTCAGGGAGTTCATCTTTTGTTTCATCTTCTATCTCTACATCAAGAGAATCCTGTGCAGTGGCTTGATGATGAGACTTTGGAGCTTCCTGCTCATGTATTTCATCAATAATTTCAGCATCTTGAAATTCAGCGTCCTGTATATCATCTGTATGGAAATCTCCTTGATGATGGTTATGTCCTGTATTCATAGGTTTATAATTTTTGTATTACTATTAATTACTATTTAGCTACCCCTATCAAAAGTATTGCCAAACTTAAAATAGTGACAAAATGACAGTTGCACTTATCGGGTGTGAGGTATAGTCTGTTTAGAATGATGTCGATGCCCCCTATGTTTTCTTTTTTTGGTGAGGTATCTAAAGCGTAAGTCGTCATAGTAAAGGCCAGAGAGTAGGATTCCTATAGCGAAGAAAAGTGTTTTGAGCTTTAGTCCGAGTTCTACGAAGGCAAATCCTGCAAAAAAGCCTCCTAAAAAGAAAAACAAGACGATAGATAGGCGTAAGCGAATGCTATTTTTGATTTTCTTTTCTTGTTCTTGATAGTTATTTCTCTTGAGATAAAATAGTTGAGAGAGTTCAATGCCTAAGTCTGTAAAAAGACCAGTGAGGTGTGTGGTGCGTACAGTAGCATTGGAAATCTTGGTCACAAAGGAGTTCTGCAATCCCATAGCATAGAGGAGCATAAAAGTAGTAGCTTCATGGGGAAAATCCAAAGAAATCCTATTGAGGAGAATGACTAAGCCCAATACAATACACTCCAAAATGGTAGGGCGGAAGTACTTATTCTGCCGCTTGTGATAGTTGGCTTCCTCAATAAGCCAGCCAGAAGAGAAGGAACCTAAGAGGAAGCATACTATGTAAAAAAGGTAAATAGTCCCCTTCCAGAACTCAGCGATGGACATATCATGAATGAAAAAAGCGAAGTGTCCAGTGACATTGGTAGTAAGCCGCCCCAAGAAGAGGAAGCCAACAACATTGACCATGCCAGCTACAAAAGAGAGAACAACAGCTATTTGTAGATTGTTCTTGGCAGAACGCTTTTTTCCTTGATGTCTGAACATGAGTCTAAGTCAAGAAAGGGGTTAAGAATCTTAAATAGAGCTTCTGAATTGTTCTAAGAAGCGTACATCATTTTCATAGAAAGCGCGGATATCTCCTATCTGATACAGAAGCATCGCTACCCTTTCCAATCCGATGCCAAAGGCAAAGCCGGAGTATTTTTGAGGGTCTATTTTACAGTTGGTCAATACATTGGGGTCAGTCATTCCACAACCCATAATCTCAAGCCAACCTGTACCCTTGGTAATGCGGTAGTCAATCTCATTGTTCAATCCCCAATAGATGTCCAATTCAGCACTGGGCTCAGTGAAAGGGAAATAGGAAGGGCGCAAACGTATTTTAGACTTTCCAAACATTTCTTTAGTAAAGTATAAAAGTGTTTGTTTAAGGTCAGCAAAAGAGACATTGGTATCAATATATAGCCCTTCTATTTGGTGGAAGAGACAGTGAGAGCGTGCCGAGATGTCCTCATTGCGATACACCCTGCCAGGAGCAATAATACGAATAGGCGGTTGGTGCTGCTCCATGTAGCGAACCTCCACAGAACTGGTATGTGTATGTAGCAGAATATCTGGACGAGTCTGGATAAAGAAAGTATCCTGCATGTCTCTGGCAGGATGATATTCGGGTAAGTTCAGTGCAGTGAAGTTGTGCCAATCATCCTCTATCTCAGGACCTTCGGCTATGTTGAAACCAATATTAGCAAATACCTCAATGATTCTATTCTTGATCAGGGAGACAGGATGACGGCTTCCTATTTCGATAGGGAAAGCCGGACGTGTAAGGTCATTGAGACTTTGGGTAGTCACATTCTGTCCACTGAGTTTTTCTTTAAGTTCATTAATCTTTGCCTCAGCTTTGCTTTTGAGTTCGTTGATTATTTGTCCGAAATCCTTTTTTTCTTCTTTGGGTACTTCCTTGAACTGCGCAAAAAAGTCATTGAGCAATCCTTTTTTACCAAAGTATTCTATACGGAATTGTTCTAATTCTTCTTTTTTTTCTGTAGCAAAAGCCTCTACACGAGCTATATGTTCTTTTATTTTATTAATCATGGGAGATTTTTTATGTTAGCATAGTTGAATTTTCTCTACACGGCGCTGGTGTCTGCCCTCTTCGAAAGGCGTTTCCAAGAAAGTCTTGACCATTTCCAAGGCTTGTTCAGCGGCTGTAAATCGGGCAGGGATGGCTAAGACATTAGCATTGTTATGTGCTCGAGCCAAGGCAGCTATTTCCTTGTTCCAGCATAAGGCGCATCGTACTTTAGGGTGCTTGTTGACTGTCATGGCGACCCCATTACCGCTACCACAAATGACAATTCCCCAGTCGGCTTCTCCTTTGTCAATCATTTCACCTACAGGGTGTGCAAAATCAGGATAATCTACACTTTGGGAAGTATCTGCTCCTACATTGGTTACTTGGTAATCTTTTGATAATAAGTACTGAAGAATCAAATTCTTATACTCAGTACCTGCATGATCATTTCCAATTACAATTTTCATCAGATAGTGTTTTTAAGGTGCAAAGGTACATATTTTTTGGTAGTTTCAAAAGATATTAGAGGAAAAAATTGTACCTTTGCGCAAGTATTGTATTTGCCAATAGAGAAAAGGCAAAAGACCAAAAAATATATAATGAAACTCACCTTTTTAGGTACAGGTACCTCACAGGGGGTACCTGTAATAGGTATGAATACCCCTGTGGCACATAGCCGCGATAAGCGAGATAAGCGCTTACGTACTTCCGTCCTACTTTCATGGGGAGGAGTTAATGTGGCTATAGACTGTTCTCCAGATTTTCGCCAACAGATGCTTTCCCATAAGGTACAGCACTTAGAGGCTATTCTCTTTACCCATGAACATGCAGACCATACGGCAGGACTGGATGATATACGCCCTTTTGTGCTCAAGCAAGGGGATATGCCCATCTATGGGTTGCCCCGAGTGATAGAGCAACTGAGAATACGCTTTGCTTATATCTTTGCTACCGAGAATCGCTATGAGGGTGCTCCCTCAGTGAGAGTGACTGAGGTCGATGCTTCTACTCCTTTTACACTCTTTGGACAGGAGGTAATTCCTATTGCGGTGGAACATGGTTCCTTGCCTATCTTGGGCTATCGTATAGGGAAATTAGCCTATATCACCGATGCAAAACATATCCAAGAGGCAGAACTCTCAAAACTTTATAAGGTGGATACCTTAGTACTCAACGCCCTACGTAAGGCACCTCATCCTACTCATCTGAATATAGCAGAAGCCATGGAGATTGTCAAAGAGGTACACCCTAGGCAGGCATTCTTCACTCACATCAGCCAGACAATGGGCTTCCATGCCAAAGTACAGAAGGAACTCCCTAAAAATGTATATTTGGCATATGATAAACTGACGATAAAGATTTAATTAGGAATAGGGAACAGTGAGATGCTGGTATTAACTGTAAGAAACGATCCAGTCAAGACACAATGCATTGTATCTCTACAATAAAACGCAATGAAATGCGCCTCTACGGAGAACGATGCCCACACTGGCGCGAGCTTGTAGAATTAGAAATCA
>NZ_ACLQ01000001.1 GCF_000174755.1 Capnocytophaga gingivalis ATCC 33624
ATATTTGGTTTAAGTATGACAACGAATATGTCCTAAAGGATTTTTCTTTGGAAATTCCTAAGGGGAAAACAGTGGCACTGGTAGGACAGTCAGGGAGTGGAAAGAGTACAATTGCAAACCTGATTGCTCGCTTCTACGATGTGGATAAGGGAAGTATCTCTTTCGATGGAATAGATATCCGAGATATCAAGATTCATTCTCTTAGAGACCTTATAGGAATTGTTTCTCAGGATTCTATTCTCTTCAATGACACTATTACCAATAATCTCCTTATAGGAAAGGCAGATGCTTCTTCCCAAGAAATAGAGGAGGCTGCCAAGGTAGCTAATGCCTACAACTTTATCAATGATCTACCTAATAAGTTCCAGACCAATATTGGAGATATGGGTGGAAAGCTCTCCGGTGGACAGAAGCAACGCTTGAGTATAGCCCGTGCAGTACTGAAAAATCCTCCTATTATGATACTGGATGAGGCTACTTCTGCCTTGGATACTGAAAGTGAAAAATTAGTGCAGAATGCCTTAGAAAAAATGATGCTGAATCGTACTTCTGTTGTTATTGCACACCGTCTTTCTACTATTCAAAATGCCGATATTATTGTGGTGATGGAAAAAGGAAAAATCATAGAACAAGGAAATCACACCTCCCTGATGGCCAAAAATGGCACATATCGCAAACTTGTAGAAATGCAATCTTTTAGTGAGTGAAATCTGGAGAATGGAGGGTGAAAAGAATCATTGTTTTGCCCCACATTTATGGCAATATAAGGCATCATCGGGTAGGGGATAGGTTCCACAATGCCTACAGTAACCATGGGTGTGGCTATGGGAATACTTGGTGGGGGGAGTTCTGTGAGAATAATGAGGCTTTTGTTCCTCCTTTTTTCTATAGAAACGCGAGTACTCAGAGGTCACAATACCTGTAGGTACGGCTATGATACCATACCCTAATATCATGATGATCGAAGCCATAATTTGTCCGAAAGTAGTGGTGGGCACTACATCTCCATAACCTACAGTGGTGAGTGTTACAATACACCAATAGATACTACGAGGAATACTTGTAAAGGCCTTGTCATGGGGTTCTATCATATACATAAGTGCTCCTAAAATAACACTGAGTACCAGTACAAAATAGATGAATACCAATATCTTAGTCTGGCTATTCTTCAATGCCTTTCTTAGCTGATTGGCCTGCTGGGTGAACTGCACCAAGTCTAAAATCCTAAAGATACGTAATAGCCTAAGAATGCGGATAATAGATAAAAATTTGGATTCTGCTACAAAGAAAGAAAGGTATACAGGTAAGATAGAAATTAGGTCTATAATACCATAAAAGCTAAAGATATATCGTTTCCACTTGGGGTTACAGATGATGCGCAGGATATACTCTATAGTGAAGAAAATGGTAATCATCCACTCCAATATTACCAGTAGAGTATGTATATGTTTGTCTACAGTTTTGATACTCTCAAAAATGGTTAAAAAAACACTCAAAAGGATAAATCCTAAGAGAATAAGGTCAAAAAGCTTTCCTGCAACAGTGTCTCTACCATAAATAATGGTAAAAGCCTTTTCTTTTAGGAGTTCATATTTTTCTTTTAGTGCTTTTTTCATTTTAGATTGTATAAAGAAAGAGGGTGTCCGAAAAGTCCAAAACATTATTTTTCAAAGTTTAAATCGAATATTTTTCAAATTTTATTCTATTGAAAATCAGTTGTTTTAGATTCTGTTGTAGGGGTGATTTGCAAATCACCCTTCATGAATAAGACTTTTTGGACAGCCTCTTTAATTTCTTATTTAACAAAATTCGTTGTAAGCAGCTACTAAGTTTTCTGCAATTACCTCAGCTACACGTCCTTCTATATGGTGTCTTTCCAACATATGCACGAGCTCTCCATCCTTAAAGAGGGCAATGCTTGGAGAAGAAGGAGGAAAAGGAAGCATATAATCTCTCATTTGTGCAGTAGCCTCTATATCAAAGCCTGCAAAGACAGTCACCAAGTGATCAGGCTTCTTAGCATTTTTAAGGCTTAACACTACTGCAGGGCGAGCATTTCTTGCCGCACAACCACATACAGAATTTACCACAACAAGGGTAGTACCAGAGCGCTTAATAGCCTCATCTACACTTTCTACACTGTGAAGTGATTCAAAACCAACACTTTCAAGCTCCGCTATCATAGGAGCCACTATTTCAGGTGGATACATAATTTTTAGTATTATTTATTCGCAGGGACAAAGGTACAAAAAATTAATGATTAATGGTGAATAGTGAATTGTTAATTTTTTTAGAGAAATAATCCTTTTAAAAATGTAGGGGATTGGAAAAAAAGTTGTACTTTTGCAAGGGAAATCTTTAAAAGGGATTCTATGAGAAAGTTATTATTCTTTTTGTTGTTTCTTCCCTTATGGGCTGGAGCACAAGGTTTTGATGATTTTGAATATTGGGGAGTAAGGGCGGCCTTTACCCATACCAATCGCTCCCATAACTTGGGCTTTGTAGGGGCGTCTCTCAATACAGAGTATAACTGGGTAAGCCGTTCACTCTATGCGGGAGTACATTTGGGGGCACAAAACACTTTTACCGAAGAGGGTCGTAAGCAGTCCAAAATGGAAATAGTGCCTGAGATAGGGTATGAGTTTAGCCTTGTCCTCTTAGGAATAGGTGCTTCGCTCAATACCCATGCCTTCCAACCGCGTGTAGGGCTTTCTTTTTTCAATATTCATCAGGCCTATGTGGGATATTCGCTTCCTTTCCGTCAAGATACCGTTTTCAAGGGACTGACCTTTACACTTGTGCTTAATCTCTCTAATGCAGAAAGCAGTAATGATTTGAGACTGTGGTAATTTAAGAAAATTTCATAATAATATAAATAGTAAATTAATGAACCAAGAAATAAAGCTCAATACCATAGAAGAGGCTATTGAGGATATCAAACAAGGGAAAATGATCATCGTGGTAGATGATGAAGACCGCGAAAACGAAGGGGATTTTATCGCAGCCGCTGAAAAAGTGACTCCTGAAATGATTAACTTTATGACTCAGCATGGGCGAGGCTTACTCTGCGCACCTTTGTTAGAGAAGCGTTGTAAGGAATTGGGCTTGGACATGATGGTGGAGAACAACACCGTACTGCACCATACCCAATTTACGGTTTCTATAGACCTCAAGGGAGAGGGCTGTACTACAGGAATTTCTGTATTTGACCGAGCTAAGACGATTAAGGCATTGGTAAAACCTCAGACCAAGCCAGAGGACTTTGGTCGCCCAGGGCATATATTCCCCCTCAGAGCTAAAGAAGGTGGGGTACTTCGTCGTACAGGCCATACCGAGGCAGCGGTCGATTTGGCTCGCTTGGCAGGACTTGAACCTGCAGGGATTCTTATTGAGATCCTCAACGAGGATGGTTCCATGGCACGCTTGCCACAACTTGTGAAAGTAGCTGAGAAACATAATCTTAAGATTATTTCCATAGAAGACTTGGTAGCCTATCGTATGCGTCATGATAGTCTTATTGTCAAAAAAGAAGATTTTTCGATAGATACGGATTATGGACAATTTCGTCTTCGTGCTTATGAACAAACTACCAATGGACAGATTCACTTGGCTTTTACCAAAGGTACTTGGGCTAAGGACGAACCGGTGCTTACCCGTATTCATGCCAACTTTATCAGCAATGATATTTTGGATCTTTTGTGCAAGAAAGACAACGAACTTAATCGTATCTTCCAGCAAATAGATGCGGCTGGCAAAGGGGCTTTCATAGTCATCAATCAAGGAGCTTATTCTCAAAATCTTCTTCATCGTATCCAAACCATCAAGGAGGCTCAGGAAGGCAAGCAAGCCCCTTCGCAAGTGCCTTCTTCTCAGGTGAAGGATATAGGAATAGGTGCTCAGATCCTTATCGATCTAGGTATCTCTCATATGAAACTCCTTACCAACTCTGAGCCCTCTCGCTATATAGGAATGTCTGGCTATGGGTTGGAAATTACCGATTATGTAAACTACTAAGATGAAAATAGAACGACTTCTCTTTGAGGATAAAAACATTATAAAGGATTTCTTCCCTTTTACCTTTACCCGTCCTTCAGCTGAGTTACGTGCAGGGATCTTAACTTTTTCCGAACGCTGGCAACGGCTCTTGGGGATAACACAGGTGTCTTACCTCACTGCAGATTACCTCCAAGGAAAGTACCCTTATACAGGTGTATCAGAAGAGGTGACTCTCTCTATTTATGCAAATTTCTTGCCTACCCCTCGACTTTTAGAGCAATTGCGTTCTCTTGAGGTAGGGGAATCTATTACGTATCAAGGGAGGACCTTGGCTTTCGTGGGAAAAAGTATTACACTTTCATCTATACCTCCTATAGAGTGGGAAGAGCCATTGGTGCTTTTTGAAAAACCTACTGACCTTTTTACCTATAACGATAAGGCGATAGACTTCGATTTTAAGCTACTTACCCAAGGACGTACCTCAGCACCACTTTCGCCAACCAATGGCTTCTTGGGCGATAAGGCAGACCTCTTCATAGAAGAAGGGGCTAAGGTTGAGTTTGCTACCCTCAATTGTCAAAAAGGGAAAATCTACATAGGTAAGGATGCTGAAGTGATGGAAGGGAGTCACCTGCGTGGGCCTATCGCCCTTTGTGAGCACGCTACTGTGAATATGGGTGCTAAGCTCTATGGAGCTACCACTATAGGTCCTTATAGCAAAGTAGGAGGAGAGATTTCTAACTCTGTTATTTGGGGGTATTCTAACAAGGGACACGATGGCTTCTTAGGAAATTCTGTATTGGGGCAGTGGTGTAATCTCGGTGCGGATACCAATGTCTCTAACCTGAAAAACACTTATAATACCATACAGCTATGGGACTACCAAAAAGGGGGATACTCTTCTTCAGGATTACAATTCTGTGGGGTGCTGATGGGAGACCATTCAAAAACGGCTATCAACACTCAGCTTAATAGTGGTACTACTGTAGGGGTTTTTGCTAATCTCTTTTCTGCTGGATTTCCAAGCAAATATATCCCCAACTTCGCTTGGGGAGCTTCTGCTGATAAATATCGTTTGGACGAGGCTTTTGCCGTAGCCGAGCGTGTGATGGCTCGTAGGGGGATTGCTTTTGACCAGAAGGAACAAGATATACTCCAGTGGTTGTTTGATAACCAATAGGTAAGTTTCCCGTTTTATAGATTATATTTCCCCTTGTAGGTATGAAGGATATACTTACAAGGGGATTTTATTACTATCCTATAACCCCACGAGTCATTATATATACCCAAGGCGCGATTTTGATAATGAAAATACTGAGATATAATAAAGCATAAGTAAAGGGTGCTTTATTGGTAAAGCACATCACAAGTGCTATAGGGATTGTCAGTAGCTCCAGAGCCCCTCCATACATAAAGTTCAACCACAAAATAGTATCCCCTAAGTAGTCAGAAAGTATCTTTCCTATATCTGTTCTTCCCAAATCAAAAAGATATAATATAGAAAAGAGCAAGAAAGGACTGAGTGATAGTAGCTCTAAGATGTTTAGAAATGTAAAAAATCGCTACATAAAGTTAATGTTTGGAACAAGGGTGGGCTAAGTCTTTGTCTATAGGAAAGAATTGTTCATTATAGAATTTAGAGTCTATTATTTCACCACTACAGTTTTGATATTGGCAAACTCCCATACACCAAAGTAGGAGAGCTCACGGCCATAGCCTGAGTTTTTGATGCCGCCAAAGGGCAAATGTGGATCACTGATGAGCATTTCATTGATATATACCGCACCTTCGTCAAAGCGAGGGGCTTGTGATTTTACAAAATCTACATTCTGGGAGAAGATGGACACTCCTAAGCCGAAATCAGATTGGTTGCTCAGGGCAATGGCCTCTTCAAAATCTCGGAAGGTAGAGATAACCGCTACTGGGCCAAAGGTCTCTTCCCTGAATACCCGCATACTAGGAGTGACATCTGTAAGCACGGTAGGAGTGTAGAAAGCACCGGTACGTTTGCCTCCACAGCGTAGTGTAGCTCCCTCGGCAAGGCTCTGCTTGACCATTTCTTCTATTTCTATTGCCAAGTCTTCCCTTGCCATAGCACCTATTTCGGTATTAAGATCGTATTTGTCGCCTTGTTTGAGCCCTTTTACTTTTTCGGTAAAGGCTTCTATAAAGGATTGGGCTATGGATTCTTGCACTAAGATACGCTTACCTGCAATACAACTCTGTCCAGCATTCTGCATACGGGCATTGACGGCTGTGATAACGGCTTTTGTGAGATCTGCATCTTCACAAACGATAAAGGCGGCACTGCCTCCGAGTTCCAAAACAGATTTCTTAAGGTGCTTACCTGCACACTGAGCTACCGACCTACCTGCAGGCTCACTTCCTGTAAGAGTAACGCCCTTGATAGCAGGGTGAGCGATGATTTCCTCTACATATTGGCTTGGCAAAGATAGGTTTTTATAGATAGGAAAACCTAAGGATTCATCAAGGAAGATTTCTTCTAACAATGCTGCAGCGGTAGGGACATTGGAGGCGTGTTTTACCACTAATACATTTCCTAATAGCAGGTTGGGAATAGCTACACGGAATACTTGCCAAAAAGGGAAATTCCACGGCATGACCGCCAAGAGTACCCCTAAGGGATCTAAGCGTACATAACTCTCTGTCCAGCTGCTTTGCAGGGGTTGAGGGCGGAGAAAGTCGTCTATGTGGGTTAGGTAATAATCACATAGCGTAGCACACTTCTTGACTTCAGCGAGAGATTGTGCCAAAGGCTTATTCATATCAGTGGTGATAGCTTTGGCGTATTTTTCACTATGAGCAAGGAGCTTTTCCTTGATACGAACAATACTTTCTTTGCGCGAAGCTAAAGGGCGTGTTTTCCAAGTGTGGTAAGCGTTTTCTACTTCGCTTACAGCAGTAAGGGCTTTATTTATCATCTTTTATAATTAAACGTGTTTAAACTTTTTTGAGGAACTTGGAGATAAACCCTAATAGGAGCATTCCTATCCAAGTTACATCAAGATACTCGTATCTCATTATCAAACCTTTATATCTGTCAAGCCAACCATTTGCTTGTTCAATCTTAAACCTATTTTTGTACAATTCTTCATCAAAATAAACATCTGGTTGCTCTCCATTTCGGGGATTAGGTTTAATATTTGCTATAATTTCTTTGCTTTCTAAAAACTCTCTAAGAGATTTGCTATCAAATCCCGCATCAGCATTGAGAAACAGACCTTTATGCTCTATTGCTGCTTCTTCTAACAAAGCTAAGATTTCTTTTAGTACTACTTCTTCTATTTCATATAAGTCATTGTGATTTCCTGCTTTAGGGCTTCCCATTGCTATCATTTGCCCTTTATTATCACACAAAAAAATACTATTGGTGGTTACAGCTTTTTTCCTTGCTTGATAACCTGCTGACGCTCCTTTTTGGCGACAACGTGTATGACTACCATCCAATTGAATGCAAGATATATCTAACTTTCTTTTCTTCGTCCTTAATAGATTCAACCATACTCGCTAAAAGCTACCATCTTTACTCCATTTGTTGAAGTAGTAATAGACATTTTGCCAAGAGATTTCACCTTTTTCAAAATAACTCCCAATAGGAAGTTCTCTCCATTGCACCCCTGTTTTTAATCTCTTGAGAATCAATAAAAATATTGAAGCCAAATCAAAATTACTTTTAAATCCTCTTTTTCCTACACTTAAAAAGGGAATAATCCGTTTATTTATTGTATCTTTGCCCAAAGTTCTTGAATTTTGGTGTTCTTTTTTTCTCAAACACAAAATTACTAATTTTCGGGAACTTTTACTTCTCTAAAAAGTTTAAACAGTTTCAGTATCTACTTTTTAATCTGAAAATGAATTCATATGTATCAATATTAAAAAAATAATGATAAATACACGGACTTCGTTCATCTTCCCAAACCCACACCTCTAAATGATTCTCAAATTCTCTAATAAAATTATTCTTATTTGAAATTATCTTATTTATTTGTAAAAAACCTCCTCCTTTTTTACCATTAGGTAATATAGGCGTTGTTAGTACCTTCTCTATTTCTGCTGTAGGAGTGTATATTACAATGTTATTTGGAGCAGGAAAAGATGCTTCTGCCGTTTGATATTGAATAAAAATCTTATCTTTTTCTATAAGAACATCCCCAAATTCTTTTCTTTGAAAACATATCTCATATTTCTTATTCTTATAATTCCATTCAATAGCATCGATTGCCATTCTATTGCCAAATCGTAATGCTTGATCTTTTTCATTAGGATTTTCATAATTGAAATAATAATCTTTATTATTTTCTTTTTTCCTACATAATACATTAGTAATCATATTATTCTAAGATTTTTAGATAAGGTTCTCTCTATTGTATTATTTATTCACTTTTTCTGCTCTAATGTTCAACTAACCAGATACTATTTTTCTTGAGATAGAGAATAGGTTCTTCCTCAAATTTAAACCCTTTTATGGGAGTTCTTTCTTCCCATACATCGGTAACTTCAGTTACAAACTTATCATAGGGAACATCAACACTATTGTCGTTATAAATATGAAAACCTATTTTACGTTTTGTTTCTAAATCTGGAAATAGAATAACTGTGTTATCTGCAATATTAGATAAATCATATTTCCCATCTTTATAATTACAGTATGTTCTCACTCTATAGGCTGGATAATCATATTTTTTACCATACTCTAATTTTAATACATAAGCATTATAATCTCTCACAAATCCTTCCTTCAAAAATTTAGAATTACTTGTATAAATATTCCAACAAGGAGGATCTTGTATATGACTATAACAAAGGTTCATCTTCTCTTGATCAAATGAAATGAATTGCCCATTATTTAGTTTTAACTGCATAAATTATTTATTCTATAATTATAAAACTATTATTTTTATAAACTCCTCTTAATCTTTGAGCCCTATCATTAAACACTTCCCAAATTTCGTCGCCATCTGTAAATTTAATCTTTTCAGGAAGATTCCATTCAGGAACACTTAATATACCATTATTCCCAGAAGTAAAAGGATAATTCCACAGATAAGGTAGACTCGTAGTGCATTTCCTCTTTCTAATGTTCAACTAACCAGACACCATTTTTCTTGAGATAGACAATAGGTTCTTCCTCAAATTTAAACCCTTTTATGGGAGTTCTTTCTTCCCATACATCGGTAACTTCACTTTCTTTTATTTCGTATATAGGGTCATAACCTTGCTTTGGAAAATCATTAAAGAAAATCATAGCTTCCTCTAAAGGACGTAATATAAATATATCATCTTCTATTACATTCTCTACAAAAAACTTTAATCTTTTATAAAAGACAAAGAAAAATACAGAATAAGCATTGTCAATTTCCTCATAAGAGACCAATTTATACATTTTATCTTTTAAATTATTGTCTTCATATTTTTTAAATTGTAACCTTTCTAAAATCTCATTATCAAGCAGTGTTTGCAAATGATACTTCTCTTTAGATTTCCAGAATCTACAACATACTCCAAAATAGTTAGTGTAATCTTCTAATGATTTTATTCTAATCATAAATCCTATTTTTTGATTTGTACAAATTTTTCTTGCTCTTTTTCAAAGATAGCTATTAGTTCCTCAGTTTCATCTGATTTAATTCTCCAAATCTCTGATCCTTCAGTCGGTTTTACGAATATTCCTTTTTCAAAAACATATTCTAGTATACCTAATCTGCCATTATTCCTTAAAATAAAAGGATAATTCCACAGATAAGGTAGACTCATAGTGCATTTCCTCTTTCTAATGTTCAACTAACCAGACACCATTTTTCTTGAGATAGACAATAGGTTCTTCCTCAAATTTAAAATCTTTTATGGGAGTTCTTTCTTCCCATACATCGGTAACTTCAGTTACAAACTTATCATAGGGAACATCAACACTATTGTCGTTATAAATATGAAAACCTATTTTACGTTTTGTTTCTAAATCTGGAAATAGAATAACTGTATTATCTGCAATATTAGATAAATCATATTTCCCGTCTTTATAATTACAGTATGTTCTCACTCTATAGGCTGAACTTATTTTATTTTTAGATACATCTATAAACATTTTATCTTTGAGTTCTACTTCATCATAGTTTTTAAAACCTAATAAGTTTTTTCTTTTCTCTACTTGAATACGGTATATTCCTTTTTTAACTTCCCAAAATCGACCATCAGTGTCCAAGTACTTTGCATAGAAATCATTTTTAATTTTTAGCATATTTATTTAGATATAAATTTTCCCAAATCTTCATTATAAACTCCTCTTAATCTTTGAGTTCCATCATTAAATACTTCCCAAATTTCATCTCCATCTGTAATTTTAATTCTTTCAGGAAGATTCCATTCAGGAACACCTAATCTACTATTATTCCCAGAAGTAAAAGGATAATTCCACAGATAAGGTAGACCCGTAGTGCATCTCCTCTTTCTAATGTTCAACTAACCAGACACCATTTTTCTTGAGATAGACAATAGGTTCTTCCTCAAATTTAAACCCTTTTATGGGAGTTCTTTCTTCCCATACATCGGTAACTTCACTTTCTTTTATTTCGTATATAGGGTCATAACCTTGCTTTGGAAAATCATTAAAGAAAATCATAGCTTCCTCTAAAGGACATAATATAAAAATATCATTTTTTATTACATTCTCAACAAAAAACTTTAATCCTTTATAAAGAGCATAATAGTAAATACTATAAGCACTTATTATTTTTGTATTTTTGATAACTAACCCATAATAATAGTCATATTTCTTAAAATGATATTTATTTATCAAAGAAGTATCTTCTGTTATAAATAACCAATCTTTCTCTTTCTGAAGACTTAGTAAATTATCATTCAAATAACCAAAATCTCCTTTTCTTCCTATAGTTGCCATAATTATTTTATTTTGTAAAATCTTTCAATATTATTTTCTTCTTTAAACACTCCTATTAGTTCCTCAGTTCCATCTGATTTAATTCTCCAAATCTCTGATCCTTCAGTCGGTTTTACGAATATTCCTTTTTCAAAAACATATTCTGGTATACCTAATCTGCCATTATTGCCTGATGTAAACCCATTGGCGTGTTTTTGCATCATATAAAGAAAATCATCCATTGTAAGTCCTTCTTTCTTCAGTAAACAAGACACTATCCCGTAAACTCTCTACTTGAGAGAATAGCTATTTTATCCTCCCAACAATTTATAATTATTCATAAGGCTTATCCAAGAATAATTGATACATCTTTTTGTATTCCTCGAATAATTCATCTAATCTATATTGCTTGTACTCTTGAGTATCTTTTACTTTCTCTATTAAAGGTTCAAAAATTTCGAAGGGGATATGACCTATTCTTTTAAAGCTTTCATATTGATTTACAAGTTCCTTTTCACAAAAAAGCATCGATTTTATTCTAAAGAAAAAACCTTCAAAAGAACTAATATCTGCCTCTATAATATTTAACGAATCCTTTATCTTTAGATATGTTTGAAAAACTAAATTTTCATATAAGAAAACTCTTTCTCTCTTTTCATTGTAGATAAAATATTTTTCAAAATCAAGTAGGTATTTTTTCCGCTTTATAAGTTTTTGGTCATCATCTAACAAATTCCATTCTTTTTGTTTAAGTAATAGATTTATAATGGATTCCTCATTTCCCGAATCTTCAAACTCTAATCGATACTGATTATAAATCTTATTAATTGATACTATATCCATTTCATTTTTCTTTTATAGTGTATTGTGTTATTTTTATTGGTTTAGTTCCTTCTAATTACTTGTTGATAAAAAGTTTTTATAAGTAATTTCATCACCAATCTTATTCTGCATTTTTCCAAACTTTTTCAAACAGAATTAAATAGTTATCAAGATTAAGACTCCTATATTCTTGAGAATCCTTTTGCTTTATCTCTTTGAATAAATTTTCTATGATATTTATATCTACTTTTCTTATTTTATAAAGATTTTTTATACCCATTTCATCTATAAAATCTTGTTGTATATTAACTAATATGCAAAGTCGTTTCAGATAGATTTTATCTGTATACATTGTATTATGAATAATATTCTCTCCTATATCATATAGGTTAATAATATTTTTTTCATATTCTATATTGATATTTTTATGAGATTCTCTTTCTAAAAAAGATATTGCAAATTTTCGTTTGTTCTGTTTCTCCTTTTTTGACAACAAATTCCACTCTTCTTCTTCTTTTAAAATTTCAAGGAGTCTAATTTCTTCTATAGGAACCTTTTGTTCCTTTAAAAACTTTATTTCTTGCTCTAAATTCATCATTATTCAATTTCTTTTAGATAAATTTCTTGAATCAAAGGATCTGATTCATAAAATCGTGGCTTAAATGTTTTATTCTCTATTATAAATTGGGTGGTGCTTCAAAAAGTATAATACAACTTTAGATGTGCCCATAATTGATATAAAAGAAAGCTAAAGCAAAGGCGACACTATCCCTCAAAGTGTGTAAGTTTCCAAAATCAAGAGTTGTTTTTTAACCCTTTTATTAAACTCTAATTCTAAATAAGGTATTTTATTAGGAATCTCTCCAAAAGAAAGTCTTTTATCGGAGAATGGAGAGCCCAATACACAATTTTCTGTTGTAGATACTTGTGGATATTCTCCAATAATATCTAAGTCAATAGACTCGTCTATAGTAAAGTATTTCATTTAAGTTCATCCCTGAGTTTTCGCTTTAATAATTTTTTCCTTTAAATCAGGAATCAATTCTTCTTGTAAGAACTTATTAGCTTGTTCAGGAGTTAAACCTATTTTATTAAATCTATCTAATTGCGTTTTTACATATTTATCATAGGCAGGATGATTTCCATGTATACCTTTTCCGATAAGTTTAGTATACTTTTCCAGTCCTATACCATTCATTGTCAATTATTAATTATTAATTATTAATTATTAATGACTAATGACGAATCCTCCTAAACTTTAGAAGAGATTCGTCATTTGTCTTTTATCATTTGTCATAGGTTGATCACTGTTCACTGATTACTGATCACTGACTACTGTTTAGGTAGTTCCTTATATCCCATATTCCAGAGGGAGAAGGCTTGTTCGTCGGCATATCCTTCGATCATCTTGCTTACTGGAGTACCAGCTCCATGTCCTGCATTGGTTTCTATACGGATAATGATAGGTACATTCTTGCAGGCTTGTTTCTTCTGTAATTGAGCGGCAAACTTGAAGCTGTGAGCTGGTACTACACGGTCATCATGGTCAGCTGTAGATACCATAGTAGCAGGATAGCATACTCCGTCTTTTACATTGTGTATAGGAGAATAGCCTTTTAGGTACTGGAACATTTCCTTACTATCATCGGAAGTACCATAGTCATAAGCCCAACCTGCTCCTGCGGTGAACTTGTGGTAGCGAAGCATATCCATCACCCCTACATCGGGCAAGGCTACACGCATAAGGTCAGGACGCTGGGTCATCACCGCTCCTACCAAAAGACCTCCGTTGGAAGCTCCTTTGATAGCCAATTTCTCTTTGGAGGTGTATTTTTCTTTGATAAGGTATTCTGCGGCAGCGATAAAGTCATCAAACACGTTTTGTTTTTGGAATTTGGTACCTGCATCGTGCCATTTTTTACCATATTCACCACCTCCGCGAATGTTAGCAGTAGCGTATACTCCTCCATTGTTCATCCATATAGCAGTGCTTACCCCGAAGTAAGGATAAGTAATGGCATTGAAACCACCATATCCATAGAGTAGGGTAGGTGCTGTACCATCGAGCTTGGTCGTCTTCTTATAAGTGATAGTCATAGGCACTTTAGTACCATCCTTGGAAGTATAGAATACTTGTTTGGATTCGTATTCATCGGAGTTAAAGTTGATAGAAGGTTTCCAGTATTGGGTCGTTTCTCCGCTTTCTAAGTTGAGCTTGTAGATACTTGTAGGGGTACAAGTGTTGGTAAACCAGAAATAAGTATCTTTTTGGTTTTCTTTGGCAGAGAACCCTCCTGCTACTCCTATAGAAGGGAGCTTGATATCGCGGATGAACTTACCTGTGAAGTCATATTGTTTCACTTCAGTAAGGGCAGCTACGGTATATTTGGCAAGGATATAGCCACCAGCGGTGATCACATCCAATACGTTTTCTGTCTCAGGAATAAGGTCTTTCCAGTGATCAGGAGTAGGAGTTTTGATATCGGTGACTACCACTTTTCCGTTAGGCGCATTCAGGTTGGTGAAGAGGTAGAGCTTGTCTCCTTTTACATCAATCACAGAAGTGTCGGAAGAATAGTCGTTAAGGATAGTTACCAAAGGTGCTTTAGGATCTTTCAAGTCTTTGATAAAGAGCTTGTTGCCAGAGGTAGCATCTGCACCGAAGATAACAAGATATCTTTGATCATCGGTTACAAAAGCATCGGTATAGCGATTTTTTTCCTCAGGAGTTCCTCCGAAAATAAGCACGTCTTCTTTTTGGGAAGTACCTAACTTATGGTAGTATACCTTGTTTTGGTCTGTTTTTTCAGAAAGTTCACTACCTTTTGGTTTGTCATAGGAAGAGTAGTAAAAACCTTCGTTGCCACGCCAATTACCACCTCCAAATTTGACGTCGACAATAGGGTCGCCTATTTGTTCTTTGGTTTTAGCATTGAGCACAATCGCCTTTTTCCAGTCGCTACCAGCCTCGGAGATTAGGTAGCATACCAGAGAACCATCTTTTGAAAAGTTGATTCCAGCCAAGGAAGTAGTTCCATCAGCTGCAAACTTGTTAGGGTCAAGGAAAACTTCTTCCTTACCCTCCTTGTCCTTACGGTAGAGGACGCTTTGATCCTGCAAACCATTGTTACGGTAGTAGTAGGTATAGTCTCCTTCTACGAAGGGTGCTCCGGATTTTTCATAGTTCCAGAGTTTTTCCAATTGTTCCTTGATCGTCTTGCGATAAGGAATAGCGTTGAGATAATCAGCAGTGAATTGGCTTTGTGCTTTCACCCATGCTTCTGTCTCGGCGCTTCTGTCGTCTTCAAGCCAGCGATAGGGATCAGCTACTTTTTCACCAAAGTAGTCATCTTCTACGACTTGTTCTTTGGTCTGAGGGTAGGCAAAGTCTTTCATCTCTTCTGTTTGGGCAGGTTGGGTGTTGTTCTTACAAGCTGAAAGAGCAAGCAAGCAACCCATGGGAATAAAAAAATGTCTCATAGATGTAATAATTAAATTAACAGCTTTTAATATTTCTGTTAAAACCGCTACAAATATACGACTTTTTTTTGAAAAAACAAAAAAGGTTTTAGATTTTAGTTGTTGGGTTGTAGCATTAATCATTGATCATTATTCTCGTTTCTCCTCTCACTTCTCATGGGGTGTCTTCTTGACTTTGCCCCTTGGGGGATTGTACCTTTGCCTCAGAAATCTAATTTATACACCATCATGAGAGAACAAGCCATACAAATACTCTTCGAGATAGCCCAAGGAACTGCTCAAAAGCAAGGAGAAAAAACTGTTTATCCTACCATACGAGAGAGATTGGCCGCTATCAAGCTCTTGGCTACTATGGAAGGTTGGAACAAACCTCAGAAGAAAACAGCCGAAAAACCTCAACAAAAGATCAGTACTCCTCCTGCAGAGAAAGAGGTAATTTCTTCTGCTTCTAAGGAAGTAACTACTACCCCAAAGGTTTCAAGAAAAGAGGAACCAGTAGTACAAAAACAAACACCTATTGCAGAGGAAAAACAAGCGACTGAAATGAAGGAAAGCCCTAAGCCTAAGATAGTGCCGATACTTAGCCAAGTTGTTATAGAAGAAGATATACTATCCCCTCGTGATAGATTGCTTGATAGTGGAGGGCGGTTTTTACAAAAAGATACTTCCTTCTTCCCTACAATCCTTTATAGAAAAGGAAATAGGCAAAAAGGAAGTATTCCTAAAATCAACGTATATGCCTGCTAAGAGAAGAGTTATTTCTCGTTAGGCAGTTTTTTGTATCCCATATTCCAAAGGGCAAAGGCTTGCCAGTCGGCAGTTTGGTCTATGATCTTACTTACAGGAGTACCAGCACCATGACCTGCATTGGTTTCTATTCGTATAAATACGGGGTTCTTGCAGGATTGTTTGCTCTGCAATTGCGCGGCAAACTTGAAGCTGTGGGCAGGTACTACACGGTCATCATGGTCTCCAGTAAAGATAAGGGTAGCAGGATAGCAAGTACCTTCTTTTACATTGTGTACAGGGGAGTAGCCTTTGAGGTACTCGAACATCTCTTTGCTATCGTCGGAAGTACCATAGTCATAAGCCCAACCAGCACCTGAGGTGAACTTGTGGTAGCGGAGCATATCCATTACCCCTACATAGGGAAGGGCTACTCGTATCAGGTCTGGTCGCTGGGTCATTACAGCGCCTATAAGCAGACCTCCATTGGAACCTCCTTTGATAGCGAGTTTTTCCTTGGAAGTATATTTGTTATCTATCAAGTACTCACAAGCACCAATGAAGTCGTCAAATACATTTTGTTTTTGGAACTTGGTGCCCGCATCATGCCATTTCTTACCATATTCGCCACCACCACGGATATTGGCTACTGCGAATACGCCACCATTGTTCATCCATATAGCATAGGTAACGGCAAACCATGGGGTGTAGCTGATATTGAACCCACCATAGCCATAGAGGGTTGCAGGGGCAGTACCATCCAAGGGGGTACCTTTTTTATAGGTGATGATCATAGGTACTTTGGTTCCATCCTTGGAGGTGTAGAATACTTGTTTGGATTCAAAATCATTGGGGTTGAAGTCCATTTTGGGAGCCCAATAGAGCTCGGTGTCTCCTTTTTCCAAGTGTAGTTTGTAGATACTGGAAGGAGTATAGAAGTTTTCAAAAGAGAAGTAGCTTTCATTTTCTTCTTCCTTAGCACTTTCCAGGGTTACAGTGCCCAGAGCAGGAAGTTTTATCTCACGGATGAACTTCCCTTCGAAGTCGTATTGTTTTACCTCAGAAATGGCATCCTTCATATAGTGAGCCAAGATATATTTTCCAGCTACTACAGGGGTGATGACATTTTCTGTTTCAGGGATAAGGTCTTTCCAGTGTGTGGGAGTAGGGTCTTTCAGATCTGCCACCACGATTTTTCCATTGGGAGCATTTAGGTTGGTCTGGAAGTAGATTTTCTCTCCTTTGATGGCAAGTACAAAAGTATCAGAAGAATAGTCATTAAGGATGTTTACCAAGGGACTATTAGGTTTTCTAAGATCTTTGATCCAAAGCTTACCTCCAGAGGTAGTTTCTTCTCCACGGATGATAAGGTAGTTTTCATCATTGGATACATAGCCTCCTACGAAGCGGTTTTTCTCCTCTGGTTTGCCTCCAAATATGAGGGCATCTGAAGATTGTGGAGTGCCGAGCTTGTGGTAATAGAGCTTATTTTGATCGGTTTTTTCGGAAAGCTCACTTCCTTTTGGCTTGTCATAACTACAATAGTAGAAGCCTTCGTTTTTGTACCAATAGCCTCCTGAGTATTTGATATTTACAATGGTATCGCCTACTTGCTCACGGGTTTGGGTATTCATGACAATAGCCTTGCGCCAGTCACTTCCTCCTTCCGAGATAAGGTAGCATACAAGAGAACCATCTTTGGAAAAATTCACCTCTGCGAGCGAAGTAGTACCATCAGAAGCAAAGCCATTGGGGTCAAGGAAGAGTTCTTCTTTGCCATCTTTGCCTTTGCGGTAGAGGACATCTTGGTTCTGTAGTCCATTATTCTTATAATAATAAGTATACTCACCTACACGAAAGGGGGCGGTGAGCTGCTCATGATTCCATAGCTTTTCGGCCTGTGCTTTGATTTTGTCACGGAAGGGAATAGAATGTAGATACCCGAAGGTTACCGCATTCTGGGCTTTTACCCATGCCTCGGTCTCAGCACTTTGGTCGTCCTCGAGCCAGCGATAGGGGTCTATGACCTTTTCTCCAAAATAGGTGTCTTCCACATTTTCCTTTTTGGTTTCAGGATAGGTTATCTGCTCCCATGCCTCTTGAGTGTTCTCCTCTTTTTGAACCTTGTCGTGACAGGCCGAAAGCACTAATACACAACTTAGGGGAATAAAGAATTGTCTCATATGTATAGTAAATTAATATTATTCTTTTAAATAAGAAATAAAAATTCCTCCACCTTTCTCTCTTGCATTCAAGCAAAGAAGAAAGGTATTAGAAAACACAACAAATATACGTTTTTTTTCTATATGTATGAGAGAAAAAGAAATTTTTTTAGAATAGTGAGCAGTGAGCAGAGAACAGAGCTTTAGCATATCATTGATCATTGAACATTAATCATTAATCATTGCTCAGTGTTTTTCCTTATTCATATTCAGCCTTAGGAAGATAAATAGTAGCATGGTAAATCCCCATAGTCCAGAACCTCCATAGCTGAAAAAGGGTAGGGGAATCCCTATGGTAGGCATGATTCCTATGACCATACTGATATTGATAAAGAAGTGAATGAAAAAGATAGCTGCTACACAATATCCGTAGATACGGTAAAATTTGCATCTCTGGTTTTCAGCCAGATACCATATTCTTAGACAGAGTATAGCAAAGAGTAGGGTCACAGTTGTGGTACCATAGAAGCCCCATTCCTCACCCAAGGTGGTGAAGATATAGTCGGTATGCTGTTCTGGAACAAAGTCCCCTTTGGTGAGGGTACCCTCCAAGAAGCCTTTTCCTGACAGTCCACCGGAGGAGATAGCCGATTCGGCTTGAAGGGTGTTGTAGGCCACAGTCTGGCGTAGGGTCTGGCTGTCAGTAATCTCATTCTCCAAGCGCAACCATAGGCTAAAACGATCTCGGTGGTGTTGTTTGAAGACATTGTAGAAGATAAAATTGGCTGAAAAGGAAGTCAGCACACATAACAAGACCAATAAAGACACATTCTTATAGGGAATATGTCCCTTTTGTTTCTTGACCCAATATCCATATATACAGGTAAGTAGCGAGAAAAAGGTAATTGTATTACCCATGCCAAACTTGAGAGTGGATAGAAAAACACTCAGAAACAATAACATCAGAAAGACAAAGGACGAACTCATTCCCTCGCGGTTCAGGGCAAAGATAAAAGCCCCATAGACCAAGGTACTCCCAGGGTCTGGTTGTAAAATGATCAAAAAACAAGGAACTACAATGATTACTAACACGTTAAGCAAATCCTTAAAACGACGAATATCCGTCTGGATATGGCTTAGCTGTTTGGCAAAGAGCAGTGCTGTAGCCGTCTTGGCAAACTCTGCCGGCTGGATCGTCACTGGCCCCAAAGCATACCACGCCTTGGCTCCATTGATCGTCTTCCCAAAGATGAGTACTCCTACCAAGAGCAGTATAGCAAAAATATAAAAAATCTCTGCCGAATTCTCATAGAATTGGGCTTCTATAGCCAAAATGAAGAGGATAAGTAACACACTGGTACAAACAAAAAATAGCTGCTTGCTCGCATGTTGCGAAAAATCCATCAGGTTGGTCGTATGTTCATTATAGCCTGTGGCATAGATACAGACCCATCCGATGGTCACCAAAGCAAAGTATAGTAAGACACTGATCCAGTCAAGATGTTTGAGCATAATATTGTTTATTGGTTAATAGAAAAAGGTCGTCCTGAGTAGGGCTTAGCATATTCCTCTTCTAAGCTCTTCTCAATCATTCGTTTCTCGAGGTCTTTTCTTTTCACATTCTTAGTGAGGTATTTCTCTATCATAAGTGAGGCTATAGGTCCGGCAATACGGGCGCCGAAGTATCCGTTTTCTACCACTACGACGATAGCTATTTTAGGATCTTCTATAGGGGCCATGGCCATGAATATAGAGTGGTCTGTAAGCTGCATACGCTTGCCATTGACACGGATGTAGTTCTCAGCTGTTCCTGTCTTGGCAGCCACATTCACACTATCTATCTGAGTGCCTCGGGAGGTACCTCCTGTGTAGGAAAGATTCATCCCCTTGATGATAGGGTCGAAGTATTGGGGAGCCACACCGGTATGCTTCACTTCTGTATATTGGGTGAAGGGGGTGGTTTTCCCATCTATCTTTCGGACAATGTGAGGGGTGTAGTAGTCCCCCTTGTTGGCAATAGCCGATAAGGCATTGGCCAGCTGTAGCGGAGTGACTAAGACTTCTCCTTGTCCTATCCCGTTGGAGATATTGGTGGTGGCGCGCCATCCGTTCTCTCCATAGTGACGATTGTAGAAGGCGGCATCTGGGATATATCCCTTACGCCCTATAGGGAAGTCACTGCCTAAATATTCCCCAAAGCCGAAACTCCTTAGGTCATTCCCCCATGCGGTAATCCCTTGTGCTGGGGTGGGGTATTTCTCTATGATTTTGCGATATTCGTGTGCAAAATAGGCGTTGCAAGAGGTGGCAATAGCATGTAGCATATCCAGTGGCGAGGCATGAGCGTGGCACTTCATTACTCGGTTTCCGTAGTGATAACCACCATTACAAGAGACTACTGATTGTGGCGTCATCACCCCTTCTTGTAAGCCTAAAAGGGCAGTGAAGGGCTTGAAGGTTGATCCCGGTGGATATTCCGCCAAAAGGGCTCTGTCAAAAAGAGGTTTGGCTATGGAGTCATTGTATAGTAGGGTGTAGTTCTGTGAACGCTTGCGCCCCACCAGTAGGTTGGGATCATACGAAGGAGCGGAGACAAGGGCTAAGATCTCCCCACTCTTGGGCTCTATAGCGACAATACTCCCTCGCTTGCACTGCATGAGGATCTCTCCATAGCTTTGTAGATCGTCATCTATGGTCAGTTCTAAGGATTTTCCCGCTACAGGAAGGGTGTCGTAAGCCCCGTTCTTATAGGAGCCTATCACTCGGTTGAACTTGTCTTTCTGTAGGTAGCGAACCCCTTTTTTCCCTCTTAGGAAATCCTCATATTGTTTTTCTACTCCTTGGCGACCGATGATCTCTCCAGCTAAGTAATAGGGGTTATTCTTGAGCTCCCAATCATTGACCTCACTGATATACCCCAATACGTTGGCTCCACTATAGGTCTCATAGTGCCTGAGCAAGCGTTTTTGTACAAAAAAACCACTGAACTTTCTCAGCTTCTCTTGTAGGGGAGCATATTCTTCCTTTGAGAGTTGGCTGACAAAAACCGAAGGCTTGCGGTAGGAATATTTCTTTGCTTTGTCAAGCTCTTCCCTAAAGCGTACAATATCAATACCTACAAGGTTACAGAACTCCAAGGTGTCTAAGGGTTTTACTTCTCTGGGAATAACCATGATATCATAGGCAGATTGGTTGGTCACCAGTAGCTTGCCATTGCGATCGTATATGTAACCACGCTCGGGATAGTCATAGGACACTTCGATGGCTACATCACTGGCTATGCTATCTTTACGGGATTCTTTTTCAAGTACTTGCAAATAAAAAAGTCGGGCTAATATAGAGAGGGTTCCCACACAAATAACAAATGGGAGAAATATCTTTTTCATCTTATCTAAGGGTGCTAATTCAGCGTGGCAAAAATAAGCATTATATCTGAAAGCTACAATATAAAAAACGGTAAATTATAGGGTGGCTCTTCACATTTCCTTGATAAGAAAAAAAGAAAGTGTTTTTTCTGTCTATTTATGTGAAAAAATAGAAGATATACGTAAAAATGTATGAATCGGATAGTTGATGTAAAATATTTTTCTAAATTCTGTACAAAATACAAAGAACGAAATAGGGTAAAATACCTCTTTTTTTTAACTTTTTATGAGGCTATTCATAAAATAATAACCCTTTAGGTAGATGGAATAAAAAAGGATACAAAATAATACATCGATATAATCTTTTTACAAAAATGATAAATAATTGTTATATAATTGCTTTATATATGACAAAATTAAGACAATCTTTTTCTTATTCTATTTATAAATTATTAGGGATTATTTTTTTAAAATAGTTATATTTAGTTAAATATAATTTTAACTTTTATTTTATTTTATTGATAATCAATTTTATTATATGTATATGATATATAACAAAGGACTGTTAAGTGTTTTAATAGATTGTGAATTAAAATAAAAAACGTATATTTGCAAAAAAATAAAGATATCTACTGATTCTATACTATTTTACTCTAATGCAAGAAGAACAATTTTTTTAGCTGAACAATTATAGAGACTAAAAACGTAATGTAGAAATTTAATAACTATTTAGGATGAAACTGATTTTACCAAGAGTAAAACAAGCTTTACTCTTTACTTGTTTTTCAACCTTTCTTTTTGCATAACAAACGGGTAAGAAAGATTACAAAAACACTTTGATGGGGAATGTCAAGAGTGTACGTATCACCACTTATGTAGCCTTAGACAAAGGAGGTGGGAAGTTTGGAAAGGGAAGTGTGGCCAAAGGAATGGACAACTTTCTGATTTCTTATGACAAAAAAGGAAATGTAACCGATAGGGTAGCTTATTACACCAATGGAAAGGTGTGGTATACCAAAAAGTATGTATATGAAGGGATTGATATCCCTAAGGAAGTGCCAGAGAAAATGGTGGTACAGCCTAAGGAAAAGGTTGCCTTAGAAAAAACAGAAGAAGGATTCCGTGGTAAGGTTGTTTACCGATACGACAAAAAAGGACAGAAAACTGAAGAATCTTCTTTTGACTCTAAAGGAACGCTCCTCTGGCGCTATGTATACCGTTATAACAATAAGGGACATCTCTTGGAAAAAGATAACTTTGATACACAAGCCAACTTGATTTTTCGTGAATCTTATCGCTATGATACCAATGAAAAAGTCTTGGAAAAAACCATTACCATGAATAACCAAACCGCTTATAAGTGTGTATGGCAGTATGATGACAAGGGGAAAGTTGTTGAAAAGGAGGAATATTTTACCGAACTAATCACTCCTGAAAAACTTGATAAGCTCGTCATTGATGAAATCAATACTCAGGGAGTACTCTGGAAAAAGATAAAATATTCTTATGATAACAAGGGAAATCGTGTAGAAGTCAATGTCTATGACGCTCAGAAAAAGGAAGCTCCTAAGTATGTTGGAGGTGCACAACAGCCTAAAAAAGAGCAGCCTAAACAACCTTCTTATGATGAGCTACCCAATCCTAAGCTCCTTTATACAGACGAACATGACAACTTGGGCAATCTTTGGAAAAAGGATACTTATGTGTATGATGACAAAGGTCAGATTATTGAGGTGAAAAGTGTCGATAATGAAGGGAAACCACTCTTCCGCTACACTTATAAGTACGATGCTAAGGGCAGAGAAATAGAGCGTATCAATTATGACAAGAGTAATGAGATGATTCAAAAGACTACTCATTTGTATGACCTCAAAGGTCACCTCTTGGAACGTGCTGAGTATGACGCTTATGGGGAACTGATTCAGCGCAATACTTATAAATACAATGACAAAGACCAGATCATAGAGCAGAAAGGGCACAATACCAATGGTTCACTGGCTTTCCTTATTAAGTTCTCTTACAATCACTTGGGCGAATGTGTAGAATCTGTAACCACCAAGCCTAAAGGGGAACAGACTTCCAAACTGGTTCAGGAGTACAAATTGGATGACCATAACAATTGGATAAAACTTACTCAATATGCTGAGGGTAAGGCTACTTATATAACAGAATGTACTATAGAATATTATCCATAAAATTGATTTTTGTACACAAATTAAGGACAAAAATCACAGACTTTCGAAAGACTACTTTTTAAAGTAGTCTTTTTTATGTTAAATAAATGTTATTCTTATGTTTTCACTAAATAATTTTATACTTTTGTACCTCGGAAATAAGTAAATATATTATAAGATGAAACAGTCACTTCTCTCTATTGCAGGGTTGGTGTGTTGTGCAGCTTTTGCACAAAGCATTGGAAAAGAAAATTATAAGAAATCTCTCAATGGACCTGTAAGTAGTATCTGTGTGATTACTTACAAGGCTTTGGATAAGGGAGGTGGAAATTATGGCAAAGGAGAAATAGAAAAAGGAATGGAAAATTTTCTGATCTCCTATGACAAAAAAGGAAATATGACCGAGAAAATCGCCTATTATCCTAATGGAAGTGTGTGGTGGACAGCAAGCTATATACGGAGGGAGCGATGTGAAAAAAGTAGCTCCTGTAAAAAAGGAAATTAAAAAAGCTGCTCCATTAGAGAAAGGAGAAGAAGGTTTCAAAGGGAAAGTGGTCTATCGCTATGATAAAAAAGGCCAAAAAACCGAAGAGGCTTCCTACGATGATAAGCAAATGCTCCTCTGACGCTATGTATATCGCTATGATGACAGGGGCAACCAGTTAGAGCGTGATAGCTTCGATGCTCAGGGAACACTCATCAGTAGAGAATCTTGCCGCTATGATACCGCCAATCATATGGTGGAAAAAACAATTACAGTCAAAAACTAAACAGCTTATCAGGTCAAGTGGGAGTATGATGACAAAGGAAAAGTTGCTAAAAAGGAAGAGTTCTTTACCGAACATATCACACCTGAAAAAATCAATAGCCTCATAGAGGATGAGCTACGTATCAAAGGGGTACTCTGGAAAAAGTTCGTCTATACCTATGATAACAAAGGAAATAGAACGGAGGTTAATGTATATGATGCCAAGGCAAGTGAGCATCCTACTAAGAATCCTTCGGCTGGTACTGAAAAACCTAAAGAAGAGGAACCTAAAAAACTCTCTTATGATGAGATTCCTGACCCTAAGCTCTTCTTTGTAGAAGAGTATAACAATGCAGGAGTACTCTGGAAAAAGGATGTGTATGTTTATGATGATAATGGCAAAATCACTCAGGTGAAAAGCATGGACAACAAGGACAAACCTCAGTTTAACTATGTGTATACCTATGATGAGAATGGCAATGAAACCTCTCGTACTACCCTTGATAAGAATGACAAGCAAGTACAGAAGATTTCCTATACTTATGATACCAAAGGAAATGTAACTGAAATGGTAGAGCATGATGCACAAGGGGCACTCGCTCAGAAGGAAACTTATAAATATAATGAAAAAAATCAAAAGGTAGAGCAACAGGGGGACAACTTCAATGGAAGCTTAGCGTATACTTTTAAATATTTCTATAATCCTAAGGGAGAACTTATTGAGACCCGTACTTTCAATCCACAAGGGGATCTTACCTCCAAGCTCACCCAGCATTTCAAAACGGATGCTTACAAAAATTGGGTAGAGCGTATCCAATATACTGATAGTAAAGGATCTTATATAACAGAACGTACCATAGAATATCACAAGAGTAATTAAAACGGTTATAGTTGTTTATTTTTATACAAGAGACTATCCTAATAGGGGTAGTCTTTCTCGTTTGAGATTAAGATAAAGATAATTTCGTTTTTTTGTTGATTATACTCTATTTTTTTACTATCTTTGTACGATTGTAGTGGGCTATATAAGTTGCTCTAAATGATTCTTATGCAAGAAAAATTATTATAAAAGATGAAAAAAATAAAATTTCCGACACCCTACACTGTCCTTGTGATAGTTATGATTTTTGCTGCAACCCTCACTTGGCTCTTACCCTCAGGTGGCTATGATACACTTTGGTATGATAAGGGTAAAGATGTTTTTGTGATTCAAAGTGTAGATAAGACTCAGGAAGTACCCGCTACTCAAGAGGCGCTTACCAGCCGCAATATCTCTATTACTCTTGACAAATTCAAAGAGCAGAAGATCAAGAACCCAATCTCTATTCCTAATACCTACCAAGAGCGCAAAGCAACTCCACAAGGGATCACAGAGGTACTTTTTGCACCTATCAAGGGAATATATGAAGCGGTGAGCTTGATTCTCTTTGTACTCTTTATAGGGGGCTTTATAGGAGTATTCAATAGCTCAGGGGCGCTCAATCAGGGGGTGGGCTATCTGGCACATCGCTTCAGAGGGAAGGAGGGAATTCTCATTATCGTGCTCTCTACCCTGATGGCACTGGGGGGGACTACCTTTGGGTTGGCAGAAGAAACACTGGCCTTTTACCCTATGTTGGTGCCTATTTTCTTAGCAGCTGGCTATGATCTATTGGTGCCTTTGGCGGTAATTTTTGTAAGTGCCAATGTGGGGTCTTTGGCATCTACAGCCAATCCTTTTGCGGTGATTATCGCTTCGGATGCTGCGGGAGTCGATTGGACTTCTGGACTTACCATACGTGCTGTGGCTTTGGTACTTTGTTTGGTCATTAGTATTGTTTACATCATTCGCTATGCAGAAAAAGTAAAGAAGAATCCTGAAAAATCCTTGGTATATGGAACTACTGTACCTGAAATATATGCCTCCAATACACCGGAAACAACCCATAGTTTGAAATTTTCTACCAAGATACAGTTATTTATCTTTGCACTTACCTTTGTAGTAATGATTGTAGGAGTTTCCCAGTGGGAGTGGTGGTTTCAGGAGATGACGGGCTTATTCTTGGTAGCAGCTATCGTGATAGCAATTCTTCAGCGTACAGGCGAGGAGAAGTTCATAGAGCATTTCCTCACAGGGGCTAGAGATCTTTTGGGAGTAGCCTTTATCATAGGTATAGCCAGAGGGGTTTCTTTTATCCTGAACGAAGGACAGATATCAGGTACTATACTCTACTATGCGACAGAACTTGTTCAGGGGATGTCTCCTATGCTTTTCTTACCTATACTGATGCTTATTTTTGGGGTATTGAGTTTATTTATCGCTTCCAGTTCCGGTATGGCTGTGCTCACTATGCCTATTATGGGTGCTTTGGCAACAGTTGTAGGGGTAGAGGGGGACAATGTGGTGACCGCTTACCTCTTCGGTATGGGAATGATGGCGCTGATCACTCCTACAGGGATGACACTTCCTTCGCTGACTATGGTCAATGTCAATTATAACCAATGGCTTCGATTTGCTTGGCCTTTGATGGTTATTTATGCCGTTGTCCTTACCCTTCTGCTATGGATAGATAGTGGACAGTTATAGTAAGGATAAATATATTATAGAAAAGAGGAGATAAGCTCAAGAGCTTATCTCCTCTATCTTGAAATATAAGTATTTCTTAGAAGTTTATTTCAGAGTCATCACCTATAGTCTCTACAGGGTCATTGCCCTTACAGTCAAGGTCTGAACTGCTAATCATACTTGCACCGTCTTTGTCCTTAGGAATAGGGAAGGGGGCAGTGGATACCTCTAAGTCTTTGTTTTCATAGATTTTCTTCATGTAGTAGCCCCATATAGGCAGCGCCATAGTAGCTCCTTGTCCCAGTTGTATCCCCTTGAAGTGGACAGACCTATCTTCACCACCTACCCATACGCCAGTTACTAAGTTAGGCACCATTCCCATGAACCATCCATCGGATTGGTTCTGTGTAGTTCCCGTTTTTCCTGCGATAGGGTTCTTAAAGGCATAAGGATAGCCAGTGATAACATTCTTATAAATATTGTTATACCCATCAGCTCCTTTGGTGCGCAATCGAGCCCCAGAACCAGACTGAGTAACCCCTTCCATCAGCTTCACTACGGTATAGGCTTTTACAGGGTTGATAGCATTTCTTACCTCTGGAGTATATTCATATAATATACGTCCGTCCTTATCCTCTATACGGGTGATAAATACCGGTTTTCTGTAGTTCCCTTGGTTGGCAAAAGCCCCATAAGCGCCTACCATTTCGAATAGGGTAATATCAGCAGAACCTAAAGCGATAGAAGGTAGTTCAGGGATATTGGAAGTGATCCCCAAGTCCTTGATGAGTTTTACTACAGGTACAGGCCCCACATCGTCCATGAGCTTGGCTGTGATTGAGTTGATCGAGTTGGCCAGTGCTGCTTTTAGGGTCATCATTTTTCCACTATAGCTACCATTAGTATTGTGAGGGCACCACTCTTTTCCATTGCCAAATTTGCCAGCTTCTATACAGGTTTTTACATCAGGAATCTGGGTACAAGGGGTATAACCGAGTTGGTCAATAGCTGCTGCATATACAAAAGGTTTGAAGGCAGACCCTACCTGACGAGCCCCTTGGTATACTTGGTCGTATTTGAAATTGTTATAATCAATTCCTCCTACCCACGCCTTGATATGTCCTGTCTGTGGTTCCATGGACATGATAGCTGTACGCAAGAAAGCCTTATAGTAACGGATAGAGTCATAAGGAGTCATGATTGTATCAATAGTGCCATGCCAAGAAAATACCTGCATAGGTGTTTTCTTATAGAAGGAATCACGGATTTCCTTTTCAGAATGGCCTAAGTACTTCATCTGTGCCCAGCGCTCGGAGTTCTTCATGGCACGTTCCATGAGCTTATCGATCTCCTCTTTGGAAAGTTTTACAAAGGGGAAAGTCTTGTTATTCTTTATGTTATTCTCCTTGAAGAAAGCCTTTTGTAGGTTTTTCATGTGATTCTTTACCGCTTCCTCCGCTATGGCTTGCATACGAGAATCTATAGTGGTATATATCTTAAGTCCATCGGAATAGATGTCATACTTAGAGCCATCAGGCTTGAGGTTTTCTTCCTTATTAACCCAGTCCTTCATGAAGGAACGTAGGTGTTCACGAAAATAAGTAGCAATCCCCTCATTGTGCCCTTCTGGATTGAAGTTCAGTTGTAAGGGGAGTTTTTGTAAGGAATCCTTTTCCTTTGTTGTGAGGTAGTGATTCTTTTCCATCTGGGCGAGCACCACATTGCGACGGTTGATGACCCCTTGAGGGTTTTTTCTTGGGTTGTATAAGGACGAGTTCTTGAACATACCTACCAGCATAGCCCCTTCCTCTATTTTGAGATCCTTGGGCTCTTTGCCAAAATAGATACGAGAAGCCGAGCGGATACCATCGGCATTGTTGTTGAAGTCATATTGGTTGAAATACATTGTAAGTATTTCTTTTTTAGTATATTGTCTTTCCAAGCGAATGGCGATAATCCATTCTTTTATTTTCTGTAAATAGCGTTCACTCGTTTTTTTAGAACCCTCACGGTGGAAGAGTAGCTTGGCCAGCTGTTGTGTAATGGTAGAAGCTCCTCCTCGCCTACCGAGGAAGACAATTGCTCGTAGTGTACCTCGCATATCGATACCAGAGTGATCCTCAAAACGCTCATCCTCAGTGGCTATCAGCGCATTGACTAAGTGTTCGGGCAGATCCTTGTAAGTGACAGCCGTACGGTTGTCATTGAAGTAGAATTTGCCCAATATCTTACCATCAGAAGAGTAGATACGAGTAGCGAAATTTGTCTCAGGGTTTTCTAATCCCTTGAAATCAGGCATTTCTCCAAAAGCGCCCCATGAGGCTAATAGGAAGACAAATATCACTGCGGTTATTCCCACAAGGATAGTGCCCCAAAAGTATTTTAACAATCTCTTTCTCGAAAAAACTCCTTTGGAGGGTGTTGCTTTTTTAGTTCCCATATTCAGTGCATTAAGACTTTTCAAATTTGTGGCAAATGTACAATAATATTTACAATTATAGTTCTTAGGTGCGGAAATTATGATTTATTTAAAGAATGATTTTGGTAATTTAGTGATTTTTATATACATAATTGTTTATAAAAAAAAATATTCCTCAAAAGCCTTATAAAAACAAATGTTTTTACTACCTTTGTCCTTGAGAAATAACCTTAACAAAAAGAAATGTCCTTGAAATACTCCCTGATCATACCTGTATATAACCGTCCAGAAGAGGTGAAAGAACTTTTGGAGACCATAGCTGCACAGACATTTGCAGGTGATTTTGAAACAATAGTTATAGAAGATGGCTCTACCCTTTCCTCCCGAGAAGTGGTGGCGGAGTATACCTCAAGGATAGCAATTACCTATTTAGAAAAAGAAAATTCAGGACCAGGTGATTCTCGGAATTATGGCATGGAGAGAGCTTCTGGAGATTACTTTATCATATTGGATTCCGATTGTCTGTTACCGGATCATTATTTAGAATCGGTGGATGAGTTCTTGGGAAGGCACTATGTAGATTGTTTTGGGGGTGCGGATGCAGCGACAGAACACTTTACCCCTATCCAGAAGGCGATTAACTATGCGATGACTTCGCTACTGACCACCGGAGGGATACGAGGGAATAAGCGAGCTGTGAGTAAGTTCGAGCCTCGTAGCTTCAATATGGGACTCTCTCGCAGGGCTTTCCAGGCTACAGGAGGCTTTGGTCGTATACACCCTGGGGAAGACCCCGATCTTACAATACGCTTGTGGGAGAAAGGTTTTGAAACAGCCTTTGTAGAGGAAGCTTTTGTATACCATAAAAGACGTATCTCATGGGAGAAGTATTTTCAACAAGTTAAGAAATTCGGACAGACACGTGCGATCCTTAACAGGTGGCATCCCCAGTCAAGGAAGATAGTACATTGGTTTCCTACCCTTTTCCTCATAGGCTTTCTCATATCTTTACTTTTATTATTTGTAGGAGAATGGGGATTTATATTTATATATATAGCCTATTTTATCCTAATTTTCTTTGATAGCAAGCGAATCAATCACAGCAGCCAGATCGGATATTTATCAGTTTGGGCGGTTTGTTTGCAATTTTACGCTTACGGAACAGGATTTTTAGGCGCGACTTTGAGGATTTTGAGTAGTAAAAAGTCTCCCGAAGAGCTGTTTCCTAAATTATTTTTCAAAAAATAAATATTGAAAATCAATTAGTTGAAAAATATTTTCAAGAAATAAGAAAAAAAGTACAGAAAAAATTTGTCAGTATCAAAAAATGTTGTAATTTTGCACTCGGAAAATTGATAAAGAAATCAGGTTTTCCAAATAAAAATTCATTCCTCCTTAGCTCAGTTGGTTAGAGCATCTGACTGTTAATCAGAGGGTCACTGGTTCAAGTCCAGTAGGGGGAGCAACAAGGTAATACTTTGATACTCAAAGTGTTACCTTTATTTTTTTACCCTAAAATTAGATTTGTAAATTTACGAATCGGCAAGGTAAACGACATGGTAAAAATTACAAGTAAAATTTCCAATAAATAGATTTATAAAAAAGCAATGAAAGAAGAGTCTGATATTCCTTTGTTGAAGTCTTATAATAAAGATACAACTGTTATTGAGACAGATCCTTTTATGGAAAAAGAGATAGAAGAACTCATACGAGCTTATGCCCAACCTCAAGAGATTATAAGAAGACTAAGAGATGTAGGTTATTCGGAAGAAGAAGTAAGGCAAAGTTATAAGTTTCAATTTTATTGTGAAATATTAAAACAAATCCAAAAAGATAAAGAAGAAGAGAAAGCAGAATTGCGCCTTTCTATACCCTTTATTATTTCATTAGTAGTATTTTCTTTATTTTCTTTGGCTGCGACAATAGGAATTTTCTTTTCGGTATATTTCATATTTTTAGCACTTCCTCTATGGGTTCTTACCTATGGTTTTTACAAACTTAATAAGCTTTCTATTATCATATGGGGAATACTTTTATTGATATTATCTATACTTGGATGTATTGCTTTATTCTCTGGTTCAGGGAAGGTCTTCGCTGCTTTCGTTCCAGTGGGGACTGCTTTGTTAAATTATTTGGCTGATCTTTTAAAAAGGAGTTAAGTTAGAATCTATTTTTATAATGAAACTGTATAGAATTATATTTTTATTTTGGATTTACAATATTTTTGCGATATTTCAGTTTTCTTGGATGGCTGGAGTCTGGTTTGATTCAGAAGATTTGATGCAACGATCAGATTATGAAATATATAAACCTCCTCTGTGGCAATATCAATTGTATTACATATTGTTTGGAGTGTATGTAGTGATTAGTTCTTTGTTATTATACCTTTGGCAAAAGAAGATTAGAAATACTGAAGGAGGAATAATTGTATGGGTGTTACATATTATATGGGTGTTATTTTTTATATTAGGCTGGATGATTTCTATTTGAAAAATGTTTTTTTATATTGTGAAGTTTCTGATTTTCAGCAACTTTACCGAAAATAAAGCAACTTTATATTAGGTCAAGGGAGATTAAGGCATGAACAACGCACTCGCCCCACTGGTGAATATGTATATAAATCAAGACCCGATAAGGTTAATACTGAAAAACTTGCTAATAACTATGAGAAAAGAAGTTTTAGAATTAAAAAATATTGGGCGAATGCCCACAGAAACATTAGAAGATACAGAGGGTATTTTGTCTCTAATAGAAAAATATGACTCTTTGATTTCTAACATAGAAAGTCCGATTAGTCTTGAAGAAGCAAAAGTAATAATTTCTATTTTCCCTGAAGGTTTTTTCTATGACTTACATTGGGACTTAGTAAGACTCATTGAAAGTTTTTTAATACAAAACGAACAACAATATTTGGAAATTATTAACCAATGTCCAAGTGAAGAATGGAAAGAAGTACTAAACACGCGATATATTAACTGGAAAAAAGGGTAATGTCTTAGGTGTGTTGTTAAAGATTCAATGTGTTACCAATCAGTGAAATACAAAAGAGCCAAAGTTTTATTTCTACTTCTTGTTATAGGAATGTAAGAGATGAGCTACAAAAAACCAGCGGTGTGAGCCATATCGGCAATTATCGGAGTAATGGGAAACTAAAAAGGTTATATATGGCTGATATAGGAGCAAGAATAAAGGAATAAATTGTATTTGGTATGGAAAAATATGTGTTAGATTATAGTGAAACCTCCTATTTTAAAGGACTTAGAATATTATATCCGTATATAGAAGAAGGTCTTTTATATGCACAACAAAATAATATAAAAGATATTTGTGTATGGACTCAAGGTGATTGGACAAAACAAAATGTAAATTTTGATTTCCTAAATGGGAAAAGTTTTATTGAAACATTTCACTGGTTGGTTCCAATGTCAAAAAAGACAGATGTTACTGGAATATACAATTTGCTCAATTTAAAAGAATTGAGATGGGGCTTCTATGATTTGGATCTTTCCTATTTTAAAGAACTTGAAAGACTTAATATAACATATAGCGCTAAGATTTTAGGTTGGAATTCTCTAAAGAAAGTAACACATCTTACTATTGGGGGAGTGAAAACTCAAGATTTATCCTTTTTAGAAGATATGGATAACTTAGAGTATTTGCGTATTATAAAAGGAACTTTTTCTACAATAAAAGGTGTTGATAGATGTAATAAACTGAAAACTATTTTTATTCAGGGATGTAATTCTTTATTGGATATAAAAGATACTCTAATAAATAATAAAAATATTGAAAACTTACTTTTAGAAAGATGTAAGAATGTAATTTTAGAAGGTATAGAATCTTTAGGTTTAAAGAATTTATCAGTAATATAGAGAAGGCATAAAGGACACGAAACACGCCAATGGGGAGGAGTAATTCATAATACACTTATATTTAATATTTTAAAATGATAAAAGCAGGTTTAGAAATTTTTTTCACAACGTTTCCATTTTTTATTATTTTTTTATGGTTTTGGATATTCAAATGGAATAAGCATAGTTCTTTTGTGGGGGCTATTATTTATCAGTATTTGCTTATTGCCATTCTATTCTTTTTTGATTCATTACCTATAGAATTTTATCAAGAATTGGAAGGAAATCAGAGTAAACTTGCGGGAGTTTTTCAAGGAGTATTTCATCTACTACTTATCTCTATAGCAAAGATATTCTTATTTATTTCATTGTATAAAAACAAAGAATTTAAGCTTCTTATAATAGATAGTATCTTATTTGTATTATTGATCTTATTTGTCTATCTATATTATTAAAGAAAAATAATATGTACAACGAACTATTGACTATAGAGAATGAAATAGTAACTATTAGTGATGATTTAGATTCAAGTTATCATATAGGTAATTGGGCTATTCCTCCTTCATACTATGAGTTTTGCAAAGAGTTGGGATATGGGCTATTGTTAGAGCTTTTTCTAACTTATATTCCAATGGGGAAAGGGAATCCGTTCTGTGATTCTTTGGAGAATCAAAATATTTATTTGAAAAATATTTTAAAGAAATACCTTGAGACCCCTCTTATGATGCTTAAAAATGCTGATAACTATAATCTGATTGCCAATGCAGAGCCTTTTATGTTTGGCGAGAATGGGGAAATTGTTTTTTGGGATATAAGAGAGTCTAAGGAAGGCGAATATCCCATATATTTAGCAAATTTTCCTGTAGGAGTGTATTATGCTGGTGGGAATTTTAGAGAATTTATCATCAACCTTACGGATAAAGATACCTATAAAAAGATTCTTACTTTTTATGAAGAACCTTTGTTGCCTAAGTTTAGACCTCTGAAAATGGTACAATAGCTAATATGTCAGCTATGTTGAAAAAATCAATTAGGAACTCGAGAGATGGCTTCTCTTAGAAACTCTATAGAGGTAGGGATCGGTTTGAAAAATCTTCGTTTTGCGGAAAAAAAAAATTTGGTAGTCTAAAAAAAAAGATATACTTTTGTACGTGGAAAAGAAAAGTTCTTTTCCCCCAAGTGGAAGAACCATTAAAACTTATATATCAAGATGGAATATCGTATAGAAAAAGACACCATGGGCGAGGTGAAAGTACCCTCTGACAAATTGTGGGGGGCACAAACAGAGCGTTCCCGAAATAATTTTAAGATAGGAGAACCAGCCTCCATGCCCAAGGAGGTAATTTATGGTTTTGCTTATTTGAAGAAAGCTGCTGCGTATGCCAATTGTGAATTGGGAGTGCTTTCTCAGGAAAAGCGTGACCTAATCGCCAAGGTATGTGATGAGATTTTGGAAGGAAAACTTGATGATCAGTTTCCTTTGGTTATCTGGCAGACAGGTTCTGGTACACAATCCAATATGAATGTGAATGAGGTTATTGCCAATCGTGCACAACAGTTGGCAGGAAGAAAGATAGGAGAAGGAGAAAAAGTACTTCAGCCAAATGATGATGTGAACAAATCTCAATCCTCCAATGATACTTTCCCTACAGGCATGCACATAGCAGCTTACAAGATGGTAGTAGAGGTGACCCTTCCAGGCTTGGAGAAACTCCGAGACACCCTACAGAAGAAGTCTGAGGCCTTCAAGGGTGTAGTGAAGATAGGTCGTACTCACCTGATGGATGCTACTCCACTTACCTTGGGGCAGGAGTTTTCAGGATATGTTTCCCAGATAGAACATGGTATCAAAGCCTTGAAGAACACACTGGCACACCTTAGTGAACTGGCCTTAGGGGGTACCGCAGTAGGTACAGGAATCAACACTCCACAAGGATATGATGTATTGGTAGCTAAGTATATAGCACAGTTTACCGGACTACCTTTTGTGACAGCGCAGAACAAGTTTGAAGCCTTGGCGGCACATGATGCCATGGTGGAATCTCACGGAGCGCTCAAGCAGATAGCTGTCTCACTCAATAAGATAGCTAATGATATACGCCTAATGGCTTCAGGTCCTCGCAGTGGTATTGGAGAAATCTTGATTCCTGCCAATGAGCCAGGAAGTTCTATCATGCCAGGGAAGGTAAATCCTACTCAGTGTGAAGCGGTAACCATGGTAGCAGCTCAAGTGATGGGAAATGATGTGGCTATAAGTGTAGGAGCTACTCAAGGGCACTACGAACTGAATGTCTTCAAGCCTGTGATCTGTGCGAACTTCTTACAATCAGCACGCCTTATAGGAGATGCTTGTGTAAGTTTCGAAGAACATTGTGCGTCAGGCATTGAGCCTAATTATACTCGTATCAAAGAGTTGGTGAATAACAGTCTAATGCTTGTGACCGCTCTCAATACCAAGATAGGATATTATAAAGCAGCAGAGATAGCCAATACCGCACACAAAAACGGCACCACGCTCCGCGAAGAAGCTATTCGTTTGGGCTATGTAACCCCTGAAGAGTTTGATGCATGGGTACGTCCAGAGGATATGGTGGGAAGTCTTAAGAAATAAATTAATTATATAAATAGTATGGCAAGTACAGCTGATATTAAGAAAGGATTGTGTATCCGTTTTAATCATGACATTTACAAGATTATTGAATTTCTTCATGTAAAGCCAGGCAAAGGGCCTGCTTTTGTGAGAACCAAGCTCAAGAGTGTAACCACAGGAAAGACTATTGACAATACTTTTTCGGCAGGGCACAAGATAGATGATGTACGTGTAGAGACCCGTTCTTTCCAGTACCTCTATCCAGAAGGAGACGAGTTGGTATTCATGAACGTAGAGGATTTCAATCAGGTACACATTCGTCGTGATATGTTGGATTATCCTGATTTGCTCAAAGAAGGCGAAGTGGTGATGATCATCTTCAATGCTGAGGATGAGACCCCACTTTCGGTAGAAATGCCTGCCAATGTGATACTTACAGTAACCCATGTAGAACCAGGAGTAAAGGGTAATACCGCTACCAATGCTACCAAACCTGCTACTGTGGAGACAGGGGCTACAGTGAATGTACCTTTGTTCATCAACGAAGGAGATCGTATCAAGGTAGAGACAGAAAAAGGTACCTATGTAGAGCGCATGAAGGATTAATTTCCTTCTCTTTCCAAGAAATAAAAAAACCTTTGAGGGGCGAACCACTCAAAGGTTTTTTCTATTTTAGGAAGAGTGCCATTTTCTCCTCTTCCTTTTGGCGCATTTGCTGTGATTGTTCAGGAGTCTTATCCTTATAGCCGCATAAGTGAAGAATACCGTGGGACATCACCCGAAGCAGTTCGGTGGAGAAGTCCACCCCAAATTCTTGGGCATTCTCCCTTACCCGCTCGATAGAGATATAGATATCACTGGCCAGTAGGTTGTCCTTACCATAATCAAAGGTAATAATGTCTGTCAGGGTATCATGCTGGAGATAATCAACATTGATTTTGTGCAGATACTCATCATTACAGAAGATGTAGTTGATATCTCCCTCCTTTTTGCGTTCGGAGGCTATAATAAGCTGAATCCAACGCTGAAAGTCTTCCTCATCATTGGGTAGAGAAAAAGGAAGCTCATAAAAAAAATGTATCATGGAGTAACTTAGATTTTTTTACAGGGACAAAAGTATAAAAAAACAAATAAAATAAGGCAGTTTATTTTTCTAAAATAGAGGTTACTTTGTCTAAAATGTTATGTAAAGAGATGGTTGTTATAGATTTTTCGTATCCTTCGGGATATTTATTACCAAAGACCGAGGTAGGGATTAGGGGGTATTGTTCTCTGTCAGCCATCAGTGTGTAGTCTGAGGGCTGACCATAAGGAGCAAAGCCAGCATAAGGATGCGTTACCCCCCAAAGGGTCAGGGTAGGAACTCCATACATAGCTGCTAAGTGAGCATTGCCACTATCCATAGCAATCATTAAGGAGAGGTGTGCAATAAGCGCAAGTTCCTCCTCAAACGAAAAACGCCCTATCACACATTCCACATTCTCCAGTGTAGGAAGGGTAGCTGTAAGCTCCTTCTCGCGCCTTCCCCCTCCGAAAATAAGGATTTTTCCCTTGGGGTATCTTTGCGAAAGAGATAGGATTACCTCTTTCATCTTCTCAAAAGGATATTCCTTTCCCTTATGAGAGGCAAAAGGAGCAATACCTATATTGAGCGTATTGGATAATAGCTCTTTGAGAGGCTCAGAGAGCACTGGCTTGGGAGCAAAGAAAGGTCTGTCTAAAGCAATAGGAAGGTCTAAAGCCTCAAATACCTTGGCATAGCGCAGGTAGGTAGGGAGTAGGGGAGTGAAGACTTTGTTTTTAGCACGTGTAAGCGCTTTTTTCTCTTTCCTTCCTTTGTCGATCTGCTGAAAAGGAATAGAAGAGAAAGCGAAAAAGCCCCTCAGTATATGTGTTCTTAGCACCCCATGCAGGTCAGCTACCTTGTCAATTCCCAGTGCTTTGAGCTCTCGGAACAGGCGGTACAGTCCCCTGAGCCCCTTATGCCGTCCCTTAGGATCGATAGGGAAGACCTCTGTATTGGGCAGGTGAGCAAAGAGCGGGGCAAAGAGTGGTCGGGTGAGTACCGTGAGCCTAAGCTCAGGATACTGCTGGGTAAGCGCCATCAGTACGGGTACACTGATGGCTACATCTCCCATGGCAGAAAGGCGTATGACCAGTAGATGATTGGTAGGTTTCTTTGCCATAGATTATTGTATTTCTACTAAAATAGGACAATGATCGCTATGCTTTGCTTCGGGGAGAATGGCCGCTCTGAGCAATCGATTTTCTAAGGGCTGAGCTACCAAGCAATAGTCAATACGCCACCCCTTGTTGTTGGCTCGGGCATTGGCACGATAGCTCCACCAAGAATAGTTGTGAGGTTCCTTGTGAAAGAAGCGGAAACTATCGATAAAGCCACTTTTGAGGAAATCGTCCAACCACTTGCGTTCTACTGGAAGAAAGCCCGATACATTAGCATTGCGCACAGGATCATGAATATCGATAGCCTCATGACAGATATTATAATCCCCACAGATGATCAGATTGGGATGAGTCTTTTTGAGTTCGTTGATATAATTTTGAAAATCCGCCATGAATTGTAGTTTGTGATCTAAGCGGTCGATATTGGTTCCTGAAGGTAGGTACAAGCTCATGATGGAGAGATCCCCATAATCAGCCCTTAGGATACGTCCTTCCCTGTCCATATAATCGATACCAGCACCTACTTCTACCTGTGTAGGAGCCGTCTTGGAGAGGATAGCCACGCCACTATATCCTTTTTTTTCAGCGGAATGAAAGTAATGATAGGTATAGCCAATCTCTTCTAAAGCGGGTAGGTCTATTTGACTCTCTAAGGCTTTGATTTCCTGAAGACAGATTACATCAGGGTCAGCTGCTTTGAGCCATTGAGTAAAGCCCTTGCTCATGGCTGCACGGATACCATTTACATTGTAAGAAAATATTTTCATTGCATTGCGAAATAAAGTGCAAAAGTAGTAAAAATAATGGAGAAATGATAGGGATATTTTTCTTTGGAATAAGTGCCGATTAATGAGAAAAAAGTTATACCTTTGCCCCTTGATTTATTATCTACTAATTAATCATTAGATGAAGCATATCAAAGAGGGTGAAGAGCACAATGCCCCACAGGTACATCTGCTCAAGAGACAGAAGCGGAATCGGCTGTTACTGTTTTTTAGCTTTTTACTTCTTATAGGGATAGTATTCTACACCATATATATAAGTGAATCACTTCTTCCGCTGAGAGAGGCCTTGTCACGAGACAATTATATTTTCTATTGGATGATATTGGCCGGATGTGGGGCAGAGATAGTAGCTGGTTCCATGGGCATGGGATACGGGGTGATCTGTGCTACCATATTGCTAATGATGAATATAGATCCACGGGCTATCAGTGGGAGTATCCATGCTTCGGAGACCTTCACCTCGGCAGCGGGGAGCATCAGCCACTTCAAGCTCAAGAACATGGATAAGGAGCTGATCAAGCGGCTATTGGTGCCAGCTATTATAGGAACGGTAGTAGGAGCTTTGTTATTGCTCTATCTGGGAGACGAAGGCAGTCGCTGGGCGAAGTTTACTAAACCCTTTATCGCCGTTTATACAATTGTCTTAGGAGTGAAGATCTTAGCCAATGGATTTAGAGGTAAGGTAGAGAACAAAGAAGTGAAGACTATTCCTTTGGGACTATTTGCCGGCTTTGTTGATGCCTTTACTGGAGGCGGTTGGGGGCCATTGGTTACCAGTTCGTTTATCAAAAACGGACACACCCCCCGCTATGTAATAGGAGTTTCTACCTTTACCAATTTTGCCATTACAGTAGTGAGTACCTTGATTTTTATCACTGTACCCGAGGCGATAAATTGGCGTATTGCCTTAGGGCTTGTCATAGGCGGAGTGCTTACTGCCCCTATATCAGCCTTGATTACCTCCAAGCTCCATACCCGAAAGATATTCTTTATCATAGGCTCCCTTATTATCATCATGGGGCTTACTACCATTTATAAAGCTATTTTCTAAATCAAAACACCCATTTACTTATGGATATAACAAAATTAGAAGAAGGGATTTACGCACAAATCCATACGGCTAAGGGAGATATACTCCTACGCCTTACTTATGAGAAAACCCCTGCTACAGTGGCCAACTTTGTCGCCTTGGCAGAAGGGAAAATGAAAAATAGTGCCAAACCTATAGGAGTACCTTTCTATGATGGGTTAAAATTTCACCGAGTGATTGCAGACTTCATGATTCAGGGAGGATGCCCTCAAGGAACAGGGACAGGCACGCCAGGATACCGCTTTGATGACGAATTCCATCCAGACCTCAAGCATGACCGCCCAGGGATACTCTCCATGGCCAATGCTGGAGCTAACACCAATGGAAGTCAGTTCTTCATCACCCATCGTCCTACTCCTCATTTGGACAACAAACATACCGTATTTGGCTATGTAGTAGAAGGACAGAAAGTAGTAGATACCATCTCCCAGAATGACAAGATAGAGTCTGTAAAGATTATCCGCGTAGGTAAGAAGGCAGAAGAGTGGGATGCTTTAGCTGCTTTTGAGAAGTTCAATGCCGAAAAGCAAGCCCGTATAGAGGCCGAAAAGCGCAAACAACAAGAGGCCTTGGCACAGCTTACAGAAGGATTCGAGAAAACTGCTTCTGGACTTTACTATAAAATCACAGAAAAAGGCAATGGGAAAAAGCCTAAGAAAGGTGATCAGGTAGCGGTACACTATACAGGGATGCTTCTGGATGGAAAGGTATTTGACTCCTCCCTATACCGAGGACAACCACTTAACTTTGCAGTAGGTATAGGCCAAGTGATAGAGGGGTGGGACGAAGGAATACTTCTTCTGAATGAGGGAGATAAGGCACGCCTTGTGATTCCTTCCGACCTTGCTTATGGCTCTCAAGGAGCAGGAGGGGTGATTCCTCCTAATGCTGCTCTTGTTTTCGATGTAGAGCTGGTCAGAGTCTTATAGAGTGAAGAATGAAGAGTGAAGAATGAAGAGTGAAGAGAGAAGAATGAAGAGAGAAAAGTGAAGAGAGTGAAGAATTACAAGGGGTAATTCTTCACTCTTTGTTCTTACTATAGGGTGAATGCTAAGGCAAATCCTAATATGATTACGCCCAATTTCTGATAGTTGAACTTATGACCTTCGGCTGTTTCAAAGAGGATAACCGAAGAGATATGTAAGAAAATCCCTATGACAATAGCACTCATCTGGGTGTGATAAGCTACCAACTGAGGGACAGTATTGGCTAAGAAAGCCCCTATAGGAGTCATCAAGGAGAACAGGAATAGGAAAATAATTGTTTTTTTGATACCTATGCCAGAATCCAAGAAGAAGATAGTCAGCACCATAGCGATAGGCAGGTGGTGGATAAAGATTCCATATACCATATTGCTATGTGCATGTAGGGGGAATCCTTCCAAAATGGAATGAATGCTTAAGCTAACAAAGAGTCCCCAAGGAAATTGTTTTCTGAGCCCCTTGGCAGGAGAATGGAAATGTCCATGCTCTGCCCCATGAGAGAAAAATTCCAAGACGATCTGAAGGAGGATTCCTATAATAATCCAAAGTCCTATATTCTTAATATCCTCATGAGAATGCTCTCCTTCCAATAGGCTATGGTACACCTCAGGAATAAGGGTGAAGACTGTCATGCCTAATAAAAAGGCGCCACTGAAAGCCAAAAGCAGCTTGATACGATTTTTGTTATTGGGTTTGAGCCAAAGAACTATGCAAGTTCCTATGATGATAGAAAGAAAAGGGAGTAGGTAATTTCTCATTTTCAATAGCTTAAAAAAGCAATTCTTAGAAAGTGCAAAGATAATTCATTTGTAGCAAAAAAGAAACAAAAAAGCGGATAAAATTCAACTAAAAGTTGTATATTTGCAAGAAAAATCGTCATGTACAAAAGCATCATACGCCCTTTGTTATTCCTCTTTGATCCAGAGAAGGTACATCAGTTCACCTTCCGCTGGCTTAAGTTTGTCAATAAGATTCCTTTTATTCCTGCTTTACTTCGAGCACGTTATAGATTGAAAGACAAGCGCTTGGAAAGGGAAGTTTTTGGAATAAAATTTCCTAATCCTGTAGGCTTAGCTGCTGGACTGGATAAGAATGCGGAGCTTTTTTCAGAACTTTCTTCTTTGGGATTTGGTTTTATAGAGATAGGTACTGTCACTCCTAAGCCCCAACCAGGGAATCCTCCTAAGCGTCTTTTCCGTTTGGTAGAAGATGAAGGAATCATCAACCGAATGGGGTTCAATAATGAAGGAGTAGAAGCAATAGTTGCTCGCTTAAAGAAGAATAAGAATGTTATTATAGGAGGGAATATAGGAAAGAATAAATGGACAGAGAATGACAAAGCGCATGAGGATTATCTGTATTGTTTTGAGCACTTAGCTCCCTATGTGGATTATTTTGTAGTAAATGTCAGTTCTCCTAATACGCCCAATCTTCGCTCTTTGCAAGAAAAAGAACCATTACAAAAACTCCTGACTCTCTTGCAGGAAGCCAATGGGAAACTTCCCAAATCTAAACCTATACTACTGAAGATAGCCCCCGACCTTACCGATGAGCAGCTGATGGATATTATTGATATAGTGGAGCAGACACGTATAGCAGGGGTGATTGCGACCAATACTACCATAACAAGAGAGGGACTTACTTCTGAAAAAAAGGTGGAGACAGGCGGACTCAGTGGAAGACCCCTCACCCAACGCTCTACAGAGGTCATACGTTTTCTGGCAGAAAAGAGTCAGCACCGCTTTCCTATTATTGGGGTAGGAGGGATACACACTCCAGAGGATGCATTGGAAAAACTTCGTGCAGGAGCTTCTTTGGTACAGATTTTTACAGGTTTTATCTATGAAGGGCCTTCACTGATAAAACGGATTAATAAGGCAATAATAAAGAGAATGAAGAGTGAAGAATGAAGAGTGAAGAATGAAGAGTGAAGAATGAAGAGTGAAGAGTGAAGAGTGAAGAACGAAAAGTGAAGAACGAAAAGCAAGCTGCGCTGACAAATGGATAAAAGCTACATGAGTGAAGATGTCAGCCAGATAAATAAAAGAAGAGTGAAGAATTACAAAGAGGGTAATTCTTCACTCTTTATTTTACCTAAAAATCAGTGTTTGAAATGTCGGATGCCGGTCATCACCATAGCTACTTGGTGTTCGTTGCAATAGTCTATACTCAGGTTGTCCTTGATGGAGCCACCGGGTTGTATAACAGACGTGATACCAGCCTTATGAGCAATCTCCACACAGTCAGGGAAGGGGAAGAAGGCATCACTGGCCATGGCAGCCCCTTGTAAAGAGAAGTTGAATTCCTTAGCCTTTTCAATAGCCTGTTTTAGCGCATCTACACGGCTGGTTTGTCCAGTACCAGAAGCTAATAGCTGTTTGTTCTTGACAAGAACAATGGTATTGGACTTGGTATGTTTGCATATCTTAGAAGCAAAAAGCAAGTCCTCCAAGGCAAGCTCATCAGGGTGTTTTTCAGTTACAAAGGTAATATCCGCAAGAGTATCTGTCTTTAGATCTTTGTCTTGCCATAAGTAGCCATTCAGGCAAGAGCGCAAAGAGGTAGTAGGTAAGGAAGTTTCTTTCTGTTGTAAGAGGATACGATTTTTCTTACTTTCTAATATAGTTAAAGCCTCAGGGGCATAGCCTGGTGCGATGACCACCTCGCAGAATAAAGGGTTAATGGCTTCAGCTGTATCTTTGTCGATAGGGCGATTGGCGATGAGGATGCCTCCGAAAGCCGATACAGGATCACAAGCAAGAGCTCTATTATAAGCTTCTAATAACGTAGGGCGGGAAGCTATACCGCAAGTATTGTTATGCTTGAGGATAGCAAAGGTAGGCGCTTGGTCAGCAAACTCACTCATGAGGTTCACTGCTGCATCTACATCTAAGAGGTTATTATAAGAGAGTTCCTTGCCGTGGAGCTTGGTGAAGAGCGCTTCAAAGTCGCCAAAGAAGATACCCTTTTGGTGAGGATTTTCGCCATAGCGAAGCACCTGAGCTTCGTCCTGACTTACTCTGAGCAGTTGGGTCGTATTGTCACTATTGAAGTAGTTGAATATAGCAGTATCATACCTGGAAGAAGTAGCAAAAGCACGGAGGGCGAAGGATTTTCTTTCAGAGAGAGAGGTTTCCCCATTGGCTTCTGTAAGGATTTGTAGCAGTGCAGGGTATTCCTCCTTGGAGGATACACAGAGTGTGTCATTGAAGTTTTTCGCAGCAGCACGGATGAGAGAGATTCCTCCAATATCGATTTTTTCGATAATATCCTGCTGAGAAGCTCCACTGGCTACTGTTTGCTCAAAAGGATAGAGGTCAACTATCACTAAGTCAATCTGAGGAATCTGATAAGAAGCCATCTGCTCTTGATCCGTAGGGTTATCCTGTCGGTTAAGGATACCGCCAAAAATCTTAGGATGGAGTGTTTTGACCCTTCCCCCAAGAATAGAGGGATACTGAGTGATATCCTCGACAGGGATTACAGGCACTCCTAAGGATTTGATAAAGGATTCAGTACCTCCAGTAGAGTATAGAGAGATACCCAACTGATTCATTTTTCGGATGATAGGTTCCAGACCGTCTTTGCTAAATACAGAAACTAAAGCCGAATGAATGCGTTTTTTTTGTTCCATGGTGTGTTATAATATATGATTGATAACAAGGTACAAAAATAAAGATTTTTTTGGAAAACGCCAAACCTTTTTTAATGATTAATGAATAATGATCAATGAATAATGATCAATGAATAATGATCAATGAATAATGATCAATGAATAATGAATGATGATTTTTTGTTAAAAATCTTGTTTTATAAAAAAGAAAAACGTAATATAGCCCTTGCTTTAAAATGATTATATGGAAACAGAATACTATACCGCAGAGGAGAGTAAGGAAATAGCCAAGCGATATAAAGATTTGCTTAGGGAGAGCTACCAAACACTGAGTGAGGAAGACAAACGCCTGATCCGCAAGGCGTTCGATGTGGCTGTGGATGCCCATAAGGAACAGCGACGCAAGAGTGGAGAGCCCTACATCTATCACCCAATAGCCGTGGCTAAGATAGTAGCCTATGATATAGGTTTGGATGCAGTCTCCATTGCTTCGGCATTGCTACACGATGTGGTGGAAGATACACCTATTACTATAGAAGAGATTGCACAGCAGTTTGGAGATACCATTGCTAAAATAGTCAAAGGACTTACCAAAATATCGGATCTGAGCCGAGATACCGATGTGTCCTTTCAGGCAGAGAACTTTAGAAAAATGCTCCTAACTCTCAATGATGACGTACGGGTGATCCTTATCAAGATAGCCGACCGCTTGCACAATATGCAGACCATGGATGCTATGCCTACCTATAAGCAGCAAAAGATAGCTTCCGAAACCCTCTTTATCTATGCACCACTGGCACACCGTATAGGTCTATACAATATTAAGACCGAGCTGGAAGACCTGGGTCTGAAGTATACCGAACCAGAGCAATATTACGCCATACTGAGCAAGATAGAAGAATCCAAAGAAGAGCAACTTCAATATATAAAAGAATTCTCCGATACGGTGAAAGCCGCCTTGGACAAGGAAAAGATAGACTACTATATCAAGGGACGGCCTAAGTCCATCTATTCTATTTATAAGAAGATGACTTCCAAGAAGATACCTTTCGAGGAAGTGTATGACAAGTTTGCCATACGTATCATCTATAAGAGTAGCGATGAGGAAGAAAAGTTCTTGGCATGGAAGATTTATTCCATCGTAACCGACTATTTTCGTCCCAACCCCACACGCCTTAGGGACTGGCTTTCCTCCCCTAAGAGTACTGGCTACGAAGCCCTACATATCACAGTGGTAGGTCCTAAGAACAGATGGGTAGAAGTACAAATACGAAGTGATCGTATGCATGAAATAGCCGAAAAGGGGTATGCAGCACACTTCAAGTACAAGCATGGACAGCAGAAGGAACGAGGTATAGAACAGTGGCTCAACAGGCTACAGGAAGTCTTGGAAGACAGTGAAGCCAACGCGGTAGAGTTTGTCCAAGAGTTCAAAATGAATCTCTATGCGGATGAGATCTTTGTTTTCACCCCTAATGGAGAGATAAAATCATTGCCTAAGGGAGCTACTCCGCTAGATTTTGCTTTTTGTATCCACACTCAGGTAGGTATGCATACACGTGGGGCAAAGGTCAATGGAAAGCTCGTCCCACTGAACTATAAACTTAGGAGTGGAGAACAAGTAGAGATCATTACAGCGGAGAATGCTACGCCTAATTCGAATTGGCTCGATTATGCTACCACTAGTAAGGCTATAGCCAAAATCAAGAGTGCACTAAAAGAGAACCGTAAGAAGATAGCCGAAGAAGGTAAGGAAATCCTCCGCAGAAAACTCAAGCAGCTCAAAATAAATCTGGATGAGAAAGTAACCAATGATATGGTAACTTACTTCAAGACCAAGACAAGCCAAGATATCTTTTATCAGATGGCTACAGGAGAGATCAATAACCAGATGCTTAAGAACTTTGTAGCCAGCCGAAGCACTACTTCAGCTTTCTTCAACTTCTTCCGTAAGAAGCCTACTACCTATGTAGCTCCAGAGAAAAAAGACCAATACGATATGATTGTCTTTGGGAAAGATGAGCAAGTACTGGATTATACTTTTTCCAAATGTTGTACCCCTATCCCAGGGGATGAGATCTTTGGCTATATAGCGGTGAATGGAGGTAGTATCAAGGTACATAAAAAGGATTGCCCCAATGCGCTCTCTATGTTCTCAAATTATGCCTATAGAATAACTCCTGCTAAGTGGGTAAAATCCACCGAACGCGAGTATGAAACTACTATTAAGATTATAGGAGTGGATAGAAAAGGATTGGCAGCCGAGATTACTAATCATATTACCCATAAGGGATTGGGAATGAATAATATACAGCTCATGAGTCAAGGAGGAATCTTTGAGGGAGAGATTACCCTTTTGGTATCGAATACCGAGGCGCTGAACTCGCTTTTGGATAGCCTAAGAAAGCTCAATGGAGTAGAGAAAGTGTTCAGAGAATAGTATAAAAAATTACAAAAAATGGAACAAAAGATCAATGTACATTGGAGTTGGTTTACAAGAATTGTTACTATTTTAGTAAGTCTTGTTTTTGCAAGAATAATATGGGAGGAGTTTAAGGATTTTCAAGCAAATTCTCTTAATCGTGGAGTTTTGCTATATGTGATTTTCTTTATCCTCATTTCTGTAGTATTTGCGATCAATGCTCCTATTTCGGTAAGACTGACTCCCCAATATTTTGAACTAAGAAAGTTAGTTGGGCGAATAAGGATAGAGTATACAGCTATTACCCACGTAGTGCGTTACAAACCTTCTTTTTGGGATATGAGAGTTTTTGGTTCAGGAGGTTTTTTTGGTTATATAGGCTTCTTTCAAGGGGACAAGATAGGTCGCTATAGTGGTTTTTTTGCAGATAAAAACCAGGCTTTTTTGATACGAACTAAGCGAGGTAAACTCTATGTATTCAGTACCGAGGCGCCTGATAGGACTGTAGAGGAGTTGAAGAAGAGGATTCAATAAAAAAAGGGAGAGACTGATTAAAGTCTTTCCCTTTTTTCTTTTATAAAATCACTTATTTGCTACGCTTAGCTGCTAAGATAATAGCGTTGTAAGCATTGAGTATTTTTCCAGATTTGCTAAGAGAGGAGAAAGGCATACGCTGAGCTTCTTGTTCTTCGCCGCGGCCACCCACAAGCACCTCTTTCACGGTAGGAGTAACCCCTGATTCCATAAGTATTTGTTTTACTTCACGTGCTTTTAACTTAGGGAAGTAAGCGCGGATAAGCGCCGCAACCCCAGCCACCTCAGGAGCTGCCATGGAAGTACCACTTAGGAACTTATATTTGTTTTCAGGCACTGTAGCATAGATTTCCACTCCAGGGGAAAATAAGTCTACATTATTCTTTCCATAGTTAGAGAAAGAAGCTACTAAGTTTTCATTGTATTCATAGTTAAGAGCCCCTACAGTAATCATAGTGTCGGTGAACTCTTTTCCACCAATATTATCATCAGGGAAAGTAAGCTGTACATCTACATTTTTGGTATCATTCCCCGCAGCATTTACGATAAGGACATCTTTTTGAGCTGCATATTTCAGTGCATCATATACCCACTCTTTGTGAGGAGAGAACTCCTTGCCGAAAGAAGTGTTGATCACCTTAGCTCCATTGTCAATAGCATAGCGTAAGGCGAGGGCTACGTCCTTGTCATACTCATCACCATCAGGGACAGTACGTACAGGCATGATACGCACATGGTCAGCGACTCCATCTATACCTATATTATTATGGCGTACAGCGGCGATGATTCCCGCTACGTGAGTACCATGTAGAGCCCCCTCGGCAGTAGGACCTACTACATTGTTATTTCCATAGTACTTGTCGTTGATATCATCAGGATTGTCCTTAAGAATTGTCTTTCGAGGAGAGAAATCCTTATTGAGTCCATATTGTAGGCGTTCCTCAAAGTGCTTAATTCCATCGGTGAGTTCTTCTAAAGTTTCTTTTACAGAAACCTCATTGCTAAGAAGATACTTCATACCACGGATAGCCCCTTGTAGTTGTTCGGAAGAAGTATTAATTTTCTCCAAATCCTCTAAGGTATATTCCTTTTTTCCTAAGTGCGCTTGGATAAGAGCATCACTCTGAGCAATTCTCTCTTTGATCTGGGAGTAGAAGTCTACTTTACCTTGTGCATCTTGGTATTCCTTATTATATTTATCCAAAGCCCTTTGATAGTCAGGGTTTTTGGTATCGCCACTCTTGAGGATACGTACATACTCAAGATTTTCTTGGTTGATTTCTCCTAAGAAATTCCAGCCATGTACATCGTCCACATAGCCATTTTTATCATCGTCGATACCATTGTTAGGAATCTCTTTAGGGTTTGTCCAAATAATAGATTTAAGGTCTTCGTGGTTGATATCCACTCCAGAATCCACTACCCCTACGATTACCGTTTGAGCCTTTCTTCCCTTCAAGGCATTGTAAGCCTTTTCCAACGAGATACCAGGATACCCTGAGGTAAGCAAGTCACGGTGCGGCCAAGTCTTCAGATCATCTTTGTTCGGTTTTTCACTAATAGAAGGGATATTCTTACCTTCTAAAGTTTCCAATGGCAAGGAAGCTATCTTAGAAGTTCCCCCACAGGCCACCAAGAGCCCAGAGAATGCCATATAAAAAATAGGATTTTTACAAATCATTGTATGAAATATTTTAAATGCCGCAAATGTACAGTTTTTTTTTGAAACGAAGTTTAAAATCTTAAAAAAAAGATAAACAGAGACCTTTTTATAGTATTTTTGGGCGAAAAAAGTTATCTTTGCTTCGCTTAAAGAAAAGGTTATAAACCTATGGAAATCAATGAAATAGTAAAAGAAACACTTTCATTTTTGCGAAGCGGGAAGGTCATTCTCTATCCCACAGATACTATATGGGGATTGGGTTGTGACCCCTATTCAAGAGAAGGAATACAACGTATACAGGCGATCAAGCAGCGAGATATCCGCAAGAGCTTTATCCTGCTGGTCTCCTCCTACCAGATGCTACAGCGCTATGTGGCAGTATCGCAAGAGACTCTTGCCTTTTTAGACAAGCAAGAGCGGCCAACCTCAGTGATTTATACTCAGGTATATGACTCTCATTTGCCAGAGGCTGCCGACCATTCTTTGGCTTTCAGGGTGGTAAAAGACCCTTTTTGTAAGGCACTAATAGATGCCTTCGACGCCCCGCTTGTCTCCACCTCCGCCAATATAAGTGGAGAAGAGAGCCCTAAGAACTTTTCCCTGATAAGTGAGCAGATCAAGAAATCCGTGGATTATATAGTCCCTTACCGAAGGGAAGAACAGGGAGCAGGACAGCCGTCGCAACTACTAAAGATAGAAGATAATCAGGTTATTTTTCTTAGAAAATAAATATAGAAAAAAGTTTTGATAATTGGGGGAAAAGAAGTATATTTGCACCACCTATTAATAAATTATTTCCTATGAAAAGAGACCAACGAATTTTTGATCTCATCCAGCAAGAAAAAGAAAGACAACTCAGAGGGATAGAGCTTATTGCCTCAGAGAATTTTGTAAGCCCTGAGGTAATGGAAGCAGCTGGCTCCGTACTTACTAATAAGTATGCTGAAGGATACCCTGGAAAGCGCTACTATGGTGGATGCCAAATAGTAGATCAGGTGGAACAACTCGCCATAGATCGTGCTAAAGCCCTTTTTGGAGCGGAATATGTAAATGTACAACCCCACAGTGGGTCTCAGGCGAATGCTTCTGTATATGCAGCTTGTCTTTCTCCTGGGGATAAGATCTTGGGATTTGACCTCTCTCATGGAGGACACCTTACTCATGGTGCTTCTGTAAACTTCTCAGGAAAGCTCTTTCAGCCTGTTTTCTATGGGGTAGAGAAGGAGACAGGGCTCTTGAACTATGATAAGATAGCGGAGATAGCCCATAAGGAAAAACCTAAAATGATTATAGCAGGGTATTCTGCTTATTCAAGAAATATTGATTTCAAGCGCTTTAGAGAGATAGCTGACAGTGTAGGAGCGTTTCTTATGGCCGATATAGCCCACCCTGCGGGACTTATTGCTAAGGGATTGCTCAATGATCCAATTCCTTTCTGTCACTTCGTAACAACAACTACGCATAAGACTCTTCGCGGGCCAAGAGGAGGGATGATTATGATGGGCAAGGACTTCGAAAATCCATTTGGACTAAAAACACCTAAAGGGGAAATTCGTATGATGTCCTCTCTGATAGACCTATCCGTGTTCCCAGGTAACCAAGGAGGGCCTTTAGAACACATCATTGCGGCTAAGGCAGTATCCTTCGGGGAAGCCCTCTCCGATGCCTTCTTGCTCTATGCAGTACAGGTACAGAAGAATGCTAAAAAATTAGCCCAGCTCTTACTGGAAAAGAACTACAATATCGTATCCGGAGGTACCGATAATCACCTAATGCTTATAGACTTAAGAAATAAGAATATCAGCGGTAAGGAAGCTGAGGCAGCTCTTGTAAAAGCCGATATTACAGCCAATAAGAACATGGTGCCTTTTGATGATAGAAGTCCTTTTGTAACCAGTGGTATTCGATTGGGTACGGCAGCTATCACCACACGAGGACTTAAAGAAGCCGATATGGAAGTGGTAGCAGGCTATATAGATGAGGTAATCAACCATGCTAATGATGAGAAACTGCTTGAGAGTATTGCTAAAAAAGTGAATGAATTCATGCATGGAAGACCACTTTTCAATGATTAATGAACAATAATTAATGATAAATAATGAATGACAAGTGACTAATTATTAGTTGTTTTTCATTCATTATTTATCATTGAAAAAAAGTTTTTTTATTTAAAGAAAAATACGTACTTTTGCATTCGCAAAACAGTGATGTTTTTCTCGGGATGTAGCGCAGTTGGTAGCGTTCACGTATGGGGTGCGTGAGGTCGCTGGTTCGAGTCCAGTCATCCCGACTATTTTTTTAATCTACTTTTGGATGTTTCACAGATACATTAAGATAGCGCTGGCGGTGCTTATTTTTGCCTTTGCTATTTATCAATTTACCTTAGGAAATATTGGGAATGGGATATTTTTGATACTGCTTTCTCTTTTCCCTATACTCTTCTATTTTAAAAATGAATTTTTATTATTGGCCTTCCTAAGACTTCGCAAACAGGATATAGCAGGGACAAAGAAATGGCTTGACTATATCAAAAATCCAGAAACAGCTCTTATTCCTAAGCAAAGAGGTTATTATAACTACCTCTATGGTATTGTCACTTCTCAGACCAATCTTACTCAAGCAGAAAAATATTTCAAAACAGCACTCAAGTATGGGCTTAATATGAGTTATGATGAGGCAATGGCAAAACTTAGTTTGGCTGGAATTTCTATGCAGAAAAGGCGTAAAAGAGAAGCTCAAGAGTACCTAACCCAAGCTAAGAAATTAGACAAACAAAACTTGCTAAAGGATCAGATCCGAATGATGCAAGAGCAACTCAAGAAAATATAAATATTTCTTCATATGAAAAACATTTCTATTACTTTCCTTTTTTTCCTATTTATATCACCTTTATTGAGCTTTGGGCAAGCCTCTTTCTCAGTGCAAAAAATAGGAAATAAAGGAAATTCTATTTTATTTATTCCTGGGCTTGCCTGTTCTGCAGAAGTATGGCAAGATACAGTTAAGGAATTTAGTCCCAATCATACTTGCTACCTTTTTACTATGGCAGGATTTGCAGGAACTGCTCCAGTAAAAAATCCAAGTTTGGATAATTGGGCAGAAGCGATTATTTCTTATGTCAAAAAGGAAAAAATCAAGAAACCTATTATTATTGGACATAGCTTGGGAGGTATGCTTGCTATGAAAATAGCCGCAAAAGAGCCTAAACTACTTCAGAAAATAGTAATAGTAGATGCACTACCAGCTCTTGCAGCTCTCTCCAATGGTGACTTTAAGGTGGATCCTAATAAGGATTGTACTCCTATAATTAAGGAATTTGTGGGGATGCCCAAAGAAAATTTCCAACAGGCACAGACATCATCAATGGTCTACTATACCGAAAGCAAAGATAGAATCCCTCAAATAATACAGTGGAGCATGGATTCAGATAGAGAGACAATCGGGAAAATGGTTTGTGAATTATCTAATACAGATCTTAGAGAGGAGATACAACATATAGAAGTGCCTACATTAGTATTGTTAGAGTCTGTTTTTAGCTTCTCAAAGGATAAAATAGAGCAACAATATGCAAAGCCCCTAAAAAGGAACTTAGATATGCGAACAAGGGATTGCACTTCGTTATGTACGATGACTTTGATTGGTATATCAAGCAACTAAAAGAGTTTATCTCTAAATAATATGATTTTAATAGAAAAAGCTGTCCGAAAAGGACAGCTTTTTTATTTATAATGTATTTACTCCTTGAAATACTTGGACTTGGTAAGGATGAATAAGTTTTCATCATCGACACCTATAAGTTCATGCTCTATTTCTGCAGGAATATTGTAAGTATCCAAAGCCTTTAGTAGGATTTCTTGTCCATTGATCAAGAAGCGAATTTCCCCTTTGACAACCACTAAGAAAGCAGGTACATCGGTAGTGTGTTTCTTAAGGATAGCTCCTTTGCCCAACGCTACGGCAACTTGTTTGACACCTTCTCCATTTTTGATAACCGATACAGTTTGTTTGTCCGTACGATAAGAGAGCCTATCCATAAGGTTTTCTTTTTGCAAGGTTTTCACCTGTTGGTAAGTGCCACCATTGATTGCTTTTATATGGTGTTTTTCCAATAGTTTTCTAGCAGCTTCTGCACGTCTTCCAGCCCTGCAGAATAGGATAATATTGGACTTACCCTTGAACTGATCAAGTTCCTTTTCTATCTTGTCCACAGGGATATTGACAGCATTGAGGGCAGAGCCTTGGTCAAATTCCTTTTCTGAACGTACATCGACTAAGAAAGCATCTTTTTCATTGACCAATGTAGCCAAAGATTTTTCTTGAGCTTGTAGCGCCCCTCCCAAGAGAGAGAGCGCGGTGAAGGAGAGTATTTTTGTTATTTTCATCGGATAAAATTACTTATTTCTCAATTTCTTTTCCCAATTCCAGGCTGAGAGGAGTGCCTCCTCAAGAGTCTGTTTAGCCTTCCATTTCAATACTTCATTGACTTTATGGGTATCGGCATAGGCAGCCACTACATCTCCGGCGCGGCGGCCTACAATTTTGTAAGGAAGTGCTTGCCCTGTGACCTTCTCAAAAGCCTTGATCACCTCGAGTACTGAGCTACCCTTACCTGTACCTACGTTGAACACCTCATAGTTACCCTGAATCTTACCCTGAAGGATGTATTCGAGTGCCGCCAAGTGTGCTTCGGCCAAGTCTACTACATGGATATAGTCACGAATACAAGTTCCATCGGGGGTAGGGTAGTCATCACCATATACAGAAAGAGATTCCCTTAGACCAATAGCTGTTTGGGTTATATAAGGGATGAGGTTTTGAGGTACTCCATTGGGTAGTTCTCCAATAAGGGCTGAAGCGTGAGCCCCAATAGGGTTGAAGTAGCGAAGGGATATTGCCTTGATGTTTTTAGCTATAGTACAAGTATCACGGATAATCTCTTCATTGATCTGCTTGGTATTGCCATAGGGGCATTCCGCTTGTTTGAAAGGTGCATCTTCTGTGACAGGGAGCTTGTCCGCTTGGCCATATACAGTACAAGAAGAACTAAAGATAAAAGCAGTATTCTTTCTCTTCTGAAGCTCCTGAAGTAGGTAGATAAGTGATGCAATGTTATTTTCGTAGTATAATAGTGGTTTTTCTACACTTTCGCCTACCGCCTTAGAGGCGGCAAAGTGAATCACTCCATCTATATTGGGGTAGCGAAGGAAGAAATCCTGTACTTTATCCTTTTCTCTAAGGTCTATTTGTTCAAAGATAGGAGCTCTTCCTGTGATTTTTGCTATTCTATCCTTGACTTCGATAGAGGCATTGGAGAGATTATCAATAATAATAACCTCATGCCCTGCTTGTTGTAGGGCTACGGTAGTGTGTGAGCCAATAAAGCCCAAACCACCTGTGACTAAAATGGTTGCCATATATTAAAATATTTTATTTAGAGATAATATGTACATCTCTTTGAGGGAAAGGAATTTCGATACCTTCCTTATCAAAGGTCAGCTTTATTTGTTCTATTAGGTAGAAATGAGTATTCCAATAGTGCTCTGTTTTAGACCATACACGTAGGGTGAAGTTTACCGAGTTATCTGCTAATTCATTTACAAAAACCGCAGGAGCAGGGTCTTGTAGCGCAGTAGGGCAGTTCTTTGTAAGGGTATAGAGAATTTCTTTAGCTTTTTTTAGGTCAGATCCATAGCCAATGCCTACAATAATATTGTCACGACGCGTTTCTGACTCGGAGTAGTTGATAATATTGTCAGAGAAAAGAGGTCCATTAGGAATCATTAGCTTTTCGTTACCGAACTTAATAATGGTGGTATAGAACATACCGATACGTTCCACAGTCCCTATATGACCCTTAGCTTCGATGGTATCACCTATGCGGAAAGGCTTGAGGATAAGAAGCATAATTCCTCCAGCAAAGTTCGAGAGAGAACCCTGCAAAGCCAAGCCTACGGCTACCCCTGCAGCAGCTAAAGCCCCTAAGAAAGAGGAAACTGGCACTCCCACTTTTTGGATAACAGCCAGCCCTAATATGATGTAGAGTACCCATCGTAGTAGCTCATTGACAAAGTTCTGAATAGTAATATCTACCGCACGCCTTACCATGATACGCCTTACAAACTTTCGGATAAGGCGGCATACCCATATTCCTACAAAAAGTAAGATAATTGCCCCAATAAGGTTAGGTGAGTAAGAAATCATCTTATCGGCGAATTTGTCTGTAAAAGACTGAAGATTATTGATATAAGTATCTTTTTCGTTCATAAAAAATTATATATTTTTACTTTAAGCCACAAAAATAAGGATTATAATTGTGCTGTACAACTATAATCCTTTATTTAACATTTGATTGAATATAATAGGCTTAATCCATGGACTTGAAGAAGTCTGTGAACTTATCCGAGATAGTTTTGAGAATTGTTTTCTTTTCAGGTTTTACGATTTCTTCCTCCTCTTCTTCTTTTTTTGGGGTGACTACAGGGGTTGGTTCTATAGCCACAGGAGCTGCTACTTCAGGAGTGGTGAGAGGGGTTGGTTCCTGATGTGAGTGAACTTCAGGTTGAGGGGTATCTTTTAGGTGAGAAAAGTCAATACGTTGTCCTTCGTTTTGTTCACGCTCAATTCCATCAAGCAAGAGTCCTATAGCGGTGGCATAGATAGGAGAAGAAAGCTCTGGAGGGGTATTATTGGCCAAGTGTTCGTTGGGGTGACCAATGCGTGTAGGTAATCCAGTGATATACTCCACTAACTGAGGAAGGTCTTTTAGCTCACTTCCTCCACCGGTGAGGACAATCCCAGCGATGAGTTTCTTGCGAGGCTGGTCATAGCCATAATTCTTGATTTCGTTGAATACAGCTTCAATGATTTCCTCCATACGGCAGCGGATAATGCGAGCCAAGTTGGTCACCTGTATCTCCTGAGGTTCCCTTCCCTTGAATACCTGAATATTGATTACCTCATTCTCCTTGGTATATTCCGGTAGGGCAGATCCAAACTTGATTTTAAGCATTTCAGCCTGTTTGTCGAATACTCCACAACCTTCCTTGATATCTTTATCAATGATATTTCCTCCGAAAGGCACTACCGCAGTATAGCGGATATATCCTTCCTTGAAGATTGCCAAATCAGTAGTACCGCCTCCTATATCTACAAGGGCTACCCCTGCATCTTTTTCAGCCTCACTGAGCACAGAAGCAGAAGAAGCAATAGGCTCTAAGGTAAGCCCCTTGAGCTCAATGCCCGACTTGGTGACACAGCGCTGGATGTTCTTGATAGGAGCTACCTGCCCAGTCACGATATGGAAAGTTCCTTCCAAGCGAGCCCCCACCATCCCTACAGGATCATGGATATCTTCCTGATTGTCTACCTTATACTCCTGAGGAAGGATATGGATTACCTCCTCGCCAGGGTAGCGATTCTTACTGCTCATCACACAATGACAGAGAGCATCCAAGTCCTCCGAGGAAATCATCTCATCAGCATTCTCTCGTGTGATATAGTCAGAAGCTTCGTTACTCTTGATATGTTGTCCAGCTATACCTACATAAGCCTCAGAGATCACTACCCCTGCTTTGGCTTGTGCTAGATCTACAGCTTGTTTTATAGAATCGATAGTTTTTCCTATGTTTCCCACCATACCACGGGAAATACCTTGACTCTTGGCCTTACCATAGCCTAAGATCTCCAATTTCCCGTATTGATTTTCACTACCAACGATTGCCACAATCTTGGTAGTACCTATATCAATTCCCGCAATGTATTTTTTTTGATTCATTTTACTATCTGTTTTCATTTCCCAATATATCTGAAAGGTTATTTTGCATTTTTTATTTCTTTATAATACTTTTGTATTTTATTAAGTTTTTACTGATTTCGCTCCTCTACCACAGCATGGGCATGAGTGCATACTACCTGATTGTAATATTGCAAATTCACCTCTGTGTATCTGTCCAAGAAATTATCCTTTGCTGCCTTTTTATAAAAAGCTTTTAAGTTGTTGAATTTTAAATTAATATCATCAGATTTTCCTAAGCATACTGAGAAGTTAGCCCCTCGTAGTCGCGCAAAGAATTTGCCTTTGTTCACTGAGAGCTCTACGATATTCTCTCTAAGGAAATGATCCATATAGATATGCTTGAGAATGATATGAGCATCCTCCCACATAGGCTCTTCTACCCCGCGAACCAAAGGTACCCGAGCAGAAGAAGCATCGGAGAGCGGCATACGCTTGCCCTGTATATCCATATAATAGAACTGTCCCCCCCTGACCATCCTTGCGATGGGTTCCCGCTGCTTGATCACTATCTTGAGCACTCCATCGATAGTGAGGTAGATATCCGCATGCTCCACCATAGGATTGGCAGCCAACATCTTCTCTAAAGCATTGATTTTTATCTCTTGTAGGGTGTATTCCTCTGCATTCTTGGCTGAAAAAAGCAGGTTCTCCACAGCATCATTGGTAATATATTGTGCTTGCTGTATATGCTGGGTATTTTCCTGACGAGAAATGACAATCTTTTGTATTTTTCGGTTGTTATTCCTATGAAAAGAAAAAGATTGTAAGAGAATAGGCAAGAGAAAAATACAGCTGATTTTGAGAATGATAAATATTTTATTTCTTTTACTATTCATCCAGAGAAAGAGCCATATGATATACGGGGCAAAGATAGGAATAAATATTAGGTAGAAGTCAATCGAAAAAGCGTTTTTTATCAACAAAAGAACATACTTATTTTTTAATAAAAAATTCACTATTTACCTATTTATATTTTCAGTATCTTTGTACCCTAAAAGCAAAAGAAAGAAATGAAATTTCCACAACCCTATACCTTAGAACAAATAGCTACCATCATAGGTAGTCGCTATGTAGGTGATAAAGACTTTCCTGTATTGGGAATGAATGAGATACATGTGGTAGAGGCAGGCGATATCGTCTTTGTAGATCATCCCAAGTACTACGACAAGGCCTTACACTCTAAAGCAACTATAGTGCTGATTAACAAAGAAGTACCCTGTCCTGAAGGCAAAGCCCTATTGATCTCCGAGGATCCCTTTCGTGATTTCAATAAGCTCACTCGCTTCTTCAAGCCCTTTGAGCGAGCTACTGCTCTGATCGCTCCTACTGCTCAGATAGGAGAGGGTACTATAGTCCAACCTGGTGCTTTTGTAGGCAATCATGTGGTCATAGGAAAGAACTGCCTTATTCATGCCAATGTTACTATCTATGATCATTGTGTGATAGGGGACAATGTGACTATCCACTCAGGAACAATACTTGGAGCTGATGCTTTCTACTATAAAAAGCGTCCAGAAGGCTTTGATAAGCTCCTCTCAGGCGGGCGTGTAGTGATAGGAGATCAGGTGGACTTGGGAGCTCTCTGTACCATAGATCGAGGGGTGACAGGCGATACTACCATTAAGAGAGGTACCAAGATAGACAACCATGTACATGTGGGGCATGATACTGTCATAGGAGAGGAATGCCTGATCGCTTCCCAAGTGGGAATTGCAGGTTGTGTAGTGATCGAGGATAGGGTTACCCTATGGGGGCAAGTAGGTATCACCAGTGGGGTGACCATAGGTGAAAAAGCAGTCATTTTGGCACAGAGTGGCGTTAGCAAATCTCTCGAAGGTAACCAGACTTATTTTGGCTCTCCAGCCGAAGAAGCCCGTAAGAGATACAAAGAATTGGCCTCAGTGAGGGCTCTTGTGGAAAGACAGTAACAGAATAGGGAAGAGCAGATGAAGAAAGTGCTGATAATTACCTACTATTGGGCACCAGCGGGAGGACCTGGGGTACAACGTTGGCTGAAATTTGTCAAGTACCTGCGTGATTTTGGTATAGAACCCATTATCTACACCCCTCAGAACCCTACCTATCCTATGGTGGATGCACATATAGCTGATGACCTTCCACAAGACTTAACCCTACTCCAAACAAAAATATGGGAGCCTTATTCCATAGCTTCTCTCTTTTCTAAAGAGAAAACAAAGAAAATAAGTGCGGGGATTATTCCTACCAAAAAGCTCTCATGGGTGGATAAGTGCCTGCTATGGGTGCGTGGCAATCTCTTTATCCCCGATGCGCGGGTATTCTGGGTACGCCCCTCAGTGAAGTATCTATCTGACTATATTACCACACATGGGATAGATACCATTATCACTACGGCTCCTCCCCATAGTGTACACCTGATAGGGATGCACCTCAAAGAAAAATTTCCTTCTCTACGATGGATCGCTGACTTTCGCGACCCGTGGACGAATATAGGCTACCATTCTCAGCTACGACTTACCAAAAAATCAGCAGAAAAGCACCTTACCTTAGAGCGAAAGGTGTTGCAGACAGCCGATACTATTATCGTAACCAGCCCCAGCACCCAGCGGGAGTTTGCTGCAAAGACTCCAAAACCCATTGTGCTGATTACCAATGGTTATGATGATACTTTTACTAAGGAAGTGTCGCTATCTCCTTATTTCTTGCTTTCCCATATAGGCTCTTTGCTCTCGGAGCGCAATCCCGAGCCTCTTTGGCAGGTGTTGGGAGAAATGGTACGAGAGAATGAAGCGTTTAGGAAGGACTTACGTATATGCTTGGCGGGGAAGGTAAGTGAGGAAGTCTTTGCCTCCATAGAGAAATATGGGCTAACCTCCTCCTTGGAGTACAAGGGGTATCTGAGCCATACCGAGGCACTGGCGCTACAGCGAAGCTCTCAGTTGTTACTGCTTTTGGAAATCAACCATCACAAGACAGAAGGCATCATCCCAGGGAAACTCTTTGAGTATATGGCCTCGCAGCGTCCTATTCTCGCCTTGGGCTACTCACAATGGGATGTGAAGGAGATTATCTCCCAGACCCAAACGGGTATTACCCTTTCGGTAACCGATACATCCGCTATTAAGCAAGCCCTTACCCAATACTACGCTCTCTATAAGGCAAATCAACTCCATACCCAGCCCACCTCACTTGGGGCCTATCATAGAAAGGCACTTACTCAAAAGCTTAGTGAGGTGATTTTGGAGAAATAGATTTTTAGTATTTTTGACTATAATTCTTTCTATAATCCTTATTGTATTTACTATAAGAATTCTCTTTCTTTTGATGTGTAGAAGTATCAGTATCCGAAGGAGGGCTATTTTCAGAGGCTGTCTTCTTTTGAGAGTGCCTATACTTGGGTGATTCTCCGTAGTAATTAGTCTTTTTATCTCCTTCTTTCAAAAGCATAATAAAATAATAGAAAGGAATCCACTGAAACCAGCCACTGTTTCCCAGATCATGACAGCGCTTAGCCCCCTGAGCTAAGGCTAACCATATAATAGGGATATATAAGAGGATAAAAAAAGACATATTCTCTTGGGTTAAGAGAATACTTATAAGGATAAGGGTACTTAAAAAAATACATATAATCAGGCTTACCCCATAGGTAGTCCTACCAATACGCCCAGAGGAAGAAAAAAGGTTACTAAGCCAAGAAATGAAATATTCCCATTTAGTCTTCATAGCCACATAGTTTTCTTCCTTTTTCTACAGCTTCTTTTACGGTGAGTTTTTCTACATCTGTAGAGCATTGTCTTAGTCCTCTACAATGAGGATTGTAGTGATAAGCAGCGCTATTAGGTCCCTTGCAGATATATACATAAGTTTCACTTACCTCATTACTCGAGCAAGCAATTATACTCACAAAAAAGACAATGAATAGAGAAATAGTTTTTGCTTTCATGGATGTTTTTACTGGTTTAAGAATTGTATTTTATGAGATACTATCGCTTTTTCTGAACATAGTTTTCCAAATCACTAAAGAAGATCTCCATATAGTTGATTACTTTCAAAAGAAATGTATCCGACAAACGAATATAATAATCACTATTATTGTATTCTGTTTTAAGGAAGTTTTCTGTTTGGATAATCTCTTCTAAGTTCTTGTGTATATACTCTTTATCTATACTATTTTTTAGTACCTTTTCTGTCAATACACTGAAATAATGAGGGTTATTGTGTATGATTTGATTTCTGAGTACTCTTATACTATCTAAGAATTGCCAATGTATCTGTTCGAATATAAAGCTCTCTACCTTACAAAATTTGGTGAGAAATTTTCCACACTGTACAGTAGCATCTCCTTTTAGGTCACAATAATGAATAGGGGCTTTTTCTCCTAAAATGTCACAAAGCCTCTTTAATTGATTTTCAAAAAAAGAATATATCAATACTAAAGTAGTATTGTTTTGTATAATCGTAAAAGACGAGATGTTTAATTTCTCAGGATCTTCTTCAAAAGAGCCTTCATTTTCAATTAGATATTCACCATCTCCTTGTAGCCATCTTAATTCATCGTATAGCCTTTGTGCTTTACATATACCAAGTATTTTTTCTTCTCCTTCTTTATCTTTTGTTAGTAGATCAATTTCATTTTGTAATTCTTGTATTCTCTTGATTCTTTCAGGATTATCTTTGTTTTCTTCATAATTTTTCTGATAATTCTCAAGTTCTTTTTCTATTATTTCATTCTTTTTTTTCTCAATAATAGCCTCTTCTCCATCAGTAAATTTTTTTTGATAGTTGATGTATTGTTTAAGAGTTTCTGTTCCCCCTCTAAACGTACTGAAAAATTCTTCTATTCTTGCTGTTTGGTTCATAATAATATATATTTTGGATTATTCATATACTTTGATATTCTTATTATCTTTATTCATCTCAATATATTCACAGACTAACTTTCCAATATCTGAGTTTTTATCATCTATCTGTATATATAGAGTATCTATAGCTCTTGTTAGAGCCATTAGTAGCCAATTTGTTGCATATATCTGTTTACGTTTTTCATTAGTTAGGTCTTGATTATTATATCTTGTTTTATTTAATAAAGTTCTCTCAGCTTTCTCTTCTTTATATTTTATCTCAAAAAAAGTATCTAAGCCGAAACAACATACAGCAAAAGTTTCCAATCCTCTACAAGATTCATAATGGATGATGCGAGTATCATCAAAATCGAAAGGTAAATGTTTGCTTTTTGTACCATTATAACATTGGTATCCATTATCTTCTAATAATTTGAGATATTCCCAACTTCCTTTTTTCTCCTTTATGTTAGTAGTATTTACATAGTTATTTTCATAAATATGAGTTTTATTTTTGTGTGAAACTCCTTCTGAATTTTCCTCTTGTTCATCTTCTGGGGTTATGAGTATTAGTATACTTTCATAAGGCTTATAACCATTAATAGAAGATTTTTCTTTTAACTGATTATAGATAGATAGAATTTCAGGATTTCTTCTAAAATCAAAAATTATTTCGCCACGATCAATATATTCTTTAGGAGCAACTTCTTCATTGAGAGAATGTAATTTAAATTCTATATTTATTTTGTTTGCAAAGAAATTACATAACCTAATTACCTCTTCTTTACTTCTATAAGATGTGGATACAGGATCTTTTTTTGTTGGTATGATAGGTTTGTGTGGTATATAGTTTGTCTCTTTGTATCCTGTTTCTGTTTCTGCTTTTCTCTTTCTCCAATCACAAAGTTCAGGATATCTTATTAACTGCTCTTCTCCTCCATTAGCAACAATGATTTTTCCTTCTCCAAAAAGTTTTATAAGAATTTCTTTTTCATATTCGTAACAATCTTGAGCCTCATCTACAAATATTAGGTCATATTTTATAGGTAATCGATTCTTTTTATCCTCAATGTGTTTTGAGAAGGCTCTAAAACTAATTTCATTACTTTCGTTATTAAGATTTAAAGACGTTTCTAATAGTTCTTTCTTATTTCTTACATCATATTCATTATAGAATTCGGAGGTGTTATTAAGTACTTTATAGAGTATTCGTAAAAATTTTTCATAGTCTTGATTAAATAGACCTCCATCATTATCTTGTTTTACTGAAAGTAAAAGATCTGCTAAGTACTCTTTTTTCTTCTTTATAAATATTTCTATACTCCTATCATAAGAATTGATATAATCTCTAGCATAGTCCTTAGTTACAGAATCTAGGTCATCACGATTTTGGAAATAAGTTTTTAAATTCTCTTTATTAAAATCAAAATCAGTTAGTCGCAAGGAGTTTAATATATCAGATATTATTGGCATATTTTTTTCTAATATATTTACAAGTTCTTCATATCTCTTTTTGTTTTCTTTATATCTCTTATGCTTTTCTAACTTAATAACACCTGTCTTTCTACATAAATCAAAGAAAAAAGAATGAAAAGTATTGGCTGGAACCCTCCCTACCTTAGATTCTTTTTTCAAATTTGATATACTTTGAAATGTTTTATTGATATCATGTACTAACAATCTATTATAAGATAAAAATAGAATATGTTGTCCTTTTATATAATGTTTATAAGCAATGGTTAATAATCTATTTGTCTTTCCATTTCCGGCTTTTCCTTCTACAATAATAAGTTTATTTCCTATCTCTTTTTCAACAGTTGAGAGATTAGCTCTTTGTTTTACAATATTTTCTATTTTTCTTTTTGTGAGGTAGCCATATTCACTATCTTTTGATATTCTATCTACAATTTTTTCAATATCAAAAGGAACTACTTCATAAGCTCCCGACTGAGACCATTTTTTTATAGAGCAGAAATACATTTCTTGTGTATTTTTCTTAAAATATTCATCTAACATATGAAAGTCAAAAGAGGCACCTAATAAATAATTGGTAGTAACACATCTATATTTAGGACTTAGTATCTGTATAATAGGAAAAGGAATATAAACATATTCTTCTTTATCTATGATATTCTCTTCTCTAAATATTTGTGTTAGGTATTCTCTTATTCCACTTTTTAACTTCTCAAGTTCATTTTGATAATCAATTTCACCTTTTTCAGTCAAGAATACACGATCATCGCTTTCATCAGAACTATATAATTCTTTATCTATATATTTATCAATAAACTTGACAGGAATGATTTGATTTTGAAAAAGACTATTTTCATTAATTCTATAGTAACTATCTTTTTTATTTGGAACAATAATTACAAGTAATAGATCTATATCTATTATATTTGATATAGGAATAGGGAATCTATTAAAGAGATATATTTTTGCATTAGGGCAAGTATTGTTAAGTACTTGATGTACACTTTCTTCAAAAGCTTTATAATCTATATAAGGAGATTTTCCATTTAGGGAGATAATTTCTATAGCCATAATATTGTTATTGGATTTCCTACTCTTTTACAGGCTTTTCGGGTTTTGTCTAAAATATAAACCTACTTAAGAAAATTATAAGTAGTTTTTGTAAATAATATACTAAATATTTTATATTTAGTATATTTTTGTACTAAATAGAACTTTACTTAGTTACGAATTTTTAACGAGTTATACAAATTTCTCATAATAAATTTTATTTTTTACAGATATTGTTTTATTCAAAGACAAAGATACTGAAAATATTTGATTTTAATTAAGTAAAAATGTTAAATTTCATATGGCTTGTATTGTTGTTTAATGTGTTGAATTTCAGGTAGATGTTTTTTACTTCATTTAAAAATAGCTTTTTGTTCTTCACTCTTCATTCAAAAATATCCTCGCTGTTATTTTGTTTTAAAAAATTTGGAAAGAGGAATAAAATATGTACTTTTGTCGCTCAATTAGAGAAATAAAAAATTATGAGTAAGAATGTATCTGACCAATTGGTCGAAATGTTAGTACAAGCAGGGGTAAAAAGGGTCTATGCCATTACAGGAGATAGCCTTAACCCTGTCAATGACGCTATCCGTAGGGATGGTCGTCTCGAATGGATACACGTACGCCATGAGGAGTCAGCAGCTTATGCAGCTTCTATGGATGCTGAGCTCAATGGTATCGGCTGTTGTATGGGTAGCTCTGGACCTGGGCATGTACACCTAATCAATGGGCTTTATGATGCTAACCGCTCTGGGAATCCCGTGATTGCCATAGCCAGCACTTGTGCCACTCATAAGTTTGGTACCCATTGGTTCCAAGAAACCAATCCATTCCTATTGTTTCAGGATTGTAGCAAATATGTGTATGTAGCCAATACTCCTAAACAGTTCACTACCATGATGCAGCGTGCTATACAAACGGCTATCAACGAGAAAGGCGTGGCTGTCTTGGGCTTACCTGGCGATGTGGCAGGAGCTGACCAGGAAGAAGTTCCTACTGCTACACAGACTTTCTTAGCCAAGCCTGTAGTGCGCCCCTCTGACAGTGAGCTTGACAAATTGGCAGCAGTGCTCAATGACACCAAGCATAAAAAAATCACTCTCTACTGTGGGCATGGTTGCCAATATGCAGTGAAAGAGGTAGAGCAACTTGCTGAAACTCTCAAAGCACCTATCGTGGCTTCTTTCCGAGGTAAAATATTCTTCGACCGTGTCGATAGCCCTTATATAGCAGGAATGAATGGACTGTTAGGACATCGTTCTGGATATGATGCTTGTGCCGAATCAGATGTACTTATCATGCTGGGAACGGATTTTCCTTATGCGGAGTTCTTGCCTAAGAAAAATACCATCATTCAGATAGATGAGCGCCCAGATATCATCGGTCGTCGAGCCAAAGTGGATTATGGCTTTGCTGGAGATGTGAAGGATACGATTGCGGCTCTATTGCCTAAGTTGACTCCTCGTACAGAAGATAGTTTCTTAAAGAAAATTCACAAAGAGTATGTGGAACTTGAAAAATCATTGGATGACTATGCCAAGGAAAAAACGGAAGTAGACCAGATAGACCCTGAGTATGCAGCTAAGCTCTTAGACAAATATGCAGCTGATGATGCTATCTTTACAGTGGATACGGGTATGAATGTGGTATGGGCAGCACGCTTTATCAAGGGAACAGGCAAGCGCTACCTTACCGGTTCGTTCAATCATGGTTCTATGGCCAATGCGCTCCCAATGTCTATCGGTGCAGCGGCCTCTTCTAAGGGCAGACAGGTAGTTGCTATGTGTGGTGATGGAGGACTTTCTATGCTCTTGGGGGACTTGGCTACCCTGATGCAGTATCAATATCCAGTGAAGATATTTGTCTTCAACAACCGTTCGCTCGCGATGGTAAAACTCGAAATGGAGGTATCAGGCTACCTTGATTGGCAGACCAATATGGTAAATCCTCCTTTTGATAAGCTCGCCGAGCTGATGAATATAAAGGGCTATGAAGTTCGTAAAATGGAAGATCTTGAGGCTACTGTAAAAGCGGCCTTTGAACACGACGGACCTACTTTGGTAAATATCTATACCAATCGTGATACCTTGGCGATGCCTCCTCATATCACTTTCGAACAGATGAAAGGCTTTGCTACTAATGTGATAAAGAAGATAGGACAAGGTGATTTTGCCGAGGCTAAGGATAGTATTGCCAATAGCATGAAGCATCTTAAAGATATTTTTTAGAAGATTAATGAACAATGTTCACTGATTGCTGACTAGGAAAGTAGGGATAAGGAATTATTCCTACTTTCTTATTATAAACTCTTGACAAACCCTTGAAAATATTGTATCTTTGCAATTCTAATCTACTTTATACAGAAAAGATATTAACCATTAATCATTATTGTTATGCAAACACGTATTACAGAATTATTTAATATACAATACCCAATCATTCAGGGCGGAATGATATGGGCGAGTCAGTGGCCTTTGGTGGTAGCGGTGAGCAATGCTGGAGGGCTGGGATTGTTGGGCTCTGGCTCTATGTCAGCCGAGGAATTGCGTACTCAGATCAGGCAGTGTAAAGCACATACCTCCAAGCCTTTTGGGGTAAATGTACCTATAATGTATCAAAATAGTGCACATACTATGGAGGTGATTATGGAGGAAGGAGTACCTGTGGTCTTCACCTCTGCGGGGAATCCTTCCCTTTGGACAGCACAGTTACAAGAGCGAGGCATCAAAGTTGTACATGTGGTCAGCAGTAGCAAGTTTGCTCTCAAGGCACAAGCAGCAGGAGTAGATGCGGTAGTGGCCGAAGGATTCGAAGCAGGAGGCCATAATGGAAAAGAAGAGACTACCACCTTAGTACTTACTCCTCAGGTATGTAGTGCTGTGGATATACCTGTCATAGCTGCCGGAGGAATTGCCACAGGCAGGGGGATGTATGCTACCATGGCCTTAGGGGCAGAAGGCATACAGATGGGCAGTCGCTTTATAGCTACAAAAGAAGCAACGGTTCATCAGCGCTTCAAAGAAGAGGTTATTAAGGCGAAAGAAGGCGATACCATTTTGACTTTAAAAGAATTATCTCCTGTACGCTTACTGAAGAATCCATTTTATGCTCAGATAGAAACGCTTTACCAAAGTAGAGAAGCAACACCAGAGAAGCTCAGAGAATTATTTGGAAAAGGGCGTACCCGAATGGGGATGTTTGAGGGAAATTTGGATGAAGGAGAGCTGGAAATAGGGCAGGTAAGTAGCCTTATTCACGAGGAGAAAAGTGTAGAAGCCGTTTTTGAAGAAATCTTGACAGAATTTGAGCAAGTGAGAAATCAAATGTATACATTAAAGAGATAAATTTCCATCTTCTTTGGTATAATGGAAGGGAATGTGTAGCTTCTGGCAAGTAAGTTTCCATTTTTCTACGATAAAAGGACGATTGCTCCCATCTGCAATGAGCATTTTAGGCTGGATAGTGGATAAGAATTTTTCCAAATGGATTTTGGGACTATTCCTAAGCAAGATATAGTCAGTAGGGAAAGAACGATCTAAGTAAAATGGAGCATCAATGATGGTGAGAAAATCATTCTTAAAGGGGATAATGTTTCTAATAGGTTCATAATGAATCTCTTGTAGCTGCTGTTGGGTATGGAAATTTTGAAGAAGTTTTGTAGGAATCTCCAAGGTATCAGACAGATAAAAGGTAGCTTGCTTTCCTACTTGGGAGGCAATGATGGTTTTCTTATATTGTTGAAATACAATAAGCTGCTCTGTATGAATACTTTCATATTTCAAATAAAAGAGATAACTTTGCATCAGTAACAGAGAGAATAGAGAAAGGTATAAGAAGGTTATCTTTCTTATTTTTAGGTATATAGCTCCTCCTATAATACACAGATAGCAGAGCCAAAGAAGGATCCTATCAAAATAGACATCGCGTATCACCATATGCTCTACGGAGGCTACCCAAGCAATAATTTTATTCATCAGGTGGAGAATCGTATCATAACAGTAGATAAGTCCTGAGGTCACCCATCCCCTATAAGATAGCAAGACAACAATGATACCTATTGCTAATATTCCTCCTAAGAGAGGGAGAATAAGGATATTGGTAAGCAGGAATAATCCTGCAAATTGGTGAAAATAATATAAGGATAAGGGAAAAACACCTATCTGAGCGGCAATACTTACTTTGATAATATTGGTGAAAAAATTCAAGAGTTTGTTCTCAAAATAGATATATCTGTTAAAATAGGGAAGAAAGAACTCGATAGAGAGTACAGCCATATAGCTCAGCTGGAATCCCACCTCAAATAGAAAAGTAGGCTTACACAGTAGTAGAATAAAGGCAGAGAGTAGTAAGCTATCATATCGGGCTCTTCTGCTTTCCATAAGATAAGCAATACTATAGCAGCCAAACATGAGGACTGCTCTTAGTACTGAGGCGGAAAAACCAGTCAGGAGACTATAGAAAGATAAACAGCCTAAAAGGATTTCTATCCTAATGAGTTTGTACCTTTTGGGGACAAAGAGAGTCAGTAAACTGGTTAAGAAGAAAGTGATAATCCCAATATGTAGCCCAGAGATGGCTAAAATATGCACCGCACCAGCATCTATATATTGTTGATAGATTTCCAAATGGCTATCTGTGCGTATTCCTAATACTAAGGCCTTGAGTACAGTTCTGGAGTCT